>CAYFKR010000013.1:0-104804 GCA_964343835.1 uncultured Fibrobacteraceae bacterium
GACGACGAGCGCAGCCGCACCGGCATCTTCCAGATCAACGGCGAGGTGTATGCGTCGCTGGCGGCGTGTCGTCTGGCCGTCGGAGATACGGCCGGCGCCTTCGCCTATGTGGAGCGCGGGCGCGCCCCGGCGTTCCGGGATCGGACCGGCGCGGGTGCGGCGGGCCCTGACGAACTGCACCCCTTGCTCGCATCTCGCGACGCCGCCCTGGTCCTGTTCAGCGACCCGACCTTCGATCCCCTGGTCGCCTTCATCCTGGATGCCCGAGGGTTGCGCGCCGTCGAGCTCGGACCTGCCGGCCCGTTGGCGGCCGACGCCCGGGCCGCCCTGCGCCTGCTGGCGGCGGGGGAATCCCTCGAGGCGTGTCGTCCCGTGCTGTACCGACTCTCCGTCGCCCTGTCCGGCCCCGTGCTGGCCGCCGTGGCGCCGGAGGTGGAGCGGTTCTGCGTGGTGCCGCCGTCGTTCCTGGCGGGCTTTCCCCTGGGGATGCTCGAGGATCGTGATGGCCGCGAGTGGAGCCGGGGGCGTGCGCTGAGCTACCTGCCCAACGCTTCGTCGCTGCTGGAACTGAAGGATCGGGTGGTTCCCGACGGCGGCATCATGGCTTTCGCCGACCCCGAGACCGGCGACCTCGAACCCCGACGCCTTCCCGACACCCCGTCCCGCGCCATGGCCGGCATCCCTCTGCCCGAAGCCCGGCGCGAGATCGCCGCCATCACAGCCCGCGACGACGACCGCCGCGTCGGCACGCAGGCCACCGCCGCATCGCTGCGCTCCGCCCTGTCCGTCCCCACGGCCGTGCTCCACTTGGCCACCCACGCCGTGGTGGACCCCGTGGACGGCGGCCGCTCGTCGGTGGTGCTGGCCGGCCCCGACGGACCGGAGTCCGTGACCGCCCGCGAGATCGCCGACACCCGGTTCCGGGGCGACCTGGTGGTGCTCAGCGGGTGCAGCACGTTCGGCAGCCACCGAGTGCTGGGCGAGGGGTGGTTCGGCCTGCCGCGCTCGTTCCTGGCCGCCGGCGCCCGCACCGTCCTGAGCACCCTGTGGGACGTGGAGGACCGCGGCGCCCGCGTGTTCGTGACCGCCTTCTACGATGCCCTCGCCGACGGCGCCGACCGCGACGAGGCCCTGGCCCGCGCCCGCGAACACTGCCGCGCGGAGGGCATGCCACCGCGGGAGTGGGCGGCGTTCGTGTTGACGGGGGTTGGGGATGTGGGGGTCGTGTTGGATGGTGGGAGGGACTCGTTGTGGGTGGTGATTGTCGGGGGGATTCTGATGGCGGGCCTGGTCGTCTACCGGAAGCGCATCTTGGGCTGATCACTCCTGCATCGAGTATGGATTCAGGAATTGTCGCCCTTCTCCATGTGCTGGAGGGACGAGTTGGCAGCAAGCGGGCGACAGGATCAACACCCTTCATGCTCCGTCCTCCTGATGATCTCCCCCTGCAACTCCTCCGAAAGATCACAGAAGTAATCACTGTACCCCGCCACCCGCACGATCAGATGCCGATGCTCCTCCGGCCTCTCCCGCGCCTCGCGCAGCGTGTCCGCCGTCACCACGTTGAACTGCACGTGATGGCCGTCCTGCCCGAAGTACCCGCGCACCAGCCCCGACGCCGTCCGCGGTCCCGACTCCGACCTCAGTACCGACGGCAGAAACTTCATGTTGAGCAGCGTGCCGCCCGTTCGCAGGTGATCCATCTTGGCGGCGGAGTTCATGACGGCGGTCGGGCCCTTGCGGTCGGCGCCCTGCACCGGCGAGATGCCTTCGCTGAGGGGCTTGCCGGCGCGCCGGCCGTCCGGCGTGGCTCCCATCACCGCGCCGAACCACACGTGGCAGGTGGTGGGCAGCATGTCGATGTGGTAGGTGCCGCCGCGGCCGTTGTGGCGACCGTCGACGGCGTCGTGGAACGAATCGAAGCAGCGGACCATCCAGCGGTCTGCGGTGTCGTCGTCGTTGCCGTACTTGGGGGCTTTGTTGAGGGCGGCTTGGCGGAGGATTTCGGCGTCGGCGAAGTCGTGGTCCAGTGCAGTGAGTAATCCATCCATCGAGACGGTGCCCTCGTCGAACACCAGGTGCGCAATGGCGGCGAGGGAGTCGGTCAGAGTGCCTGTGCCGACGCCCTGCACGTAGCTCGTGTCGTAGCGCGCGCCGCCGGCGTTGTAGTCCACGCCCTCCGCAATGCAGTCGTCGATCAGCAGCGACAGATACGGGGCGGGCATGTGTTCGGCGTAGGCGCGGTCGAGCACATCGTTGCCGGCGATCTTGATGTCGATGAAGTGGCGGAGCTGGGCGTTCCAGGCCGCCATCACGTCGTCCATGGAGCGCCACGCGCGCGGGTCGCCGGTCTTCGGGCCGATCTGCTTGGCGGTACGCGGATCGAACCCGTCGTGCAGCGCCAGCTCCAGCATCTTCGCCAGGTTGAAGTACCCGGTCAGGATGTACGCTTCCTTCCCGAACGCGCCGGCCTCCACGCAACCGCTGCAACCGCCTTCGCGGGCGTCTTCCAGGGTCTTGCCCTGGCGGGTGAGCTCCTTCACCACGGCGTCGGCGTTGAACATGCTCGGGAAGCCGTAGCCCTTGGCGATCACGCGCATGGCGGCGTGGAGGAACTCGTCGGGGGTCTTGCGGCTGATCTGGACGTTGTTGCTGGGCTGCAGGATGTGCATGTCGTCGATCACGTCGAGCAGCACGTAGCTCATGGCGCACACGGCGCTCTCGCCGTCCCTCGTGAGCCCGCCCAGGTTGATGTTGGCGAAGTCCGTGTAGGTGCCGCTCTCGGCCGCGGTCACGCCCACCTTGGGGGGCGCGGGGTGGTTGTTGAACTTCACCCACCAGCACTCGAGCAGCTCCCTGGCCGACGCCTCGGTCAATGTGCCGGCGGCCAGCTCGCGCTCGTAGTAGGGCTGCAGGTGACGGTCCAGATGACCGGGGTTGAACGAGTCCCAGCCGTTGAGCTCGGTCACCACGCCGAGGTGGTGGAACCAGTACGACTGCAAGGCCTCCTGGAACGTCTCGGGGGCGTGGGCGGGGACGCGGGTGCAGACGGTGGCGATGGTTTCGAGTTCTGCGCGGCGGGCGGAGTCGGGTTCGTTCGCCGCCATCGCGCGTGCCTTCTCCGCGTGCCGCCGCGCCCAGATCATGGTGGCGTCCGCGGCAATGCGCATGGCCTCCAGCTGATCGCGCCGCGGATCCCCCTCGGGCGTGTCCGCCAGCACTGCATCGATGTCCGCCTGCAGGTCCAGCAACCCCTTCCGGTAGATCTTCCCGTCCGCCACCGTGTGGCCCGGCGCGCGCTGCTCCATGAACTCGGTGAACACGCCGGCCGCATAAGCGTCGTGCCATTCCTGCGGGAGCTTGGGGAAGATCCGGTCGCGCAGGCAGCGGTCCTTCCAGTAGGGGATGACGGTCTGCTCGTAGGCGGTGATCACGTCTTCGGGGACTTCGTATGACGTCTTCTCCCGCGAATCGAGGATGCGCAGATCGTCCACCGTGTGGCAGGTGAGCTCGGGGAACGTGGGCACGTGCAGGGGCTCGGGACCACGCTCGCCCACGATCAGCTCGTCGTCGCCGATCCAAACGGTCTTGTGTTCGCAGAGGTGCTTGAACGCGAGGGCGCGCATGACGGGCACGGGGTGGCGGCCTTCGTTCTCCTTGTAGAACTCGGTGAGCAGCAGCGCGCGTTCGGCGCTCAGCACGGGGCGATGGGCGAGGCTGCGGTCTCGCAGGCGGGCGACGCGGTCGTTCATCGTGGCTCCTCCGGTCAGCCGCCCACCCGCACGTCGGCCACATGCACGCGCACACGCTCGGCAGCAGCGGCCACGGCTTCGTCGGTGGGGGGTTCCAGGTCCGTCAGCGGGTTCTCCCGACCCAGGCGGCCGTACTTGTCGCGGGCGATGCGATGGAAGGGCAGCAGGTGCACCGGATGCCGGCCGGGCAGCGATGCGGCGAACATGGCCACCGCTTCCAGGTTCTCGTCGTCGGCCGTGAAGCCGGGCACCAGGGGGGTACGGATGCGTACGTCGGCGCCCGCGGCGCTCAGGGCACGCAGGTTGTCGAGGATGACGCGGTTGTCGGCGCCGGTGGCGGCGCAGTGACGGTCCGGGTCGATGATCTTCAGGTCGTAGAGGACCACGTCGGCGCGGCGGCCGGCCTCGAGCACCGCCTCGCGGTCGGCGTAACCGCAGGTGTCGACGGCGGTGTGGAGGCCGGCGCGGCGGCACGCGGCCAGGGCCTCCAGGGTGAACCCGGCGTTGGCCGCCGACAACGGCTCGCCACCGCTGAAGGTGACGCCGCCGCCGCTCTGCTCGTAGTACGTGCGGTCGCGCAGGGCCGCGGCCACGACCTCGTCCACGCTCATGGTGAGGCCGGTCCGTTCGCGGGCTGTTGAGGGACACGCGTCGGCGCAGGAACCGCAGCGTTCGCAGGTGGCGTCGGGGCGGTGCTCGTCGGAGCCGGGCATCAGGCGACCGGCGATGCCGGGCTCGCACACCGGGGCGCAGCGGTCGCAGCCGAGGCAGCGGTCGTCGCGCAGCATGACCTCGGCACGGGTGTCCATGGTCTCGGGGTTGTGGCACCACAGGCAGCGCAGGGGGCAGCCCTTGAGGAAGACGGTGGTGCGGATGCCGGGGCCATCGTGGATGGAGAAGCGCTGGAGGTTGGTGATGAGGGTGGAGGTCATGCATCCTCCCCGTCGGGGCGGTTCGGCAGGTTTCGGGCTGCGGCCTCCAGCTCGGCGAGTGCTGCCCGCTCTCCCGCTTCCTCTAGCGCAGCACGGCGCCTGGCTGCGAATTGCTCGTACTCCTGCCGAGCCTGCTCATCGGCCTCGGCTTTCGAGACGCCACCCGCATGGTCCAGGACATCCCGCTCATTGAAGGCCAGGAAAGCGTCTAAACGCTCCTCCCAGTCCTTCATGAAGACCTGCATCCTGCGCTTCGCCTGATCCTCCGCATGGTCGAGCCACATCACGACGATGCGGTTGAGTTCGTCGATCTCCTCGCCGGCCAGGTAGTTCTTGGCCACCGTCACGTCGGTCTTCCGCACGGTTCCCGATTGCCACGACGTCAGCCCCATGTTCGGCTTCTCATGGTCAGCACGAGACGCGATGAGCTCAGCGGCCGTCATGCCGGTCGTGGCGAAGTGGAGCTTGTTCTGGATGGTGCCGAAGAAGAGGGCCGTCTGCTCTGACGAGGGCTCGTAGTCCGCAGCCAGGGCGAAGATCTCACGCACGCGCAGGTACATCCTGCGCTCGCTGGCCCGGATGTCACGGATGCGCTCAAGCAGTTCGTCGAAGTAGTCGGGAATGCCGTGGTCGGGCACCGGCGGGTTCTTCATGCGCTCGTCGTCGATGACGAAGCCCTTGACGAGATACTCCCGGAGCCGCTCGGTGGCCCATCGGCGGAACTGGACGCCACGGGGGCTGCGAACGCGGTAGCCTACGGCCAAGATGGCGTCGAGGTTGTAGTACCGGGTCTGGTAGTTCTTTCCGTCCGAGGCAGTCGTCAAGGATTCCTTGACGACTCGATTCCGGTCGATCTCGCCATCATCTCCAAGGTTCTGGAGGTGCTGGCTGATGTTCTGCTTGGTCGTCTGGTACAACTCCGCCATCAATCCCTGCGTCAGCCAGATGGTCTCATCTTCGAAGCGGCACTCCACACGAGTGCGCCCGTCATCGGTGCGGTACAGGACGATCTCTCCGCGTCCTCGCACGGAGTCGGTCTGGGCTGCGCCATTGGTCACCTGGTCACGAGTCATGATCCTGCTCCTGGTCGATCCACTGGGGAGGAATGTCGGTCTGGCGCTTTCCGCTGACCACATGTACTCGCGCCAACACGCTGACACTGCATGACATACGCCAACACCACCTGCAACATCCTCACGCTCCCAGATCCTCCAGGTAGTACCGCCGAATGAACCGCTCCTGCACATCGAAGCTCCAGTGCACGTCCCTGACGACCTCCGCCGCCGCCGTCGCGTCACCCCGTTCGAGCCAGCCCACGATCGCATCGTGCTCGCCGG
Source organism: uncultured Fibrobacteraceae bacterium (assembly GCA_964343835.1). GTDB lineage: Bacteria > Krumholzibacteriota > Krumholzibacteriia > LZORAL124-64-63 > LZORAL124-64-63 > CALEMW01. The sequence goes on from CAYFKR010000013.1 coordinate 6,022, forward strand.
TGCTGGCCTCCTCCCACTCGCGGATGAAGCCGCGGCGGCGCGGGAAATCGTACAGGCGCTGCTTCATGACCTTCACGCGGTGCACCAGTTCCTCGTTGCGCGAGAGCAGCAGGTACGAATCGTGGAGGGCGAGGTTGGCGGTGTAGTAGCCGGCGAAGTCGTCGGTGGCCAGCGCCTCCTTGCTGGCGTCGTTCCAGCGGCGCATCTCTCGCACCACCTGGTCGGTCATCACGTCGGGTTCGGTCAACAGCACCGACGACTCCAGCGCGCCGATCATCTGGTAGAGGTTGCGGATGTCCCGCTCGGTCACCGGGCGCACGATGACGCCGCTGCGTGGCTTGATGGTGACGAAGCCCTCGACCTCGAGCTTCAGCAGGGCCTCGCGCAGGGGCGTACGGCTCACGCCCAGGCGCTCGGAGACCGTGTTGAGGTCGATGGTCTGGCCGCCGCGGAGCTCCCCTCGATCGAGCAGTTCGCGGATGGCGTCGTAGACCTGATCGCGGAGGGCGACGGCCTGGATCGGTCCGGGAATGGCGTCGGAGCGCATGGGGCCTCCGGTCGGGCTGGGGATTTTGTCGTTCCGCTATTGAACGCGGAGGCAGCTGGTCGAAGAATCGGACGTTTCTGGGCCAGGCGGCTTAACCTCATGAAATCCAACGAGTAACCGCTATTGCGACGAGCATCCAATTACCACGGTGGACATCCTGTAGATATCTAATATATCAGATATCTAAATCCAAAACAAGCCCAAAAACATGGATTGGATGCCGTTTTTCGCTGTTATTGGGATGTCGGTTGCATATATGATTGATGAGTCTTGGATGGAGAGCCCGAGCCCATCATCCATCCATTCGCCCGATCTCTTGGGGGAGACCATGCGCATCTTGACGACGACCCTTCTGACCCTCGCCCTTGCGGCCACCGCCTTCGCCGGCGCGCCCCTCGACGGCGACTACGATTCCACCGACATCGGCGGCACCATCGCCGCCGGCCGCTACACCGAGTCCTGGGCCTCCGGCGGCGACGCCTATTCGCCCGGCACCGTCCTGAACGCCGAATCCTGGGACGGCATGAACCTCGGCACCGAGTGGAGCTACAGCTGCGGCGTGCTGACCTCCAGCTCCGTGCTGACCGACTTCGTCAACGCCTACGGCAACGGCAACCGGACCTACATGAAGGTCTTCACCGGCGGCACCATCTGGCTGAGCGGCACCGGCCCCTGGGGCAACGGCGACCCCTACTACAGCGGCCCCATCACCGACTACGTGGAGTTCGAGACCGTCCAGTACACGAACTTCATGCCCGTCGCCGCGGTGACCAACGTGCAGGCCATCGCCATGTTCGACGGTTACCCTGACCAGTGCATGGCCTTCTCCGTGGCCAACGGCGTGTTCATGGGCGACACCGACATGGGCCCGCTGCCCGCCGATTTCCCGGCGTTCCTCGACGCGAACTGCGGAGCCACCGGCACCCTCGGCGCCTGGTGGGAGATGATGTCCATGACCCTGTCGATCGCGGGCTGCGCCGTGTCCAACGAGGACATGTCCTTCTCCGAGATCAAGACCATGTACCGGGACTGACGCGAGGCATCCCGTCTCGCCCACGCCTCGTCTCGCCCCGGTACCCAAGAGGGCCGGCCTTCCGGAGGCCGGCCCTCTCTCTGTCTGGTTCAGCGTCTAGCGGAAGCGCGCCTTCAGGTCACCGAAGCTCGATGCCTCGCTCGCCACGCCGCACAGCTCCTGGTTCACCTGGTCGAGCACCATGTCGATCAGGGGCTCGAACTGGGGCGCCTGCTCCTCGATGCTGCCCACCAGCTCGCCGCTCAGCGCGTTCCATGCGAACTGCACCAGCGGGTCGTCGAACACGCCGGTCGGTTCGGTGATGACGATCGCCGCGCTGCCCGGCACCACATGGTAGCGCTCGCAGTCGGTGGTCTCGGACGCCACGTCCACGGTCAGGGTCGTGGCCGCCGTCACGTAGCCGTCGCTCGACCCCAGCGCATAGGTCACGTGCAGGTCGAGGAAGAACACCGGAACGTCGAGGGTCAGGGTCCACGTGTCGGCGCCGCTCGGGGTGAACGACGGGACCACCGTGTTCTCGCAGCCGTACACGTTGTTCGGGGGCGTGGGCTCGGCGGCCGGCGGCGCGTCCGGGTCGGCGGGCAGGCACAGCGAATAGCCCAGCACCGACACGGTGCCTTCGCCGAGGGTGCCCATGTCCACGAGCACGTCGAACTGCAGTTCGTCGCCGCGGAGGGACTGGAGGACGTCGGCCAGGACGGTGTCGAAGTCCGCCTGGGCGAACACGGGAGCGACCGTGATGAGCAGCAGCGCTGCCGCGATCAGGATGCGTCGGGGCATGGAGGGAACCTGCCGGGCTGGAGGGTTCGATGGGGTTGCGACCCCACCATTATACCACAGCCGGCGAGGGTCAAGGCAGGGGGTGGGTCAGCGTCAGGCCGGTCGGGCCCGGGGAAAGGCGCCAGCCGTCGTGGTCGTGGGACACGATGCGCCCCACCGCCAGTCCCAACGCCGCTCCGGCGATCACGTCGCTCAGGTAATGGCGGTTCGTCTCGATGCGGGCGATGCCCGTGCACGTGGCGAGGGCCGCGATCGTCGCGCCCGCCTCCCAGCCCAGATGCTCCCAGACGACGGGGACGCTGCTGAAGGCGCCCGACGTGTGGCCGGACGGGAACGAGAATTCGTCGCCGTCGGGGCGGACACGGTCGACGGCGTACTTGATGGCGCCGGTGACGGCGGCGGTGGCCGCGAACGACATGGTGAGATCACGCCCCATGGCCATGGTCGTGGGATCGTCGGTCATTTCGCCGACGGCCAGCGTCAGCAGGGCGAACCCGCCCACGCCCCAGCCGCTGCCGTAGGCGTTGCCCCATTCCAGGGTGGTGTCCAGGTTCAGAGTCTCATGGCCTTGCTTGGAGGCGCCGGGGGCCTCGCTGCCGTAGGCCAGGAAGCTGCCGGCGGCGCCGATGATCAACAGGTCGGTGGTGAGGTGGTGGCCGGTATCCGGAATTCCACCACTCGAGCCGGACCGCCCGAAGTCATGGGGCAGCGTCTCGCCCGTCGCCGCGTGGAGCGGCGCCGCCATGGAGAACATCAACAACGTGGCCAGAACTGTCATGCGGAATGTCATCATGTTCGCCTTGCTTGCTTCCGGGTTGAACAGGGATCCGGCAGTAGAGCATGGAATCGGCTTGATATGCGGGTGCTGTAGTAGGTTTTACGGAAAGGAGGTCAGGGCAGGGCCCGCGTCAGCACCAGGCCGGAGGGTGCGGCCGACACCTGCCAGCCGTCCTCGTCGTCGCCGATGCAGACGATGCGACCGACCGCCAGACCCAGCGCGGCGCCGGCGATCACGTCGCTCAGGTAGTGGCGGTACTCCTCCATGCGGGCGAGGCCGGTCATGGTGGCCATCAGGGCAGTGGGTGCGCCGGCTTTCCAGCCGCCGTGGCGCCACATGGGCACCACCGAACTGAACGCGGCGGTGGTGTGGCCCGAGGGGAACGAGTAGGGACCGCCGTTGGGGCGGGTCCGGCCGAAAGCCGCCTTGAGCAGGGCCGACGCCGACGATGCCGCCGCGAACGACACCAGCACGTCGCGGCCCAGATCCTTGGTGCGCTCGCTGCCGGACAGGGCGCCGGCCGCCAGGGTGGTCACGCCCAGGGCGCCCACGCCCCAGCCGCTTCCGTACAGGTCGCCCACGTCCATGGGGACGTCCAGGGGAGAGCCGTCGAGCATGCGCTGGGCGGTGTCGGGACTCTCATCGTCCAGCACGTAGGCGGCACCGATGGCGCCGGCGGCCAGGATGCCCCAGGTCTTCAGGGAGGTGAGTTCGGAGCGCCAGGTGGGTTCTTCCGGGGGTGCGGGCTGGGCCGTTGCCGTGGTCGTGAGAGCCACGAGGAGGGCCGTGATGATGGTCTCTTTAGGGCACTTCATGGATTAGTCCACTATCTGGTTCGAAGGGTATGTGATCGGGCCCATTGGACGCCGTTTCGATAGGTCCGGTTCCCGGTAATGGACCTGTCCATTACCTGCCCGAACGACACGATCCTCACGCAACCCCTCAGACCTTCAAATACTCCGCCTCCGGATGGTGCACCACCAGCGCGCTGGTGCTCTGCTCCGGGTCGAGCTGGCAGCCCTCGGTGAGCGTCACGCCGATGCGGCCCCAGTCCAGCATCTCCGCCAGCACGCGCTGGCCCTCCAGGTCCGGGCACGCCGGGTAGCCGAAGCTGAACCGGCGTCCGCGGTAACGACCGTGGATGAGGTCGGCGGGGTCCGGCGCGTCGTCGCCATCGATGCCCAGCTCGGTGCGCATCCGTGCATGCCACAGCTCGGCCAGCGCCTCGGCGCTCTCGACCGCGAAGCCGTGGGCGAGCAGGTACTCGCGGTAGGCGTCGTCGGCCATCAGCCTGGCGCAATACTCGGTGGCGGCGGGGCCCATGGTCACCACCGACACGCCCAGCACGTCCCCATCCTCCCGGAACCAGTCGGTGAGGCAGCGGCGTGACCCGCCGGCCTGGCGGGGGAAGGCCAGGCGCCAGGCGGGCGAGGCGTCGTCCGGGGCGGCGAACACGTCCACGGAGTCGCCGTCGCGACGGCAGCGGAACCAGCCGTGGATGGTGGCGGGCTGCAGCCAGCCGTCGATGCGGCTCGAGTCGCGCAGGCGCTCCAGGGCGGGCTCCACCTCGTCGCGTTCCAGCTTCAGGTACTCGTCGCGGGGCAGGCCGGCGCGGGTGTAGCCCCAGCGGCCCTTGACCAGGGCGGGGCGGTTGAGGAAGCGCCACACGTCGCCGAGGTCGATGTCGGTGGTCACGCGGGTGCCCCAGAACGGGGGTTCGGGAGCGACGACGGGGTCCGGCATTTCGATGGGCCCGGCCGCGGCGGGGGCCGGCGCGTCGTCCTCGGCAGACACCTCGCGCGGTTCCGCCGGCGGCGCCTCACCCGCGCTGATGCGCTCCACCAGCGACAGGCCGTCGAAGGCGTCGCGGGCGTAGTACACCTTGCCGCCGTACACGCGGCGCAGGTCCGACTCCACGTACTTGCGCGTGAGCGCGGCCCCGCCCAGCACCACCGGCACGTCGATGCCGGCGCGGTTGAAGGCCTCGAGGTTCTCCTTCATCACGATGGTCGACTTCACCAGCAGGCCGCTCATGCCCACCGCGTGGGGACGGTCGCGCTTGATGGTCTCCACCAGCTGCTCGGCGGGCACCTTGATGCCCATGTTGTCCACGTCGAACCCGTTGTTGGTGAGGATGATGTCCACCAGGTTCTTGCCGATGTCGTGGACGTCGCCCTGCACCGTGGCGATCACGAACTCGCCGCGGCTCGTGCCGCCCGACTTCTCCATGTGCGGCTCCAGGTGGCGCACCGCCGCCTTCATGGTCTCGGCGGACTTCAGCACGAAGGGCAGCTGCAGCCGACCGGCGCCGAACAGCTCGCCCACCTCCTTCATGCCGCCCAGCAGGGTGCCGTTGATGATCTCCAGGGGTTCGCGCGTCGCCAGCAGCTCGTCCAGGTCCGCCTCGAGTCCCTTGGGATCGCCCGCCACGATGCGGCGGTGCAGGCGCTCGTCGACAGGGAGGTCGGCGGCGGTCTCGCTCACCGATGCCACGCCCTTGGACTCGAGCAGCACCTCGAGGGGTTCGCCGCCGGTGCGGTCGTCGTCGATGAGGCGCTCGCAGGCGTCGCGCAACTCGTCGGGGATCTCCGTGGCGCCCAGGATCTTGCCGGCGTGGAGGATGGCTGCGTCCAGCCCGGCGTCCAGGGCCCGTTCCAGGAACACGCTGTTGAGCACGCGCCGGACCCGCGGCTTGAGGCCGAAGCTCACGTTGCTCAGACCCAGCAGGGTGCGGGCGCCGGGAATCTCGCGCTTGATCAGGCGCAGGCCCTCGAGGGTGGCGAGGGCGCTGTCGCGGTACTCGGGGTCGCCGCTGCCGAGGGTGAACGTGAGCGGGTCGAAGAGCATGTCGCCGGGGGTAAGACCATACTCCGCCGCGAGGTCGGCGAGACGACGCGCCACCGCCAGCTTCTTCTCCGGGGTGCGGGCCATGCCCTCCTCGTCGATGGACAGGGCGACCACGGCGGCGCCGAAGCGGCGGCACAGCTCGAGCACGGCGCGGGCCTTGGCCTCGCCGTCCTCCAGGTTGATGGAGTTGACGATGCACCGGCCGCCGAGCCGCTCGAGGGCGGCCTCCACCGCGGCCGGGTCCGTCGAATCGATCATGACCGGGGCCTGCACCTCGGTATTGAGGCGCGGCATGAGGGCGGCCACGTCGGCGCCCTCGTCGCGGCCCACGTAGGCCAGGCACACGTCCAGCACATGGGCGCCCTCGTCCTGCTGCTCGCGGGCCATGGCCACCATGCCGTCCACGTCGGCGGCGCCCTGGAGATCGCGGAAGGCCTTGGAACCATTGGCGTTGGTGCGCTCGCCGATCAGCAGCGGGCGGGGCTCCTGGTCCAGGGTCACGCCCAGGTAGAGGCTGGTGAGGGCTTCCAGGGGCGCGACCTCGCGCTCCGGCGCGGCACGGCCGTCGAGACGATCGACCAGGGACTTCAAATGCCTCGGCTCGGTGCCGCAGCAGCCCCCCACGATGCCCACGCCGAAATCGTCGACGAACCCGCACAGCACCTCGGCGAAGCGCTCGGGCTCCAGGTCGTAGACCATGGCGCCGTCCACGTTGCGGGGCATGCCGGCGTTGGGCAGCACGGCCACGGGCATCGGAGCGTGGGCGGCGAGGGTGCGCACGTGGTCGGTCATGGCCTCGGGGCCGGTGGCGCAGTTCATGCCGATCCAGTCGGGGCGCAGGGCCGCGACGGCGGCGGCGGCGGCGAGGGTCTCGGTGCCCAGCAGCATGGTGCCGGTGCTTTCGACCGTGATCTGCACGCCCACCGGCAGCGCGGTGCCGCGGGCGGCCTGCACGCGGCGCACGGCATCGAGGGCGGCGCGGAGCTGCAGGAGGTCCTGGCAGGTCTCGACGAGCAGAGCGTCGGCGCCGCCGGCGATCAGGCCGTCGACCATGGGCTCGTAGCCGTCGCGCAGCTCGCGCCAGGGAATGTGGTTCAGGCTGGGCAGCTTGGTGCCGGGGCCGATGGAGCCCACCACGAAGCGGGGACGATCCGGGGTGGCGAACCCGTCGGCGGCCTCGCGGGCGATGCGGGCGGACACCTCGGCCAGCTCGCGGGAGCGGGCGCCCATGCCGTACTCGTCGAGCACCACGGGGAAGGCGCCGAAGGAGTTGGTCTCCACGGCGTCGCAGCCCACCTCGAGGAACGAGCGGTGGATGTCGCCGATGAGGTCGGGGCGCGTGAGGTTGAGGATCTCGCTCATGCCCTCGCAGCCGTCCCAGTCGGCGACGGACGGCTGGCGGAACTGGATGCCGGTGCCCATGCCGCCGTCCAGGACGACGACGCGCTTGCGGACCAGATCGAGGAATCCCATGGCGTTGCTCCACGGTCGTGTTCGAGGGGTGCGGAAGCGGGCGCGCGCTGGTATCATCCCGCGCGGACAGCCTAACAGGAGAGCTCCGACCATGAAAATAGCCGAGATCTTCGCGGACCGCACCGGGCCGACCTTCAGCTTCGAGCTGACGCCGCCGGAGCGCGGCACGAGCATCAGCAAGGTCAACGAGATCGTCGATCTGCTGATGCCCTACCATCCGGCGTTCATCGACGTGACCAACCACGCCGCCGATTCGTGGTTCGAGGAGAAGGACAACAACAGCTTCATCCGCCACATCACGCGCAAGCGTCCCGGCACCCTCGGCCTGTGCGCCGCCATCAAGTACCGCTACAACGTGGAGTCGGTGCCCCACTTGCTGTGCGTGGGCTTCACCCAGGAAGAGACCGAGGACGCGCTGATCGAGCTCTCTTTCCTGGACATCCACAACGTGGTGGCCCTGCGCGGCGACCAGACGGACTGGAAAGAGGTCCGCCGCGGCACGCGTAACCGCTACGCCACCGACCTCGTGGACCAGATCATGGCCATGAACCGGGGCGAGTACCTGCACTCGCTGACGGACCTGGAGCCCACGAACTTCTGCGTGGGCGTGGCCGCGTATCCCGAGAAGCACTTCGAGGCACCGAGCCTGAAGTACGACATCGAGATGCTGAAGCGGAAGGTCGATGCCGGCGCCGAGTACGTGATCACCCAGATGTTCTTCGACAACGCCGCCTTCTTCGCCTTCCGCGACCGCTGCGTGGAGGCGGGCATCGACGTGCCCATCATCCCCGGCTTGAAGGTGCTCACGCGCAAGTCCCTGCTCACGAACATCCCGCGCAACTTCCATGTGGACATCCCCGACCCGCTGGTCGAGGAGATCATGGCCGCCGACAAGGCCGCCCACGTGCGCGATATCGGCCGGCGTCATGCCCTGGAGCAGGCCCGCGAACTCCTCGACGCCGGCGTGCCGGGCCTGCACTTCTTCGTGTACAGCGATGCGCCCGAGGCCGCCGACGTGCTGAAGGAGCTGGACCTGTGACACCCGTGATCCGCGGCCGCCGCACCATGGTCACCGACGAGCCCCAGCGCATCGCGCCGGAGCTCATGGGGCGCCCCCTCGGTTCGGTGCGAAGGCGGTTCGCGGCCCTGGCTCTGGATTCGTTGCTGTGCTGGCTGGTGACTCTTGCGGTACTCCTGGGCCTGACCGCCTACAGCTTCGAGGACCAGGATCCCGGGTTCCTGGGCGCGGTGCGCGCCGCGGTGCAGTCGGGCGAACGCGAGCAGGGACGGGACGTGTTCCGCCGCCTCCTGATCCAGGTGACGGAGCGCCGCCCCGACGTGCTGACGTCGGAGCAGACGGCGCTGCTGCGCGACGGCGACACCGAAGCCCTCGGCGACCTCTTCGACGACGACACCACCATCACCTACGGCGGCGGCGCCCCCACGCGCATCGTCCGCGACGGCGACCGCCAGCGCCTGGAAATCGGCAACGACGTGCTGCTCGGCCGCTTCGACAGCCTGTTCGGCTGGGGCGCCTTTTACGTGGGCTGGTTCACCCTGTGGACCCGGGTCGGCCGCGGCCGCACCCTCGGCAAGCTGGTCTTCGGGCTGCGCGTGGTACGCCTGGACGGCCGCAAGCTGAGCCTGTGGGACAGCTTCGGCCGCGCCGGCGGCTACGCGGCCAGCGCCGCCACTCTCCTGCTCGGGTTTCTGGAGGCGGTGAAGCACCCCAACCGGCAGGCCATGCACGACAAGATCAGCGGCACCGTGGTCCTGCGGGTCCGCAAGGGCTCCTCATGAAGAACCAACGCCGCGCCACCCTCTTCGCCCTGGGTGCGGTGGTCGCCTGGTCCACCGTCGCCACCGCCTTCAAGCTGGCCCTGCGCACCCTCGACGTGTACCAGCTCCTGCTCGTGGCGGTGGCCGTATCGCTGCTGTCGCTGACGGGCGTGCTGGCATGGCAGCGGCGGCTCGGCGAGCTGGCCGCCACCCCGCCGCGGGACCGCCTCCGCGCCCTCGGCCTGGGCGCCCTCAACCCCTTCGTCTACTACCTGGTGCTCTTCGTCGCGTACGACCGGCTGCCCGCCCAGGTGGCGCAGCCCATCAACTTCACGTGGGCGCTGACGCTGTCGTGGCTGTCCATCCCGCTGCTCGGGCAGAAGCCGCGGGCCCGCGACCTGTGGGCGGGCGTGGTGTGCTATGCCGGCGTCTTCCTGATCGCCACCGGCGGCAGCGTGGCGGGGTTCCGCACCGCCGACCCGCTGGGCGTGGGCCTGGCCCTGTTCACCACCGTGCTGTGGGCGCTGTACTGGATCGCCAACACGCGCAGCCGCCTCGATCCGGTGGTGGGGCTGTGGTGGAACTTCGCGGGGGGACTCCCACTGATCCTCGCCGCGACCCTGATCATGTCCGACCTGCGCCTCGACACCGGCGGCCTGCTGGTAGCCTCCTACGTGGGCGCCTTCGAGATGGGCTTCACCTTCGTGATGTGGCTCACCGCATTGCGCCTGGCCGAGGTCACCGCACGGGTGGCCAACCTCATCTTCCTGGCGCCGTTCCTGTCATTGCTGCTGATCCACCTGGTACTGGGCGAGCACGTGCGTGTGGCCACCTTCGGGGGCCTGGTGCTGATCGTGGGCGGGTTGATGTGGCAATCGGCGGGGCGGGATTGATCCTCTGGTAAATTTTCTCCGGTTCGACGCGTAAGACATCCTCGACTTGGGAGATAATGGGAGTGATTTCGTCAGCATTCCCCGTCGAGGAGTCGTCCATGCGCCCGTCGAAGATCATCTTGCCGTTCCTCATGTTGGCCCTGGCCCTGCCGGCTGCGGCCGAGACGTTCGTGTTTCCGCATCTGCTGGAGCAGACCGGCAGCGTCGCCCTGGACCGCTCGCCGGGCAGCAGCGACAACATCATCCAGCTGACCAACCCGGCCGCCCTGGTCAGCGGCGGCGGCGCCGACACCGGCAACTACGCCACGGTCTTCTTCTTCACCGCCACGGGTGCACCCATGGCCGGTCCCTTCGGCGACATCTGCAATCCCTGCACCATCGAGATGGGAACCGCAGCCATCGCCGACATGAGCCTGATCGAGGTGATCGTAGCCGCGGCCATCCAGGCACCGGACCTGGAGGACGGCTACATCGTGATCGAGACCTTCGGCCCCGACGATTTGGACGTGTCGGTGGAGACGGAGGTCTACCTGGACTCGGGTCGGACGACGTCGGTGGTGACGCCCCTGCGGGTGCCGTGCGGCGGCACGGGGGGCGGACAGTCGAGCGGAGCCAGGACCTTCGTGTTCCCGCACCTGCTCGAGTCGTCGGGCTCGGTCCTGGCCGATCCCGATGCCCTCGACACGACCATCAACATGGTCTATCAGACCGACCTCGACCCCGCCGACCCGGCTTTCGGCACCGACGTGGAGCTCTACATCTTCGACCAGCGGACCGGAGCGCCCCTGACCGACGACATGGGCACCGCCATCTGCGCCCCGTGCAACTTCCCCATGAGCAGCTCCATCACGCCGCGGAAGCGCGCCATCAACGTCGGTACGCTGCTCACCTCCCACGGCGGCGGTTTCCCGACCCCGACGGTCGATGCGGTGGCGGTGGCCGTCGCTACCGGCGACGTCGACGGCCTCAGCATGAGTTCCACCACTCTCCAGTCCCGCAACGGCCCCGGCGACCTGTCGGTGTTCGTGTTCGAGCCCCAGGCCATCGCGGCGGCGGCCGCCGTTTCGGTCGAGGAACTGGCGCGCCCCTACCTGGACCTGCGCAGCCATCCGAACCCCTTCAACCCCAAGACCACCCTCAGCTTCACCCTCGATCGCGAGGACCGCGCGACCCTGCGCATCGTCGACGTGAAAGGCCGCGCCGTGCGCACCCTGAGCACCGGACGCCTGCCCGCCGGCGACCACGCCATCGCCTGGGACGGCCGTAGCGACGACGGCAAGGCCGCCCCCGCCGGCGTGTACCTGGCATGGCTCGAGACGAGCACGTATGCGACGGTGGAGAAGCTGGCGCTGGTGAAGTGATCGGGGATCGGCGACGAGGTGCGAGGGGGCGGCCGCAGCCGCCCCCTTTTCCTATGCCGGCGTTTCAGTGAGGTTGCGCACCATGCCCGTGAGCCACGCGTTGACCGGCGCATCGATGCCGTGGCGCTGGGCCAATGCCGCCACCAGCCCGTTGAGGTGGTCGATCTCGGTCGTGCGGCCGCGGGCGATGTCCTGGGCCATGGAGTTCAGGTTGTTGGACTTGCCCAGGACGGTGTCCACGCGGTCGGCCGTGTCGTCGGGCAGGTCCACACCCTCGGCGGCGGCCACGGCCACCACCTCGGTCACGATGTCCCGGCGCAGGTCCCGCAACTGGTCCACCACCAGCTTGCGGTTGCGCACGCCGGTCAAAGCGGCCAGCGGGTTGGCCACGCAGTTGATGGCCATCTTCTCCCAGGAGACGCGGCGGAGGTCGTCGGTGCGCACCACGGCGAGGGGCGTGGGCTCGAGGGCGGCGGCCACGCGGTCCTCGTCGGCGCCGGGTCCCAGCACGGCCCGTCCACCCCACGCCGACACGGCGCCGGGCCGGTCCATGGTCACGCCGAATTCCGCCACGATGCGCACGACGTGCCGATCGAGCCCGTCGCCCAGGATCAGCTCGGGCGCGAGGCCGTTGGCGAGGACCGCCACGACGGTGTCGTCGCGCAGGCGCGGCCGCAACGCCTCTACGGCGTCCTGCAGGCCGGTGGCCTTGACGGCGGCGATCACCAGGGCGTTCTCGGGCAGGTCGGGACAGGCGTCGGCCACCTCGACGGCGACGGTCTCGTCCTCGATGCCGGAGATGGTGAGCCCTTCGGAACGCATGACCAAGGCGTGGGCACCGCGGGCGACCAGCAGGGCCGGAGGGTCGAGGCGGGCGCCGAGCCAGGAGCCGAGGGCGCCGGCGCCGAAGATGGTGTGGTGGCTGAAGGTCATGGGGGGAGGATCGCCGGGGGTGCGGCGGGTGTCAACACTGCGACGTGGGCGACGGCCGATTCCGGGACACGTGTATTTTGCGTAACACATTGACTATACGGTCGTTGCAAGACTAGCTCCTGCAACATCCCGCTCAATCCCGCTCCACGACCACCTCATGCGAGATCTCCACCCCGGGCTTCAGCATCGCACTCACCGAGCAGAACTTGTCCGCCGACAGCTCCACCGCGCGCCGCACCTTCTCCTCCGCCACGTCGCCGCGCACCCGGAACACCAGATTGATGCTGGTGAACACCCGCGGGTGATCGTCCGCCCGCTCGGCGACAACGTCGACGCTCAGTCCCTCGAGCGGTTGCCGCATCTTCTCCATGATGCTCACCACGTCGATGGCGGCGCACCCGGCCAGGGCGTGCAGCACGGCCTCCATCGGGGTGGGCGCAGTGCCTTCGCCGCCGTACTCGGCGGGAGTGTCGAAGCGGCCTTCGCGGCCGTCGGGGGTGCGGGCGGTGAAGCGGCGCTTGCCTTCCCAGGTCACGGTATGCATGGGGCTCCTCGAGCGGATCAGCGGTGGGCGCGGTCCTTCACGCGTCCCTTGACGCGGGGCAGGTCCTCGTAGTGGTCCATGCGGCGCATGAGGGCGTTGATTTCGGCGCCGAGCAGGAAGATGAAGCCCGACAGCCACAGCCACACCATCAGCACGATGACCGTGGCGATGGAGCCGTAGGTCAGGTTGTACGAACCGAACTCCCGCACGAAGAGGCGGAAGAGCTGCGAGGCACCGAACCACAGGAACGTGGCGGTGACGGTGCCCGGCAGGATCCACACGTAGCGCTGCTTCGCCTCGGGGGCGAAGTAGTAGAGGATGGACAGCGCCAGCAGGTTCATCAGCAGCACCAGGGGCAGGCGCAGGGTCGTCCAGGCGTTCTGGGCCTCGCCGGCCATGCCCACGAGCTGGAAGAAGTCGTGGCTCAGGCGCGGGCCGAGCAGCACCAGCAGCGTGGACAGGATCACGAACCCGCTCACGCCCAGCGTCAACACGATGGACAGCAGCTTCTGCAGCAGGATGTTGCGCCTGGGGTGGATGTTGTAGGCGCGGTTGATGGTCGTGATGAGCGCCCCCACGCCCATGGACCCCGACCAGAGGGCGGCCAGCAGGCCGAACCCCAGGATGCTGCCCTCGCGCTGGCTCAGCACGTTGTACACGGTGCCGGCCACCAGATCGTAGGTCTGCAGCGGCAGCGCCTCGCGGAGCTGGCCGAGCACCTGGTCGGGCTGGAGGATGGGCAGGTAGCTGATCAGTCCCAGCAGGAACAGCAGGAACGGGAACATGGCGAGCATCATGAAGTAGGCGATCTGAGCCGCCATCCCCATGCAGTCGTCGTACCCGATCTCCAGTTGGAGCCGTCGGAGGAAGAGGCCCCATCGCTTGAATCTGCGTTGCCACATGGCGACTAGGATACGGGTTCGGGGGGGAAAATCAAAGGGGTTCGAGCTCCATCGATCACACTTGTCCCACCCCCTCCGACCTGCCACAATCCCCCCACCCCACTCACACCGAACCGGGAGTCTCCGATGAACCGACCCGCCGTCGCAGTGCTGTTGTTGCTCGTGTTCGCCGTCGCGGTGCAGGCCGCCGACCGTACGCCCGTCCACGTGGATTCTTGGCGCGTGCTCGATCCCGCGCCCGTGGCGCTGCCCGCCTTCCACGATGAGGACACCGGCGGCGTGTCGCTGGACGACGTGCTGGCGCGCACCGACCTCGACCCGAAGTCCCTGGCCGTCGCGGGCTGGCGCGTGGCCGAGGTCGGGAACGAGCCGCTGAGCCTGGACGCCGCCCCACCGGCCACCGCCTGGCTCGCCACCTGGATCGACGTGGACACTCCCGTGAAGCCCGACCTCGAGATCACGTGCGCCCACCCCTTCAAGGCCTGGCTGAACGGCAAGCCCGTCTCCCTGAAGGAAGACGAAGGCGTCCACACCGCCGAGCTGAACCTCCTGCCCGGCCGCCACACCCTCGCGCTGCGCACGCTCCGCTCGCCCGACGAGGAGAGCCCCTGGACCATGGACGCCGCCCTCGTTCTCGAGGCCGACGTCCCCACCCTCGCCTTCCGCCCCACCACCGACCCGACCCGCGGCGTCGACATCCACGACGTGCTGGACTACACGCGCCTCTCCTCGGTGGACCTGTCCCCCGACGGCAAGCTCGTGATGGTCGGCCTGGGCGAGTACGACGCCGGCGGCGACCGCGAGACCTGGCGCGAGCTCCGCAGCACGAAGGACGGCAAGCTGGTGCGCAGCTACCGCGGCCGCGACCTCTCCGGCGTGCAGTGGCACCCGACCGGCGACGGTTTCTCTTTCACCACCCGCGACGACGGCAAGACCACCGTGTGGTTCGAGGACGTGGAAACCGGCGCCGTCCACGCCGTCGCCCGCGGCCTCGAGGACTTCCACGGCTACGCCTGGAACCCCGACGGCCGTTCCATCGTGCATGCGTACGGCGTGGACGCCGAGTCCGACGACCGCGGCGTGAAGCGCCTCGAGAGCGTGGAGGACCGCTGGCCCTGGTGGCGCAACCGTTCCTACCTGCTGGAGACCACCACCGACGGCGTGACCCGCCGCCTCACCGCCGGCGACGAGAGCGTCGGCTCCTGGAGCTTCAGCCCCACCGGCTCCCACATGCTCTTCTCGCGCCGCTACCCCGCGCCCACCGAGCGTCCCTACTCCCGCACCGAGTGGTTCGAGATGGACATGGCGACCCTCGCGGTGGAGCGCATCCTCGCCGAGGAGGAGCGCTGGCTCGACTCGGTGGACTACGGCCCGGACCGCGACACCCTGATCCTCACCGGTTCCCCGTCCGCATTCGGCGGCCTCGGCCGTGACCTGCCCGACGGCGTCACGCCCAACGACTACGGCGGCCAGCTCTACGTCTACGACCGCGCCGCCGCCAAGGCCGCGACCCTGAGCCGCGACTTCGACCCGACGGTCCAGCAGGTCGTGTGGCACGCTCCGAGCAAGCGCGTCGTGGCCCGCGTGCTGGACAAGCAGTTCGTGCGCCTCGCCACCTGCACCCTCGACGGCGAGTGGACGCTGCTGGACAGCGGCATGGACGTGGTCGGCGGCTGGGAGGTGGCGTACGGCGCCAACACCATCGTGGCCACCGGCACCTCGGTGAGCACGCCACTGCGCCTGTATGCCCTGGATACGAAGGGCCGCAAGCCCCGCCTGCTGCTCGATCCCGGCGCCGCGCGCTTCGAGCACGTGACCCACGGCCGCATCGAGCCCTTCGTGGCCACCGTGACCGACGGCATGGAACTGGACGGCCGCGTACACTACCCGCGCAACTACGACCCGTCCCGCAAGTACCCGGTGATCGTGTACTACTACGGCGGCACCTACCCCATCACCCGCGACTTCGGCGGCCGCTACCCCAAGAACGTGTGGACCGCCCGCGACTTTTTCGTGTACGTGCCCAACCCCAGCGGCGCCCTGGGCTACGGCCAGGAGTACGCCGCCCGCCACGTCAACGACTGGGGCCGGCTCACGGCGCCCGAGGTCATCGAGGGCACCCGCGCCTTCCTTGAAGCCCATCCCGCCGCCGACCCGGATCGGGTGGGCTGCATCGGCGCCTCCTACGGCGGCTTCCTCACCGAGTACCTCATCACCCAGACGGACCTGTTCGCGGCGGCCATCAGCCACGCCGGCATCTCCAGCATCAGCAGCTACTGGGCGGAGGGCTACTGGGGCTACGCCTACGGCGCGCGGGCGCTGGCCAACTCGTTCCCCTGGTCCGACCGCGAGCTGTACGTGGAGCAGAGTCCGCTCTTCCACGCCGACGCCATCACCACGCCGCTGCTCCTGCTCCACGGCTTCGACGACACCAACGTGCCCAAGGGCGAGAGCGACGGCCTTTACATCGCCCTGAAGATGCTCGGCCGCGACGTGGAGTACGTGCAGGTGGAGGGCCAGGACCACCACATCCTGGACCACGGCAAGCGCGTGCTCTGGAACGACACGATCCTCGCGTACTTCACCTGGAAGCTGAAGGGCGACGGA
Source organism: uncultured Fibrobacteraceae bacterium (assembly GCA_964343835.1). Lineage (GTDB taxonomy): Bacteria > Krumholzibacteriota > Krumholzibacteriia > LZORAL124-64-63 > LZORAL124-64-63 > CALEMW01. Next base: position 22,499 of record CAYFKR010000013.1, read on the forward strand.
CGCTGGTGGAGCGAGCTCTACTCCGACTGACCCGATCAGGGGGCCCCGGACCATCCCGGGGCCCCTTTTCTTTGCGCCGTGGCGCGGTATTTGCAAATTCGTGCTATCATGGATCCGGGGATATGACAGGCCGTGACCCGCACGCGGCCGGGGGACCTTCATGCTGACCGGAGATACGGTGTTCCGAGCGATTCCGCCCTTCGTGGCGGCCCTTTTCATCACGTGCATTCTGCCCTGTGCGGCCCTCGCGGACCATGCAACGTCCGTTAGTGGGCGCGTGGTCGTGGATGCGCGCGCTCCGGAGATCGCCATCCAGGCTCCGACGGGCGACGAGGTGCTGTACGGTGGCGAGGTCTTCGGCTTCTCGTGGACCGTCGTCGAGACCCACCCCTCCCATTCCGACGACGACCGCAAGGCCACCGTCCGGGTCGGCGACGGCGCCCCCGTGACCTCCCTCTTCTCCTCCACCACCGACCAGTTCCAATGGGACTGGACCGTCCCGAACATCAGCTCGGGCAGCAACGTGCTGGAGATCGCCGTGCGCGACGCCTTCGGCAACGAGTCGGAAGCCGTGAGCGCCCCGTTCACGATCCTGCTGCACGGCACGTCGGTGCCCGGTGGCATTCCCGCCGTGTCGCACCTGGGCGGACCGCGCCCCAACCCGTTCAACCCGCGCACCGCGTTCGTCTTCGGCCTGGCCGCCCCCGGCCGCGCCGTGCTGACGGTCCACGACGTCCGCGGCCGCGCCGTGCGCACCCTCGTGGACCAGCGCATGCCCGCCGGCACCTGGAGCTTCGACTGGGACGGCCGCGACGACACCGGCCGCCCCCTGCCCGGCGGCGCCTACCTGGCACGCCTCAGCCTCGGCGGCGTGACCGTCGGGACCCGGAAGGCGGTGCTGCTGCCGTGATGCGCCTGATCGTCATGCTCGCGACCCTCGCCGTCTCGACCGGCGCCCTGGCCGCCGCTCCCGAGGTCCTGAACGTCCGCGCCGAGCAGCGCACCGACGGCAGCGGCCTGGTGGACGTGCTCTTCGACCTGGCCGACGCCGACGGCGATTCGGTCTACGTGACCCTCGCCGCCTCCGACGACGACGGCGCCACCTGGGACCTGCCCTGCCGCACCCTCTCGGGCGACGCCGGCCCGGGCGTGCCCGCCGTCGCCGGCCGTGCGGCGGTATGGGACTTCGGCACCGACTGCCCCGACCTCGAGTTCAAGACCTGCCGCGTGCGCGTGACCGTGAGCGATCGAGGCGTGCCGTGGGACGTCCACGATCCGGTGCCGGCCATCCACGCGTGGGAGCGCATCGACTGGGACGATGAGCAACGCCTGGAAGAGATGGCCCGCACCGACCTGCTGGTCCTCACGGGCGCCCTGTTGTGGGGCGAGCCCGGTGTCGAGGGGCAGGACATGCTGCAGCGCATCCGCAGGCACAACCCCGACATCCGGATCCTGGCCTACGTGCTGGCCAAGAACGTCGACATCCGCGGCGAGAACTCCACCCACCCCTACTTCCGGGATCGCTTCGACCGTCTGCGCCCCTACTGGTGCTGGACCACCGAGGGCGACACGCTCCAGGACTGGGACTACCGCGTGGTGGTGAACCTGCTGGAGCCCGCGTGCCGGGCCGAGGTGGTGGACATCATCGTGGACTGGCAGCGGCAGTCGACCAACAAGTTCGACGGCGTGTTCTGGGACTACTTCGCCGACTACATCATGATCTTCGACTGGCTGACGGTGGACGGCCTCGCGGATCTGGACGGCGACGGCATCGGCATGAACTCGGATCCCGACGAACGCGCCGCCTACCGCGACGCCTGCACCTGGATGGTGGAGGCCCTGCGCGACTCCCTGGGCAACGACTTCCTGCAGATCTTCAACGGTACCCGCGCCTACTCGGACTCGACCTTCGCGTCGCTGGCCGACGGCGTGAACTACGAGTACTTCCCCGACGTGTTCTTCCCCCGCACCGAGCCCCTGAAGCACGCGCTGGATCCGGACTACGAGTGGAACCTGTTCCGCACCGCCTCATGGCCCCGAACGGACAACGGCGGCCCCTACGTGCTGCTCGAGAACCTGCAGAAGAACTACTACTACAACTCCACCGACGGCCTGCCCCACGAGCTGGTCACCGGCAAGCTGCTGCGCGTGGTCGCCCTGCTCACCGACACCAAGCCCGTGTTCCTGGACGGCCCCCACCACTACGGTTGGCCCTACACGCCCATCCGCATCGGCGAACCCCTCGGGCCCGCGGTGGAGACGGAGAACGGCTGGCGCCGCGACTTCGAGTACGGCGACGTGGAACTCACGTGGCGCAACGGATACATGCCCACGCCCTTCGACTACGTAATCCGGGCCAACGGACGCGTGATCGAGGAGATGAACATCCCGTACGAGTATCCGGTGACCCCGGAGTTCCCGCCCGGTTATCCCTAGACGATTTCCAGATCCCTGACGAGGTCGCAGACGAGGCAGGCGTGCACGGGCGCGAGGCGCACCGTGTCGCCGGGGCGCGCGTGCGCGAGGGTGTCGGCGTCGGCGGTGAGCAGGCCGTGCTCCTGGGAGAGGTGGACGAGGCGGCGGGCGCCGTCGAGGGAACCGTCGTCGCGGACGGCCACGGCGTACACGGACTCGCCGACGGCGTCGCGCACCCTGTCCTTGGACAGGTGGACGGCGCCGCAGTGCAGCACGAGGCGGTTGATGTCGGGGCGCACGCCGATGATCGGCGCCTCCACGTGCAGGGCGATGTCCTCCACACGGCACGCGCCGATGCGCTTCTGCATGAGGTCGTAGAGCACGAAGTTGCCGGGGCGGATCTCGTGGGCGCCGGGGAAGGCGTCGGCGAGGGAGCAGGTGGGTGTGTCGCCGACGGAGACCTGCGGGTCGCGGCCGGTCATCGCCGTCACCGCGTCGCGGGCGAGGGCCATGCGTTCGAGGGATTCGCGGTGGATGCGCAGCACGGCGTCAGGGCCAGCGGCGGCGTAGCTGTGGCCCGCGTGGGTGAGGATGCCGTGGGTGCGGTCGGCCGGGAGGTCGGCGGCGGCCTTCGCGAGCGCCTCCAGCCGCGGCGCGTCGTCCCAGCGCACGCCGGCGCGGCCGTAGCCGACGTCGATCTTGAGCCACAGGTCGAAGGCCCCGGCTGCGGCGATGGCCTGCACTGTGTCCGGGTGGTCGGCGAGCAGGCCGAGCGTCACGCCGGTGTCGGCGAGTTCGCGGCAGCGCGGCAGGTCGTTGGGGTTCAGCGGCACGGCGATCGTGATGTCGCGCCAGCCGTCGGCCGCGAACTGCTCAGCCATGGCGATGCTCGACACCGTGATGGCGGCCACGCCCTCGTCGCGCAGCCAGCCCGCGATGCGTAGCGACTGGTGCGTCTTCACGTGGGGCCGCAACCGCACACCGGCTGCGCGCGCTTTGTCGGCCATGCGCGCGATGTTGGCCCGGGCCCGGGCCTCGTCGATCAGCACGCGCACGCTCATGCGTCGCCTCCGCGGAGGTGCTGACCGCCGTCCACGCGGATGGTCTCGCCGGTCACGGAACTGCAGCCCATCAGGAAGATCACGGCGGCGGCCACGTCGTCCGGTTTCGGGAAGCGCCCGAGCGGCAGTTCACCGCGCCCGGTGTGCTCATAGCCCTCGGGCGGCGCGTCAGGCGGCAGCACCGCGCCCAGCGCCACGGCGTTCACGCGCACGCGCGGGGCGAGGGCCAGGGCCATGTCGCCCGTGAGGGCGTGCAGCAACGCCTTGCTCTGGGTGTAGGGGGCGTATCCGGCGCGGGGGGCGAGGCAGTGGATGTCGTTGAGGTGGATCACGTCGCCTGGCGCGCCGTCGGGGAGCTGGGCGGCGAGGGCGTTGCCGAGGGCGAGGGGGGCGCGGGCGTTCACGCGGAGCATGCGGTCCCAGGCGTCGTCGTCGGCTTCGGGCAGGGTGCCGTGCTCGAAGATCGAGGCGTTGTTGACGACGGCGTCGAGGCCGCCCAGCGCGGCTGCGGCATCGGCGATCAACCGGGCCGGCGTGCCCGGGTCCGCGAGGTCCCCCTGCACCACCGCCGCACGACGGCCGCGCGTCAGGATCTCGAGCACCGTCTCGGCCGCGGCCGCCTCCGACGTGTTGTAGTGCACCGCCACGTCGGCCCCGGCGTCGGCCAGGGCGAGGGCGATGGTGCGCCCCACGCGCACCGCGGCGCCCGTCACCAGCACGCGGCGTCCGGTCAGGTCGGTCATGCCATGCCTTTCAGGTTCACGACCACGGCGCCTTCGCCGCCCCAGTCCACCGGGGCGGGGCGCCATGAGGCGATCTTGTCGGGGTTGTCGCGGATCCAGTCCATCACCAGGCCCGGGATCACGGCCACGCCGCCGGCGCTGTTCATCCCCTTGCCGTGGACGATGAGCAGCTCCTTGGTCCCGGCGTGACGATGACGTTCCACTTCCATGGCCAGCTTGTCCATGGCGGCGTCGGCGCGCATGCGGCGCAGGTGGATCTCGTCGGGCTTGGGGCCGGAGCGGGGTGTCTGGTCCTGCTGCTCCTCGTGGTCGCCGTGGCGGATGGTACGGCGCAGTCCCTTGGCGCGTCCCCCGCTGCGGTTCTTGAAGCGTCCCATCACGATCCTCCCATGGCCCACGCGGGCACCGTCGAAAGATCGGTCCCGAACGCGAGTCCGCCCAGCGCCCACACGGCGGCGGTGATCAGCACCGCCCCGATCAGGTTCAGCACGAGTCCGGTTCGCGCCATCTGGCGAATGCTCACCCGTCCCGTCCCGAAGATAATGGCGTTGGGCGGCGTGGCCACCGGCAGCATGAAGGCGCAGCTCGCCGACAGGGTGGCAGGCACCATCAGCAGCAGAGGGTTGAGACCGGTGGCGCCGGCCATGCCCGCCAGCACCGGCAGGGCCATCTGGGTGGTGGCGGTGTTGCTGGTGAGCTCGGTGAGGAAGGTGATGGTCAGGCACACGCCCATCACCAGCAGCGCGGGCGGCAACGAGGCGAGACCGTGCATGCGCTCACCCAGCCACACCGTCAGCCCCGACTGGGTGAACCCGGCCGCCAGGGCGAACCCGCCCCCGAACAGCAGCACGATGCCCCAGGGCAGGTTGCGCGCCGCCTCCCAGTCCATAACGCGCCCGCCGCGTTTCGACGGGATCACGAAGAGCACCAGGGCGAGGGCGACGGCCACGGTGCCGTCGTCGATCAGCGCGCCGTGGGGCAGCAGCGACGACCACCCCGGCAGGTCCAGCGACCCGACCGTCAGCCCCTTGCGCGTGAGCCACAGCACCGCCAGCAGCGCGAAGTCGATCAGCACGACCTTCTCCTCGAACGCCATGGGCCCGAGGGCCTCGCGCTCCTGTCGGAACAGGCCGTGGTCCACCAGGCCGTCGAGCCGGTCGAGCCGGAACACGCGCCCCAGCACCCCCCACGTGATCAGCCCGAACACCACCGACAGCGGCGCCCCGAGCACCATCCACGACGCGAACCCCACCTCCGGCGCGCCGGGATAGAGCAGCGCCAGGTTGCTCACGAACAGCGGGTTGGGCGGCGTGCCGATGAGGGTGGCGAGCCCGCCGATGGACGCCCCGTAGGCGGTGCCCAGCAGCAGGGCGGCGCCGAAGCGGGCGGCGTCGGCCTCGCGACCGTCGCGGCCGCACCTCTTGGCGACAGCGACGGCGATGGGCGCCATCATCATGGCCGTGGCCGTGTTGCTGATCCACATGGACAGGAACCCGGCCGCGATCATGAACCCCAGCACGATGCGCTGCGGCCCGCCCCCCACCGCCAGGATGATGGCCAGGGCGATGCGCCGGTGCAGCTTCCACCGCTCCATGGCCAGGGCAACCAGGAAGCCGCCCAGAAACAGGAAGATGATGCTGTTGACGTAGTAGGGCGCCGTGGCCTTGCCGGCCATGATGCCGAGCACGGGGTAGAGCACCAGGGGCAGCAGGGCGGTCACGGGCAGGGGCGCCGCCTCGGTCATCCACCACACGGCCATCCACACGGCGACGGCCGCCATGGCGGTGGCGGCCGGATGGGCGGGATCCAGGTCGGCGAAGAGGAGCAGAAGCAGCGCGGCCGCCGGCCCGGCGATCAGCCCGAAGCGGGCCGCGGCGTCGCGCCCGGCGCTCACGGCGCCTCCCCGACCACCTCGACGCGGTAGCCCGTGAACTTGCGCACGTTGATCACGCCGCCGTCGAAGAACAGGTACTGACCCTTCACGCCCTGGAGCACGCCGCCTGCGGTGGGCGCCTTGTCCAGGTTGAAGCTCTTGACCTTGGTCGGCCACACGTCCACCGGATAGCGGAACTCGTACACCTCGCGCTGGTCCGGAGGCAGGATCCCCTCGACGCCCATGGCCTCCAGGTCCGCCACCACGCGCTCGGCCACCGCAGGCAGGTCGCCCTCGGGGTGCTCGGTCTTCAGCATGGCCATCCAGTGGGTCTTGTCGGCGTAGGTCTTGGCCAGCTCGACCTCCACCAGCCCCACCTCGCGACGGCTCGGCAGCTCGGCCACGGGGATGGCGCTCACCGCCCCCTGGTCGATCCACCGCGACGGCACGTTGGGCCGCCGCGTGATGCCCACCTTCACGCCCGACGTCAGCGACACGTACAGCACGTGAGGCTGGAAGCACTGAGCCATGGCGAAGGTCTCGTCGCGGCACGGATCGGCAGGGTTCCCGTGGTGGCACTGCTCGGGCTTGACGATGCACATGTCCGCTTCGGGCCGGGTCTGGAAGCAGGGGTAGCAAAAGCCCTGGCTGAAGCTCTTCTTGGTGGCGCGGCCGCAGTACACGCAGTTGATGTCGCCGCCGAAGCGGATCTCGACGGTGCGGCCGATGAGGTCGTTGACGGCGAGTTCGGGGCCGCGTTCGGCTTGATCGTGCCACCCGTCGCGCAGGAAGTAGCGCACGGGGTCGGCGTGCTCGACGCGCATCTTGGTGAGGGTGCCGGTCCAGAGGGTCTCCACGTCACATGCTCCCGGCGGCGTTGATCATGGCGGGGATGATGTCCTTCAGCACGTGACCGCCCACAAGCAGCACCACGCCGAAGAAGAAGTGCTTCTTGCCCTCGGGCGTGAGGGTGCCGAAGGGGCGACCGGCGGTGCGATGCTCGGCGTCCATGCGGGAATGCAGCACGAGGCCGCGGAGCATTTCCACCACGCCGCCCAGGACAGCTAGCCAGCCGGCGATGTCCAGTAACTCGAGAACCAAAGCAAGACCTCCCTGGACGCCAGAATCACACATGATCGCACACCCGGCAACATTCGCCGTGACGAGATTGATACTCCACCGCTAGACTCCCCCCATGCTCAACAAACTCTGGACCTCCTTCTTCGCCCTGGCCCTCCTCTCCGCGGTGGTCCGCGCCGTCGTATTCGGCGATACCTCCGCCTTCCCCGCCATGACCGCCGCCACCTTCGACCTGGCCAAGCTGGGCTTCGAGATCGCCCTGGGCCTGACCGGCGTCATGTGCCTGTGGCTCGGGCTGATGCGGCTGGGCGAGAAGGGCGGGGCGGTGGACCTGCTGGCGCGGGTCTTCGGGCCGCTGTTCCGGCGGCTGTTCCCGAGCATCCCCGCCGGGCATCCGGCCGAGGGGTCCATCGTGATGAACATGGCCGCCAACATGCTCGGGCTGGACAACGCGGCCACGCCCCTGGGCCTGAAGGCCATGAAGGAGCTGCAGACCCTCAACACCGAGCCCGACCGCGCCACCGACGACCAGATCCTCTTCCTGGTCATCAACACCTCGGCGGTCACGGTGCTGCCGGTGACCATCTTCGCCTACCGGGCCCAGATGGGCGCCGCCGACCCCACCGACGTGTTCCTGCCCATCCTTATCGCCACGTTCTGCAGCACCCTCGCCGGGCTGCTGGTCACCTCGGCGGTGCAGCGTCGGAAGCTGGCCGACCCGGTGATCCTGGGCTGGCTCGGCGGGCTGACCCTGCTGGTGGGCGGCGTGGTGGCCTGGTTCTCGGGGATGGAGCGGGAGGCGGCGGAGCAGGCGTCGTCGCTGGCGGCCAACGCGTCCATCATGACCGTCATCACGGCCTTCGTGGTGATGGCGGCGCGGCGCGGCGTGGCCGTGTTCGACGCCTTCGTCGAGGGGGCCAAGGAGGGGTTCGGCGTGGCCGTGGGGATCATCCCCTATCTGGTGGCCATGCTGGTGGCCGTGGGCGTGTTCCGGGCCAGCGGCGCCCTGGACCTGCTGCTCGACGGGGTGCGGGCCCTGACCGGCGTGTTCGGCGCCGACGCCCGCTGGATCGACGCCCTGCCCACCGCGCTCATGAAGCCCCTGTCGGGGAGCGGCGCGCGGGGCATGCTCATCGAGACCATGCAGAACTTCGGGCCCGATTCCTTCGCCGGGCGCCTCGCCAGCACCGTGCAGGGCAGCACCGAGACCACCTTCTACGTGCTGGCCGTCTACTTCGGCAGCGTGGGCATCCGGCGCACCCGCCACGCCCTGGCCTGCGGGCTGGCGGCGGACGCGGCGGGCATCGTCGCGGCCATCCTCGTCTGCTACCTGTTCTTCGGTTAGGAGCCTCCCATGCGTCACATCCCGCGTCCGCTGGCCGTGGACTCCCCGTCGTACTTCGCCACCTACACGGGACTCGTGCCGGAGAACGACATCCTGCGCGTGCTGGCCGACCAGGCCGGCGAGGTCCGCGACCTCTTCGCCCCCCTCGGCGACGACGGCGCCCTCCACCGCTACGCCCCCGGCAAGTGGAGCCTCAAGGAGATGATCGGCCACGTCGCCGACACCGAGCGCATGTTCTGCTACCGCGCCATGAGCTTCGCCCGCGGCGACGCCACCGACCTGCCCGGCATGGACGAGGACGCCTGGGTCGTCGGCGCCGACTTCGACGCCGTCCCCCTGGCCGACCTGCTGGCCGAGTTCGCCGTCGTTCGCGAGGCCACCGTCCGGCTCTTCGCCAACATGGATGACGCGGGGCTGGCGCGGCGGGGACGGGCGAACGGGATGGCGTATCGGGTGAGTTGCGTGCCTTGGTTGGTGGTGGGGCATGTGAGGCATCATCTGGGGGTGGTGAGGGAGAGGTATCTGGACTGAGATACAGCACTCGTGATGTCATACATTGACATATATTGCCATTTCATCTATTATGAATCCAGCCATCGGTCCCCAGGGAGGTCACCATCATGAATGTGTCGGTCGGCAAGGATTTCGAGGAATTCGTGAAGAGCAAGGTCGCTTCCGGCGACTATGCCTCCGTCAGCGAAGTGGTCAGGGACGGCCTGCGGCTACTGAAAGAGAAGGATCTCCTTCTCGAAGCACGCCTCCAGGCGCTGCGTGGTGAGATCCAGGAGGGGATCGACCAGGCCGACGCCGGAGAACTTCTCGACGGCCCTACCGTCATGGCCGCTCTGGAGCGCAGGCTGAAAGGCAGGCAGTCGTAGATGACCCGATATGCCCTCGTTCCGAAGGCCCAAGAAGATCTCCAGGATATCCTCGACTACATCGCAGAAGACAGCCTCGACGCCGCGCTGAAGGTTCGCCTCAGATTCGAAGAGGTCTTCGAGCTCCTCGGAGACAACCCCGGCATCGGTCACTACCGGGAGGATCTGTCATCGAGGCCGATCCGCTTCTTTCCCGTCTACTCGTACCTGGTGCTCTATCTGGCGAACACGATGCCGGTTCAGATTGTGCGTGTGCTGGGGGGAGCAAGAGATGTCGAATCACTTTTGAATTAGATACTCATACCTCCGGCACACCTGCTGATGTCGCGTGACAATAATAACGCATTGCGTTACTATTGGCCTCGGCCAAGACATCCTCATGCTCCAGGAGAACCCCCATGCCCCCCCGAACCCCCCCCCCCATCCACCCCGGCGAGATCCTCATGAAGGAGTATCTCGAGCCCATGGGCATCACCCAGTACCGCCTCGCCAAGGAGACCAGCGTGCCGCCGCGGCGCATCAACGAGATCGTCCACGGCAAGCGCGCGATCTCCGCCGACACGGCCCTCAGGCTGGCGCGGTTCTTCGGCACGACGGAGATGTTCTGGGGGAATCTGCAGATGCTCCACGACCTGGCCCTGGAGAAGGACCGCCTGGCCGATCGGCTGGAGCGGGAGGTGTCGGTATGGCGGGGCGGGGAAGCCTGACCTCCCCCGCCCCCGCCCATCATCGGATCAGTCCAACCCCCCGAACACCTCCACCGTCGCCGCGACCTCCCCGTCGTACCCGAGGATGTTCAGCAGCAGCGGTCCGGGGCCGTAGACGTCCATGGCCTCCATCATCACGTGCATCAGGCCGAACTGGTAGACGCCCTGGAACGCGGCGTCGCATTCCTCGACCGTGTAGTGCACGGGCAGCAGGTTGAGCTGCGGGGGCATGGACTCCATGAAGCCGCCCACCACCCACACCCCGAACTCGTGCTCGGGCTGGCAGCCGGAGTAGCCCATCTCCAGGGCGAGCAGGCCGCGCTCGTCGACCGAGGCGCCGATGAGGCTCCAGTAGTCGACGTGGAGGGAGTCGGCGGGCAGGTCGCTGAACTCGACCATCGGGATGGGATGCGCGGTGGGCATCCAGATGCCGAACTCCACGTCGTCGAAGCCCTGCAGCACGCCGTCGGGGCCCACCACGAGGGTCACGTACACCGGGTTGGGCGTGGTGACGTAGGGTTCCCAGGGCGGCATGGTGGGGGGGAAATCGGCGGTCAGGGTGTAGAGGCCGGGCTCGAAGACGGGCATGTGGAAGCGGCCGTCGGGGCCGGACACTAGGACCGTCTCCATGGGATCCGAGGGCGACACGTGGATCAGGATGCCGTCGGCCGGGGGCTCGTCGGGCTGGCGCACGCCGTCGGAGTTGACGTCGATGAAGCAGGAACCGCCGAGCACCGCGGGGGGCGGGCCGAAGCCGGCCTCGATCCAGGCGTCGAAGGTGAACGACACCATCTCGGTGTCGGCGAACTCCCAGTGCTTTGGCTCGGTGGCCTCGCCTGGCATCAGGATGCCGGTCTCGCCGAGCAGCTCGTCGTACACGTAGCCCACGACCATCGGTTCGCCGGGCAGCCCGGGCATCACGATGTCGGGGTTCATGACCATGACCTCGGTCGGCGTGAACTCGCCGAACCACACGATCAGGGGCGCGGTGACCTCCACGTCGGAGAGGTTGCGCACGACCACGTCGAACGACACCATGCCGTCGGCGGCGTGCATGTCGCCGGCCTCCAGGGCCAGGCGCACGGGGCGGCCTTCGGGGTCGGTGGTCTCGAGGGTCTTCAGGGTGATGCGGCCGTCGGATGGATCGAGGTCCCCGGCGGGCGTGTCCGGCTCGGGGCCGGTGGAATCGGAACAGCCCCACGCGAGGAATGCGAGGGCGATGAGCGCGAGCAGGACCGCGCTGCGACGAAGCAGAATCATGGTTCCCCCTTCCGGACCGGCGGGGTCGGTCCACCCCTCATTGTACAAGATCCGCGATCACCGCGAAAGCCCGTCTGGCGACGGGGCTCCCGATGTGCTTGAATGGCACCGCTTCCCGACCACGCACGACCCGGAGCGCACGATGACCGCATCCCGCCCAGACTGCACACCCCACTTCCTCGGCCTCGGCGTGATGCGCGGCGGCACCACCTGGCTGTGGGATCGCCTCAACGCCCACCCCGACGTGTGGCTCACGCCCGTGAAGGAGCTCAACTACTTCACGCGGCGGCACCCGATCATGGTGCCGGCGAACGACGCCGCGCCCGCGCGGCCGGAAAACCAGCCCCACCTGTTCCGCCAGAGCCTCAAGAGGTTCAAGTGGGACCGGCTGGCCCACTACTTCCGGACGTACTCGCCGCGCACGGTGGCGTGGCGTTGGCGCTTCTACCGCGGCGACCTGTCGCCCGAGTGGTACCGCTCGCTGTTCGACATGGCCGGCGGCCGCCTCTGCGGCGACATCACGCCCCACTACGCGGCCCTGTCAGAGGAAGGCGTGCAGGAGGTCGTCGAAACCCTGCCCGACGCCCGCATGATGCTGATCCTGCGCGACCCCATCGACCGCGACTGGTCCCACGCCGTGCACTGGTACACCCACAACCTGGGGCGCACCCACGCGTCGTTGACCGAGCGGGACATCATGGAGCATGCAGCGAACCCGTCGGTGCGCCAGCGCGGCGACTATGTGCCCATCCTGGAGCGGTGGCGCCGCCACGTGCCCGCCGACCGCCTGAAGATCCTGTTCTTCGACGACGTCCGTACGCGTCCTTCGGAGCTGTTCGACGAGGTGCAGGACTTCCTGGGCCTGCGCCGCATCCATCGGCCCGACCTGGACCGCGCCATCAACCAGTCGGGGGCGAGTCGGATTCCGGAGTCCATCGAGCGGCATCTGGCGGAACTGCACATGCCGGCGCTGGAGGTGTTGGCGGATGATCTGGGTGGGCCCGTCGAGGTCTGGCGGGATCGGGCGAGAGCGATCTGCGGATGATCGCTCCCGCCCGAGGGATGAGCCAGGGGCTCATTTCCTGAACAGGGTCTTCACCCGACTCCAACTCGCTTCTTCCGAGGCGACAGCCGCTTCCTGCACGATCATGTCGAACTGGATGGACCCACTGTAGCCGTCGATGACGCTTCCGGACGCGCCCGCATACTTGCCGAAGTTGACCCAGTACGTACCGGGTTCTTCGATGGTGCCTTCGAACACGCTCTGGTCGGGATAGGCGGACAGGTACAGGATGAAGGACGACCCCTCCACGGCGAAGAAGTCGCAGTACTCGTCCCGGTCGCTCCGTTCGAGCTCAATCCTGTAGTCGCATGCGGTGGTGGTGGTGAAGTAGAAGTGCACACGGGAGTTGAGGTGCAGCAATCCGCCTCCCTCATGGTGCGACTCCAAGTTTCCGTTCTCGAGAAGTCCCTGCACACGGAGCCTGGAGCTGGACAGCGAGAGCTCGGTGAGCTGCCGCGACCACGCCCCATAGAGTCCTCCCGCATCCACGACCTCCTCGTCGTACACGCCGAGGGCTTCCGACGATACGATCGATTCCTGGATGCCGCCCGAGGTCAGGTACTCGATCTCCACGATCCGCTCGATCGAATCGAGGGACACCTGGCCCGAGGCGTCGACGGGGAGGGCGGCGAGCACGGCTCCGAGGGCGATGATGGCCGATAACATGGTTCTCATAACGATCTCCTTCGACAACATGAATCAGTGATGATGTAGGGATCAACATAGGGACGATGCGAGGTGCCAGTCAATCCGACCCATGGCATGACGCAAACGGCGGCCCACCCGAAGGTGAGCCGCCGTTCCGATTGCAAATCGTATCGCCTAGCCGGCGAAGTTCTTCGCCGCGAACTCCCAGTTCACGACGTTCCACCACGACTCGATGTACGCCGGACGCGCGTTGCGCTTGTCCACGTAGTAGGCGTGCTCCCACACGTCGATGGTCAGCACGGGGGTCACGCCGTGGGTCAGGGCGGAGCCGGCGTCGTCGGTGTTGAGGATGGCCAGCTTGCCGTCGGCGCCCTTGACCAGCCAGGTCCAGCCGGAGCCGAAGTTGGTGGCGGCGGACTTGGTGAAGGCCTCCTTGAAGGCGTCGAACGAGCCGAAGGCGTCGTCGATCGCCGCGGCCAGATCGCCCGTGGGCGCGCCGCCGCCGTTCGGCGACAGGCCGTTGAAGTAGAAGGTGTGGTTCCACACCTGGGCGGCGTTGTTGAACACGCCGCCGGCCGGGGCCTTCTTCACGATGTCCTCGAGTGACATGTCGGCGAACTCGGTGCCCGGGACCAGCCCGTTGAGGTTGGTCACGTAGGCGTTGTGGTGCTTGCCGTGGTGGAACTCCAGGGTCTCGGCCGAGATGTGCGGCTCGAGGGCGTCCTTGGCGAAGGGCAGCTCGGGAAGAACGTGCTCCATGACGGGTCTCCTTCTCTCTATGCTTGGTCGTTTCGACGAATGAATCGATGAGGCGCGATCAGGATAAACCCGCCCGGACGGGGCCGCAACCGCCGTTCAAGAGCGATATCGGCTCCCAGTGACACTTATTTTGAAAATGTGATGACGATTTTCGGTAAGACCTCCGCCCGCCGCCCAACGAACCGGGCGTCCGCCGCATTCCCCCGGGCTCCCCGCCCGACGACGAATACCCGAGAGGGAGGTCGACCATGAAGACGAAGGCAACGCTCACGACCCTGGCCGTCGCGCTCGCGCTGACGGCGCTCCCCTCCTGGCCGGTCCTGGCCCAGGACCTGGACCTCGAGCTCACCGGCGTGGGCCTGGAGGTCGGCAACGGCGAGTACCGCCTGCGCCCCCAGGTGGCCATCCGCAACGCCGGCAACCTGGCCAGCCACGCCCTGAAGATCGCCATGTTCTACGGTCCGATCCTGCGCCAGGAAGCGGCGTCGATCGTGGACTACGTCCAGAACCACCACACGTGCTGGAACTACAGCTGGCCCAACTGCGGCCAGGGCGACTGCCTGGAGATCTACACCTTCAGTGCCACCTGGACCGCCGAGTGCGACCAGTCGGGGTTCTTCTTCACGTGCGTCTGCAAGTACGACGTGGAGACGTACTTCGCCTGGGAGCCCTTCACGGGCGAGCCCACCGTCACCGTCATGGTGGACCCCTGGAACGAGGTCCCCGAGGTGGACGAGGACAACAACATCATGACCATCTCCCTGGAACCGGTGCAGTCGGACACCCCCACGTGGGGTGCGGTCAAGTCGCTGTACCGATAGATGCGTCTCCCCCCCGGACGCGACGACGCGCCCCGCTTCACGCGGGGCGCGCCGTCTTCGGCCCGGAGCAACCGGCACCGATCAGATCAGGCAGGCATCCTTGGCGTCGTCGGAGGCGGCGGCTTCGCAGGCCTCCTCTTCCTCCACCCTGATCCGCATCTCCACGGGCTGGGCGTCCTCGATCTTCAGCAGCACCACGCCCTTCCGCTTCTCCGTGCTGATCATGAAGCGCACCTTCATGATCCCCACCGCAGCGTCCAGGTCCTGGACGGCGGGCACGCGCACCTGCGCATCCCCCGTCATGTGCGTCTCCATGACGGTGTTGCGGATGGTGCAGGTCTGGCAGTGGACGGTACGGCCGCAGCCGCCCGGATCGTCGGCGTAGGCGCACCCGAAGATGTCGCCGCCGAGGCATCCCCGGATCTCCTCGAGACTGCGTCCGACCATCTCCTGGGCGAGGAGGTTGGCGCCCCGGACGATGCCGGAGTCGTCGACCACGAAGACGGGGACCTCGATCTCCTCGAGCAGGTCGTCGAGGGTATCGCGGGAGTCCTCCAGGAAGTCCTCCATGCAGCTCCGACAGATGCCGTGGCTGATGTCGCCGCAGTTCCGGGGCTGTTCGCGGTCCTCCTCCAGGGAGACGCCGCAGTAGGAGCAGATCTGGTGGATCATGGCGGGGGTCCTTTCTATCCTGACCCCGCCATGATCGGTTATTTGCCTAACGACTTTGGGTATTTCGGGGGAGGGGGGGAGGGCGGATCACTCGATGTTAAAGTCGATGCCGGAGATGGTGTTGGCGCCGGAGATCTCGAAGACGGTGGCTTCGGACCAGTGGGGGGTTCCGGGGTGCCAGACGTATTCGCCCTGGAGGGTGTCGCCGGGGGTATAGGTGCCGGAGATGCGGTAGGCGACTTTGTAGCGGGCGTCGGGGAGGCCCATCAGCTCGAAACGAGGCTCTCTCCAGCGTACGCTTTCCTGCCCCCTGATCACGCTGTCCGACTCCGACACGGCGATGACGTGGTGGATCCAGTAGTCATCGATACTCCCGACGGATCCGATGAGCATTCCCCCGTGGATCAGCTCGACATCGAGGGATGCTACGCCGCCGTCGGGAGGAACCGTGAAGACGGTGGCGCTTTCGGGTTCCTGGGTTCCGTCATACCACTGGGAGAACCATGGGGTCTGGCCCTGAAGAGAAGGCAAGGTGCTCAACCTCAACGTGTACTCACCGGGCGGCACTCCGATCCAGCTGGTCATCGAACCGTCAATGGCGTGCGTGGTCTTCGAGTCCACGACGCCGAGGGTGTCCGCCGTGCGGAGTTCCAGGTTCAGGAGTCCGCCAGCCCACGTATCGGCGTGGAACCTGATTCCGATTCCACTGACGGCCTGATCGATGTCCTGGATCTCGACACCGTGATCAAGGTCGAACACCTCGGCGTCCTCGTAGCTCTCCCCTCCGATCCAGATCAGGGAGTCTCCATAGGACACGGCCACCTTGACCGGTTCCGGCACGTGAAAGAGCAGGTTGTAGTCGCCGTCGTCATCGGGGCTCGTCCGATTGATTCTCGTCTGCTCGTGGATACTGAAGGCGTCGACATCGGGGGAGGAGGCTCCCGTCGACAGCCATGCACCGGAGATCCGCCCGGAAATCGAGGCCGGCCCGCCCTCGAGGGACTCGCTCAGCACGATCGACTCTCCCCCGGTCAAGTCCACCACCGTGGCGCTGGCCGTATCCCGGACCCCGGGGAACAGGAAGGTTTCGCTTCCGCCCTGCTCTGCGGGATCGGAGAACGTCATCTGAATGCCGTAGCGATCCGGAATCAGCCATCTCATGGATGCCGTGGCCACACCGTCGACGACTTCTCCGTAGACCGTCCACACCGTCCCATCGGACTCGAGCCAGCCCGACTCGAGATCGAGGATCGCGGCGCGGAAATCATCACCATCCGGGAGGTGGATGGGAGCCAGTTCCAGATCGATTGCACACAGGACGAAGTCGGCACGCGCAGGCGGGCCCGTCGGATTGACGACGAGCGTGTCCTGGTCTCCACTGTCGTATGACAGGCCCGTCTCCGAACGATAGACGTTCGGACCGCCGGAATAGTCGAGATGCAGCGTGTAGCTCCCGGTGGGCAGATCCATGGAGAACCTGCCATCCTCATCCAGAACGGCTTCGAAGAAGCGGCCACCGTCGTTCGGAAGATACTCGCCCTTGATGTGGACGATGCATTCACCTTCCGAGGGAACCGGTGTGACGGTCCCCTCGATCCGGCCCGACTGGGGAGACGGGCCCCAGGGGTTCTCCTCGCAGCCGGGCACGAGGGCCGCAAGACACCAGAGCAGGATGAGCGATACGACCAGTTGCCTCATCGCCCTCCCCCATCGAGGTCCGCCGGCAGGCTCCAGGTGATGCCGGTCACCGTTTCGCCGCCGGTCACCTCCACGAGGGCGGCCTCGGTCATTTCCGTCGTGCCGGGATACCACCAGCCTCCCTGCTCGGTTGCGACGCCGAGGTGGTACGCCCCGTCAGCCAGTCCCACGAACCGGATGTTCCCAAGCGTGAACCGTCGACTCCAAAGGCCCGAGCAGACCCTCTCGCCGTCCTGGTCCAGGATGAAGGCGAGGACGGAATGCGGCGTGCCGCCGTCCGCCTCGAAAACCGTCGCCTCGATCCCGCCGCCTTCGACGAGTTCCATGTCGATGGTCGTCAACTGTTCCGCTCCGACCTCGACGGGGGCTGCATCGTCCAGGGATGTTCCGCCGTACCACTGCGGAGCGAAATCGACGATCCCGCAGTTCCCGTCCACGAACACCCTGAACTCGCCCGGCTCATGAACGAGCAGACAGACTTCCACCCCGCGGGCGATGGTCAGGCCGACGCGGTGGCCGTCCTCATTCCAGAGAGCGACGGAGGCTTCGGGGTCCAGGATGTCTCCCGGCCCATCGAGCCGCACGGCGAGAGCCTGCACCGGAAACAGGAGATCCGAGTAGCGATCACCGGGGGCCAGTGGAAGAACCGTGGCGGTCTCCTCCGAGTCACCCCCGTACCAGAGGGGCCAGGGACCTGCGGAGAGACGCAGTCGAATCGGCTCAGGAACGAAGATGGGGACAGAGAACGTTCCATCCTCCTCGGTTCTCCCCAGGCTCCACATCCACCCATCGCTACCGACTACCCAGAGCCGCATTCCACTCAAGCTGTATCGCTCGACCCAGTCGCCGCTCAACGCTCCCTCGATGGTGGCGACCTGATCGCTCAGGTCGAACTCGAGCCTGCGTATCCGATGGGCGGCCAAGGCGAAGGCCTCGGCTGCATCGGGATCCCGTGTCCCCGGTAAATGGACGGTCCCGTGGGTATGCCAGGATTCCAGAGTGAACGTGTAGGTTCCCGGCAGAATCGGCGTGAGCGGAAAACTCAGGACTCCGGACGACACGGAGCCCCCGAGAGACCATGCCCGCCCGCCATCCTCATCGAAGGCATACAGAGTAAATTGTTCTCCCGCGAACTCGGCGGGAACGGCGACATCGATCGAGACTCCCGCGACATGGATATCGAAACGCCATGCCACGTTCGCGAGGGCGAACGTGTCTGATTCGACCTCCAGCCTCCTGCTGGACGAGTCGAGCGCGATGAAGACCTTGTAGTTGCCGTTCGGAACGTCGAGGCGATAGAAGCCCGTGGAATCCGCCCGGACACTGGAGGTGATGTTCGTCTCCCGGCCTTCCTCCATGCGGACCACCATCACAACCAGCTCGGCAGGCTCCCCGCCCATCGTAACGTAACCATACACCGCCCCAAGAGGCCCCTCCGGCATCCCCGGATCCCCCCCGCAGGACAGGCAGGACACGGCGGCGGCGATGGCGGTTGCGAGTAGCAGGATCCGGCGTGCGTTCATGGATGTGGCGATTCCTGTCCGGGATGACCGATGGGATGCGATCGCGGAATCCTACACCACCCCCGCCCTCGCAACCATCCCCATGTGGCGGCGGGCCGGCGGTTGTGGGATCATGCCGGGAGTCCGCAACCCGTGCACCGCCGGCCCGTATCGTCACCCGCTCGCGCCGTTCTCCCCGACCCCGGAGGCCCCCCATGACCACCCCCTGGACCCGCCGCACCTTCCTGAAGACCACCGCCCTCGCCGGCGCCGCCCTGTCGCTCACCGATCCGGTGTTCGCATCGAGCGGGTCGCCGCGCAGCCTGAAGGTCCTGATCCTCGGCGGCACGGGTCAGACCGGGCCCCACCTGGTGAACGATCTGCTGGCGGCGGGCCACGTGCCGACGCTGTTCAACCGCGGTCGGCGCTCGGAGGAGCTGTTCCCGGACGTCGAGTGCCTGATCGGCGATCGCGATCCGGAGAAGCCCGAGGGGTTGGATGCACTGCGGGCGGAGATCGACGGCGGACGCCGGTGGGACGTGTGCATCGACGTGTGGCCCCACATCCCGAAGATCGTGGAGGCCACGGCGACGCTGCTTCAGGGGAGCGTGGACTGGTACATGTTCGTCTCGTCGGTGTCGGCTTATGCGGACCACTCGATCCCGAACATGGACGAGACGGCGCCCGTGGGCGAAGCGCCCGACGCGGACGACACCGAATTCACCTGGGACCTCTTCGGCCCCTTCAAGGCCGAGTGCGAGAACCGCGTGCGACGGCTCTACCCGGACAACCACACCATCTTCCGGCCCGGCCTGATCGTGGGCCCGCGCGACTTCAGCAACCGCGGCGTGTACTGGCCGGTGCGGGTGCGCCAGGGCGGCGAGATCCTGGCTCCGGGCGGCGGCGACGACCCCATCCAGGTCATCGACGGCCGCGACCTGACGTCCTTCGAGGTGCTGTGCATGGAGCGCGCGATCGGCGGCACGTTCAACGTGATCGGTCCGCACCCGTCGGCGCCCCTGACCATGCGCGGCCTGCTGGAGACCTGCCGCGACGCCACGGGATCGGACGCGACCTTCACCTGGGTCGACAACGCCTTCCTGGAGGAGCACGAGGTGGGCGCCTGGATGGACATGCCCTGCTGGATCCCGCCCGAGGGCGAGTACGCCGGGTTCGGCAGCCGCAGCATCGCCAAGGCGGTGGCGGCGGGCCTGACGTTCCGGCCCCTGGCCGACACGGTGCGCGACACGCTGACGTGGTACGACGGCCTCACCGACGAGCGACGCGAGGGCGTGCGGAAGCGGGCGGGCGTGGCGGCGGAGAAGGAGGCCGAGGTGCTCGCGGCGTGGCACGAGTCGAAGGGGTAGTTCCTACTCGACGGGAAGACCGGCCCGGGTCCAGTCCTTGATGCCGCGCCGCAGGTTCACCACCTGCTCGAAGCCCGCATCCACAAGCATCTTGGCGGCCACGGTGCTGCGGTTGCCGGAGCGGCAGTAAACGAAGACCGGGTCGGTCTCGCGTCCCTTCAGCATCCCCATGCGCTGCTGGAAGACCTGCACCGGGATCAGCTCGGCGCCGGCGATGTGGCCCGACAGGAATTCGGGCTCCGTGCGCACGTCCAGGATCAGCGGCTGCACGTTGGCGATGTACTCCGCAGCCTCCTTCCCCTCGACCTCCCGATAGCTGGCCGCCCGGAACTCCAGGGCGGTGATCACGCCCGACGCATCGCCGGCCGTGAACGCGAACCCCCCGGCGTCGGGGAACTTCACGTAGGGCTTCTCGCCTTCGGCCGCGGGGAACGTGCGGCTGGTCTCGCGGGAGGGGATCTCCAGGGCGAACGTGGAGCCGTCGGCCATCTCGAAGCGCACGTAGTCGCCGCGATAGATGGTCAACGCCTGATCCGCCGCGCCGGGCTCGAGGGTCAGCACGCGAAGCCCCGCCTCCACGGTACCGGAGGCGGAGGGCGAAGCGGCGTCGCGGGCCTGGTCGCCGCCGGTGCAGCCCACGGGCAGGGCGGCAAGCAGGACGGCGAGCAAGAGCATCGGCGCGGTGCGGATCAGGGGCATGGAGGAGCTCCCGGCTGGAGATAGTTTCAAATCTTCGATGACGACAATATATGACGACGCCCCGGACCTGCAAGTCCGGGGCGCCTGTCCTGCGGGCGGCTCAGCGGGTGAGCACGAGTTTCGTCATGGCGGTCCCGACGCCCCGCACGCGGGCCAGGTAGGCGCCCGACGGGACCTCGCGGCCGTCGGCGGCGCGGCCGTCCCACACCGCCCGACCCGCCTCCGGACCGAGGGGCTCGACCTGCAGCGTGGCCACCACCCTGCCCCGCACGTCCACGATCTCGAGGGCGTCCACCGCGCCGCCCGTCACCGTGATCACCGTACGCGGGTTGAAGGGGTTGGGCGCGGCGCTCAGCGCGACGCCCGTGAACGGCGGCACGTCCTCGGGGAACGCGCAGTGGTCGTACCACGACAACCACACGGCGGCGGGTTGCGGGGTGCCCTCCACGGTGTCGGTGAGCGCGAAGGCCAGCACCGCCGTGTCCGCGGACGACACGTCCAGGGACACGCGCTCGTGCAGGCCCACGTCGTCCCAGCCCTCGACGTCGGCGCTGCGGTCCTCCCAGTCGGCGCCCGGTTCCCGCACGAAGTGGCACAGGCGCATGGAGTGGGGTTCCAGGTTCGGCGCGCTGCCGAGCTGTGACCAGAAGGCGTGGAGGCGGCCGCCGTCGCCGGCACCGAGGCGGGGGGACATGGGCCAGTCATAGGAATCCACGGACACCGTCAGGTTCACGGCGTCGCTCCACACACCGCCGCTCGACTCCGCGAACAGCACCACGTTGCAGGGGCAGGCGGGCTGCATGCCCGTGCCGAGGTAGACGTAGCCGTAGCCGGCCAGGTCGCGGACCACGTCGAACTCGCCGCCGGCGAACTCCACCGGGCCGGTCGCCGTCTGGCAGACGGCGGCGACGTCCCACACGCCTCCGGCCAGGGCGTCGAGCCGCATCAGGCGGGGCATGCCCGCGTCCCAGCCCACGTAGTGGAGGCGGGGCAGGGGGCCCGAGGGGCCGTCGTGATCGACGATCTGGGCGAAGGGGTGCCACCAGCCGTCGAGGCCGGCGGGCATGAGGGATTCGACGGGGTTCCAGCCCCAGTAGGTGCGGCGGGTCACGTCCACGATGTCCGAGCCGTCCGAGCTCACGACGATCCACGCCGTCCACGGGAACTCGGGGTAGGGGCTGCACCAGATGTCGATCAGGGCGCCCGGTCCGGGCGGGGTCGACAGGGGCAGCACCGCGGCGTCGGCCCACGCGCCGGTGTCGTCGCCTTCACGGATCACGAGGTCG
Source organism: uncultured Fibrobacteraceae bacterium (assembly GCA_964343835.1). Classification (GTDB taxonomy): domain Bacteria; phylum Krumholzibacteriota; class Krumholzibacteriia; order LZORAL124-64-63; family LZORAL124-64-63; genus CALEMW01. Next base: position 44,376 of record CAYFKR010000013.1, read on the forward strand.
CTCCCGCGCAGGAAGGCCGTGATCCGCGTGTCGTCGGGCAGGTGGCCGGCGACGGGCTTGGCGCCGGGGCCGTGATCGACCGGCGTGAACACGTCGAGGGGCAGGCCGGTGCACACCGCCTCGGACTCGACGGTCAGCACGCTCCCCTCCTCCTCCCAGGCCACGAGGGCATGGAGCGGTGCGAGGGAGACCACCGACGGCGCGGTCTGGTCGCCCGACACCGGCGGGATCGGCCAGGTGATGCGGGGGACGGCGGCGGTCGCGGCGGCGGCGATCGTCAGGAGACAGACGACAGACAGGATTCGTTTCCACATGGGACCACTCCCCGGCGATGGCTGGCAGGAATGGCGGGGGGTACATGTTGATCATACATGATCAGGACCGTTTTGGCCATTTCGTCGCTTTATAAGTAGTCATGGGCCGTTCATTCGGAGCAAAGCAATCTCCATGACGAACCGTATCGAACCCGGAGCTATTCATGAACCGAACGCTGTACATCCTGCTGATCGCCGCCCTCGCCGCCTCCGCCGTCGCCGCTCCGCCGCCGCTGCTCGTGGAGTACACCTGGGACGGAGCCTTCTCCCACCAGGACGAGGCCCATCGCGTGGCCGTCGACGCCGACGGCGACATCGTGCTGATGGGCACCTCGTACAGGAACTCCCTGGACAAGGACGCCGTCTTCCAGCGCATCGACGCCGACGGGACCCTTTTGTGGAGCACCGTTCTGCCCGACTGCCGGTTCGCCACGCCGAGCGCCATGGTGCTCGAGCCTGACGGATCCCTCGTCGCGGTCCTCGACGTGGTTACCGAGAGCCAGGTGGGTCAGGCGGCCCTCGTGAAGATCTCGCCTGACGGGACGATCGTCTGGGACCGACGCTACGGGGAGTTCGGCGGCGGGTGGTCGCTCCCGATCTCGCTCTCCCGCAGCGCCACGGGGGACTGGGTGATCTGTGCCGCGGCCGACACTCCGGATGCGGACATCTTCCTGGGCACCTTCGACTCCGACGGCCTGCCGCTGTGGAGCCGCGTCATCGACAACGGTTCGGAGGAATACCCCCGCTCCGCCGCGTTCGGCACCGACGGCTCGATCTACTTCGCCGGCAACACCATGCCCTTCCACACGCTCTACGGCCGCTACTCCGCCGACGGCGACTCCCTGTGGCACGGCCAGATGCAGGCCGAGGCCATGTTCGAGCTCGCGACCCGAGTTCTCCCCACCGCGGATGGCGGCGCCGTGTTCTCCGGCAACCCGGAGTCGGGGTGGGGCGTGCACATGTCGCTGACGTGGAAGGTGGACGCGGACGGGAACGTGCTGTGGACGGGACGACATCCAGCGCCCGACGCCATCGCCCAGCCCTTCGGGTTCGCCGGCCATGTCGTCACGAGCGACGGGCGCGTGGTCGTGGTCGGGGACTACGGAGCCGTCGGATCCACCTTCCATTTCCAGTGCTTCGACGCCTCCGGAAACGAGCTCTGGACGGCTGCCCCCGACGGGCCCGGCAACTATGAGACCGCGCAGGCTTGGACGGGCTTGCCCGACGGTCGGGTCGCCTGTGCCGGGATGACGCAGATCACGTCGACGAACTTCGACATCCAGGTCTCCGTGGTCGACCCCCTGGGCGCCCACGACTGGACCGCGACCTGGGACGGCCCCTTCGGCCTTTCCGAACGCGCCGCGGGCATGGCCGCAGGACCCGACGGCAGCATCGCCGTGGTCGGCCAGTCGTATTTCGGCGATGACGAAGGCGGCGCCAACTTCCTCGTCCTGAAGTACGGCCCCACCACCACGTCCGTCGAGCCCGGCGACGACGCTCCGCCCGCCTTCGCCAGGCCGTCCCTGAACGCCGCCCCGAATCCGTTCAACCCCCGGACCCGCGTGGCGTTCGAGATGCCGCGTCCCGGTCGCGCCCGCGTGGAGGTCTTCGACCTCGCGGGACGACGGGTGCGCGTGCTGATGGATCGGGACGTGACGGCGGGGAACCACACCGTGGAGTGGTACGGGCGCAACGATGCGGGTGCGACCGTCGCCGCGGGCGCCTACATGCTGCGCCTCACGACGGACGACGATGCCGTGACGCACCGGGTGGCGCTGGTCAAGTGATGTCGTCGAGAAAGGTGACGGCGCCGGACTCGAGGCAGTAGACGCCTCCGGTGACGACGACGTCGTCGCTCCCGAGCCGCTCCGAGAGCCGCGCGACGGTGGCCCGCATGTTGGCCTCGACGGCGCGATCCACGCGGACATCTTCCGCTTCGTTCGCGTCGTCGCCCGCCAGCACCGGCGCCAGATGGTCCATCAGGGCCGGCAACGCCACGGAGGTGTCGCCGTCGTGGCGAGCCAGGGCGGCCTGGACCGCGCCGCAGCCGGTGTGGCCGAGTACCATCACCAGCTTCACCCCCAGCACCGACACCGCGTACTCCACGCTCTCCACGCACTCGGCCGCCGGCACGTGGCCCGCCACGCGCACCACGAAGAGGTCGCCGAAGCCCTGCTGGAAGATGGTCTCCACGGGCACGCGCGAATCCGAGCAGCCCACCACCACGGCGAACGGCGTCTGGCCGGCGATCAGGGCCTCACGGGGGGGCGGGGGTCCTGGGAGGGCGTCGTCGTGGGCGCAGAGGGCGACGAAACGGCGGTTGCCGTCCTGGAGGATGCGGAGGGCGGTCTGAGCGTCGTGCATGGCGTCGGCTCCGGTACTCGGGGATCGGGTCGGCGGAATGCAGGGGGCATCATACAGGAAACGGGGCCGACGTCAGTCCTTCTTCGCCAGCCACTCCGCATAGAGTTCCGGCCGCCGGTCCCGCATGAAGAGCGTCCGCCCGTGGGACGTCGCCACCTCGCTCAGATCCAGGTCGCAGATCAGCGTCTCCTCCGTGCCCTCGCCGGCTCGCGCCACCACCACGCCCGCCGGGTCGCACACGAACGACTCGCCGGCGAAGGTCAGCTTCTCCTCCACACCCACGCGATTGCACAGGGCGGTGAAGTAGCCGTTCTGGAAGGCGGCCACCCGCATCTCCGCCTCGTACAGGCCCTCGGGCCACTCGCCCACCGACCCCGCCTGGGGCACGACGACCACCTCGGCTCCGGCCACGGCCAGGGCGCGCATGGACTCGGGGTAATGGCGGTCGTAGCAGATGGCCACGCCGATGCGGCCGAAGCGCGTGTCGAACACCGGGGCGCCGACGTCGCCGGGGGCGTAGTAGCCCTGCTCGTGGAAGAACTCGTACTCGGTGATGTGGACCATGCGGGCGATGCCCAGCAGTGCGCCGTCGGCGTCGATCACCGGCGACGTGTCGTAGGTCCGGCCGTCGTCGCCGCGTTCGTAGAGGTTCAGCACCACCACGATGCCCAGTTCGGCGGCCAGGGCCGAGAAGGCGTCGGTGGTGGGGCCGGGGATCGATTCGGCCGGATCGGCGAAACCGGGACCGGCGGGGACCTGGGGGTAGAAGGGCTCGAAGGCCAGCTCGGCGAAGCAGACTACCTGGGCGCCGTCGGCCACGGCGGCGCGCGCGGAGGCGAGGCCGCGGGCGGTGTCGGCGGCGCGGTCGCCGGTGGCGCGCTGCTGGATCAGGGCGATTCTCATGGGCACGTCCTGGACGGGGTGGGCGTGACGGGGCCCCTCAACGATAGAGGGGCGGCCGCACTTCGTCCACGTAGAGGATGGCGTCGTACTGGTCGCGCAGGTTCATCACCATCGTACCCGTTCCCCACGAGCGGGCGTTGATCGGCTCGTCCATCCACGACGTGGCAGGGCCGCGGGGCGCACGGCTCAGGTCCACGAACAGGTAGGCGCGGCGCGCCTGTTCGAGGACGGCGGCCAGCATGCCGTCGACGGGATCCGGCACGGGGTAGATGCGACGGTCGTTCATGGCGGCCTCGCCGCGGCCCATGTAGAGGCCCACGGTGTACATCTCGTCGCGACGGCGCTCGGCCAGGAACTGGCCCGTGGTCTTCTGGTCGTTGCCGACCACCGCCTTGTTGCGGTGGCGGATGTGGAAGTTGTGGGCCCAGTGGATCACCTTGCGGCCCGGGTACATGCGGTCCAGGACCACGTGGGCGTTCTCGGCCATGCTGCGGTCACGGCCTTCGCCGCCGTATTCGCCGGGGCGGTAGTCGTCGAGCAACTCGGCCTCGCCCCAGGCGGTCTGGCGGGCGACCCAGGGGGCCTGGGGCTCGTCGGCCCAGACCTTCTCGAGGTCGTCCATGCTGCGGTCGAACCACTTGGCGAGGTTCCGGTATTCCTTGATGAGCTCGTTGCGCGTCTTCTCGTCGAGTTCGTCGACGGGGCCGCCGCCGAGCTCCGTCACCAGACGCTCCTCGAGCTGCCGCACCTCCGACGCCTTCTTGCGCTGCAGTCGACCGGCCACCTCGGCCATGAACGCGGCGCGCTTCTGCATGACGATGCCCGTGGTGTGCTGGTAGTCGCAGCCGGCCAGGATCAGGGGGCGGTCCGTCTTGCGGGTCTCCTTGATGTAGCGGAAGAGCTCGAGGGTCTCCTCGGCATGCCACACGCCGAAGATGGAGCTGCGCATGGCCGCGGAAGGGCTCAGCCCGTCGAGGTCCCGTTGCGTCAGGTAGCACGACAGGATGCCGCTCTCGAACATGATCACGTCGTAGCCCAGCTCGGCGTGCAGGTACTTGATGAGGCGCACCTTGGCCATGTCGAACTCGGCCACGCCGTGGCCGCTCTCGCCGAGCTGCACCAGGCGCCTGCCCTCGACCAGGGGGCCGAGGAAGGCCAGGTCGGAGAAGTCCTCGTCGTGGTCCAGGGAGCGCAGGGGGTGGGCGTTGGCGTTCAGCCATTCGGTCCACTCGGGGTGGATGTCCGGGGACGTGGGGACGATGGTCAGTTCCTCGTCCGTTAGCATGCGGGTGACGGGGGGCTCCGGTGCGTCCTCCAGCGTCATCTCCAGGTCGTCGAACCAGGCGGCGCCGCGGCCGGGGAAGATGGGGCCGAAGCGGGCGTAGAACGCTTCCTCGGGGATGAACATCTCGATGCGGACATCGGTCCAGAGGGTGGTGCCGGACACGCCGCGGCCGCCCATGTTGTCGAGTTGGAGGATCACGCCGTCGTCGGAGTCCAACCGCAGCCAGAGCCCGGCGTAGCCCTCCTCCACGCCCTCGGTGCGCACTTTCCCGGTGAGCACGAGCATGCGGCCGGCGTACTCGTTCACCTGCACCGACTGCGATCCCACGCCGAAGCCCTGTTCGGCCGTGCGGATCAAGCACAGGCTGCGTTCGCCCTCGGTGACGATGAGGGAGTCGAGGACGACGGTGCCGCCTTCGTTGCGGATGCGCCAGCCGTCGGGAAGGGTCGGATCGGCGGCACGGGCGGTCTCGAAGCCCGGGTTGGGGAAGTCGATGGCCAAGGCGGAGGCGGCGACGGCGAGGAGGGCGGCGACGAGCAGGAAGCGGCTCATGGGATCTCCGTCTCGGAAGGGTTCGGCGCTGGAATGAGTCGACCATATCAACGGACCGACAACCCATCCACGACATTCGGGTTCCGTGCTATCCTCCCGCGACCCGTACGACCGGAAGGAGCCCCATGTCCATCCTCTGGACCGACGACCGCCTCGCCGACCTGCCCGTGAAGGACGGCGTGCGCCAGCGCGGCGTCGACATGACCCGCCTCGAGACGTTCTGCGACGCCGCCTTCGCCTTCGCCGTGACCATGCTGGTGATCGGGGAGAGCATCCCCCGCAGCTACCCGGAGCTGGTGACCGCCCTGAAGGGCGTGCCGGCGTTCGCGGCCAGCTTCGCGGCCATCGCATCGTTCTGGTGGTCTCACCGCACGTGGAGCCGTCGCTACGGACTGGAGGACGGCGTCACCACCGTGATCAGCCTGGCCATGGTCTTCGTGATGCTCGTGTACGTGTACCCGCTGAAGATGGTGTTCACGGCCTTCGCCTACTGGGCCAGCGGCGGGTTCCTGCCGGCGGACCTGGACATGACGGCCCACTTCGACATGCCCGGCGTGTTCGTGATCTACGGCGTGGGGTTCACGGCGCTGACGGGGATGCTCGCTCTGCTGTACCTGCGCGTGCTGAAAGCGGGCGACGAGCTGCGCCTGGACGAGGTGGAGCGCGTCCGCACCCGCCAGGAGGTCGCCCACAACCTGGTACTCGGGGGAACCGGCGTGGCGTCGGCGCTGTGGGCGCTGGTCATGCCGGGGGACGTGGCCATCTACGCGGGCTTCTGGTACATGACGCTGCCGCTGACCATGCCCTTCACGGCCGTGAGGTTCCAGAAGATGGTGGAGCGGGCCTCGGCCTGAGGCCCGCTACTTCGCCAACATCACCTTCATCGTCCCCGTCTCCCCACCCGACCTCAACCTCACGAAGTATGCCCCGCTCGGCTGCATCGCACCGTCGTCGGCGCGCCCGTCCCACACCACGGCGTGGGGGCCGGCGGACATCACGGCGTCGGCCAGGCGTCGCACGCGGCGGCCGCGCAGGTCGTGCACGTCCAGGACGGTGCGTCCGTCCCGGGCCGTCTCGAAGGAGACGACGGTGGCCGGGTTGAAGGGGTTGGGCGCAGCGCCCGTCAGGGCGAAGCGGCGCGGGGTCTCCTCCTCCACCGGCGTGGTGGCGGGCGCGTTGACGGCGGCCACGAAGACGGCCTCGTCGCCCGACGCGGGAGTCAGCGGGATCAGCACGCCGGGGTCGATGCCGTCGGCGTAGACGGGCACGCCCGGCACCGACGGATTGCCCGCCGGATGCACGAAGAAGTAGGTGGGCGAGTCCGGGTCGGGCTGGATGAAGTCCAGGGTCGCCAGCACGATGGCGTCGGCTCCGGTCAGCGGCCCCGACTGCATGCCCACCGAGAAGCACGGCGGCGTCTCGACGTTCAGGGCCGATCCGGCCAGGTCCCACGTGGCGGCCACGCCGTCGCCCACCATCTCCACGCAGCACTCCCAGCCCGAGGCACCCCACTCGGTGCTCGGGTTGAGGATCATCAGGTAGGCGGTGACGGGCTCGAAGGGCAGGGTCGTGTCGTGGCGGTCCTGGGTGCCTGTCTGCTCGAACCAGATGCCGATCTGGTCCTGGGTGCCGCCGTCTTCCACCACCACGCCGGTCAGTTCCACCGTCGGCACTGCGGGATCGCCGAGGTCGAGGGTGCAGGACTGGAGGCCGGGGGTCGCGGGCGTGAACTCCACGGTCACCTGTTCCTCCGCGCCGGACACCAGGGTCCGGTTGCGGAAACCACCCACGATGGTGAAGGGGCCGCAGGCGTCGGGGATCACGAGGTGCAGATCGTCGGTGCCCATGTTGCGCACGGTGACCTGGCGGTACTGGGTGTCGCCCACTCCCATGGGGCCGAACGTGAGTTCCGTGGCCGTGATGTCGGCGGCGGCGCCGTCCACCAGCGCCAGGCCGATCAGCTCGAGCTGGTGATAGATCTCGCAGAGGGGCGGCAGGGGCAGCGTGACGCTGTGCACGCCGGGCGTGGTCGGACGCCAGTAGACGTCGAACACGTGGTGGGTCGCGATGGTGAAGTCGCCGCCCCAGGGAATGAAGAAGTCGCCCGCCACGGTGGGGACGGATCCCTCCAGGATGCCCGCGTGCTGCTGCGGATAGTCGCCGCCGGAGTTGATGATCCACAGGTCGTCCACCGCCTCGTCGCCCACGACGGTGTGGGGGAACAGGAGCTGGATCGACGGCGACGGCGTGCAGGCGGGGTCGCCGGACTCGGGCGGGTGGTTGCCGTAGCCGTGCAGGGGGACGAAGTCGTCGCCGCAGGGAGCGCCCAGGCCGTTCAGTTCCAGGCGGGCGTCGAAGGGTCCGTTGTAGATGGCGCTCAGGTGCACGTTCACCGTGTCGCTCTCGCCCGGAGCCAGGTTGTAGCCGCGGGTGTCGTAGCCGCCGTCGAAGGAGTAGTAGCCCTGATGATATCCCGTGAGGGTCAGCACGCCGGCCATGGGATCGCCGGTCGTGTTGGTGATCACGGTGGTGCGCGTGACCGTGGTGCCCGCGATGGCCGTGTTGAAGTTCAGGGAGTCGGGCTCGGCGGCGCAGGTCTGGGCCATGGCGTGACCAACCAGGGCCGACGACAGGACGACGGCGCACAGGACGACGGGGGCAAGCCTCGTGGGACTCATGTCGGTTCCTTTCCGCGGGGAGGGCGATCCCGGAATGCGCCCTGGAGCGCCCGGGTCCCTCGGATACGGCGAGAGCGCATGATTCTAACACGTCGGGCCCCTGCCGTTCCAATCACCCTGCATTTTGGTCTATAATAAGGAACCCCCGTCATCCGTCTTGAATCGACGACCCCCGGTTTGTTCCCCTGGCGTTCGACCCGGGAACTCCGGCATCGGGATGAGGAAGGACCCCATCGTGAGCGATTCAGCGACCAGGGAATACGAGTGCGTCGAACCCGAGCTCGGGGAAGAGCTCTGGCGGCGCGACGACCCCGACTGCGCACCGGACCTCGCCGAGAAGCTCGACCGTCACGTGACCGTCTGCGACGCCTGCCGCATCGAGCGGGCCGTGATGTCGGCGCTGGACGAAGGGCTTCTCGACGAAACCCTGTTGGATCCGGCGCCGGTCGTGCGTATCGATCCCCGACCGCTGTCCGTCGCCGGCTGGACGGCCCTGGCCGCCTCGCTGGCCCTCGCGCTGGTGTTGCCGCCCGGTACGTTCACCGTGGGCACGACCCGCGGCGACGATGTCCCCGGTTTCGCACGGCCCGTCGAAGGCGAGGTCGTGGCAGGCACCCCCGACCTGGTCTGGCGACCGGTGGAGGGTGCGACCGGGTACACGGTCGAACTCGACGAGATCGGAGGGGAGTTCACGTGGTCGGCCGAGACCGTCGACCACCGCCTGTCCTCCACGGAGCAGCAGGAGCTGCCGGGCCCCGGGCGCTACCGGGTGATGGTGCGGGCCGTGCCCGACGACCTGACCCCGCCCGAGGGCATCAGCACCACCTTCCGTCGCGACGGCGCGCGCGGCATGGTGGGCTACCGGCTCGGAGCCTCCCCGCTGCCCCTGAAGATCCTGGGAGTCGCCGGCCTGGCCCTCGGCCTGCTCGGACTCGGCCTGCACCGCATCACCGGAGGACGTCCATGAACCGCACCGCCCGTATCATCCTGATCCTGTCCGCAAGCCTCGCCGTCCTCGTAGGCTGCCGGGCCGTCGACATCGCCGATCCCGCCCCGGACACGCCGGACGGCGTCTTCGACCAGTCCGTGGAGCCCTCCCCCGAGTCCCGCCGGATCCAGACTCTCCTGGCCGCGCTCTGGCGCGCCAGCGACCACGGCGACTGGGACGTCATCAGCGGCTATGTCGACCCCGCCACGGGTGGCGTGATCTCCGGCACTCCCGCCTCGTGGCCCGAGGGGTATGTGTTCTCGGTGGACATCGCCCCCGGATCCATCTCGCAGGAGGGGCTGCTGCTCGACGTGATCGATCCCCAGCCCCTGATCGAGATCTCGATCCTGGTGCCCCGCTACCAGGAAGGCGTTCCGCCCAAGCGCCAGTACCCCGCCGTCTACGAGCTGCTCCCCCACGGCCTCCAGTTCACCGAGCCCGCGGTGGTGACGTTCTGCTACCCGTTCTGGTGCCCGGAGTACGACACGTACACGAAGTTCTACTTCTTCCGCGAGCCCGACGGCAACGGCGGCTGGGTCTACGACTACTCGGACCTGGAGACGGTCGCGCCCGCCGATCCCTCCCAGCCGCACCTGGACGTCTCGTTCGAGACGTTCCACTTCTCGCGCTGGGGCATGCAGAACGGCGGCGGCGGCAACGGCATCATCGGCCTGGAGACGGGTGGACAGCCCCGCAGGGAATGGGAGTTCGAATCGGGCGACGATCAGAGCCCGAGCGACCGGATCGACCGGTAGAACGACCAGTAGTAAGGGTGGGACCTGCGCTCGTCCAGGTCCCTCACCCTCCGCTGGGCCTCCCGCAGGGCGACGGCGGTGTCGCCCTCGCCCGCCAGGGAGCCGTAGAAGGCGACGGCCAGCTCCAGGGCGGTCTCGTCGTCCACCCGCAGCGACGACGCCACCACGGTGCCGGCCCCGGCCCGCAGAAAGGCGCCCGCCAGATCCGACGTTCCCTCCCCCACGTGGCGACGCCGCGTCCCCTCGCAACACGACAGGAAGACCAGGGCCGCCGACAGGTCGGTCTCCGCGATGGTGCGCAACGACGGCGACTCCCCCGGCTCGTCCCCCGCGAGCTGGAGCACGGCGCCGGCACCGCCGACCACCGTGGCGTGGGTCGCGAGGTGGATGATCGATGCCTCGCCGAGACCCGCCGCCATCAGGTTCGACCACGACGCCTCGGCGCCGAGGCGACGCACGACGGGCCCGCCCGTCCAGGCGTCGGCCACCGCGGACGCCTCACGCTCCGCGTGGTGCAGCAGGGCCAGGTCCCGTGAGCCGTCGCCGGCGGCGTCGACTCCGGCGGTCATGAGCAGGCCGTCCAGGGGCACGTGTCCGGGTGCGCCCCGACGGTCGGTGCGGAACTGGACCTCCTCCACGGCGAAGACGTCCAGGATGACCGGACCGCCGGCCGCGATCGGGAGCGCGCTCCAGGGAAGGCCTCGCAGGTGGTCGTCGGCCGCGATGGACAGGGTCGCGCCCGCTGCCGGCGGTGCCGCGAGCACCGGACCGAGAACCGTCTGCGCCAGGGCGGACAGGGCCTGGACGTCGGGCACCCGGTCGGGCGTCGACAAGTCCGACAGCACCGGCGCCACGAGGTCCGAGATCCCCGTACGGCCCGGCAGGTCCCAGCGCCGCACGTCGCCTCCGACGATCCTCCAGGCATGGGACCGGTCCCGGCCGACGAAGGTGACCATCAGGTCCTGCGCCGCGTCGCCCCGGGCGATCCGTCCGACGACGTCGCGGTCCGCGCCGTCCTCGCCGGCGACGAGGAACCCCAGGGCCGCCGCCAGGGCGGCGTCGGCATCGCCGTCGTCCAGGGCCAGCGCGATCTCCAGTTCGGCCACGTCCCGCCGCAGGTGCTCGTTGAACACCGACAGCTCCTCCGAACCGGCCCCTTCCGAGCCGGCCAGCAGCCGCGCCGCCCGGCGGGCCTCATCGGCGCCCCCGTGGCGTCGTCCGCTCGCGGCCAGGGCCCGCGCCGACTCGAACCTCAACCCGGCGGCGAGGTCCACGGGCGTGAAGGGCGTGATCAGGGCGTCGGCCCGTTCGACGTGCACGAGGGTGCTGTCGGGCACGCCCTCCTCGTTCCACGACCGGGCCAGGAAGACGAGGCTCGACAGCCTGGCCCGGAAGCCGGAACCGAACCCGCCGTCGTCGTCGGACCGGAAAAGGTCCCGGGCCTCGTCGAACCGGCCCGACTCCAGCAGCGCATGGCCGAGGTGGAACCGGCTGGACGCCTGCTGGTCGGGCGAGCCGATGGACAGGGCCGTATCCAGGGCCGCGCGGAATTCGGTGCGGGCCGTCCGGAGATCGCCGCGGCGCTGGGCGAGCCGTCCCGACGCCATGCCCAGGCGCCAGGCCGTGCCCTCGCCGCCTCCCGACGCCACGGCGTCGCGGGCGCGGTCAAGGGCCTCGGAGGCGAGCACATACTCGCCGCGGCCCAGGTAGAATTCGGCGGTGGCGGTCTCGAAGTCGGCGGCCAGGTTCTGGTCGGGGGTGTCGTCGTGCAACACGTCACGCAGGCCCTGCAGTCGGATCACGGAGCGGTGGGCCAGCTCGGGTCGGTCCATTTCCAGACCCTGGCGGATCAGGCCCACATGCAGACGGGCCTCCTCTCGCGCCAGGCTGGCGGCGGACGAGCGTTCGACGGCGCTCGAGAGCAGTTCGGCCACGCGGTCGTACTGGCCGAGCTGGCAGTAGGTCTCGGCTTCCAGGAAGGGGAGCATGGCCTGGTTGCGGGCGTCGTCGTAGGCCTCGACCCAGGTGCGGGCCCTGCCCTGGTAGACGAGGCAGGAGTCGATGTGTCCCACCAGCCGGTGGTCGTAGGCGATGTTCATGAGGTTGCGGGGAACGTTCAGCGAGTCGGACATGGACAGGCTGTGGGCCAGGGTGCGGCGGTCGAACTCGAGGGCGCGTTCGGGGTCGCCGAGGGCGCTGCTGAGGGCGGCGGCCTTGTCGGTGGCGTCGAGGAAGACCCAGGGCAGGTCCTCGTCGCGGCCGAAGTCGGAGGCGCGGCGCAGGATCGCCAAGGCCTCGTCGGTCTCGCGGCGCGCTTCGCGGATGGTGCCGACGAGGATCAGGTAGCGGCCCCGCCAGGCCGGGCTCCCGCCTTCGTCGAGGAGGCGGGCGCCGGCCGCTGCGGCGTGGAGGGCGTCGTCCAGGCGGTCGGCCCGGAGCAGGTACCGCGCCGTGAAGAACCACATCCGCATCTCGAGCAGGCGGCTCGCCGTGCGGGATTCGTCGACGGCCGCCAGCATGCGCTGGACCGCCGCCAGGGGACGGCCCGCGTCGGCCTCGGTCATGGCCAGCTTGCGCTGGATCAGGAGACGATCGGCGACGGCGAGCCCGTCGACGTGCCGCTCCGCCTCGTGGAAGCCCTCGCCTCGCGACCCGTAGCCGTACTCCTGGCAGGCCGCACCGAAGGCGTGGGCCGCGGCGCCGTCCGCGGTCGCGGCCAGGGCGTCGATCCGTGCGTCGAGCTCGTCGGAGCGTCGGAGCAGGTAGTCGCAGCGGACGGCCGTTTCGATCCAGACCAGCGACGACGGATCGGCGGCCCACAGGTCGTAGAAGCGGTCGCCGGCCTCGTTGCGGCTCTCCGGTCGGCGGATCGCGATCATGAGGCTGTCGCGCAGGGCCAGCAGGCTGTCGGCGGGAGTCGCCGCTCCACGGACGGCGGCCGCGGAGGCGCGGACGTGGGAGGCGAGGTCGTCGGAGAGGGGCACGCCCGTCAGGTCGACGGTCAGCGGCCCCAGGTCCACCGATTCCGGCTCCGGCGAACCCCCGCAACCGGCGAGGGTCGCGAGGGCGAGGACCAGCAACAAGCCATGGTGTGCTGCACGGGACATGGAGCCTCTCCGGGAAAGCGGAACGTGGACACCCGGACGGCCGATCGGCTACTGTGGCGGCCAGGAAACATCGGGCGAACTCCACCTCATTGTCACCGTCGGACAGGGATGAATCAACAACCCAGCTCCCACCGCATCGACCCCGCCGAACTCGCCGACGTCATCGCCGGCGTCGCCTCCGGCGTGGAGTCCGACGAGCGACGGCTCCACGACATCCTCGCGAGTCCCGTGACCGCCGCCGTCGCCGGCTTCCTGCGCAGCGACGACGTCGAGGCCTCCGACGTGGTGCAGGAGACCCTCGTGGCCACGTTCCGCTACGTGAAGGAGGGCGGCGGCTTCGAGGGCGACATCGTCTCGTTCGCCGTGACCGTCGCGCGCAACCGGTGCCGCAACGTGGTGAACCGGCGGAAGCGGCGGCGCGAGGATCCGGTGGAGGACGTCCAGGAGCGCATGTCCGACGGGAGGCCGGACGTCGTCGAGCGCATCCTGTCGGACGAGGCCCTCGACATCCTCCGCGACGGGATCCGCCGTCTGGACCGTATCTGCCGGATCGTGTTGCGCGCCTTCTACATCGAGGAGCGCACCATCGAGGAGATCCGGAGCATGACGGGTCTGAAGACGGTGCAGGGCGTGTATTACCGGCGTCAGGTCTGCATCAAGTCCCTCGCCGGCCTCCTCCACGGAACTCTCTGATCATCTTCCCTTGAATCCCTTCCCGTCGGCGTGTTCCCCCGGTGCGGTCACTCGCACGACACCGCCTGCTCCGGGAAAGGTCCCGACCATGAACAAGCCCCGACGCCGCATCGCCGCAGTCCTGCTGATGCTCTTCTCCCTGGTCCATCTCATGGGCTGCGAAGCCGAGCTCATGGGCCCGCGCCAGTCCGTCGAGCAGACGATCCCCGGACAGAAGCTCGCCGAGTTCAGCGTCCCCGCCGTCACCACGGACTCTTCGCAGCCGCTGCTCGACGTTCAGCAGACGGTCTACGAGTCCCTTTTCGACACGACCTACGATCCCGATTACTGGAACTACTCCATGGATGCGGCCGTGGACGGGCTCGGCGTGTTCACGGGCGCCAACCAGCACGGCGACGTGCTGGAGCTGGAGGTGCTGTCGTTCGGCGCGATTCCCCTGGCCGACATGAACCTCACTCCCGAGCAGTTCCAGGAGGCCACGGACGCGGGCATGACCTTCGGCGCGGCCATCGGCTGGATCTCGGCGGGTGCGGCGAAGATGCCCGTCAGCGGCACGCTCTTCGCGGGCAACCATCCGGACCTCGGGTTCCAGTCGCGGTTCATGGTGACGGCCATCGAGGACGAGCAGTCCTGGATCTTCGCCGGCGACCCGGCCGACGAGGAGGATCCCGGCCCCGACTCGACCATGGTCCTCGCCCAGGGCGGGCCCATCACCCCGGGCGGACGCCTGGACGAGTGCGAACAGGCCTGCTATGACGAGTACAACGCCGCCGTCCGCGCCGCATGGTCCGCCTACAACGACGCCGTCGACGCGGCCCAGGACGACTTCGACGCGGCCATGGACACCCTCACCACCAACTACAACAACGCCGTGAACGACGCCTGGTCCACCTTCAACGACAGCAAGGACACCTACGACGCCCTGCTCACCGCCGAGCTCACGGCCTGCCACCTGGCGCTGATCGACGGCATGGCGGGCTGCGCCATCGGCGCGGGCCTGCTGTCGTGGTTCACGGCCGGGCTGTCGCTGGTGGTGTGCATCGCCGCGGTCCACGCCGTTTACGCGGCCTGCGTGGCGGTGGGCATCGCGGCCCACAGCGCCGCCGTCTCGGGTGCCGCCACCGCCCGCGACAACGCCATCAACACGGCCAAGAACACCTTCAACATCGGCAAGAACGCCGCCACCGCGGCATTGAACGAGGCCCTGCGCACCGCCCAGGAGGATCTGCAGGACGCCCTCGACGACGCCCAGCAGGCCCTGGACGACTGCCTGGACAAGTGCCGGCGGAAGAGGCTTCAGGAGGCCCAGATCTTCGAGCCCTCCGGCTACAGGTAGACAGGCTCCCGATTGCGGCATCGGCGGGGCCCCGGATCACCCGGGGCTCCGCCGATTCCCTGTATGAGCGGTGGGTATTCACGTGATACCATCCGGCCGGCGCCAACCGACGCATCCCGAAGGACATCTTCGCCTCCCCGGTCGCCGAAGGAGGATCATGAGGAACCGTACTGCCCCGGCAGCGACGAGCTGCACGTTCCGGCTCATCGTCTGCGCCCTGATCGCCGTAGCCGTGGCCGCACCGTCGGCCTCGACCGCCGCCACCGATTCCTGGTGGCTCAACCTGCGCACCGCAGGCTACGCCTACCAGAGCTTCGATGCCTCCGGCGTCGAGATCGACCACCTCGAGGGCTACCAGTCCCTTTCCGGCGCCTTGAACGGCCTGGCCGGCGGACGCGTGGACCTGCGCATGTCGGCGCGCCTGGCCGACGACGTCCAGTGGGACGGCGAAACGCTCCTCGGCTCCCGCCTGCACACCGCCGTGCTGGAGACGCGCCCCGTCCGCGGCCTGACGGTCCAGGCCGGCCGCCTCTTCATCCACGAGGGCTCGGCATCGCTGAGCCTCGACGGCGGCCGCGTCGCCTGGAAGCCGACCCGCCGCGTGAAGGCCACCGTCTGGGGCGGCGCCCGCACGCCCTGGGACCACGGCCTCGATATGAACGACTTCGACCTCGACCGCGCCATGGGCGCCCGCCTCGAGACCCGCACCCGCAGCGGCTTGCGGCTGGGCGTCTCGACGGCCTGCCGCAAGCGCGACGGCGAGGTGGCCGAACGCCCCCTGGGCCTCGACTGCGCCTACGCCTCCCGCAACGGCCTCGCCCTGACCGGCCGCGGCGACTACGACCTCGAACTGGAGGACTGGCGCCGCATGGAGGCCCGCATGCGCATCCGCGCCCAGGGCCGTCGCCCCGAGCTGCGCGTCCAGCTGCTGAGCCGTCGCCCGCGTATCGACGCCGCCTCGTGGTTTTCGCGCTTCGCCTCGGCCGAGCGCATCCGCCTGGCCCGCGTGACCCTGCGCCGCGAGCGCCCCGAGGGCCTGGGCGGTGAGCTGGAGTATCTGGGCACCTTCGTGGACGACCGGACGTCGTCGCGGGTCGGACTGGCGGCATTGCTGTCCATCGGCCGCATCGGCTGGTCGATCCGCGTGGGCGACGCCGGCGAGGAGAGCGGTTTCTACGGCGACCTCGGCGGCCGGCTCAACGATTGGCTCCGCGCCGACGTCTCCGCCTCGCTCCTGGATTACACGCTCCTGAACGACGATCCCGACGACGGTCGCCGCACCATCACCACCCTGGCGGCCCGCCTGCGCGCCGACGTGCGCCCCGGCATGGAACTCACCGCGGAGGTGCAGCGCTTCGCCACCCCGCACCGCGACAAGGACGTCCGCCTGCTGGTGGGCATGAACCTGGCCGCCGGAGGCGGACCCTCCCGCTTCGGCCTGACCCGAGGGGAGGTGCGGCCGTGAAGACCATGATCCTGATCCTGCTGACCCTTCCGCTGATCGCTGCGGCCCAGTCGCCCGACCGCATCATCATCCCCCACGACGTCCACTTCGAGAACGACGTCGACTGCGCCACCTGCCACGACGGCGTCGAGAGCTCCACGTCCGCGCTGGAGGTCTTCAGGCCCGACATGGACACCTGCGCCGACTGCCACGACGTGGACGACGACGACACCTGCGCCATGTGCCACACCGACGTCGACACCGCCGGCGAGTGGACCCCCGGCGTGTTCGGCGCGTCCCTGTTCAGCCACGCCGCCCACATGGACGACGGCATGGACTGCACCGCCTGCCACGGCGACCCCGGCGCCCCGACGATGCCCGTGAAGGCCGACTGCCGCGCCTGCCACGACACCGCCGACGCCTACGCCGACTGCCGTCTGTGCCACGACGGCGGCTTCGAGCTCACCCCCGCCGACCACGGCGGCGACTGGGAGCATGGCCACGGTCTGGAAGCCCGCCTCGACGGCGACCGCTGCGAGGAATGCCACGGCCCGGCGTCGTGCCTCGAATGCCACGCCGGCGACAACGTCGCGCCCCGCGTGCACGAGCTGGGCTTCGCCTGGAATCACGGCATGGTCGCCCGCAGCGGCGAGCTCGAATGCACCACCTGCCACCAGGAGCCCGCCGACTGCGTCTCCTGCCACCGCGCCGAGCGCGTGCTGCCCCTGAACCACTCGCGGGCCGACTGGCTGAGTCCCATGGACGGCGGCGCCCACGCCGTCGAAGGCCTGTTCGACCTGGAGAGCTGCGTGGCCTGCCACGACGCGGGAGCGGCCGAACCCACCTGCGCCCGCTGCCACGAGGGAGGTGCTCGATGAACGCCCTGCTGCGAACCCTGACGGTCGCGTGCGTGGCCCTGTTCCTCATCGGCGGCTGCGCCGCGCAGGTGCAGGACCCCGTGGTCACCGCCCATCACGACGACTGGATGGAGCCCGCCTCCCCCGATTTCCACGGCCTGCGCGTGGCCGCCGACGCGTCGGTGGATTACTGCGCCGACTGCCACGCCCTCGCCGGCGACGCCGTGCAGGGCGTGCCCAGCTGCACGGCCTGCCACGACGGCATCGGCGGACATCCCGCCGACTGGGGCTCGGCCGCCGGCCACGCCTCCGAAGTCGCCTCCGAGAGCCCCGACCGCTGCCGCGCCTGCCACGGTCAGGAGCTCCAGGGCGACTGGACCGGCGTCGGCTGCTGGGACTGCCACAACGGCCCGAGCACCCACCCGCCCATCTGGGCCCAGCCCCGCCTGCACGGCGCCGAGGCCGGCACCGACCTGGCGTCCTGCGCCGACTGCCACGGCATGGACTACGACGGCGGCTGGAGCGGCGTGAGTTGCTACCAGTGCCACGACGGACCCGGCGGGCACCCCGACGACTGGATGAGCGCCGGCCTCCACAGCTCCAACGTGCGCGAGCACGGCGCCGAGAGCTGTACGGCCTGCCACGGCGCCGACTACACCGGCGGCGCCAGCGGCGTGAGCTGCTTCGAGTGCCACGACGGCCCCGGCGGACACTCCCCCATCTGGGCCCAGCCCCGCCTCCACGGCGGCGCCGCGGCCGACGACCTGGCCGGCTGCGCCGACTGCCACGGCGAGGACTACCAGGGCGGCTGGAGCGGCGTGAGCTGCTGGCAGTGCCACGACGGTCCGTCCGGCCACCCGGCCTACTGGACCGACGACCTGCACGGCGCCGTGGTGGCCGCCGACGGCCCCGACGACTGCCGCGGCTGCCACGGCCAGCCCCTGGACGGCGGCGGCAGCGGCGTGGGCTGCTGGGAATGCCACGACGGTCCGGGCGGACACGCCGCGGGCTGGATCTCCGGCGACGCCCACGGCGCCGACGTGCGCCCCTCCGGCCCCGCCGAGTGCGCCGTCTGCCATGGCGCCGAATGGACCGGCGGTTGGAGCGAGGTCTCCTGCTCCCAGTGCCACGACGGCGTGGGCGGCCACCCCCTGGGCTGGATCGTGCCCGACGCCCACGGCGACGCTGCGGCCGACGACATCGCCGACTGCCGCGACTGCCACGGCGCCGACGACCAGGGCGGCTGGTCCGGCACGAGCTGCTACCAATGCCACGACGGACCCGGCGGACACCCGGACGGCTGGGAATCGCCGACGGCCCACGGCCAGCGAGCCGCCACCGAGGGCATCGCCCAGTGCGCCGGCTGCCACGGCGTCGACTACCAGGGCGGCTGGTCCGGCACGAGCTGCTACGAATGCCACGAGGGCGCCGGCGGTCACGCCTCCAACTGGAACGCCCCCCATCAGCACGGCACGTACGTCGAGTCCGAGGGATCGACATCGTGCACCGTCTGCCACGGCGCCGACTACCTGGGCGGCGACAGCGGCGTGAGCTGCTACCAGTGCCACGACGGACCCGGCGGTCACCCCACCGCCTGGGAACAGCCCACACAGCACGGCGGCGTGGTCCGCACTTCGGGCGTGGACGACTGCACGTCCTGCCACGGTGCGGGTCTGGACGGCGGCTGGAGCGAAACGAGCTGCTTCGTGTGCCACGACGGACCGGGCGGTCACTCCTTCGACTGGTCGTCCGAGAGCATCCACGGCGCCGAGGTCGCCCAGAACACCGCCGACGACTGCCGCGACTGCCACGGCAACGACTGGGGCGGCGGCTGGACGGACGTGAGCTGCTGGGACTGCCACGACGGCATCGGCGGCCACCCGGAGCTCTGGGTCCGCGACTACAACCACGGCGATTTCGCGGAGAGCAACGGCACGGGTTCCTGCACCGCATGCCACGGCGCGGATCTCCAGGGGGGATGGTCGGGGTATTCGTGCTGGGACTGCCATGATGGGCCGGGGGGCGGTTAGCCCCCCTTTGGGCTTTCTACGAGATCCGCGACCTCCACCGCCCGCTGCGAAACGCATCGAGCAGGAGCTTGGCCCGACCGTCGTCGAGATCTGTGTAGCACTTGCCGCCCAGGAAGAAGTCGTTGAGGCCCTCGACGCCGGCCAGGTCCCGACGGGTCAGACCCGCGTAGCCCATGGTCCATTCGGTGAACGTCCGCTCCTCGATCTCCTCGAAGATGATCATGGACAGGTTCCCGTGGCGAGGGTCCTGGGCAATCTTGTCATAGAGGGGCTCGACGATCCCCTTCTCGCCCTCGAGGACCTGAAAGAACGTCCCGTCGATGAACAGGAGGATGCCGGTCACGCCGAGCTTCGCGTTGTTGGCGCGGGATACCTCGAGCAGGGCCATGATGTCGTCGTGGGTGAACTCGACCGTGGCGGCGCTGGTGTAGATGCAGTGCACGAGTTCCGGGGTCGTTTCGTCTTGGGACATGTCGACTCCTCCTGAGACCTGGTTCGGATGTCCGCTCCGGTCAATCCCTATCACCGCAATCGCCCCGTGACCAGCGCGGTTTCGGGCGAGTGCAGCTACCATGTACCGATCTCCGCACGGAGCGAGCGGCTCCGACAACGGACTCCAGGAAGGGGAAACGCATGTCCACTCCGAAGCACCTGTGGATCGTCGGCGGCCTGTCGCTGCTCTGGAACGCGATGGGCGCCTACGACTACCTCATGACCCAGACCCGCAACGAGGCCTACCTGGCCAAGTTCACACCCGAGCAGCTCGAGTACTTCTTCAGCTTCCCTGCGTGGGTCGAGGGATTCTGGGCCGTCGCAGTGTGGGGTGCGGTGGTGGGTTCGGTCCTGCTGCTGGCGCGCAGCAAGATCGCGGGGCCCGTGTTCATCGTGTCGCTGGTGTCGATGCTCGTCACCACGGTCCACAACTACGTGCTGACCGACGGCGTGGAGATGATGGGGTCCGCTGCCATCGCGTTCTCGGCCGTGATCTTCCTGATCGCGGTGGGCGAGGTCGTCTACTCGCGGATCATGTGCAAGCGCGGCGTGCTGAGGTAGCTACCGCTTCCAGTACGCGAATTCCGGCGCGTAGCACTCGCCGTCCAGGTCGGCCACGTGGCCCTGCAGGCGGGTCTGCGCGTCGGAGACGCCGCGGTTATAGACCGTCGGTCCCAGCTCCTCCAGGAAGAACTTCAGCAGCATGGCGGCCTTGAGGTCGCCGACCTCCTCCTCCATGTGCTCCTCGAAGTAGCGGCGGATGGACTCGGTCATGCGTTGTTCGGTTTCTGGGGGGAATGTGATCGGCATGGTCTCTCTCCCTGATCATCGAAGCCTGTCCGCCAACGCCTCCGGCAACCCGGCCGCGATGATCGCGCTGCAGGCCGCCGCCGCATCGTATTCCACGCGGTGCCGCACCACCGTGCCGGCCTTCTGGTCGTAGATCACGTAGCAGGCCCTGCGATCGCCGTCGCGAGGCTGGCCCACGCTGCCGACGTTCACCAGCAGCTTCCCCGACGGATCCACGGACACCGCATCGTCGGACACGGCCCGGACGCCGTCCGCGTCCCGGACCCACGCGCCCGGAATGTGGCTGTGACCCACGAAGCAGACGGCGCCGTCCAGGGCGTCGAGGCACCGTGCCGCCGCCTCCGGCGACCTCACGTATTCCCATTCCCGGGTTCCATGGAGCGAGGCGTGCACGTACACGGCCGGGCCGTCGTCGTGGCGGAGGGGCAGGCCGGCGAGCCAGGCCCTGCGGTCGTCGTCGAGCTGTTCGCGCGTCCAGGACATGGCCTTGTGGGCCATGGGGTTGATGCCGCGGAGGTCGTCCAAGCCGGAGGCCATGGCGTCGTGGTTGCCGAGCAGGCACACCAGGCCCTCCCGCGCCCGCAGCAGGTCCACGCAAGCGGCGGGCGAGGCGTTGTAGCCCACCACGTCGCCCAGGCACACGATCCGCTCCGCCCCCTGCGCGTCGGCATGGGCGAGGACGGCCTCGAGGGCCGGCAGGTTGGCGTGGATGTCGCTGATCACGGCGATGGACACGGGGGCTCCGTTCGGATCGATGTGAGGGTCCATCATAAGGGAGCCGCGACGTTACGGCCAAGCCGGTTCCCGCCGCTTCTTGAATCGCTCCCGCCCCGGTTGTTCCCCGTGCAGACCCGTACCCCACCTCGAACGACCACGGGGCCGACCGGCCCCGACCAGAAGGGAGACCGACCATGCGCGCGACCCTGTTCGCTCTCGGGATCGTGCTGCTGATCGCCGTCACGGTCGCCGACCGCGCCGACGCCCAGTGCGCCGATCCCAACAACAGCCGATTCCCCGACCACGTCATGCTTTGCCCCCGGGGGGACATCCCCGTCGACGGCAAGGTCACCGGCCCCGCGGGCCAGGTCTGCATAGGCTACCCCGTGAGCCTGAACTTCAAGGGACCGGCCCTGACGAGCCTGACGCCGTCGCCCGGGTACTCCTTCCCGGTCGAGACCACCAGCGTCCAGGCGGGGGGCATGGTCACCTTCAACCCCGCCGTCGGCGGATGCGGGGCGGCCGGCTACATCGAGTACACCGACCCCTGGGGATTCGTGCTCGGACGCACCGGATCCATCGTGACGGCCGACCTGGACGGCAACGGGCAGGTCAACCTGTCCGACGTCGTGATCTTCGCGGGCGCCTACAGCGGTCCCTACGACCCCTGCATCGACTTCAACGGCGACGGCGTGGTGAGCCTGCCCGACATCGTCCTGTTCGCCCAGCACTACGGTCATTGATCACCGGACATCGCGTCCGCACGAGGAGGTACGACATGAACAGGACCCTTGCGACGATCGTCTGCACTGCGGCGATCCTCTCCGTTTCCGCGGTCGGTTGCTCCGACGACGCCGGCACTACCGGTCCGACCACCGGCGACCGGATCGAACGGCTGTCCGTCCGGGCCGAGGTCTCCGGCCTGACGTTCGAGCTGGCTCCCCTGCTGGAAGCCGTTCCCGGCGAGCCCCTGCCCGACGGCTCCCTGCCCGTCACCCTCGCGAACAACTCCATCTCGACCATCGTGATGGATGTCGAGGGCGAGCGGATGATCCTGGAGCCCGGCGCATCGGCCGACATCGTCACGGATGACCCCGAGGACCTGATGATCAGCAGCGAGGGCGTGACGCTGTCGCTCGTCATCCTGGAGTGATCCTTCGGCAGCCGGCCGGGGGCCCGCACCGTCTCGACGGTGCGGGCCCCTTTTCCCATGCGGCCCATCGCTCTGCGACTATCTTGTCCCTCATCGACACCCCCGCAGCACATCGCTTTTTCCGTACTCCATGGAGGGACCGTCCATGCACGGACCGCACCGCGGCCTCGTCTGCCTTTCCGTCTCGATCCTGCTGATCGCCGGCACCGCCGTAGCCCTCGACCTCGTCTACCAGTGGTCCCACCCGTCGCCCCAGGGCAACAGCGTGTTCGGGATCGTCTTCGCCGACGCCTCCACCGGCTGGGCCGTGTGCGGGGGCGGAACCGTGCTGCGCACCGACGACGCGGGCGTCTCATGGAACGTGCAGACGAGCCTGGACGGCTACCCCGACCTGTACGACGTCGTGCGCCTGTCCGACGGCACCCTGATCGCCGCCGGTGAAGGCATGTTCCGCAGCACCGACGGCGGCGACACCTGGGCGACCGTGGCCACTCCCGCACCCGGCCACCTGCGCGACCTCTGCCACGTGCCCGGAGGCGGCGTGTCGGCGGCCGGCGAGGGCGGCGCGGTCATCGTGTCCAACGACGGCGGCCTGACCTGGACCGGCACCACTCCCACCGGAACCGGAGCCGTCCGTCATCACCTGTGGCGTTCCGCGCTGGAGGGCTACATGGTCGGCGAGAACGGCGTCCACCACACCACCGACGGCGGCACCACCTGGTCGCAGTTCGGGACCGCCACGTTCGGGTACAACGAGGTCTATTTCACGGATGCCCTCACGGGGTTCATCATCTCGGACTTCGAAAGGCTCGAGACCGTGGACGGCGGCGTCACCTGGACGCCCGTCGGCGTTTTCCTGGCTCCCCACTACCGCTTCCGCACCCTCGTGCTCGATCCCGACCACTGGCTGGTCACGTGCGTCGGTGAGGGCCAGGAGCTCTGGGAGACCATCGACGGCGGAGTCACGTGGACCCAGCGCGTGTACATCCTGAACCTCGGCTTCCCCGGCCTCGCACAGGCCCCCGGCGGCCGGGTGTTCTTCGGGTCCAACAACGGCGATATCTTCTACACCGACGACAACGGCCTGACCTATGACAACGGCGTCACGAATCTCGCCGCCTCGTCGTCCGGTGCCAGGATCATGGCCATCGGAGGCAGGCCCGACGGCGTGCTCTTCGCCGCCAACGCCCCCGTGGCCACCATGGAACCCGGCTGGTTCCGCAGCGACGACGGCGGCCGCACCTGGACCGCCCCCGCCGGCGCTCCGGACATCCACTACCATCAGGAAATCGAGTTCCTGGACGACGACCACGGCTTCTCGGGTCACTACGACGAGCTCGTCCTGACCATCGACGGCGGCGACACGTGGTCCACGGTCCAGCTTTCCAGCACCCTCCTGCGCGTCGCCGACATCGAGCCCGTGGCCACCGATCTCTGCTTCCTCGGCTGCTCCACCCAGAACGACGACGGCGGCCTGCGCCGCAGCAGCGACGGCGGCGTCACCTGGAGCGTGGTGGGCGGCGGCCTGCCCGCCGCCTGGAACGCGTGGGTCGTGGACTTCCCCGACCCGCTCAACGGCTACGCCGGCGGCGAACTGTTCGGCGGCGCCCCCTGCCTGTTCCGCACCAGCAACGGCGGCCTGACCTGGACGAGCGTCCCGGTCCCGTCGCCGGCCCTGGTCACCGGCATGCACTGGCTCGATGCGAACACCGGCCTGCTCACCGTCCGCGACTGGCAGGACGTGGGCATCTTCCGCACCACCGACGCCGGCGCCAGCTGGACCCGCGTCAGCAGCGAGCGGGTGAACCGATTCGATTTCCGCGACGGACTTCACGGCATCGCCTGGGACAGCATCTACCTCTCCACGGGCTTTCTGGCCACCGACGACGGCGGCCTGACCTGGGAGCACGTGATCCCGCCCTTCGACGGCGGCATGGCCGGACTCGACGGCGGCCGCGTGACGTCGATGGCCATGACCGACGAGGGCGTCGTGATCGGCAGCCTCTACAACCGCATGATGCTGGGCCAGGACGCCACGACCACCGCGATCGAAGGCGGCGACGAACCGGTGCCCGGCCCCGTCGCGGCCCGCCTGTTCGCCGGCGCCTCGCCCAACCCGTTCAACCCGATGACCACCATCGAGCTGCGCCTGCCCGCCCCGGGCCCGGCCCGCGTCTCGGTCCACGCCGTGGACGGCGGCCTGGTGCGCACCCTCCACGACGGCCCCCTCAGCGCCGGCCCCCACGCCCTGACCTGGGATGGTCGCGACGGCGAGGGGCGTTCGGTGCCCGCCGGCGTCTACATGGCGCGGGTCGTGGCGGGCGTGCTGGTCGACGCCGGAAAACTGGTTCTCGTGAAATGATTTGAGCGCCAAGGGGCCGGTCGCCCGACCGGCCCCGCTCCCGCCCCCTCCCGCTCCATGGCACACCCCATGCATATCTCCCCGATCGAGAATCCGGAATTCGCGGACCCTTCCATCGAGAAGGCGGCGAAGATGTTGGAAACATGAGAGTTAAACTACACTCAATCTGGAAGCGACGGTTGGAGCCGCCGCTCCCGGCCGTATGGGGGAAGAATTCCATGCGCCTGTTGGCAGGATATCGATCTCGATGGAGGGTCCTCGTGGGCCTTTGCGTCGTGGTCTGCCTGTCGGCGGCCGAATTCCCGTCCGCACGGGCCGGGGACCCCAAGGCCCGCACCGCCGACCCGTTCGAGCTCTTCCGGTCCGACAAGGCCGCGGTTTCCGTCGTATCGGACCAGCAGATGGACTTCGGCCAGGTCGCCGACCGCAGCGGTTCGGTGACCCTGGGCCTGGGCGACGCCATCACGGCCGATCCCCAGTTCATCCACTACGGCGGCACCCCCTACTCCGCCATCTGCACCATCACGGGCGACCCCAACACCGCGGTCGACGTGTCCATCTCCGCCACCGCCGCCAACGGGCTGAGCCTCAGCTCCTTCACGTCCAGCGAGGGCGCCATCCCCCTGATCGCCGTCAACCTGGACGGGACCGGCGAGCTGGTGCTGACCATCGGCGCCACCCTCACCGTCGACGACGCCCAGGCCACCACGGGCGCCGGCCAGTCCGTCTCCTACACCATCACCACGACTTACAACTAATCAAAAAGACCCTCCGGGCATATCGGTTGCAATACCGTATTCCAGAGAACTGCATCGAATGGCATAACTGTATGCCGTTCAATTGGTTGCATTACCGGAGGTTTCTTGGATGCGTCTGACCACGTTTTCTGTCGCCTTGATTGTGTCTGGTTTCGTGTCGGTCCTGGGTGGCTTGGGGTCACTATCCTGCCACGCACAAGGAGTTTCGGTGACGCCGTTGCGGGTCCTTTTTGATGGAAGGACGCGCTCCACCACGGTGTTCCTGTCGAACCGCAGCTCCGAGCCCAACACGTACCGGATCTCCCTGGTGAACATGCGGATGCTCGAGGACGGCGACATCGTCGCAGCCGACGAGGCCGGTCCCGGCGAGTTCTTCGCGGACGACATCATCAGCTTCTCGCCCCGGCGGGTCACGATCCCCCCCCAGTCGGCCCAGACGATCCGTCTGCTGGTCCGGCGACCGAGGGGTGACGTGCCCGACGACGTCGAGTTCCGCACCCACATGTCGATCCGCTCCATCCCGCCCACGCCGCGGCTCGAGGACATCGAGACCGCCGAGCGGCTCGAGGAAGAGGAGCTGCTCAGCGTGCAGCCGGTGGTGACCGTCGAGACGGTGATCCCGATCCTGGTGCGCTTCGGCAAGACCGATGCGGGTGTCGCCATCGAGAATCCCAAGCTCGTGCTGGACGACCCGGATCTCGGCTTCCCGTTGCTGACCGTGGAGATGAGACGGACGGGGTCGCGCTCCATCTACGGCGACGTCGACGTCTTCCACACGGCGCCCGACGGCACCGAGCAGCAGATCTTCATGTCACGGGGCCTGGCCGTCTACGCGCCCCTGGACATGAGGGTCAACAGGATCCGCCTCAGGGGCGTGGATCCCGACCTCCTGAGGTCAGGCTCGCTGCGGGTCGTCTATACGGAGACGGCCGACATGCACGGCGACCAGGTCGCCGAGCTCGTCATTCCCCTCGACATGGGAGTGGTCGGCACGCAATGACCACGCGGATCACAGGAATCCTCAGGATCCTCGCGATCCTGGTGACGGCCGGCCGGATCATCGGCTCGGCCCCGGACGTCTGCGCCCAGCAGACGACGCCGGTTCCTGTGTCCTCTTCCGCCGTCGCGGACTCCACCGTCTTCGTGGACCTGCCCTACGACGATCTGCTGGTGCTCGAAGTGCGACTGGAGCGCCAGAGCAGCGGTCACGGCTTCTTGTCCTATCGCTACGGCGACCACGTGATGCTGCCGCTCGGGGAACTCGCATCCATCCTCGAACTGGCCATCATGGTCGACGTGGTCGACGGACTCGCCGACGGCTGGATCATCGACGAGTCGCGGATCTTCCGACTCGATCTCCTGAATCAGACGGTCACCCTCGGCGACGAGACCTTCGACCTGCCGGCGAACTCGGTGGGCAACGACGACGGCGACATCTACCTGAGGTCCGACCTGGTCCAGCAGTGGCTGCCCATCGACCTCGACATCAAACTGGCGCGGATGAACGTCACCGTGACGCCGCGCGAGGTGCTCCCCTACCAGGACCGCCGCCGCCGCGAGGAACAGCGGGCCATGTGGCTGTCGGCCCACGGGCGCGAGGAGCAGAGCTATCCCCTGTGGGTGGCTCCCTACCGCATGTGGAGCTGGCCCATGACCGACGCCACCCTCTCCATGAACTCCACGGGCCGGGGCGTCCAGACCCGCTTCTCGTCCCAGAGCTGGGCCGACGTGGCGGGACTGTCGAGCAACCTCTTCCTGACCCACGTCGGCGTCGAAGGCGACAGCCGGACGGCGGCCCGCCTCAAGGCCGGTCGCTGGGATCCGGACGGTCGACTCCTGGGCCGCGCCGGGGCGACGAGGTACGAGTTCGGCGACCTGGACATCTCCCGTATCCCGCTGATCACGGGCTCCAAGCGCGGCATCGGGTTCACCGTGTCGAACCAGGACCTGCACCGCAGCCGCGAGTTCGACACCACGGACATCCGCGGCGACGCCCCTCCGGGCTGGGAGGCGGAGCTGTATATCAACGGCACCCTCTATGACTTCCAGACCGTGGACGAGGAAGGCCGTTATCTGTTCGAGGCCGTTCCCATGGTGGTCGGCAACAACACCTTCCGGACCGTGCTGTACGGCCCGCGGGGCGAGAAGCGCTCGGTCATGGACTACGCGAACATCAGCCCCTCGATGATCGACGTCGGGGAGCTCAAGTACACGGCGACCATGATCCACGAGGGCTCGTCGGTGCTGACGGACGGCGCGGCGCCCTCCGACGCCCCCGACAAGCCCTGGAACCAGCAGCTGGCCCTCTCCTACGCCCTGTCCAACAGGCACGCCCTGGTGCTGGATCTGTCCAGTCTGAGCTTCGGCAACGACCGGCACCTCTACTCCAGCCTGGGCAACCACAGCTCCCTCGGTCCCGTGAACGTGGAGGGCATCGTCGCCGGCAGCACCGACGGGGGCACGGCCGCTTCGCTGGGCGCCAGGACGCGCCTCAAGGGCCAGAACCTGCTGTTCCAGTCGAGCATCAACGACGAGTACCGCGCCGAGTCACCCGACGGCGTCCAGTACATCCGCAACCAGACCGTGATGCAGGCCAGCGGACACCTCGCCCACCACGCGAGCCGCAGCTTCATCTACGGACTCTCGACCCTGGACCGCGAGTACGTGGGCCGGGACCTGAAGCGGGAGCAGGAGTTCCAGCTGCGCCTGTCCGGCAACCAGGGCAAGGTGCTGCTGTCCCATACGATCCGCTCGCGCCGGCAGACCTACGAGGATCACGTCGACGACGTCCTGCTCGGCACCTTCCTGATGCGGACGTGGGTGGGCCCCGTCTCCCTGCGCGGCGACGTGAGCTACGAGATGTCGCCTTCCCGCATCCGATCCGCCTCCGCCACGGCGACCATGTACCGGTCCAACGAGCTGCAAACGACCCTGCGCCTCAACCACTACCTGGACGACCAGTTCGGCCACGACGGCATGAACCTGGAAGTGACCCGCCTCTACGACCGGTTCACCCTGGGCGCCAACCTCAACTGGTACGAGGACACGGGCGTGACCTTCGGCTTCACCGTGGGCACGTTCCTGGCCCGGGACCACCGCTCCAACACGTGGGCGTCCACCCACCGCCGCATGGCCAACCGCAGCGCGGCGTCCGTGAGGACCTACATCGACCTGGACGACGATCAGGTCTACGACGACCTCGACCTGCCCCTCGAAGGCGTCGGCTTCAAGAACCTGACCGCCTGGCGGGACATCCGGACCAACGACAGCGGCATCGCCCTGCTGCCGGGCGTCATGGCCCACAGCGCCCAGACCATCGAGCTCGACCTGACCACCGTAGACGACCCGTTCCTGGTGCCGGTGGTCAAGGGTGCCAACGTGCTGGGCCACCCCGGCGGCATCGTGGACGTGGAGATGGCCTTCGCGTATACGAGCGAGATCGAGGGGCTCGTGACGGATGCGGACTACCCCGAGGCCCAGCTGCGCCATATCGGCCTGGAGCTCCTCGACGACGGCGGCGAGCGCGTCCACGCCACCGTCGTGGAGTTCGACGGCTTCTACTACTTCACCGGCGTGATGCCCGGCTCGTACGTGCTGCGCGTGGTTCCCACGACCCTCAACAGCCGCCTCTACGAGTTCCCGGCTCCGATCACGATCGTCGTTCCGGGGCGCGGCGGCTTCGTTCCGGGGCCCGATATCCTGCTCAAGAGGAAGAAATCCGAGGTGCGCCTCCTGGAGAAGCCCCTGGTCGTCGCCCCCGAGCCCGAGCCGACCGTCGACGAGCCCGTCGAAACGACCGTCGAGGCGGCTCCGGCGGCCGCGGAGACCGCGAATCCGGCTCCGGCCGTTCCCGTCGTCCAACCCGCCGAGGAGCCGGAGAAGACACCGAGCGCGCCCGTGCGCCTGCCGCGCGACCGCGGCCTGGGCGGGCAGTCCCTCCCGGTTCGTCCCCCTATTCGTAAGTAAACGAGATCCTGCAGGAACCCGCGTCGTCGGGGACCCTGACCAGGTAGCCGTCGGCGTCCCGTACGAGGACGGCGTCCGTGGTCGTCCCTCCGGGGGCCGTCAGGGAGACCCGGACGGCGTACTCCGGGGGAGTCGTGACGCGCAGCAGGGGAAGGGTGTCCGCGGGAGCGATGCGCTCACCGGGAGGGAAGGCGTCGGTGAAGGGGATCACGTCCATGCCCGGCACGATCCGGACGCGGGCGGACGTCTCGAGGCTTACGGCGCAGGCGACGGCCGGCAGCATGAGACCGAAGAGAAGGAATGAAGCGAGTCGGGTGCGCAGGGCCATGATGCGGATTCCGGGTGTCGTCGTTGCGCGGGGCGCAGCCCCCCTGTGACCGGGCGTTCAGGCCCATCCTACCACGCCGGAGGGGCCCCCGGACAGCCTCCCGGAAAAAACTCGAAAAAAGTCCTCAAGGCTTCCCCGTGACATCTGAAGACATCCCTGGGTTGAGAATTGAGGTCCAGCCCACCAGTACGACGGAACGGATTCTAACAGTGCCAAAGGAGTGTGCAATGAACAGCCTCAAGACCGTCTCAACTTTGCTGATCGTCATCGCCTGTGCGGCGAACGTCATGGCGTTCGACCTGGTGTCCACCGCGGCCGTCGAGGTCGTGGAGGGTATCTCGATCGCTCAGACGACGCAGATGGACTTCGGTCAGGTCGCCGACCACGACGGTACTCTTACCGTCACGACGGACGCTGCCGTCGCGATGACCGACCCCAACTTCATCTCGTTCGATCCTACCGGCTACACCCCCGGTATCTTCACCTGTACTTCGATCGTCGGTGCCTCCGTGAACGCCTCGTTCACCGATTCCGACGACGTCGCCGGCCTGAACCTCTCGGCCTTCGCCGTCTCCGTGAACGGCGCCGCCGATGAGGGCGACCTGACGGACATCACGCAGGTCAACGCCGACGATACCTGGAACGTGGGCGCGACCCTGACGGTCGTGGCCGCTGACGCTGTTGTCGGCGTGCATGCACCTGGTTACACGATCACCGTCGTGCTGAATTAGTTCAGCGTCGATGAGAGCGTCGAGGGGGAGACAGCCGTCTCCCCCTCATCTCTCTATCCCGGACCATCTGCCTCCTTGCTCCCCCGCATTCCCTGTGACAATCTGATCCTGCTCGACTGGCCGCCGCGACCGGAACCGGGTAGGTGACATGTTTCCCGATATTTGCAAGTCCATGCCGATCGGCCGGATCCTCCCGATCCTGTTGACGTGCTGTTGCATCCTCGCCGCGACGACCGACGGCGCCGCAGCGAACACCACCGCCTGGGAACGCGACGCCGTCACCCTGCGCATGGTCCAGCTCGCCCAGGCCGGGCGCGTGGCCGAGGCGAGGGACGCGCTGCAGGAGTACATCGACGCGCATCCCGCCGACGGCACCATGCTCTACAACCTGGCCTGCCTCGACATCCTGCTCGGGGACCACGACCAGGCCCTCGTCGACCTCGAATCGGCCCTCGACAACGGCTACTCGAACTTCCGCCTCATGGACATGGACCGGAGCCTGGCGCCGATCCGCGAGGACCCGCGCTACCTGGAGCTGGTCGAACGCCACGAATCCGCGCTCCGCGAGACATCCCTGGCCCGGGCCCTGGTCCTCGAGGACGGTTACCCGCTGGCGGACGTGGACCTGCACCCCGCCGCCGACGACGACGGGCGTGTGCGCGCCACGGCGACCCTGACCAACGATGCCGACGCCCTGACCGTCGAGGTCACGGTCGTGGACCCCGCCGCCGGCGTCGACCGCCTGCCCTGGGACGGCGGCTCCGGGTTGCTGATCAACCTGGTGCGCCCCATCTCCCTGGACGACTACGAATCCCGGCAGTACCACGCGCTGGGCGTGGGCTGCGAGAACGGCGTCCCGCAGGCCTGGCTCGTCGGTCGTGACGGTGAACTCGGCTTGCAGCCCCTCCCCGAGGTCGTCCCTACGGTCGAACGCACGGACGACGGGATCCGGTACGCGGTGACCCTGCCCTGGTCCGTCTTCCACCCGTACGGACCGCCGCTGGACCTGGAGATGGGCCTGAACGTCTTCTACCTGGGCGCGGAGATCGACGGCTCCCAGCCGATCCTCTCGCTGATGCCGGAGGGACGCCTCAGCTACGAGCAGTCGCCGTGGCGCCGCTACGTGCCGGCGTCGTTCATGACGAGCGACCGCTCGCGACCCGTGCTCAAGGGGCGCCTCTACAACCGCCTCATCGAGGGCGGCACCGTGGACATGGAGTACGTGATCTGGAGCGCGGGGCAGGCCGACAAGACGTGCCGCATCGAGATCCTCGACATGGACGGCAACCCCGCCGCGGGATCGGAGCCCCTCGTGCTGGACCTCTGGTGCGAAGAGGACCTGAACTACTTCGACGCGTCGGTGGATATCACGGGACTGCCGACGGGCGAGTACCGGCTGGTGGCGACGGTGGACGACGTCGGCGGCCGCGAGGCGGTGGTGGTGGAGAGCTTCACGCGCTTCGCCGACAACCTCTTCGGCGACCTTAACGCGCGCATCTACGCCATGGACACCCCCGAGGGCGGCATCCTCAAGTACCGCCTGTTCCTGCTCGTCCAGGAGCTGGACAAGCGCCATCCCCAGCAGGACTCGTCGGACCTGCTCGCCACCTGCGCCGAGGTGACCGCCATGATCGAGGCGTGCGAGGGCGGCGGCTCGTGCCTGCCCGACGCCGGGTTCTTCCTGGGCGGGTTCCCCGTGGACACCATGACCCAGCGGATGTGCGCCCTGCACCTGCCGTCGGGTCATCGGGGGCTGGACGAGCCGCGGCTGATGGTCGTCGTGCCCCATGAGCCGGGCATGGAGTCGATCCTCGCGGGCCGGATCGGGAACAACATGGATCCCGCCGGAGACACCGTCGTGCTGGTGCCCCAGTCCCACGGCAGCACGGGCCTGGCGGTGGACAAGGCGTCGGAGCACACGGCCATGGCGGTGGAATGGGGGCGGGAGCTGTTCCGCACCGGCGACGTCGTGCTGGTCGGACTCGGGGCGGGAACCGATGCGGCCATGATCACGTCGATCCGCCGCCCGGAGCTGTTCCGGCAGGTCGTGATCGGCGTCGACGATCTGCTGCTGGACGACGCGAACTTCTCCGCCGAAGGCTTCCGCGACGCCCTCGCGAGCCACGTGTCCGACCTTCCCTACGTCCTGCTCACCGCCGACGCCGACGCCGAGCGCACGCGGATCATCGCGGACACGATGAGCGGCCTGGGATTCCATGTCGTGGTGATCGAGGTGGTCACGGAACAGGACGTCCTCGACGTGCTCGCGACCGGGTTGGACTGAGCCGCTACCCGTCGCGCCGTACCGCCGCGAGGATGGACGTGACCATCAGCCCGAGCCCCAACCCCGCGAGCAGTGAGCCCAGGAACCAGAAGATCGAGCGCTGGAAGAAGAAGAACCCCACGCCGATGCCCAGCAGCAGTCCGCCGCCGGTGGCCCAGGTGGTCTTGTCTTCGTGGATTTCGTGACCGCTCATGTCGAACCTCCCTGCACGCGATGGTGACGGAACCCGACCAGTACGTCCATCCTCGATCATTGTTCTTGAATCGGCCGACCTTCCGTTGTTCCCCCTCCATGAACAGGGGACCCGGAGTCCGCGCGAGCGGCTCCGCCATCGAACGACGAAAGGACACGCCATGCTCCGCATCGCATCACGACGATCCATCGCCACCAGGGGAATCGCCCTGTTCCTCTCCCTCCTCGCCGCCTCGGCGTTCCTGCTGACGGGGTGCTCCGAGCAGGGCGGCAACGTGCTCGGGCCCGATGGAGACACCGGGGAAAAGAACCTCCACAATCCCGTCCACACCGCCACTCTCGTCCAGAGCATCGGCACCAAGTGCACCACCGTGCCCTCATCAAGCCCCTGGCCCCAGCGGGACTACTCCTACATCGTGACGCCCGCTCAAGGCGGGCTCAATCGCGTGGTCGTGGGCATCGGGACTACCGTCTTCAACCCGCAGAACATCATTCTGCCCACCGGATGGACCTTCACAGCGGTGAACAACACGACTCTACCTCACAAGAACAGCTGGACTCCCTGCGGATCGATCGCCGTAGCGAACCAGTCGACCGACATCACCGTCCATTTCTCCGGTCCGACCATGACCACGCAATTCCAGATCGCCTACGACTCGGAGCTCGAGCCGCATACAGTAAGCTGGGGAGCGAGTGACGGCACGCGTAGCAGCTGGGCCAAGCGTGTCGGCCTGGGCCTGGGTCCCGTGCACGCGCCCGGCGGCGGTCTCACCGAAGGGTATGACGGTCCGGGAGACATCGTTCCCAAGCCTTAGCGGAGCAGGCGGGAATGGGAACGACAGGCGCCCCGCCGATCCAGGCGGGGCGCTTTCCTATTTCATCAGCACCATCTTCCGGCTCAGCACCCCGCCGTCCGTCTCCAGGCGATAGAGGTACACGCCGCTGGCGGCGCGGCGGCCGTGGTCGTCGTCGCCGCGCCAGATCACGGCGTGGACGCCGGCGGGCAGGGCGTCGTCCACCAGGGTGCGCACGCGACGGCCGGCCAGGTCGTGGACGACCAGGCGCACGCGACCCTCGCGGGGCGTGGTGAAGCTGATGGTGGTGGCCGGGTTGAAGGGGTTGGGCGATGCGGCCGAGAGGGTCGGCACCGACGGCACCAGGGGCGACACGCCCGTCAGGTCGCCGGTCACGATGAGCACGTGCGAAGCCGCCGCGGTGGACGTGAAGCCCGCCGCCGAGGCGGCAACGGTGGTGGTGCCGGGCAGCGCCGGCGCGAAGGCCGCGCCGCCCCCGGCGACGGTACCCGCGCTCTGGAAGTTCCCGGCGACGACGTCCACCGCAACCGAATCGGCGAGACCCGCCTGGGTCCTCAGGTCGGCGATCCCCCCGTCGGACAGCACCAGCGAGGCGACCACCGGGGCTGCGCCGGCGCGAACGGCCTGGGTCACGGCGAGGGAGTCGCCGGACGCGTCGGCCACGCCGGTCTGGACGGTGAAGGGGACATCGTCGGCGAACACGTCGAGGGTGTCCGGGAGCATGGCCACCTGGAGGGCGGCGGGGTCGACGCGCACGGACACGCCGCCGGCGGCGAACCCGCTGGCAGTGGCGTCCACCGACACGGTGCCGGTCACGCCTTCGAGGGCCTGGATCACGAAGGGCGCCTCGGTGAAGCCGTTGGGCAGGAACACGTCGATGGAGGGCGAGCCCGGTGTCGTCACGTCGGGCGCGATGAGCAGGCGCGTGGTGTCGGCGCTGGCCACGGTGACGGTCACGCCGCCGTGGGCGCCGTCGCTCAGCTTGGCGGTCAGTTCGCCCGTCTGCAGGCCGGCACCGACGGTGGCCGGCACCTGGAGCAGGGCGATGCCGTCGCCGGATACGGTCACCAGGCGCTGGGCCCAGCCGGTCTGGAAGAAGCCGGGGATGGAGGCCTCGACGAGGGTCGAGCCCTGGCCGAGGGGGCGGAGGGCTGCGCCGCCGCTGAGCACCGTATTGCCGGTGCTGGAATGATCGGGATGGATGGCGACCTGCACCGCCGGACCCGTGGCGGCGACGGTCACGAGGTCCGCAACGACCGGAGTGTCCACCGTCAGGCTCACCGCCAGGGGAGCCACGCCGCCGCGGCGGTACTGCTGGGTCGACACGCTGCCGCCGGTGCCGCTGGGCAGGCCGACCCGCACGATGAACGGGTCGTCGGCGCCGCCCACCGACTGGTTCTCATTGAGGTAGACGATGTCGAGGGCCGGCTGCACCACCGTGTAGGTGGTGGACGTGGGTACGAAACCGTCGGCGGTGATGTCCACGGTCACCGCGCCGGCGGTGCCGTCGAGGGCCTGGGCCGTGAAGTACGCCCGCGACTCGCCGTCGGGAACGAAGAGGTCCAGGGACCCGCTCCCCTCCACGTCGCGGGACGGCGCGACGAGCAGCACCGTCGAGTCCTGCGACGCCACGTGGACCCACGTGCCGCCGTGACCCAGCGCGCTGAAGGTGACGTTGGTGGTGGAACTCTGCAGCCCCGCGCCGATGGTCAGGCCCGAGTACCCCAGGGACATGGTGGGCTGGGTGATGGAGACGCTGCGCACGGCGTTTAGCCCCGACTCGAAGCCCGGCGCCGACACGCTCACCGTCGCCGTGCCCACGGTCAGGCCGTCGATGGCCACGCCACCGGCCGCCAGGGTCGAGGGCGTGTAGCTCTCGCCGGCCGCGATGACGGCCGTCACCACGTCGCTCGTGTCGGCGGCGGTCAGCAGGGTCGCCACGACGGGGTCGTCCACCGAGAAGGTCAGGGTCGCTCCCGCGGAGCCGGCACGCAATTCCTGCGTCGTGACCGTGGAAGAGTTCGGGATACCGATCCGCGTCCGGAAGACCGCCGGCGGGTCGATGGTGTCCAGACTGCCCACCAGCGAGGGCGTGTAGATCTCGACGCGTGGCTGGACCACGTCGATGTCGGCGGCAGCGCCGGAGAAACCGTCGACGACGGCGGTCACGGTGGCCGTCCCCACGACACCCTCCAGGCCCTGGGCATAGAAGCGGGCGGCCGTCTGGCCGTCGGGAACGTCGATGGCCAGGGAGCCGGCGCCGACGCTGTCCGGGTCGGCCGTCAGCAGCACCAGGGTCGAGTCGCTCGCCTGGATGAACACGGTGCGGCCGCCATGAGCGCTGGCACCGAGCCGGAATTCCATCCACGACGTCTGCAGTCCGGACCCGACGGTATCCTTCCAGTAGTAGGTCGTGACGCTCGGCTGGGTGACCGTGACGGTGCGGATGCCCGCGGCCACGGGAGCGAAGCCAGGAATCTCGGCGTAGACGGTGACCGTCCCCTCGCCCACGCCGTCGAAGGCGAAGCCCCCGGACGCGACGTTGGACGGCGTCGCGTAGCTGCCCGCAGGCATTGCGTAGGTCAGGGTGTCGCCGGCGGCGGTCTGGGAGACGAGCAGACCCACGGACGGATCGGTGCTGATCACGGAGACGGTCGCGCCGGGGCCGCCGGGGCGGAGATCCTGAAGAGCTCCGAGGGCCGTCCCGCCTGCGTTGGGCAAGCCGACACGGACCTGGAACGCGTCGTCGGGATCGAGGGTGTCCACGGCCGTCAGCAGACCGCTGATGTCGAACACGCCGGTGACGACCTCGGCCGCCTCCACCGCCGACGTCCAGCCGGACGCCGTGGCGCTGACGACCGCCGCGCCGCTCACGCCCTCCAGGCCGTGCAGGTAGTAACCGTGGGTGAGTTGCCCGTCGGGGATGGTCACGTCGAGGGACGCCTGGCCCACGGAGTCGGCGTGGGCCGACAGCAGCAGCCTGGACGGGTCCAGGCTTTCCAGGTGAACGGTCACGCCGCCGTGATCCGTACCATTGAGGCGTACCTGGTGCTGGTTCGAGATGAGTCCGGCGCCCACGTCCACGGGCAGGGCGTAGAGCTCCAGGGCGGCCGGCTCGACGGTTACCATCGCCGGGTCCGGCGCGACGACGGCGAATCCCGGAGCCGAGATGCTCACCCCCGCCGACCCGGCGTCGACGGGCGACACCGCCGCACCGCCGGTTGCCACCAGTGTCGGCGTGGTGTTCGCGCCCGGCGCCACGGACGCCTGCACCGACAGTCCCGAACCCGTATCCGTGACCATCTCCATCACGGCCGCATCGGACGACGTGAACGTCACGGTGATCCCCGGTCCGCCTGCCCGCGCCGACTGGAGCACCTGGAGGTTGAGGAGGTCGGCCCGCGGAATGCCCGTGCGGGCCGTGACCGGATCGTCGGGATCCACCGTCGCCATGCTCGTGGGCACGCCCTCGAGCCTCAGGCCGGGCGTCACCACGCTCACGGCCAGGGTGTCGGTCGTCCAGCCGGGAGCCGACGCCGTCACGTCCACCGCGCCGGTCAGTCCCTCCAGGGCCTGCACGACGATCGACTTGGCGGTAGTGCCGTTGGGGAAGTAGATCTCGAGGGAGTCGCCGCCGGCGGTAGCCACGTCCGGCGCCACGAGGGCCATGAGCGAGTCGGCCGAAGCCACGGTCACGAACACGCCGCCGTGCTGGCTCTGGTCCAGGATCACGCTGATCGCCGGCGACTGGAGGCCGGAGCCCACGTCGACATCGGCTGCGCTGAACGAGATGGTCTGAGCGAAAGCCGGCACGGAGAGCACCAGCAGGACGGAGCACAGCACGAGGGTGCGGGGTATGGCGGAGACCTCAGGATGATCGGGGATGGGGTCGTGTTCGCGCAAACAGGATAACATATATCCTGATTAAGGTGCCATGGGGGCAAGGGTTGGGTTTATCGGAGGGTAAGATCAGCTCACCGGTACAGCCCCTTGACCGACCCCCAAGTCTGACCGCCCTCCACTCCTGTCGCCTCATCAGTCCAGCTCAGCGCCCGTAGATGCGCATGAAACGCCTCAGCCATCCATCGGTAGCCCTCGACGGCGGGATGGAGGTAATTGTCCACTGGATAGCCGTCGGTCCGATCCACCATGACGCCCGAAGCACAGACATCGACTCTGGGATCGAA
Source organism: uncultured Fibrobacteraceae bacterium (assembly GCA_964343835.1). Taxonomy (GTDB): domain Bacteria; phylum Krumholzibacteriota; class Krumholzibacteriia; order LZORAL124-64-63; family LZORAL124-64-63; genus CALEMW01. The sequence goes on from CAYFKR010000013.1 coordinate 82,477, forward strand.
CGCCCCGGAGTCGTACCGGTCCTTCAGGGCATGTCGGTAGACGGCCATGTTCCGCTCATAGGTTTCGTGATGATCGAGGCTGCCGTAGTTCGACTCCCAGGCGGATGCCCTGATGTTCCCCGACGACGGCAGACTGATGACGACCCGACACCCTGGATAACCTCGATCCGGCGACAGCAGGACCTCAAGGAACCCGTCGATGCGGGCCGTCCAGACCGCCAGGGTTCCTTCCGTCAGGTCTTGCCCCTGGAGTCCCCAGAGGTCGTTGTATCCGAGCTGGATGATGCAAGCGTCGACCGGACCTGGTTGACCCGTCCGCTTCATATAGTCGCGGAAGTCCAGCCGTGCGTTCTCCTGATCCCAGAACGGGTTGTCGAACACGCTCGATGGAGGGTTCACGAAGTCCACCCACCGACGACCATTGTAGCCTTCGTGCACCGTGGGCTCGGCGCCCGCCGTTCCGATCAGCCGGATTCCGGCCCCTTCATCGGCCTGGAACAGATCGAGGATACCGGCGGCGATATACGAACGCTCGGGCATCCCCCATGGGTGAGCGGCCACCAACGAATCGCCGATGAGCAGAACATTCATCGAATCACGGCTCGTGCCGCGGCCGACCGGCCGAACGACCGTGTGTGCGCTGAACACGGTCCGGCCCTCGTCGTGACTCGCCACGACGGCGACACGGATTCCCCCTCCGGCTACGGACTTGATGTGAACTCCGGTGGAGTCGTCGCTGCCGACGTCGCCGATGCACGTGAAGTCGAGATCGCGGGCACCCGGGGGCCATGCCACGAGCTGATCGTAGAAGATGCGCATGGAGCGACCCTCGACGACGAAGATGGTGTCGGGGAGACAGGGAGTCGTGTCCAGGTCCTCGAAGGAAGGGGAACAGCGAGACACGGTAGGCAACAGGATGCACGCGAGCAGGCACGCGAGCGCGGAGCCCATGGTTCTGGTCATGGCCTGGACCTCGAAGGTCATGGATGTCGGGCGATATCGTTACGAATGATCGTTCGGGAACTATGACGCAGCTTGAACACCCGGTCAACGTCGTTACGGGGCCTGGAGGGAGTCCCGCATGACCCCCTTCGCCGTCCGATCCTCGAACCAAAGCCCCCAATGCTTCTCCGCCCCCAGCGCCCGCGCCGGATCGCCCTTCCAGGGCTCGTCGAACGCCTCGAAGAAGAACACGGTGGTGCCGGTCTCCTCCGCCCACGCCGCCAGCTCCTCGTAGTAGCGCTTCTGCTGCGCCTCGCCGGCACGCTCGCCGAACTCCTCGGCGGTGGTGGCCCAGCCGGCCTCGAGCACGGCGATGCGGGCGTCGGGCAGGGCGTCGCGGACCATGGCGATGTTCTCGAGGGTGTAGCTCAGGCCCTCGTCGATGGTCCTGCCCTCCCACACGGGGTAGGAGTGCACGCCGATGAAGTCGAGCTCGGCGGCGAGGGCCGCGCCTTCCTTCGCCCACCACACGTAGTTCTCGGCCACGGTCACTTCCTGATGGATGGCCTCCTTCACGCGGCGCACATACGCGATCACGCCCTCGGCCGTCATCATGTGGTCGTTCCAGTCCACCAGCGCCTCGTTGCCCACGTTCACGGCCACGACGACCTCGGGGAACTCGTTGGCCAGGGCGATGCCCCGCTCCACCTCCGCCGCGTTGTTGATGCGGTTGGCGGTGAGCTCCTCCTCCGGGATGGGCTCGTTCAGCCACGAGCAGCCCTCGTGGTTGCTGACTTCGGCGCTCAGCCACATGCCCTGGAGCACCTCGAGGGGCAGGTCGTGCTCGCGGATCAGCTCCAGGACGGTGCGCGAGTTCTCCCCCGCGTCGTAGGTGCGGATCAGGCGGAATCCGGCGTCGACCAGGATCTCCAGGTCCTCGTGGATCTGCTCGCGGGTGGGGTTCACGGCACCGTCGCCGCGGTCGGGGTGCTGGCCGGCGCGGAAGCCGGAGTAGGCGACGGCCATGGTCTGGCCGGCGAGGAGGGTGTCGGTGACGGGGAACTTCACGATCGTTCCCGCCGGCACGACCACATGATCCACATGGCCCGAAAAACCCGACTCGTCGTCCACGAAGTGGATGTGGGTATTGGAGGAGTGATGGGTGAACACACGCTGGTCGGTCAAAGAATGGAAACCGATGAGGGTCGCCCGTACGCGGTCCTCGCGGCCCGTCACCGCCGCAGCGAGGTGGTCTTCGTGGGATGAGCCGCCGTCCACCAGTCGTCGCCCGTCGATGACGTGCCAGTGGAGATCCTCGAACTCGCCCTCCATCAGGAACGGGAAGCGGCCGTCGGGAGCGAGTCCCGCCCTTTCGGCCAGGGCCGCGATGCCGTCATCCAGGTCGGCGAACGACAGGGGCTCCGACGTCCGGACCGCGCACCAGGCGTCCACTTCGGCGGCGACCAGCAGGGCTGCGCCGGCATCGCTCCCGTCCAGCGTCTCCCAGCGAGCCGTGCCGTCGTCCTCGGGATAAGAGAGATGTACGCGACCGTCGATGATCGTGATCTCGCCGGAGAGGTCGGCCAGAGCCCCCACCGCGAAGAGCGACGGCGACGCCGGCAGGTCCGCCAGGGTCGTCTCCGCTCCCGTCCTGCCCTCGTGGAACATGGCCCGCAGGGCTCCATGGACCTGGATCTCGCCGTCCCACGGGACCTGGCCGGTGGCGGACGAGACGAGGACGGCGACGATGAAGATGAGGCGGAACGTCATGACGTCGGGCCTTTCGGGGATGAGGGTGTCGATGCATCCTGACAAGAGAACCTGTGCGACCTTCGGGAAAACGCAGCTCCTTGCGCCGTCACTCCATTCCGGCGAATCCATCGACGATGCCGACAGCTTCGCCGATGAACCAGAGGGTGACGACCACGACACCGGCGGCGACGCCGTAGATGGCGTAGGTCATCGCCTTGCCGGAATCGGCCGGCTCGATGATCTCGATCGTCTCGATCTCCTCGCGATCGAGGACGCGCCCCTTGTACTCGCCGTCCACCGTCACGCCGATCACGACTTCCGAGTACGACAGCCTGACGATCTCCCCCGTCACGACCTCGCCCGAGACGAGGGTCGCCTCCACGGTCGAGCCGACGTCGAGTCCGCCCACCTCGCGGGACGACGGTTCGCCGGTCACGCGGTCTGGGCCGGTCGCGGCGCAGCCGAGGGTGAAGGCCAGGAGCACAGACCAGGCAAGAGAGCGGAACATCGTCGAACTCATGATGAAGCCTTTCACCTGTAGAGCGCCTTGAGCGAGCCCCAGGACCGTTGCTCCGTAGCCACGCCGTGATCGCTCCAGGGGGAACCGACGCGCCCCTGCACGATGACCACGAGACGGGCGACGTTCTCATCCAGGCCGCCGATGGTCGGGGTGGTGACGTAGCCGGTCACGGTGTAATCGCCGCACTCGGCGAAGGAGTGGAGGACGTCCAGGGCACGCAGGGTGCCCAGAGCGTCCTCGGTATACTCAAGGGTCGAGGGGAAGAGGTCCGGATGGCTCCAGTACCTGACGACCTCCTGGACGGCGACCGGAGCCCCGGCCGGCTCGCCGGCGACGGCGGTCCAGGCGTGGGTGGACGCCTGGGGCTCCCACACCGCTCCGGTCCCCATCCACAACTCGTTCCCGCCGAACAGGACCTGTCCGTCCCTCCGATCCACGAGGGTCGTGCCTGAGGAGGATGTCCAGGGCCAGATGTCACCGACGGCGGTCCCGGGGGACTGCGCGGGATTACACCAGTCACACGCCTCCATGATATGTAAATACACGGCTTCATGGTCCGGGAAGGTCGCAGGACCGACCTCATGGATCGCCATCACCTCGACCTCGGCCGAGAACACCGGCCAGACGGTGCCGAACAGGAAGACCGCCGCGTGCTCGCTTTCGGAACAGGCTCGGGCCGAAACGGGCAGGGCGACGATCAGCAGCATGATCACGCTCTTCTTCATGGAATTCATGATCTCCCCTTTCCGATCGCACGCGAAAATCCCGCCTGCCACCTCACGAACCACCCGGACGAGATGCTGGAGGAGTGGTCCGCGGACACCTGCGCCTGAGCGTCGACCCGCTCGGTGATCTCGTAGCGCAGTCCCGCCAGCGCCCCGAACCCGAATCCGAACTCCTTGGTTCCGTCGTAGTGCTCGTAGGCCGTGGCGTATCCGTAGCGGACACCGTGCACACCGGCCGAGATCCCCACGTAGGGTTCGGCCACGTCGCGGCCCGGTGACCAGGTCGCGAAAAGGACGGTCGTGGTGCGGTGGTACGTGTCGTTGAGGGCGGCATCGAACTGGGTCTCGCCCCGGGGGTAGTCCAGTTCCAGCGCGTCCAGTCCGAGGTGCAGCCCCATGTCGACCGTCGGTGTCGCTCCGACCGCGATCTCGAGGCACCCGTTCAGGCCGTTCCCCATGTCGCTGTAGTCGCTGCTCCAATGGTGGGTGCCTCCGGCGAGGAAGACGACGCGAACCGGGTGATGGTCCGCGGCCGCGGCCGGCAGTGTGAGCATGAGAGCCGTGATGATCGGGAGCGCACTACGCAAGCTTCACCGCCGTACCGCTCGCCGCCACCATCAGCATGCCGCCGTCGCCGAGGGTCTCGAAGTCCAGGTCCACACCCACGACGGCATCGGCGCCCATGGCGATGGCCTCGTCCGTCATCTCCTTCAGGGCGATGTCCTTGGCTTCCTTCAGCTTGGTCTCGTAGGCGCCGGAGCGGCCGCCCACGATGTCGGTGATGGCGGCCAGGAAGTCGCGGGCGATGTTGGCGCCCATGATGGCTTCGCCGCTGACGATGCCGAGGTAGTCGGCGATGGTGCGGTCCTGCAGAACGGGAGTGGTGGTGATCAGCATCGGGATCTCCTTCGGGGATAGGTTTCCGGCATCATACCCCGCACGGTGAGCGCGGAACAAGACCCGTCCCCGCGTTGCACGCCCCCGCCGACGGGTGCTACCCTGTCGCCCGGAGGGAGACCATCATGACGCACCGATTCCGCACGCCGACGATCCTCGCCCTGCTCTGCCTGCTTGCCGCCGTTGCAACGGCAACCGATGTGGGGGTCCTCACCGACATCGCAGCCCACTTCAACATGCCGGTCGAGAGCATCTCCCCCGACACCCGCTTCACCGAGGACCTCCTGGCCGACCCCGTCGACGTGTTCGAGCTCGTGGTGACCCTCTGCGCCGAGCACGGCGTGCAACCGCCGGACGACCTGCCCGCGACGGTCGCCGACCTCATCGAACAGCTCCGCACCGCGCCGCCCGTGCCCGAGTCGATCAAGGACCTCGACGCCGAAGGCATGATCCACGTCCAGGACGTGCTCTACGCCACCACCCGCGCCGCCGACCCCGACGGCGAACTGGGCGACGCGTACGGCGGCGCCCGCGCGGCGCCCGGTCGCGGCACCGAGTACGGGCTGTGCGAGGTCACGATCCCCGTCCAGGCCCACAAGCCCGGCGAGCTCGAGTCGCCCAACCTGCTGAAGCTGGAGTTCCGCGAGGACCCGCGGAAGCACGTGGTCATCCGCTCGGTGGAGAGGCTGGAGCCCGGCATGTTCTGGGACCGTCTCGGCGACGACGGCGGCAAGCCCGCCGACCCGGCCAACGACGTGCTGGTGTTCATCCACGGCTTCAACATGAGCTTCGACAAGGCCGTGCGCCGCACCGCGCAGATGTGCTACGACCTGTCGTTCCCCGGCGAGTCGGTGCTGTTCACGTGGCCGTCGGACGGCAGCCTGCTGGAGTACCTGTCCGACCGCGAGGACGTGGAGTGGAGCGTGCCGTTCTTCGAGGCGTTCCTGCGCGATCTCGCCGACCGCTGCGAGGGCCGCCGCCCCCACCTGATCGCCCACAGCATGGGCAACCAGTGCCTGATCCGGACCCTCGACGGCCTGGCCCGCAGCGGCGACGCGCCGCTGTTCGAGAACGTCGTGTTCGCGGCGCCGGACTTCGACGCGCGGACCTTCGCCGAGCACGTCGCGCCCCGCATCGGTGGCCTCGCCCGACGCTTCACCCTCTACCAGTCCGACCGCGACGTCGCCCTCGACGCCTCCCGCGTGCTCAGCGTGCCGCGCCTCGGCACACCGCTGGTGCTGACCGCGGGCCTGGACGTGATCGACGCCTCGGGCCTGTCGGCCGCACCCTGGAGCGTACCGGAGGTGCATGCCTACTACGCGACGATCCCGAAGGTGCTGGAGGATCTGGCGGGGGTGCTGCGGGGGATGTCGCCCGACGAGCGCGGGCTGCCGCAGGGCATGAGCGGGGGGCGCAGGTTCTGGTCGTTGACCGGGAGATGACGTTCGTCGCGATCGCGGTTATCCTGCCCGACGAGAATACGATACCCGCACCCACGCAGGAGGAGCCGATCATGGCCAAGCGCGTCGAATGGTACTACCACCGCAAGGGCTGAACGAGCTGCACCCGATCGCAGGAGTTCCTTGCGACCAACGACATCGACATCAAGGAAGAAGTGAGCGCCAGCAAGAAGCTCGGAGCCGAGAAGGCCCGCGAGCTGGCGGCCGCCGCTTCCAAGGTCATCGTCATGAAGGGGAAGAAGGTCACCGTCTTCGACATGAAGAAGGACGCGCCTTCCGACGAAGAGCTCATGAGCCACATGCTGGGCACCACGGGCAACCTGCGCGCCCCCACGATCGTGCGCGGGAAGACGTTGCTGGTGGGGTTCAACGGCGACCGGTACGAGGATCTGCTGGGCTGAGCATCGCCTTCGTCCCAGGCACGTGCCGCTCGCCCCATTCGACCATCGCCTGCAGGATCGGCCCCAGATCGCGCCCCTTCGCCGTGAGCACGTACTCGTGGCGGAGGGGCCGCTCCTGGTAGGGGATCTTCTTCGCAATCCCGTTCCCGACGAGCCGCTTCAGCCTCTCCGCGAGGATATTGGTCGGAATCCCCTCGGGGGAGACCTGAAACTCGCTGTAGATCCTCTTGCCGGCGAACAGGTCCCTGACGACCAGCAGGGTCCAACGGTCGCCGAGTATGTCCAGCATCGCGGCTACCGGGCACATGGACCGCCCAGTATTCCTGTTGTCGTCTTTCCGTGTCGCCATGAACCCATGATAGCAGGAGTCCTTGCGACTTGCAATTTACAAGCTACATTGCCCAAAGCCAGTGACTTTCAAAACGCAAGTCTTATCGAGGAGACTCCGCCATGAGCCCGACATCGTCCCGATCTCTCTTCGCCACCGGCACCTTCGCCGGCCTGATGCTGCTGGGGGGCTGTGCCACGGTCGACCACAGCGCCTACTTCGAGGCACACGAGGCATCGTTCCGCTCTCATGTGGACTACGCGACCCACGACGTTCCCCGCGACGGCCACCGGCTCCACGCCCGTGAGTTCGGCCGTCCTGACGACCGTCCGACTTTGGTCCTGATGCACGGCTTCCCGGACAGCATGCACCTGTACGACTGGCTGGTGCCGCTGCTGGCCGACGACCGCCACATCATCGCCTTCGATTTCCTGGGATGGGGCGATTCCGACAAGCCCGGCGATCACCGCTACGACGTGGCTAGCCTGTACCGCGACCTGGAAGTGGTCGTCGACTACTTCGACCTCCATCGCGTGGTCCTCGTCGTCCATGATGCCTCGGGCCAGCCCGGCATTGACTGGGCGCTGGCCAACCCCGGGCGGACCGCCGGTCTCGTCCTGCTGAATACCTACTACGGCCCCTCGCCGACCCTGAGGGCGCCGGAAGCCATCGCCCGCTTCTCGACGCCCGGCCTCTACCGCGACTTGTCGGTCATCGCGACCCGCCTCTTCGACTCCCTCTGGATGCGGGGTTGGAACCAGCAGATCGCCCGGTTTCTCAGCACCGAGGAGCTTCGCGAGCCGTTCCAGCGGACTCTCGGGCATCAGTCCCTGGGGATCCGACGGGCTTTCTATCGGCTGAACCGTGTGCTTAACGAGGAGGTCATGAAGCGGGCGGATACGACGCCGCTGCTGGCAGCTTTCGATCCGCCGGTCCGCATCATCTTCGGCAATGACGATCCCTACCTCAACGCGGGCGTCGCGCGAGACTTGGACTCGCAGTTCGGGAATTCGGAGCTGTTCCTGCTGGAGGGTGCCGGGCATTTCGTGCAGGTCGATGCTGCGGCCAAAGTCGCGGATCTGCTCCGCGACTTCCCGTCGGCGGCCGACTACACCGACTGAGCGACGCAGGATCAGGCGAAGAACGTCTCCGCCGCCTCCATGATGCTCTCCGAAAGCGTCGGATGCGGATGGATGGTGAGCGCCACGTCCTGCCAGCGCGCCGCCATCTCGATGGCCAGGGCGGCCTCGGAAATCAGCTCGCCTGCTCCGGGGCCCGCCAGGCCGATCCCCAACACGCGATCGTTCTCCGGATCGATGATCACCTTGGTCATGCCGTCGTCGCGCCCGAGGGTCAGGGTGCGGCCGATGCTGCGCCAGGGGATCTTGGCGGTCTTCACCTTGATCTTCTGCGCCTTGGCCTCGGTCTCGGTCAGGCCGACCCAGGCCACCTCGGGATCGGTGAAGCACACGGCGGGGATGCCGCGGGGCTCGAAGGCGGCGGTCTTGCCGGCGGCCACCTCGGCGGCCACGTTGCCCTCGTGGGTGGCCTTGTGGGCCAGCATGGGCTGCCCGGTGACGTCGCCGATGGCGAACACGCCGTCCACGTTCGTGCGGCGCAGGGCGTTGACCTTCACGAACCCGCCCTCGACCTCGATGCCGGCCTCTTCCAGGCCGATGCCGTCCACGTTCGGGCGGCGCCCCACCGAGACCAGCACCTGGTCGAAGACCTGCTCCGACGTCTCGCCCTTCTTGTCCTCCAGGGTGACGGTCACGCCGTCGTCGCCCTCGGCCAGGGCCAGCACCTTGGTGTTGGTCATGATGGCCTCGAACTGCTTGTCGAGGCGGCGCTTCACCTGGCTCACCAGGTCGCGGTCGGCGCCGGTCATGATCTGGGGGAGCATCTCCACGACGGTGATCTTGGTGCCGAGGGCGGCGTAGACCGACCCCAGCTCGAGACCGATGTAGCCGCCGCCGATCACCAGCAGCGACTCGGGGATGCGCTGCGGATCGAGGGCGCCCGTGCTGTCGATGATCCGGTCGCTCAACTCCGTCACGAACGGCGGCAGCGCCGGTCGCGAACCCGTGGCCAGGATGGCCTGGTCGAACGTCAGGTCCGTCTCGCCGCCGTCCACCAGCTCCACCTTCAGGGCCTTGGGACCGGTGAAGCGCGCGCGGCCGCGAACGTGGGTGACGCCCTTCTTGTCGGCCTTGCCGCCGAGTCCGCCGGTGAGGGTCTCGACGATGCCGTCCTTCCAGCCGCGCATCTTGTCGATGTCCAGCTCGGGAGCGGCGAAGGTCACGCCCATCTCGTGGCTCTCCTCCGCCTCGCGGATCAGCTTGGCCGCGTGGAGGAACGCCTTGCTCGGGATGCAGCCGCGGTGCAGGCATACGCCGCCGGGGTTGGCCTCGGGTTCGACGATGGTCACGTCCAGGCCCAGGTCCGCGGCGCGGAACGCCGCGGCGTAGCCGCCGGGGCCGGCGCCGATCACGACCAGGGGGGCATGAGTGGTCTCGCTCATGACGGATCCTCCATCACCAGCATCAGCGGCTGCTCGAGGGCGTTGCAGATCCAGCGCAGGAAGCGGGCGCCGTCGGCGCCGTCCACCACGCGGTGGTCGTAGCTCAGCGACAGGGGCATGCGCAGGCGGGGCTGGAAGCCGTCGCCCTGCCACACCGGCTCCATCTCCGAGCGCGACACGCCCAGGATGGCCACCTGCGGCGCGTAGACGATGGGCGTGAAGCCCGTGCCGCCGATGCCGCCCAGGTTGCTGATGGTGAACGTGCCGCCCTCCATGTCCGCCGGCGAGATGCGCCGCTCGCGCGTCTTCTCGGCGGTGGCATTGAGCTCGGTGGCCAAGGTCACGACGCCCTTCTTGTCGGCGTCGCGCAGCACCGGCACCAGCAGGCCGCCGGGGGTGTCCACGGCCACGCCCACGTGCACGTACTTCTTCACGACCAGCTCGCCGGCCTCGAGATCGAGACTGCTGTTGAGCTGGGGGAACGCGCGCAGCGCCTCGGCCACCACGCGCACCAGGATGGCGGTCATGGTGAGCTTGGACTCGGGCTCGGCGGTCTTGTTGAACTGCTTGCGATACTCTTCGAGGGCTGTGACGTCGGCCTTGTCGTCCTGGGTCACGCGCGGGGCGGTGGCCCATGCGTAGGCCATGGCGTCGGCGGTGATCTTGCGCACCTGCGACAGGGGCTGCCGCTCGATCTCGCCCCACTTGGCGAAGTCGGGCAGCGGCTTCGACGGTACGCCGCCGCCGGTCGCGGGCCGGGCGCCGCCGGCCATCACGCGTTTGACGAACTCGCGCACGTCCTGCTCGGAGATGCGGCCGCCGGGGCCGGAGCCGGCCACGGCATGGATGTCCACGCCCAGCTCGCGGGCGAAGCGCCGCACGATGGGCGACGCGGGGGCCACCTCGCCCGGAGGCGTCACGTCGGTGCGCGGGGGCGGGAGGGCAGCGCCGGTCGGGGCGGGTGCAGGAGCCGGAGCGGCCGCCGGAGACGGAGCCGCAGCGGGCGCCTCGGAGGTGGGCGCCGGCTCGGGGTCGTCATCGGCCGGCGCAGCGGGCTCGGCCGGGGCCGCCTTGGCGTCCCCCTCCGGCTCGCCGGCCATGACCACCTGGCCCACGTCCACTTCCTGGCCGTCCTCGACCAGGATGTCGGTGATGGTGCCGGTGAACGGCGACGGCACGGCCACCACGGCCTTGTCCGTCTCCATCTCCAGCAGGGTCTGGTCCTCCTCGACGCGCTCGCCCACCTCGACGCTCACGCCGATCACGACGCCCTTCACCACGCCGTCGCTGACCTCGGGGACTCGGATCTCTTGCTTCATAGCTCCTCCTAGTCCACGTGCGGGTTCAGCTTGCCGGGGTCGATGTCCAGATCCTTGATGGCCTGCTGCGCCACCTTCCAGTCCAGCTCGCCGTCCAGGGCCAGCTCGTGCAGGGCCGCGAGGGCGATGTACCGGTGGTCGACCTCGAAGAAGTCGCGCAGGCGCTCGCGGGAGTCGCTGCGGCCGAAGCCGTCGGTGCCCAGCATGTGCAGGCGGCCGGGCACCCAGCGAGCCACCGACGCCGGCAGCACCTTCATGTAGTCGCTGGCCGCCACGAACACGCCCTTCTCCTGGCCGAGCACGTTCTCGATCCAGGGACGCTCCTCGGCGCCGGGGTTGAGCAGGTGGTTGCGCTCCTTCTCCACGGCGTCGCGGTACAGCTCCTTGTAGCTGGTCACGCTCCACACGTCGGCCGACACGCCGTACTTCTCCTCCAGCAGGGCCGCGGCCTTGATGGACTCGTTGAGGATGGCGCCCGAGCCGAGCAGGTGCGCCTTCATCTTGCTCTTCGACTCGCTCTTGCTGAAGCGGTACATCCCCTTGAGGATGCCCTCGCGCACCTGCGGGTCGTCGGGCAGCGGCGGGTGCTTGTAGGTCTCGTTCATCACCGTGATGTAGTAGATCCACGTCTCGTCGTGGCAGTACATGCGCGTGATGCCGTCGTGGATGATCACCCCGAGCTCGTAGGCGAAGCAGGGGTCGTACGCCTTCACGGTGGTGGGCGTCATGGCGGTCACGTGGCTGTGGCCGTCCTGATGCTGCAGGCCCTCACCGGCGAGGGTCGTGCGGCCGGCGGTGGCGCCGATCAGGAAGCCCTTGGCCTTCATGTCACAGGCCTGCCAGATCTGGTCGCCCACGCGCTGGAAGCCGAACATGGAGTAGAAGGTGTAGAAGGGGATGGTGTTGACGCCGTTGTTGGCGTACGCCGTGCCCGCCGAGATGAAGCTGGCCATGCTGCCGGCCTCGCTCAGCCCCTCCTCCAGGATCGCTCCCGTCTTCTTCTCGTTGTAGAACAGCAGGTTGCCCTTGTCGACGGGGTCGTAGAGCTGCCCCACGTGGCTGTAGATGCCCGCCTGCCGGAACAGCGACTCCATGCCGAAGGTCCGCGCCTCGTCGGGCACGATGGGCACGATGTTCTTGCCGAACTCCGGGTCCTTCAGGAGCTTCGCCAGCAGGTGGACGTAGCTCATGGTGGTGGCCGCCTCGCGGTCGCCGGTGCCCTCGTAGAGGTCCTGGAACATGACGTCGGTGTAGCAGGCCTGGGGCGTCGCGTCGTAACCGCGACGGGGCAGGCCGCCGCCCATCTCCGTGCGCCGTTCCTTCAGGTACGTCATCTCGGGAGAGTCGTCGGCGGGACGATAGAAGGGCGCCTCGTCGATGTCGTCGTCCGAGATGGGGATCGAGAAGCGCGACCGGAAGGCCAGCAGCTCCTCGCGGTTCAGCTTCTTCTGGCTGTGGGTGATGTTCCGGCCCTCGCCGGCCTCTCCCAGGCCGTAGCCCTTGACCGTCTGGGCCAGGATCACCGTGGGTTGGGCCTTGCCGTGGGTCGTGGCCTCGTGGTACGCGGCGTAGACCTTCTCGGGGTCGTGACCGCCGCGCGACAGCTTGCGGATCTGCTCGTCGCTGTAGTCGGCCACCAGTTCGAGCAGCTCCGGGTACTTGCCGAAGAAGTGCTCGCGGATGTAGGCGCCGTCGCTGATGGAGTAGCGCTGCATCTCGCCGTCCAGGACCTCTTCCATGCGCTTCTGCAGCAGGCCGGTGGTGTCGCGCTCCAGGAGCTCGTCCCAGTCGCCGCCCCAGATGACCTTGATCACGTGCCAGCCCGCACCGCGGAAGGCGGCCTCCAGCTCGCGCATGATCTTGCCGTTGCCGCGCACCGGGCCGTCGAGGCGCTGCAGGTTGCAGTTCACCACGAAGATCAGGTTCCCCAGCTGCTCGCGGGCGGCAAGGGTGATGGCGCCCAGGCTCTCGGGCTCGTCCATCTCGCCGTCGCCGAGCAGGGCCCAGACCTTGCGGCCCGAGCGCTCGCGCAGCTCGCGGTCGACCAGGTAGTGGTTGAAGCGGGCCAGATAGATGGCCTGGATGGCCGTCAGGCCCATGCTGACGGTGGGGAACTCCCACATGTCGGGCATCAGGAAGGGGTGCGGGTAGCTCGACAGCCCGCCCTCGGGATCCAGCTCGCGACGGAACCGCGACAGATGCCCCTCGTCCAGCCGTCCCTCCATGAAGGCGCGGGCGTACACGCCCGGCGAGGCGTGCCCCTGGAAGAACACCATGTCCCCCATGCAGTCGTGGTCGGGACCGCGCCAGAAGTGATTGAACCCCACCTCCCACAGCGTGGCCGCCGACGCGTAGGTGGAGATGTGCCCGCCGATGCCGGGGCTCTCGCGGTTGGCCCGCACCACCATGGCCATGGCGTTCCAGCGCACCAGGCTCTTGATGCGCCGCTCGAGCTCGCGGTTGCCCGGATACACGGGCTGCTTGTGCCGCGGGATCGAGTTGATGTGGGGCGTATTGGCCGTGAACGGGATGCTCACGCCCTGTTCCTGGACCCGCGTCTGGAGCTGGCGCAGCAGTTCGCGCACGCGCTCGGGGCCCTGGTCCTTCAAGACGTAATCGATGGAGTCGCGCCACTCGCGGTCTTCCACGGCGCGCGGGTCATGGGCGGGGATATCGGCCATGACGGCCTTCCTTTCGCTCTGACGCTGGATCTGGGTTCTTCGGGGGCGTCGGTTCACGCCCCCATATGGATAATCGGATTAGCCGTGGCGTCAATGGGATTTGCAGGGACGATGCCTCCTGGCCCACCCGAGGATCGCGACACCTCCAACCGCCATCGCTCCAGCCGCCGCATTGAATAGCAGATCTCGTACATCGAACACACGACTCGGCAAAAAGTACTGAATCCCCTCGTCCACAGCTCCGAGCGCCGCGGTGATCAGGGCGGCAACCAAAGCAGGATGCCGCACCGTTCCCCCCGCCTCCCGCCGTTCCACAATCGCCGCATGCACCAGCAGCGCCACCACGGAGTACTCGATCAGGTGGGTCCGCTCCGCGGGATTCGACATGCGGACGAAGGTGAGCAGGTAGGTGGCGATCACGCCGACGGCGACGCCCGCCTCGGCGCGGCCCGGCCGGCGGCGCAGCCCATGAGTGGCCACGGACGCCCACACGAGGACGACCCCGAGCCCGAAGGCGGCCCCGAGCAGTCCGCCTTCGCCGAGAGCCCCCACGATGGTCCCGGCCAGCCCCAGCGTGGACCAGATGGCGATCACCACGCCCAGGGTCAGCAACCACAGCCGTCGTTCGCGCGGCGATGTGAAGAGGAGCTTCATTCCTGCTCGACCGGCACCATGGTGTTCGCGTCGCGGACGACGACCCAGCCGTCGCCGTCGCGTCGGAGGATGGAAAGGGAGTGGCCCGCCATCTTCGACGTCTTCCCCGTACTCACGTTCTTCGAGACGAGCCCGAGCGACGCCCTCAACCATGCGTGGTCGCCGCTCACCTCGATCTCCTCGATCGAGCAGTCGAGCTCGAACTCGTAGCCCGAGGGGTCGCCGGTGGCGGCGGCGGCGTAGGTCGCCTTGTCCATGAGGCCGGCGCCCGGCACCAGGAACACCGCGTCGTCGTCGATGAGGCTCTCGGCGAGGGGGAGATCGCCCACGGTGGTGGCCTTGATCCAGTCATCGAACCACTGGCGGATGGCCTGTTCGTCGCGTGTCATGAAGAGGGTCCTTTCTCGGGCGGGCGGAGCGGCTTCACCTTGCGGCCCGCCGCGCAATCCTCGATCAGCGTCGTCAGGCGGCGCTCGCGGGTCTCCTCGCGCTTGGCGCTCATGATCCAGTTCGTCACCTGGCGGCGGTAGCCGGGCGGGCGGGTTTCCCAGTCGCGCCAGGCGGCCTCGTTCTCGCGAAGTCTGGCGGCGTACTCGTCGGACAGTTCGAGGTCCTGCTTCTGTTCGTAGGAGTATCCGCCCGTCGGTTCCATGACGCGTTTCTCGAACGCAGCGTGTCCGGCCGCCACCACCTTGCCCTCCGCGGTCATCGCCTCGAACCGAACGATGTTGCGGTGACTCCAGATGCTCTTCGCGCGGCGGGGCGTGAAGCGAATGGTGTACGACTCGTCGTCGACGGTCTTGCGGATGCCGTCGATCCAGCCGAAGCACAGGGCCTCGTCCACGCTCTCTTCCCAGGTCAGGCTGAGGCGTTTGGTCGCCTTCTTCCAGTAGCCGACCCAGAGCTCGTCGACGGTCTCGTGATGGCGCTCGAGCCACTCGCGGAAGAGGGCGGCGCTTGCGAAGTGGGTGACGTCACGCGGCTCCATGCGGATCAGAACGCCGATCCCACGACCACGGTCCACTCGCGCACCCGCCAGCCGGTGACGAGTTCGTTGAGCACGTACGGGTCATTCTCGGCGAACGCTTCCACGGCGGCCCGGTCGTCAACCTTGAAGACGATGGCCGCGCCGTCGGCCGGGTCGGCGTAGGCGCCGCCCAGGACGATCTCCCCGCGGTCGACGTAGCCGCTCACGTGGGCGAAGTGGTTCTCGCGGTGGGGCGTGCGACGCTCGAGGATGTTCTCGACGTAGTCGTAGAAGAGGATGAAGTACATGAGGTCCTCCCGATCGGTTGGTGGGTCCGGTCCAGCCTACATGATCACGGCGCCTGCCGCCCGGAGAATACGCCGGATGCCGTATGTTCCCGGCGGCCGGGGACTCCTACCATGGTGGGATTCCTTGAACCGGAGGCCGTCATGACCATGTCCCACATCCGCCGTATCGCAGCCGCAGTGCTAATGACCCTCGTCCTGGCGGCCCCCGCAGTCGTCTCCGCCGCCGACGTCATCCAGCAGCAGGCCTTTCACGATGCCCTCGGTGCCGCCCTCAACGCCTCCCGGCTGTTCGAGGACGCCAAGTACTCGTCGGGCCGCACCGAGGTTCACGGCACGGCCAGCGAAATGCTGCCCGACTCCGGGCCGTGGGGCGCCTGGCGTCTCATCCCCCGCGGCAACTGGGATGTCGAGGGCTACGGCATGAAGACGGTCTTCTCAGCGTCGGGCGTGGCCGTCGTGACGAACCGCGGCATCGGCTACGACTTCGCCATGCTCACCCAGCCCATCCCCGCCATCGTGTTCGATCGCGTGGTGGAGAAGCTGGAGGACCGGCTCGACGATTTCCAGGATCGCCCCGCACCCGCCACGGTGGAATGGGGCGTCCAGGACGGCTGCATCCTGATCGCCGCCTCCCACGACTGGAACGGGAACGCCAACACGGTCGTGCTCAAGGACCAGCTCCACAGCCTGATCCTGCGCTCGAAAGGGCTGATCGGCGACATCATCATGCACTCCATCAGGGAGCGCGATGAGCTTCGCGACGACTACAAGGACCGCCGCTATACCACCGTCACCCGGGAAGAATTCGAACTCCTCGTCGACAGGGACGATTGGTCGCCCTGGTTCAAGGGAACCGACACGGCCGCCGGCGGCACCTGGTCGTTCGTGGTGGAAGATGAGCCGTACATCATCCACAACCACGGCGACCGCATCGAGTTCGTGCACCAGAACCCCGTCCCCGCCGGCCTGGGCGAACAGGGCCGCACGGCCCTGCTCGAGCAGCTGACCGCCATCGCCCACAAGGCGGATGCTGAGGACGACCCGACCGTCAGCGTCGCCTGGTCCGGAAGCGAACTCCACGTCAGCCTCGTCTACGACCTGACCGACGGCGTGAAGGGCGACCGCTTCGAGAAGTGGTACAAGAAGCTGTGGGAGGACTACGGCACCGACGTGGGCAAGAAGTTCCGCAAGGTACTCGAGCAGATTGAAAAGGACAGACGCGATGCGAAGCCCACGTCGCTGGACATGGGCGCGTTCCTCGCCCTCATCGACGACGGCCTGGAAGATATCTCACTGGCCGACGGTTCCGGCCCCGGCGGCTCCTGGAGCTTCATCATGGCCGACGACTACGACGTGGAGGTCCACAACCGAGGCGACTCCATGGAACTGTGGCTGAACCTGCAAGTGCCCGACGGCGCCGATCCCGAAGCCACCTTGGCCTCCGCCGTGAAGGCGGTGGGCGACCGTCGCCCCAAGCAGGCCGACTCCGTGACGGTGGACTGGTATCCCGGCGCGGAGGGGAACTGGATCGCGGTCACGGCGACATGCCGCTTCGACGGGAACAGGAAGGGCAAGCAGATCCGCGAGTGCTACGAGCACTTCACGCGGGATTGGTGCAGGGAGATGCAGTCGCGGATCCTGAAGGCCTTCTCAGGCTGATCGCGCCGAGGCGGCGAAGCGGCGCGCCGCCAGCACCCACAGGCCCGTGAAGATGACGGTGGCCCCGATCACGTCCCACGGCCACGCGTTCGCCCCCACGCCGGCGCCCGAGCCCAGGGCGTACGCACCGACGGCGATCTGGGCTGCAGCCGCGCCGACCATGGTCCGCGCCAGCCCCGCGGGCCGCAACCTCGCGATCGCCGACCCGACCAGCACCACGCCCAACACCCCCGCGAACAGCAGGTTCTCGGCCTGGCCCTCCGACCCGATGATCCCGACGGCCATGTTCACGAACACGAGCCCGACCCCGGCGCCGGCCGCGACGGCCGCGCCTTCCAGGTACGCACGGTCACCGCGCACCCGACCCGCGATCTCGACCACGCCGCAGGCCACGGCCAGCATCACCGCGAAGATCAGATAGTCGCCCGTCTTCCACGCGAACCCTTCAGCGACCCGACCAGCGACCACCGGCACGAGGAACAGGCACCCCACCGCGATCCAGACGCGGTTGCTCCAGGGATGCCTGCGCGCCTCCATCACGGCACCTCCCACAGGCCCTGCTCCACGCCGCCCATGAAGTAGATGGCGATGACGCCGTAGCCGGGGATCTCCATGCGCTCGATGGCGATCTCCGCGCCCAGGTCGGCGGCGCGCTTCACGGCGGCGTCGAGGTCGTCGACGCGCAGGTAGGTACGGACCACCGTCTTCTCCTGGTCGTGCATGGGAGCGCGGATGCTGCAGAGGGAGCCGTCGGGCATGGTCGCCGTGATGGCGCCGCCGAGCAGGGGAACCGGTTCGCCGAACTCGAAGCCGAAGGCGGCGCTGTACACGGCGGCGGTCGCCTCGACGTCGGGCGTGACGATCTCGAAGAAGTGGATGGCCGGGGGTTCGGCGAAGGCGGTCAGCGGAGCGAGGGTCAGCAGGGCAAGGGCGAGGACTCGTTTCACGGCGTTCCCTCCGGTGGAGTCAGAACCAGGATCGTTCCATTCCCGCCGCCCGCCGTGCGTCGGCGAGCTGGCCCCGATGCATCAGCCAATGGTCGGCCGCGAACTGGAAGCACAGGCGACGGGTGCCGAACATGGCCTCGTGCCCATCGGGTGCGGCGGCGCTCGGCGTGTCGAGATCGTCTTCGGACATGGTAGCGAGGAGCGCCAGCGTCCGCTCGCGCATGTCGCGGCAGAGGGCGAGGGTCGCGTCGAACGGGGGGTACATGTCCGGGTCCGGGGAAACATCGGCGCCGTCGAAGGGTTCCTCGTGATCGGCCAGCGGGTTGGGATCGCCGAGCATGAAGCCGTGGATCACGGCGCCCTCGATGAAGGCGAGGTGGCCGAGGGTCCACAGGGTGTGGGCGCCGCCGTTGGGGGTCGGGGGGACCAGGGCGTGGCCGCGCATGTCCTCGATGCGGGCGAGGGTGATGGTGCGGGAGGTGGCGAGGTTGTGGCGGATGAGGTCGATGGTGTTCATGGGGGGATTGAATCATGGGGCGAGGATGGAATCCAGCGCAGGGTCAGGATCGTTCGGCGGTAAGGCCCCGGCAGGTGCAAAGAAGCTCATAGGTGACGACGCCTCCCACCTTGCTCCCCGCACGAGTACGATCGAGTTCCTCAACACGTGGCCCCGCCTCGCCTACGGCGGAGAAGTCCTGTTCATGGATCCGCTCCACCCGCCAGCGATAGGTGATGTGAGGCAATCCCGGTAGGCCCTCATAGCTCTCCTTCCAGAAGAAGGGGTCCGGACTCAGGACCATCCGCCCCTCGATCCACTCAGCCGCGACGTCCGGTTCGCCCAGGTCGTCGCTGACATAACAGAGGTAGCCAGCGTCGAGTACCGTGACGTGCGGCCGTGCGGCGACGACCCGGGCGACGAATGCGTGCTCATCCCCCGATTCATGCCGAAGCGCCGGAGTCCGGACCTCCGACGCTCCCTGTTTCATCGCGTAGACGCAGAGCGCGAAGTCGAGCTCGTCGCCGATGCCGAGTTCTGGGTAGTTGCCGTCGTGGATGATCCAGTCGGACAGGGAGAGGGTCAGGGGGTTGGGCCTATTCATCGCGCGCGTAAGGAACGAGGTCATACATGATGGGCGTGAAGACGACATCCTCGCGCTCGTCGGGGATGGGGGGGAGCTTTTTCCTGACTTCCGGATGCATCCGCGCATCACGATGCGCGCGCATCGCAGACACCCTGTTGCGCAACACCATGGCCCTTCCATCGTCAACGAGCGCGATCGTGTCGTAATCATGATCGAACGAGCCCGACGGATCATGGATCTCGACGCGCTCGATGAGAGTCCCGTCGGGGCCGTGAACGTCGTAACGGCAGACCATGCCGTCGGGCAGGTCCTTCACGAAGCGGGACGTCCGGACGTGAAGCGAGCCGTCCGGCTGCGGGACCAGCGTCCTGATCACGGCGTCACGGCTGCAGAGACGGCGCTCATCGAACACGATCTTGTCGCCCGATATGCTGTAGTTGCCGTACTTCAGCCGAGCCAGTTCGTCCTCGGTGCGCTCATGGGCTTCGACATCCCGAACAAGCGTGCGGACGGTCTCTCCCTCGAGATTCCGCCACTCGAGCCTGTACTCATCCCTCGCAGCGGCCAATACGACGAGGCCGTCGCCGACCGGCTTCGCCGAGTACCAGGGCTCGTGCTCTTCCGCCTCGTCCACCACGCTCGATCCGCTGCGATCGATCACGTCGGCCTTCTCGTAGTAGTCGGCGGTCCTTTCACCTTCATCGTCCAGGAGGGTGACCCGCAGAACGGTGTCGAGATTTCCGGAGCCCTCGTCGATCCGGGCTTCGCTGTAGATGCCGAACCAGCCGTCGGTCGTCTCCTGGATCACGGACATGTAGGCGTTGGCTCCGAGACGCCACTCGCCGAACGGCGTCCCGTCGAGGTCGGCGAACGCGAGGCGGGTCGGGTACGAGTGTTGAACCGCCAGGCGGTCGTCGGAGACCAGGAAAAGGCGGCCGGGGTTGCGCAGCTCGCCCGGTCCCTCGCCTGGCCCGAGGAGCGTCGTCACGTACTCACCGTCGTCGGTATAGACGAGGATGTGACTGAGCTGCATGTCGAGCATGTAGAGTCGGCCGTCGTGGGCCAGGATCTGGTTTTCGCCGAAGTAGCCCATGAGGGGGTGTGTCGGGGTCCTCGGCGTCGATGCGCCAGTGCTCGTGGAGATCGAAGCGGCGGACGGTGGGGGGTTCGATGGGGCAGTGAATGACTGCGTGCTCGACCGCTGTGACCGGCACACTCGAAAGGATCATCGTGATGGCGAGGAACAGGATCGTCCGGGCGACGTGGGTTCGCGTCATGAGTCGGGCTTTCGATATGAAGTGATTGCTGATTCTATTCCGGCTTCGTCTCCATGGCCTTCCTGATCTCCGCATCCGCCCGCCACAGCACCAGCACGAGGCCGAAGACCACGATCCCCAAGATGAACCACGGGTCGACATCATCCATGAACGTGAGAAATCCCACGGGCATCAGGACGAAGTAGACGCCCTGGAGAGCGGTCTTCAGGCGGGGGAAGAGTTTCCACATGGCGAGATTGAACGCAAGGATGGCACCGTGAAGAATGAGAATGTCGATGGAGCCGTCTCTCATGTTATCTACTCCCGTCGGTATCGGGTTCGACGACCATGACCTCTACCGTACCGGCATGCACCTCGGTCACGACCGCCGCCTTCGCCATCATGGCGAGGCCGGAACGATCCTCATCGCTCGCGACGTCATCCATCCGCCGCACCCTGATCGTGATGTCCCCGGAGCAACGGAACGACGAGCCGTCCTCCGAGAGCCGCTCGGTTTTCGAGCCGGCCGCCCCCGAGACTCCGAGCAACGAACCTGCAGGGACGTCCATGACGGACACCGCTCCATGCTCCGTGCTGATGGAGATCCGGTAGGCCGTTGCAGGGCCCATGTAGGTCCTGAAAGAGCCGTCATTCACGCATTGCCTGGGCGTTGTCGGTGGTTCGATGGCAGCAGCGGCCGACATTACCATGACGAACAGCAAGGAGATTCCGATATAGCGACTCATGATTCATCCTTTCATGAATAGTACATATCCATGGGCTACTCTCTGACCGCCACCACCGAATACATGCAAGGCAACCCCCCAGCCGGCACCGGACTCACCCACCCCGCCTCCGTCTTCTCCATGAACGGCAACGCCTCGAAGCAGCTGTACGGGTACTCGTGGAACTGCTCGATGCGGAGTCCCGCGTCGATCAGGGCCTGCACGACCTCCCCCAACGAGTGCGCCCACTCGTGACTGCGCCCGGTGACCACGCCGGGGCCGGCCGCGTAGCACAGCCCGTCGTCGGCCTCGGTCACGCCGCCCGTGTTGAAGTAGGGGTAGCGGACGGCCATGGCGTCGGGGGTGCCCTCGAAGTCGAACATGAGCAGGGCGGGGTGGATCTCCTTCAGGACGAGTCGGCCGCCGGGGGCGAGCAGGTCGGCCACGACGCGGCCCCACTCGGCGATGTCGGGCAGCCAGCAGAGGGCACCGCCGCCGGTGTAGACGCGGTCGAAGCGACGGTCGAGGACGGAGGGGAGGTCGGCGTCGACGGGGGCCGCGGTGAAGGTCGCCTCGAGTCCCGCCCGGTCGGCCAGCTTGCGGGCCTCCTCCATGGCGACGGCGCTGATGTCCACGCCCGTGACCCGCGCGCCCAGCCGGGCCCAGCTCAGGGTGTCCATGCCGAAGTGGCACTGGAGGTGAACCAGGGACAGGCCGTCGACGTCGCCCATCAGCTCCACGTCCACGGGGTCGAGGGTGCTGCGGCCGGCGAGGAAGCCGGGGACGTCGTAGAAGTCGCTGGCGGCGTGGTGGGGGACGGACTGGTCCCAGAGGATTTGGTTTTCCTGGATGCGGTCCTTGGACTTCATGGCTGATCTCCTACATCGCCTCGTCGAACTCTTTCCTATACCTGGCGACACCGCCGCCTTCAGGCATCGCCCCCGCCTCGAACACCACCACCATGAACGCCTCGTCCGGAATCCCCTCCCACTGGCTCCGCAGCCCGTGGGCCGACGCACGCTCTAACCCGAAGCGCGGGTAGTACTCGGGGTGGCCCAGCACGATGACGAACGGGCAGCCCGCGTCGCGCAGGTGATCGAGCCCGTGTCGGACGAGCTGCGAGCCGATGCCTTCCCGCTGGCGGTCCGGGACGACGGCCACCGGGGCGAGGCCCATGCCCATGA
>CAYFKR010000013.1:104824-105747 GCA_964343835.1 uncultured Fibrobacteraceae bacterium
GCGGCCGTCGATGGTGACCGGGGTGAAGAGGATGTGACCGACGACGGTGTCGTTCTCGACGGCGACGAAGGCGAGGTAGTCGGGGCAGGTGGCGCGGAGGCTGTCGATGATCCGGGCCTCGGAGACGTCGTCGAAGGAGGCCGTGGTGAGGTTGCGGACGGCGTCGTGGTCGGTGGCGGATTCGCGGCGGATCTCGATCATGGTCAGCCCCACAGTCCCGTGTAGATGGAGATGCCCGCGATCAGGCCGAACACGATCCAGCTCAGGTGCTTGCCCCGTGTGAACGCGAAGGCGAAGACGGCGCTGAGGCCGAAGACGACGCCGACGGTCACCAGGACGGTCTGCGCCAGATCCTGCGAACCCCTGGAGACGGCGATCAGCAGGTAGCCCAACCCCCACCAGGCGAAGGTGGTGATGTGCCAGGCGAAGCGGAGAGTGCCCTTGGTGAACTGGTCGCTGCCGAAGAGGTGGGGGACGTGGGTGCTGCGGAAGAGGCGGGTTAGGATGTAGCGTTCGCCTAGGGTAGTGTGGATAATGCCGATGGAAAAACACAATACAGCGGCGGCGATTAGCATTTAGTCTCCATCCTAGACCAGGCTCCATGAGATGACCACTGGAAGAATCACACCATAATCACTTTTCCTGGAATCTCTGCGTCCTTCCTACAATAGAGCCATACGCGGCATGACTCTATCGCCTTCATTGTACGGGGTCATTGGGGGGTCTGCTCAGCCATATTACTCCTTGATTCAACAGGCTCACTTATAATGCCAGCATCCGTGATTGCAAACACATAACGATATTCGTATATATTGCCATCAACCTCAACAGCTAACAGCACCTGAATATTTTTTCCTACATATGACTCCGTAAGCTTCCCCGTCAAGCGGACCATTCGTAACTAGAGTTTCCGGCCTCGACCT
>CAYFKR010000014.1:0-27668 GCA_964343835.1 uncultured Fibrobacteraceae bacterium
CCGGTGTGGTTCAACGTGGGCGTGGAGAAGACGCCCCAGTGCTCGGCCTGCTTCATCAACTCGGTGGACGACTCCATGGAGTCCATCCTTGACCTGGCCAAGACCGAGGGCCTGCTCTTCAAGTACGGCAGCGGCACCGGCACCAACCTGTCGCCCCTGCGCTCCAGCCGCGAGAAGCTGAGCAGCGGCGGCGAGGCCTCCGGCCCCGTGTCGTTCATGCGCGGCTACGACGCCTTCGCCGGCGTCATCAAGTCGGGCGGCAAGACCCGCCGCGCGGCCAAGATGGTGATCCTGGACGCCGACCACCCGGACATCGAGGACTTCATCAACTGCAAGGTGGACGAGGAGCGCAAGGCCTGGTCGCTGATCGACTCGGGCTACGACGGCTCCTTCGGCGGCGAGGCCTACAACTCGGTCTTCTTCCAGAATTCCAACAACTCGGTGCGCGCCAGCGACGCCTTCATGCAGGCCGTCACCGAGGACCGTCCCTGGACGACCCACGCCACCAGCGACGGCCGCCCCATGGACACCTACCGGGCCAAGGAGCTCATGGACGCCATCGCCGAGGGCACCCACGTGTGCGGTGATCCGGGCATGCAGTTCGACGACACCATCAACGCGTGGCACACCTGCCCCAACACCGACCGCATCCACGCGTCGAACCCGTGCTCCGAGTACATGTTCCTCAACGACTCGGCCTGCAACCTGGCCTCGCTGAACCTCATGAAGTTCCGCCGGGCCGACAACGAGTTCGACGTGGAGCACTTCCGCTTCGCCGTGGACGTGGTGCTGACGGCCATGGAGATCGTCGTCGACAACAGCAGCTACCCGCGCGAGGCCATCACCGAGAACTCCAAGAAGTTCCGTCCCCTGGGCCTGGGCTACGCCAACCTCGGCGCCCTGCTCATGAGCCGCGGCCTGCCCTACGACAGCGACGAGGGCCGCGACTACGCCGCCGCCGTCACCGGCCTGCTCTGCGGCCAGGCGTACCTGACCTCGGCCAAGCTGGCCGAGGGCATGGGCGCCTTCGCCGGCTACGACGAGAACCGCAAGCCCATGCTGCAGGTGATCCAGAAGCACCGCTCGCACATCAACCACATCAACGAGCACCGCGTGCCCGAGGACCTGCTCGACGCCGTGCAGGACGTGTGGAGCGAGGCCTACACCGTGGGCTACGACTACGGCTACCGGAACTCTCAGGTGACCGTGCTCGCCCCCACCGGCACCATCGGCTTCATGATGGACTGCGACACCACCGGCATCGAGCCCGACATCGCCCTGGTGAAGTACAAGAAGCTCGTGGGCGGCGGCATGCTGAAGATCGTCAACAACAGCGTGGCCGAGGCCCTCGGTCGCCTGGGCTACTCCGAGGACGAGCGCAAGGCCATCCTGGCGTACATCGACGAGCGCGAGACCATCGAGGGCGCCCCGGGCCTGAAGGACGAGCACCTGCCCGTGTTCGACTGCGCCTTCAAGCCCCAGAACGGCAACCGCACCATCAGCTACATGGGCCACATCCGCATGATGGCCGCCACGCAGCCCTTCCTGTCCGGCGCCATCAGCAAGACCGTGAACATGCCCACCGACGCCACGCCGGAAGAGATCGCCAACGCGTACACCGAGGCGTGGAAGATGGGCCTGAAGGCCATCGCCATCTACCGCGACGGCTCCAAGCGGACCCAGCCCCTGAACACCGGCAAGTCGGCGGACACCACGCCCGTGGAGGATCGCCAGGCGCCGCCCTCGCCCCAGCGCGTGCGGCTGCCCGACGAGCGCACGGCCCTGACCCACAAGTTCAGCGTGGGCGGTCACGAGGGTTACCTGACGGTGGGCCTGTATCCCAACGGCCAGCCCGGCGAGATGTTCGTGGCCATGGCCAAGGAGGGGTCGGTCGTGTCGGGCCTGATGGACAGCTTCGCCACCGCGTGCTCCATCATGCTCCAGTACGGCGTGCCCCTGGACGTGCTGACCGCCAAGTTCTGCCACACCCGGTTCGAGCCCAGCGGCTTCACGACCAACAAGGAGATCCCGATCGCCAAGTCGATCATGGATTACATTTTCCGCTGGATGGATCTGAAGTTCGGCAAGGGGGCGCCGGTGGCCGCCACCGCGACCGAGCCCCTGGTGACGGGCATGGACAAGGACGATCTCCTGCCGGACGAGACCAAGTCCGGGATCGACCTGGTGGAGAAGACCACCACCCACAAGGTGGAGACCGACGCTCCTCCCTGTCCGGAGTGCAGTTCGATGATGGTGCGCAACGGGGCCTGCTACAAGTGCCTCAACTGCGGCGCCACCAGCGGCTGCAGCTGATCGAGCGCTCCCAGGACCCGGGGATTCCCCGGGCAGCGCGGCGGGGCCGGCCTCTCAGGGGGCCGGCCCCGTTTTCCGTTGCCCGCGCGAGACGGCGGTGCGATCCTTGGAACCCGGACGGGCCGACGGCGTATGCAGACCCGCTCCACCCCGACGGACCGAACGCATCATGGAGGATCCGATGAACGCCCGAGCCATCTTCGCCACCGTCCTGGTCGCCGCCGCCCTCGCCGCGGTCGCGCCGGCCTCCGCCCAGACCCTCGACTGGAACCGCGTGGACGATCCCATGATCGAGGCCCTCGGCGTGCACCTGGGCCTGTCGTCGGGCACCGGACTCTCCTACAAGTACCCCCTGCAGTGGTGGCTCTACGCCCAGGTCACCGGCGGCATCTGGAACTCCAGCGAGCACAAGCGCCACAACCTCGGCCTGGAGCTGCAGTACGTGCTGCGCGCCCAGGGCCGCGACAAGCTCTTCCTGGGCGCCGGCATCGGCCACTACTACCACAAGTCCCCGGACTGGACGAGGGACCACGTCAACACCAGCTTCGGCGTGGGCCTGGAGCGCCTCTACGGCGAGCGGACGGCCGTGCAGCTCGAGGTGGACTTCCTCTACCAGGGCGACGAGGACAGCGTGATCCTCTTTCCGCAGGCCGGGGTCTATTTCTACTTCTGATCGGATTCGAGGGGGGACGGGGGAGGCCCCGTCCTGTCAAACAACCCTGTCGCAGGGTTGCGAAGTATCGAA
Organism: uncultured Fibrobacteraceae bacterium; assembly: GCA_964343835.1. Lineage (GTDB taxonomy): Bacteria > Krumholzibacteriota > Krumholzibacteriia > LZORAL124-64-63 > LZORAL124-64-63 > CALEMW01. The sequence continues at coordinate 3,059 of CAYFKR010000014.1, forward strand.
TATGCTGTCAGGTGAAAATATTTTCATTCGCCGTAACGTTCTGACATTATTGCGGATAAATGAGATCTGGCTGCCCGCGTCGATTCCCTCCGAGTTGCCCGGATTAAAACATGACAGCTTTAGTCTCCTTTCATCGCGCCGCCCGCATGGTGCCGGGCGGACATCCCGTCAACGTGGTGGAGGTCACCATGAACCGAACGCTCACGATCCGGGGTCTGGTCTGCGGACTCCTCCTGTTCAGCGCGGCGTCGGCCCTCGCCGAGCCGCCTACCATCGATTACCTCGGCTACGCCTGGGAGGACGGCGGCTTCTTGCCCAGCCTGCCCGGCGACGAGCTCTCCTATACCGGCATCTCCACCCTGGCCCATCCCATCTTCGGCATCCAGCCCGCCAGCGAGGAACTGACGTTCCATGTGACCGGTCTGATCAGCACCGGCGAGGTGGACCTGGGCGGCGGCGTGACGATGATCGCCTACACCGGCGGCGTCCTCGAGCTCTGGCGCGACGACACCCCCGACGCCGACTGGACCATCGGCGCCTCGACGTTCAACGACGGCAGCCTCTTCTTCCGGGGCGCGTTCAGCGACTTCACCATCTACATGGCCGCCGACGGCTCCGGCGCTTTCGAGGGCAGCCTGGACGGCATGGCCGGCGAGATCATCGACCAGAACTGCTCCGACTGCGCCTACACCTGGGGCGGCGCCTTCGGCGCCTCCAGCGGCGCCCAGATCCCCGCCGGCTACGACCTGCAGATGGACGGCGAGATGAGCATCCTGGAAGCCGTGTCCAACGAGAACCACACCTTCGGGTCCCTCAAGGCCCTGTTCCGCTAGAAAGGAGGAGCGACATGAAGAACTTCGGAATCATCCTGCTCGCCGTCGCCCTTCCCGCGGCGGCCTTCGGCCAGCAGCTCTTCGACTTCAACGGCCAGGCCGACGTGCCCGCCGCTCCCGGCGGCCAGCTCACGCTCCACGCCGTGGTCTACGACGCCCCGCCCACCGTCACGCCCATCCCGCTGGACTTCGGCGCCTACCAGTACACCCTGGTGGTCTCCGGCCTGACCATGGACACCGACGGCATGACCCAGGTCTACAGCGGCGGCTCGATCGCCCTGTACGCCGACGCCGCCACCGCCGCCGACTTCGCGTCGACGGCCACGTTCACCGACGGCGAGGCCATCCTCACCGGCGCGGTCACCGACCTGTCCCGCACCATGTTCACCGCCACCATCGGCACCCTGCTGGGCCACGTGGACTGGACGGGAGGAACACGGATCGGCGAGATCGCCGTGGCCGACCGCCTCGGCTGGCCCCTGCTGTCCGGCATCAACGCCGGCGCCACCCAGACCGAACCCGGCTACGACGAGAACTGGGACGGCAAGGTCGAGCCCACCGAGCCCATCGTCGCCAATGACATGATTGATTTCGGCGCCCTGAAGACGCTCTTCCGCTAAGACCTCCGCGGTACCGAACGAGAAGGCCGGCCCTCCGGGGCCGGCCTTTCTTGTATCCCCTGTTGACAGGAGGGCGATGGATGCCATGAATGAATGATATCCTGAACCAAAACGAGGACTACATGTCGATCAATACCACCCTGATCACATTGATCATGACGGCTATGCTTTCCCTCTCAGTCTCGGCAGGCGAGGTCTACGAATTCGTAGAGGAGTGGAGCTTTCGGGATCCGACGGAGCCCTTCGTCCTCCATGACCTGTCCCGCACATGGATGCCGTACGACACGTTCGGGATCGCCTTGTACGATGACGGATCGATCCTCGTCGCCGACCGGCTGACGGAGTCGCTTCAGCACTGGAAAGCGGGTGACGGCCCCGAGTGGGCAGAAGGAAGCCTGGGCGAAGGACCGGAGGATCACCGCCGCTACGGTGAGCCGGTCGTCTGGGGTGAGGGGTTCGTGGCCAGAAGCGATTGCGCTCCGCGTTCTCGTATCATCTTCCGTGATGGGTCGGGCCTCTACCAGGATTCGGTCACGATCGACGGTGTCGACGAACTCGTCAGGCTCTTCTGGAGCGGTTCTGCCGGCATTGGGATCGGCTTGGCCATGACGGGCAATCCCATGGCGGGTGGTTCGATCGTCTGCAGGATGATTCGACTCGACAGCAAGGGGATTACGACGAAGACCCTCGACCTCCGGGAACAATCCATGGATGCCCTCGGGTCACGAGAAATGCTCCCTGAGCGTGACATGTGGCTCCTGCCGCGGATCTCCGTTTCCACCGATGGCTACACGTTCATTCATCCCGACCCGTATTCCGATGTCATCGAGTGCTACGACGCTGACCTGAACCAGCTCTGGACGATCCACGGTGGCTGGACTCCTGCAGCCAAGACGGATGCCCGGCGCATCTTCATCGAGAGTTTCGCCGGCCCCGCCGTGGAACTCGACGATCTCGATCACACCGTCTCCGCCCTCCATGCAAGGCCCGGCGGCACCGTATGGATCGAACCGATGGTGACCCATGACCCCGCGGCCACGACCAGACGCTTCCAGGCATTCGGCCCGAACGGCGTCCCCGCTGGCGATGTCATCATCGAAGGCCTACCCGCCGCCCCCGGCACCATCCTCCTGAACGCCGACCGCCTCCTCTGGCTGCGTCACCAGACTACCGATCACATCCCAGGCACCCCCCACTTCATCTCCGGAACAATCACCCGAGTCGATGAATGACTCGACCATCGCCAAGTCCCGGCGGTGATACAGTGTGAGTAGCCTGCTGGGGAGACCCTCATAAACGGAGCCCCCCGAAACACTTGGAGGCCAAAGGCCGACGTGTTTCGGGGGGCTCCGTTTATGAGGGTCTGTCTATCAGGCCCCGTATTTCTTGATGGCCGCATCCAGCCGCGGCAGCATCACGAAGATGAACCCCGCCACACCAAGAATCGCCACCGCCAAAATCACGAACATCTGCGTGCTCGGCTCGAGCCCGCTGATGAATCCGGACAGCTTGTTGCCGATGGCGGTCGACAGGAACCAGCCGCCCATCATCAGGCCCACCAGGCGCTTGGGCGACAGCTTGGTCACCAGCGACAGGCCCATGGGGGACAGGCAGAGCTCGCCGATGGTGATCACGAGGTAGTAGATCACCAGCCAGATCATCGACGTCTTGGCCGCGCCGTCCTGGCCGAGGCTGGCGCCGAAGGCCATGATCAGCAGTGACACGGTGGTGATCACCATGCCCAGGAAGATCTTCCGCGCGGTGGTGATGGCGCGGCCGCGGCCGGCCATCCAGCTGAAGAACGCCACCACGATGGGGGTCATCAGCACCACGAACACGGGATTGAGCAGGCCGGTGAGCATCTCGGCGTTCACCAGGCGCACGAAGCCGCCGGGCTCGAGGGTCTCGGTGTCGTCGTCGGTGTTGGCGTAGACGGCCTCGCGGGTGTGGTCGCCCACCAGGAGCACCGGTACGTCGGCGCCCTCGATGGTCTTGACCACCAGCACCTCGTCCATGAGCTCGGCGCCGTCGTTCACGCGCACCGACGTGGTGGCCACGCCGTGGGCGTCGGTCTCGGTGGAGATGGAGATGTCGGCGTCGTCGTAGACGCTGCACACCAGGAAGACGTCGTCCTCGGAGATGTCCGCCGTCTCGGAGTCCAGCAGCTTCACCGAGGGAACGGCGCCCAGGGTAGCCACCAGCTCGTCGCTCAGGATGCGGGCGCCGAACATGGCCTCGCCGGCGTCGTCGACGGTCACCAGGACGCGCTCGTCGAAGCGGGCGATGTCGGTGCCGGCGTTCTCGTAGTAAGAGGGCATGGCCTTCTGGGTGTAGAAGCTCGGGGCATTCTCCAGGATGCCGGCCCGACGGTCGGTGTTGTGCTCGGCGAATACGGTCATCAGGCCGCCGCTCAGGTGCAGCACCATGAAGAAGGCGCCGCCGGCCACGAACACGGGGATCAGCGCGGCCAGGCCGGGCTTCTCCTCGGGGTTGGCGCGCTTCACCAGCAGGCCGAAGTAGGCCATGACCGGCAGCATGCCCACGATGAAGCCGAAGGTGATGGGCCCGATGGTCTCGACCACCAGGGGGATCTTCTGGCCGATGAAGTAGCCGGCCACGCCGAACACGGCCGCCGGCAGGATGATCGTCAGCATCACCTGGCCGAACGAGATGTCCTCGTCGCTCTCCTCCGACTGGCGATCCGCCTTTTCCAGCTTCTTCCAGTTGATCGTCAGGATCACCACGCCGATCAGCAGGCCGACGCCGGCGGCGGTGAAGGCCATGTTGAACGACCAGAGGTTGCGCAGGGGAGCGGACAGCAGCGCCGACAACGAGGCGCCGATGTTGATGCCCATGTAGAAGATGTTGAACCCGGCGTCGCGACGCGGGTCGTCGGGGGCGTACAGATTGCCCACCATGGCCGAGATGTTCGGCTTGAAGAGGCCGTTGCCCAGGCAGAGCAGTACGAGCCCCGCGTAGAACGTGGGGAAGCTGCGGATGCCGAGGGCGAAGTAGCCCGCCGCCATCAGGATGCCGCCGATGAACACGGACCGGCGGAAGCCCAGGAACCGGTCGGCGATCATGCCGCCGAGGAAGGGCGTGAAGTACACGAACGCCATGTACGTGCCGTAGATCTCGGCCGCCAGGCGCGTGGTGAGGCCGAGGCCGCCGCGCTCGGTGTCGGTGATGTACAGCAGCAGGATGCCGAGCATCAGGTAGAAGCCGAGTCGCTCCCACATCTCGGTGAAGAAGAGGGACTTCAGCCCGCTCGGGTGTCCCTTTTGGGGCATGGTGGTGGTGGCCATCGGGTCCTCCGCGACGCGATCGTGAAAGGAAAGGGCCGGATCGGCCCTGGTCGGAGTGCCCGTGGAATCTAGCGGATCGGGGGAATCGGGTCAATGACCGCACGGGGGGAAGGGGGATCCGGCGGTTCGTGAACGGGGAAGGGCCCCGGATCCCTCCGGGGCCCTCCCATGGCCGGCGGAACCGGGCCGATCAGCGGAACAACACCTTGAGCCGCGACATCGTGAGGTCCTGGTTCCCCACGAACCCCCCGTCGATCCAGGCGGGATCCGCGTCGTCGACGCCGGAGCCCGAACCGAGGGTGCCGTCGCGTCCGGCGACCGGCCCGAGGTTGGCGACGGTCTGCCCGCTGCCCTCCTCGAACGACCAGGCGCCCTCGAGCTGGGCGTAGTAGGGATGGGAGGGACCCATGGCGCGGGTCCTCCACTGGGCGATGGTCGCGGGGTCCACCACGGCGCTGTACACCCTGACGTCGTCGATGCCCCCGTCGAACCGGTAGTTGCCGCCGGGCTGGGCACCGATCCGGAGGACGGAAGCCGGGGCGTCCACCGTGACGGTGGTGAAGGAGGTGCCGGCCTCGGCGCCGTTCACGTACAGCACGATGTCGCCTCCAGCGGGACCGGCCCAGGTCGCCGCCACGTGGACCCAGCTGCCGACATGGGCGCTGATGTTCATGGATCCCGCGACGGAACCGTTGAGCGTGAACCGGACCCTGCCGTCCGCCACCACGTCCATCTCGTAGCCGCCGCCGGACCGGTTCGAGATGAACCGTCCGCCGTCCATGGAGTCGGGACGGATCCAGGCCTCGATGGTCAGCGGTCCGCGCACGTCGACGGAGTCGGCGATTTCCAGATAGTCGCCGCCGTCGAAGTCCAGGGCGGTGCCCGACTGGGCCGCGGCGGACACGGCGGCGAGCAGGAGAGCGGCGGCGAGCGCCGTGGTGATTCGTGTCCCTTTCATGCTTCCTCCCGGATCGTTCATCCCTTGGTCGTCGGTCGCGCGGGAAACACGGGACGAAGGGGAGGAATTGTTGCAGCCGTTTGCTTCCTCCGGATTCCTGTCCGTACCTTGATCGAATCCAATGACCGACAAGATGTTAGAACAGATCGGAGGACATCATGATCATCAAGCGAATGTTTCGGTTCATCGCCTTGGCCCTTCTTTCGGCTACGGCCGTCACCGCCCAGATCGATCCCGACGTGGACGGGATCGGGATCTATGCGGACCTGGGGGGGCTGGAAAGGTCCATCGACGTACTGGACCCGGCCAACTTCGACCTCTATGTGCTGGCGACCCGCATCAGCGGGGAGGGGATCATGTGGTGGGAGGCGTCCCTGGACGTCGACCCCGGCTTGGTGGTGTACCACATCACGTTCCCTGAAGGCACCGACATGTACGGATTCGTCCTCGACCAGCACACCCTCGGAGGCATGAACCACGTCGAATCGGAGTATTTCATCGGGTCCGGGGACGTCATCCATCTGGCGACCTTGCATTGCGCAGTCGTGGATACGGATCCGAAGCACATCTGGTTCGATGTCGGAGGAGGGGGCGAGGTGCCTGGCTACACTGTGGTCCGTGAGCCGGGTGCGGAGTTCATCCCGCTCAACCCCTCGTCCGGCGGCCTGGGAATCCCCGCCTTCACGGTCAATGGCGTCGCGCCTATCGCGAACGAGGACGCCAGCTGGTCGGACGTCAAGTCGCTGTTCCGTTAGGATGAGATCGAGGGAGTACGGGGGGCGCCGACCGGCGCCCCCCGTTTTCGTCTAGACCCGACTGTAGTTGAACAGCCCCGCCTCGTCGAACAGCACCCGGTCCTCGTAGTCGTCGAACCAGATGGCGTCGGGATTGCGGCCCACGATGCAGACCTTGCCGCGGTGGGGCGCGTCGGCGGCGTTGCGCAGCAGCTTGAAGATCACCACGCCGTTCTCGCTGCCCTTGAGGCCGGGGATCGGCTCGTTGGTGACCGCGGCGACCTCGGTCTTGCCCAGGTAGTGGGTGATCGAGAGGCGCGCGTGGGCCTCCACTCCCGAGAGACCCTTCTGGGACTCGTTGAGCAGGCGCCAGGCCTCCTCGATGGGGATGTTGAAGGCCTTGTAGGCCACGATGTCGCGGCCGCAGAAGAAGTAGTGGTTGTTGGCGCCGACGCGCTTGAGGGCGCGCTGCATGATGCGCAGGGCGTCGGCGTCGTCGCTGATGCCCTTGATCAGGGGCGCCTGGTTCTCCACGCACACCCAGCCGCGGCTCACGAGCCCGTTCATGGCCTTCTTGGCCTCGGGGTGCCAGGCGAGGTTGCCGCCGGCCTCCTCCACGTACTCGCCCGCCTCGTTCTTGAGCAGGAACTCGTCGGGGTGGTTGAAGTGGACCATGAAGCGCATGCCCACCTCGGGCCAGGCGGCGTGGAACTTGTCCAGCATGTCCAGGAAGGCGTCGTCGAAGCGCTGGGGGTAGAAGGCCATCTCCTTGGTGCCCACGCGGATCGATTCGATGCCGGCCTCGGCCAGGGCGCCGAACCACTCGGCGAGCTTGGAGTTGGGCAGCACCATCGGATCGCCGCCCGACAGCAGGATCTCACGCAGCTTCTCGCGTCCGGTCTCGGGGTGGCGACCGCCGTTGGCCTCCACGGCCGCGTTATGCGCATGGATGTAGTCCACCACGTCCGCGATCCGGGCCAGACCCTTCCGCGCCACGGTGCCGTCCTTGCGCTCGACCTCCTTGCGGCTGATCAGCTCCTCGCGGTAGCAGAAGCGGCAGTGGGCCGAGCAGGTGCTGACCACGTACATCAGGCCCAGCTCGTACTTGTGCAGCAGGCCCTCGACGGGGCTGTAATCCATCTGGTTGCCCGGGTCTTCGGACCCCTCCAGGCTGTCGGTCTCGCTCGGATCGGCCTTCACCAGGCGGCGGATCGGCTCGCTGGTCTTCGACAGCTCGAAGTAGTGGCGGGTGATCTTGACCGGCATGCGGTGTTCGACGTCGCGCTCGGTGCCCTGCAGTTCCTTCAGGACCTCGAGCTCGTCGTCGGTATAGAAACCGCGCATGCTCTCGGGCATCTTCTCGTCGAAGAACGGAGCCAGGCCGTTGATGATCTCACGGTCGTAGCGCGGGCTCTCGACGGAATCGAGGAAGGCCTGCTCTTTGGCGGAGGGGACGTATTTCTTGTTGCTCATGGTGTGGGTGCGAGGCTCTGGAGGGCCTCGGGGTTCAGGTGAAAACAGGCATTCGGACGGCGGCGAGCCCCCAGTCTAGGAACGGCCCCGGGATCTCGCCACCGTCGATGAGCCGGTCGGGATCAGATGCGACCGTGACCCCACTTCACGATGGGGCGCGCCAGCAGGAAGAGTACCACACCCGCCACGCCGGAGATCCCCACGAATACGATGAAGAACTCGTGCAGCCCGTGGATCTCGTACCCGAGCAGCACCGGCAGGGGCTTGCCCTCTTCCGGGTAGAAGCTGCTGAGCACGCCGGCCATCTTGTTGGCCATGGACGACGCCAGGTACCACACGCCCATCATCAGCGACGCGAACTTGGGCGGCGACAGCTTGCTCACCGCCGACAGCCCGATGGGCGACAGGCAGAGCTCGCCGAAGGTGTGCAGCAGGTACAGGCCAACCAGCCACATCATGCTCACCTTGGTCAGCGGGTCCACGCCCTTGACGCCGAAGGCGATGACCAGGTAGCCGATGCCCAGCAGGAAGAAGCCCAGGGACATCTTCACCGGCGTGCTGGGGTCCATGCGGAAGCGGCCCAGGAAGCCCCACAGCCAGGCGAACACCGGCGCAAAGATCACGATGGCCACCGCGTTGATGCTCTGGAACCAGCTCGCGGGCACCGTCCAGCCCAGCAGTTCGCGGTCGGTCTGGCGGTCGGCGAACACGGTCAGCGAGGCGCCGGCCTGCTCGAAGCACGCCCAGAAGAAGATCACGAAGAACGAGAGGATGAAGATCACGGCGATGCGCTCGCCGTCCTCGCGGGTCAGGGGCTCGTCGTGGGCGGCGGTGTCATGACCGGCTTCACGTCGCTCCGCGGGGGGCAGGCCCAGGGGGCGGCCCTCGGCGTCGACGATGTGCCGGTCCTTGTAGAGCTGGAAGATCACGGTGCCGATGGCCATGCCCACCGCCGCGGACAGGAAGCCCCAGCGGAAGTCGGCCGGGTCGCCCGTGTCGCCCAGGCCGCCGGCGATCAGCGGGGCCAGGAAGGCGCCGATGTTGATGCCCATGTAGAAGATGGTGAAGGCCGAGTCCTTCTTGGCGTCGCCCGGAGCGTAGAGCGAACCCACCATGGACGCGATGTTGGCCTTGAACAGCCCCGTGCCTGCGATGATCACCCCGAGTCCCGCCCACAGCAGCGGGTGCGACAACGCCGGGTCCTCCCAGAACGTCGCGCTCAGGAACATGATGAACTGCCCGAGGGCCATGATGGCTCCGCCGGCCAGGATGGACTTCCGGTTGCCCCACCACCGGTCAGCGATGTACCCGCCCGCGATGGGCATCAGGTAGGCCAGGCCGGTGAAGTTGCCGTAGATGGTCGAGGCGCGGGCCACGTCGAACATCAGGGCCTTGGTCATGTAGAGCACGAGGATGGCGCGCATGCCGTAGTAGCTGAAGCGCTCCCACATCTCGGTGTAGAACAGGACGTAGAGTCCCTTGGGGTGGCCCTTGGTCATGGTCGCTCCCGGGGTGGGTGGGGTGGTGGCGAGGAATTTGACAGGCTATGGCCAACGCCGGCGACCGTCAAGGGTTCCGGACTGGACGGGCACGATCAGGCCCGCTAGCTTTGCCCCGACACCTACGAACCGCCCCGGGAGGAAGCCCCCTCATGAACAGCCGCATGCTCTGGATCCTCGCCATCGTCGTGACCCTGGCATCCGCCGTGTACCAGCGCGCCACCGGCCCCACCTATCCCAAGCGCGTGAGCTGGGAGGCCGGCGAGACCGCGGTGAAGGCCCGCCTGCCCCGCAGCCACAGCGTGTCGGCGGACATGGTGGTGCCGGTCACGGTCCAGGCCGGCGATCCGACGGCCGTGCTGCGCTGGCGTCATTACCCCACCGACCAGCCCTGGACCGAGGTGCCCATGACCCGGGTGGGAGACCGCCTCGAGGCGCCCATCCCGGCCCAGCCCGCGTCGGGCAAGGTGGAGTACATGGTCATGGTCACGGCGGGGGAGGAGTCGGTCTCCCTGGCCGGCGACGAGGCCGTGGTGGCCCGCTACAAGGGCGACGTTCCCGCCTTCATCCTGGCGCCCCACATCCTGTTCATGTTCCTGGGGATGCTCTGGTCCAACCGCACCGGCATGGAAGCCCTGGCCGGCGGCCCGAAGCGCGACCGCATGGCCTTGATCACCCTCGGACTCCTGTTCGCCGGCGGCCTGATCCTCGGACCCATCGTGCAGAAGTACGCCTTCGGCGCCTACTGGACCGGCTGGCCCTTCGGCGAGGACCTCACCGACAACAAGCTGGCCGTGGCGGTGCTGGCGTGGTTCTGGGCCGTGTTGCGCCGCGGCCCGGGCAAGGGTGCCCGGACCGTGGCGGTGGTGGCCATGCTGGTGGTGTTCGCCGTGTACATGATCCCCCACAGCGTGCGGGGATCGACGCTGAACTACGAGACCGGGGAGATGGTCTCCCACTAGCTCAACGCGTCAGTCTCAATGTCAGACTCGTGACCTTCGACAGGTGGCCCGCCACCTCGTCGGAGGTCATGTCCGTATCCGCGGCCACCCGGTCGATGAGCGGACCGAAGGCCGCCAGCTTGCCGCCGTAGCTCGTCTCCGACAGGATCTCCACGCCGCTGAAGCCCGCCTCGCGGACCGTCGCCAGGTACTCCTCGCGCAGCACGGCGTTGCCCACGCAGCCCACCGTGGCGTCCACGTTGCGCACGATGGCGTCGGGCAGCTCCGCCTCCAGCACCATGTCCGACAGCACCATGCGGCCACCCGGACGCAGCACCCGCGTCGCCTCGGCGAACACGCGGTGCTTCTCCGGGGACAGGTTGATGACGCAGTTGGACAGGATCACGTCCACGCTGGCGTCGTCCACCGGCAGGTCCTCGATCAGGCCCTTGCGGAACTCCACGTTGGTCACGCCGCCCTCGGCGGCGTTGGCGCGGGCGCGTTCGAGCATGGCGTCGGTCATGTCCACGCCGATCACATGGCCGTCGGGGCCCACGTCGCGGGCGGCCAGGAAGGCGTCGATGCCGGCACCGGCGCCCAGATCCACCACGGTCTCGCCGGGCTGCAGGGCGGCCTGCTGCACGGGCGCGCCGCATCCCAGGCCCAGGTCGGCGCCCTGGGGCAGGGCGGCCAGGTCGCCGGCGCTGTAGCCCATGTCGAGGCTCAGGGTCGCCGGAGGCGTGTCGGGGCTGCAGCAGGTACCGCCGCCGCAGCCGCCGCCGGTCTCGGCCACGCGGGCATAGCCCTCGGAGATGGTGCTGCGCAGGGCTTCCGCGTCGTCGGGGCGCTTGGTCTTGTCGTTCATGGTTTCTCCTTTAGGTCGATCGGAACGGGCGGGCAGCACTGCTCCAGCGCGTCCGCCAGGTTCCGGAGCATCCGGATCAGATCGCCGCAGTCGAGGCTCAGCCACACTTCCTTGCCCCGCTTCTCGGCCCGCACCACGCCCACGTCCCGCAGCACCTTCAGGTGCCGGGAGACCACGGACACGTCCACGGGCAGGTGCTCCGCCAGGTCGCCCACGGTCCGGGGGCCGTCGGTGGTGGCCATGTGGACCAGCAGGGCGGCGCGGGTGGGCTCGGCCAGGGCCTTGAAGGTCTCCGGATCGAGCCAGCGGTCCAGGGGACCGCAGCGCGGGGATGGGGATGTCATGATGATCCTCCGATTGCACGATTGCGTCACGATGCAAATATAGACAAGGAAGGGAAGGCCCGCAAGCCTTCCTTTCCGGAATCAGTCGAAGGAGACGTCACGTCCGGCGTTCTGCTCCTGGAGCCACGTCATGAGGGGCTCGTAATAAGCGAGCATGGCCCGGGCCGACAGATCCTCGCCCGTGGCCTCGCGCATGAGTTCGCGCCAGTCGCGGGTGGCGCCGGGGCGCAGGATGCCGCGCAGGTACTCGCCCACCTCGGGACGTTCCCAGTAGGTGGCGGTCTGGGGGGCCTCATGGAGGATCTCGCGGCAGATGTAGTCGTGGAGCTGGTAGAGGATCACGCTGCTCAGGGCGTAGTCGTAGTACTGGGCGGGGTCGTCGCTGATGTGGGTCTTGGTGGCGGCGTCGCACCACTCCTCGCCGCGGGGGGCGGGGGGCTCGATGCCCTGGAAGCGGCCCGCATACTCCCACCACCGTTCGTTCATGGCTCCGGAAGACAAGGGCTCCTCGTAGAAGTCGTGCTCCCAGTGGGTCATGGTGCCGCAGCTGAAGGGGAGGAAGGTCACCGGGCCCATCAGCGCCTGGTTGAGCATCCAGCCGATGGCGTCGATCTCGGCGTCCTCGTCCAGCAGGTCGATGGCCTTCAGGTACGACGCCTGGCTCGACACCAGCTCGATCAGCGTACCCACGCCCTCGTGGAAGGCGCGGTTGGCGCCGGTGCGCAGCACGAAGGGCACGTCGTCGTTGGCGTAGTCCAGGTAGTAGTAGATGTGACCGAGTTCGTGGTGGGTGGTCTGGAGCCAGTCGAAGGTGGGGGCCACGCTCATCAGGCAGCGCACGTCCTGGTCCAGGTCGATGTGCCAGGCGCTGGCGTGGGTGTTCTTCACGCGGTCGGCGCCGGCGGGCAGGGCGTAGAGGTCGCTCTTCTCCCAGAACGAGGCGGGCAGGGGATCCCAGCCCATGCTCACGTAGTAGCGCTCGGCCTGCTTCAGCAACCACTCGGGATCCTTGTCGGCCACCAGGGCGTCCAGGTCCACGCCGGCGACCAGGCCGGGCCAGGCCTGGGCCCACTTGTTGCCCAGCCAGTGGGCGGGGATACGACGGGGGACGGGCTCACCGTAGCGGGCGGCCAGCTCGTGCTTGGTCCAGCAGTGGAGCTGCTCGTAGAGGGGTTTCATGCCCTCGATGAGTTCGGCCATCAGGGCCATCATCTCCGCCGGGGTCATGTCGTACTCGCTGACCTCCATGGCGAAGAACGAGCTGTGCCCCAGGCTCGACGCCGCCACGTTGCGCAGGTTGCGCAGGGTCACCAGGCCGTCCTTCAGGACCGGGCCGACGTCCTTGGCGGCGTTCCAGTAGGCCAGCCGCTCGTCCAGGTCGCGGCTCGTGGCCAGCACGACGGCGATGTCGTTGGACGTGACGGCGGTGCCGTCGACGGAGAACCGGAAGCCGTAGAGACTCTCGTTCTGCGCCGCGCCGGCCTGGATCAGGGCCGTGGTGGTCTCGGGAATCGTGCCGGGGAACTTGGCGGCGTTCAGCAGCACGTACTGGAGTTGCTTGCGCTGCACGAAGGTCAGGTCGTCACGCTCGAGGAACGCCTGGGCCTTCTCGATGAACCCCGAGCTGCCGAGCTGCTCGGCGAACGCCGTCTCCGCGTCCACCTGGGCGATGCCGGTGGTCTCGCCCATGTCCACGCCGGCGTTCCAGCGCGACCCCTCGGCCAGGTGCCAGAGGTCGCGGTAGAGGAGGTTGTAGTCGGCCAGGAAGGCGTCGACGTCGGTGTTGGAGACGACGTCGGAGTCGTCGCCTCTGCAACCCGCGAGGGCGGCCATGAAGACGACGGCGGTCAGCAGCGTGCGCAGGTTCATCGGAGGCCTCCGAGGAATGGGGGAATCGTCGCCACCATAGCACCACTCGACTGACCGGGAAAGACGAACGCCCAGGCTTCCGCCGGGGCGCTCATGTCTCGAGCCTGTGCCGGGATCAGCGCGCCAGCACGATCTTCCGCGCCTCCGTGTACCCGCCGGCCCGCAGGCCCGCGATGTACGTGCCCGAGGGCAGGGCGCGGCCGGTCAGGTCGCGACCGTCCCAGGCCGCGGCGTGGCGACCGACGTCGCGGCGGCCGTCCAGCAGCACGGCCACCTCGCGGCCGCGGGCGTCGAACACCGACAGGCGGCAGTCGGCGGCGCGGGCCAGGTCGAAGACGATCTCCGTGCGCGGGTTGAACGGGTTGGGCCGGGCGCCCAGCAGGCGGGCGGCGGCGTTCACGGGCACATCGGTCACGGTGGTGGTGTCGGCCTCCACGGTCACCGCCACGCTGCCGCTGGCGGGGATCGAGACCTCCACGTAGCACACGGCGTGGTCGCCGGTGTCGTCCACCTGGGTCAGGACGCCGCCGGTGGCCGTGTAGCCCAGGGCGCCGCCGGGCATGTTCACCCGGAGCAGGCCGTGGGGGAAGGCCTCGCCGTGGGAGTTGAAGACGGTGGCGTCCACGGTGGGGTGGGTGCCGTCGTTGGCGGGGGACCAGGTCACGCGCAGGCGGTTCGGGTCCTGGGCCTCGAGGCTCGGGGCGGCGTCGATGGACGAGCCGTCGAAGCGCACCAGGCGGAAGGGGCGGTTGGTGCCGCTGGCGTTGTCGGTCTGCACGTCCATGGGGTAGGACGAATCGTCGATGTCGTAGTGCCGGTGGCCGGACAGCGACAGGTCGATCCCCAGGCTCGACAGGTTCAGCTCGCCCTGGAAGTCGTAGTGGTGGAACAGGATCACGCGGCTCGCGCCGCCGGCGGCGGCGAGGTCCGTGGACAGCCACGACATCTGGTCGTCGGTGAAGCTCTCCCAGCCGTAGATGGACGAGCGCCAGCCGTCGTAGTTGTCGTAGGCCTCCAGGCCCACGAAGTGCAGGTCGCGGTAGTCGAAGCTGTAGTCCTGGGTGCGGGCGGGGGCGCCGGGCGGCGGGTTGTCCAGCCGCTTCCAGCCGTAGAAGCGCCACCAGTCGCGGCGGGCGGTGCCGTCGCTGGGCGGGGTGTCGTTCCAGCCGCCGATGTCGTGGTTGCCGGCGGTCAGATAGGTGGGCACCTCGAACTCGTTGAGGTGCATCATGGAGCGGGAGTAGTACTTCTTGTCCAGGAAGTCCTCCAGCTCGCCCTCCTGGATGAAGTCGCCCGTGATCAGCACGAACTCGGGGTTGATGATGTTGATGTCCTCGGTGATGGCGCGCAGGCCCTCCGAGGTGGTCGAGTCCGTATCCGCGCCCGACTGGTAGTAGTAGAGGTAGGTGGGGATGTGGGTGTCGGTGATGTGGATCACCTCGAACGCCGTGCGGAACTCGGGGATCACCTTCACGGCGCGGCGCACGGTGTCGTCCACGCCGCCGTCGGCGGTCACGCGCAGGTCGTAGAGGTCGTACACCGGCACCGACGGGGCCAGGATGTCCAGGGTCCACCACAGCGTCATGGGCTTGTCGACCGCGGCGATGCTAGTCAGCGGCAACTCGAGGGAGCCGCGGACGAGGGTGGCCGTCCAGCCGGTCGTCCCCGGATCCGCCTCGCAATCCACCGGGAGCGCGTCGCCCGGCCGCACGATGGACGGGATGTTGGGCAGGGGCTTCTGCACGACCGTCAGGGTGTCGGCGGTGGTGTAGGACTGGGCCGCCACGGGGACGGCTGCACACAGCACGGCGATGAGCGCCAGGGCGAGCAGGGTGGGGCGCATGGAGGACTCCCGATGTTTTTAACGTAGGCGGGGGCTCGAGCCTTCGATGATAGCATGAACGATCAAGTTATTCCAGCACGGGGCAAGGAGTTGGCCTGTGCACCTGATAAAAAACGACGGACCGATCAGTCCTCCTGATCGGTCCGTCCGTGGTGTCGCAGCGGAATCAGACCGTCACGAACTCCAGCCCCGGCACCGCCGGAATCAGGCCGGCCTTGTGGGCCCGCTCCAGCAGCTCGGTGATGGCCGCCCGGCCCTTCTCGCCGTAGTCCAGGGTCCAGTGGTTCACGTACATGCCCACGAACTCGTCCGCGAGGTCGGTCTCCATGTCCCGGGCCCAGCCCAGGGCGTAGTCGAGGGCTTCCTTGCGGTTGTCCAGGCCGTGGCGGATGGAGTTCTCCAGGATCCGCGCGATGTCGGTCATGGCCTCGCCGTGGCGCTTGTGGATGGTGTTGGCGCCGAGGGGCAGGGGCAGGCCGCCGGTGAGCTCGTCCCACCACACGCCCAGCTCCAGCACCGAGTGCAGGCCCTCGTTGGCGTAGGTGAGCTGGCCTTCGTGGATGATCAGGCCGGCGTCGTACTCTTCCGCCTTCACGCGCTGGATGATCTCGTCGAACGGCACCACGACGGCCTCGAAGTCGGCGCCCAGCTCGGACAGGGCCAGCTTCAGCTCCAGGTAGGCGCTGGTCATCAGGCCGGGGATGGCGATGCGCTTGCCGTTCAGGTCCCTGGGCTCCCACTGTTCGCGGGCCACCACCATGGGGCCGTAACGGTCGCCCATGCTCGCGCCGCTGGGCAGCAGGGCGTACTTGTCGGACACGTAGGCGTAGGCGTGGACGCTGATGGCGGTGATGTCGAGTTCGCCGCGGGTGGCGCGCTCGTTCAGCGTCTGGATATCCTGGAGAATGTGCTCAAACCGGTACGGCCCGGTGTCGATCCTGTCCTTCGCGAGCGCGTAGTGCATGAACGCGTCGTCGGGGTCGGGGGAGTGGCCGAGGGTGAGGTTGATGATCTCGGACATCGGGGGGCCTCCTGGCGGTCCTGTCTTCCCGGTCTTTGATGAGCGGGCGTCGCTTGTCTTGGGTCGTCGGTTGGACTATGGTCCTCGCGACGCGCCAACATAACACCCTCGGGCGGCGCACACGAAGGAGAAACCGTGAAAAGGTCCCGATTCCTGCCCGCAGCCCTGCTGCTCCTGCTCCTGGCTTCGTCCGTGGCGGCGCAGCCGGTGAGCGAATGGGTGGTCCGCGGCACAGAGGCGTACAACCTCGAGGCGGGGGAGTCGGTCCAGTTCACCGTGGAGTTCGAGGACCTGCCGGTCCGTTCCTGGATCCTGGAGGTGGACGGCGACCATCGCCTGTGCGACCTCAACGTGCTGGATCTGGGCGACGGCACCCTGCTCTACCAGCAGCACGACGAATCCCGGCATCGCGTGAAGGTACCCTGGGGTCGGGGCATGGCCCTGGCCGTGACCCTGACGTCGGACCTGAAGCACGGCGGCGTGTTCACCGTGACCTTCACGGCGCCTCCGGCCGACAAGGCCGCCAGGGCGTTCGGCCCCGTGCTGAACAGGGCGCTCGAAGCCCTCGAGAAAGGCCGCCGACGCACGGCCATGCACCTGCTCCACGACGCCTTGAAGGACGAGCACGACGCCGGCGTGGCGGCCCTGCTCCTGGCCGGCGTCTACCGCGAGCAGGGCGAGTACGACCGCGCCGCCGGCATGCTCGATCTGGCCGTGGAACACCAGCTCCCGGAGGACCTGCGCGACGTGCGGGCGGCCCTGGAGGGCCAGCTCGAGGAGGTCCAGAACAGGCTGCCCGGCAATCTCGTCCTGGCGGACCGCGCCCTGGAGAAGGGCGACGCCGAGCGTGCCGAGACCCTGGTGGCCGAGACCTACCTGCAGGTCGAGCGGGGCGAGGAGACCAGCCCCTGGGTGCTGAGCGAAGCCTGGCGTCGTTCGGGTCGCGCGGCCCACGACCGCGGCGAATTCGTGCGGGCCCAGGAGATGTACGACCGGGCCCTGGCCGGCGCCGTGACCGCCCGGCAGCGCGCTCTCTGCCTGTACCGCAGCGCCCGGTTGCAGATGGATACCGACAACGACGCCCAGGCCCGCAGCGCTTTCGCGCTGGCCCGCGACCTGGGTCTTCCCCCGGACCTGGACGCCGAGGCCGCCGCCCACCTGGCTCGCCTCGCCGACGGTCCCTAGACGGAACGAGGATCACGGATGGAGCTGCGACGCGACTGCCTGCACGCCCGGGGCGACGTGCCCTGCGCCCCCCACAAGGAGCGCGGCGTCCACTGCGACGACTGCCCCGATTACGTCCGCCGCGACGGCCGCATCCTGCTGATCAAGCTGGGCGCCGCCGGCGACGTGGTGCGCACCACGCCCCTGCTCCACCCGCTGACGGAGGCCTACCCCGGCCACCGCCTCACGTGGCTCACCGAGTTCCCCGACCTGGTCCCCGCCGCGGTGCCGGACCGCCGTCGTTTCGACGCCGCCTCGGTGCTCTGGGCCCGCAACACCCGCTTCGACCTGGTCATCAACCTGGACAAGGACCCCGAGGCCTGTGCCCTGGCAAGCGAGGTCCAGGCCGACCACAAGCTGGGTTTCGTGCTGGGCGACGACGGCCTCTGCGCCGCCGCCCCCGACCCCGCCGGCCGCGCCGCCGCCGAGGCCAAGATCCTCACCGGCGTGTTCGACGACGCCAACAAGGCCAACACCCTGAGCTACCCCGAGGAGATCTTCGCCATCTGCGGGTTCCCCTTCACGGGACAGGAGTACGTCCTGGATCGGCCCGCCACGCCTCCCGCGGTGGTGGCGCCCTCCGGCCGTGCCGTCGTCGGCCTGAACACGGGCTGCGGCGGCCGCTGGACCAGCCGCCTCTGGCCCGAGGAGCACTGGGCCGCCCTGGTGGGCCTGCTGCGCGACGCCGGCTGCGGCGTGATGCTGCTGGGCGGCCCGGAGGAGGACGCCCGCAATCGTCGCCTCGCCGACGCCACCGGCGCCCTGTATCCCGGCACGTTCCCGCTGCGTGATTTCGTGGGGGTCATGGATCGCTGCGACGTGGTGGTGACGGCCGTGACCATGGCCATGCACCTGGCCATCGGCCTGGGCAAGCAGCTGGTGCTGTTCAACAACATCTTCAACCCCGCCGAGTTCGAGCTGTACGGCCGCGGCGAGATCGTGGCGCCCGCCAAGCCGTGCGGCTGCTTCTTCGCCCCCCGCTGCCGCGACGACGAACCCTGCATGCCGACCCTCGCCCCCGAGGCCGTCCGCGACGCGGTGCTGCGCCGCCTGGAGTCGGCGTGAGGCTGGCCCTGCTCGGACCGGCGCCCCCGTTCCATGGCGGGATCGTCACCTACCTGGCCATGATGCACCGCACCCTGCGCGAGCGGGGCCACTCCGTGCACTGGGCCGGTTTCCACAAGCAGTACCCCGGCTTCCTGTTCCCGGGCTCGAGCCAGACCGGCGATGCCGCGTCCTGGATGCCCGGTCCGGACAGCGTGCGCTTCGTACCGTGGGATCCCCTGAGCTGGGGCCGCACCGCCGACGACCTGCTGGCCTTCGAACCCGACGCCGTGATCGCCAAGTACTGGATGCCCTTCTTCGCGCCGGGCTACGGCACGGTCGTGCGCCGCGTGCGCGAGGCGGGTGCGCGGTTCCTGTACGTGCTGGACAACGTGGTGGCCCACGAGCGCTATCCGTTCGCGTCGCGGCTGACGCGCTGGGCGCTGGGGGAGGCCGACGGCTTCGTGGCCATGAGCGACCAGGTCCGCAGCGACCTCTTCGCCACGGTGCCCTCCGTGGATCCCGCCCGCGTGCTGGACTGCCCCCATCCCGTCTACGACTTCGGCGTGCCCGGCCGCCCGCGCAAGACCCGCGCCGAGGCCCGCGCCGCCCTGGGCCTGCCCGCCGACGCGCGCATCGCCCTCTTCTTCGGCTTCATCAAACCCTACAAGGGCGTGACCCACCTCATCGGCGCGCTGCCGAAACTCAAGGAGCGCTACGGCGCCGAGGGCGTGAAGGTGGTGGTGGTGGGCGACGTGTACGGCGACGACACCCCCTACCACGCCGCCCGTGAGGCCGCCGACGCGGATGAGATCCTGGACTGGCGTCAGGGCTACTGCCCCGACGAGGAGGTGGAGGATCACGTGCTGGCCGCCGACCTGCTGGTGCTGCCCTACGTGAGCGCCACCCAGAGCGGCATCGTGCAGGTGGCCTACGCCTACGACCGGCCCGTCGTGTCCACCGCCGTGGGCGGATTGCCCGAGGTCGTGCGCGACGGCGAGACGGGTTTCCTGGTGCCTCCGGAAGATCCGTCCGCCCTGGCCGACGCCGTCATCCGCTTCTTCGACGAGGGCTGCGCCGAGCCTTTCGGAAAGGCCGTGGCCGCCGAGCGCGAGCGGTTCTCGTGGGATCGTCTTGCGGAAACGATCGAGAAACTGGCGTTTCCTGCCTGATCCCGGCCCCATGACCGTTTCTTGAAATTCTCGTGATTATTTTTGTCGCCTAATACTTCGTTTGTGATAGAATCTTCTGATCACGTGATGGCGGGGATGTCCCTCCGACCCATCGAGCCCAAGGAGTGATGGAGCCCCGCACCCGGACGTCCATCGAACCCCAGGAGATTCGCCCATGAAGACCTTGAAGATGATGCTCGCCCTGACGCTTCTGCTCACCGGCGCCGCCTTCGCCCAGGACAACGATCCCGACGGCATCGGCGTGTACTTCGACATGGATGGCCTGGTGACCTGCCACGCCACCGCCGCTCCCTTCGAGCAGGTGAACGCCTATCTGCTGGCCACCAACGTGTCCGACGCCACCGGTATCTCCGGCTGGGAAGCCGTCGTGACCGTGAACGGCGCCCCCGTGGCTCCCGCGTGGACCCTGGCCGCCGGTCTGGACGTTGATCCTTCCGACACCGGCTTCCAGGTCGGCATCGGCGTGGCCCCCGCGGCCCTGCCGTCCGCCCCGGCCGTCGTGCTGGCCACCTGGGCCGGCTTCATCATGGCTCCGACGGACATCGTCGACTTCACCGTCTCCGACGTCCCCGGTTCCGTGTCCTTCGCCGGTACCCCCGGTTACGCCAGCGGCTCGGACGCCGGTCTGCTGATCCCCTTCCAGGTCAGCTCCGGCTACCCCTACGTCGCCTGCGCGCAGATCAACGCCTGTGACGTGGTCGCCAACGAGGACATGAGCTGGAGCCAGGTCAAGGACCTGTTCCAGTAGGATCTCGTCTGACGAGTGTTGTGGAGGGCCGGATGTGCATGGGGCGCATCCGGCCCTCGTCCATTCTGTCGATATGGGGCGCCCCGGGGCGCCCGATTTGATATGGGGGGCGAACCGTGGTAGGGTGGCCGCAGGCCCGCCGACGGAGCGCGGGCGCAGCGGAAAGGACCCCCGCATGAAGTTCGACGACCTGCTCGAGACCCTGGACCGCGGTGACGTGGCCCCGGTCCGCTGGCGGGACTGGGAACGGTTCCGCGATCGCTTCCGCCAATCCTCCTCCCACGATACCGGAAGCCACGGCAAGATCCGCGTGGGCCGCATGGCCGGCCGCGTGGTGGCGGTGGAGCGCGCCGACGACCGGCTGCGCGCCGTCCGCGCCTTCGACGACCGGTCCGAGGCAAAGGCTTTCGTCGAGGACCGCCTCGCCCAGTACGACCGCTTCTGGGACGGCTGAGGCGGCTGCAGGATCGATTACTTCTCCTAGTTGAGGAGAAGCCGCCCCCGACCCCGTGTGGTAGAATGGCCGGACTCGCACCGTCCGACCATCCACGGGGGATCCACATGTTCCGCATCGTCTGCCTCAGCCTCCTGCTCTGTGCCGTTCCGGCCGTCGCCCAGATCACCGTCGGCCCCGGCCCCGCCCTGGGCACGGACCTCGCCGGCTGGACCTGGTACCAGGAATTCCAGGACTGGGAATGGGACGACGTCCGCGCCGTCGACGCCCCCGACGACGTCTACTCCATCGGCGACGGCGACGACGACGCCCGCGACATCCTCGCCTTCTACCAGCGCTTCGAAGGCAACGACGTCCGCCTGCGCGTGGACCTGCTGGACCTGAAGTCGGGATGGCAGGGGAACCTGAACCTCTACGTCGCCATCGACTGCGCCCTCGGCGGCGCCGAATGGCTCCCCGACTTCCTGGACGTGCGCACGGGCAACCCCTGGGAGATCTGCCTGGCCCTCTACGCCGATGGCGACGTGGCCGGCTCCACCTACAACGTCTACGACGCCGGCTACGGCACCGGCTGGAACGGCTGGTTCGGCGGCAGCTACTGGAGCACCGACCTGGACGCCGTGGAGATGACCATCCCCCGCGACCTGCTCCTGGCCGCCGGCTGGGACGGCTCCTCGGTGGTCCACTTCCAGGTGGGCACGGCCAAGGACTTCGCCGAGACCAACTGCCAGGCCGGCGACGCGTCGAGCGACCTCTGCGACGCCATCGTGGACGACGATCGCGGCTGCTCCGACGGCGAACTCAACGGAGCCGTCCGCACCGACGACCAGGGCAGCCGCGTGCAGTACGCCACCATCGCCCACGGCAACCAGTCCCTGAACCGGGCCAGCGACCTGATGGTCCACGTGCACGACCCCGAGTGGAACACAGGCATCCCCGGCGGCACCGGCTTCGTCCGAACCCTCGAGACCCACCGCATCTTCGGTGTGCCCCTGAACATCCACACCAGCGGCACCCTGCTCAGCGCCCTGCAATGGGCCGTGTCACCATATGGGCCCTCCGACCCCGCCGATGGCCCGTCGCTGCTGAACGAGATCGCCCTGTTCGCCGACGCAAACCAGACCGACCGCCCCGGCGCCCTGATCGGCGGCGTGCTCGCCGAGCACATCATGCCCTACTTCGAAGGACCGGTGAACGCGGCCAGCTTCGCCGCCGCCGACACCCTCCACGAGGCCATGTTCGGGCTCGCGCCCGCCGACATGAAGGTGATGCACGTGCCCGAGCGCGTGATCCGCTCGCTGCCCACGGGCCTGTCGCCGTTGACCGGTCTGACCTTCGGCGACATCACCGCCGCCGGCTACGACGCCACCTACCTGGACGCCGCCGCCCACCTCCACCACTGGTTCTACCCGTCGGAAACGGAGTGGCCCGACCAGTCCTACCGCCACAAGGCCCACGAGATCGATGGCGTGCTCTGCTGGATGATCAACCACCGCGAGGACGACAAGAAGTTCTGGGTCCAGGACGGCGGCCTGCACCTGGACACCCGCCGCAGCCTGGCGAGCAAGGCCGCCGGCTGGGAGCCCCAGCTCGTGCTGGTCTTCGACGACTGGGAGGCCCTGGCGGGCAAGAGCTTCGGCGCCGTATCGGGCCAGATGGAGCCCAACGACAACCCCATCCAGTACAACCGCACCATCCGCTGGATCGCCAACCACCCCTGGATCGAGATGGTCACTCTGGCCGACATGACCGCCCGCGCCCAGGCCGAGCCGGGAACCTGGCGCATCCAGCAGGGATCGCCCACCGACCTGGACATCATGACCTACCACTGGCTCCAGCACGCCGTGGAGGACAGTTACCACAACTGGTATTACAACAGCGCCGGCGGCGTACCGGGCAACGAGCAGAGCTTCTACGACCTGGTGCCCGTGATCAGCGGCGAGCAGGGCGACTACCGTGTGCGCGGCGTGGGTCCCGAGGCCGACGGCCCGCCGATTCCGTCGAGCATGGCATTCGGCGACCTCAATACGCCGGGCACGTTGCTGTACGAGACGTGGTCCGCCATCGCCGCGGCGCCTTCCGGCGGCCTGCGCTTCCTGGCCGAAGCCGCCTTCTCGGCCATGATCTACGAGACCGCCTGGCACGAGGAAGACGCCACCGACTACGCCGACAGCGACGGCTTCGGCAACTGGCTCTACCCCGACACCAGCTGGGACGGCCTGAGCGGCTGGGCCCTGCGGCTGCACAACCATGCGCGGGATGCGGTAGCGCTGGCGGCGGCGGCGGCATGGGCGGATTCGGTGCGCTCGGGCGTGCTGTCGCCCTGGACAGCTCCGGCATCGTGGACCCAGGACCTGGACCTCGACGGCGAGGGCGAGACGGTCCTGCGCAACGGCCTGGTCTGGACCCTCTGGCAGGACCGCGGCGGACGCTGCCTGCTGGCCGCCCGCTGGGATCCGGCCCGCAACGACGCCGTGCTGCTCATGGGCAACCCGCTTTCCAACCCCAGCGCACCGGGGGAGGAGGAGTACAACGACCAGCGGGCCTCGCGCTGCAGCGGCTTCAAGGTGATGAACGGCGACTACGCCGACGACGTGTTCACCGTGACACCTGCCGGCGGTTCGTTGACCGCCGTTTCCGGTGACGGTCTCGTTTCGGTGACCCATGCCCTGGCCGCCGGTTCGGATACGCTCGATACTTCCGTCAACGAGTCGGTGGCCGGCTCGCTGTACGTTCGCTCCGGCTGGAGTCCCGATCTGCAGCGCCTGTTCCGTGCGGGGCCGTCGGTCCTGTCGCGGTCGTATGACGGGGGTGCTCCTGAGACTTCGTCGTGGTACCGCCTGGCCGCCGGCGACGTCGGCCTGACGGCCCTGTACGACGGCGCGTCGTTCGTGGCGTCTCCCGCGAACACCGGCCACGAGCGGCGCGACCTGGCGCTGGCCGAGGAAGTGGAACTGTCGGGGGACGGGTCGTTCTCGTTCCGGACGGTGTTCGGGGCGGCTGCGACGGCCACGGGAGTCGAGGACGACGCCCCACCGGCCTCGGACGTCCTGGTCCGCTCGCTCCGGGTCGCGCCCAACCCGTTCAACCCCGCGACGTCGATCCGCTTCGAGCTGACTCGCGATGCGAGGGCGGACGTGGACGTGTTCGATACTGCGGGCCGGCTCGTGCGCTCTCTGGCTCGGGATGCGGCGATGCAGGCCGGACCGAACATGGTGTCCTGGGACGGCCGCGACGGGGCCGGACGCAGCGTTGCGGCGGGGGCATATCTCGTCCGGATCCGTGCCGGTAGCGAGGTCCGCGTGATCGAGGCTGCCCTGGTGAAGTGATGTCGCAGACGGTCATCGTGTAACAGTTGATATGACAATACGATAGGAGCGCGACACGTGTCCCGCGACGTACCTGCCTTTCAGGACCGTTGCCGAGGCGCCTTGCTCGGCCTCGCCGTCGGCGACGCCCTCGGTACCACCGTGGAGTTCAAGACCCGCGGCACCTTCGACCCGGTGACCGACATGGTCGGCGGCGGCCCCTTCGACCTGCCACCCGGCCACTGGACCGACGACACCAGCATGGCCCTCTGCCTCGCCGACAGCCTCCTCGAGTGCGGCCGTCACGATCCCCGCGATCAACTCGAACGCTACC
>CAYFKR010000014.1:27678-99168 GCA_964343835.1 uncultured Fibrobacteraceae bacterium
GGGAGATGATCAGCGCGGTGGGCCACAGCCACGGTGAGCGCAGCAGCACGAGCGAGTGCTTCGACATCGGCAACACGGTGCGCAACGCCCTCGAGGTGTACCTGGCGACAGGTGCCTCCGACGCCGGCTCCACCGATCCGCGCAGCGCGGGCAACGGGTCGATCATGCGACTGGCACCGGTGGTGATCCATGCCTTTCCGGATGTCTGGCAGGGAGTCGCGTTGGCGAGGGAGTCGTCGCTCACGACCCACGGCACCGCCACCTGCCTCGACGCCTGCGGCTGGCTCGCCGCGGTGCTGGGCGCCTGCCTGAGAGGGGCGGATCGCGAACACGCCCTGTTCTCGCCGACGATGACGTTCCAGAACGGCGGCTCCGTCCCCCTCGAGACCGATGAGATCCGTGCCGTCGCCGCCGGCGACTGGCGGGACAAGACGCAGGACGAGATCCGGGGGACGGGCTACGTCGTCCGAAGCCTCGAAGCCGCCCTCTGGTGTGTTCACACCACCGACTCCTTCGCCGACGCCGTCCTGACGGCCGCGAACCTGGGCGACGACGCCGACACCACGGCGGCAATTAGCGGCCAGGTGGCGGGCGCCCTCTACGGGGCGTCGGCGATCCCCGCGGAGTGGCTGGAAGCGCTCCACCTGCACGACGAAATCCGCAGGATCGCGGACCGGCTCACGGCGGCGGCACCGGCGGGCATGCTGTGGAGCTCCGATCGTGAAGGGTGCCTGAGGCGAGGGCCGGGGGGACGGATCGCGGGGGAGATCCTCGAGAAGCTGGATGGAATCGAAGTCGACGACCTGGTCCGGTGGACCGAGGCCCAGGAGCGGACGCCGGGTGTCATCAGCATGGGGTATGCCGTCTATCACCCCGACCTGTCCTGGTCGATCGATCGCCTCGATGATGTGGGCTGGACCGGGTGGTATTCGCGTGAGCAGACCGTGCTGCGGAAGATGCTGGACGACCCGAAGCGTGTCGCCTCGGCCTCGCCCGCGGACGTCATGGGCCTGATCACGCTGATGGTCCGGGCCGAGCGGTTCAACGAAGGGGTGTGGGCCACCATCGTCGCCGACGGTCTGCTCCAGAGGGTCCTGCAGCGGCTCGGCGAGTTTGATTGACCGTCGTCACGGCGCTCGTCTCAAGCCATACAATTATGGTATGATATCGGAAGCCGAGCCCCGACGCCCGGGGCCCCTCCCAAACAGGAGAACGACATGCGCCACCTCTTCGCCTTCCTTCTCGTCCTCGCTCTGGCCGGCACAGCCGCGGCCTGCAATCCCTACGTCATCACGTGCGACGGCCCCACGACGACCTATGGCATGAACGCGAGCGCCTGGACCCCGCCGGCGACCCTGTGCGGCGATTCATTCCTGGCCTGCCACAACGTGCTCTTCGAGGTGACGTTGACCGCGACGTCGACGCTCACCGCCAACATCGCGTTCCCCGGGGCGCACCCCGCCACGCAGATGACGCTGCTGGCCGACTGCCTCGGGAACGAGTGCATCGCCGCCACCGACGTGGCGGGGGCCATGTCCTGGTCCAACTGCCTGCCGCCGGGCACCTACTACCTGGTGGTCAGCGACCCGACCTGCCTGTTCTACACCTTCGATTTCAGTGTGACGTGCGCGCCGTGCAGCGACCCGGTGGCCGCCGAGGCGCTGGAGTGGGGGTCGGTGAAGACGTTGTACCGGTAGGTGGAATAGGGAGCGGCGGCCTGGGGGGCCGCCGCTTCGATCAGGCTTCGAGCCAGGGTGCCGTCAATCCCAACCCCTCCAGCTTCTCCTCGCACTCCGCCCGCTCCCGATGCCTCTTCAGCGCACCCTCGGCGTCGCGCTCCAGCCACCCGGCATTCTCCGCGACGGCCGTCGCGCCGTCAGCATCGCCACGCCCCAGCGCCGCCAGCACACCGGTCTCGATGCGCGTCAGCGACGTCGCGCCCATCCGGTAGTCCAGGAACGCCTCCCACGTATGCGGCACCCACTTCGAGACGATCTGCTCGCCGATGATCACGGCGTAGTCGCGGATTTCCTTCTGGGCGTGGGGGTCCATGCGCAGGGCGAGGAAGTGGAGCAGGTTGTGGAGGTCGATCTTCCAGTAGGCCTCGGTGTAGGTGGACAGGGGCAGGTCCTTGCGGGCCTGTTCGCGGGCCACGCCGGCCTCGACCTTCTCGTTGTAGACCCGGTGGGCCAGGTCGTGGACTTCCTGCTCGCTGGCGGTGAACGTGGCGCCGGTCTCCGTGTCGAAGAAGCCGGAGCTGCCCTGCTTGTTGTTCTTCGCCTGTCCGCGCCATTCGTCGGGAGCGGTCTTCTGACCGGTGTTCGTGACGATGGAATACCGTGAACTCACCTCGTTCACCGAAGCCGTCCGATGCCGGATCCACTGCCTCCACGCATCCATGGGCACGCGCACGTGCAGCTTCAGCTCGCACATCTCGAAGGGCGTGGTGTGGCGGTGGCGCAGGAGGTAGCGGATCAGGCCGCGGTCCTGGCTGACCTTCTTGGTGCCGGCGCCGTAGGACACGCGGGCGGCCTGCACGATGGACTCGTCGTTGCCCATGTAGTCCACCAGACGGACGAAGCCGTCGTCGAGGACGGGGAAGGCCTTGCCCAGCAACTTGTCGAGCTCGGGGGCGGCGGGGCGGCTCAGCTGTTCAGCTTGGGGCTTCATGCGTCCTCCGGTGCGAAGGCCTTGGTGATGGACTGGTCCAGCAGGTCGTCGTCGGCGTGCTCGGGCATGGTGACCGTCAGCAGCGGCTCGCGCTCCATGGCCCTGGCGATGGCGAACTCGGCCCCCTCGTTGCGGGCCCAGGCCCGCCGCGCGATGCCGTTGTTCACGTCCCAGTTGAGCATCAACTCGAGGCGGCGGCCGGCGTCGGCGGTGCCGTCGAGGACCATGCCGAAACCGCCGTTGATCACTTCGCCCCAGCCCACGCCGCCGCCGTTGTGCAGCGAGATCCAGGTGGCGCCGCGGCAGGCGTCGCCGGCGAAGTTGTGGACGGCCATGTCGGCGGTCCACATCGAGCCGTCGCGGATGTTGGCGGTCTCGCGGTAGGGGGAATCGGTGCCCGACACGTCGTGATGGTCGCGGCCGATCACGATGGGAGCCGAGATGCGCCCGTCGGCCACGGCCTCATTGAAGGCGCGGGCGATGGCGCGGCGGCCCTGCTCGTCGCTGTAGAGGATGCGGGCCTGGGAACCCACCACCAGCTTGTTGCGCTGGGCCTCCTCGATCCACTTCAGGTTGTCCAGGTACTGCTGGCGCGTCTCCTCCGGCGCGTCGGCGGCCAGGCCGCGGATCACGTCGGCGGCGATGCCGTCGCTGGCCTCGAGGTCCGCCGCATCGGCGCTGCAGCACACCCAGCGGAAGGGGCCGAACCCGTAGTCGAAGCACATGGGGCCCATGATGTCCTCCACGTACGACGGGTAGCGGAACGAGCCGTCCTCGGCCATCACGTCGGCGCCGGCGCGGCTGGCCTCCAGCAGGAAGGCGTTGCCGTAGTCCCAGAAGTGCATGCCGCGTTCGCAGAGCGTGTTGACCGCGGCCACGTGGCGGCGCAGCGACGCGTGGACCTCGTCGCGGAAGGCGTCGGGGTCGTCGGCCATCATGGCGTTGGATTCGTCGAGGGTCAGGCCGGCGGGGTAGTAGCCGCCGGTGAACGGGATGTGCAGGCTGGTCTGGTCGCTGCCCAGGTCCACCGGCACCTCGTCCTCCACCATGCGCTCCAACAGGTCGACGACGTTGCCCTGGTAGGCGATGGACACGGCCTCGCCCGCGGCCCGGGCCTGCTCCACGCGGCCGATCACGCGGTCCAGGTCGTCGGACAGCTCGTCCACCCAGCCCTGGGCGTGGCGCTTCTCCGCGGCCTCGGGGTTCACTTCCGCCACCACGCACACGGCGCCGGCGATGACCGCCGCCTTGGCCTGTGCGCCGCTCATGCCGCCGAGCCCGGCGGTCACGAACACCTTGCCCGACAGGTCCGAGGAATCGAGGTACAGCCGCCCCGCGTTCATCACCGTGATGGCGGTGCCGTGCACGATGCCCTGGGGCCCGATGTACATGTAGCTGCCCGCGGTCATCTGACCGTAGCTGGTCACGCCGAGGGCGGCCATGCGGGTGTAGTCGTCGGGGGAGGAGTGGTTGGGGATCATCATGCCGTTGGTCACGATGACCCGTGGCGCGTCCGGGTGAGACGGGAACAGACCCATCGGATGACCCGAGTACATCACCAGCGTCTGGTCCTCGGTCATGCGGCTCAGGTAGCTCATGGCCAGCAGGTACTGGGCCCAGTTCTGGAAGACGGCGCCGTTGCCGCCGTAGGTCACCAGCTCGTAGGGGTGCTGGGCCACCGCAGGATCCAGGTTGTTGTGGATCATGTGCATGATGGCCGCGGCCTGGGGCGTTTCGGCGGGATACTCGTCCAGGGGGCGCGCCGTCATGTCGTAGGTCGGCCGGAATCGGTGCATGTAGATCCTGCCGTGCTCGGCCAGCTCCGCCGCGAACTCGGGCGCCAGCTCGGCATGCCACGACTCGGGGAAGTAGCGCAGGGCGTTGCGCAGGGCCAGGCGCTTCTCCGCGTCGTCCAGGAGCATGGGACGGCGGGGCGCGCGGCTGATCGCGGGATCGAAGGGGGGCATGGCGGGCATCTCGGCGGGGATGCCCTGACGGATCTGCTGACGGAACGCGTCGGCGGTCACGGGGGCCACGAGGGCGACCTCCTACAGGGGTGGATGGGAGCTCCGCGAGCTGTGGAGGTGGGAATGTAGCACATGGGCCGCCCGTAGGGAAACGGGCGGCCCGGGGGAGATTAGCGGTAGAGGGCTTTCAGGGTGCCGAAGGTGGCGTCGTCGCCGGAAAGGGGATGGCACTGCTCAGGTGGCGCGATGAAAGCGCTGGGCCGACCAGGCCCTTCCGGAGGGAACGGCATGAAGACGTGAGCATCGTTCGGCACGATCCAGCCCGGTGCCCAGTATCGGGGTGGCGTGTTCTCGTCGATGCCGGAGATCTGGAATTCAATCACGTCCGTAGGGGACTGAACGAACCCGGTCCATGTTGC
The DNA here is from genome assembly GCA_964343835.1 of uncultured Fibrobacteraceae bacterium. GTDB lineage: Bacteria > Krumholzibacteriota > Krumholzibacteriia > LZORAL124-64-63 > LZORAL124-64-63 > CALEMW01. The sequence continues at coordinate 32,735 of CAYFKR010000014.1, forward strand.
GAGAACCACGACAGGAGCAGCAGGCAGTGCGGGGCCCGGGCCGCAATGGAGGATCATCGGATTGTCGATGCTGATAGGGCAGAATGCACTGAACCACTGGGGCGCGACAGGATTGCCGATGACCTCGAGGGAGGCCTCCCAGGAGTCGATACCGTCTGGATTCGACATGTTGGTCAACAGGAGGTAGGCGGTCACGCTCTCGAATGGGGCCATGGTGGAGTAGCACACTTCAGTGCCCCCCATATCGAAGTAGATGCCCATTCCGTCGGGTTCGGGATCGAGCTGCGCGGACGCGACGGAAACGAGTGCGAGGGCCATCAGCAGTATCATGGTCTTCATGGGCGTCTCCCGCCATTGGATTCAGCGATACAGGCTCTTAAGCGACGTGAACGTCACTTCCTCGTCGGCCAGCGGCAGACACACCGCATCCGGCGCGATCATGGCGCACGGCCCGCCCGGTCCGAACGGCGTCGGGACCTGGCACATGATCGGATCCATGGCGCCGGGGCACGCGTAATAGGGGCCCTCGCCGGACTGGAGACCCTCCACACGGAATTCGATCACGTCGTCGGGGCTCGCCACGAAGCCGTTCCACGTGGCCAGCACGGCGATGGGGCTCGTGGGCAGCACGGGAATGAGAGTGCTGATGCCGACCTGGAAGATCTCGGGATCGGGGTTCACGTCCATCGACGGCGTGGGCAGGCCCCAGGCCGGCGAGACCGGCGAGTCTCCTTCGTGGCGCACGACGGCTTCCCATCCCGAGATGTCCATGCAGGTGGGATTGGTGAGGCAGAGATAGGCGAACACTGATTCGAAGGGTGCGGACGTGGAGCGGCAGAACTGGGTGGCGCCCTCGTCGAAGTAGATTCCCAGGGTGTCGGGCGTCGGATCGATCTGCCCGAAGGACGATGCTGCGGCGAGGAGGAGGGCGGCCAGGATCAGAACGGTCCTCATGATGCGATCCTTTCGACGATATGTGAACTCGGATGATTTGAACCCACTCTATCACAACTTGAACCGCCCTGACCACTCTTGACCCGTCACCCTGCCCGATGCCACCATGCTCCCTTCAACCTGGGAGGTTTCCATGCGCCGCATCCTGTTCGCCCTGCTCGCCCTCGTGACCGTCGCCGCAGCCGCACCCAAGGACGGCCCCGCGTACCGCGACCCCAACGAATACCCCGTCCTCGACGAGATCCGCGCCCGCCGCGCTGCCATGGCCGCGGAGCGGGACTCGCTGAAGCAGATCGTCCGCGATCGCCAGGACATCGAGAGCCTGGCCGCCGAGGCCGCCGAGCGGTCCCTGCGGGTGGACTGGTCGCGCATCGACCGTCCCGACGGCCCCGACGATTTCGACCTGGTGCTGCCCCACCTGCCGCCCACGCCCCAGTTCATGACGGGCACCTGCTGGTCGTTCGCCGGCACGTCGCTGATGGAGTCGGAGACCATGCGCCTGACGGGCCGCGAGGTGAAGCTCTCGGAAATGTGGACGGTGTACTGGGAGTACGTGCTGAAGGTGCGACGCTGGGTGCGGGAGTACGGCGAGTCGCTGGTGTCCACCGGATCCCAGAGCGACGGGCTGCTGGAGGTCTACACCGAGTTCGGCGCCGTGCCCCGCGACGCCTACCCGGGCGTGCTCTTCGCCGACGGCCGCCACGACCACGCCGCGCTCCACGCCGACGTCACCGCCTGGCTGGACCTCTGCCGCGAGCGCGAGATCTGGGACGAGGAACACGTGATCACCGTGCTGCGCCTGATCCTGGACCGCCACCTGGGCGCGCCGCCGGAGGCCTTCGCCTACGACGGCAGCGAGTGGACGCCCCACACCTTCCGCGCCGACTACCTGGGCCTCGACCCCGCCGACTACGTGGGCCTGGTCTCGCGCATGGACACGCCCTTCGGCAAGCAGTGCCTGCTGGACGTGCCGGACAACTGGCGCCGGTCGGAGCAGTACTGGAACGTGCCCATCGACGACTTCGCCGACGTGCTGGAGAAGGCCCTGAAGTCCGGCTACACCTGCGTGGTGGGCGGCGACAACTCCGAGCCCGGCATGGACGGGCAGTTCGACGCCGCCATCGTGCCGAGCTGGGACATCCCCGCCGACGCCATCAATCAGGGCGCACGGGAACACCGCATCGTCAACGGCCAGACCACCGACGACCACGGCCTTCACGTGGTGGGGCGCACGAAGGAGGGCGGCGCGTGGTGGTACCTGATCAAGGATTCGAACCGCTCGTCGCGGCTCGGGGAGCATGAGGGCTACTACTTCTGGCGCGAGGAATACCCGAAGCTGAAGATGCTCACGATCCTGATCCACAGGGATGCGGTGGCGCACCTGCTGCCCTGATCCTGCCCCATCGACGGATCGTTACGACGGCCCTCCGCCAGCGCGGAGGGCCGTTTCGTGATGATTTCTGGATAAACATGAGTTATGATGTCCGGTATCAATTAGCGTCGATATCCATGCCTCGGGAGATTCCATGACCCCGCACCGCCGCGCCTCGAACGCCGTCCTCGCTTCGGCCCTCGTCATCCTGTGCCTCGTCGGGTCCGTCGGCGCCGCCGACTACGCCGTCCGCTGGGGCCACCCGTCGCCCCAGGGGCAGCCCATCTTCGGCCTGGCCTTCGCCGACGACCTGAACGGCTGGGCCGTGACCCGCGGCGGCGGTGTGCTGCGCAGCGTGGACGGAGCCGAGAGCTGGACGGTGATCGCACCGGCCGGGGCCTTCAGCGACGACCTGTACGACCTGGTCGTGCTCGGGGACGGTTCCCTGATCGTCGGCGGAGACTCCCTTTACCGCAGCGCCGACGGCGGCATGACCTGGCAAGCGCTCCCACACCCCGCGACCGGCACGTTCTTCGACCTGTGCCTGATCCCCGGCGGCGGCGTGTCGGCGGCCAGCCGGGACGGGGAGGTGGTCGTCTCGTTCGACGGCGGCGACAGCTGGAGTGCGGCCGGCCCCGGAGGCGGCGACATCCGCCAGCACCTGTGGATGGATTCCCTGCGGGGCTTCGCCGTGGGAGACGGCGTGAGCCATCGCACCCTGGACGGCGGCATGACCTGGACCGAGGCCTTTCCGGCCTCGACGTTCGGCTGGAACACCATCGCGGCCGTGGACGACACGACCATCGTGGTCTACGAGGATTTCGCGTCGGCCGTGAGCACGGATGCGGGGCAGACCTGGACGGTCGAGTCGGTGTTCTCCGCGCCCCTCTACCGCTACCGCCTGCTGGTTCTGGCGCCGGATCACTGGCTGCTGACCACCCACCTGGAGGGCGCCGAGATCTGGGAGACCACCGACGGCGGTCTGACCTGGACCGAGCACTATTTCGCCCGTGACCTCGGCTTCATGGCCATCGTGCAGCTGCCGTCGGGGCGGATCGTGTGCTCGGACGACATCGGCAACATCCGCTGGTCGGACGACCTGGGCGTGACCCTCCACCTCGGCACCGTGGACCATTCCCGCCCCCATGGCGGGATAGGCTCCGTGGACCTGATCTCTCACCGGGTCGACGGTGCGATCTTCGCCCTCTCCGACGCTTCCTCCTATCCGGACCCCGATCTCCTGCTCCGCAGTGACGACGGCGGCCTGACCTGGATGCCCGTGCCCCTGCCGCCCACCAACGGCGTCGACGGCATGGCCTGGCTCGATGCCGACACCGGCCTCGCCGCCGGCTACAATTCCATCGCCCGCACCACCGACGGCGGCGCTACCTGGACGCTCCTGGCCCTGGCGCCCGGCGGCCGCATCCGCAGCGTGGCCCTGCCCGCCGCCGACCGCTGGTTCTGCGCCGCCGCCAACGGTGGCACCGGCGACGCGGGCGGCGACATCCTCCGCAGCACCGACGGCGGCCTCACCTGGGCACCCGCCGGCGGCGGCCTGCCCACGGGCACCATGAACTCCTGGCTCGTGGAGTTCGACGACGGGGGCCTGCTCGGATTCGCCAGCGGCTACATCGGCGACATCAAGCGCACCTACCGCACCCTGGACGGCGGCGTGACCTGGAGCCTGGTCTCCGCGCTGGAGACCATCCAGGACGTGGCGTTCCCCGAGCCCGGCACGGTCGTGGCCGTCGGTGGCTTCTCGTCCTATCGCAGCACCGACGGCGGTGCGACCTGGACCTCGACGGCCCTGCCCCGGACCACGCGCGGCGTCGTCTTCGCGGATGCTTCGCGGGGGCTGGCCTGGGGATCCTCCGCCGCGTTCCTCGCCACCGAGGACGGCGGCCTCACCTGGGAGTCCGTCCCGACCCCGTTCCTCTCGCCGACCCCGCCCTGGGACACGTACAACCGCGTCGACGCCTGCGGCGTGTCGGACGAGGGCTGGATCGTGGGGGGATACGGCAACAGACTGGTGGTGCTGAACGAGGTCTCGGCCACGGGGGTCGGGGCCGGTCACGGTGGTGGCGTGACCACGGCCGTGGTGATCGACGGGGCGACGCCCAACCCGTTCAACCCGATCACCGAGCTGCATTTCCGCACGTCGGTGGAGGGGACGGTCCGGGTGACCGTGCACGACCTCGCCGGCCGCGTGGTCCGCACCCTGTCCGATGGGCCCCGGCCTGCGGGCGACCATCGGATTACGTGGCGCGGTGTCGACGACGCGGGCCGCCCGGTCGCGGCCGGCGTCTACCTGGCGAACGTCCGCGGGGGCGGCGGTGCGGCCACGGCCAAGCTCGTGCTCGTGAAGTAGAGGGAGCTCAGTTCCCGACCGGCTCGTCCGTCAGCTTGACGGCGATGCCGCGGCGCTCGAGTTCCCCGATCACCTTCGCCACCGGCACCACCAGCTCCTGGGGCTGCGCGCCGGCCTCGGCGACCTCGCCCCGGGCCAGCATGGCCGCCAGGATGGCCGCCGGGAACCCGGTCATGCGCATCATGGCCGTCAGCCCCGTCTCTGGGTCCTCCCGATCCACGATCTCGATGCACCGCCGTCGCCGTTCGCCGTCGACCGTGCCGACGGCCTCGGCCCTCAGCAGCACCAGGTCCGGTCCCGTCTTGGGACAGGCCGCCTCGAGGCACGCGCCCAGCAGGTCGCGGGGACGGACGTCGCCGGCGGGAGTCTGCACGGGGTCGTTGCCGGTCAGGCCCACCTCCATCATCAGGCGGATCTTCTCGCAGTGGCCCGGATAGCGGATGGTCTTGTAGTCCATGTCGCGTACGCGGCCCAGGAGGGTGCGCGGCAGGGTGGAGCAACCGCCGGAGGTCTGGAAGGCCTCCAGCTCGCCGAAGCCGTCGAACGACAGTGTCTCCAGCTCGCTCATGCCGGGCACCACGGCCTGCTCGCCGTCGCGGATCACCAGGCAGGGCTCGATGTACTCGTTGATCAGTCCCTGCACCGCGAACACGATCATGTAGTCCAGGGGCGGCTGCGGGTCGGCGGGCAGGCCGCCCACGCGCAGCGTGACCCGTTCGCACGTATCCCAGGCGTGGTCCACGGCCAGGTGCCAGCCGAGCAGGCCGGCCAGGCCCGGAGCCAGGCCGCAGTCGGGCAGCACGGTCACGCCGGCGGCGGCTGCGGCCTCGTGCTGGGCGAACTGGGCGTCCACGACGTCGTTGTTTCCCCCCAGGTCCAGGAAGTGGCAGCCGTGTCGGATGGCCGTGCCGGTCAGATCCGCGTTGTACCAGTAGTTCACCGCGCTGATGCAGGCGTCGGCGCCGTCGAACAGGGGAGCGGTGAGGTCGGCGTCGCGCACGTCGCCCTGGTGGACGTGGATGCGCTCATCGGGGAAGGCGGTCCGGAAGTCCGTCAGGGTGGGGCCGTGGAACTCGAGCACGTCGAGGTGTTCCAGGTCGGGCTGGCGGAGCAGGTCGTGGGCGATGGCGCGGGCCTGCATGCCGGCGCCCAGGAGCAGGATGCGCATGGGATCCTCCGGGGGTGACGGTGACCCGCGAAATGTGCCCCATCGGACGCGCGGAGGCAACGGGGATTGCCTTGATCGGGTCCGAGCCAGGAGTTACGATCCCGCCGAGCCCGCACCGTCAACCACCCAACCGGAGGCCGCCGATGGACGCCAAGACCCTCCAGGCCCGACTCCTGGAGCTGATCCGCCGCACGTCCTGCGAGATGCCGCAGGACATGATCCGCGCCGTGGACAAGGCGTGGCGCAGGGAGAAGAAGGACACCACCGCCAAGTACGCCCTGGGCGTGATGCGCGACAACATCAAGCTCGCCAACGAGCTCTCCCAGCCCCTGTGCCAGGACACCGGCACGGTGGTCTGCTACGTGGACCGTCCGTCGTGGATGAGCGAGCGCGCCTTCCGTGCCGCCTTCGACAAGGCCGTGGCCAGGGCCACGAAGCTGGGCTACCTGCGGCAGAACTCGGTGGACTCCATCACCGGAAAGAACTCCGGCAACAACCTCGGCCCCGGCAGCCCCGTCTACCACTTCCATGAGGTGACCGGCAAGACCCTCTCGGTCCGCATGATGCTCAAGGGCGGCGGCAGCGAGAACGTGTCGGCCCAGTACGCCCTGCCGGACAATCGTCTGGGCGCCGGCCGCGACCTCGACGGCGTGCGCAAGTGCGTGCTCGACGCCGTGCACCAGGCTCAGGGCAAGGGCTGCGGCCCTGGTATCCTCGGGGTCTGCGTGGGCGGCGATCGCGCCACCGGGTACGTGTCGGCCAAGGAGCAGTTCTTCCGCACCCTGGACGACCGGAACGACGACCGCACCCTCGCCAAGCTGGAGAAGACGCTGCTGGACGAGGCCAATTCCCTGGGCATCGGCCCCATGGGCTTCGGCGGCGGCACCACCCTGCTGGGAGTCAAGATGGCCGCCCGCAACCGGGTGCCCGCGTCGTTCTACGTGACCGTGGCCTACATGTGCTGGGCCTACCGCCGCAACGGGTTCAAGCTGAGCGAGGGCGGCCGCGTCACCGGCTGGCTCTACGACCAGGGAGGTGCGCGATGATCCTCGAGGCCCCCTTCACCGCGAAGAAGATGCGCGAACTGCGCGTGGGCGACGTCGTGGAGATCACCGGCAAGCTGTTCACCGGCCGCGACGCCTTCCACAAGTACCTGCACGACGGCGGCAAGCCGCCCGTCGACCTGAAGGACTCCATCATCTATCACTGCGGCCCGGTGGTGGTGAAGGAGGGCGGCAAGTGGGTCGTCAAGGCCGCCGGACCGACGACCTCCATCCGCGAGGAGCCCTACCAGGGGCCGTTGATGGAGCAGTACGGGATCCGCGGCGTCATCGGCAAGGGCGGCATGGGGCCCAAGACCCTGGCCGCGTGCAAGAAGGTGGGCGGGTGCTACTTCCACGCCATCGGCGGCGCTGCCCAGGTGCTGGCGAAGCGCGTGACGAGCGTGCCGGACGTCCACCTGCTCGAGGAGTTCGGATCGCCGGAGGCGGTCTGGGAGTTCGAGGTCGTCAAGTTCCCTGTCGTGGTGACCATGGACAGTCACGGCGGTTCCCTGCATGCGGAGGTCGACGCCGTCTCGGCGAAGGCCCTCGGCAAGCTGATCGGGTGACCGGAGGAGGAGCATGAGCCAGCATTCCGGAGACCAGGGCGCGGGAAGGATCCCGCACGAGGAGTTCCTCTCCCTGGCTGAGATCCTCAACATCCTGTGGCGCCGCAAGGTGATGATCGTGCTGCTGACCCTGCTGGGGCTGGTGGCGGGCATCGTGTACGGCATCGTCACGCCACCCCTCTACCGGGCCACGGCCAACGTGCGCCCCGGCATCACCAGATACAACAGCAACGGCCACCCCCAGCGCACCTGGCACCTGAAGGACATCGTGCGCTGGTACCGGGGCGGCCTCTACAACACGGGCGTGCGCCGGTCCTTGGGCTGGGAGAGCAACGGCCTGGTGCCGCTGATCGAGGCCGAGTTCATTCCCCGTGGCGTGGGCGTGCAGGGCGGCGACGTGGTGACCCTCACCCTGCTGCACGTGGACGGCCTGGAGGCCCGCGAGGTGCTGGACGCATCCATCGACGCCTTCAACGAGTACGCCGAGGTCAACAGCGTGGGCAGCGACATCTCCCTGTCGCGCAACAGCCTCCAGCGCCAGATCGAACAGCTCGCCAACGACCGCGAGGACGTCGAGGTCAAGAAGGCCCTGCTGGACGTGGAGATCGAACGGGCCAGCGCCGAGCTGGGCGTGATCGCCGTGGAGGAGGAGGCCCTGGAGCTGAAGATCGCCGAGCACGAGGCGGCCCAGCGTCATCGCGAGGCCAAGGCCGGACGGCTGGAGGAGGGCGTCGAGTCCGCCCGCTCCGAGCTCGGCGAGATGGACGGCATCCTGGACCGCATGCGCGTGAAGGAGGCCCGGCAGGACGAGCGCGACTCGCTGATGACGACCGAGCCCCTGGTCGACGCCGTGTCCCTGCCCTGGTGGGAGATGGTGGAGGACAAGACCGCCAGCACCGGGCGCCTGTTGCTGAGCACCCTGAACATGCAGCGCGCCATGTGGAACCACGAGCTCGAGGCCGTGGAACTGCGGGCCGAGTACGAGACCGCCGACCTGGCCCGCCGCGCCGAGCTGCTGACCGAGCGGTTCGATCTGGCCAACCGCCGCCGCCTGGTCGAGCTGGACGTGCGCGAGAAGGAGCTGAACCGGGACCGCGCCCTGGCCCAGGAGATCGTCAACATCGACGACGAGATCCGGCTCATCGAGTCGCGCCTGGAGGTGCTGACCTCCCTGGAGAAGATCGGTGTGATCGAGGCCACCGAGAAGCCCGTGCGGCCGCGGAAGCAGCGGGCCATCGGGCTGCTGACCCTGGCCGGCCTGCTCGGGTCGGTGGGGCTGGCCTTCGTCTGGGAGTACCTGTCGCGCAACCGCGCGGAGATCTTCCGCTCCTGACGCGATGACCGATCGCAAGCACCCGCACCACGACGACGGCCGCCGGATCCCCTCCGGCGGCCGTCGTGCTTGGGCGGACGTGGGCGTGCTGATCGGCGGACAACTCGCGACCCAGCTCCTGAACCTGATCGCCCTGGGCGTGGCGGCGAGGGTGCTGGGCGTGGACGACTTCGGCCTGGTGCAGGTGGCGGTGGCCGCGGCGGCCTATGCGCTGGTGGCTGCCGAGGCGGGACTGTTCACCGTGGGGGTGCGCGACCTGGCCAGGATCCGGGACGCCGCCGAGGCCCGCTCCCTGATCCGCCTGCGAGGCGGGCTGCTGCTGGGGCTCGCGCTGGTTGCCGTACCCGTGACGGTGCCGTTCGCCTCCCTGCTGCCGGGGTTCGGTGTGGACCCCGCCGTCTTCCTGCTCTACCTGGCCGCCCTGATCCCCCAGGCCTTCATGCTGGACTGGGCCGCCCTGGGGCTGGGCCTGACGGTGGGGGCGGGTACGGCCCGCGCCCTGCGGGCCGCGGTGCAGGCGGTGCTGGTGATCGCGCTGCTGGGAGCGATGGACGGCGTCTTGGGCCAGCCGGCGCGACGTTGGCTGGGCGTGTTCTACCTGGTCGGGTACCTGGTCGGCAACGGTGCGGTGTGGCTGGCCGTGCGGCGTCGGCTCGGGGGCGCCCTGCGGCCGTCGTGGGGGCGCGGCGAGGGACGTCGGCGGGCCCTCGCCGAGGCGCTGCCGGTGGGAGGCGCCAACCTGGTGCGCCGGGTGCTGTACAACGTCGACATCCTGTTGCTGGGAGTCCTGGCCGCTCCGGCGGCGGCCGGCCGCTACGCTGCAGCGGCCAAGCTGGGGTTCGTGCTGGTGGTGGGGGCGGAGGTGGCCATGGGCGCCCTGCTGCCCCGGCTGTCGCGGGCCTGGGAGGAGGGGCCCGGGGCGTTCCGCCGGATGCTGCGGCGGCAGGCCGTCGCCCTGCTGGGGGTGACCGTCGTGGCCGCCGTGGCCGGGGGGCTGCTGGGGCCCGCGGTGCTCGGCATCGTGTTCGGCGAGGGGTTCGCGGCGTCGGCCGAGGTACTGCGCCTGCTGTTGCCCGCCTACGGCCTGCTGGCCCTGGGTCTGCTGTTTCACGAGGCCCAGGTGGCGGCCCATCGTCAACGGGGAGCGCTGATTCCGCTGGTGGTCGCGGCCGTGGTGGCGGTGGGAGGCGGCCTGGTGCTGATCCCCGGGGCGGGCGCGCTCGGTGCCGCCCGGGCCATGCTGGCGGCCCATGCCGTCTACGCCGTGGGCGGCCTGCTGCGCCTCCGGGGCCTGAAGGCCTGCCGAGACCCGTCCTTGGCCTGAGGACCCCTTTCCTCTATATTGGCACGGCTTCGCGTCCGGGCCCCCGGGCGCTCATTCACTGACCAGGGGAGACCACGATGACGCGATCGATGAAGTTCCTGGCGCTGGCCGCCCTGCTGGCCGTGCTGCCTCTTTCGGCCCTGGGCTGCAAGGGCGAGGACGGGGACGCCGTCGCGGGCGATGGCCCCGCAATCAACCAGGAAGTGACCATCATGGAAGGCCTGACCATCAAGGACGTCACCGTGGGCGAGGGCCGTGCGGTGGAGAAGGGCGACGTCGTGACCGCCCACTATACCGGCTGGGTGCTCGTGGACGGCGTGAAGGCCGAGACGCCCTTCGACAGCTCCGTCGAGCGCGGCGAGCCCGTGTCGTTCCCCATCGGCGTCGGTCGCCTGATCCGCGGCTGGGACGAAGGCATCCCCGGCATGCTGGAGGGCGGCAAGCGCGAGCTGACCATCGCTCCGGACCTGGGTTACGGTTCCGTGGACCGCCCCAACATCCCCGCCAACAGCACCCTGTTCTTCGAGGTGGAGATCCTGGACATCCCCGCCGTCGAGATGAACGACGAGGTCGTGGGCGAGGGTGCCGTGGCCGAGGTCGGCGACAACGTCAAGGTCCACTACACCGGCTGGATCTACGAGAACGGCGAGAAGAAGGGCGAGCCCTTCGACAGCTCCCACAACCGCAACCAGGCCTTCGAGTTCCAGCTCGGCGCCGGCATGGTGATCAGCGGCTGGGACCAGGGTGTGGAGGGCATGCAGGTGGGCGGCAAGCGCGCCCTGATCATTCCCCCCGAGCTGGGCTACGGCGCCCGCGGCGCCGGCGGCGTGATTCCGCCCAACGCCACCCTGTACTTCGACGTGGAACTGCTGGAGGTTGTGGGCAAGTAACCCATCCCCACCGGTTTGCGACGGCGGCTCCCGGTCGGGGGCCGCCGTCGACGTTTGATCCGCGTTTTCAAAAACGCTTGCAATCCGGTCGGGTTTTTCCTACGATTTCCGGCGCATCGGAGCATGGCGACCCACGAGGCCGCCTTTTCTTTTTGCGCCGGATTGCGAGCCGAGTCGAACGAACCCGCGTCCCGTTGCGGGTTCCCCCATGTGACACGAGTCCAAGGAGTCTCCGCCCATGGATAGCCTGATCTATCTGATCCCGGCTGCCGGTGTGCTGGCCCTGCTCTTCGCCCTGGTCAAGTCGACCTGGGTCGGCAAGCAGGACGCCGGCAACGACACCATGCAGACCATCGCGGCCCACATCCAGGAGGGGGCCATGGCGTTCCTCTCCCGTGAGTACCGCGCCCTCTCGATCTTCGTGATCATCGTCGCCGTGCTGCTGGCCTTCGGGAACCGCGCTCTGGAGAGCTCCCACTGGCTGATCGGCGTGTCGTTCGTCATCGGCGCCGTCTGCTCGGGCTTGGCCGGTTTCTTCGGCATGAAGATCGCCACCAAGGCCAACGTGCGCACCACCAGCGCCGCCCGCGAGGGCCTGAACGGCGCCCTGGACGTGGCGTTCAGCGGCGGCACCGTGATGGGCATGAGCGTGGTCGGGCTGGGCGTGACCGGCCTGAGCATCCTGTTCATCCTCTACTACAACACCTTCGACGGCCAGGCGGGCTGGACCATCGAGCGCATCCTGCAGGTGCTCTCGGGCTTCTCGCTGGGCGCCAGCTCCATCGCGCTCTTCGCGCGCGTGGGCGGCGGCATCTACACCAAGGCGGCCGACGTGGGCGCCGACCTGGTGGGCAAGGTCGAGGCGGGCATCCCCGAGGACGACCCCCGCAACCCCGCCACCATCGCCGACAACGTGGGCGACAACGTGGGCGACGTGGCCGGCATGGGCGCCGACCTCTTCGAGTCGTACATCGGTTCGATCGTGGGCGCGATGATCCTGGGCGTGGCCTTTGCGCCCGGCATGAACGCCGTGCTGCTGCCCCTGATCCTGGCTGCCGTGGGCATCGTGGTGTCGATCCTCGGCACGTTCATCGTGCGCACCAAGGAGGGCGGCAACCCCCAGGACGCCCTGAACCGGGGCACCTTCGGCGCCGGCTTCCTGATGCTGGTCGCCTCGTACTTCGTGATCCAGAAGTTCATCCCGGCCGAGCAGGCCATGGGCGTGTTCTGGGCCACCATCGCCGGTCTCGCCGGCGGCATCGCCATCGGCCTGATCACCGAGTACTACACCAGCGACGAGCGCGCCCCCAGCCGCGGCATCTCCAAGGCCTCGGAGACGGGTTCCGCCACCAACATCATCGCCGGTCTGGCCCTGGGCATGCTCTCGACGGCCCTGCCCATCATCGTGCTGAGCGCGACGATCCTGGTGGCCTACTGGGCGGCCGGCCTGTATGGCATCGCCATCGCGGCCCTGGGCATGCTGTCGACCACGGGCATCCAGCTCGCCGTGGACGCCTACGGTCCCATCGCCGACAACGCCGGCGGCATCAGCGAGATGGCGGGCCTCGGGCCCGAGGTCCGCAGCCGCACCGACAAGCTGGACGCCGTGGGCAACACCACCGCGGCCATCGGCAAGGGCTTCGCCATCGGCTCGGCGGCCCTGACGGCCCTGGCCATGTTCGCCGCCTACCAGCAGATCGTGAATCTGGACAGCATCAACATCATGGACCCGACGGTCCTGGTGGGCCTGCTGCTCGGCGCCATGCTCCCCTTCCTGTTCTCCAGCTTCGCCATGAACGCCGTGGGGCGCGCCGCCTTCTCCATGATCGAGGAAGTGCGTCGCCAGTTCCGCGACATTCCGGGCCTGATGGAGGGCAAGGCCACCGCCGACTTCCGTCGCTGCGTGGACATCAGCACCGCCGCCGCCATCAAGGAGATGGTGGTGCCGGGTCTGCTGGCCGTCATCGCTCCGGTGGCCGTGGGCTTCATCGGCGGCCCCGCCATGCTCGGCGGCCTGCTGGCCGGCGTGACCTCCGCGGGCGTGCTCATGGCCATCTTCATGAGCAACGCTGGCGGCGCCTGGGACAACGCCAAGAAGTACATCGAGGGCGGCAGCCACGGCGGCAAGGGCAGCGAGGCCCATCATGCCGCGGTGGTCGGCGACACCGTCGGCGACCCCTTCAAGGACACCGCCGGCCCCAGCCTGAACATCCTGATCAAGCTGATGTCGGTCATCAGCGTGGTCATCGCTCCGCTGATCGCCCTGTAGATAGCCGCGGCGCAGACTCCTGGAGGCCCGCTCCCCGTTCGGGGGGCGGGCCTTTTCCGTATCCGGAGCCCTGCGGGAAGGGGGAGGGAGTCTTGGCGACCGATCCCTCGCGGACAGGGATCTGTTCAATATGTGAAGGGTGTTGCGGCGAAGGCTGAAGATATTGTGCAGCTATCTTGTATGTGACATGAATGCAGGATGTTGGAGATCTCTCGCCATCAGGAGGGTGTTAAATTATACCAGCATATGGTGCCTAAAATCGTCAGTTACACCTCAAGTGTTTATTCCTTGACCCGATCTGTTATAGAATTAACCGTAATGACAGAGCAACCCGCGAACCGGACCTCATCCCGAGGAGATCAGCGATGGTTCAGTATTTCCTGGATTCCCTCCGTGTCGCCGATTTCGTGGCGCACATGATGGAGCGGAAGACGGTCTACGCCCCCCACCGCAAGGGCGTCCGATCCCACGTGTTCGCCGAGACGACCGATCCGGCGGCCGTGGTCCTGGACTACCCGCGCACCCTGCATTCCGTGAAGAAGTACTTCCTGCCCCCGCGCGAGAGGCTGCTGAGCTTCGACCTGGCCAGCAACAGCTTCGAGGCCTCCGAGGTGGAGCCCGTGGACGCGGTCTTCCTGGGGGTGCACAGCTACGACATGCACGCGGTGCTGAAGCTCGACCACAACTTCAGCCACGGCCAGCCCGAGCGGAACTACATGACCCGCCGGGAGGGGGCGGTGTTCTTCGGCGTCTCGTTCACGCCCGACGAGCATCACTTCAGCGGTTCGGTGGGCATCGGCGCCCGCGACATGACCGGCTTCGACGCCTTCCTGGCCGCGGTGGACGGGGGCTGGGCCCTGACCGTCAGGACCGAGGCAGCCCTGAAGCTCGTCGAGGGGTTCGAGATGCCCCTGTACGACGGCGACCTGCCGGTGGCCCCCCCGTTCAACCAGCACATCTACGTGCCCCAGGACCGTTTGTCCGAGGTCTTCGAAGGGGCCTGGGAGAATCCCGTCTGGGACGAGACGGCCGAGACCTGCGTGGGTTGCGGCAGCTGCAACCTGGTCTGCCCCACCTGCTACTGCTTCGACGTGGAGGACCAGGTGGACGTGACCGTCACCGGCGGCGTGCGCGAGCGCAACTGGGACGGCTGCATGCTCCGCGAGTTCACCGAGGTCGCCGGCGGCGAGGTGTTCCGCGAGGAGCCTGCCGCCTGCCAGCGCCATCGCGTGTACCGCAAGTTCAAGTACATCTCCGACGAGACGGGTGAACCCTGGTGCGTGGGCTGCGGACGTTGCACGCAGTCGTGCACGGCCGGCATCAGCATCGTCGCCATCGTCAACCGCCTGGTGAACGACCACGATCAGGCGACCGTGGCGCCGGCCTAGGCCGGGGCAGAGGAGGAAACCATGAGCCACACCAGCGAATCGACCTCCGCGGCCCGGGACCTGTACCTCCCGGTCATGGCGGAGATCACGGGGATCGAGACCATGACGGAGCTCGAGACCCTGTACGAGGTCACCCTGCCCGACGGCGCCGAGCTGGGGCACATGCCCGGCCAGTTCGTCGAGGTGTCCCTGTTCGGAGTCGGCGAGGCGCCGTTCTCCATCTCGTCGTCGCCGACCCGCAAGGGCACGTTCGAGATGGGCATCCGCCGCGTGGGCATGCTCACCGAGGTCATGGGCCGCATGCAGCCCGGCGAGAAGATCGGCATCCGCGGTCCCTTCGGCCGGGGCGTGCCGGTGGACGAGTTCAAGGGGAAGGACGTGCTGGTCGTCGCCGGCGGCATCGGCCTGGTGCCCATGCGCTCGATGATCAACTACGTCCTGGACAACCGCGACGACTTCGGGCGTCTGATCATCTGCTACGGCTCCCGGAGCGACGAGGAACTGCTCTACCGGAACGAGCTGAAGACCTGGGAGGAGGACCCGCGCGTCGAGTTCCATGTGACCGTCGACCACGGCTCCCCCGACTGGACCGGCCGCACCGGCGTGATCACCACCCTGATCCCCGGCCTGGACCTGGACCTGAACAACACCAGGGCCCTGGTCTGCGGCCCTCCGGTGATGTACCGCTTCGCCCTGCTTTCGCTGCGCTCGAAGGGCCTGTCCGAGGACAACATCTGGATGTCCCTGGAACGGCGCATGAAGTGCGGCGTGGGCAAGTGCGGCCACTGCCAGATCAACAACTCGTACGTGTGCCAGGACGGCCCCGTGTACCACTACCCCGAGCTCAAGGGTCTCCAGGAGGCGTTGTGATGGCGAACAAACCCAAGGTCGGCATCTTCGACTTCACGGGCTGCGAGGGGTGCGAGCTCAACCAGCTCAATTTCGAGGACCAGCTGCTGGACATCATCGAGCACGTGGACATCGTCGAGTGGCGCGAGGCCATGGACGGACAGGCCGACGAGCTCGACATCGCGTTCGTGGAGGGTTCCCTCTCGACCCCCGACTGCATCAAGCGGATCCACGAGATCCGCCGCAAGTCGAAGGTCCTGGTGGCCGTCGGGGCCTGCGCGTCCCAGGGCGGCGTGAATGCCATGAAGAACACGCGGCCCATCGAGGACGTGCGCGAGGAGGTGTACGGGGAGGACAAGTACCTCTTCCCGACGCTCCCGGCCCTGCCTCTGGACGCGGTCGTGAGGGTGGACTACAAGGTCAGGGGCTGCCCCATGACCCAGATCGAGTTCCTGAAGGTCTTCACGTCGCTGGTGATGGGCAAGGAGCCCGTCGAACCCGACAGCGCCGTGTGCGTGGAGTGCAAGCTGAAGGAGAACGAGTGCGTGGTGGAGAAGGGTATGATCTGCCTGGGCCCGGTCACGCGCCTCGGCTGCGACGCCCACTGCACCACCTTCGGCCAGTACTGCACGGGCTGCCGCGGCCTCGTCTCGGATCCCAACATCGAGGGCATGCAGGAGATCCTGGTGAGCAACGGCCTGTCCATGGACGAAGCCTGGAAGCGGCTCCAGCTCTACAACGCCAACCAGCTCGAGGGGGTGCAGCGATGAGCGCCAACCTGGACATCAACGTCCACCACCTCACGAGGGTGGAGGGTCACGGCAACATCGTCGTGAACATGAAGGAAGGGGTGCTGGAGAAGGCGCAGCTCGAGATCGTCGAGGCGCCCCGGTACTTCGAGGCCATGCTCAAGGGGCGCAGCTTCCACGAGGCGGCCATCATCACCTCGCGGATCTGCGGCATCTGCTCCCTGGGCCACCAGATCACCTCGCTGAAGGCCACCGAGGCGGCCCTCGGCCTGGAGGTGAGCGAGCAGACGATCCTGCTGCGCAAGCTCCTGATCCACGGGGCCACCCTGCAGTCCAACGTGCTGCACGCCTACTTCCTGGCGGCGCCCGACTTCCTGGGCGTGGGGTCCGTGTTCCCGCTGATCGGGACGCATCCCGAGGTCGTGAAGCGGGCGCTGCGCATGAAGCGCCTGAGCAACGACATCGGCGACGTGGTGTCCGGCCGGGCCGTGCACCCCATCACGCCGGTGCCGGGCGGGTTCACGCGGATCCCCACGGAGAAGGAGTTGCTGGAGATCAAGCGGCGGCTGGTGGAGGAGATGGTGCCCGACTACATGGCCACCATCGACACCCTCGAGGGTCTGGCCGGGGCCATCCCGGACTTCACCCGCGAGACGGAGTTCATCGCCCTGCGCAGCGACGACGACTACGCCCTGTACGACGGCGACATCAGCTCCACCGACACCGGTCGCGTGGACGACGCCGAGTACCGGCGCATGACCAACGAGTTCATCGTGCCCCACAGCACGTCGAAGCACTGCAAGGTCAACCGGTCGTCGTACATGGTGGGCGCCCTGGCCCGCTGGAACAACAACCACGACCGGCTGTGCGACGTGGCCATGCAGGCGGCCGAGCGGCTCGGCCTGAAGCCGGACTGCCACAACCCGTACATGAACACCATCGCGCAGGTGGTGGAGGCCGGGCACTGCGCCCTGGACTCGGTGGCCATCATCGACAGGCTGCTGGAGAACGGGCTGAAGGACGAGGCGCCGAACCAGGAGCCCACCCGGTACGGCACCGGCGTGGGAGCCACCGAGGTGCCCCGCGGCATCCTGTACCACGAGTACACCTACGACCGCCAGGGTCGGGTGACCGCGGCCAACTGCATCATCCCCACGGGCCAGAACCTGGCGAACATCGACGACGACATGAAGGCCCTGGTGCCCGAGGTCGTGGACCGGCCCAAGGAGGAGATCACGCTGATGCTCGAGATGCTGGTGCGGGCCTACGACCCGTGCATCAGCTGCTCGGTGCACATGCTGGACGTCGAGTTCAAGGAGTAGTGATGAAGGTCATCGCCGTAGGCAATCCCCTGTACGGGGACGACGGGGTCGGCGCGGCCGTCCTGGCGAAGCTCGCGGAGGAGAACCACCTCCCGGGGGCCGAGCTCGTGGACTGCCACACCGACGCCCTCTCGGTGATCGACCACTTCACACCCGGCGAGCTTCATGTCATCATCGACGCGGCGAAGATGGGCGAACGTCCCGGCTGCGTCGTGCGCTTCACTCCCGACGAGGTGCGCCTGCGCATCGAATGGGACCACCTCTCGATGCACGGGTTCGGCCTGGCCGAGACCTTCGCCATGGCCGAGGCCATCGGCGAGATGCCCGAGCGGGTGGTGATCGTCGGCGTGGAGCCGGAGATCGTACAAATCGACCGGGGACTGTCCGACGCCGTGGCGGCGGCCGTCCCCGAGGTGATCGCGACCATCCAAGCGGAGGTTCAAGGCGATGTCGCAGAGGACCATCCTCGTCGTTGACGACGATATCGACCTGGTGGAGATCATCCGCGTGACCCTCGAGAACGAGGGCTACGCCGTCATCGACGCCCAGAGCGGGGAGCGGGGCCTGACCATGGCCCGCGAAGAGAATCCCGACCTGATCATCCTGGACGTGATGATGGGCCAGGTGGACGAAGGCTTCCAGGTGGCCTACGAGCTGCGCGGGGCCGAGCCCACCAAGGACATCCCCATCATCATGCTCACGGCGGTGGCCGACCAGACCGGGTTCGCGTTCGACCCGGGCAAGGACCAGGGGTTCCTGCCCGTGAACGAGTTCCTGGAGAAGCCCGTCAGCCCGCGGCGGCTGGTGGACATGGTGAGGCAGCACCTGCCCACGGAGATCTGATGACTCCTGGAACGCCCAGCGGCGAGCGCGTGGCGGCGGTTTCGGCCCAGTTCGTTTCCGCCGCCAGCCTCCGCGTGCGTTCCGACTGGTTCAACAAGCTCCGCTGGGGCGCCGCCGGCGCGGTGGTGGCCTTCAGCACCGGGGTGGCGGCCTTCGGCGGCATCGACCTGCCCCTGGCGCCGCTGCTGGGGCTGGGGGCGATGCTCCTGCTGCTGAACGCCGGCTACGTGGTGCGCAATCACCGCATCGCGCCGGCGGACATCGAGGCCGAGCTCCGCATCGTCAAGATCCAGATGGTGGTGGACCTGGTCCTGCTGACCGCGGTGCTCCACTTCTCCGGCGGTGTGGAGAACCCCTTCCAGTTCATCTACATCATCCACGTGATCATCGCGAGCCTGCTGTTCAAGGGACGCGAGATCTTCCATATCGCGTGGCTGGCCATCGGGCTGTTCTCCCTGATGGTGCTGGGCGAGCACTTCGGCTCCCTCGATCACCATCATCTGCTGAGCGCCAGCGAGCTGACCCACGAACCCGCGTACATGGCCATGTCGCTGGGGTCCATGTGGATCGTGCTGCTCACGAGCGCGTGGATCGGCGCCGCCATCATGCGGCACAACCGGACCATCAAGGACGAGCTCGTGCAGCGTCAGGACGAGCTGGCGCAGGCGGGAAAGGCCCAGCTGGATTTCTTCCGTTTCGTGACCCACGAGATCAAGTCGCCCATCGTGACGGCCCAGAGCGCGGTGGAGGCTGCCCGCGAACTCGGCGACGACGGCGCGGCCCCGGCCGTCGACGACATGCTGCGGAGTGCCGTGACCCGCCTGGAGCAGGCCACGGGCATCGTCCGGGACCTGGCCGACCTGACCCGCGGCAGCATGGCGGCCAGGCCCGGGTTCACGGACGTGGACCTGGCGGCGATCCTCACGAGGGTGCTGGACCAGCAGGCGGAGTCCATGGCGGCCAGGGACATCGCCCTGACGACGGAGATCCCGGCAGGGGCGGTGACGGTTTCCGGGGACGAGAGCATGCTCGACAAGATCGTGTCCAACCTGGTGAGCAACGCGGTCCGGTACAACCGGGACGGCGGCTCGGTGACCGTCGCCCTCGCGCCGTACGACGGGGGCGGGCTGCTGACGGTCAGCGACGAGGGCATCGGCATCGCTCCCGAGGACCGGGACCGCATCTTCGAGGAATTTTACAGGACGGCGGCGGCCCGCGAGGCCAGTCGCCTAGGGTCGGGGCTGGGGCTGCCCATCGTCAAGCGCTTCGTGGAACAGCACGGCGGGACGATCGCGGTGGACAGCACGCCCGGCCGCGGATCCACCTTCACGGTCCGGCTGCCGGGACGAAAGGGACGGTCATGACCGAGCGCATCCAGTGCGGGGGGCTGATCGAGCGCGAAGACCTCTGCCTGATCGAGGTGCAGGGCTACGCCTGGAGACCGGGCAAGTCCTGCGGCATCCTCTGCCGCTTCGCCGATGCGGGGATCCCGCTGGCGTTCCTGAACATCAGCAACACGAACGAGGGCCTCAAGAGCATGAGCTTCTGCCTGGCCCGCGAGGCCATGGCCAAGGTGCCGCCCCTCATCGAGCAGGTGGAACGGGAGTTCGCTCCCGAGCGGGTGGTGGTGCAGGAGGGTATCAGCATCGTCACGCTGTACGGCCCGCACTTCTACGAGCGGGTGGCCCTGGCCAGCGAGGTCTATTCCTGCCTGTGCATCGAGGGCATCGACGCCCAGTCGGTGGGCTCGTCGGTCAACAGCATCTCCCTGGTGGTGCGCGCCGGCGACGTCGAACGCACGAAGCAGGCCCTGTCGGCCCGTTTCGAGTGGCCGATCTGACCCGAGCTGCGTTAGGATGGGCGGGTCCCTCAACGGAGGTCCGTCCCGTGCGTCGAATCGTCCTGCTGTTCCTCGTTCTTCTCCTTGCCGTTCTCGCTGTGGCTCCGACCTCGGCCGACGACCGCGTCCGCCGCCGCCCCGCCGTGGCCGAACAGGTCGACCTGGCCCGCTACATGGGTCTGTGGTACGAGATCGCCCGCATCCCCACCAAGCACCAGAAGTCCTGCACCTGCTGCGCCACCGCGGAATACGTGGACGAGGGGAAGGGCAAGGTGTCCATCTACAACCGCTGCCTCCAGGCCGACGGCTCGGTGAAGGAGGCCAAGGCGGAGGCCCGCGTGATCTCGGCCAACAACGCCCGCTGGAAGGCGACGTTCTTCAAGCTCCTGGGCATCCCGGTGGCCAAGGGCGACTACTGGATCCTGGGCGTGGACGACGACTACCGCTGGGCCGTGGTGGGCGACCCCGAACGCAAGTACGGCTGGATCCTCTCGCGCTCCCCGGACATGGCGCCGGAGGTCCGCGCCGAGGTGGACGCCCTGATCGCCGACCGGGGATACGACCCGGACATGTTCATCGACACGCCCCAGGACGGAGGCGACCATGACTGACGTGAAGGCCGGCGAGGTGGGCCGCTACGGCAGCGTGCTGGAAGCGGAGATCGATCAGGGTCGTCTGGAGTCCGCGGGCATCCCCGCCCGCGTGCGCAGGGACGACTGCGGCGGCATGTATCCCCAGCTCGTCATGCACAAGCCGGTGCGGCTCGAGGTGGACGTCGCCGATGCGGAACGGGCCCTAGAGATCCTGGGCGAGGCCGCCGACGCGCCGCCGACCCCCGCCTGGACCTGCTCCTGCGGCGAGACCGTCGAGCAGGGCTACGACGCCTGCTGGAAGTGCGGGGCCGGACGTTCATCCGACTGATCCTATCCATGTGAGGAACCGACATGCCGACGCGTATCATGCTGCTGTCCGCCGTGGCCCTGCTGTCCCTGATCTCCGCCTGCTCGGACGATCCGGCGTCGCCGGAAACGTTCTCCCTGACGATCCGCGTGACCGACGCCGACGACCTCCCCGTGGAGGGCCTCACGGTCTGCTTGGAGAACGAGATCGATCCCCATCCCTGGGGCTTCCCCGCGCCCGGCGGACGACCCGTCAACGTGGTGAAGTTCGACGTGCAGGACACGTGCGACGTGGACATGGTGGTCCGCGATGTGCTCGGCGACGTGGCCAGGGAGCTGGTCATGGACTACGAGGCCCTGCCCGGAACCCACGTCCTGGCCTGGAACGGCACCGACGCCGACGGCGAGCGGGTGCCGCCCGGCTACTACGAATTCCACATGACCGCCCGCGCCGACGGCGCCGTGGCGTTCCGCGACACGGTGGACGGCTTCATGTGGCTCTACGACCTGGACCAGCTCGCGGTGGGCGTGACCGACGCGAACGGCCAGCTCGTCATCGACGACCGCCGCCGTTTCCCCGGCCTGTTCGATCTGGGTGAGATGATGGGCCGGAACGAGGACTCCGAGCCGACGGGCGTGTTCACGGCGCCGGCCACGGTGATGATCGCCCTGCGCGACCTCGACCGCGGGCTGTTCATGCCGCGCACCTACCACGACTATGCGGACGGGGCCAACGTGGTGGATCTGCTCTGGGATCCCGAGGCAGCGCGGCCCTTGGCGGCACCGGAGAACGGCGAAGTCGGGGCGACCATCCGACGCGTGTCGGCGATGCCGCCCCTCGAGTATCGCCTCGAGCCGCCCTACCCGAATCCCTTCAACTGACGGATCAGCAGATCCGGGGCAGCTGCTCGCCCACCGGCATGTCCACGATGCGCTCGGCGCCGAGGGCCGTGATCATGGTCACCATGCCCGGCCGCTCGTCGACGACCTCCGCGATCACCGCCGCGTCGGCGCCCAGCTCGTGGGCGTGGAGGGCGGCCAGGGCGGCGTCGGTCTCGTCGGCGGGCACCACCGCCGCCAGCTTCCCCTCGTTGGCCACGTAGAGCGGATCCACGCCGAGCACCTCGCAGGCGCCGCAGACGTCGTCGCGCACCGGGACGGCGCCGTCGTCGATGCGGATGCCCACGCCGGACGAGCGGGCGAACTCATTGAGGGTGGTGGCCAGGCCGCCGCGGGTGGGGTCGCGCATGGCGCGCAGGCCGGGGCAGGCGTCCAGCAGGGCCGCCGCGAGGCCGTTCAACGGAGCCGTGTCGCTGGCGATGCCGGTGCGGAACGACAGGCCCTCGCGGGCGGTCATCACCGCCATGCCGTGATCGGCGACGGTGCCCGAGACGATCACCCTGTCGCCGGCCTTCAGGTTCGCCGCCGACAGCGCCACGCCCTCGCGCACCACGCCCACGCCCGACGTGTTGATGAAGATCCGATCGCACGAGCCCCGGTCCACTACCTTGGTGTCGCCGGTCACCACGCGCACGCCGGCACGCTTCGCCGCCGCCTCCATGGAGCAGAGGATGCGGTGGAAGTCCTCCAGGGGCAGGCCCTCCTCCAGCACGAAGCCCACGCTCAGGTACAGCGGGTCGGCGCCGCCCATGGCCACGTCGTTGACGGTGCCGTTGACGGCCAGGTCGCCGATGTCGCCGCCCGGGAAGAAGATCGGGTCCACCACGAAGGTGTCGGTGGAGAAGGCCAGGCGGCCGGGGGGCATCTCCAGCACGGCCTGGTCCTCGAGGCGGTCCAGGTCGGGGTTGGTGAAGCGCGGCAGCACGAAGCGGTCGATGAGATCGGCCGAGAGACGTCCGCCGGCGCCGTGGGCGAGCTGGATGGTGTCGTGGTCGGTCAGGGGGACCGGGCAGGCCATGCGGTCGAAGTCGGGACGGTCGCTCACAGCTCGTTCCTCCGGTAGCGGTGGTAGGCGGCGCAGGCGCCCTCGCTGGAGACCATGGTGGCGCCCAGGGGCGACATGGGGGTGCACTCGCGGCCGAACGCGGGGCACTCGGGGGGCTTGCGCAGGCCCTGCAGGATCTCGCCGGCGATGCACACCTCGGGCTCTTCGGTGCGGATGCCGGTCACCTGGAGCTTCCGCTCGGCGTCGAAGGCGGCCAGCTCGTCGCGGATGCGCAGGCCGCTGCCGGGGATCGTGCCGATGCCCCGCCACTTGCGGTCGCAGACCTCGTAGACCTCGTCCACCACGGCCCGCGCCGTGGGGTTGCCCTGCTCGCGCACGGCGCGCAGGTACTGGTTGGCCACGCCGGGCTCGCCCGCCTCGAGCAACTGCACCGTCTTCAGCACGCCCTGCAGGATGTCCAGCGGCTCGAACCCCGTGGGTACGATGGGCACGCCGTAGTGCTCGGCGATGGGCTCGTACTCTTCCCACCCCATGATGGTGCACACGTGCCCGGCGGCCAGGAACCCCTGAACGCGATTGGTGGGCGCCGACAGGATGGCCTCCATGGCCGGCGGCACCAGCACGTGGCTGACGATCTCGGAGAAGTTGGTCAGGCCCTCGGCGGCCGCCTGCTTCAGGGCCATGGCGTTGCCCGGCGCGGTGGTCTCGAATCCCACGGCCAGGAAGACCACCTCGCGGTCGGGGTTCTCGCGGGCCAGCTTCAGGGACTCGAGGGGGGAATAGACCATGCGCACGTCGCCGCCGCGGGACTTCACGCGGAAGAGGTCGTCGTCGGTGCCGGGCACGCGCAGCATGTCGCCGAAGGAGGTGAAGATCACCTCGGGGCGTGCGGCCACGGCCAGGGCGCGGTCGATGGTCTCCAGGGGCGTCACGCATACCGGGCAGCCGGGCCCGTGGACCAGGGTGATCTCCTCGGGCAGCACCTGGTCGATGCCGTGACGCATGATGGCGTGGGTCTGGCCGCCGCAGATCTCCATGAGGGTCCACGGGCGGGTGACGGTGCGGCCGATCTCGTCGATGAGGCCGCGGGCGAGGGTGGGGTCGCGGAATTCGTCCAGGTACTTCACGACTCCTTCTCCCGGTCCGCCTCGATGTGGGCATTCAGCTCCGTCAACGTCTCCAACGTCGCCCGCGCCTCATCCTCGTCCAGCTGCTGCAGCGCGAACCCCGCATGCACGATCACCCAGTCGCCCACACCGACGTCAGGCACATAGGTCAGGCAGGCCGTGTTCTCCACGCCGGCGTAGTCGATGCGGCCCATCGTCAGGCCGTTCTCCTGGTAGGTCTCGAGGATGCGGCCGGGGACGGCGAGGCACATGGTCAGGCTCCCTGAAGGATGGTCCGGGCGACGACGGCCTGGCCCAGGGCCAGCCCCCCGTCGTTGGGCGACAGCGCCACGGGACGGTGCACGGTGAGGCCGGCGGCGGTCAACCCCTCGGTGACCAGGGCCAGCAGGATCTCGTTCTGGAAGGAGCCGCCGCCGAGGACGGCGCGGTCGAGGCCGCGGGTGCGGGCGGCGGCCGCCGCTGCGTCGACGATCAGGTCCGCCAAAGAGCGGTGGAAACGGGCGGAGATGGCGGAGGCCGGGACGCCGCCTGCCACGGCCTCGGCAACGGCGCGGACGAGGTGCAGCGTCGGGATGGCCGCATCGCCGGGCTCTACGGGCCAGGGGACGGCGGCTCGGGCTTCCTCGACGGTCGTCAGCGCCGTGAACTCCACGGCGGCCTGGGCCTCGTAACCCACCACGCCCCAGCGCCCGGTCAGCGCCGCAACGGCGTCGAAGAGGCGGCCGCAGCTGCTGGTGCGGGGGCAGTTCAGGTCGCGGGCGATCATCTCGAGGACGGCGTCGGCGGGGTGGTCGGCCTGGAAGGGGAGGGCCGGGGGAGCGCCGTCGAAGGCGGTGTGCAGGGCGCCGATCGCCGTGCGCCACGGTTCGCGGACGGCGGCGTCGCCGCCGGGCAGGGGGAGGAGCTCCAGGTGGGCGGCGCGCTCGTATGCCGCGGCGTCACCAGCGAGGACCTCACCGCCCCAGATGGTGCCGTCGTCGCCGTAGCCGGTGCCGTCCAGGATCACGCCGAGGGCCGGGTCGTCGAGGCCGTGTTCGGCCATGGTCGCCACCATGTGGGCGTGGTGGTGCTGGACCTCGATGAGCGGCAGGCCGCGGGCGGCGGCCGTCTCCCGCGCCCAGCGCGACGACAAATAGCCCGGGTGGCGATCACAGGCCAGGACCTCCGGCTCGCATTCCAGCAGGGTGCCCAGGGTGCGGACCGTCTCGGTGAAGAAGTCGTGGGTGGGCAGGTTCTCCAGGTCGCCCACGTGGGGCGAGAGGAAGCAGCGGTCCTCCTTCAGCAGGCCCACGGCGTTCTTGAGCTCGGCGCCGGCGGCGAGGACGGGCGGGCCGTCGGCGCCGGGGCCGTGGACCAGGACCGGCAGGGGGGCGTAGCCGCGGCTGCGGCGGAAGAACAGCGGTCCGTCCGGCAGGACCTGCAGGACCGAGTCGTCGGCGCGGCGCAGGATGGGGCGGTCGTGGAGCAGCAGGGCGTCGGCGATGTCGCCGAGGCGTCGGCGTGCGTCGGCGTCGTCCAGGCAGATGGGCTCGTCGCCGGCGTTGCCGCTGGTCATCACGAGGGAACGGATTCCGTGGGGCGCCAGGGCATCCATCAGCAGGTGATGGAGGGGCGTGTAGGGCAGCATGACGCCGAGGCGACGGTGGCCGGGGGCGACGGCGTCGGCGATGGGGGCATCGTCGCGTCGTTCGAGCAGCACGATGGGGGACTGGGGGGAGGTCAGGGCGGCGACCTCCGTCTCCGCGGGTGCGGTGATTTCCCGCACGGCGTCCAGGCCCGCCGCCATCAGCGCCAGGGGCTTGGACTCGCGGCGCTTGCGTTCGCGGAGGCGGAGGACGGCGGTCTGGTCGTCGGCGCGGACGGCCAGGTGAAAGCCGCCGAGGCCTTTGAGGGCGAGGATCCCGCCACGGGAGAGCAGATCGACAGCGGCGGCCAGGGCGTCGCCGCTGCCATCCCCCTCGAATGAGAGCCGAGGCCCGCACTCGGGACACGCATTCGGCTGCGCATGAAACCGTCGGTCCCGCGGGTTCTCATACTCGGACCTGCACGCCTCGCACATCTCGAACCCCGCCATGGACGTGAACGGCCGGTCGTACGGGATGCGGTCGATGATGGTCCAGCGGGGCCCGCAGTTGGTGCAGTTGGTGAACGGGTAGCCGTAGCGCCGGTCGTCGGGATCGCGGATCTCGCGCAGGCAGTCGGCGCACGTGGTCGTGTCGGCGGGGACCAGGGTGGAGGTGCCGGGGGAGTCCTCGCTGGCGCGGATCGAGAAACCGGTGCCGCCGGTCGTCGGGATGACCGTCTCGACCACCGACACGATCCGGCTCAGGGGCGGCGGGGTGTCTTCCAGGCGTTGCCGGAAACGATCGAGGTCTGCGGGTGCGCCCTCCACCTCCACGAACACCCCGGCGCTGGAGTTGGTCACCCAGCCGCTCAGCCCCAGGGACTCGGCCAGGTTGAACACGAAGGGTCGGAACCCCACGCCCTGCACCACGCCGTCCACATGGTAGCGGCGGCGCTCCGTCATCTCAGCTCCCGAGGGCGGCCCGACGCGAGCGCAGCCACCCGTACCAGGCGTCCATGCCCTCACCCGTGGTGGCGGACACGCGCAGGAACTCCAGGTTCGGGTTCACCGCGCGGGCGTGGGCCTCGCAGGCGTCCACGTCGAAGTCCACGTAGGGCAGCAGGTCGATCTTGTTGATGATGCACAGGTCCGACGCCGCGAACATGGTGGGGTACTTCTGCGGCTTGTCGGCCCCCTCGGTGACGCTGATGATCACGACCTTCGCCGCCTCGCCCAGGTCGAACAGGGCGGGACAGACCAGGTTGCCCACGTTCTCGATCATGAGCACGCCGCCGTCCTTCGGGTCGAGCTGGTGGACGGCGCGGTGGATCATCTCCGCGTCCAGGTGGCAGCCGTGCCCCGTGTTCACCTGCAGCACCGGCGCGCCGGTGGCCGCGATGCGGTCGGCGTCGTTCAGGGTCTGCTGGTCGCCCTCGATCACCGTCACCGGCGGGTCGCCGTCCAGGTCGCGGATGGTACGTTCCAGCAACGAGGTCTTGCCGCTCCCCGGCGACGACACCAGGTTCAGCGCCAGCAGACCGAGCTTCTCGAACCAGCCGCGGTTACGGACGGCCGTGGCGTCATTTCGGGCCAGCAGGTCCTGCTCCACCTCGATGGTGCGCGAGCCGTGATCGTGCTCATGGTGATGATGGTGATCGTGCTCGTGCCCCTCGCCGGGCCGACGGAACGTCACCGCATCGGCGGGCTGGCTGCATCCACAGGTGTCGCACATGACCGTCTCCTTCAGTCCACGTTCAGGGAGCGCAACCGTAGCTCCCGCCCCCGCACGATCTCCAACGCCCCGGAGCAATCAGGGCAGAGCGCCACGAAGAAATCCACCTCGGCCTCGGTGCCGCAGGCGCCGCAGTGCCCGAGTCCGGCGATGCGTTCGACGACCAGTTCGGCCTCCGCGCACACCGTACCCTTCCGTGCCGATTCGTAACAGAACTCCAGCGCGTCGATCTCCACTCCGGCGAGCGTTCCGATCTCCACATCAAGCCGGTTGATCCGCTCAGAACCCGCCGCATTCGCCTGTTTCTCGGCGATTTCAATGAGGCTCACGGCAATCGACATCTCGTGCATTACGCCCTCCTGTGAACAAGATAACACCCGAAGAACGCGGAACAAGAACTCGTCGGTGGATGGGGATGGAAGGCGATAGGGGGCTCCCGGCGGGGACGCGACCCCGGGGCCTCCTGCCCCGGGGCCGCTCGGCCTTCCGGGCTTCCGGACCTCCTTGTCCTCCCGGCCCTCCAGGACGCCCCGCCGGGAGCCCCCTATCGCCTTCCATCCCCTTGCATCGGCCGGGGTCTTGTCCCACGTTTGTCGGGTATCACCATGCTCTCAGGAGGCACGTCATGCCCAGGATGTCGAAGCTGTTCGAGTCGCGGAAGCCGTCGGTCATCAGGATGGCCCAGCTCAAGTTCGAGGAACGGAACGACGGGACCGAGGCCATCAACGTGGCGATTGGGAACATTCCGTTGCCGATGTATCCGGCGATGATCGACCGACTGCACAACCTCGAAGCCGAAGGCAGCCCCTTCGAGAAGGGCGTGGTGAAGTACTCGTCCACGACCGGCAGCCCCGAGTGCGTGGACGCCTTCCTGAACGTGATCGCCAGCAGCGGGTTCGACACGTCCAAGCTTCACGGGCACATCACCGATGGCGGCAGCCAGGCCATGGAACTGATCATCGCCGGTGTGTGCGGTGATGCGGGTACGGACGACGACCCCCTGATGCTCATCGATGCCGCCTACACCAACTACAAGACTCTCTGCGAGCGCCTGGGGCGGGCCACCTGCTCTATCCAGCGCACGCTGGGGGACGACGGGCGGTTCTCGCTGCCGGACACGGAGGAGATCGAGCGGGTGATCGAGGCCGAGCGCCCGAACGCCCTGATCGTGATTCCCTTCGACAATCCGACGGGGCAGTACTACGACAAGGCGGCCATGATCGAGCTGGCGCGCCTGGCCGTGAAGCACGACCTGTGGCTGGTCAGCGACGAGGCCTACCGCGAGCTCTACTACACCGGCGGCGAGTGTACGAGCATCTGGGGCGTGACCGACGCCGACGTGCCCGGCATCGAGGGGCGGCGCGTGTCCATCGAGACCACGTCGAAGGTTTGGAACGCCTGTGGGCTGCGCATCGGGGCCATCGTCACCGACAACCCGGACTTCCATCGCCAGGCCGTGGCCGAGCACACGGTGAGCCTGTGCAGCAGCGTGATCGGGCAGTGGATCTTCGGTGCCGTGGCCCACGAGTCCCACGACGACCTCCGCGCCTGGTACGCGCAGCAGCGCGAGTACTACAAGGGCATGCTCTTCGACTTCACCTCGAACATGAAGGCGGCGTTGCCGGGCGTGATCGTCTCCAGTCCAGACGCGGCTCTCTACTCCGTGATCGATGTGAAAAACTGCGTGGCCGACGGTTTCGACGCCCTCGAGTTCGTGCTGTGGTGCGCGCAGGAGGGGTCGGTGGACGTGGACGGCCGGGCCATGACGGTGCTCACCGCTCCCATGGGCGGCTTCTACAGCGTTCCCGACGGAGCGCCGAACCCGGGCCGCACTCAGATGCGCCTAGCCTATGTGGAATCGCCCGAGCGCATGGCCGTGATCCCCGGCATCCTGGCGGACCTGCTGAAGGCCTACGAGGCGCAGCGGGCGGGGGCGGCGGCAGGCGCCTGATCGCGCGTTGGAAGGCAAGGAGAGAGGGGGAGCCCGGTGGGCTCCCCCTCGTCGTATCGTGCGGTGTCTGCGGTTAGAACTTCGTCTGCCACTGCACCACCCAGCCGTCGTCCATCATGCCGGCCAGGCCGTTGAAGGGCACGTCGGCGTCCACGCCGTCGCCGCCCACCAGCACGTAGTTCAGCTGGATGCGGTGGGCCTGCTTGGCGTTGTGGGAACCGCCGAGCGGGGAGATGTAGAGGTTCACGCCCAGGTACGTGTTCGTGAGCTCGGTCTCGGTGCCGCCGCGCTCCGCCTTGGCGTTGTAGTGCTTCACCACGAGCTCGGTCTTGGGGGAGACGAACCGGCAGGCGGTGCCCACCAGGCAGGTCTGGTCCCAGCCGTCCTCGCCCTTGATGGTGCTGCCGGCCACGTACTCGAACTTGATGTTGGTCAGGCCCTCGCCGAAGGTCGAGGCGAAGCCGAAGTCCATGACCTCGTAGTCGCCCGTGTCCACGCCGCCGGCCTGCTCCGACACGCCGTAGCCGAACTCCATGTGGAGGGGCCAGCCGCGGTCGAAGTGCACGCGACCCGCGTAGGCGTTGGCGGCGCCGAGCTGGGAGGCGTCCCAGGTCACGGCGGCGCTGCGGCCGGCGGGGTTGAACAGGCCCACGTCGTAGCCGAAGCCGTCGGCGGGCTGCTTCTCGATGCCCACCTCGTCGCCGTTCCAGGGCTTGGACTCGCCGGTGCCGCCGATGTTGCGGCCGCTGACCATGAAGCCGAAGTCGCGCTCCAGCACCAGGCCCTTGTCCATCTTGCTGCGGCCCGTGTTGTCCAGGTTCCAGCCCGGGATGGTGAACCCCATGCCCACGGGCGTCTTCATCATGCCCAGCTTCACGAAGCAAGCGTCGCTGTGCTTGTAGCCCACGAAGGCGTCCTTGATGAGCTTGGGCAGGCCGGCGTCGCCGGCGGTGGCGGACTGGTTGAAGTCCAGCTGGAGCTTGGAGAACCAGGGACCGCTGTAGTAGTTGGCGCCGAGGCGCAGGCGCTGGGCCGCGAAGCGGACGCGGTCGGCGTCGCCGCCGCCGCGCATCTCCACCTGGCTCAGGCCGTAGAACTTGACCTTGGCGTTCTCGCCGGCGCTCAGCTTCACGGCGCCGGAGGCGGACGTGGCCAGGAACGCGACGGCGAGGACCATCAGGATCATCTTGCGGGTCATCATCGGACTCCTTCGGTTTCGCGGTGAACGACGTCACGGCCGGTGACCATGGCCGTGAGTTCCTCCGCGACCTCGTTGATCTTCCGCGACTGGTTGTGGAGGTCGCCCGCCGCGGCGGCCGTTTCCTCGCTCATGGCTGCGTTGGCCTGGGTCTCCTTGTCGAGGGTCTCCACGGCCGTGTTGATCTGGGCGATTCCGCTGGCTTGCTGGCGGCTGGCCTCGTCCACGCGCGCCGCCAGGTCGCTCACGCCGGACACGTGGTCGGCGATGAGCTGCAGGGCCTCGCTGACCTGGGCGGCCACCTCCACGCCTTCCTCGGCGTTGCTCACCGATTCGGTGATCAGGCGCGACGTGTCGCCGGCGGCGGCGGCGCTGCGCTGGGCGAGGGCCCGCACTTCTTCGGCCACCACGGCGAATCCCTTGCCGGCGTCGCCCGCTCGGGCGGCCTCCACCGCCGCGTTCAGGGCCAGCAGGTTGGTCTGGAAGGCGATCTCGTCGATGGACTGGAGGATCGACGCCGTCTCGTCGGCGGACGAGCGGATCCTGGCGATGCTCTCGCCCATGCGGGACATGGCGTCCTGGCCGCGGCGGGCCACGTCGCTGGCTTCGCCGGCGCGGCTGCTGACGTCGCGGGCCAGGTTGGAGTTGTCGTCGGCGGAGCTGGAGAGCTCGGCCAGCGACGAGTGGGTCTCCTCGAGGCTCGCGGCCTGGCTGTTGGTGGAGTTGCCCACGGTGTCGCTGCCCACGGCGATCTGCTGGCTCGCCGAGGTGATCTCGCAGGCCCGCTTGCTGAGGCGGTCGATGGCCCTGTTCAGGGAGTTGATCACCACCCGGGTGTTGGCCAGCACCACGCCGCCCACCACGATGAGGATGATCAGGGCGCCCACGATCACGCCCGTCCGCACGCGCGCCTGGACGGACCCGGCGTCGTCGCGGATGGCGTCCAGGGCGGCGGCGGACTCGGAGGTGTCCATCACCATGGCCAGCACGCCGACGGGTCGGCCGGAGTAGTCCTCGATGGGGTAGGTGACGATCTCGTCCGTGCCCACGGCGGTCCGGCTCAGCCCCTGCATGCCCGCATACAGGTGGTCCGCGCCCACCGCGGCGAGGATGCGGTCCCGGTCGGTCGAGGCGCAGAAGACGAAGGCGCCGTCGAGCACGGGGTAGTCGTCGGGCTTCTGGAGCTTGGTCGCCGTGTCGAGATGAGCGGCGTCCATGAAGACGCCGAACTCGAGGCCGTCGCCTCCGCCCAGGGTCTTGAGCACCGGGTTGAAGCTCGCGAGGGCCTCCACCGAACCGAGGTGACGGCCGTCGGCGGCGCGGACCGGGGCCAGGCCGCGGATGGCGAAGCCGCCCCGTCCGATCTCGATGCCCTTGAGGGGCTTCTTCTCGCGGTTGATCTCCACGACGGTCCGGCGGAATCCGGAGAGGTCGTCGGAGACGTCCAGCTTCTTCCCGTTCCGCTTGGTCTGCCAGCCCTGACGCCACACGCGGGTCAGGCTGCGGGCCGTGGGCAGGTGGAAGTGGACGCGAAACTCGGAGGCGCCGGTCTGGGCGCTGTAGCCCGAGGCGTAGGGGGCGATGAAGCTGCGCAGCATCACCCTCGCCTGCTGGCTCTCGGGATCCGACTCGTCGTTCATGTCCCCGGCGTGGGCCACCTCGTAGGCCGCCTGGACCTCAGGCAGCTCCGAGAAGAGGGAGGCCTGCATCAGGACCTTGTCCTCGATGTTGGCCATCTGGGCCTCGAACTCGTGGATCTTGCCCTGGATGACGTCGTCGACCCTGTTGTCCGACATCTCCGACAACGCCGTCACGTTGCCGTCCACGAGGCCGCTCAGGGCGGACTGGATGCCCACGACCGCGGCCACGGCGGCCACGGCGATGCAGGCGACGATGGGGAGGATCAGCTTCATGCGCAGACTCACGGCGATACGACCTCCGGTTGGATACCGCTAAGATCCGACTCCGTGAGCCTTCGACTGAAAGGCCATGTTCTTTAGGGGATATCCGGGAGCGTAGCGCCGCGGGTGCCGGGCGTGCTATCATGGTGGATCGGCAGGCAACACCGGAAGGACGACGCCCCATGGACGCCCGCGAGCGGATCTCCGCCCATTACGAGCTCGAGAAGCGTCTGGCGGCGCGCATCATGAATGCGCCGTCGGACGAGCGGGCCGGCGTGTCCCTGGAGGCCTACGACGAGCTCTTCCGCTCCATCCCCTGGCACGACGGCCATCACGACGGCGAGGAGCTCGGCGCCAAACTCCTCGAGGTCTACGCCCCCTACCTGCGCCAGACCCGCCCCGATGACCGTGTCCTGGAGATCGGCTGCGGCCTGGGGACCCAGGCCCGCCTCTTCGCGGAGCGCTGCCGCAGCTACGCCGGCGTGGACATCTCCGAGGAGGTCCTGACCCACCGCTTCGACATGCCGGAGAACGTGCTGCTGCGGGTGGCCGACGCCGTGAACCTGTTCTCGTTCGCGGACGATTCCTTCGACATGGTCATGAGCAGCCAGCTCATCGAGCACCTGCACCCCGACGACGTCCACCTGCACCTGGCCGAGGTCGCGCGGGTCCTGGCCCCGGGTGGCCGCTACGTGTTCGAGACCCCGAACCGGGTCACCGGGCCCCACGACGTCTCGCGTCACTTCGACGACGTGGCCACCTGCTTCCACCTGCGGGAATACACCAACGGCGAGATGCTCTCGATGCTGAGGGAGGCGGGCTTCCGCAGGTTCCGCTCGCCCTTCTTCCGGCAGGCCGCCTACGAGAAGAACGAGCGGTTGGCGTCGGTGGCCGAGTTCCCCGCCGACTGGAAGCGGCCGGTGGAGCGGGTGGTGTCGATGCTGCCCCGCGGGATGCGCCGCCGGGTGGGCACGGCCCTGCGCGTGCGCATCACCATGACCGCCTGGACCTAGCAGGCTAGTCCTTCAGCGTCCCCGCCACGAACGGCGCCAGCCGATCCCCGATGAAGTGGCGCCAGGTCGTCTCCACGATCTCTCCCCAGCCCTCGTGAACCTCGCCGGAGGCGTTGACCTTCACCGTGAGCACCGTCGTGCCGTCCGCGTCGCCCTGCGCGAAGGTCCAGGTGGTGACCATGTGGAGGGCATGCCCGGCCAGTCCCAGCGGCCCGACCATGCGCAGCATCTCGCCCGTCCTGACGTAGGTCACGTCGGCGTGCACGACGCCGTCGCCCGATGCGTCGAACTCCTCCAGGAACATGCCGCCGGGCTTCGGCTCGATGACCATGCGGTGCGGATCGCCGGACATGGAATGGTCCCACCAGCCCGAGACGTCGCCCGTGGCGGCGGCCCAGGCCTCGGCCGGGGGCGCCTGGAGCACCGTGTCGAAGGTGAAGGCGAAGGAGCCGGTGGGGACGGATTCGGCGGCCGGGGCGACGGCGGCCAGGGCGATCAGGGCGACGAATGCGACGGTTCGGAGCATGGGATCCACCTCGGAAGAAGGAAGCGGGACGGCCCGCGCCGTCCCGCTTCTCATGGTACACCCGACGCGGATCCGGCGCGACTATTCGCCGTCGCCGTTGTCCGTGCCCAGCAGGTACTTGTCGAACCAGGCCAGGTCCCACTCCATCTTGGCCAGTCGGTTCTCGTAGGTGGACAGGCCGTGACCCTCGCCGGGGTACACCACCAGCTCCACCGGAACGTCCAGGTAGTGGTACAGGCCGCGGTACAGGGCCCTCGAGTGGGCCGCCGGCACGCGGGGATCGTCACCGCCCACGTGGATCAGCGTCGGCGTGACCACCTTGTGCAGTCCGAACAGGGGGGAGCCGTCGCGGTAGTGCTCGGCCTTGTCCCAGGGCAGGCCCTCCATGAAGTTGATCACGTGGCCCGGCGTGTCCTCGATGCCCCACTGGATCACCTGGTCGATGACGCCGGCGCCGCTGCTGGCCGCCTTGAACATGTCCGGGTAGCCCGTGATCATGCAGTTGGTCAGGTAGCCTCCGTTGGACCAGCCCATCACGCCCATGGTCGCCGCGTCGGCGATGCCGTCGGCCACCAGCTTCTCCACGCCCGTGGCGATGTCCGTGACCTCGATCTCGTTCTCGCGGCCCACCAGCTTGCCCAGGAACTCGTCGCCATAGCCGGTCGAGCCGTGGTAGTTGGGGCTGAGCAGGGCGTAGCCCTTGGCGGGCATCAGGGCCCGACCGTAGATCCACAGGCGGAAGCGGTACTGGGTGCTGGCGGTGGGACCGCCGTGGAGCTCGATGATGGTGGGCAGGGGCCCGTCCGCGGCGGGATCGTGACCCGCGGGCAGCTCCAGGATGCCGTGCACCTCGTCGCCGTCGGCGCCGACCCAGACGTAGTCCAGGATCTGGGGCAGGATCCACTCCTCCATGTGGGCGTTCACATCGCTCAGGCGCGTCAGCGATCCCTTCTCCACGTTGTACAGCTCGCCCACGCGGTCCAGCAGGTCCACCGAGGCCAGCAGATGACGGCCCTTGCGGTCGAAGCCGTAGCCGGTGACCACGACGTCGCCCACCGTCAGCGTGTTGGAGCCGCCCTGGCCGCCGTTCTTCACGTCGCGGATCTCGTACACGCGCTGGCGGCCGCGGTCCTCGCCCATGAAGCACAGACTGCGGCCCTCGCCGCGCCACGACAGGCCGCCGGCGAAGGTCACCGGGCCGGGGCGCGTGAGGCGGAACAGGTCCGTGCCGCTCTTGGTCCATTCGGCCACCCAGAGCTGGGAAGCGTAGCCGTCGTAGGCGATGTCGAAGGCCAGGGCCCTGCCGTCGTCGCTCCAGGCCAGCTCGCCGAGCCAGCCGAAGGGCGACGGGTGGTCGGAGCGCCACTCCTGGCTGGTGACCTGCTCGATGTCGCCGCTCGCGAGGTCCAGCACGTCCACCCGCGACCAGCCCTCGTTGAAGATGATCTCCTCGTCCGGGGCGGTGATCAGGGCCAGACGGTCGCCGCCGGGGGCGAGTGCCATGGCGTGGATCACGCGGGTGGCGGGCAGGATCTCGGCGTCGCGCCAGCTGCGCAGGTCCAGGCGCCGGACGGCGTTGAATTCGATCACGCCGTGGCCGTACTCCAGGTCGCTCCACTTGCTCTTGAGGTCCTTCCACTCGTCGTCGCGGTGCTCGTCGCCCACGGTGTAGTAGAGGGAACGGCCGTCGCGGGCGAGCTGGTACAGGCCCACGCCGCCGTCGGTGCGGGTGACGGCCTGGATGTCCGATCCGTTGGTGCGGATGCGCCACACCTGGTGGCTGCCGTCGTAGGGAGCCTCCTCGGCGCCGTAGTCCAGACGGCCGCCGAAGTAGATCCACTCGCCGTCGGGGCCCCACACGATGCCGTGGGGCCGTTCCAGCTCGAAGGTCAGGCGCAGGGGCTCGCGGGTTTTCAGGTCCATGACCCAGAGCTGGGCCATGCGTCCGCCGCCGGGCCCCTCCCAGCCGCTCTGGATCCAGGCGGTCATGGAGGCGTCGGGGGAGAGGACGGGGGCGCCGGCGTACTGCAGGCTGAAGTAGTCCTCGGGCTCGATGACGTGGGTGCGCTCGGCGGCCGAAGCGACGACGGCCAGCACGAGGAACAGGGCGATCAGGATCGAACGACGCACGGAAGGACCTCCGGTCTGGGTGTCTGGGGATTCGAGCGCACCATAACACTCCCGGAGCCGTCGTGGTAGTCTCCCGGCGGAGGTGACCCCCATGAACCGGACCCTGCTGCTCGTGGTTCTCGGCGCCCTGATCGCCGGTTGCGCCGCCCCCGACGCCCCCGACCACCGCGTCCATGCCTTCTACTACCCGTGGTACGGCACCCCCGACCGCGACGGCGAATGGCGCCACTGGGCCCACGACCAGATGGGCGCGGTGGACGATCGCGTGAGCTATCCCGGCGACCGCGACATCGGCGCCGACTTCTATCCCGCCGGCGGCTGCTACTCGTCCAACGATCCCGCCGTGCTGGCCCGGCACATGGAGCAGCTGGCCGACGCGGGCGTGGGGTCGTTGTGCACGTCGTGGTGGGGCGAGGGCTCGTTCGAGGATGCGGCGTTGCCGGCGCTGCTGGACGCCGCCGCCGACGCGGGCCTGCAGGTGAGCTTTCACCTGGAGCCGCTGCCGGGGCGCGATGCGACGGTGAGCCGTGCGGCCCTCGCTTCCCTCCTGGGTCGCTTCGGCGATCACGAGGCTCTCTGGCGTGAGGAGGGCACGGGCCGACCCCTGGTCTTCGTCTACGATTCCTATCTGTCGACGCCGGAAGAATGGGCCCGTCTGCTGACCCCCGACGGCGACCTCACCATCCGCGGCACCGATCTCGACTGTGTGATGATCGGCCTCTGGGTCGAGTCCGGCCACGGCGCCGACCTGGTCGCCGGCGGCTTCGACGGCGCCTACACCTACTTTGCCACCGACGGCTTCACGCACGGCTCGTCCACCGTCAACTGGCCCGACATGGCGGCCTTCTGCGACCGCGAGGACCTGCTGTTCGTGCCCTGCGCGGGCCCCGGCTACGCCGACCTGCGCATTCGCCCCTGGAACGTCGCCAACCAGCGCGATCGCGATGGAGGCGACTACTACCGCCGCATGACCGACGCGGCACTGGCGGTGTCGCCGGCGTTGATCGGCCTGACGTCGTGGAACGAGTGGCACGAGGGAACGCAGATCGAACCGGCGGAGGCCGCCGCCGCGAACGGTTTCACGTACCGCGATTACGGGGAGGTCGGGGAGGACGGCTATCTCGGTCTTACGCGGGAGTGGATCGAGCGGTACTAGTCGAGGATCTCCACCGGGTCGCCCACGCGCAGCACGCCCGCCTGCCGGGTCACCAGGTTCATGCCGAAGTCCACGGTGCCGTCGTCGTTGCGCCGGTAGTCGGCGAGGGTGCGCAGCGGCTCGGGCCCCATGCGCTCGCCCGTGGCCTGGTCCGTCGTGGTCACGACGCATCTCGCGCACGGCTTCACGTTCTCGAACTCCAGCTCGCCGATGCGCAGCCGGCGCCAGCCGGCCTCGGCCCAGGGCTCAGCGCCTGCCACCACCAGGTTGGGGCGGAAACGGTCCATGGGGACCGGTGCGTCCAAGCGGCCGTTCAGCTCCGCCAGCGAATCCTCGGTACAGAGCAGGAACGGGTAGCCGTCGGCGAACGACACGTCCACGTCCGGCGCCAGGGCTGCGGGACGCGGAGCGTCGTCGGGGATGCGGGCCAGCCAGACCGGACGCTGGAGCCAGTCGGAGAGCCAGGCGTTGGCCTCGGCGGCGGCGAGCTGGGCGTCCACCACGTCGTTCCAGATGCCGGTGGGCATACGGGCGGCGTCGGTCGGGGGCGGGGCGACGGCGACGGGTTCGCGGCCGTCGGCGTCCAGGAGGATGGAGCCGTCGTCGTGCGCCTCCACGCCGAGGGTCGCCAGGGCCGGCACGTTGCGCTGGGTGAGGAAGTCGCCGTCCTGGGACACGACCATCCACAGCCGGTCGAAGCGGAGGCCGCGGCTGTGGGCCGCGGCCTCCGTATGCGTCGTCCCGCGGGCGGACTTCACGGGGTAGGAATGCAGCCCCGTCAGGCGGAGACCGCTCACTTGGCGCCCTTCGGGACGATGGACACCGGAGCATCCACCTCCATTTCCAGCAACGCCTGGGAGAGGGTCTTGCCCTGGGGGTCGAGCATGAGCGACACGGTGCCGCCGCCGCCCAGGGACCGCTCCATCAGGAAGTTCAGGGCGTGCAGGTTGTGCAGCTCGTGCCGCGTGACCCGGCCCTTCACGATCCCCTTGAAGAAGCGCTTCACGACGGCGGGCGTGAGGGTCTCCCGGAGCCAGTCGTAGGCCTCCGGCGATCGCGCCACCACACCGACGTTGCAGGTGTCGCCCTTGTCGCCGGAACGGGCGTGGGCCAGGGCGCGCAGCTTCACGCGGCGGGTGCGCTTGGGCCATGTCTTCACGCGGGGCCGCTTCTCGTCCGGTGCCGAACGGTGGGAGCGGGGTGGCGCCTCGTCCTCGAACTCCACGGTACGCGTCGTCTCCGACCCGCCGGGCCGGATGACCACCACGCGCGACGACACGCTGCTGCGCCGGATCAGGGCCGGCCAGTAGGCCACCACCTTAGACGGCTTGGGCCGCCCGCCGGTCACGGCCATGCCGCTCGGGCCGGACAGGATGAGGGTCGGCAGCAGCACGCCGAACTCCTGGACCTTGGCCTTGTCGTGGTCGCGCACGCCGAGGCGCAGCAGCACCTCGGGGGTCTCGTAGCGGTCCAGCGTCTCGGGCCAGATGGAGCCGCTGCCCACCACCGAGTCGTGGCGTTCCTCGTAACGGTGGCCCAGACGCTTCCAGAAGATGCGCGCCGCGGCTTCGGCCTTCTCGTCGGCCTCGGGTCCGCAGATCAGCACGGTGCCACCGGCTTTCCAGCCGTCGTCGTAGGCCATCGACACCTTGAACATGGGCGGGCGGGGCTCGCCATTCACGCCGCTCACGCGCACCCGGTCGCGGCCGGCCTGCTCCAGACGGATGGTGTCGAAGCGGGCCACACCGTCGGGGGAGATGTACTCCTTCGGGTCGCCCATCTCGTAGACGAGCT
Organism: uncultured Fibrobacteraceae bacterium; assembly: GCA_964343835.1. Taxonomy (GTDB): domain Bacteria; phylum Krumholzibacteriota; class Krumholzibacteriia; order LZORAL124-64-63; family LZORAL124-64-63; genus CALEMW01. The sequence goes on from CAYFKR010000014.1 coordinate 71,910, forward strand.
GTTCCTTGACGGTCTCCACGCTCACCAGGCCGCCGGTGCCCTTGTGCTTGGTCACCTCGAAGACGCCGTCGTCACCCATCTCGATGATGGGGTAGCCGATGGTCTCGAGCTTGGGGACCGTGCGCCAGTCGGTGAAGTTGCCGCCGGTGGCCTGGGTGCCGCACTCGATGATGTGGCCTGCGACCACGCCGGCCGCCAGGCGGTCCCAGTCGTCGTCGCTCCAGCCGAACTCGTGGATCATGGGGGCCAGGGTGATGCCGGTGTCGGTCACGCGGCCGGTCACGATCACGTGGCAGCCGTCGTCCAGGGCCTTCACCACGGGCTCGGCGCCCAGGTAGACGTTGGCGGCGGTCACCTTGTCGCGGACCGGGGCCAGGGGCTCGCCGGTCTCCATGTTGTCCATGGGGTCGCCGCCGGAGCCGAGGGCGTCCAGACGGTCGAGGATGTCGTCGCCGTCCACGACGCCCACCTTCACCCGCAGTCCCAGCTCGGCCGCCAACTCCTGGATCTTCCGGCCCAGACCGAGGGGGTTGATGCCGCCGGCGTTGGTGATCACACGCACGCCGCGGTCCATCATCAGGGGCAGGCACTCGCGCATCTGGAGGAGGAAGTCGCCGGCGTAGCCCATCTCGGGGTTCCGGGCCCGCTGGCCCTGGAGGATGGACATGGTGATTTCGGCCAGGTAGTCCAGGGTGACGTAGTCGAGGGGGCCGCCCTCGATCTGGCGGCGCAGGGCGCCGGGGTCGTCGCCCCAGTAGCCGCCGGCGTTGCCGATGCGGATGGTGCGTCTCATCGGGTCGTTCCTCCGGGTCGGGATGGGTGGGACTGGACGATGCTAGTCATTGGAAGAGGAGGGGACAAGCTGTTAGTTGTGCCACCGAAAATGTCCCTCGCTTATGGAGTAGCCCCCATCGGATCCCGCCTTACCCCTCAGTATGCATATGAAAGACAGTGCCGCTGATTCACTGTGAAGCCAACTGTCAAAACCGCTCGATCGTAGTACTTAGCCCATACATCCGGTACATCGACCCGAGACCTGAACAGCCGTTCCCGCAACACATCCATCACCGTCCACATCCTATCAACCACACCCTTGAGCATCCCCGACGACACCGGGGGGCCTTTCTCCCATCTTCGTTTGACCAGGTTCTTCCAAACCATCAGAATCGACAACCGCTCCGCCGAACTCTGCCTCCGCTTCACCCAGGCGATCGTTTCGCGCTTGTGAGCCGCCGTGCTGTGACGGATCAGTAGATCGGCCAGGTTTACCTCCCACAACGGGTTGTGCTTGTCCCGGTGATCCTTGCTCGAGGTCACCTGGTGCCGGAATGTGCATCCTAGCTGGGATATCGCTCGCCGATAGGCGGGATGCTCGTCGCTCCGGCCGGTGATTACGTAACGGCCCTTTGAGACATATTGAAGCAACGACAGGATGCCATTCTGGACGGCTTTAGGGTCGGGGCGACCATGTAGTTGCTCCAATTCTGCTCTTCGCTTCTTCTGCTGATCGGTCATCCGGCCCTTTCGTCGCAGCGGGCTATCGGTGTGGAAGAGCAGGAACCCATTGTCGGACTCGACGGCGATGTTGTGGTGGAACGGATAGTACTGACTGAGCTCGAAGGTCTCGAAACCATCGAAGACGATCTCAGCCGGAGAGGGCACACCTTCCAACAGATTCATATGCAATAGCATGCAGTGTCGGCCCAGGCGTGATACGTGGCGGTCGACCGTCGAGGGGCTGCACTTCAGGGCACGGGCGATCTGACGGTTGGCCATGCAACCGACGGTCATCATGAAGATCTTGGCGTCGAGGTCGGGGCGCTTTTGCCAGTAGGTGGTCGAAAAGGTCTGGGAACTGAAGGTTCTGCGGCAGTGGAGGCATGTGAACCGTTGGATACGCCTGGGGGCGATGCGTCGGGTATAAAAGCCCTTCCGTTTGAAGGGCCAGTGATCGTGGTGACCCTTGTGGTACTTGCATTTAGGGTTGGGGCAGTGGGGCGGTTGCCAGCCGTGCTTGTGAGTGTCCATGGCCGCGTGATTGCCGGTTTCGAGCCAGGGACACTTTCAGAGGCACAACTCAAGGTGTTTTCAGGACGACGGGCGGACGACCCTGAGGGCCGAGACGGCATCATGAAGGGCGGGCCGGCCCATGAGGGCTGGAAGGCACCCGACCAGGGCCATGGCGCCCAGGCCGGAAGCCGCGACGACAGTCGACCACGACCCGGAGGCCAGACCGACCGCCGGCGCCCATGCCGCCGCCGCTTTCACCAGGAACCGGATCATGAGCCTGCCGCGGGACGGATCCACGCCGCACGGGTCGACGATCGACAGCCCGACGGCCGCCTTTCCCGGCGACACGCCCGCGATGGGCTCAGCAAGAAGCAACAGGGCCGTCGCAGCAGGCAATCCGTACACCAGATCCCCTGCCGCTCCCAGGATCATGGCCGTACCGCCTGTCCAGGGGCCGTCCGGATCCCCGATATGCAGGGCCGGGACGGCCCGGCCTGCGAACCAGCGGCCCAGGGTTCCGGAGAGCAATGCGGCGAGGACGAGGGAGAGGGTCGCGTCCAGGACCGCGGCGGCGAGGCGTCGCGGTCCCGTCGCGCGGGGCAGGATCAGCGCCACGACGCCTTCAGTTCGCTCCAGCTCGCGTCCTCGTAGGCGACGGCGCGGGTGAGCGACACGTTGCCCTCGCCGCCGGAGGGGGAGGTGAAGTCGAAGGTACCGGTGATCTCGGATGCGGTGACGGTGCCCGTGAAGGTGAAGGCCCCGAAGCTCATGGGGGCGGTGACCGAGCCGGTACCGCTGCCGTTGCCGTCGACCAGGGTGCCCTCGCCGTCGCCCACCGAGTCGGCGGAGAACGTGAAGGTCAGGGTGTTGCCGGACAGGGTGCCGCTGGCGCTGCCGGTCATCACGCCGATGCCGGGCCAGCCGATGGAGGTGAGGTCGATGGAGCCGGTGGCGTTCCAGTCGTTGCCGTCCACGGTGACGTCCATGGACACGTCGCCCTGCACGAAGTAGATGGTGTCTTCCCAGGTGCCCTGCCAGTGTCCCGTCAGGTCGGGGACGGCGACGGGGGAGAGGGGGGCGGCCGGGGTGGCTCGGTGCCGGCCGGGGGCCGCGCCGAGGATGGCCAGCAGGCCGGCGGCGACGAACAGGACGGTCAGGTAGAGGCGCAGGGGTGAGCGGGAACGGAGCATGGCGGGAACCCTCCGGAATGAGCAGGAATGCCGAGTTTCCAACATTCTATCAGGCTGTTGGACGAGTGCAGCGGGTGATCCGATGAAACTGCTCCTGATTTATCACAGGTTCATCGGCGGCGGAGCTCACCACGGCCCCTTGAAATCCAAGGATTTCGGTCTATTCTTGAACCGTGACCGACGACATCCCCCATCCGGAGGCTTCCCGCGATGATGCGCTTCATGCTCGTGCTGACGACCCTGGCCCTGCTGGCCGGCTGCAACTCCACCGACCAGGACGCCGTGGCCGACGCCAACCGCGCCGGCTCCATGCCCGCCGGTCATTCCGCCAACGACGGCCATGATCACGGCGCCGCTCCCGCCGGCTCCGGCGGCATCGTCGGCGAGGTGCTCGAGACCATGAACTCGGGCGGCTACACCTACGTGCTGGTCAAGACCGCCGACGGCGACGTCTGGGCCGCCGGTCCCGAGACCACGATCGCCGTGGGCGACCAGGTGGACCTGGGACAGGGCATGCTCATGCCCAACTTCCGCAGCGAAACCCTGGACCGCACCTTCGAGGCCATCTACTTCGTGGGCGCCGTCCAGACCGCCGACGCCGCCGCGGCCGAGGCCGTGCAGGGCGCCATGAACCAGGCCCACGCCGGCGTGCCCTCCACCGAGACCAGCGTCACCGCGGGTGATGTGAACAAGGCCGACGGCGGCCAGACCATTGCCGAGCTCCACGGCATGGGCGCGTCGGCCGGCGGCACCGCCGTGCTGGTGCGCGGCAAGGTCGTGAAGGTGAACATGAACATCATGGGCACCAACTGGTACCACATCCAGGACGGCAGCGCCGAGGGCGGCCAGGGCGACCTGACGGTCACCTCCGAGGCCCGCCTGAACATGGGCGACACCGTGCTGGTGCGCGGCACCGCCACCGTCGACAAGGACTTCGGCGCCGGCTACCGCTACGACCTGATCGTCGAGAACGCCCAGGTGACCGTCGAATCGATGTAGGTTCAACCTGCATACCCCGGAGGCGTCCGTGTCCCAGCGCACCATCCTGCACGTGGACATGGACGCCTTCTTTGCGTCCGTCGAGGTCCTCGACGACCCCTCCCTCCGCGGGAAACCCGTGATCGTGGGCGGCACCCCCGAGGGTCGCGGCGTGGTGGCCGCCGCCAGCTACGAGGCCCGGGCCTTCGGCGTGCGCAGCGCCATGAGCGCCGCCCGTGCCGTGAAGCTCTGCCCGGACGGAGTGTTCCTGCGGGGGCGGATGTCCCGCTATGCCGAGATCTCCTCGCTGATCTTCGACGTCTTTCACGACATCACGCCCCTGGTGGAGCCCCTGTCGGTGGACGAGGCCTTCCTGGACGTGGGCGGTTGCCGTCGGCTGTTCGGCGACGGCCCGGCCATCGGTCGCATGATCAAGGAACGCATCCGCGACGAGGTGGGGCTGGTGGCGTCGGTGGGGGTGGCCCGGAACAAGTTCCTGGCCAAGCTGGCCAGCGACCTCGAGAAGCCCGACGGCTTCACCGTGGTGCCCGACGACGTGCAGGCCTTCCTGGATCCGCTGCCCGTGGGCAGGATCTGGGGCGTGGGGCCGCGGTCGCAACAGGTGCTGGAGGAACTGGGGGTGCGGGCCATCGGCGAGCTCCGGCGCGTCGACCCCGTGCGGCTCGAAACCCGGATCGGTCCGGTCCATGCCGCCCACATCTCCGCCCTGGCTAGGGGCGAGGACGACCGACCGGTGGTCACCGACCACGAAGCGAAATCCATCGGCCACGAGATCACCTTCGCCGAGGATGTGGGCGACCGCGACGCCCTGGTGGACGTGTTGGACCAGATGGCCCACAAGGTGGCCCGCCGCCTGCGTCGAGCCGAGGCCCGGGCCCGCACCGTCCAGCTCAAGGCCCGCTACCCCGATTTCACCACCCACACCCGCGCCCAGACGCTTCCCGAGCCCACCGACTCCACCCGCACCCTCCGCGACACCGCTCGGGCCCTGCTCGACGGCTCCCTGGAGCGCCGCGGCCGCCCCCTGCGCCTGATCGGCATGAGCGCTCAGAACCTGGTGCGGGGCGGCGTCGCCCAGGGAGAACTCTTCGCGGATCCGGACGCCGAGCGCGACCGTACCCTGGACGGCCTGATGGACGAGGCCGCCGACAAGTGGGGCCGGGCCGCCCTCACCCGCGGGCTGCAGCGCATGGATCCCGGTTCCCGCGAGGGCCGCGACGACGGCGGCGATCAGGACTGATCCGATCCCCGCTTGCGGGCCGCGCCCTGCTCTGCGATCCTGCTCCCACACCCCGAACCGAAGGACGACCATGCGCAAGACCATCGTCGGCGTCATGGGGGGCTGCTCCGCCAGCGCGGAGGCCCTCGAGGGCGCATACCACATCGGCCGGCTCATCGCGGAGAACGGCTGGACCCTGCTCAACGGCGGCCGTCCCGAGGGCATCATGGACGCCTCCGCCCGCGGCGCGAAGGAGGCCGGCGGCACCGTCATCGGCATCCTCTTCGACGACGACCGCGACAACGCCAGCCCCTACCTGGACTACGTGCTGCCCACGGGCCTGGGCTCGGGCCGCAACATCGTCAACGTGCTGAGCAGCGACGTGGTGGTGGCCTGCGAGGGCAACGGCGGCACCATGAGCGAGATCGCCATGGCCCTGCGCTTCGAGCGCCGGGTCATCGTGCTGGGGTTCGATCCCGGCGCGGCGTTCCTGGACCGCTGCGGCAAGGGGGAGTGGAGCCTGGCGGCCACCCCCGAAGAGGCCGCGGAACAGATCAAGGCCCACCTGGGCGTGCCGACAACCTGAGCCATGTGTGGAATCTGCGGAGCCATCGCCCTGAAGGGCACCCTGGAAGCGCCGGCCGGATCGGTCGAGCGCATGATCGGCGTGCTGTCCCATCGCGGTCCCGACGAGTACGGCTCGTGGGGCGATGAGCGCACGCTGCTGGGCCATGCCCGCCTGAGCATCATCGACCTGGGCTCCGGCCAGCAACCCATGGGCACCGCCGACGGCCGCGTGTGGATCACCTTCAACGGCGAGATCTTCAACTACGTCGAATTGCGCGAGGACCTCCGAGCCAAGGGGCACGCGTTCCGGACGTCCAGCGACACCGAGGTGATCCTGGCCGCCTGGCGCGAGTGGGGCGCCGCCTGCGTGGAGCGGTTCAACGGCCAGTTCGCCTTCGCGATCGTGGACCGCGACGCCCGCCGCGTGTTCATGGCCCGCGACCGGTTCGGCATCCGGCCCCTGTACCACACCCGCTGCGGCGACGTGCTGCTGTTCGCGTCGGAGATCAAGTCCCTGGCGGCCTGGCCCGGCTGCCGGGTGGAGCTGGACCCGGCGTCGCTGGGCGAGGTCTTCACCACCTGGGTGAACGTGCCGCCCCGCACCCCGTTCAGGGACGTGTGGCAGCTTCCTGCCGGCCACCTGCTGGAGCTGGACCTGGACGGCGACGGCCGCATGCCCGAGCCCCGGCGCTGGTGGCGACCGGACTTCCTGCCTGCCGCCGAGGACCACCGCCACGTCGAGACCGACGAGCGCGACCGCATGGCCCACGAGGTGCGCGAGGCCCTGGCCGACGCCGCCGAGATCCGGCTGCGCGCCGATGTCCCGGTGGGGGCGTATCTGAGCGGCGGCCTCGACTCGTCGGCCACTGCGGCCCTCGTGCGTGAACGCACGGGAAACCGCCTGAAGACCTTCAGCGTCGGCTTCACCGACGCCGCCTACGACGAGACCTCCTGGCAGTCCATGATGGCCGACCACCTGGGCACCGACCACGAGAGCATCCGCGTGGGCGACGCCGAGATCGCCGGCGGGTTCGCCCGCGTGGTCTGGCACGCCGAGTCGCCGTTGCTGCGCACCGCGCCCGCGCCCTTGTACGCCCTGTCGGGGCTGGTGCGGGAGCAGGACTTCAAGGTGGTGCTCACGGGCGAGGGCGCCGACGAGGTGTTCGGCGGCTACAACATCCTGCGCGAGGCCAAGGTGCGGGCGTTCTGGGCGCGGGAGCCGGAGTCGTCGCGACGGCCGAAGCTCCTTACACGCCTGTATCCGTACCTGCAGCAGTCGCCGCCGGAGTTCATGATCCGCTTCTACGGGGCGGGCCTGGACGGGGCGCTGACCGATCCCTGCTTCTCGCATCGGCCGCGCTGGAACAACACGTCGCGCATCATGACCTTCCTGCGTCCCGAGATCGCAGAGGGGGCCGCCTCCGCCGCCGCCGCGGGCGAGGAGCGGTACCGCGCCTCCCTGCCGCCCGAATTCCGGGACTGGGGCCCCGTGGCACGCGCCCAGTACCTGGAGATGACCCTGTTCATGGCCGGCTACCTGCTGTCGAGCCAGGGCGACCGCATGCTGATGGGCCACACCGTGGAGGGGCGCTTCCCGTTCCTGGACCACAACGTTGCGGAACTGGCCGGCCGGATTCCGGCCTCGGTGAAGCTGGCGTCGTTGGAGGAAAAGGCTTTATTGAAGCGGTCGGTGGCCGATCTGCTCCCCGTGGAGATCACGCGGCGGCCCAAGCAGCCGTACCGCGCGCCGGATTCGGCCAGCTTCTTCACGGGCTACGGAGCGGACCTGGTGGCCGAGGCCACCGACCCCGACGAGCTCGTGAGGGCCGGGCTGTTCGCTCCGGAGCGCGTGACCGCCCTGCTGCGCAAGTGGCAGGCGGGACGACTGACGAGCGTCCGCGACAACATGGCCTTCACGGGGGTTCTCAGCGCCCAGATCCTGTCCCGCCAGTTCGGGCCGGACCTGGAGCGGAGGATCCGCAACGCGACCCTTCCCGCCGGCGCCGTCGTGAGGCGCGGCGGCGACGACCAAGACAACGACTGACGGGGGAGACCTGACGATGGAGCTGAGGGAGCAGATCCGAGGATACCTGATCGAGAACTTCCTGTTCGGCGACGCCGCGCCGCTGACCGACGACGCCATGAGCCTGCTGGACAACGGCATCATGGACTCGGTGGGCGTGATGGAGCTGGTGGCGTTCCTGGAGGGCGACCTGGGCCTGGGCATCGACGACACCGAGCTGGTGCCGGAGAACCTGGACTCCGTGGACAACCTCGTGAACTTCGTGACCCGCAAGCGGGAGGCGAGCGTGGCGTGACCACCGTTCACGGCATGCTGAGCGCCACCGCCGCCGCGCGGCCCGGCGCACCGGCGCTGACCCACGGCGACCGCACGTGGACCTATGAGGAACTGGACCGGGCCGCCGATCGGACGGCCCGGTTCCTTGTTTCCCGGGGCGTGATGCCCGGCGACCGCGTGGCGCTGCTCATGGACAACGGCTTCGACTACGCCGCGTCGTTCTTCGGCGCGTTGCGTGCCGGCGCCTGCGCCGTGGCCCTGAATCACGCCAACCAGGCCCGCAGCCACGCATCGCTCATCAACGACAGCGGTGCGGTGGCCTTGCTTGCCCGAGCCGCGCAGGCCCGGCAACTACCCGAGGTGGTGGCCGGGTGCGGCGAGCTGCTGACGGTGGCCATCGATCGCGCGAACCCGGACTGGAAGCTCCCCGGCATCGATCTGGTGGTGGGCGACGACGCCCTGGACGGCCCCGACCTGCCCCTGCCCGACATCGGCGCCGACGACCTCGCCCTGATCCTCTACACCAGCGGATCCACGGGCCGCCCCCGCGGCGTGACCCTCACCCACGGCAATCTCTGCGCCAACACGGACCAGATCCTGGCCTACCTGGACCTGGGCCCCGACGACAGCGTGGGCTGCGTGCTGCCCTTCCACTACTCCTTCGGCAACTCCCTGCTGCTGACCCACGTGAAGTGCGGCGGTCGCGTGGTGGTGGACAACCGCTTCGCGTTCCCGCAGAAGGTACTCGACACCCTCGAGGCCGAGCGCTGCGCCGGATTCAGCGGCGTGCCCTCCCACTTCGCGATCCTGGCCTCGCGCACCGACTTCCTGGAGCGCGAGTGGCCCCACCTGCGCTACCTGACCCAGGCCGGCGGCGCCATGGCCCCGGCCCTGCAGCAGCGTCTCCGCGAGGCCCTGCCCGACCGCATCGACGTGGTGGTGATGTACGGCCAGACCGAGGCGTCGGCGCGGCTCTCCTGGCTGCCGCCCGACCGGCTCCACGAGAAGTACGGGTCCATCGGCGTGGGCATCCCCGGCGTGTCGCTGCGGGTGCTGCGGGGCGACGGCAGCGAGTGCGACGTGGGCGAGACGGGCGAGCTGGTGGCGTCCGGCCCCAACATCATGCAAGGCTACTGGAACGACCCCGACGAGACCGCCACCGTGCTCTTCGACGACGGCCTCCACACCGGCGACCTCGCCACCCGCGACGCCGACGGCTTCCTGTTCATCGTGGACCGCGTGAAGAACATGATCAAGGCGGGGGCCAACCGCGTGAGCCCCAAGGAGATCGAGGAAGCCATCCTCGAGCTCGACGCCGTGGCCGCCGCCTGCGTCCTCGGCGTGCCGGACGATCTGCTGGGGGAGGCAATCGTGGCCTGCGTGGTGCCGTCGGGGGAAGACCTCGACGTGCAGGCGCTGCTGCGTCACTGCCAGAAGACCCTCGCCCAGTTCAAGATCCCCCAGCGCGTGGAGGTGCTCGAGGAGCTGCCTCTGAGTGCGGCGGGGAAGACGGATCGGGGGGCGTTGGTGGCGATGCTCGAAAATCCCTGAGCCTACAAGTAACTCAACATCGCTTACCATGTCAGGGTGTCGTGAACACGCCGTCAACTCCCGCCGGAGATGGCTCGGCCCCAGGCTCGACAGTGCGGTATGATTCGGCGCGTCCGCATCGACGCAGCCGGACCGCATCCATCATCCGGAAGGTCCCGACATGAAGACCGCAGTACTTCTCCTCGTCCTCGCAACATCCGTCGCCGCATCCGCCCAGATCCCCGACTTCCCCTGGGTCGAGATCGTCGACGGTCCCGCCGAGCCCGCCATGGTGTTCGCCGGCCCGGACGGATCGGTGGGCGACCTTTCCGAGGCCCGGTCCAGGCTTTCCGGGGCGACCATCGACGCCACGATCACCATTCAGATCCTCGACGGCGCCGGGAATCCCATCGCCAACTATCCGTTCGAGGACATCTGGCTCCAGAGCACCCAGGGGGGGATGGTGCCGTGCAATGGCGGCACGGTGTCCGACGTGGACACGGACGGCGACGGCATCACGACCTTCTCCGGCCCCCTGCTGGTGGGCGGCGGCATGGATGCGTCGGCGGGCGAGGTGCTGGAGGTCTGCCTGAACGGCATGACGTGGCCCCAGTCGGTCGTGGACGTGGTGGTGCTCACCGCGGACCTGAACGGCGACCTCATGGTGAACCTGACCGACACCATCGACTTCGCGGCCCTGTACCTGTCCGGGGGATATGCCCCTGCCATCGACTTCCTCTGGGACGGCGAAATCAACCTCTCCGACCTGGTCATCTTCGCAGGAGCCGTGAACACCGCCTGTCCCTGATCCCTAGGGCCTCCAGGCGTACCCCACCTTCAGGAACCACGTCCGGTCGTGGACCGTCAGCTCGGTGACCTCGTCGCCGAGCCGGCGGTCCGTCGTGCCCAGGAACAGCACCGTGCGCGGGTTGGCGCGGAAGCTGTAGAGGAACTGGGAGAAGAGGGTGCGGTCCTCGGCCAGCACTGGGAAGGGGAAGCGGTCCGTGTCCAGGGCCACGTCCTCCAGCTGGACGGTCCAGCGCAAGTGGCTGCGGCTGGACAGGGCGAACTGGAAGCGGGCGTCGGTCTGGTCGACGGTGAGCATGCGGCCGCCGCCGGCGTCCAGGGCATAGCGTACGTGGCTGGCGATCACCGACACGCGGGGCGTCGGGGTCCAGGTCACGCCGGGGCCGGCGCCCCAGGAGGTGGCGGATCGGGCGTTGTAGTAGTCGATGTCGTCGCCGCCCCAGGCCATGACCCAGGCCCACAGGGCGTCGTGGGGTCGGAAGCCGGCCTTGCCGCGGATGATGGTCTGATCGAAGTCCGTGCCGGCGAAGCGCTCGCGGAGCAGGTCCGTCGCCAACCACAGTCGCGACTGCATGGGCCCCATCACGTTCAGCTCGGCGCGCAGTTCGCGGTCGGTGAGGGTGCCGTCGATGTCGCGGACCTCGGTGCCGTGGACACCGGCCCCGATGAAGTGCACACCCTTGCCGGCCTCGCGCCACCAGCTCCGCCACACGCCCAGGTCGCGCTGCTCCATGTCCACGCGGGGGAGGAACCCCAGGTCGGCACGGAAGTCGCGGCCGGTGCGTTGCCAGCCGGCGAGCCAGCTCCAGAGGCGGCCGTCGCGGCTGTAGATCATGGAGACGGAGGTGTCGTCCAGGTCGGCGGCGCCGCCCAGCACGGCGGCGGTGCCGGCGTCCAGACTCGTCGAGGCCACCAGCGCCTGCACGTCCAGCTCGTGGCCGCCGCCGGGGCGCACCACGGCGTCCAGGCCGCCCACGATGTTGCGGTAGCCGTCGGCGTCGCGGGCGGTGAGCAGGGCTCCCACCGTCGAGCCCTCGCCCACGTCGCGGCGCCAGCGGGCGGCGGCGGACGTGTTCTCGCGCTCGAGGGTCTCCATGCGGGAGCGGCCACCTTCGTAGATCAGCATGTTGGTCCAGCGGTCGCGGGCGGCGAAGGCGCCGAAGGCGTTGGCCCCCTCCTTGCCGCTCACCTTGGCCACCCAGTCCGGGTCCACGACCATGCGGGTGTAGACGGCGTCCTGGTAGGTCTCGAAGAGGTCGGCGCCCTCCAGGAAGACGGGGCGCTTCTCCTCGTATTCCAGGGCCCAGCGGGTGTTCACGTCGAGCTGGAGCTCGTCGGCCTCCACCTGGGAGAAGTCGGGGTTGAGGGCGGCGTCGATGCTGGTGTTGGGCGTGGGACCCCAGCGGGCCGAGAGGCCCAGATCCCAGACCGGGCGGCCGGAATGCATGTCGCCGTCGGGGAAGGGGGCGCGCTCGTCGGTGCGACTGGCCGTGTAGGTGGGGGTGAGCTCCAGGTTGCGGCCGGCGCTGATGCCGGCGAAGCCGCGCAGGTCGGTGGCCATGCAGAGCTCGCAGTCCTCGTCCGGGTCGATGGGCGAGGAGCACGTGAGGCGGGCCACGGAGCGGGGATGATGGCGGAAGCCCAGGAATCCCCACACGGCGGGCTCGTCGGAACCTTCGTAGCGCAGCGACGAAAAGGGCACGGCGATCTCCACGCAGTATCCGGTCGAGTCCACGGCGGCGGCGGAGGACCACACGGCGTCCCAGGCCGCGTCGTCGGGTTCGGCGGCGGTCTCGCTGCGGGTCAGGTCCATCTGCACGCCGCCGGCGCTGACCAGGAACTGGAAGCCGCGGCGGCGGTCGGCGAAGGGGTCCACCACTACGCCGACCCAGTCGTCGTCGAACCCGTCGTCGCGCTCGGCGAGGTTGGCGCGGATGCGGTCGGGCTCCGGGTCGAGGGCGCGGAAGGCCACGTAGAGGGCGCCGTTGTCGTGAGTGACCAGGCAGGTGGTGGCCACCGCGGCGGGGGTGCGGTCGCCGGGGTCGATCTCCCAGGAGAGGTCGAGGGGGACGGCCACGGACCAGCAGGGGTCGTCCAGCACGCCGTCCAGGATGGGCGGGGCGTCGCATGGCACGACGTCGAGGGCGGCGAGGGCGGACAGGGGGATCAGCAGGACGATCAGGGCTTGGGCGATGCGCAGCACTCGGGCTCCTTCCCGTAGGGGTGGGAAGGAAGCACGGTGCCACAAACCGGGTCTGCGATCAAGACCGGGGGTCAGGCGTCCTCGTCGTCCGGGATCACCGAGAAGTCCGGCTTGTCGCCCACCAGGTAGGCGGCCAGGGCGGCGGACGTCTCCTGGGACTCCCAGCACTTCTCCTGGGCCTCGAATTCCAGCGACAAGGCCGTGGTCAGGTCGAACTGCATGGACTGCTGGACCGTCATCTTGCACATGTGGGCCGCAGGCTGCGGGATGGCCGCGATGCGCTCGAGCAGACCCTCGACGGTCTCGTCCCAGGCGTCGGGATCCACCAGACGATCCACCAGGCCCATGGCGTGGGCCTCCTCGGCGCCCACCGAGCGGCCGGACCACATCATCTCCAAGGTGCGGCCGGCGCCCATGCGGCGGGGCAGCAAGTGGCTCAGGCCCCAGTCGGGAACCATGCCCAGGGACGTTCCGCCCATGGCGAAGGTGGCCGACGGGGCGGCCAGCCGCACGTCCGTATTCATGATCAGTCCGAAGCCGGCGTCGCGGACCTCGCCGGTGACGGCGGAGATCACGGGCTTGGCCAGGTCCTGGAGCAGGAAGATGATGCGGCGGGCGGTGTCCATGTCGCCGGCCATGCGGCCGGGGCCTTCGCCGGAGGGCCAGCTCTCGGCCACGCCGTGCATGTCGAAGGCCATGTCGAAGGGGCCCCCCGCGTCGCTGAACAGGATCACGCGGACCACGCGGTCCTCCTGCAGGCGCAGGAGCAGGTCCACCAGCTCGTCGCAGACCTCGCCGGCGGGAGCGTCGCCGGCTCCCAGGAGCGAGACGCGGGCGGCGCCGTCGCGGATGTCGCAGTCCAGGTATTCGTAATTCATCGGGGAGCCTTCCGGGTTCGGAGCGTCGCCCGATCGCGACGCTTCCGGGGGACGTTAGCCGCGGGACACCGGAAAGTCAACGCGGCCGGGGGGAGTGTGGACAGCGGGGCCGTCGGACCGTATGGTGGGTCCTCGAACCGAGGAGGAACCGGCTCCATGAAGATCGTCCTGACCGGAGGCTCCGGCCTGATCGGCCGGCATCTGTGCGCCGAACTCGTCGCCCGAGGCGACGAGGTGATCTGCCTGTCCCGCCGGGCCGAACGGGCCCGCGTCAAGCTGCCCCCCGGCGTCGCGGTGATCGAGGCCGATACCGCCGTGGCTGGCCCCTGGCAGGATTCCATCGCCGACTGCGACGCCGTGGTGAACCTGGCCGGCGAGTCCCTCTCGTCGGGGCGCTGGACGTCCGGCCGCAAGCGCGCGTTCCGCCGCTCCCGCCTCGAAACGACCCGCCGCGTGGCCGAGGCCGTGCGCCGCGGCGACCGCTGCCGCACCTTCATCAGCGCCTCGGCCGTGGGCATCTACGGCGACGGCGGCCGCGAGCCCCAGTACGAGGAGCGCGAGGCCGCCGGCGACTTCCTGGGTCGCCTGGCCCACGAGTGGGAGAGCTGCGCCCTGGACGCGTCGGACTCGGCACGGGTGGTGCTGACCCGCTTCGGCGTGATCCTCGCCCCAGACGGCGGCGCCCTGCGCGCCATGCTGCCCGCCTTCCGCTGGGGCCTGGGCGGGCCGCTGGGCAACGGCAAGCAGTACCTGCCGTGGATCCACATCGACGACGTGATGCGGATCCTGCTCTACATCCTCGACACCGACGACATCTCCGGCCCCGTCAACGTGGTCGCCCCCGACCCCCCGACCCAGCGCGAGTTCGCCAGGGCCCTGGGCGCCGCCCTCGGCCGCCCCGCCTCGCTGCCCGCCCCGGCCTGGGCCCTGCGTCTGCTGCTGGGCGAGATGGCCGACATGGTGCTCACCAGCTATCGCACCGTGCCCAAGGCCCTGCGCGCCCGGAGCTTCGCCTTCGAACACAAGGATCTCGACGTGGCCCTGAAGGGGTTGTTGGATCGCTGAGGGCTCGTTCGTATGGTGTGGACGGGCCCCGGTGTCGTATGCTGACGGGGATCCGAACCACCATCCCGACACCACGGAGACATCCATGTTCCTGCGCCGCATCGCCCCGCTGTTCCTGCTGCTGCTGACCGCCCTGCCCGCCGCCGCCGACTGGTGGCCGCTGGAGTACGGGTGGACCTGGATCTACTACAGCGACGAGTTCGAGTCCAACCTGGAGCTCGACGTGATGGAGACGCCGGTGATGGTACGCGGCGTGGCGACCACCGAGCTGCGCTACCGCCGCAGCAACGCCACAGACAGCACGGAGTACAGCCGCTTCGTCACCGAGACTCCGGAGGGCGACGTGTACCTGCACGGCCGCCAGGACGTCCAGGATCCTCGACGTCCCCCTGGAGATGGACAAGATCTGGTCCACGCGCTATGCCGAATACGAGGGATTGCTGGAAGGCGGGCCGCTGGTGCAGCGCTGGATCGAGACGTACACGGTCAACGAGGAGTACTTCCACTCCGACTGGACCGGTCCGACCCTCCACTGCCTCGGCCTGACCCAGGAGATCAGCATCCAGACGGCGGCGGGCGTCGCCGAAACGGGCTCGACCCGCAACGCCAACCTCTTCTACAACGACGGCGTGGGGCTGGTGATCAGCAATACGTTCCGGATGACGGGGTACAACTGGCAGGTGTCGGCGGAGTCGATGACCTGGTCGGATCTCAAGGTCCGGTTCAGCGACTAGCCCACCACGAACGCATCCGCCTCCACGTCCCCGTTCGCGAACCGCGACAGCGACAGCGACTCCACGATGTCGTCCGGCTTCCCGGAGACGATCGTCTCGGCCATGCGCGACGCCGCCACGGGCGCCAGCATGAAGCCGTGTCCGCTGAATCCGCAGATGTGCCGGTAGCCTTCGAGACCCTCGACGCCGCCCAGGATGGGCCGGTGGTCGGGGGTCACGTCGTACATGCCGGCCCACTGGCGCATCATGCGCAGGGTGCGGGCGGGGGGCCAGTAGCCGATCAGCGCCTTGGCGAAGCGCACGGCGAAGCGGAGCTGGCTGCGGGTGTCGAAGTCCTCGGGCCTGTCCCAGTGGGGCTCGCCCGGATCGCCGATGCCGCCCACGATCTCGCCGCGCATGCTCTGGCTGAAGTAGATGCCGTTGCTGATGGAGATCACCATGGGGTCCAGGAACGGCTTGCAGGACTCGCTCACCATGATCTCGTGGCGCTCCTGCCGGTTGGGCAGGTCCACGCCCACCTTGGCCGCCAGGGTGCGGGCCCAGGGGCCGGCGCAGTTGATGAGCAGGGGGGTGGCGATCTCGCCAC
This sequence comes from uncultured Fibrobacteraceae bacterium, assembly GCA_964343835.1. Taxonomy (GTDB): domain Bacteria; phylum Krumholzibacteriota; class Krumholzibacteriia; order LZORAL124-64-63; family LZORAL124-64-63; genus CALEMW01. The sequence goes on from CAYFKR010000014.1 coordinate 87,997, forward strand.
GGCTGGTGGACACGCCGGTCACCTTGTCGCCGTCGGTGCGCACGTCGTGGACCTCGGTCCGGATGAAGATCTTCACGCCGCGACGCCGGCATGCCCGCGCGTAGCCCCACACCACGGAGAACGGATAGGCGGTGCCGTCCTTGGGGCAGAAGGTGGCGCCCTTCACGTTCGAGATGTCCAGCTGCGGCACGATCTTCAGGCAGTCCTCGGGCTGCAGGAACTCCGTGGGCACGCTGCAGCGGTTCTGCAGGTCCACGGCCTTGCGCAGGCCGTCGAGGTGAGCCTCGTCGTCGGTGACCATCAGGTAGCCGCCCTGGCGGAAGAAGGTCTGCAGACCCAGTTCCGACGCCAGGTTCTCGTACGCGGCTACGCTCTCCTGGGCCAGGCGGATGTTGGCCTCGGTGGTCCACTGCTGGCGGATGCCGCCGCCGCAGCGGCCGGTGGACCCGCTGCCAAGGTACGCCTTCTCCAGCACCACGATGTCGCGCATGCCGCGCTTGCTCAGCTCGTAGGCCACGGCCAGACCGTTCACGCCGCCGCCCACGATGACCGCGTCGGCCTTGTAGGGCACGGGGCTGTCGGGCAGGGGGATCATGCCTCCACCTCCGGTCCGGCGGTGCGCTCGAGCTCGGCCATCAGGGGCGTGACCTCCAGCGAGGCCAGCTCGCCGAACGTCAGGGGACGGGTGGGCGGACGGATGTTCGTCAGCGGGATCTCCGCGGGAGCCACGCCGCGCAGGTGCGCCAGCTCCGTGGCCGCCTCGCACAGGCATCCCTTGCCCTGACAGAACCCGGTGCCGACACCGGTGAAGCGCTTCAGGGATTCCATCTCGGTAAAGCCGTCGGCGTGGGCCTTGCGGAACTCCTCCACGGTCACGTCCTCGCAGCGGCACAGGATGCGCTTGCTCACGCCGTCACCTCCGGGATCAGGTCGTCGGGGAGCGCGCCGGCGGCCTCGCCGGCGGTCACGACCACGGCGCCCGACGGCGCGGTGGTCACCGAGCGTCCGTCCATGGCGTTGCGGGGCACGTAGCCACCGCGGTCGGGGTCCAGCACCAGATCCACGCCCAGCTGGTAGGCCAGATCGTAGGCGGGCTTGCCGCGGCCGCAGAGCACGGCCAGCTCGCAGGGCAGTTCGGTGCGGGCGCCGCCGTCGCCGGTCAGGACCAGGGCGCTCAGGGCGCCGTCGCGGATGCGGCTCTCGGCGGGGGAGAGGCCCGTGTGCAGGCTCCAGCCGTGGCGGGCGGCGCAAGCCAGCAGGTCGGGGTCGGCGGGGGTGCCCAGGGCCAGGTTCACGCGCGCGCCGCGGATGTGGAGCAGGGCCGCGGCCAGGGCGGCGTCCATGCCGGTTCCGGTCACAAGGACGGAGCGGCCGGCCACGTCCAGACCGTCGCGGGCCACCAGGCGGTAGAGGGCGCGGGGGCCGAGTAGGCCGGGTCGGTCGTTGTCGTCGAAGATGGGGAGGGCGTCCAGGGCTCCGGCGGCCCACACCAGGGTGCGGGCGCGGACCACGGCCAAGCCGTCGGCGTCGTGGAGCAGGAGCATGTCGGGCTGCCAGGCGCCCACCACGGTGGTGCCGGTGCGCAACTCGATGCGGCCCTCGGCGTCCACGCGCTCCGCCAGGTCGGCGAGGCGGGAGCGCAGGGCGGCCAGGCGGGGCAGCTCGTCGGCGAAGCCCGCCTCGGCCACCATCTCCAGGGCGGCGCGGCGCTGTCCGCCGGCCAGCTCGTTCTCGTCCACCACCAGCACGGGGCCGTCGGCGGCGAGGGCCTCGCCCAGACCGGCGGCGCCGGCACCCACCACCACGGTGTCCACGTGGCCCAGGTCGCGGGCGGGGGTGTCGGGGACGGGGGATCCCCAGGTGGCGGCTTCGGGCAGGCGGCCCACACCGGTCAGGGGGCGGATCATCGACAGGAAGAGGCGCGACAGGCCCCCGGGCCGGGTGAACCACTTGTAGTAGAAGCCCACGGGCATGAGGTGGCCGGTGCGGTCCAGCATCTGCCGCATGGGATCGCCGTAGACGGCGCCGCTGTCCTGGCGCTCCACCCGCATGCCGTCGCGGGCGGGGGTCAGGCAGGCCCGCACGTTGGGCACGCCGTCGATGCGCATCAGGCAGTCCATGCAGTGGCCCCGGGCGCAGCTCGCGCCGCGGGGGCGACCGTACTTGGGGGAGTGGGACAGGACGCGATGGCCCTGTTCCCATAGGGCGACGGCCACCGACGCGCCCTCGCGGGCGGTCACGGGGCGGCCTTCGAAGAACATCGTCACCGAGGGTCCGGACACGGGGTGTTCCTTTCGCCGTGGACGCGCTGGAACGGCAAACATAGACGGGCGGATCGGGGCGGGCAAGGACGGTCGGACGATCGGTGAAAGTCCGCTTTCACGGCGGCTGCGGCTGACTATATTTCTAGTCCGGGGCCGAACGCCCCGGTCAACCCCAGAGACCCCGGAGGGGCCCCATGAGCACCGAATTCCAGCGCATCCGCAACCTGTGCGAAGAGCGCGGCGTCGAGTTCGTCGACTTCAAGGTCCTGGACCTGGTCGGCCGCCTGCACCACATCACCTTCCCGTTCGAGCGGTTCACGCCGGAGGTCATGGCTGAGGGCATCGGCTTCGACGGCTCCAGCTACGGGTTCCTCAAGGTCGAGGACAGCGACATGGTGCTGCTGCCCGACTACGGCACCGCCCAGATCGACCCGTTCCGCTCGCGCCCGACCCTGTCGCTGTTCGCGGACGTGAAGCACGTGGACGTCGAGCGCACGCCCTTCAACCAGGACGGCCGCCGTATCGTGCGCGCCGCCGAGCAGGCCCTGCGCGACCTCGGGATCGCCGACTCCACCCGCTGGATCCCCGAGTACGAGTTCCACATCTTCGACGAGGCCGAGTACCGCAACGGCGTGACCGAGTCCCACTACAAGGTCAAGAGCGACGAGGACTTCTTCCAGAATGCCTACCACGCCTGCAATCCCCACGACAAACACGACGACTTTCGCGACGAGGTCTGCGCCCTGATGCAGGACCTGGGCATCCCCGTGCGCTACCACCACCACGAGGTGGGCGCCCAGGCCCAGCAGGAGATCGAGGGCTGGTTCGCCGACCTGCCGACCACCGCCGACCACGCCGTGCTCACCAAGTACCTGCTGTTCAACGCGGCGGAGCGTCACGGCCTGAAGGTCACCTTCATGCCCAAGCCCCTGTACGACAACGCGGGCAGCGGCTGGCACCTGCACCAGTACCTGGTGGACGCCGACGGCAACAACATCTTCGACGACCCCGACGGCTACGCCGGCCTGAGCCGCACGGCCCTCTACTATGTGGGCGGCATCCTCAAGCACAGCCCCGCGCTCTGCGCCCTGACCAACCCGTCCACCAACTCGTACAAGCGGCTGGTGCCGGGCTTCGAGGCGCCCACGGCCATCACCTTCGGGCGCAGCAACCGCGGCGCGGCCATCCGCATCCCGAGCTACGTGGCCGACCCGCAGCATCGGCGCATCGAGTACCGCCCACCGGACTTCACGTGCAACCCGTACCTGGCCACGTCGGCCATCCTGATGGCGGGCATCGACGGCATCGTCAACGAGATCGATCCCTACGAGATGGGCTACCACCCCGAGGACGCCCCGTCGCAGGCGCAGAGGGGAGAGGTGGAGTTCCTGCCCCGGTCCCTGGCCGACGCCCTGGACGCCCTGGAGGCCGACCACGCCTTCCTCACCCGGAACGACGTGTTCCCCGAGGTGCTGATCCGGCGCTGGCTCGAGATCAAGCACGACGAGATCCAGGCCATCAACCGGCGGCCGCATCCCTACGAGTTCACGATGTATTTTGACTTGTAGGTCCCATTTGTGGACAATGGGGGCCGGGCGGCAATCGTGCCGCCCGGCCCTTTTTCTCGCCGGAGGGGCTCCATGATCGAATTCCGGGTGCCGACCACCGGACGCACCGACTTCATCGATATCCAATCTCAGGTGCAGCGCGCCGTGTCCGATCTAGGATTGGTGGACGGCGCCGTGCTCGTGTGGGTCCCCCATACGACCGCCGGCGTGACCGTGAACGAGGGGGCCGATCCCGACGTGGTGCGGGACATGGCCGACGCCCTCGACGCCATCGTGCCGTGGAACAACGGCTGGCGTCACGCCGAGGGGAACACCGCCGCCCACGTCAAGAGCAGCCTCTACGGCTGCGACCAGATCGTCCACGTCCGCGACGGGCAGCTCGTGCTGGGCACGTGGCAGACGCTCTGGTTCTGCGAGTTCGACGGTCCGCGGCAACGGCGCGTCCAGGTGACGGCCCTGGCCGCGGGCTGGGAAGGCGTCCGGGAATGAAGGAACACATCCACCTTCACAGGGCCTACAAGCGCCTGGGCGCCGCTCCGCGGGCGTCCACCACGGCGTTCCTGCTGCTGGTGGCGATCCTCGACGCCATCGTCGTGATCTTCCACCGCACCCTGCTCGACGCCTTCGTGGAGCGCGTGGCCCGCCTGACCGCGTGGGCCGGCGTGGAGACCACCGTCACCCGCTGGACCTTCCTGCCCCACTGGGTCACCGACATGCCCGTGCTGGACGCCGCCGCGTCGTTCCCGTCGTATCGGCTCTCGCTGACCACGTTCATCGTTTCGGTGCTTGTCGTGGTGATCGCGCCGCGGCTGCGGCCCATCCCCAAGGTGGTCCGGGTCTACGCGGTGTTCCTGAGCCTCCTGATGACCTGCTCCGCGGTGTTCTTCCTGTTCTGGCCCCACCGCTTCCCCTACGACGTGGTGGACTTCTCGCTGCTGTACATGGGCACCCAGCTCGGCATGTGGCTGCTGATGCCGGTGGTGATCGGCACCGCCCTGACGCCCATCCCCGCGCCGACCCTCGAGAAGTTCGGGGTGATCCTGGCGACGGTGGCCTACGGGGTGCTCTTCGGAGCCGTGCGCTACGCGGCCTTCCTGTTCCTGCTGCGGGAGCTGACGGTGCTCTCGATGGCGGCCATGTTCTTCGCACTCGGGCCGTTGATCGACTTCGTCTACATGGTGGCCATCTACTCGCTGTACGTGAACGTCGTGGCGCTGAGGCTGCGCGACCGGCCGGAGGTCTGGCGATGGTCGTTCTGATCCTCAAGCTCTACGTGATCCTGGTGGTGCTGGTGATGTCGGTGTACGCGATGCGTCACTACTGGCTCACCCACAACCGCCTGCGCGGCGAGCAGCGCCTGTACTACCAGGACATCCTGGACGACGACCTGCCCCCGATCACCGTGCTGGTGCCGATGCACGACGAGGAGAAGGTGGCGCGGCAGTCCATCGAGGCCATCCTGGCCTGCGACTATCCGCGGCACCTGCTGCAGGTCATCCCCATTGACGACCACTCCACCGACCGCACGCCCGAGATCCTGGACGAGCTGGCCGCCGCCCACCCCGAGGTGCAGCCCCTGCACCGGCGCGAGGGTCTGCGCGGCAAGCCCGCCGCCCTGAACGACGCCCTGGAACTGGCCCACGCCAACGTCATCATCAACTTCGACGCGGACTACGTGCCCAACAAGGGCGCCCTGCGCGACCTCAGCCTGTCGTTCAAGGATCCCGAGGTGGGCGCGGTGATGGGCCGCGTGGTGCCGGTGAACACGCGCGCCAACCTGCTGACGCGCCTGCTCGACCTGGAGCGCAGCGGCGGCTACCAGGTGGACCAGCAGGCCCGGCACAACCTCAAGCTCATGCCCCAGTACGGCGGCACCGTGGGCGCGTACCGCAAGGACCTGGTGCAGGCCCACGGCGGGTTCGACCCGCAGGTGCTTGCCGAGGACACCGACCTCACCTACCGCCTCTACATCGACGGCTGGAAGATCGTCTACGCCAACCGCGTGGAGTGCTTCGAGGAGGTGCCGGAGACCTGGGCGGTGCGCTCGCGCCAGATCCGTCGTTGGTCCCGTGGCCACAACTTCGTGATGATGCGGCACTTCCGGCCGTTGCTGAAGTCGCCGTACCTGAACCGTCGCGAGAAGCTGGACGGCCTGCTGCTTCTGCTCATCTACATGGTGCCGGTGTTCCTGCTGACCGGCATCATCGACTCGGTGCTGCTGTTCTTCCTGGGCGAGATGCAGATCATCGAGAGCGTGCTCGTGTTCCTGTTCGTCGCCTCGTACAACTCGTTCGGCAACTTCGCCCCCTTCTACCAGATCGGCTCGGCGTCGCTGCTGGACGGCGTGACCCACCGCATCCGCCTGCTGCCCTTCCTGATGTTCTACTTCCTGCTGAACATCTGGACCATCAGCAGCGGCTTCTTCATGGCGCTGCTCGACCGCATCCAGCGGCGCACGGCCACCTGGGACAAGACCCAGCGGTTCCGGCGCGAGGAGGCGACGTGATGCGCAAGCGGATCATCATCGCCTCGGTCGTGCTGATCGGGATCATCGGGCTGGTGTCGGGCGCCGTGGTGGCCCAGGGGCTCGTGGATGCGACGCCTCCCGAGGTCCCCGTGGCCGAGGCGCCCGGATCCGGCGGCTGGCTGGTGACCTTCTTCATCGTGCTGATCGTGCTGCCGTTCGTACCCGGCCTGCTGGAGGTGGCCCTGCCCTGGGACCGCTATCCGCTCCAGGTGGACCTGCAGTACACCAAGGATCCGCGGTACATGGGCCGGCGCGCCCGGGCGCTGCTGGCCGGGGCCCTGGAAGGACTCGATCTGGTGCCGGGGCGTCACGAGGTGACCCTCTCCAAGCCCGAGACCCTGGACCTGCACGATGCCTTCGACATGCCCGACGGCGAGTGTTCCGAACTGCTGACGGTCGTGCGCGGCAACGCATCGCTGGGCGAGGCCGCCCGGCTGGAGAACGACCTGCACGTGGACGGCGACGCCGCTGTCGGACGTCGCGCCGTGGTGCGCTCCCTGGCCTGCGGCGGCCGTGCCGAAGTGGGCCCCGACGCCCGCGTGGTGCGCTGGCTCGACGCCGAGGGCGAGATCGTGGTGCGTCCGGGCGCGCGCCTGGGCGCCACCGTGTCCACCCCCCGCGAACTCCATCTGGGCGACGGCGTGACGTTCCGCCGCCTCTGGGGCTCCCCGGTGCTGACCGACGGCGGCGGCGAGACCGACCCCGCCCCGCTGCCGGCCTCCACGTCCGTGCCCCACGACCCCACGGGCGAGATCAACATCGACGAACACGTGACCCGCCACGACGGCGACCTCGAGCTGGACGACCTGGGCTCCGACCCGGTGCGCCCCCTGGTCGTGCGCGGCGACTTCACCCTGGGCGGCGGGCTCGTGTTCCGCGCCTCGGTCAAGGTCTACGGCTCGGTGCGGCTGCGCCCCGGCGCCGTGGTCGTGGGCGACGTGTTCGCCGAACAGGACGTGGTGCTGGAGGACGGCGCCGTCGTCGAGGGCAACGTGTTCACCCAGGGCCGCGCCGAACTGCGCCGCGGCGCCCGGGTCGGCGCTCCCGAGCGGCGCACGTCGCTGGTGGCCCACAAGGAACTGCTGCTCGGCCCCGGCGTAAGCCTGTACGGCTATACGCTGACCGACGGACGGGGGGAGGTGCGATGCGACGGACCGTGATGATCGTGCTGGTCGCAGCCGCCTGCCTCGCGGTGGCCTGGGCCGGCTGGAAGACCGTGCAGCGGGCCGACCTCACGGTCGACCGCACCGACCTGCGCGTGCTGGTGGCCCATGCGCCCGACCTGCTCGGCGAGAACGGCCACGTGCTGGACGCGTGGGTGAGCGTGCTGGAGGAGGAGGGCATGGCGGTGGAGACCGTCGGCATGTTCGATCTCCAGGACGCCGACCCGAAGCTGGTCGCGGGCTCGGCCCCGGCCCTGATCCTGCCCGACGCCGTCTGCTCCAGCCTGTACTCGTCGTTCGGACCCTGGCTCGACGCCTACCTGCAGGCCGGCGGCTCGGTCCTGGCCGCCTACGACGCCGGCGTGAAGAGCCGCAAGGGCTCCTACCTGCCCCGCTCCTGGCTGGCCGGCCTGACCGGCGTGCTGCCGGTGGATTACGCCACCTTCGGCGACGACGCCTACGGCCTCGGCGCGCTCCGCTTCTCCGATGCGGAATCCGCCGAACTCCTGGGTGCCCCCCCTGGCAAGCTCGACGACGACCTCTGCCTCACCGGCTACTCCTACGGCCGCCTCGCCTACCCCACCGCCCGCAGCCGCGTGACCGCCCCCGAGGGCGTACGCGTGCTGGCCTGGGTCGAGCCCGATGAGGGCGGCCGCATCCCGGCAATCACGGCCCGCGCTCACGGCGCCGGCCTGGCCTGCTACGTGTCGCTGCCCCTGGGCCACCTCAAGGCCCACGCCGACGACCTGCCCCTGCGCATGGTCGTGCGATGGTGGCTCCTCAAGGAACTGGGCCTGCCCCACCTCATGCCCACGGCAGGCGGCGTGGGCGGCGTGGTCTTCAACTGGCACATCGACGCCAACACCGACTGGACCGTCCTGGACCGCATGCACGCCGACGGCTTCTTCCGCGAGGATCTCCCCGCGTCGATCCACGTGTGCGCTGGTCCCGACCTGAACGAGCCCGACGACGCCATGGGCTTCGACGCCTGCGGCGCCGGCCGCGACCACCTGGAACGCCTGCTGCCCTACGGCGCGGTGGGCAGCCACGGCGGATGGGAGCACAACCGCTTCGCCGTGGAGGTGGAGGCGGGACGCTGGGGCCCCGACGTGATCCGCGAGACGGTGGTCCGCAACAACGACTGCCTCGCGTCGGTCTCCGGCCGACCGGTCACGGAATACTCGGCCCCCGCCGGCGTCCACCCGCCCTTCGTGATGGCGGAGATCCTGGAGGACCTGGGCGTCACGGCCACCTACTACACCGGCGACTCCGGCAGCGCCCCCAACCGCACCTTCGCCGAGGGCCGCCGCGTGTCCGACTCGGTGATCCACTTCCCGGTGATGCCCATGGGCGCCGTGGCCAGCTTCGGCGAGATGGACGCCCTGTTGCGCCTGGACGCCGACTCCGTGGCCGCCTGGCTGAACGGCACCACCGCATACTGCGAGCGCGAGCGCACCGTGCGCCTGGTGTATTCGCATCCCTACAACCTGTACCTCTACCACGGCGACGCGGACTACCGCCCCGCCTTCGGCGCCTGGCTCGACGACCTCGAGTCCCGTGTCGCGGCGGGCAGCCTGCGCGTCGGCCCCATGGGCGACCACGCGGCCTTCCTGAGCCGCCTGCTGGACGCCGAGGCCGTCTGGACCCTCACGGACGGGGGCTTGCGGCTGGACCTCACCTGCGACGACGGCCTGCACGACGTGGCCTTCGCCGTGCCCGCCGACCGCTACGGCCCCCCGTCGGGGGAGGGCCTGCGCGTCGACTCGGACGGACCCTGGCACCGGGCGGTGATCACGAGCCATGAGACCGGCATCACGGTGGACATTCCTGCTCGCTAGCCTGCTGCTCGCGACGTCGCTGACGGGATGCGCGGCCCACCGCCACCCCGTCCTCGACCTCGTGTCCCGGCACCAGCCCCTCGACTCCGGCCTGGAGCGTGTGTCCCCCTACTTCGCCAGCCTCTACGCCTGGGAGCTCCTGGAGGACGGCGACGACCCCGCCCCGGTCCGCGACTACGCCGCCTGGTACCTCGACAACCTCAACTACCCCGACCACCACGGCCTGACCGGCACCATGGACGACATGGACGTGCTGCCCGGCGGTCGCCTGCGCCCGGTGGGCGACTACGACTCCGCCGACGGCTACGCCGCCGTCTTCCTCCTGATGCTCGAGGCCTACGAACGCCGCACCGGCGACCGCGCCTTCCTCGAATCGCACCGCGCCCGCATCCAGGACGTTGCCTGGGTCCTGCTCCACCTCCAGGACCCCGACGGCCTGCTGCGCGCCCACCCCGGCACCAACGCCCGCTACCTCATGGACAACTGCGAGGCCTACGGCGGCCTGCTGGCCTACGATGCCCTGGCCCGCCGCCTCGGCTGGGACCACGGCCCCCGCTACCGCGAGGCAGCCGAAGTCGTGCGCCGGGCTGTACTGGACCGCCTCCACGCCGGCGACGGCGCTCCGTTCCACTGGGCCGACGCAGGCGGCCTGGCCCACGAATCCCGCTGGGACACCTACTATCCGGACGCCCTGGCCCAGCTCTTCCCGATCCTCTACGGCGTGGTGGACGCCCGCTCGCACACGGCCCGCGGCCTGTGGCGCGAGTTCCAGGACCGCTGGGGCAGCGGCCTGGCCCGGCGTCCCGACCCCGCCCAGCTCGTGATCATCGACCTCACCCGCAAGCGGATGGAATCGTGATGACTAAGTCGACGCGCCTGATCACCGCCCTGCTCCTGCTGGCCCTTGCGGCGCCGCTGTTCGCCGCCGACACTCCCGAGGAGTGGACCCGCCTGCGCGACGGCCTGCGCTACCGCCTGGACGTGGACGTGCTCCACGACCGCCTGTCGCCGTCGGAGATCTACGGCGACTGGACCACCGTCACGGCCACCCTGTACGTCAAACACCTGCCGCGCTTCACCCCGTTCATCTCCACCAACGTGCTGGAGCGCGAGGACTGGGAGTCGGGTTTCGGGTTCGGCACCTACGCCGACTGGGGCCCGCGGCTGTACACCTACACCGCCTTCTCTCGCGGCGGCGAGTCCCACTACCTGCCCCGCTGGCGCCTGGACCACACGTTCAACCTGAACACCGGGCCGTTCATCCTGGTGGTCGGGGGCGGCATGACCGAGAGCTGGAAGGGCAACGAGGACCGCAGCCTGACCTTCGGCCCCCGCGTGTGGCGCGGCCCGATCATCGCCGAGTACCGCGCCACCGTGACCCACAGCGACCCCGGCGCCCGCATCGGCTGGAAGCACACCCTGACCTTCGGTTGGGGCGAGGAAGGGCGCGTGTGGCTCTTCCTGAATGCCACCAAGGGTGCGGAGCACTACACGGCCACCTGGGTCGATCCCTATCAGAACGTGGACCACGACTTCCACGAGTTCACCGTGAGCTGGCAGCGCTGGATGGCGCCGCGCATGGGGCTGAAGCTCCAGGGAGGGTGGCTGGATCTGGGGGAGGGGTTGGATGGGTATGAGAAGGTTGGGGTCGGGTTCGGGTGGTTTTGGGAATTCTGATACTTTATGAGAACGGTATCCGGAAATGAGATGTCTATGCATAAACTGGAGTTGGTAAAGTGAAGCGAGTGGTGATTATTGCTTGTGCGATGTGTGCCAGCGTGGTGTCAGCTGCTACTCATAGGGTTGCTCTTG
>CAYFKR010000015.1:0-30978 GCA_964343835.1 uncultured Fibrobacteraceae bacterium
GTCGCGAGATGAAAGTTGCTTAGGTGAATGTCGGAAATATACAGGCAAGATCACTTTGATGAAGCGGCATCCATGAATGAGTGGTGGGGGGTTGGCTCTGGGTCAGTAGTAGCCTATGTTATCCTGACTCATCCGGCGATGCCTCAGATAGATGCGTGGTGGGGGAGCATATCCGGGCTAACTGCCAGCTCAGTCACTTATTATGGTGATGTTGTAAACATGGTGACACCGAATGCTTACTTAGGATGGGTCGATTTTAATGTAGTGTGCAACAGCTCATTATCGTGCGGCATCGTGACAATGTTAGCACGAATCGACTACTACTACACTGGCACCAATTGCGTGCGCCTAGTCATGAGCGAATATGCAGCAGACGAAACACGTCCTGATAACTGGGGCGTCATAGCTGATGGAGCTGAGATAGAGCTGGCAACTCCTTCAACGTATTCATCAAATCATGGCTGGGTGAGCGTTGCGGCGGCAATCAATTGTTCAGGACCGATCCAATCAGAGCAGATAACATGGAGCCAGCTCAAGCAGGTGTTTCGATGAAGTTAGCCGAGACCATTTAAGGGCAAGCAATCGGTAGCAATAGAAGGAGCCCGGGCTGGTTCAACGAACGCGTGCCCGGGCTCAACGGCTCTCTGTCAAAGTCACTTCCTCAACCACCAGAAGATGTCGATGACGGAGAGGATGAGGATCGTACTGACGACGTCCATGTCCATCCTCCTCCAGGTCGGTGAATGTTCGGGGCGAATTGCCTTCACCCCATCGGTCGTTCCGACCATGGCTTGAGCGAATTCCGTGCCGGATGGTGGTGATTTCAGCGCAAGGCCTTGGCGCGCAGGAACATCAAGGTGCGGTCGTCGGATTGCTCGCGGCCCCCGAAGTCCTCGATGGTGGCAAATATCCTGTCCAGGAGGCCCTCCAGGGGCAGATCCCTGGCCCTGCGCAGGGCGTCCTCCAGGCGTCGTTCCCCGTAGAATTCGCCGTTTTCGTCCGTCTGCTCCGTCAATCCGTCGGTATAGAGGGCCAGCACGTCGTCCGGGCCCAGCCGGATGGTGCCGCGGGCGTAGCGGCGGTCGCCGTCGATGCCCAGGACCAGGCCGCCCTTCTTCATGCGCTCGGCCCAGCCGCCGCCGCTGCGGAACAGCAGGGGAGGATTCATGCCGGCGTTGCAGTAGCGCAGGGTGCCGGAGGGCGCGTGGTAGATGCCGTAGAAGAAGCAGATGAACTGCCCCGGCGTGGCCATGCCGCTGACGGCCTTGTTGAGCTCCTCCACCACGTCCTCGGGGTCGTCGTGGGTCGAGGCGGCGCTGCGGAAGGCCGCCCGCAGCGACGTCATCACCAGGGCCGCCGGCACGCCCTTGCCCGCGGCGTCGGCGATGGAGAAGGCAACGGTCTCGCGGTCCAGACGGAAGTAGTCGAAGGAATCGCCGCCCACCTCCCGGCACGATTCCATGCGCCCGGCCAGCTCGGCCCCGGGCATGACCAGCGGGCCGTCCGGCACCAGGCTCTGCTGGATGCGCTGGGCCACCGACAGTTCCGTCTCCAACCGTTCCCGCTCCAGGCTGTCCTGGTACAGCCGTCCGATCTCCACCAGGGCGGCGGCCTGCACGCTGAAGTCGTGGAGGTTGCCGATGTCGGTCTGGGTGTAGAGCGAGCCGCTGCTCTTGGCGCCGAAGGTGATCAACCCAACCAGCCGGTTCCCCGTGATCAGGGGCACGATCAGGCGCGCGTCCAGCCCGTCGATCATGGCCCGGCTCACGGGGTCGGTGGTGGCCCGGGTGTCCAGGCCGTCCAGCTCCTCCACGGCCACCGGCCGGTGCGCCTGGCCCATGACCCGCGGCAGGGTGTCGTCGGGCTCCAGGCGGTAGGGGCGCTCGGGGGGATCGTCGTCGGTCTCGATGGCGTGGAGGGTCAGGGCTCCCTGGTCCTCCAGGAACAGGGCCACGTGGCGGGGCCGGTACAGCTCGTAGAGGCGCATCAGGAGGGTCCGCGGGGCGTCGCTGTCCTCGATCAGGCCCGAGAGCTCGTGGCCCAGGTCGCGCAGGGCCTCGCGTGTGGCCCGGCGGGCGGGGTAGACGGCATGATCCACCCAGGTGTGCAGCCGGCGTCGGGCGGGATTGAGCAGCAGGGCCGTGCCCATGGCCGCCGCCAGGATCACCGGCGTGCTCGTGGTGCGGAAGTAGAGGGCCATGGCGTGCCCCAGCACGCCCACGAGCAGACCGTAGCCCGCGATGATCAGCAGGGTCAGCCCGCCGTACACCAGCCCGTGGCGCACCAGATCCTGCAGACCCAGGGCACCGTAGCGGAGGATCGCCAGCCCGAAGCTCAGGGGGACCAGCACCAGGGAGAAGACCAGCCAGTTCTGCCACCAGGGGGTCGCCTGGGGGCTGACGGTGTGGAGCACGGCGCCCGCCATGAACGGCACGAAGCCCGCCAGCAGGCCGAAGAGCACCAGCCTGAGCTTGGAGTGGGCCACCGGGCGGTCCCGCCGGAAGACCTTGCGGGCGAACACCACCAGACCGGCCACCAGGTAGGTCAGGAAGAACACCCCGGCGGCCAGGGTCGTGACCCGCACCACCGACGACGTCGGGTCCGGCTGGGTGGCCTGGATCACCAGGCTGACGATGAACAGCACCCCGGCGGGCAGCCACAGCAGCCGGTGGCGGCGGTGGCTCTCGGACGTCAGGTGGGTCCGGTCGGGGAAATAGAGAAAGAATCTCAGAAGAGTGACCGGCAGAATGAGTTGCGCGAGATCCCTCGTAATGTCCTTGAAGGTCATGTAACCAGCCGAAGGCCAGTCGGGCACGTCCATCAGGAAGAAGGCGAAGAGGGTGCACACCCCGAAGAAGTAGCGCGACACCATGTCGTGGCGCCGGACCAGGACCAGCCAGCCCATGGCCAGGAAGGCCAGACCGGCCAGGGACAGGCCGTAGTGCCAGATCACGTCGGTGCGTCCGGGGCGGGTCGGTGTGACCTCGGCGGTCACGAAGCGCTCCCCGCGGCGGACCAGGTAGGTGCGGGGCTCCAGGTCGTAGCGTCCCGCGTGCTGGAGATACCAGTCCACGACCGTGCCCACCGCCACCCCGTCCACGGCGATCACCCGATCGCCGACCTCGAGGCCGGCCAGCCGGGCGGGTCCGTCGGGGGTCAGGGAAAGGATCTCGAGGTTGCGGACGGAATAGCCGAAGGTGGGCTTCTGCGCCACGTGCACGGCCACCGGGACTTCCAGCAGCAGCATGGCGGGGGCGAGGACATAGAGGGCCAGGACGCGCAGGACGCGACCGGTTCGGCTCTGGGGTCTGGGTGCCGGTCCGGGCATGGGCTCCTCCCTGTCACCATTCTACCAGCCCCGGACTTCCAGGCAAAGCCTCTGTCTCCCACGTACATCACCACGGCGATCGACGTTGACCCTCCGCGACGCCGGTTGTACCATTCCCTGTTCGTGATTTACGGCGAATCCGCCCCCTTGCGGGCGGCAGCGCCGACGACCGTCCATCGTCGCCCTCCGGCCGCCCGGTCGGCCGCCAGGAGATCCCAGTGAACGACATCCGCCAGATGGCCCAGTACAGCCCCGAGGGGCTGGAGCAGACGTGGTACCAGGCCTGGGAGCAGTCCGGCCTGTTCGCCCCCGACCCCGACGCCCAGGGCGAACCCTTCGTCATCACCCTGCCGCCGCCCAACGTCACCGGCGTGCTGCACATGGGCCACTGCCTGAGCAACGCGGTCCAGGACGTCCTGATCCGCTGGATGCGCATGCGCGGCCGTCCCACCCTCTGGGTCCCCGGCACCGACCACGCCAGCATCGCCACGGAGAACGTGGTGGCGCGTCAGATGCGCGAGGAGGGCGTGAGCAAGCAGGACCTCGGCCGCGACGGTTTCCTGGAGCGCGCCTGGACCTGGAAGGAGCACACCCACGGCGTGATCACCAGCCAGCTGCGGCGCCTGGGCTGCTCCCTGGACTGGCCCCGCGAGGCGTTCACCATGGACGCCGACCGCACCCGCGCCGTCGCCCACTGCTTCAAGACCCTGAAGGACGAGGGTCTGGTCTATCGCGACCTCTACCTGGTGAACTGGTGCCCCCACTGCCTGACCGCCATCAGCGACGACGAGGTGGAGCACAAGGAGAAGCAGGGCACCATGTGGCGCCTGCGCTATCCCCTGACCGACGGCTCCGGCCACGTGACCGTGGCCACCACCCGCCCCGAGACCATGTTCGGCGACACGGCCGTGGCCGTGCACCCGGACGACCCGGAGCGGAAGCACCTGATCGGCAAGACGGTGACGCTGCCCCTGGTGGACCGCGAGATCCCCATCATCGGCGACCACCACGCCGACCCCGAGAAGGGGACGGGCTTCGTGAAGATCACCCCGGCCCACGACCCCAACGACTTCGAGGTGGGCCGCCGGCATGATCTGCCCCAGGTCATCTGCATGGACGAGACCGGCGTGATGAACGCCGAGGCCGGACCGGTTGACGGCATGGACCGCTTCAAGGCCCGCAAGGAGACCCTCCGCCTGATGGAGGAGGCCGGCCTGTTCGACGGCGAGGAGAAGAACGTCCACCAGGTGGGCCACCACGATCGGTGCGACACGATCATCGAGCCTTACCTGTCCCATCAGTGGTTCCTGAAGATGGGGGAGATGGCCGAGCGCGCCACGAAGGCCGTGGACGACGGCACCGTGAAGCTCGTGCCCGAGCGCTGGGTGGGCGTCTATCACAACTGGATGGACAACATCCGCGACTGGTGCATCTCGCGGCAGCTGTGGTGGGGCCATCGTATCCCGGTGTGGACCTGCGGCGGCTGCGGCGCCGAGATCTGCGAGGCCGACGAGCCCACGACCTGCCCGTCCTGCGGCTCGGAGGACCTGCAGCAGGACCCCGACGTGCTGGACACCTGGTTCAGCAGCTGGCTGTGGACCTTCTCGCCCCTGGGCTGGCCCGGCGAGACGGACGACCTGAAGCGCTACCACCCCACGTCGGTGCTGGTGACCGGCCCGGACATCATCTTCTTCTGGGTGGCGCGGATGATCATGGCCTCGTACCACTTCCTGGACGAGGAACCCTTCCGCGAGGTGCTCTTCCACGGCATCGTGCGCGACGCCGAGGGCCGCAAGATGAGCAAGTCCCTGGGCAACAGCCCGGACCCCATCGAGCTCATGGACAAGTACGGTGCCGACGCCCTGCGCATGTCCATGATCATGCTCACGCCCACGGGCCAGGACGTGTTCTTCGGTGAGGAGACCCTCGAGGTCGGCCGCAACTTCTGCAACAAGATCTTCCAGGCCACCAAGCTGGTGCTGGGTTCGTGGGACGAGTCGGGCCTGGAGGCCGCACCGGCCACCGGCGGCGACGCCGACCTGTCGGGCCTGCCCGCCCTGGCGGAAGACCCCGCAGCCGTGGCCACGGAGCTGTGGCGTCGCACCTTCGGCACCGAGCCCCCGGCCGCCTTCCGGTCCGGCGAGGTGACCCTGGAGGACCGTCGCCTGATCCATCGGCTGTGCCTGGTGTCGGCGGAGGTCAACGCCAACCTGGAGAAGCGCCGCCTCAACGACGCCGCCTACACGGCCTACAACTTCTTCCGCCACGAGTTCTGCGACTGGTACCTGGAGGCCGTCAAGCCGCGCCTGCGCGACGACGACCGCCGCGCCGAAGCCGCCATGCTGGCCGTGGCCGCCCTGGGGCTCAGCTACCGCCTGCTGCACCCGGTGATGCCCTTCATCACCGAGGAGCTGTGGCACCAGCTCCCGGGCGTGGACGGGTTCCTCATGACCGCCGCGTTCCCGACCGCCGCCGCAGGCCCGTTCCCCCACGCCGACGCCCGCTTCCAGCTGGTGGCCGACGTGGTCTCGGAGATCCGTTCCCTGCGCTCGGACATGAACGTGCCGCCGGGACGACGCGGCCGCGCCGTGCTGCGGACCGCCGACGCGGACCAGGCAGCGTCCCTGGCCGAGGACGTCGACATGGTGGCCCTGCTCGCCAAGATGGAGCAGGTGGAACTGGGCGCCGACGGCGAGGCCCCCTCGCCGGCGGGCGTGGCCGTGGTGGGCACCATCGAGATCTTCCTGCCCATGGAAGGCCTGGTGGACATCGACAAGGAGCGCGAGCGCCTGGGCAAGGAGCTGGCTCAGGTGGAGGGCTGGATCACCGGCGGCCGTCGCAAGCTGGAGAACGAGAACTTCACCGCCCGCGCCCCCGAGGACGTGGTGCAGCGCGAGCGTGAGCAGCTCGCGGACAACGAGGCCAAGGCCGAGACCATCCGCCAGCGCCTGAAGGCCCTGGGAGCCTGACCGGAGGGACCGTCGTGACCGAGGAGACCGGACGCTACCGCACCCCCGGAGAACTGGTGCAGGCCGCACGCGAGGCGGCGGGGCTGAGCGTCGCCGACCTGGCGGCCCGGACCCGCATCTCCGAGCACATGCTGACGGCCCTGGAGGCCGACGACTACGGGGAGCTCTCGGGCCCCCTGTACGTGCGCAGCTTCCTGAAGTCGCTGGCTGCCGAGCTGGAGCTGGACGCCGCCCAGCTCCTGGACCGCTACGAGCGCATCGAGGCTCCGGAGGAGCCCTCGACCGAGGGCGAGCCCACCTGGGAGACCGAGACCCGGGTCGAACGGGTCCAGGGCGTGCCGTGGCGCATCGTGGGCATGGCGGCGGCGGGCTTGCTGGTGGTCGTGCTCCTGGTTTGGGGCGGGGTCGCCCTGTTCGGCGGTGGCGACGACGACCCCGTCGCGACGGACGAGCCGGCCACCGGACAGCAGGAGATCGTGGCCGCCGCGAACCCCGACACCGTCGAGGTCGCCGAGGACGCCGTCGAGGATCCCCCGGCCGACGACGACGACGACGAACAAGCCGACGACACCCCGACGGACCAGCCCGAGGAAACCGTCCGGGAGCCGGACCCGGCCCCCGTCGAGACCGAGGCCGCCCGGCCCATCGCCTCCCTGCCCCCGGGCAGCGAACGCCTGGTCTTCTCCGGCGGCGACCGCTATCCCCTGGTCCTGCGCCTGGTCTGCGACGACCGCATCGGCGCGGCGGTGGCCGTGGACGCCGACGACGCCCTCCACGGCGTCGACTGGCGCCGCGCCCTGCCCGGCGTGCCGGAGGAGGGGATCGTGCCCGGCCAGCCCTACCGCGTGGGCGGTCGTCTGGTGGCCTACTGGGGCGCCCGCGACCACTTCGTCGTGCGGCTGGAAGAGAGCGACGGCGTGGAGCTGAGCCTCAACGGCCAGGTCCAGCCGATTCCTGCCCGGAACCTCGGCCGCGAGTGGGTCCTGGACGCGACCCGCGTGCGCCGCTGAGGCCGCCGTGCCGTCCTTCGACCTGCAGGCCCCCTTCCCGCCGCGGGGCGACCAGCCCGAGGCCATCGACGCCCTGATCCGCGGCCTCGACGCCGGCGAGCGCTTCCAGACCCTCCTCGGCGTCACGGGTTCGGGCAAGACGTTCACCATGGCCAACGTCATCGCCCGCACCGACCGGCCCACCATCGTCTTCAGCCACAACAAGACCCTCGCGGCCCAGCTCTACGGCGAGTTCAAGGGGTTCTTCCCCGACAACGCCGTTGAGTACTTCATCAGCTACTACGACTACTACCAGCCCGAGGCCTTCGTGCCGTCCAGCGGCACCTACATCGAGAAGGACGTCTCGATCAACGACGAGATCGAGCGCATGCGGCTGCGGGCGGTGTCGTCGCTCATGTCGCGCCGCGACGTCATCGTGGTGGCCAGCGTGTCCGCCATCTACGGCCTGGGCAACCCCGAGACGTTCCACCGCAACATCCTGAAGCTGGAGACCGGTCTCAGCCTGGACCGCGACCTGCTGCTCGAGCGGCTCGTGGACATCCACTACGCCCGGGCCGAGGACGGCGGCTACGGCACGTTCCGGGTGCGGGGCGACACCATCGACGTGCGCGCCGCCTTCGACGACCGCGTGCTGCGCATCGAGATGTTCGGCGACGAGATCGAGCGGCTCACCTTCATCGACGGCCTCACCGGCAAGCCCATCGTGCGGGTGGACGAGGCCCGCATCTTCCCGGCCCGCCAGTTCGTCACCGAACGTGATCGGCTCGACAGGATCCTGGACGACATCGGCTCCGACCTGGAGCACCGCCTCGGAGAACTCGACGCCGACGGCTGCGCCGTGGAGGCCCAGCGCCTCGCCTCGCGCACCCGTTACGACATGGAGATGATCCGCCAGGTCGGCTTCTGCCACGGCGTGGAGAACTACTCTCGCTACTTCGACGACCGCCGTGAAGGGGAGCGCCCCGCCTGCCTGCTGGACTACTTCCCGGACGACTACCTGCTGATCATCGACGAGTCCCACGTGACCGTCTCCCAGCTCGCCGCCATGTACCGCGGCGACCGCTCCCGCAAGGAGACCCTCGTCCAGCACGGCTTCCGCCTGCCCAGCGCCCTGGACAACCGCCCCCTGCGCTACGAGGAACTGGAGACGATGCTGCCCCAGACCGTCTTCGTCTCGGCCACCCCCGGCGACTACGAGATGGAGAAGACCGGCGGCTCGTTCGTGGAACAGGTGATCCGGCCCACCGGCCTGGTGGATCCGGAGATCGAGATCGTGCCCGCCGGCGAGCAGGTGGACCACCTGCTGGGACGCGCCCGCGAGGTGGTGGCCCGCGGCGAGCGCGTGCTGGTGACGACCCTGACCAAGAAAATGGCCGAGGATCTCACCGACTACCTCCAGCGCCTGGGCCTGCGCGTGGGCTATATGCACGCCGACATCGCGGCGCTGGATCGCGTGGAGATCCTGCGCAAGCTGCGCCTCGGCGAGATCGACGTGCTGGTGGGGGTGAACCTGCTGCGCGAGGGGCTGGACCTACCCGAGGTGGCGCTGGTGGCCATCCTCGACGCCGACCGCGAGGGCTTCCTCCGCTCCGAGCGCTCCCTGATCCAGACCGCCGGCCGCGCCGCCCGCAACGCCGACGGCCGCGTGATCATGTACGCCGACCGCATCACCGACTCCATGCGCCGCGCCCTGGGCGAGATGGAGCGCCGCCGCACCAAGCAGATCGCCTACAACGAGGAGCACGGCATCACGCCGCAGACCATCCGCAAGAGCCGCGAGGAGATCCTGCAGGCCACCATGGCCGCGGGCGGCGACGGCGAGGCGAAGGCGACGGACGATGCGCCCGCCCCCTGGGAAGAGCTCGCCAGCGGCGACTTGCCCCCGGAGCGTCTGGTCACCATGCTCCACCAGGAGATGGAAGCCGCCGCCGAGCGGCTCGAGTTCGAGAAGGCCGCCAGCCTGCGCGACCGCATCGAGGACCTGCGGGCCCAGTGGGGCCTGCCCGGCCTCGCGGCGCCGGACGGTGACGGAGGAGGAGCAGCATGAGCGAACGCGACGGACGCGCCCCGGGATTCCCCGCCGACGAGTGGCTGGACCTGCTGGTCGAGCGCAGCCTGGCCGAGGACGTGGGCCCCTGCGACGTGACCACCGACGTGGCCGTGGCTCCCGACCGCATGGCCCGCGGCGTGATCGCGGCCCGGGAGGAGGGCGTGGTCTGCGGGTTGCCGGTGGCGGCGCGCATCTTCGCCGCGTTGTCTCCGGACGTGGCTTTCGAACCCCTCGCCGCCGACGGCGACGCCGTGATGCCCGGTCAGGCCGTGGCACGGCTGGAAGGCCCCGTCGCACCCATCCTCACCGGCGAACGCACGGCCCTCAACGCCCTGCAGTACCTCAGCGGCATCGCCTCGCTGGCGGCGCGGTACGCGGCGGCCGTCGCGGGCACCGGCTGCACCGTGCTGGACACCCGCAAGACCCTGCCCGGCTACCGCGCCCTGGCCAAGTACGCCGTGCGTTGCGGCGGCTGCGGCAACCACCGCATGGGCCTGTACGACCGCATCCTGCTCAAGGACAACCACTGGGCCAGCCGCGACGGCTCCCTGGCCGACCTCGTGGCCCGCGGCCGCGAGCGCCATCCCGACCTCGCCATCGAGGTGGAGGTGGACACCCTGGAGCAACTCCGCGAGGTGCTGCCCCTGAAGGTGGAGTGGGTGCTGCTGGACAACATGGCACCCGAAACGACGGCCGAGGCCGTGCGCCTGCGCGACGCGATGGACCCCGACGGCTGGCGGACACGACTGGAGGCCAGCGGCAACGTGACCCTCGAGACCGTGGCGGCCTTCGCCGCCGTGGGCGTGGACGCCGCGTCGGTGGGGCGCCTGACCCACTCGGTGCCGGCCCTGGACCTCGGCCTGGACCTCGAGGCCGCGGGATGATCGCCGGCTCCCGACGCGACTGGTTCGGCCTGCCCGGCTTCGACCCCGGGCCCGGCCGCCACGGCGGATTCCTCTACGTGCTGGACGAGGTGGGCTCCACCAGCGATTTCCTGCTGGGGCGCGGCGACCCCGCCCCCGGTCGCCTCTGCCGTTGGGACGGCTGGGGCTGGCAGGCAGGCGACCGCCACATGATCCCGCCCCCGGTCAACGTGCGGCCGGGCAGCCTGGCCGTGGCCCGGCGCCAGTCCGGCGGACGCGGCCGTCAGGGGAGGAGCTGGTTCACGGCCGGCGGCCTGGCCATGTCCTGGACCATCGCCCCGGTCCCGTCCCGGCAGGCCTCGCGCCTGGCGGTGTGGACGGGACTCATGGCCGCGGCGGCGGTGGGGGAGCTCACCGGTCGTCCCGTGCGCCTGAAGTGGCCCAACGACCTCTGGCTCGACGACCGCAAGCTGGGCGGCATGATCCTGGACCTGGTGCAGAAGGGTCCGGAGCGCCTGCTCGTGGCGGGACTCGGCGTGAACGTGGGCGACTGGCCGGTGGCGATGCCGGGCGAGGTCCGGGCCATGGCAGCATCATTGCCCGAGGGACCGGAGACCACGCCCGCTGCCCTGGCGGCCGCCGTCCTGGGCCGTTGCGACGGCGAGCTGGCCCGCTTCCTGGACCAGGGCTGGGCTCCCTACCGCCCCCTGTTCGATGAACTGGATCTGCTGCGCGATCGCAGCGTGGTGCTGGCTGCGCCGTCCGGGACCGTCTCCGGCACCGCCCGCGGCATCGACGACACCGGCGCCCTGCTCCTGGACACGCCCAGTGGCGACCTCGAGGCGGTGCTGGCCGGCGACGTCCACCTCACGGACATCGGGAGCGGCACCGACGGAAGGAGAGGCCCGTGATCATCGTCGACGTCGGCAACACGAGCACGACCATCGCCCGCCTGCGGTCCGGCGCCTCGGCACACGATCCCGGCTCCATGGAGCTGGAGAGGATCCGCTCGGTGCCCACGCCCCGGGAGCGTGACGACCGCGCCGTCCTGGCGGCGTCCCTGGGGGGAGAGGTGCTCGAGGAGGAGGCCATCGCCGTCGTGTCCGTGGTGCCGGAGGTGACCGAGGCCCTGCGCGGTCTGCCGACGTGCGTGGTCGTGGATCACCGCAGCGACCTGCCCTTCGCCCTGGCCCTGGACTCGCCGGAGGCCACCGGTGCGGACCGCTACGCCAACGTCGCGGCCGCCGTCGCCATGGGCTGGCGCGATGCCCTGATCGTGGACGCGGGCACCGCCACCACCTTCGACGTGCTGCGCGACGGCGTGTTCGAGGGCGGCCTCATCGCGCCGGGCATGGCCTTCGCCGGCGAGGCGCTGGGGCGCGCCGCGGCCCGCCTGGAGCCCGTGCCGTTCGTTCCCACACCGGCGGCGCCCGGCGCGGACACGGCTGCCGCCATGGCCGCGGGGGCGTTCCAGGTCGGCGTCCACGGCGTGGCGGGCACGCTGCGGAGGCTGATGGACGTCACGGGCATCGGGCGCGTGGTGTTGACCGGAGGCCTCGCGCCGATGCTGACGCACCCCGAGGCCGGGGCCGACCTGCCGGCGGGTGTCCTGGTCGATTCCGACTGGACCCTGAAGGGCGCCGCCGTCCTCGCCCTGCGCGCCGCACCGCCGTCCGCGTGACAGCGCGTCCGCCGTCCGCTATCTTCACATCGCCCCGCCGCCATCCGACCCCGCGAGGAGGGACTCCATGACCATCCACCGCCGCATCGCCCTCGCGATGCTCGCCCTGGTGCTGACGGCTCCCGCCGTCGCTTCCGCCGCGGAGGCGCCCGCCGACTCGGTGAAGTTCACCTTCGACACCGACGGCGCCACCATCGGTCGCCTGTCCCTGTGGAAGACGACCCTGGAGAACGGCAACGTGCTCTACGGCGGCAGCGCCGTCCTCAACCGCACCGACAAGTTCCGCTGGACGGCGGAGATGGCCCCAGGCCTGCGCACCCTCGTGCGCTCCACCGACTGGATGGACACCGGCCAGGGCAAGATGAGCTCGACCCTCACCCTCGAGCCCGGCGGCGGCAAGCCGGTCCTGGAGGTGTCGTTCAACGGCATGGAGATCAAGCCGGAGACCAAGCCCCTGCCTGCCGAGATCTTCTACCTCCCCACGGCCATGCCCGTGGGCCTGGCGCCGTTGTCGGACTGGCTGGCGGACAAGGACCCCGAGACGTTCTCCCTCGTGACGAAGGGGGCGAGTCAGGGGGCCGGCCTCGATCTGACCATCAAGGGCGCCGGCCACGGCGAGCTGGACGTGCGCGGTGCGACGATGGAAGTCCGCTCCTTCGACCTGACCATCGACGGCGAGCAGTTGCCCCAGCCCCAGAACATCACCCTCCATCAGTATGCCGACGGCGGGTTCCTGGGCATCACCGGTGAGGGCGTGCGCGTGCTGGCCCTGGGCGGGGCTCCCGAGGAGTCGGCGGTGGCGGTGAGCGAGGAGCTGATGGCCGATGCCGACGGCGGCGTGCTGTCCGGAACCCTGGCCCTGCCGAAGGAGGTCGAGGGCCCGTGGCCCGGCGTGGTGCTGGTGGCCGGCCCCGGCCAGACGGACCGCCAGGCCGGCAACGGATCCATCCGCCTGTACGCCCTGCTGGCCGAGGAACTGGCCGCCCAGGGCGTGGCCACCTACCGCTACGACCCCCGCAGCCTCGACACCCTGGAGGCCTACGCCGCCGACGCCGCCGCCGCCTGCCGCGCCCTGGCCGACGTGGAGGGCGTGGACCCGGCCAGGCTCGTGATGATGGGCCACGGCCGCGCCGCCCTGCTCCTGGGCGAGGCGGCGGTGACGGCCGTCGCCGACAGCCTGGGGGTGAAGGCCCTCGGCATGCTCGGCGGGGTGAGCGTTCCCGACGAGTCCCTCGCCCCGGCGGACGACGCTCCCTGGCGGGCCTCGTTCCTGTCCTACGACGCTCATGCATGGCTGCAGCAGGCGGCCCTGCCCGTCATGGCCATCCACGGCGCCCTGGACGCCGAGGTGCCGTCGGCCCAGTCCACGGACCTCAAGACCTGGCTGCGCGAGAACGGACTGCGGGGAGCAGCCATCGTGCCCGACGGCCTCAACCACTATCTCCAGCCCGCGGAGACGGGGGCCGTGGACGAGTACCCCACCCTGCCTGCGGAGCTGGGGCGCGGCCTGGCCAAGCGGCTCGGCGGGTTCGTGAAGTCCCAGACGCGATAGCTGCACCGACGGCAGCGGATGAGCGGAGCCCGGCGCCCATGGCGCCGGGCTTCTGCTATCGGGGGAAGAAAACGCGGGCGGCGTAGGGGGGCAGGTCCAGCTCCAGCACGCCGTCGCGCAGCCTGACCGCCGTGTCGTGACGCTCGTCGAACAGTTCGCCGTCGGCGGGCATGCCCAGCAGGTCGTGGAGGCGGGCGCCTTCGGATCCATCGGGAGTCCAGGTCCGGTCCACCACGGCCCGACGGGGCTCGTGGCCGTTGTTCACCACCACCAGGGCCCGCGCATCGCCGTGCCCGTTGGAGAAGACGATCACGTCTTCCGTCACGCCGTCGCCGTCGCGGGCGTCGTACAGGCGGAAACCGTCGGCGCCGGCGAAGACCTCGCGGCGGTGGAACAGGGGCGAGATCATGCGGTCGTGGTGCTCTAGGAAACCGGTGTCGGGGACCTCGTCCCGGTAGGACCGGGCGTACTCCATGCCGTACTTCTCCTCGAAACCCTCGAGCTGTCCGTGCCCGATCATGGGCAGGCCCGGCAGGGTGGCCAGCAGGGTGGCCGCGGCGAAGTACTTGTCGCCCTTGCCGAACTGGTCGACGGCGGTCTCCTCGTCAGGATTGCTCATGAAGTTCACGAAGCGCTGGAGGATGCGGGCGTCGTGATCCAGGACGTTCTTCAGCCCCTGACGGAACGTAGCGTTGTCCTGGTCGCGCAGCATGTGCATGAAGGCGCTGTTGTACACGCGGTGCATGCCGAGGGTGCGCACGAAGTAGCCCTCCATGAGCCAGAAGGCCTCGGCCAGGAGCAGGGTGTCGGGCGCCTCCTCGGCCACGCGGTCCACCACCTCACGCCAGAACTCGCCGCCCAGGGCCGCATCGAAGGCCTCGGGGGAGAGGGCATGGGCGGAACGGGTGGGGATGTCGCTGCCCTCGCCGGGGCGCGGGTGCCACAGGCGACGCAGGTGGCGGCGGGCCAGCACCATGGCCGCGTCGAAGCGGATCACCGGGAAGCGGCGGGCCACCTCGAGGATGGTGCCGATGACCGCCTCTCGGGTCTCCGGGTTGAGGAAGTCGAGCTGGGCGGTGTCGTTCCAGGGCATCGAGGTGCCGTCGTTGCCGTGGTAGAGGTAGCGCACCTCGCCCGAGCCCCGGTCCTCGCGGCGGAAGACCACCGAAGCGTCGGTGTGGTCCCAGTAGTGGTCCTCGAGGCGGATGGACACGTCCGGATCGGGCGACAGCTCGGGGCCGTCGAAGGAGTACGACGGGTAGGGGCAGTGGTCCAGGGACAGGAAGAGATCCGGACGTTCCAGCACCCAGCGGCCGTCCACCGCCGTGTGGTTCGGGACCATGTCGCCGCACAGGCGGATGCCGCGCTCCATGGCCCGCCACCGCAGGTCGTCCAGGGCCGGGTCGCCGCCCAGGTCGTCGGCGATGCGGTACTCGTGGACGGAGTAGGCAGAGGCCAGGGCCTCGGGGTTGCCGCTCCGCTTCTTGATGGCCCGCGACGCCGCTCCCCGCTGCCACAGCCCGATGAGCCAGAGGCCGGTGATGCCCCGCCGGGCCATGGCGTCCAGCTCCTCGTCCGGGATGCGGTCGAGGGTGCGGATCTCGCGGCCGTAGGTTTCCGACAGCTGGTGCAGCCAGACGTGGGTGTTCTTGGCCAGCAGGATCAGGCGCGGCATCCACTCGCGGTCGGCGCTGAAGCGTTCCACCTCCGCCTCGGGGTCCGGGGCGGGTGCGTCGCTGCGTTCCTCGATGTGGGCGTAGACGTCCTCGGCCGGCGGCGTGAAGGCCTGGGCTTCGCCGGGACCGTCGAAGTAGGGGCGGGTCTCCTCACGGAGCACGCCGGCGGCGATGGCGCAGAGTTCGGCGTCGTCGCCGAGCCAGGGACGCCAGGCCTCGGCGGCGGCCAGGAGCTGGTCGTCCAGGCGGTGGGGGGCGGTGCGGGTGGGGGTCTCGAGCACGTCGAGGGCGGAGCCGGCATCGGTCACGGCCAGCTCGGCCATGGCGCGGCGCAGGCTCTCGCCGTAGCGGCCGGCGTCGGGGTCGCGGCCCAGGCCGTCGAGGCCGAGCCAGGCCAGGGGTGCGCCGGCGGCGGGGTTGGCCAGGGCCAGCAGCAGTGCCGTGGCGCCCAGCAGGCCGCGGGGGCGGGGCGACCCCGCGGTGCCGTCGTCGACCGGATCGTGGTGGGGCTCCAGGAGGCCCGGCGCGGCGGTGGCGAACAGACCGCGCAGCCTGGCTGCCTCGGCGGGGCCCAGGTCGTCGTCCAGCCGGGCTGTGACGAGGCTGCGCGTGGATTCGGGCAGCAGGTTGTCCGCCGTGATCAACAGGGCCTGGAGCCAGCGGGAGAAGGCGTGGAGCAGGCCGCCGCCGGGGTGCTGGCCGGGCAGCGCCGTCGCCAGGCGCGAGGCCAGGTCGTGGCACAGCGATGGGCCGCGCTGCGGGTCGGCGAGCTCGTGGAGCAGGGGGATGTCCCCGGGGCCGCAGGCCCGACGCACGTCGGGATGGAGGGGCAGGGGGATGGTGCGTCGCATGGTCCGTCTTCTCCCGGATGATGATGCCCAAGGGTACATCGCCGGGGGGAGGACGCAAGGACGGAACGGCCCGGAAACCGTGAAAATCGAGGACTGGTCGGGAATTTGTCACACGCAGGACTGACATCATGGCAGAGATGTCCTGTGCGGTGACAGGCATGCGATTTTTTCCTTGCGACCGGGGAGGACAACCCTAATATACGGCCTTAGCAATCGACGGGGGAGACTGCCAAGCCCCCTTGAACAAGGTCCCTGCATCGCAGGATACCCAGGAAAGGAGTGATGACGATGGCTATCAGCATCAAGCCCCTGGCCGATCGCGTCATCGTGGAGCCCATGGAGGCCGAGACGATGAAGGGCGGCATCATCATCCCCGATACCGCCAAGGAGAAGCCCCAGCAGGCGAAGGTCGTCGCCGTGGGCCCCGGCCGTACCGCCGAGGACGGCTCCCGGATCGCTCCCGAGGTCAAGAAGGGCGACGTCGTCCTCTACGGCAAGTACTCGGGCACCGAAGTGAGCGTCGAGGGTGACGACTACCTGATCCTCCGCGAGGGCGACATCCTCGCGATCCTGTAGGACCCAGCTTCTTTCCAAGGAGACGAATACAATGGCCAAGATGATCAAATTCGACGCCGACGCGCGCGAGCTGATCAAGCAGGGCGTGGACCAGCTCGCCGACACCGTCAAGATCACCCTCGGGCCCCGCGGCCGGAACGTGATCCTCGACAAGAAGTTCGGCGCCCCCCTGGTGACCAACGACGGCGTGACCATCGCCAAGGAGATCGAGCTCAAGGAGCCCTTCCAGAACATGGGCGCCCAGATGGTCAAGGAAGTCGCCAGCAAGACCAACGACGTGGCCGGCGACGGCACCACCACCGGCACCCTGCTGGCCCAGGTCATCATCCGCGAGGGCATGAAGAACCTGGCCGCCGGCGCCAACCCGATGTTCATGAAGAAGGGCATCGAGGCCGCCACCACCGCCGCCGTCGAGGCCCTGAAGAAGCAGGCCAAGAACGTGCGCGACGGCGAGACCATCGCCCAGGTCGCGTCCATCTCCGCCAACAACGACGAGACCATCGGCGGCATCATCGCCGAGGCCATGGAGAAGGTTGGCAAGGACGGCGTGATCACCGTCGAGGATGCCAAGGGCACCGAGATGGAGCTGGACGTGGTCGAGGGCATGCAGTTCGACCGCGGCTACCTGAGCCCCTACTTCATCACCAACGCCGACGCCATGCGCGTGGAGCTGGAGAACCCCATCATCCTGATCCACGACAAGAAGATCAGCAACATGAAGGACCTCCTGCCCATCCTCGAGAAGGTGGCGCAGATGGGCCGTCCGCTGCTGATCATCTCCGAGGACATCGAGGGCGAGGCCCTCGCCACCCTCGTGGTGAACAAGCTGCGCGGCACCCTGAACGTGGCCGCCGTCAAGGCTCCCGGCTTCGGTGATCGCCGCAAGGCCATGCTCGAGGACATCGCCGTGCTGACCGGCGGTCGCGTGATGAGCGAGGACGCCGGCCTGAAGCTGGAGAACACCACCACGGCCGACCTGGGCACCTGCGCCCGCGTCACCATCGACAAGGACAACACCACGATCGTGGGCGGCAAGGGCAAGGCCGCGGACGTCAAGGCCCGCATCGCCCAGATCCGCGCCCAGATCGAGGAGACCAGCAGCGACTACGACCGCGAGAAGCTCCAGGAGCGCCTGGCCAAGCTCGCGGGCGGCGTTGCCGTGATCCGCGTCGGCGCCATGACCGAGGTGGAGATGAAGGAGAAGAAGCACCGCGTCGAGGACGCCCTGTCCGCGACCCGTGCGGCCGTGGAGGAGGGCATCGTCGCCGGCGGCGGCGTGGCCCTGCTGAAGACCTCCAAGGCCATCGCCAAGCTGGACCTGACCGGCGAGGCCGCCATCGGGCGCAACATCATCATGCGCGCCGTGGAGGAGCCCGTCCGTCAGATCGCCGAGAACGCCGGCACCGAGGGCTCCCTCGTCGTGGCGCACCTGCGCGACGAGAAGAAGGCCAACGTCGGCTTCAACGCGGCCACCATGGAGTACGGCGACATGCTCGCGGCCGGCATCATCGACCCCGTGAAGGTCACGCGTTCCGCCCTGCAGAACGCCGCCTCCATCGCGGCCATGCTGCTGACCACCGAGGCCTGCGTCACCGACGAGCCCGAGAAGGACGCCCCCGCGGCGGCCATGCCCGACATGGGTGGCATGGGCGGTATGGGTGGCATGGGCATGATGTAGTGCTCCGCTGGAGACGGGGGCCGTGCTCGGCCCCTTGAAGACGGAAGAACCCCCTGGCCCGACTCCCCCTGCGGAAGGTCGCGTGCCAGGGGGTTCTTCCGTCTTCAAGGGGCCAGGCGTCGCCCCCGTTTCCAGCTTTGCTGAAAGGGGTGTTGGGCGGGGGCGGAGGATGGGTTAGCTTGGCAGTTATGCGAGTTCTGCACGTCGGCAAGTATTATCCGCCCGTCAAGGGGGGCATGGAGTCGGTCCTGCGCGATCAGTGCGAGGGTCTGCTCGATGCCGGGTGCGAAGTGACGGCGCTGGTGGCATCGAGCGACGGGGACGATCATGTCGAGGCCCTGGCCGGGGGGCGCGGGCGACTGGTTCGCTGCGCGGCGCCGGCGGTGGTCGCGTCGCAGCCCGTGACGCCGGGACTCCTGCGCCGCGTCAGGCTCGAGTTCGCGCAGCGCCGGCCCGACGTCGTGATGCTTCACCTGCCCAATCCGTTGGGAGCGGCCTGTCTGCTGGCGGCCCTTGCCAGCATGGATGATCCGCCCGTGGTCACGGCCTGGCACCACGCCGACGTGGCGCGGCAGCGCATCGCGGGGCCTCTGCTGCGGCCCGTCACCGCCGCGATCCATCGGCGGTGCGCGGGCATCGCCGTCTCGTCGGACGCGCTGCGGGACGGCTCCCGGGAGCTCGCTCCGGTGCGCGACCGTGTCCGTGTGATCCCCTTCGGCATCGACCCCGACCGCTGGCCCGCAGCCGCACCCGCCGACCACGACGACTTCCTGTTCATCGGCCGCCTCGTCTACTACAAGGGGCTGGACCTGCTGCTGGACGCCCTGGTCGCGGAGCCCCGGGCCCGGGTGCGCATCGTGGGCGACGGCCCCCTGCGCGAGGGCCTGGAGGCGAGGGCCCGCAGCCTCGGCCTGGAGGACAGGGTCCGGTTCACGGGCGAACTGGACGACGCGTCGGTCCGCGACCTCGCCACCCGCTCCCGTGCCCTCCTGCTGCCCAGCGACCATGGCAGCGAGACCTTCGGCGTGGTGCAGCTCGAGGCCATGGCCGCGGGGCTTCCGGTGGTGTCGTCCCGCCTCGCCACCGGCGTATCCGGTGTGAACGTCCACGAGGAGACGGGGCTGCAGGTGTCGCCCGGTGATGCTGCGGACCTGGCCGCCGCCCTGAGCCGCCTGCTGGACGATCCCGCAGCCGCCGCCGCCTGGGGGCACGCGGGACGCATCCGCGTCCGCAACCGCTATCACCGCTCGACCATGACGTCGTCCCTCCTCGACTGGTTCGGGGAGCTGGGCGCCCGATCCTGAGGAGCCGCCGTGTTCGTCTTCCTCGACCGCTGGCACGACATCCTGCCCCGCGACGGAGGCCACGTGGTCTCCGTCTTCGGAGGCGGCGGCAAGACCAGCCTGCTGGAGGCGGCCTGCGCCGCCCTCGCCGCCGACGGCGTCCCCGTCGCCGTGACCACCACGACCCGCACCGAGGCTCTGGACTGGCCGGACCTCCGGGTCCTCGACCGCAACGAACTCGGGACCGCGCCGGAGGGCCCTCTCTTCATTCGCGATCGCGTCCTCCCGGCCGACGGCGACGCCCCGGAAAAATGGCTCGGCCCCGAGCCCGCCGACGTGGACGCCCTCGCCGGGCCGCTGCCCGACCACGTGCTGCTGGTGGAGGCCGACGGCAGCGCCGGCAAACCCCTCACGCTCCATCGCGACGATGAGCCGAGGCTGCCTGCCCGGACCAGCCTCGCGGTCCCCGTCATCGGCTTGTCCTGCATCGGCCGATCCGTCGCCGAGGTGCTCCATCGCTACGGCGAGCTGCCCCACGACCACATCATTTCCGACCCCGAAGCCCCCTGGGACTGGGACCGCACCGAGGCCCTGCTGCGCGCCTACCTCGACCGGATCCCGGCCGGGGTCCCCGTCCTGCCCGCCCTGCTCCAGATGGACGAGTGCGACGATTCCATCGGCCTGTTCGAATTCGCCGGCCGCGTGATGGAGGACCTCGGCATCCCCGTGGTGCTGATGGGCGACACCTCGGGTCCCGAACCGCGATTGCGCACCGCCTGCCGCCCCGACCCGGAGGACGGGGATGGCGAGGCCTGAGCGCAGGGACGAGGCCCTGATCCTGGCCCGCGGCGACTCGGTTCGCATGGGGAGGCCCAAGGGTCTCTGCGTCGCCGCCGACGATCCCCGTCCGCTGGTCGTCCGGATCGCCGACGCCCACCTCGAGGCGGGACGCCCCGTGACCGTGGTCACGCAGGAGGACCTGAAGGCGTCGTATGCGGAGGTCCTCGGTGCGCGCCCCGTCCGCTGGGCGACACCGCCACCGGGGGAGGGCACCGCCCGCTCCGCCCTCGCCGGCCTGTACGACGCCGCCGACAGGGCCACCCACCTCTGGCTCCACCCCGTGGACGTTCCCCGGGTCGCGCCGGACACCATGGCGGCGCTCGCCGACGCGTCCCGGGCGCAGCCCGAAGCGGTGATCGTGCCCGAGCACGAGGGTGCACCCGGCCACCCCGTCGTGGCCCCGACCCGTCCCGCCGGCGACCTCTGGCCCCCCGACGCCCCCGGCTCCATGCGCGACCTCCTGCGGTCCGGACGCTGGACGCTGCACGTGTTGCCGTGCGACGATCCCGGCACCACCGACGACCTCGACACCCCCGCCGATCTCGGCGACCCCGGAGCACGACCATGACCGACGACCTCTATCCCGTCCTCGCCGACCTGACACGCCGCGGTGAACCCGCCGCCGTGGCCACCGTGATCCGTGCCGAGCGCTCGGTGCCCCGGCACGTGGGCAGCAAGATGATCGTCCGCGCCGACGGCTCCGTGGTGGGCAGCGTGGGCGGGGGAGGGCTGGAGGCCCGCACCGTGGAGACGGCCCTGGAGGTCATCGCCGACGGATCCTGCCGCCGACTCTCCTTCGACCTCACCGGCGACGACGGCGTGTGCGGCGGCGAGGTGGAGGTCTTCGTGGAACCCGTCTCCCAGCGCTCCCCGCTGGTTGTCGTGGGCATGGGGCACGTGGGGCGGGCCCTGCTGGACACCGCCCGTCACCTGCCGGTGCGTTTCGTGGCCGTGGACGACCGACCGGAATTCCTGGAGGGGCTCGACGCCGTCGAGACCGTCGGCGCCGCCCCGACCGACCTCGCCGGCCATCTGCGGCCCACCGCCCGCACGGCCGTGGTGCTCTGCACCCGCAGCCACGACCTCGACGGCGACGCCCTCGCCTCCCTCTTCGCCGCCGAGCAGTCTGCCGGCGCCCGCTGCGCCTTCATCGGCCTGGTGGGCAGCCGCACCAAGGCCGCCCACATCCGCCGCCGCTTCGCCGACGATCCCGCCCTGGCCGCCCGCTTCGACGAAGTCGCAGTCCCGGTGGGCCTGGACATCGGAGCCGAGACGCCCCACGAGATCGCCGTGAGCATCCTGGCCGAGGTCCTGGCCGCCCTGTCGGGGCGCGACCTGTCGTCCGGTGCCGTCCGCCGCATGAGCGCCCGGGACGGTCGCTCGTGAGCCTGATCTGGATCCAGGGGGCGGGGGAGCAGGCCAGCGGCGTGGCTTGGACTCTGGTCCGAACGGGCTATACGGTGGTGGCCGCCGAGATCCCGGCGCCCAGGACGGTGCGCAGGCTCGTCTCCTTCTCCGAAGCCGTCCATGGCGGAACGGTGACCGTCGAGGGCGTCGACGGCGTCCTGGCGGACGATGCAGCCGGGGCCGGGCCGGGGTTCGTGACCGTCGTCATCGACTCCGAAGCGAAGGGGATCGCCTCATCGGGTGCCGCCGCCGTCGTGGACGCCCGCTTGACGAAGCGGCGTGCTGATCCCTTACCTCATGGAGACCGGCCGCTGATCGGACTGGGGCCGGGATTCACGGCGGGCGCCGATGCCGCCCTGGTGATCGAGACGCACCGTCCCGCCGGCCCGGGCCGCGTGATCCACGCGGGCGGGGCGGAACCGGCCACCGGTGTCCCCGGCGAGGTGGGCGGCGAAACCCTCCGGCGCGTCCTGCGTGCTCCCTGCGCCGGACGCCTCGAACCCCTGGCCGAACTCGGCGACCTGGTCCGGGAGGGACAGGTCCTGGCGCGGATCGGGGAGGCGATCCTGACGGCGCCCTTCGACGGCCGACTCCGGGGCCTGATCCATCCCGACGTGGAACTTCTTGCCGGGATGAAGGTTGGAGACGTGGACCCCCGCGGCCGCGACGTGGATCCGCACCGGATCAGCGACAAGGCCCTGGCCATCGGCAAGGGGGTCGTCGATGCACTGGAGAGGCTGGGCATCCGGCCCGGCCCCCGAGGCCTCGATTGACACTCCGGAGCGCGGTTTCTATGTTAGGGCGTCGCGCCAAGGAACCCGAAAACCCCAAGTCCGCCCTGCTCGACGGACAACGGGAGGTCAGTATGATGAAGAAGCCCACGAACATCCGACGCACGCTGTCGATCCTCGCCGCCGCCGCGGTCCTGCTGACCGCCGCCGCCGCGCTGCCCTGCCCTCCCGACCAGGAGAAGCAGGCCGATCACGCCTACGCCGTGGCCGCGGGCTTCCTCCAGGCGCGCAACTGGCAGGAGGCCATCCCCTCTCTGCAGTCGGCTCTGGCCATCTGCCCCGAGCACGTCAACTCCCTGCGCTGGCTGGGCAAGTCCTACATGGCCACCAAGCAGTACGACAAGGCCCTCGAGCAATTCGACCTGCTGGTGGACGCCCAGGGTTCCAAGGCGTCGGCCAACGACTACATGGACCAGGGCAAGGCGCATGCCAAGCTGAAGCAGTACAAGGCCGCCCGCATCTCCTACATCAAGGCCTCGCGCATCGACGGCGAGAACTGCAGCATCCTGTTCAACCTGGGCGTGATGCACTACGCGACCAAGAACTACTCCGACGCCGTGGACGTCTTCG
Source organism: uncultured Fibrobacteraceae bacterium (assembly GCA_964343835.1). Classification (GTDB taxonomy): domain Bacteria; phylum Krumholzibacteriota; class Krumholzibacteriia; order LZORAL124-64-63; family LZORAL124-64-63; genus CALEMW01. Next base: position 23,126 of record CAYFKR010000015.1, read on the forward strand.
AGCAGGTGGCCGACGGTTGTCCCGAGCTGGAATCCAAGGTGATGGAGCAGCTGGCCAAGGCCTGCGACAAGGCTGCCGTCCGCGCCGAGCAGAAGGGCGACGCCACGTCGGCCAAGCTCTACAAGGACAAGTTCGCCGACTACAGCCGCAACGCCGGCGGCAGCATCGGCTACAAACTCATCGTCCAGAAGATGCGGGCCAAGGACTGGACCGGCGCCGTCCAGGAGTGCGAGACCTTCCTGGCCGCCAATCCCGAGAGCACCAAGAAGAGCAACGTGCTGCTGAACCTCGCCCGCAGCCAGGTCCAGCTGGGCCGGGTGAGCGCCGCCGCCGAGGCCTACGAGCAGTACCTGGAGATCCGCCCCTCCGACGGCAAGGTCGCCGACGAGTACATCGAGATGCTGTCCAAGAACGAGATGTGCGAGCGCGCTCTGGCCGTCGCCGCCGACGCCATGGCCCGCGTGACCGAGACCGAGGACCGCGTCTACGTGACCTACGGCTGGGGCAAGGCCCTCGAGTGCGCCGGTCGCTATGAAGAGGCCAAGGAGAAGTTCCAGTACTGCGTCGCCAACGGCGAGGGCGACATCAAGGACTGGGCCCGCACCGAGGTCGGCCGCCAGGAGCAGCTGGAGCAGCGCCGGCAGATGCAGCGCCAGAACGCCGGCCGCTAGGCCGCATCTGGACGGACCCGCCACGACGAACGACACCGCCCCGCGCAGCCGAAAGGCCCGCGGGGCGTTCCCTGTCCGGACCGCCGACACGGAGACGACCATGGCCCGACTCGACAAGCTCCCCCCGTACCTGTTCACCGCCATCGACGAGGCCAAGAAGGCCGCCCTGGCCGCCGGCCGCGACGTGGTGGACCTGGGCATCGGCGACCCCGACCGCCCCACGCCCGAGTTCCTGGTGGAGACCATGGCCCGGGCCATCCGCGAGCCGTCCCACCACCGCTATCCCAGCAACCAGGGCTCGCCCGGCTTCCGCCGCGCCTGCGCCGACTGGCTGCGTCGTCGCCACGGCGTGGACGTGGACCCCGACACCCAGATCCTGGCCCTGATCGGCACCAAGGAGGGCATCGCCCACCTGCCCCTGGCCCTGCTGGAGGAGGGGGACAAGGTGCTCGGCCCTGACATCGGCTACCCGGTGTACGCCTCATCGGCCCTGCTGGCCGGTGGCGTACCGACCACCTACGCCCTGGCGGCCGAGCGGTCCTTCCTCCCGGACCCGACCGAGATTTCCGACAAGACCAGTGACCGCACGCGCCTGGTCATCCTGAACTCGCCCCACAACCCCACGGGCTCGGTGATGGACGCCGACGACTACCGCGCCGTCCTGGACGCCGTCCGCGGCCGCGACTGCGTGGTGTCCAACGACGCCGCCTACCTGGAGATCCCGGTGGGTGACCACCGTCCGGCGAGTCTCCTGGCGGCGTGTGATCCGTCGACCGACCGCGTCATCGAGTTCCACAGCCTGAGCAAGACCTTCAACATGACCGGCTGGCGCATCGGTTTCGCCGCCGGCCATCCCGACGTGATCCGCGCCCTGGACCGCGTGAAGCAGAACATCGACAGCGGCGCCTTCACCGCCGTGCAGGACGTGGCCGTGGCGGCCCTGGGCGAGCGTTTCGAGGAACTGACGGCCGAGGTCATGGGGGTGTATGCTCCGCGGCGTGTCGCCGTGGAGGAGGCGCTGCGAAGCGCCGGCATCGAGGTCTTCCCCTCCCGCGCCTCCTTCTACGTGTGGGCCCGGGTGCCCGACGGCGTCTCCTCGGTGGAGTTCTGCGCGAAGGTCCTGGAGGAGCACGCCGTGGTCGTGACCCCGGGCGTCGGGTTCGGCCCCGGCGGCGAGGGCTGGTTCCGCGTGTCATTGACCGCCGCCGACGAGCGGGTGGCCGAGGGCGCGCGTCGACTGGGGAGCCTGTGATGGAAGACTGCATCCGCCTGACCGGCATCGACGTGTACGCGTTCCACGGGGCGCTCCCCGCCGAGCGCGAGCTGGGCCAGCGCTTCGTCATCGACGTCGACCTTTGGCACGACCTGCGCCTGGCCGCCGCATCGGACAGCATGACCGACGCCCTGGACTACACCGACGTCCACACCCGCATCGTGGAGTTGGCGGCCCATCAGTCGTTCCATCTGATCGAGGCCCTGGCCGACCGCATCGCCCGCATGCTGCTGGCCAGCTTCCCCGTCTCGGCGGTGGTAGTGACGGTCCACAAGCCCAACCCGCCCATCCGCAACTTCATGGGCTCGGTGTCGGTGACGGTGGACCGCCGCCGCGACGACCTGACGCCCGAGCCCGAACCCGGCGCCGGGGACACGGTCCAGTGACCGACCGGCCCGCACGTGAGGTCCTGCTGGGCCTGGGCGGGAACATGGGCGACCGCCTCGCGGAGCTGCAGGCCGGCCTGGACGAGCTCGCCGGACGCGACGGCATCGAGCCGGTGGGCGTGAGCCGGCTCTGGGAAACGGACTACGTGGGGCCCGGTCGCCAGGACCCCTACCTGAACGCCTGCATCGCCCTGCGCACGGGGCTATCCCTGCGCGGGCTGCTGGATGTCCTCCAGGACGTGGAGAGGACCCGGGGGCGGGAGCGGGACGGCCACATGATGCCCCGGCCCATCGACCTGGACATCCTCCTGGACGGCGACGCCGTGGTAGACGAGCCCGGCCTGCGGGTGCCGCACCCCCGATTCGCCGAGCGGGCCTTCGTGCTGGTGCCCCTCAGCGAACTGGCGCCGGAACAGCGGGACCCCGATTCCGGCGAGACAGTCCGGGCCCTTTGTGAGAAGATGCGCGGCGCGGACGGACCGGAGGTCCGCCCGTACCGGAACGGCGTCCTGCGGTTCGGAGCCGCGGACGACCGTTGACTGGGGACGCACGCGAGAAAGGACGCACCGTGCTGCCTTGGCGCTACATCGTGGTCGAGGGTGTGATCGGGGCCGGCAAGACCAGCCTCACCAAGCTCCTTGCGAGCCGCCTGAACGCACAGGTGAACCTTGAGGTCGTGGAGGAGAATCCCTTCCTCGGCAAGTTCTACCAGGACCGTTCGGCCTACGCCTTCCAGACCCAGATCTTCTTCCTGCTCAGCCGCTACCGGCAGCAGCAGGCCCTCAAGCAGCAGGAGCTGTTCACCAGCGCCATGGTCTCGGACTACCTCTTCGCCAAGGACAGGATCTTCGCGAACCTGAACCTGAACGACGACGAGCTGTCCCTCTACGACCAGATGGCCACGATCCTGGAACAGCACGTGCTGCGGCCGGACCTGGTGATCTTCCTGCAGGCCAGCACCGACGTGCTGATGGAACGCATCGGCATCCGCGGCCGGGCCTTCGAGCGCGACATGAACCGCGACTACATCGATGCGCTCAACGGCGCCTACAGTTACTTTTTCCATCACTACCGCGAGACGCCGCTGCTGGTGGTCAACACCAACGGTTTCGACTTCGTGAACGTGCCCCGGGATTTCGAGCTGCTCTACTCGCAGCTGGGCGAGACCTTCCAGGGCACCCGGTTCTTCGCTCCCGCCTAGGGGAAAGGACGTCGCCATGGCTCGGCCGGCCACCCTCGGCCTCTTCGGCCGCAAGAAACGCAAGGGCGAGAAGATCGTCCTACTGACCGCCTACGACCTCACGAGCGCTTCCATCGCCGGCAAGGCCGGGGTGGATGCGCTGCTGGTGGGGGATTCGGTCGGCATGGTCGTGCTGGGCCACGAGTCGACCCTGCCGGTGACCGTGGACGACATGGTGCGCCACACCGCCGCGGTGGTCCGGGCCAAGCCCGGCGTGCCGATCATCGCCGACATGCCCTACGGCAGCTTCCACGTCTCTCCCGAGGAGACGGTGGCCCACGCCCTGCGCCTGGTGAAGGAGGGCGGCGCCCACGCCGTGAAGGTGGAGGGCGGCCGCAAGCGCGAGGCCGTGATCCGGGCGCTGCTGGACGCCGAGATCCCCGTCATGGGCCACCTGGGCCTCACGCCCCAGTCCGTGAACCGGCTGGGCGGCTACAAGGTCCAGGGCCGGGGACGCGGTGCCGCGGACACCCTGAAGGACGAGGCTGCCTTCCTGGAAGAGGTGGGCTGCTTCGCCATGGTCCTCGAGTGCATCCCGGCGCCCCTGGCCGAGGACGTGAGCCGGAGCCTGACGATCCCCACCATCGGCATCGGCGCCGGCGCGGGCTGCGACGGCCAGGTCCTCGTGTTCCACGACATGCTGGGCCTGTTCGACGGCCTCGCCCCGAGCTTCGTGAAGCGGTACGCCGAATTGGGCGCCGCGGCCGAGGAGGCCGTCGCCCGCTATGCGGAGGAGGTCCGCAGCGGAGCGTTCCCCGGTTCCGAGCACTCCTTCGACCTCGAGGACGCCGCGGCCGCCAACCTGGACCCGGCGGGACAGCAGGGCTACCTGTCGTCCCTCGACGCCGAACGCGAGGACTGAGCCCGTGGACCTGATCTCCCGCCGCGCCGACCTCGGCCGCCTGGACGCGCTGCGCGAGCGGGGCCCCCTGGCATTCGTCCCCACCATGGGCGCGCTCCACGAGGGGCATCTTTCGCTGGTGCGACGGGCCCGTGAGGTGGGTCCCGTGGTCGTGTCCATCTTCGTCAACCCGACCCAGTTCGGCCCCGGCGAGGACTTCGACCGCTACCCGCGCACCCTCGAGGCCGACATGGCCATGCTGGAACCCCTGGGCGTCGAAGCCGTCTTCGCGCCGCCGGTGGAGGACATGTATGCCAGGCCCGACGGGACGTCGGTGACCGCCGGTGCCCGCGCCGACGTGCTCTGCGGAGCGCGCAGGGCCGGCCACTTCGACGGCGTGGTCACGGTGGTGGCCAAGCTCTTCAACATGGTGCGCCCCGACGTGGCGGTCTTCGGCCGCAAGGACGCCCAGCAGTGCCTGGTGATCGACGCCATGGTGCGCGACCTGGGCATGGACGTGCGCCTGATCGACGCCCCGACGATCCGCGAGGACGACGGCCTGGCCATGTCGTCCCGCAATCGCTACCTGGAGGGGGAGGACCGTACCCGCGCCCTCTGCCTCAAGCGCGCCCTCGACGCCACCCGCCGCGCCCTCGATGAGGGTGAGCGCGACACGCAGGCCCTGGAGGACGTGATGGCCCTGCACCTGGCGCCCGCCGACGTGGTGGACTACGCCGAGGTCCGCACGGTGCCCGACCTCGAACGGCCCGACACCGCTGCGGGCCGCCTGCTCCTGGCCGCGGCCGCCCACGTGGGCGGCGCCCGGCTGATCGACAACCTGAGCCTCTCGGTGGACGGTGACGCCGTCGTCGAGACGCCCCTACTGGAGGACCGATGACCGATCGAAACGCCTCCCTGCAGGCCGTCGTGCTGGCGGCCGGCAAGGGTACCCGCATGAAATCCGACCTGCCCAAGGTGCTCCATGAGATGGCGGGCCGCTCCCTGCTGGATCACGTGCTGGGCGCCGTCCGCGACGCCGACATCCCCCGGTCCATCGTGGTGGTGGGCCACCAGGCGGATCGCGTACGCGAGGCCGCCGCGGCCGACGACCTGGCCTTCGTGCTGCAGGAGCCCCAGCTGGGCACCGGCCACGCCGTGCAGGTGACCGTGGACGACCTGGAGCGCGGCGGCTGGACCGTGATCCTGGCCGGCGACGTGCCCCTGCTGAGGGCCGCCACCGTGCGCCGCCTGGTGGACGAGACGGTGGCCTCGGGCGTGAGCGCTTCGGTGCTGACCTGCGTGGTGGACGACGCCGGCGCCTACGGCCGCATCGTGAAGAACGCCGACGGCGGCCTCGAGGGCATCGTCGAGGCCCGGGACTGCTCGCCGGAGCAGCTGGCCATCGGCGAGTACAACACCGGCGTGTTCTGCTTCCGCACCGACGACATGGTCGACGCTTTGGCGAAGCTGGACACCGACAACGACCAGGGCGAGTACTACCTGACCGACACCATCGCCCACCTCGTGGCCGACGGGAAACCCGTGCAGGCCGTGAGCATCGACGACCCCGACGAGGTCGTGGGCATCAACACGGTGGACGAGCTGGCCGCGGCCGAGGCCATCTGGAACCGCCGCGAGGCCTGAGGAGGAACGCCGTGGACCGCCTGTTCACCCCCTGGCGTCTGGACTACGTGAAGGGCGAACGCACCCATGAGGACTGCGTGTTCTGCGGCTGTCAGCTCGGCGACGACGCCGAGGAGCACATCCTGCACCGATCCCGGCACTGGTTCGTGATCCTCAACCGCTTCCCCTATACCGGCGGCCACCTGCTGCTGGTGCTGAACCGGCACGAGGGATCGCTGACCGCCTGCACGCCGGAGGAGGTCCACGACATGAGCCGCTTGCTGTCGGCCATGGAGCGGACCCTGCGCCGAGCCTACGAACCCCACGGCATCAACTGCGGCTACAACGGAGGCGCCGGCGCCGGCGCCGGGATCCCCGGCCACTTCCACATCCACATGCTGCCGCGCTGGCGGGGCGACACCAACTTCATGACCGTCGTGAGCGACACCCGCGTGATCCCCGAGAGGCTGGAGGACACGGCGGCCCGCGTGCGTCCGCTGCTGGCGGAGGAGCTGGCGGGGCTGGACCTGGAATGAGGGCGGGCACCGTCGTCCTCTGGGTGATCGTGGCGGCCGCATTGATCTCCGTGGGTCTGGGGACCGTCCATCGCCGCGGCGATCGACCGGCGCCTGATCCGGCACCCGGGACCGTGACGGGCTCCATGGCCGGCGATAGGCTCGTTCATCTGTCCGTCCTCAACGGCACCGACATTCCGGGCCTGGCCGCTGACGTGAGCCTGGCCCTGGGGCGTGTCGACGCCGCGGCGGATCGCTTCGGCAACGCTCCCCACGACACCTTCACCCGTTCCCTGCTGGTGAACCGGACGCTGTCGGATGACGAGGCTCGCGCCCTGGCGGCCCGTCTGGGCGGCATCCCCGTGATCCTGGAGTATGCCGCCGAGGCGACGGTGGAGGCCGTCCTGGTCCTGGGCGCCGATCACCGGAACGTCACCGACGCCCTGGAACTGGCCCCGGCTGCTCCCTGAGCCGGGCGGAAGCGGAATTCTCTGGTCCGGACGCCGCCGACCGCGTACCATGGACGGTCGAGCCGGACGGAACGTCGGCAAGGAGGCCCCCATGCGGAAATCCCTGGGCACCGTCAGCCTGATCCTGTTCCTGGGGCTGGTGATCGGCGCCGTCTTCAGCGAGATCATCGCCCTGTTCCTGGACGAGGGCAGCATCGCCCACCAGCTCTTCGTGAGCGACCGGGAGCTGGTGAAGCTCGACGTGAAGACCCTGAACCTCGTGGTCCTGGAGCTCAGTTTCGGCTTCAGCCTGCGATTCAACCTGATGAGCGTGGTGGGCGTCTTCGTGGCGTCGCAGTTCCTGCGCTGGTACCGCTAAGGAGATCGAGATGACGACGACGTTGGCCCTCATCGGCGGACTGGGCTGGCCCGAACTGCTGGTGATCGCGCTGGTGGTGCTGCTGGTCTTCGGCCCCCGCCGCCTGCCCGAGATCGCCGAGTCCTTCGGCACCTCCATCAAGAAGTTCCGCCGCGCCACCCAGGAGGCCAAGGACGAGGTCAAGCGCGAGATCGAGGCCTCGGACAAGCCCGCAGACGGGGAGAAGCGCGGGGAGGAATAGCAGAACCCCGGAAAGGGCGAGCCGTGAACCTGGCGCAACTCCTGGATCAGCTCAAGACGGACGACCGCTTCCTGCGCAACGTGACCCGGTGGGAGGTCCTGCCTCCTCGCCCCGCCCGCCATGCGGACTGGCCCGAGAGCCTGGACCCGCGCCTGGTGGAGGCCTTGCGGGGCGAGTCCATGAACGGCGCTCGCGAGTTCGGGCAGATTTTCGTCTCCGTCGCCAAACCGGGCAA
>CAYFKR010000015.1:30988-84064 GCA_964343835.1 uncultured Fibrobacteraceae bacterium
GTCCGCACGGCCGCGGAGAAGACGCCGTTCGTGGCCGTCACGCCCACCGCCTCGGGCAAGACCCTCTGCTACAACCTGCCGGTCCTCGACACCATCCTGAAGGATCCCCAGGCCCGTGCCCTCTACCTCTTCCCGACCAAGGCCCTCAGCCAGGACCAGATGCACGAAGTCCACGGCCTGATCACCGATGTGGGCGAGGACATCAAGACCTACACCTTCGACGGCGACACCCCCGAGACGGCCCGTCGCGCCATCCGCAGCAGCGGTCACATCGTGGTCACCAATCCCGACATGCTGCACCAGGGCATCCTGCCCCACCACACCCTCTGGGTGAAGCTCTTCGAGAACCTGAAGTACGTGGTAGTGGACGAGGTCCACACCTACCGCGGCGTGTTCGGCAGCCACGTGGCCAACGTGCTGCGGCGGCTGCGGCGCATCGCGAACTTCTACGGGGCGGATCCCCTGTTCATCGGGTGCAGCGCCACCATCGCCAACCCCGGCGAGCTGGCCGGCGAACTGGCGGGACGCGAGGTGCGGGTCATCGACGACAACGGCGCCCCTCAGGGGGAGAAGCACGTCGTCTTCTACAACCCGCCGGTGGTGAACCACGAGCTGGGCATCCGCCGCTCGGCGGTGAAGGAGGCCCGGTCCCTGGCCGAGCGGTTCCTGGCGGCCAAGTCGCAGCTCATCGTCTTCGCCCGGTCGCGGGCGCGGGTGGAGCTGCTGCTCACGTACCTGGAGCGGGCCGGACGCCGGGTGGGGATCAAGTCGGGGGAGGTGCGCGGCTACCGCGGCGGCTACCTGCCGACGGAACGCCGGGCCATCGAGCGGGGCCTGCGCGACGGCACGGTGAAGGCGGTTGTCAGCACCAATGCCCTGGAGCTGGGCATCGACATCGGGCGGCTCGACGTGTGCATCATGACCGGCTACGCGGGCACCGTGGCGAGCTCGTGGCAGCAGGCGGGCCGCGCAGGCCGCAGCCAGAACCTGAGCGCGGCGATCCTGGTGGCCACCAGCAATCCCCTGGACCAGTACGTGATCACCAACCCCGAGTGGTTCTTCGGCCGCGGCCCCGAGCACGCCGCGGTGGATCCTGACAACCTGATCATCCAGATCAGCCACCTGAAGTGCGCGGCCTTCGAGCTGCCCTTCGACGAGGGGGAGCTCTACGGCGACCGGCCGGTGGGCGAGATCCTGGACTACCTGGCCGATCAGGGGGTGCTGCACCGTGAGGGCGACCGCTTCCACTGGATGACCGACACCTATCCCGCCGAGGACGTGTCCCTGCGCAGTGCCGCGCCCGACAACGTGGTGATTGTGGACCAGTCGCGCCCCACCGGCCTGGTGATCGGGGAGATGGACCTGTTCAGCAGCCAGGAGATGCTCCACGACGAAGCCGTCTACATCCACGGCGGCCGCCAGTACCACGTGGACAAGCTCGACTGGGACCGCCGCAAGGCCTATGTCCGCCCCGTGGACGTGGACTACTACACCGACGCCCAGCGCAAGACCGAGCTCAAGACCCTGGACCAGGACCAGTCGGAGGACCTGGGACTGGGCCGACGCGGCCTCGGCGAGATCGGCCTGGTGAGCAAGGTCACCGTCTACAAGAAGATCAAGCTGGGTACCCACGAGAACGTGGGCGCGGGGAAGGTGCACCTGCCGGAGATGGAGCTGCACACCACCTCGTTCTGGTGGGAGCTGCCCGAGGCCACCCATGCCCAGATGTCCGACGCCCGCCTGGATCTGGGCGACGCCCTGAAGGGCGTGGCCCACCTGCTGGGCAACGTGGCGCCGGCCTTCATCATGGCCGACCCCGCCGACGTGCGGACCCTGCCCATGGTCAAGTCTCCGTTCACCGACCGGCCCACGCTCTACGTCTACGACGCCTACCCGGGCGGGGTGGGCTATGCCCGACGCGTCTACCTGCAGCTGGACGAGATCGTGGGGCAGGCCCTGCGTCACCTCGAACGCTGTGGTTGCGCCGCCGGCTGTCCGTCCTGCGTGGGCGCGCCGGTGGACGTGGGCGCCACGGCCCGCGAAGGGGCCCGCTGGATCCTGGGCGCCTGGCGCGACGCGGCGCCGGCGGCCCGGGCCGACGAGGCCTGACGTGGACCTCCGCAAGCGCCTGGCGAGGCTGGAGCGCTCCGCCGTGCCCAAGGCCCCGTCCCGCGATCCCGACCCTCCACGCCATGACTTTCCCGCCGACCTGTCCGTGACGATGGAGGAGGGCCCTGCCGGCCCCGTCTGGGTCCGGGACGAGGTCCACCCCGTCGCACGGCCCGGCCACGACCCCGCCGTCCTGGCCGCGGCCCTGACTCGCCCCGTTCCTCCGGGGTTGGCGTGGGACGACGTGCTGCTGCTGGACACCGAGACCACCGGCCTGGCCGGGGGGACGGGCACCGTGCCGTTCCTGGTCGGGGTCGCCTGGTGGGAGGACGGGGACCTGAGGTGCCGCCAGTTCCTGCTGCCCGGGCCGGGCGCGGAACCGGCCATGCTTGCGGCCCTGGAAGCCCTGGCCGCCCGGTTCCCGCTCATCGCCGCCTTCAACGGACATTCCTACGACCTGCCGTTGCTGCGCACCCGCGGCATCCTGGCCCGTCGCCGGGGTCTGCTGGCGGACCACGCCACGTGGGACCTGCTGCCCCTGGCCCGTCGTCTCTGGGGGCGTCGGCTGCCCGATTGCCGCCAGGGCACGGTGGAGCGCCTCGTCCTGGAGTCGGTGCGCCCCGCGGGCGACATCCCGGGAGCCCGCATCCCCCAGGCCTGGATCGATTTCGTGAAGGACGGCGATGCCGCGGACCTGGGGGCCGTGGTGCTGCACAACGTCCTGGACATGGTGGGCATGGCCGGCATCCTCCGGTGCGGTGCGACGGCCTGTGCGGAGCGAGGCCTCGGGCCGGCCGGTTCGTCCGCCCGGGACTGGCGCGACGCCTGGTCCCTGGCCCGACTCAGCGAGGCGATCCGGGACAGGCAGCGGGAGGCGGATTGGATCCGCGCCGCCGTCGCGGACGCCCCCGACGCCGGTGCGGTCCCGGTCTCCTTCCTCGCCGACGCCGTGCGGCTCGTGAAGCGCACCGGGGACTGGGACCTGGTGGCCTCGCTGCTCCGGCGCGCGCTGGCCGCCCTGCCGGACGAGGCCTGGCCCCACCGCGAGGCGGCCATCCTCCACGAGCACCGTCTGCGGGACCTGCCCCGGGCCCTGGAACACGCCCGCCTCTGCGGCGAACCCGACCGGGTGGAGCGCCTGGAGCGACGACTGTCGTCGTGAGCGTTGCACGGGTCGAGGACGGGGCTTATGATCGTCGTCCGACACCAACCCGGAGGACGTCGTGGAGACCATCAGCCGAGAAGAGGGACACCTGATCGTGGCCGCCGTCCGCGTCCTGGCCCACCGCGAGGGGACGCCCCCCACCGCCGAGGCCGTGGCGGAGCTCCTGCGCCTCCAGCCCGAGACCGTGCGGCTGAAGGTGGAGGTCCTGCGCGAGGCCGGCGTGCTGGTCATGGTGGACAGCGCCTTCGAGCGTCACCTGGAGGTGGGGGATCACGGCGCCGTCGACGACCTCACCCCCGACGCCGAACGCACCGGCATGGACGAGGCCCTGGCCGACTTCGACCGCAAGCGCCAGGAGGAGAGCGACCGCATGCAGCGCCTCTTCGACGACGGCGACCACGAGCGGAAGCGGCGCGAGAAGATGAAGGAGATGGACGACGGGCTCTTCGCCTTCGAGAAGGAGAAGCCGAGGAACCCCTTCGGCGACGACTGACGTCTCCATGTCCGGGCAACGAAAAGGCCCTCCCCGTCGGGGGAGGGCCTCGTCGTATCCGGTCCGGTCGGAGCTAGTTGTCGCCGTAGAGGAACGAGCGGTTGTCCTCGATGTCGGCGGCGTCCATGCGCTCCTCGTACCAGTCCATCATGGCCGTCTGCTGGCGGTCGTAGAGCATCCGCATGCGCAGGTTCTCGCGTTCGCCGTCGTAGTGGGCCTCGTCCACCGGGGCCTTCCAGAGCACGCGCAGGGCGAACAAGCCGCGGGGCGTCTCCACCTCGGGCACGAGCTCGCCGGCGGCGTGGTCCAGGCAGGCGGTGTTGAAGTCGGTGTTGTAGCCCACGCCGATCACGTTGCCGGAGTAGGCGAACGTGTCGGTCACGGCATGGCTGATGCCGAACTCGGCGGCGGCGTCGGCGAAGGAACGACCCATCTGCACGGCGCCCACGGCGGGGTTGAGCAGTTCGCGGGCCTTCTCGGTCTTCATCTCGCGCTCGACGCGGGTCACGAGCTGGGGCTCGACGTCGGCGAAGGGCGTGGTGCCGGCGGGGATCTTCTCCACCAGCGTGACCACGTAGAAGGCCTGCTCGTTCTCGTAGACGCGGCTGACGTCGCCGGGCTCGGCGTTGAACGCGAACAGGTTGCCCTGGACGGTGTCGCGCAGGCCGGGCAGGTCCCAGCCGCGCTTCACGGCGCCGGGGTTCTGGAGCGTCAGCGCGGCGTCGGCGGCGGCCGCCTCGAAACCGTGGTTGCGGGCGTCGTCCACGAAGAGCTCGGCCTGCTCGTAGAGGTCCACGATGGTGGCCTCGCCCGGCGTCACCTGGAACAGGATGTGACGGGCGTGGACCTCGTTCACCGTGCCGTCCTCCTCGAACTGCTCGAGGACCTCGATGAGGTGGTAGCCGAACTGGGTCTTGACCGGCAGGCTGATCTCGCCGACGGGCAGGTTGAACGCGGCCTCGGTGAACTCGTCCACCATGCGGTTGCGGTCGAAGGTGCCCAGGTCGCCGCCCTGCTCGCGGGTGCCGTCCTCGGAGTAGAGGGCGGCGGCCTCGGCGAAGTCGATCAGGCCGTCCAGGATCTCCTGGCGGACCTCGCCGGCCAGGGCCAGGATCTCGGCCTCGTCGTCGGCGCTGGGGGCCTTGGGGAAGCTCACGAGCTGCACGACGACCTTCTCCGGCTCCTCGAACTCGTCGGGGTGCGCGTCATAGTAGGCCTGCAGGCGCTCGGTGGAGGCCTCCTTGTCCAGCTCCAGGTCGGAGTAGGTCACGCCCACGTACTCGGCCACGGCGCGGCCGTTCTGGCGCAGGTACTCCTCGCGGATCTCCTCCTCGGTCACCACCACGGACGAGGTGACGTCCTCCATGAGCTTCTGCCGGGGCAGGGCCATGCGGAGGTACGACTCCACGCCGGTCCAGTCGCGCTCGGGGTTGGCCAGGTCCGCCAGGTAGGCGTCCATGTCCACGCCGCCCTCGGGAGTGGCGTACTGGGCCAGGAGCTCCTGGGGAGGGTTGTTCTTGAGGGTGTCGAGGATCTCGGCGTCGGAAACGGCGATGCCGCGGCGCTCGATCTCGATGTCCTCGATCTTCATGCGGAGCAGGGACTCCCAGATGGCCTCGGCCGCCTGGGCGCGCTGATTGGCGGACAGGCCGCGGTCGCTGCCCTGGCTGCGCAGCTGGGCCAGGTAGTTGCGATAGGCCGTATCCCATTCCTGCCAAGAGATCTCCACGCCGTTGATCTTGCCGACGGCGTCGGGCACGCCGGGCTGCTGGGGGCCCTGGTTGCACTGGGCGCCCCACACGACGAAGGTGAACAGGATGAAGGTCGAAGCGATGATCCAGTAGAAGAACTTGGCCCTGGACCTCAGCAGCTTGAACATCGTGGTCTCCTCGCGGCTCGATGACGACGGCCGGCCTCCTGCGCCGCGGGGGAGGCCCGACACGAAAAAACACCCACTGCGTGGGCGTGGGGCGACGGCGGAAAGGCGTTCCGCGATCGACCAACAAAGATAACACGCCTCCCCGGGCCGTTCCAGCAGAAAACGAGGGTCTGGACGCCGGAGGATCCCCCTGTTAGCGTGTCGGTCGGCGGGTCGGATCCCGCTCTCCCCGACGCAATGATCCCATGGAGGAATGACCGTCGTGCCGTACCGCATCCTCGCCGTCCTCTCGTTGTGGGTCACTCTCGCCGTCGCCGTCGACACGGCTCCCCGCTGGCCCCTGGACCTGGACTCGCGCTACCTGACCTCCAACTTCATGGAGCACCGCTCCGGGCGGTTCCACGCGGGCCTGGACCTGAAGACGGAGAGCCGCTCCGGCCTGCCGGTGCGCGCAGCCGTGGACGGATGGATCAGCCGCATCCGGTTCCGCCCCGGGGGCTACGGCAAGGCCGTCTACCTGCGAGGGGAGGACGGCCGCACCTACGTCTATGCCCACCTGGAGCGCCTCAACGATCCCCTGCGGCGCCTCGTCCGGACCGCCCAGACCCGGCGCGGACGCTGGGACGTGTCCCTCCAGTTCCCCGCCGGGCGCCACGCGGTCCGAGCCGGCGACGTGCTGGCCCTGTCCGGCCAGTCGGGCACGGCCGGCCCGCATCTCCACTTCGAGGTGCGCGACCGTCGCAACCGGCCCATGGACCCCCAGGCCTGGGGCTTCGCCGTGGCCGACACCATCGCGCCGACGCTGCTGCGGGTGCGGGCCCTGCCCGCTGGGCCGGCGGCCCGGATCGGGGGAGAGGACGTGGCCCGGATGGTGGATGCCGGCGGGGACCCCCTGCCGGCCCGGCTGCCGCCTCTGGACATCCAAGGCCCCGTGGCCTTCACCTGTGCCGTCGTGGAAGTCAGCGACGTGCGCGGTCATCGCCTCGAGCCCTGGCGCCTGGCCCTGACCGTGGACGATTCCCTGGTCTACGAGAGCCGCAACGAGGCCCTGTCCTTCGACCGCAACAGCCGTGCGCTGCTGGAATGGCTTCCGACCCCTGCGGGCCGTGAGCGCTGGCTCCACCGGCGCGACGGCAACGACCTGGACGGCCGCCGCGGAGGGCGCTGGTGGGCGGACCCGGATGTCCTCGGCCCCGGGAGCCACGAGTTCGTCCTGACGGCGGAGGACCGCGCCGGGAACACGGCCCGGACCGCCTGGACGGTGCGGGTGGGGGAGGCCGGCGCCGGGGACCCGCAGTGGAACGCGGCCCCTCTCCGTGCCGAGCCCTCGGAACCGGCGGACGGCGTGGCCTGGATCTCACCCCTGCTGGTGGGGCTGACGGACGGCTCCGTGGAGCCCGTTGCCGGATTCGCCGCCAGGGAGGGGCTGCCCGTCGCCGCCGTGGCGCTGGAGACGGGGCTGGAGGCGGCGGAGCTCCGTCGCCTGGAGCGGGCCCAGGGGCTCGCCTTCCTGGATTGGGCCGTGGAGATCACCGCCGGCGACTGGCCGACGACCGCCCCGCTCGTCCTGCGTCCCGACTGGCCCGACACCCTGCCGCCGGAGGCGGGCCTCTACTACCGGAACAGCCGGGGGTGGAAGCGCGTGGGCGTGCCTGGCGGGCGGCCGGGCGCGTGGCGGGCCGAACTGGGCGGGCCGGGCGTTTACGCACTGCTGGAGGACCGGGCCGCCCCGTACCTGGGACCGGGCCCGGACGAGGGCATCGTCAGGCCCGGGGCGGCGTCGCCCGATCCGGCCGTCTCGGCTCCCCGCTGGGGGGTCGTCCCGATCCGGCTGGAGGACCTGGGCAGCGGCGTGGATCCCGCCTCCATCGGGGCCCTCTGGAACGGCCGGCCGTTGATCGTGGAGCCGGACCTGCCGCGGGACCGTGTGCTGGTGGAGTGTCCCGAGGACGCGGAGCCGGGAAACCACGACCTGGAGCTGTGGGCCGCCGACCGGGCCGGGCGTGCCGTGGAGCGGAGCTATCGGCTTGTCCTGATACCCGAATAGATCGTCTCAACACCGTGTCGGAAGGGATGATGGGCGCCACGGCTGGACGCCGGCCCCCTTCCCTGCTATCCTGCCGCCACCCTGGCGGCGACGACCCCCACGCGACCGAGGAAGCGATGGCCCAGAGCACCTTCGTCCACCTGCACAACCACTCGGACTACTCGCTGCTCGACGGGGCCATGAAGACCAAGGCCATGGCCGCCCGCGCCGCCGAGTTCGGTCAGCCAGCCCTGGCGCTCACCGACCACGGCAACATGTTCGGCGCGGTGGAATTCTACCTGGCCTGCCGCAAGGCCGGCATCAAGCCCATCATCGGCATGGAGGCGTACGTCACCCGCGACCACGCCGATCGGACCAACGACCCCAACAACCGTCCCCACCACACGGTGCTGCTCGCCCGCAACGAGACGGGCTGGCGCAACCTCATGCGCCTGTCGTCCCTGGGATTCCTGGAAGGCTTCTACTTCAAGCCCCGCATCGACAAGGAACAGCTCGCGGCCCACAGCGAGGGCCTCGTCGGGCTGAGCGCCTGCCTCTCCGGCGAGCCCAGCCGGGCCCTGAAGGAGGGGGACGTGGCCAGCGCCGTGCGCGCCGCGGCGGAGTACCGGGAGATCCTGGGGAAGGACAACTACTTCCTGGAGATCCAGGACCACGGCATCGACGCCGAGGCCCGCGTGAGGGAGCTCATGCCGCGGGTGTCGAAGGAGTCGGGCGTGCCCATCGTGTGCACCAACGACTGCCACTACCTGGAGAAGTCCCACGCCCAGGCCCACGACATCCTGCTCTGCATCGGCACCAACCGCCAGTTCGACGACCCCAACCGCTGGCGCTACGACACCGACCAGATCTACCTCAAGAGCAGCGAGGAGATGCTGACCCTCTTCCGGGACTGGCCGGAGGCCTGCGAGAACACGCTGCGCATCGCGGAGATGTGCGACCTGGAGATCCAGCTGGGCGAACTGCTGCTGCCGGCCTTTCCGCTGCCCGAGGGCTTCAGCGACGAGTTCGGCTACCTGGAGCATCTGGGCCGCGAGGGGCTGGTGCGGCGCTACGGTTCGACCAACCAGGAGCTGGAGGAGCGCTTCGCCTACGAGATGGGGATCATCAAGCAGACCGGATACGCCGGCTACTTCCTCATCGTCTGGGACTTCATCAACGCCTCGCGCCAGATGGACATTCCGGTGGGCCCGGGGCGCGGTTCGGCCGCCGGCAGCCTGGTGTGCTACTGCCTGGGCATCACCGACATCGATCCCATCTCCAACAAGCTCCTGTTCGAGCGCTTCCTGAACCCCGAGCGCATCTCCATGCCGGATATCGACGTGGACTTCTGCTTCGAGAAGCGCGGCGACATCATCCGCTACGTGGAGGACAAGTACGGCCGGGAGAACGTGTCGCAGATCATCACCTTCGGCACCATGGCCGCCCGCGGCGTCATCAAGGACGTCGGCCGCGTGCTGG
The DNA here is from genome assembly GCA_964343835.1 of uncultured Fibrobacteraceae bacterium. Lineage (GTDB taxonomy): Bacteria > Krumholzibacteriota > Krumholzibacteriia > LZORAL124-64-63 > LZORAL124-64-63 > CALEMW01. The sequence goes on from CAYFKR010000015.1 coordinate 40,140, forward strand.
GCTTCAGCTTCGGCGACGCCGACAAGGTGAGCAAGATGGTGCCCGAGGGGCCGGGCGTCTCGCTCAAGGAGTCCATCGAGACGGTGCCGGGCTTCTCGGACGTGCGCAACGAGTCGCCGCGCCACGACATGCTCCTGCGCAACGCCCTGGTGCTCGAGGGCGTGTCGCGCAACCCGGGCATCCACGCCGCCGGCGTGCTGATCACGCCGTCGCCCCTGGTCGAGCACATCCCCATGTACAAGTCCACCAAGGACGACATCACCTCCCAGTTCGACATGCGCATGGTGGAGGAGATGGGCCTGCTGAAGATGGACTTCCTGGGGTTGCGGACCCTGACGGTCATCGACAAGGCCCTGAAGCTCATCCGCAAGACCAAGGGTTCCGCCCCGAAGGCCGAAGAGATCCCCATGGACGATCCGACCACCTTCGAGCTGCTCCAGAAGGGGCGGACGGTGGGTGTGTTCCAGCTGGAGAGCTCCGGCATGCAGGAACTGCTGCGCAAGATGAAGCCCACGGCCTTCGAGGACATCGTGGCCGTCAACGCCCTGTTCCGTCCCGGCCCCCTGGGCGCTGGCATGGACGAGGTCTACGTGGACTGCAAGCACGGCCGCAAGAAGGTGACCTTCCCCCATGAGGACCTGCGCGAGATCCTGGAGGAGACCTACGGCGTGATCCTGTACCAGGAGCAGGTCATGCAGATCGCCTCGCTCATGGGTGGCTTCAGCCTCGGCCAGGCCGATACGCTGCGCAAGGCCATGGGCAAGAAGAAGGTCGAGATCATGGACGAGATGCGGGTGCTCTTCCTCGACGGCGCCGAGGAGAAGGGCTACGACCGCAACCTGGCCAACAAGGTCTTCGACGACATGGCCTTCTTCGCGGAGTACGGGTTCAACAAGTCGCACTCGGCCAGCTACGCCGTGCTGTCCATGCAGACGGCCTGGCTCAAGGCCCACCATCCCGCCGAGTTCATGGCGGCCACCATGACCACCGAGATGGGCAAGAGCGACCGCGTGACCCAGCTCATCGACGAGGTCAAGGTGCTGGGCCTCGAGATCACACCTCCCGACGTGAACCGCGCCACCGTGGACTTCTCTGTCCAGGACGGCCGCGTGGTCTTCGGGATGGGGGCGGTGCGCGGAGTGGGGGCCAAGGCAATCGAAGCCATCGCCGAGGCGCGCGAGACCCTGGGCCACGACTTCGAGGACGTCTTCGAGCTCTGCGAGTCCGTGGACATGGGGGCCGTGAACCGCAAGGCCCTGGAGAGCCTGGTCAACGCCGGGGCCCTCGACGGGCTGGCGGGCCATCGCCTCCAGATGCTGGGCTCCCTGGACCTGGCCGTCCAGTACGGCAACCGGGCCGCCCGGGAGAAGGCCCAGGGGCAGGTCTCGCTGTTCGGGGCCGACGAGTCGGTGTCGTTCAAGCCCCAGCTGGTGGAATGCGAACGCCACGACCCCCTGGACGAGCTGAGCCTGGAGCGTCGGGCGGTGGGCTTCTTCCTGTCGGGCCACCCCTTCCACGAGTACCGCGAACTCATGGACGCCCTGCCGGTCTCCAGCACGCGGAAGGCGTCGACCCAGGGAGAGGGGGCGTGGGTGGACCTGGCGGGCGTGGTGACGTCGCTGTCGGAGGCCCGCGACCGTCACAAGCGCCTGTACGCCCGCACCCACTTCGAGGATCGCGAGGGGATGATCGAGTTGACGGTCTACGCCAGCCTCTACGAGACGGCGGCGGAGCTCGTGAAGTCGGACCGGATCCTGGTGGTGGGAGGGCGCGTGCGGGTCAAGGGCGACGGCATGCGCGAGTTAGTGGCCGACCGTGTGGTGCCGGTGGACGAGGCCCTGGCGGGCTGGACCCACGAGGTGCTGCTGCGCCTGGACCTGGACGCCGACGGCACCGATGCCGAGGCCGCCCTGGACGACCTCCGCTCGACGCTTCGTGAGCTCGAGGAGACGCCGTCCCAGCCCCAGCCCGTGGGGGACGATCCCGAGGTGCCGGCCCCGGCGCCCCAGGTGACGCCGCCGGTGCCCCTGGTCGTGGAGGTGCAGCGCGGCGGCAGGACCTGGGTGCTGCGGTCCCGGTCGCGCCGGGTGCGGCTGTCGCTGGCTGCCCTGAGACGCCTGCGTCGCCTGACCGCCAACACGGGAACGGTGCTGCGTTGCAGCATCCCGTCGGAGCCGCCCCGCCGCCGGAACGGCGGCTTCCGCCAGAGGAGCGCCACCGGCGGTTGATCGCCGGCAGTTGCTCGCCGGCGCCCGGGCCATCGATCCGGACACCCTTGACACTCCCGTCGGCAACCCGCAAGATTCCCCAACCCTCGATTCACCGGGGGCCCCCGACGCCCGGGGATCGATCGGAGCTGGAGACTGCATGAACGCCAAGAAGACACCCTGGCTCGACTTCGAGAAGCCCATCATCGAGCTCGAGGAACGCATCCGCACCCTCGAGGATTCGGCGTCCCTGCGGGGCCTGGACGTGACCGACGAGGTGGAGCGCCTGCGCAAGCGGGTCAAGACCCTCGGCCGCGAGATCTTCGAGGGCCTGGATCCCTGGCAGCGCGTCCAGCTCGCCCGGCATCCCCGCCGTCCCACGGCCAACGACTACATCGAGCGCATCTTCGACCGCTTCGTCGAGCTCCACGGCGACCGCCAGTACCGGGACGACCCCTCCATCGTGGGGGGCATGGCCTGGCTCGGCGACCGTCGCCTGATCGTCATCGGCCAGCAGAAGGGCCGCGACACCAAGAGCAACATCCACCGCAACTTCGGCATGGCCCATCCCGAGGGCTACCGCAAGGCCCTCCGCCTGATGGAGATGGCCGCGCGCACCGGCCGGCCCATCGTGACCTTCATCGACACGCCGGGCGCCTACCCCGGCATCGGTGCCGAGGAGCGCGGCCAGGGCGAGGCCATCGCCCGCAACCTGCGCGAGATGGCGGGGCTGCCCGTGCCCGTCATCGTGTTCGTGACCGGCGAGGGAGGCTCCGGCGGAGCCCTGGCCATCGGCGTGGGGGACCGGGTCTACATGCTGGAGAACTCCATCTACAGCGTCATCAGCCCCGAGGGCTGCGCGGCCATCCTGTGGCGCGACCGGGCCAAGGCCGCCGACGCCGCCCGGGCCATGAAGATCACCGCCGCTGACGCCCTGCGCCTGGGCGCCATCGACGCCGTCCTGGACGAGCCCATCGGCGGCGCCCACCGGGACTACGCCACGGCGGCCGACACCGTCCGCGCCCGCATGGAGGCGGACCTGGACGAGCTCGAGCAGCTCCCGGAGCGGGACCTGCTGGACGCCCGTCTGGAGAAGTTCCTGGCCATGGGGATCTTCAACGAGAAGAATCCGGACGACTGATCAAGTCGCACCTCCCGGTCGCCCCCTCTTGACACCGATTGCGTGTTCCTTTACTCTTTGGAGTGCCAACCTCTTCGAGTATCCTTCCACGGTGGACCGACAGGGCCGCCGGGGAGGACTCGCGTCCTCTCGGTCGACCCGTTCCCTCGGGTCGTTTTTCGTGCCCGGGAATCGTTAGCCCCTCAGGACTATGTGACGGTCCGGCCCCGCCGGATCGGGATGGAGGTCGTCGCGTGACGGAGCCCAACACGCCCCCCGCCGGGTCCCTGGACCCCAAGCTCCTGGAGATGCTCGCCTGCCCCGCCTGCAAGGGCACGCTGGACCACAGGACCGAACCCGAATCCCTCGACTGCTCCGCCTGCCGATTGCGCTTCAGGGTGGAGGACGGGATCCCGATCATGCTGATCGACGAAGCGCAAACCCTTTCCGAGGACGGTGACGACGCATGACCGACGCCATGCCGATCTCCATGTCCACCCCCATGATTCGCCGCGGCCTGGCCGCGATGGTTCTGCTGTGCGCCGCCGTGTCCGGCGCCGTCGCCTCCGAGGCCCTGATGGGCGCTCCGGAGACGGCCCTCCTTTCCACGACGACCGGCTCCACGGAACTGGTCGTCCGTTTTCCCGTGGCGTCCGGCGACATCGCCGTCGGCGACCTCCGCTGGACCGTGCCGGCCGAGGTCCTGGACCTGGGCGACGGACCCACGGCCCTGCCCCGGTCCCATGGTACCTCCCTGGCCCTGCCGTCCCGCAGCACCCCCCAGGTGCGCGTGATCGACTGGACTTGGCTGCGCGAACCCGCCGGCGCCGTGGATGTCCGCGACCAGGTGGACGTGGGCCATGTGCAGGTCGTGCGCGGCGTGCCCGTGGTGTCGATCCGCGTTCGTCCCGAGACGGCGGGGAGGGGCCTGCTCGGCGAGATCCGCCTTCAGGTGCTCCACGCCCCGGACGCCGACGGTCGCGACGCTCTGGCTGCCGCCGCCGCCAAGAGCGAACCCGTCCGTCCCGCCGCCGGCCGCTCCGCCGTGCTCAACGCCGGCCTCTACCAGGCGCTCCACGACGGCCACGCCGTCCTGCGCACCCCTGCGGACAAGGACCTGGGCGATCACCCCTTCCTGCTCACCGACCACTGGCTGCGGCTGGAGGTCATCGAGACCGGCGTGTACGAGCTGTCGGAGACCCAGATGAGGTCGGAGGGCGTGATCGGCCAGCTGGATCCCACCAAGCTCCGCCTGTTCCGCGCCCTGCCGGGCGAACTGCCCCGCGACCCCGAACTGGCCTCGAGCTGGGCCGAGGACTGGACCGGCCTGACCGAGGTGGCCCTGGACCTGCAGGGGGCTGAGGACATGTGGTCCCCGGGCGACGCCATGCTCTTCTACGCCGTCGGCCCCGACGCCTGGTCCGACCGCACCGACCCCGGCGCCGGCCGCCTGGACTGGTCCGAGCACCGCTATGCCGACCGCGCCGTCTACTGGCTGACGTGGGAGGACTTCGCCACGCCGAGCCCCTTCGACGGACCGGCCCTGCGCGTGGCCGAGACCACGGCGCCCGCCCACGGCGTCACGCCCACGACCGGGCACCGCCGCCGTGTCCACCTCGAGGAACAGAACGTGGAGGCCTACGGCCAGCTCCACGACCGCTGGGCCTGGAGCGTGAGCCTGGTCAACGACAAGGTCGTCTTCTTCGATGCTCCCGACGCCCAGGCCGACGGTCCCGCCTTCATCCAGGTGGAGCTCCGCGGCAAGGAGTCCACGTCCGTGGCCAACCGCGCCCGGGTGTGGCTCAACGACGACCTCAACGGCTCCTTCTCCGGCGAGTGGCTGGCCTACACCGAGGACGACAGCCTGCGCGTCCGCGTGGCGGGCTGGAGCGAGGCCATCCGGAGCGGTTCCAACTCCCTGACGATCCGCCGCACCAGCGACTCCGGCGCGCCGTCGCTGATCCTGGACTCGGTGGACCTGCTGTTCCCCGCCGCTCTCGAGGTGGGGGAGGACCAGCTCCCGTTCGTCCATTGGGGTGACGACGTCACGTCGCCCGGCGAACAGGTGGACCTGCGCCTGGCCCGCGGGTCCCGGGCCCTGGTCTGGGACGTCACCGATCCGGTCCTGCCGCGCCTGATGAACGGCACCGTCGCCGGCGACGACGTCGCCTTCGGCCTGACCCGCACCCCCGGCACGACCCGCCACTTCGTGGCCGTGCCCGGCGACGCCGCCCTCACGCCCGCCGATCGCGAACTGGCCGCCCCCGGCCGCGTGCGCGCCCTGGACCGCGACCTCGACTACATCCTGATCCACGCCCCCGAGTTCGCCGCCGCCGGCGAGCGCCTGGGAGCCCATCGCGCCGGCCGCATCCCCGGCGTGGCGAGCCCGTCGGTGGCCGTGGTGGACGCCGACGACGTCTACGACGACTTCGGCGGCGGCGTGCGCGATCCGCTCGCCCTGCGCAACTTCCTGAAGTGGGCCTTCGCCGGCAGCGAGGGCCGCCTGACCCAGGTCTGTCTGGTGGGAGACTGCTCCCGCGACTTCCGCAACTTCCGGAACATCTACCAGGACCAGCTGCCCACCTGGGTCCACGAGCGGTTCCCTGAGCACATGAGCTACTATTCGCTGCTGCCCTTCGGTAGCGACGACTTCCTCGTCTCGTTCGAGGACCGGCCCTACGTGGGGGGCCACGACGTGCCCGACATCGCCATCGGGCGGCTGACGGTGCGCACGGAGGAGGAGGCGCTGCGGCGCGTGGACGAGATCATCGCCTACGACACGGATCCGGTCCCCGGCTCCTGGCGCAACCGCGTGGTCCTGGCCGCCGACGACTTCAAGCAGCCCTCGTCCGCCGACGACTACTTCGAGCTCTCCCACACTCGCCAGGCGGAGCACCTGGCCGACACCTACGTGCCCGGCTCCATCGACCTGCGCAAGGTCTACCTCGTCGACTTCGAGAAGCCCGCCGGCGTGAACTACAAGCCCGCCGCCCGGCTGCGCGCCCGTCAGGAGTGGAACGAGGGTCTGACCGTGTTCCACTACATCGGCCACGGCGCCGACAACACCCTCGCGGACGAGCAGCTCTTCCTGACCGACGACATCTACGGCCTGACCAACGGCATGCGCCGCGGCGTGTTCATGGCCTTCAGCTGCGACGTGGGCATCTACGACCAGACCACCAAGCAGAGCATGGCCGAGACCTGGACCTCCCAGGCCCAGGGCGCCGCCATCGCGGCCATCGCCGCCGCCCAGGTGAGTTGGGTGACCCCCAACAACAACCTGTCCAACGCCTTCTATGCCGCCCTCTTCCCGGGGCGTGAGGTGGTGGCGGACGTGAGCCTGGGCCGCGCCCTGTGGGAGGCCAAGCTGTGGGTCGGCGACCACGACTCCGACTTCTCCCTGGCCAACAGCTTGCGCTACCTCCTCCACGGCGATCCCGCCACGCGCCTGCCCCACCCGCCCAGCGACCTCGCCCTGCACGCCGCGAGCAGCGACACCCTCGGCGGCGGCAGCCGCGAGGAGGCCGTGCTCGTGCTGTCGGACTTCGGCATGAGTCCCGGACCGGGTGTGGAGTACGACCTGCTGGTGCAGGAGGCCCGCGAGGACATCGTGGAGATGAATTACGACGACCAGGACGACTTCATCAGCTCCCTCGCCTGGTGGAAGCCCGGCGCCGTGACCTTCCGCGGCTCGGGGCCGGTGGACTCGGACACCCTGCGCGTGCCCTTCAAGGTGCCCCTGCAGCTCCGCTACGGCGACCACGGCCGCATGCGCCTGATCCTGGACACGCCCGACGGTTCCCGCGCCGCGTCCCTGGACCTGCCGGTGGCCCAGACCGCCATCGGCGAGCAGTTGGACGTGGACGGCCCGGCCATCGACCTGGCTTTCGAGGACGACCGCTTCCGCGTGAAGCCGGGAACCCTGCTCGAAGCCGCCGTGGCCGACACCAGCGGCGTGAGCATCCTGGGGACCAACCCGCTGAACAGCGTCCAGATCGAGTTCGACGGCGACGGCCGGCTGATCAACGTCTCCGACTCCTTCGCCTTCGACCCCGGCAGCTACGTGCGGGGTCGCGTGGCCTACCCGCTGCCCGCCGATCTGGAGCAGGGGCGCCACCAGGTGGCCCTCTACGCCAGCGACGTGCTGGGCAACGTGGGCTCGGACACGCTCTCGTTCCACCTGGTGGCCGGCAACGCCGCCGCCATCGACGACGTGACCGTCTTCCCCAACCCCACGCCCGGTCCCGCGCGCCTGCTCTTCGAGCTGAGCGATCCCATGACCGTGACGTGGAGCCTCTACACCCTGTCGGGTCATCGCGTGGCCCGGCACCAGGAGGCGTTCCCCACGGCCGGTCCCCAGATCCTGCACTGGGACGGCCGCGACGACGAGGGCGACGCCCTGGCCAACGGCGTCTACCTCTACGTGCTGCGCGGCTCCTGGCCGGGCGGCGACGGCCACGACATCGTGGTCACCGGCCAGCTCGTGATGATGAAATAGACCGGCCCGCGGGCCGGAGGAATCCGAGATGAAGAAGAGGGGCGCCCCGGCGCCCGCAACGTGAACGGACTGGAGGTTCACCATGTTCAGGACAACGACCCTCGCGACCATGCTGGCGGCGGCGGCCTTGCTCGCCTTCGCCTCCCCGGCCCTCGCCGTTTCCGGCGCCGGGGCCATCGCCCTGGAGTTCCCCATCGGCGGCCGCTACAACGCCCTGGGCGAGGCCGGCACGGCCCTGTCCCAGGACGCCACGGCCATGTGGTGGAACCCGGGCGCCTTCGCCTTCGCCACCGACCACCACAACGGTCGGGCCCACGCCATGCAGTCCAAGCTCGTGCCGGACCTGGCCGACGACATCGCCCTGTACTGGGGCGGCTACGCCACCCGCAAGTGGGGCGGCTCGCTGGGCTTCAACCTCACCTACCTGTCCATGGGCGAGCAGGAGGGGACCGACGACAACGGCAACCCCACCGGCACCTTCAAGTCCAACATGTGGGCCTTCGGCATGGTCTACGGCACCCGCATCTCCCAGAACGTGGGTGCGGGCCTGGGCGTGAAGTTCTTCCGCGACAACCTGGCTCCCGACGACCTGACCCAGGACGGCACCGGCGGTTCCGGCAGCACCTTCGCGGTGGACGCCGGCGTGCTCTTCAAGCTGCCCGCCCTGAAGTCGAACCTCGGCATCGCGGTGAGCAACCTCGGCCCGGACATCACCCACGTGGACAGCGACCAGAGCGACCCGCTGCCCCGCAAGGTGACCGTGGGCCTGGCCCGCAGCCTCTACGCCAGCCAGGCCATGTCCCTGCTGCTGGTGGGCGACATGCTCGTGCCCCTGCTGAGCTGGGACGACGCCAACGACGACTACGGCTTCGGCATGGACTTCGACGAGAAGGAGTTCGGCGCCGGCGTGGAGTGGGAGTACGACGGCTCCCTGTTCGTGCGCTTCGGCTGGAAGGAAGGCACCGGAGAGATCAGCGGCGAAACCTACGGGTTCGGCATGAACCTGGGCAAGTGGCTCGGCCAGAACATCGAGTTCAGCTACGCCTCGGTGCCCCAGGCCAAGGGCCTGTCGTCGGTGAACCGTTTCTCCATCGGCTACGATTTCTAGGACCATCCCGGGGCAGGTCGCCGTCGTCGGCGGCCTGCCCGGATCGGAGATCCCCGTGACGATGCGCGACCTGCGCCCCTGGATCCTGCTGTTCGGCCTCGCGGCCGTGTTCGCGACGACGGCGTCGGCCCACGGGCCCGACGACCTGGAACGCTTCCGTGAGGGAGCCGCCCAGCGCAAGCTCGATCACGTTCGACCGCTGACTTCACCGTCACGACCGGATGCGGCCGACGAGCGCGTGCTCGAGACGCGCGTGCGCTCGCTGACCGAACGCACCCACGACATCCACCGGATGCTCGGCCCCGCCCACGTCTCGCGCCTGGCCACCAAGCGCCTGGCCGAGGCCGGCAAGGGCGGATCCCTCGCCCTGCGCGAGCCCGGGGCCAAGGCCGTCGTGCAGCAGGACACCCTGCGGGTGCTCATCGTGCGCATCGACTTCGAGACGGACCGCAGCGGCGACCTGACCAGCGTCACCGAAGACGGCGGCTTCACCCTCGAGCCCGACACGGCCATGGTCTTCGATCCGCCGCCCCACGACCGCGACTTCTACCTGGCGCACCTCTACGGCCTCTCGGAGTACTACCGCATCCAGTCCGGCGGCAAGCTCCACATCGAGGGCACGGTGCTCCCGGAAGGGGACGAGGACGCCTACAGCCTGTCCGACATGGCGGATTACGGTCCGGGCGAGGGCGGCGGCTGGACCATCCCGCTGCTGGAGACCCTGGTGCGCGACATCATCGTGGCCGCGGACGAGGGGACCCAGGCCGACGGCAGCGTGACCCTGGCCGACTTCGACGACGACGATCCGCTGACCTACGTGATCTTCGTCCATGCCGGTGCCGACTGGCAGAGCGACGTGAACCAGGACTCGCCCAACGACATCCCGACGTTCTTCGTGAGCCTCGGCGAGCCCCAGGCCCTCACGTCCATCGACTCCGATACCGGCATGCCCGGCTCCCTGACCGAGTGCTCCATCATTCCGGAGACCACCTCGCAGGACGGCTACATGGGTGGCATCGCCGGCGCCCTGTACCACGAGTTCGGCCACGCCCTGGGCCTGCCCGACATCTACGACACGTCCACCGGCCTGCCGGCGGTGGGCGTGTGGGACCTGATGGATTCCGGTCCGAACCTCTTCATCACCATCGGCTTCGACTACGACGGCGACGGCGAGGCCGACCGCATCGAGTACGTGTCCGGCCTGCTGCCCCCGAGCCTCAGCGCCTGGTGCCGCTGGTACCTGGGCTGGCTGCGGGTGGACGAGCTGACCGGCGACGAGCGCGACGTGACCCTGCCCGCGGTGCAGGTCCCGGTGGACGACTACTTCACCTGGTACCGCGGCGCCGAGTACGACTTCTCGCCCGCCGATCCCCAGGCCGTGGTGGCCGGCGGCTCCCCGCGCGAGTTCCTGCTGCTGGAGAACCGCTGGGTGCCGTTGAGCGATTCCGAATTACCCGACACCGAGCCCCTCGGCTTCGTGGCCGACCAGGAGAGCGGCGTGATCCTCTACCTGGGCGGCGACCGGCCGTCGGAGGGGCAGCCCTACCGCAACTCCGCCATGTACGACTTCTACCTGCCCGCCGGCGGCCTGCTGGCGTGGCGGGTGAACCAGGACGTCATCGACGCCGGCCTGGCCGACAACACCGTCAACCAGGGCGGCCGCGGCCTGCGGCTGCTGGAGGCGGACGGCATTCCCGACGTGGGCGTGTGGGAGCCCTACGTGATCGGGTTCGGGGGCTCGTACACCGACCCCTTCCACGCGGGCAACGATTCGGTGCCCGCGACCCGGGACCACATCGGCATCGACGATCGACCGTCGAGCCGGGCCTGGGACCACAGCTGGACCGGCACCGAGATCCTGGACATCTCGGGGCCCGAAGCCGCCATGTCCTTCCGTGGCGTCGTGCGTCCCCTGCACGACGGCAGCCCCTTCGGCCTGCCGGCCTTCGGCGACGTGCCCGACACCATCGCACCCCGGCGCCTGGACCCGTCCACCGCGACCCCCTGGCAGCGCCCCTCCGGCGCCCTGGTCGTGGCGGCCTCCGATTCCGCCGAGGCGGGCGGCGGCAGCTCCGACGCACCCTGGTTCTTCGCCTGGACCGCGGCGGGCGACTCCATCGCGCCGCGGCCCGCCGGCGCCCCCGCCTACGCGTTCTGGGGCGACGGCACCCCGGCCGCCGGCCCGCCCCTGGTGATCGACGGCCCCGGCGGTGCCGAGCGCCTGGTGGTGGCCACGACCGGCGGCGGCGTCGCCGCGTTCGACGAGGGCTCGTGGGAGCCCGCGTGGTCCGCGAACCTGGAACTCGGCCTCGAGCATGCACCGGTGGCCCTGCCGCTCCTCGGCGGGACCCGCCTGGCCTGCCTGCTGCCGAACCGCACGGTGGTGATGGTCGACGGCGACGGCACCCCGGTGGACACGATCCCCCTGGGCCAGGTCACCATGCCGCCCCATCCGCCCGTCCCGACCCCCCCGACGGCCCTGCGCCTCGCCGACGGCGAACCAGCCGTTCTGGTGGTGGAACCCGACTCCTGGTCCGTGGTCGACGTCGACGGCGTGAAGTGGAACGGCGCCTGGAACCGCGGCGATCACGGTCGCCGCCCCGCGATCATCCAGCTCGAGCACGGCCCCCGCGTGGTGGATCCCGCGCTGGGCGCCTCGACCATCCTCGACTTCGGCGCAACGGACGTGACCGCATCGTTCGCCGATCTGCGCCTGGCCTCCGAGCCCGTGGGCGACCCGGCCGTGGCCGATGTCGACGGCGACGGCCGCGACGACCTGGTGGTCCTGACGGCCACCCACGTCCACGTCTTCGACCGCGACCTCGTGCCGGTGACCGGCTGGCCCGTGCGTCTGCTGGGCCGCTTCCCCCTGGACTCCGACGTCCGGCTGGACGGCGGCCTGGCCGTCTTCGACGGCGACGGCGACGGGCTCAACGAGGTCTGGATCACCACCGACGCCGGCCACCTGGTCGGCATCGACGCCCGCGGCGAGCTCATGGACCGCACGCCCTACCTGTGGGGCGTGGACGGCGGAGCGTCGCTGGTGGTGGGCTCGGTGGGCGAGGAGGGCCGCGCCCTCTGGCTCGCCGACCCGGGCGGCCGCAGGGCCGTGGGCCTGGGGCGCACCGAGGTCACGGGCCGACTGTCGGCCTACCTGCCCACGGCCGTGACCCGCGACGGCGGCACCAGCGAGTGGCTGGGCACCGCCGGCGGACCGCGTCGCCTGGGCACCGTGGGCGAGGCCGCCGAGGTCGAGGGCACGCCGGCCGTCGACGACGCCGGCCGCATGACCGTGTATCCGAACCCCTGGCGCGAGGGCGCCGTCCGCTTCCGCTTCATGGCGGAGCGCGACGGGGACGCCAGCGTGACCATCTACAATCTGGAGGGCGAGCGGGTGGACAGCGTCGACGCCGAGGTCGTCGGCGGCGTGGTCTCCGAGCTGGCGTGGACACCGGGCGAACTGGCCTCGGGCGTCTACCTCTGCCGCATCGCCTACCCCGGTCCCGACGGGACCGAGGTCTCCGTGGAACGCCTGGCCGTCGAGCGCTAGGCGCTCCGAGAGGACACGAAAGGACGCCATGAGGTACCTGCTGATCATCCTGACCGTCATCGCCGTCGCCGCCTGCGCCGGGGCTGCCGACTCCAGAACCGGGGCTGCCGACTCCAGCACCGGCTGGATCCTGGACCGCGCCGCCGACGATTCGCCGTCCCTGCAGCGCGCCACCCTCCACCAGGCCGACGTGGGCGGCGCCTTTGCCGGCGGGTCCTCCGCCTATGCGGACCGGGATTACTCCCTGGCCAAGCCCATGATCCTGTCGGCGCTGATGCCCGGCCTGGGCGAGGCCACCATGGGCTACCGCCGCGGCTACGCCATGATGGCCCTGGACATCGCATCGTGGCTGGGCGTGAAGCACTACCACGACCTGGGCGGAGAGAAGCGCGACGCCTACATCGCGTATGCGGACGAGCACTGGAGCCTGGACCGCCTGGCCGCGGCCTTCGGCTCCGACGCCATCGACTACGTGGGCACGTTCTACTACGACGTGGGCGACCACGAGGACCTGTCGCTCTGGGTCTCGGCGGCTGACGACTACCGCGAGTACTACGAGAACCTCGGCAAGTGGGACCAGTTCGTGTTCGGCTGGGACGACTTCACCGACCCCCGCGCCTGGGTCGGCCCCGGCGCCACGTCGGCGGACCTGAAGGACGACGAGCGGGTCTCCGCGAACCGCCTCACGTACCGCTCCATGCGCAAGGACTCCAACGACCAGTTCGACCGCCGCGACCAGCTCATCTACCTGAACATGGCGACCCGCATCTTCTCCATGTTCCAGGTGGCCTTCCTGGGCGGCGCCTTCGACGGTGACGGCGACGACATGGCCGCGGGCTTCGACGTGGGCGACCACCGCGTGGCCCTCATCGCGGAACCCAGGGGACTGACCACCACGCGGCTCGGCGTCGCGATCAGCTACTAGAGGGACGGAGGACCGACGTGATCCAGTTGACGAGAATCCTGTTCCTCGCCGCGGCCCTGGGCCTGGCTTCCCTGGCCTCGGCCGGGACGGTCGGCCTGCTCCAGGCCGAACACGATGTCCTGGGCGCCCGCGCCGCGGCCCTGCCGAGCCTCCAGGAGGTCGGCGGCTCCGACATCGGCGGCACCAGCGGACCGTCGGGCGGCGGTCCCCGCGACCTGGGGGAGAAGCTCAGGGCCGGCGCCCTGTCCCTGGTCCTGCCGGGCCTCGGGCAGCTCTACAACGGCGACCGCGGCAAGGCCCTGGCCTTCGGCTCCGCCGAAGCGGCGGTCTGGACCACGTGGCTGGTGCTGCACACCACCGCCAACCACGCCCAGGACGACTACATCGAGTACGCAGGCCTCTTCGCCGGCGTCACCGGCGACCACGACGACCGGTACTGGCGTGACGTCGGCCGCCACCTGACCAGCGACGACTACAACCTCCAGCAGGAGATGATCGCCCGGGCCGAGGGCCGCGAGCCCACCAACCTGATCGGCGAGGCCGATTCCTGGTTCTGGCGCAACGAGGAGTACCAGGACAACTACAAGGACCTGCGGGCCGACGCCAACCGCGCCTACGACCGACGCGACCTGACGGTGCTCTTCGCCATCGTCAACCGGGCGGTGTCGGCCTACGACGCCGTGCGCAACGCAGGCGGCGATCACATGGTCGAGGTGGCGGGCCTGGGGATCGACCTCGAGTCGCGCCGGGTCTTCGGCCGTACCTCGACGGCCTGCGTGGTGTCGGGGAGGTTCTGATGATGCGCGGCGCGGTCGTCACCGTCCTGGTGGTCGCGGCGGCGATCCTGGTCGTCGGCTGCGCCGGTGGCGGAGCGGCCCGGTTCGAGAACGCTCCCGCCGACGATGCCCCGACCTCGTTCTTGGTGCCCGCATCGCTGACCTTCGTGGCCGCCCACCGCAACGAGCGGGGTGCTCCCTACTATCCCCTGGAGGGCCTGGCCGGCCTCGCCTTCGACGCCGAGGGCGTGCTCTACGTGTGCGACCAGCTCGGCGGCCGCATCCACGGCTGGGAGATGGCCCGGGACCTCTGGTACCAGTTCGACGCCCCGGGCGGACGCGGCTTCCGGCCGGTGGCCGTGGGCTCCGACGGCTTCCACGTCCTGGCCCTGGACTTCGACTCCCGCGAGTTCGTGCGCTTCGACCGCCGCGGCATCTTCCTGGACCGCCTGATCGACTTCACCTACTTCGACACCGGCTTCGACCGCGTCCCGTCGGACTTCGACGTGGACGTGGACGGCAGCATCGCCCTGTGCGACGCCCAGGAGAACCAGGTCGTGGTGCTGGACGGCTACCTGGAGCCGCGCACCGTCTTCGGGAGCACCGGCAGCCACCGGGAGCAGTTCCGGGAGCCCAGCGGCATCGTGGTGCTGCCCGACGGGGGCTTCGCCGTCAGCGACCGCGGGAATCGGCGCGTGCAGGTCTTCAACCGCATCGGCTCCCTCACCGGCACTGCCGGCGGCGAGTTCGACGTGCACAACCCCATGATCACCCCGCAGGGCATCGACTGCGACCGATGGGGCAACCTCTTCGTGGCCGATCCCGCCGCCGGGAAGATCCACGTCTACGACCGCGACCTGCGGCACCTCTTCTCCGCCGGCTCCGAGCTGGGCCTGACCACGGCCCCGGTCAACCCCATGGACGTGGCCCTGGGACCCGACGGGCTGCTGGCGGTCACCGACCGGGGGCAGGGCCAGGCCGTGCTCCTCTACCGCATCCAGTACAGGTAGGCCGCTCGTGGCGTCGGCGCTGCGGCACCTCATCGCGCTCTCCGTGCTCCTCGCCGCGCAGGCCGGAGCAGCGGCGGCTCCCGCCGACATGGACACGACGGGCGCCGTGACGGCTACCGAGGTGCACGAGCTCGGCGCCGACCACGAGCGCATCGAGCTGGCCCGTCGCCATCTGCTGCCCGGTTCCTTCGTGGCCGTGGTGGACGGGGTGCCCTGGGAGCGCGGGGCCGACTACCGCCTGGACGAGCGCCGCGGCATGTGGCTTCCCCTGCGGCGAGTCGAGTCGACCGCCGTGGCCGTCCTGAGGTACCGCTACATCCCCGCACCCGTTCCCCTGCGCCGCGAACTCCATCCCCCCGCACCCCGCCCGTCCCTGGACGGCGACGGGTCCTACGGGTCCGCCACGGTCGCCGGCGACGCGGCGACGACGGCCTGGGGCGACCTCGACGTCACCGGCAGCAAGTCGGTGCGCATGTCCTCGGGCAGCCGTCGCGAGATGACCGTGGACCAGACCCTGCGCCTGAACGTCTCGGGACGGCTGACCGAGGACGTGTCGGTGCGGGCCATGCTCAGCGACGACAACCTGCCGGTGGTGCCCGAGGGCAACACCGAGGAGCTCCGCGACATCGACCGCGTGCGCGTGGACGTCACCGGCCGGACCTGGGCGGCGGTGCTGGGCGACTTCGTGGCCCGCAGCGGCGACACCCGCTACGGTGGCTACCGCCGGAAGCTCCAGGGAGCGCGGGTGTCGGTGGACGGCGCGGCCGCGGGCGTGGAGGTGCTGGCGGGTGCGCCCCGCGGCCGCTACCGGACGGTCCAGCTCCGCGGCGAGGAATCCAACCAGGGCCCTTACCCGCTGGCGGGGAACGTCGGCGACAACCTGTTCCTGGTGGCCGGATCGGAGCGGGTGACCCTGGACGGCGAGCTCCTGACCCGCGGTGCGGACCGCGACTACGTGGTCGACTACGTACGCGGCACCGTCACCTTCACGTACCGACGCCTGGTGACGGCCGAGAGCGAGATCGTCGTGGAGTTCGAGGAGGGCGAGGGTCCCTATGCCCGCTCCGTGGCGGGGGCGGGCGTGTCGGTACCCCTGTCCGCCGTCGGCGTGGATGCACGGGTGGGGGTGCGCCTTTTCCAGGAGAGCGATGACCCGGACCGCCCCCGCGGCGGGGACCTGAGCGACGAGGATCGCGACGCCCTGGCCGCCGCCGGCGACGACCCCGACGCCGCGACCGCCTCGGGCATCACCCCGACGGCGCCCGGCGAGGGCCGCTACCGCCTGGAGGAGACGGGGGGCGTGCAGGTGGCCGTCTGGGACACCGTCGCCGGCGACGTGGACGTCGTGTTCTTCCACGTGGGCTCCGGACTCGGGGAGTACGCCGTGGAATCCCTGACCGCCACGGGCGAGGCCGTCTACGGCTACCGCGGGCCGGGGGGAGGCTCCTGGCGCATCGGACGCCGCCTCGAGCTGGCCAGTCGCCAGCGCCTGATGTCCGTGTCCGGCGCCCTGGGCGACAGCCTGGCGCCGTGGCTCGACGCCGAGTGGCACGCCAGCGATTTCGACGCCAACGTGCTGTCCTCCCTCGACGCCCACGACGACCGGGGCACGGCCTGGCGGGCCGGTCTGCGCACCGGCAACCGCGAGGCGACCCTGGCCGGCCGCTCCCTGGGCCGGTGGCGGGCGTCGGTGGACCACGAGGACCTCGGCGAGGGGTTCCGGCCCTTCCTGCTGGCCCGCGACCTCTTCCGCTACGAGCGCTGGGGCCTGGGCGTGCGGGCCCGCGACGAGGGCTTCCTGGACCAGCGGGACGCCGTGACCACGGGGCGGCTCGGCTGGGAGGCGGGGCGGGAGTCCCGCAGCGCCGCCGTGGAGGCCACCTGGGACCGTCTCGATCACGGCGCCGGACTGGAGGCCACGGCCCTGGAGGTGGGTGGCCGGTGGCGTCTGGGAGCCGTCTCGGGACGTCACGCGCGCGTCGACGCCGGGGCCGACGACGCGGTCGACCCCCTGGACGTGACCCGCACCGTCGACGATCACGGCCTGACGGTGGACCTGGGGCCGGTCCGCACCACCGTCGGCCGCCTGGCCAGGGCCTACCGGGACGGCGGCGGCGACGACGACACCGGCGCCCGCCTCCGTCGCTGGACCGCGGCCCTCGCTTCCGACGGCGACGGCGCCTGGTCCTGGCGCGCCGGCTGGGCGCGGGACCTGGCGGACTCGGCCCGCAGCGACGGCTGGCGTCGCGAACGGGACGCCCGCACCGTCGATGCCGCCCTGACGACCCCCGAGGCCGCCGGCATGCGCCTGACCGCCGACGGCACCTGGCGTCGCACCGACGTGCCCGGCGGGGCGGAGCTCGTCACCCGCCTCGCCAAGCTCCGGCTCTCCGGCCGCTGGCCCGACGCCGGCAGCGATTGGGCCCTGTCCTACGGCATCGACAACAGCCGCACCGAGGTCCTCGACCGCCAGGTGATCTACGTGGGCGAGCGCCAGGGCGACTACAACCAGGCCGGCGACTTCGTGGGCCACGAGCTCGGCGACCATCAGGTGATCACCGTCGGCACCGACAGCCTGGTGGCCACCACTGAGGTCTCCGCCGACCTCACCTGGCGCCAGGACTTCTCCGTGCTGGGGGAGGACCGCTGGTGGGGCGCCTGGTCCACCTTCGCCCGCGTCTCGGCCAGGGGACGCAGCCGCACCGACGACGTGGGCGGCCTGCTCCGCCTCGACCGCGGCCGCCTGCTGGACCCCGACGACGGCGTGCTGGGGGAGCTCTCCCTGCGCCAGGACGTCAACCTGCTGCGCCACCTGCGCGCCTGGGACCTCCGCCTGCGCCTGGAGTTCGACGAGGGCCTGGACCGCCAGTACGCCGCCCACCCGGAGCGCCGCCTCCGGCGCCTCCACCAGGCCACCCTGGTGCGCAACCTGGGGCAGACCACCAGCATGCGCTGGCGGACCCGTCGGGATTTCGATCGCCGCCGCACCGAGGAGGCCGCCTCCAGCAGCAACCGCTCCTACGGCACCGTGGTCTGGAAGCACGAGACCGAGGCCCTGTGGCGACCGTCCCCCGGCAACCAGGCGGGCATCGCCGTGGACCACCTCCGACGCAGCGACGACGTCTCGGGGGTCGCCCAGCGGGAGTGGGGCCTGCGCCCGTCCGCGCGCTGGCGCCTGGCCGACCGCTGGAGCGGCACCGTCGACGCCCGCTGGTCCGACGTGACCAGCGACGAACCCGTCGGCTCCCTGCGCCCCTTCTTCTTCCCCTACCCGGGGGGCAACGTGGACGTGTCAGCCAGGCTGACCTGGGACCCGTCGCGGACCCTGAGCGTGTCCCTGGCCCAGTTCAGTCGCCGGCTGGGCGACGAGAGGGGGTGGCAGCATGATGTCCGACTCGAGTCGACGGCTCGTTTCTAGCCTGCTGCTCCTGGTGGCGGCCGGCCTTGCGACGGCGGCGTCCCCGGCCCGGATCGAACCCGCCCCCGGCGTGATCGACGGCGACCCCTGGCGCACCCACGCCGAGGCCGATGCGGCCTGGGCCGCGGCCTGGACCGGCGACTGGAACACGGCCGCGTCGCTGGCGACGGCGTCGACGGACTCCATCGCAACCGTTGCCGCCACCGTGGCGGCGTCCCGCGCACCCGGTGACGACGGCCCGGTCCTGCCCCCTTCGGACGTGCTCAGGGACCGCTGGCACGCGCGGGGCCACCTGGCCTGCCGCATCCGCACGGTCGACCGCGACGGCGCGACGGTCCTGGTCGTGGATCCGGGCCCCCTGTACCGGGTGGGTGCTGTGGACGTCGAGACGACGGGCGAGGCGGAGGCGGGCCCCTGGCTGGAGCGCTGGCTCCCGCGTCCCGGCGACCGGTTCGACGGGCCGACCTGGGACCGCGCGGTCCGGTTCCTGCTTTCGGCTGCCGGGGAGGCGGGCCATCCCTTCGCCGCCTGGTCGGTCCGCGGGGTCGCCCTGGACGCCGAGGCCGCGACCGTGGACGTGCGGGCCGTCCTCTCCACGGGACGACGGATGGTCTGGGGACCGGTGTCCTCGAGCCTGGGGACGGGAACCGCAGGTGCGTTCGCGGGCCGTGTTGCGGGGCTGGGGACCGGCCGACCCTTCCGCGACCGCGACCTGGTCCGCGCCCGGGAACGCCTCCTGGCCCGGGACCTCTACGCCGGCGTGGGCGAGCCGGTGCTCTGGCACGCCGCCCCCGATACCGTGGGCGTGCACTGGCCCATCACGCCGCGTCGCAGGGCCAACCGCATGGCGGTGGTGCTGGGCCTGAGCCGCCCGGACGACGGGAGCGGTACGCGCCTCAGCGGTCAGGCCGATCTGCTGCTGGGGAACATCGCCGGGACGGGGCGTCGCCTGGAAGTGGCGTGGAGCGACGACGGCGAATCCCGCTCCCGGTTCGGTCTGCAATGGCGCGAGCCCCTGGTGGCCGGAACGCCCCTGGACGCCGATCTCGGGCTGGACCAAGAGGTGGTCGACGGCGTCCACGCCAGGGTGCGCCTGGACCTCGGAGTGTCCCTGCCGGTGCGCGGCGGCTGGCAGCTGGAGCTCGGCGCGGGCCGGGACCGGGGCACGTTCCCCGCCGGGGAGTGGACGCGCTCCACGCGGACCCGGGCCCGGGTCGCGGTGCGTCGCTCGCGGCTGGATCCGGCGGTGAGCGGCTGGGGGGCTTCGGCGGTGGTGGAGGAGGCCCGACGCAGGGCCGAAGCCCGGGCAGGCGACGACGACGCCGAACCGGCCACGCCGCGGGAGGAGCGCCAGACCATCGTGGACCTGGGGCTCGAGGGCGAGATCTGGTTCGGCTCGACGGTCAGCGGCGCGATCCGTGGCCGCTTCGCCGACGTGGGCGGGGACGAGCCTGTCCTGCCCCTGGTGGAGCAGTTCCGCCTGGGAGGCGCCACCTCCCTGCGGGGCTATCGCGAGGACCGATTCCACGGGGAGCGCATGGCTGTGGCGTCGCTGGAACTCCGGCTGGGAAGGCCCGGTCGCTCCAGGGTTTACTCATTCCTGGACCTGGGGTACGTTCGCCAGTCGCGGCGAGACCCCGTCACCGAGGGGATCGTCGTGGACACCGAGCGCCCCCTGGGGTACGGCCTCGGCCTGATCACCACCGGCGCCGGGGGCGACGTCTCGCTCGCCATCGGATTCCCGGGGACCGTGGGCCTGGACCGGGCCAAGCTCCACGTGTCGTTGCTGCAGACCTTCTGACCGGAGCGTTCCATGGACCAGGCCGACGCGCGGGAGAGGATCCGGCGGCTGCGCGCCGAGATCGCCCGACACGATCACCTCTACTACCGCGAGCACCGCTCCGAGATCGGCGACGCCGAGTACGACGCCCTGGTGCGAGAGCTGGCCGACCTGGAAGCGCGTCATCCCGACCTCGCCGACGAGGCCAGCCCCACGCGCACCCCCGGCTCCGACGCCGACGCCCGCTTCGAGAGCCTGCCCCACAGCAGGCCCATGATCAGCCTCCAGAACAGCTACGAGCTGGACGACGTCGCGGCTTTCGCCGAACGCATCCGCCGCGAGCTCCCCGAGCGCGACATGACGTACACCGTCGAGCCCAAGATCGACGGCGTGGCCCTGGCGGTCCGCTATCGCGACGGCGTGCTCGAGGCGGCTCTGACCCGCGGCGACGGCACCAAGGGCGACGAGGTCACCGCCAACGTCCGGACCTTCGCCGAGGTCCCGACCACCCTGCCCGACGGCTGGCGCGACGCCCTGCCCGGCGGCGCCACCGCCGTGGAGGTCCGTGGCGAGGCCTACTTCACCCTGAGCCGCTTCCGCGCCCTCAACGCCGAGCGCGAGGAGGCCGGGGAGGAGCCCCTGGCCAACCCCCGCAACGCCATGGCCGGCACCCTCAAGACCCTCGACTCCGGCGTGGTGGCGGCGCGGGCTCCGTCGGTGTTCTTCTACCAGCTCTTCCCCCTGGAGGGGGACCTGGAACTGGCCACCCACCGCGACGAGCTGGCGGCCATCGAGGCCCTCGGCCTGCCCGTGAATCCCTTCCTGCGCACCGCCTCCGACATGGACGGCCTGCGCGCTCACCTCGACGAACTGGGTTCCCTGCGCGACGCCCTCGACTACCAGATCGACGGTGCGGTGCTGAAGGTGGACGACCTCTCCCTCCACGACCGCCTCGGCTCCACGGCCAAGGCCCCCCGCTGGGGACTGGCCTACAAGTACGCCGCCGAAGAGGCGCGGACGGTCCTGGAGTCCGTCACCCTGCAGGTGGGCCGCACCGGCGTGATCACGCCCGTGGCCGAGCTCCGCCCGGTTCGGCTGGCCGGCACCACCGTGTCGCGGGCCACTCTCCACAACTGGGACGAGATCGAGCGCAAGGACGTGCGCGTGGGCGACACCGTGGTGGTGGTCAAGGGCGGCGACATCATCCCCAAGGTCCTGCGCGCGGTGGACGAGCTCCGGCCCGCAGGTGCGGAACGCCCCCCGATCCCCGAGACCTGCCCCGTCTGCGAGGGCCCGGTCGGTCGCGAGGAGGGGGAGGTGGCCGTGCGCTGCCGCAATCCCCTGTGTCCGGCCCAGGTCGCGGGGCGCCTGAAGCATTTCGTGGGGCGCGAGGCCGCCGACATCGAGGGCCTGGGGGTGCGCGGGATCGCCCAGCTCCTGGAGGCGGGCCTGATCGACGGCCTGCCCGACCTCTTCCGCCTGCGGGCCGACGCCCTGGCGCCCCTGCCGGGCTGGGGCGAGACCTCCGCTGCCTCCCTGGTGGAGGCCGCGGAGCGTGCCAAGGACCGGGACTGGCCCGCCAAGATCTTCGCCCTCGGCATCCGCATGGTGGGCGTGACCACGGCCCGCTCCCTGGCGGCCCGCTACCGCAACATCGACGAGCTGGCCGCGGTGGATGCGGAGACCATGGTGGCCGACGGCGTCGAGGGCGTGGGCGTCGACGTGGCCGAAGCGGTGGCCGGCTTCTTCCGCGACCCGCGCGGTCGGGCCCTGGTGGAGGAACTGCGCGCCGTGGGATTCCTGCGTTCCGAGGAGCACGCTCCCGAGCGGGAGGAGGCTCCGGAGGGCACCTGGTTCGAGGGCCGCAAGGTCGTGCTCACCGGCGCCTTCGAGACCTGGTCCCGCTCCGACGCCAAGAAGCTCGTGGAGGCGCGGGGCGGCAAGGTCACCGGCAGCGTGAGCGGAAAGACCGACGCGGTGATCGTGGGCGCCGACCCGGGTTCCAAGCTGGACAAGGCCAGGGATCTGGGCGTGCTCGTCCTGGACGAGGCCGCCTTCGCCCGGCTGCTGGAAGGGGGGAGCCCCGACGATGTCGACTGACGCCGGCGGCGACCGCTCCCTCTGGATGACCCTCGGCCTCGGCGACGGTCACGGCACCCGCCTGGCCATCGACCTGCGCGACCCCTCCCGCCTGGTCGAACTCCCCGACCTCCACCACCTCGACGGACTGCCCGCCGGCGCCATGATCGTCTCCGACGGCGATCGCCCGGAGCTGGACACCGTCGAGGGCGACCGCATCCTGGTGCCCCGCGCCTTCCTCTGGTCGCTGCTCGCTCCCCGGGAGACCGGTCGTCGTCGGCGGCTGGTCGTCCACGACCGCCTCGCCGCCGAGCAGCGCCTCCGCGAGGAGGGCCGCCGCATCTGGGACGGCGTGGCGGCCTGGGCATCCCTGGACGCCGACCTGCGTGCCGGTGTCCGCGACCTCCTGGCTCCCTGGTCCAAGGCCCATGCAACCCTGCTGGACACGCTGGCCTCGCTGGCCTCGCGTCCCGGCGCCGACCCCTTCGCCGGCTGGGACGACGGCGGCGCCATGCTGCCCGAACCACCCGCCGCACCGCCTTCGCCCCTGCCCGCCGACCCTCTGGACCTCGAGGCCTGGATGGCCGACCCCGACGGCCTCGGCCGCTTGTACGGCGACGGCTTCCGTCCACGGTTCGGCCAGGGCGATATGGCCCGTGCCGTGGCCGAGAGCCTTTCCGAAGGCCGGCCGCTGCTGGTGGAGGCCGGCACCGGCGTGGGCAAGACCCTGGGCTACCTGGTGCCCCTGCTGGCCGGCCTGTCGGCGGGGGAGAGGCGCGCCGTCGTCTCCACCCACACCCGCGCCCTGCAGGCCCAGATCCTGGAGCAGGATCTGCCGCGCCTCGCAGGCCTCGCTCCCGACCTCACGGCGCGACGCCTGATGGGACGCGCCAACTACCTGTGCAGGACCCGTCGCCTCCGTTTCCTGCGCTACGGTACCGACTCCCTGGCCGACGCCTGGGCCCTGGCCTCGTTCCGGCTCTGGCTCGCCGTCACCACCGAGGGCATGCGCGAAGAGGTGGAGGACCATCCCGCCCTGCGCCAGCACCTGGGCGTGCTCTTCGATTCCCCGGAGCCCTGTTCGCCCGCCGTGTGCTACGGCCGCGAGGAATGCCACGTGCAACGCGCCCGTCGCCTCGCCCGCGATGCCAGGCTCGTGGTGGTGAACCACGCGCTGCTGATGAACGACTGCGCGGCGGGACACACCCTGGTGGGGGAGTACGACGACCTGGTGGTGGACGAAGCCCATCGCCTGCCCGGGGTGGCCCTGGACACCTTCTCCATCGTCTGCGACGCCTCGCGATCCGCGGTGCTGGAAGAGCTCGTGGACGCCGCGGCGGACCGCACCCGTGCACCGGCGGTGTCCGAGCGCGTGGCCCGGTCCCTGGAGAGGATCGGCGAGCCGGGAGAGCAGGCGGCCGCCAGGGCACGAGAAGCCGGCCGGGCGGTTGTCCGCGCAGCCGACGAACTGCGACGCTGGCTCGACGCCCTCGCCTCCGTCCACTCCGTCCGCCCGGCGGGCGACGGCGAGGCTGCGGGCACCTGGCGCGTCCGCGTCTACGACCGCGCCGAGACCTTCGGCCCCGTGGCCGACGACACCACCCGCCTGCTCGCCGCCTGCGCCGAGGCGGGCCGCTGCCACGCCTCCCTCGCCGGCGCCCTGGAGTGCCTGGCCGACGTGCCCGAGGGCGTCACCGACGAACTGGCCACCCTGGCCCGCTCCGCCGAGCTCGTCCAGTCCCTGGAGGAGGACATGCTCTTCCTCACGGGCATCGAGGACGACGAGTGGGTCGTATGGCTGGAGCCGGACAAGGCCGGCCGTTTCCGCGCCGCCGGCGCCACGCGCCTCGACGCCGGCGACCTGCTCCGCGAACAGTGGCTGGCCTCCCACGTGACGCCCGTGGCCACCAGCGCCACCCTCGGCATCGGGGAGGACCTGTCGTACATGGCCCGCGAGCTGGGGATGACCCGGCCCGGTTCTCCGCCCGACGTCCGGCTCGTGCCCTCGCCGTTCGACATCGAGAAGCAGGCCCTCCATCTCGCCCCGTCCGGGTTCCCGGCGCCCGACGCCCCGAATCACGCCGCCGCCCTCGCGTCCCTCGTGGACGGGATCATGGCCGGCACGCCCCGCAAGACCATGGTGCTGTTCACCAGCTACCGCGCCCTGAAGGCCGTGCGCGACGCCCTGGCCGCCTCCGACGACGGCGACCACGCCTTCCGCACCGACACCGACCGCCTCTGGTCCGACGACCGCCCCGTCGTGCTGTCCCAGGGCGGCGGGGTGTCGGCGGCCGAACTGCTGGCCCGGTTCCGGCAGGAGCGCCGTGCGGTGCTGCTGGGCACCAACACCTTCTGGGAGGGGGTGGACCTGCCCGGCCGCGAGCTGGAGGTGCTCATCGTGCCGCGCCTGCCCTTCCCCGTGCCCACGGACCCCTGGGTGGAGGCCCGTTCCGACCGCATGAAGGCCCACGGCGAGAATCCCTTCACCGGGTTCATGCTGCGGGAGGCGGTGCTGCGCCTCCGTCAGGGCGTGGGACGGCTCATCCGGACGGAATCGGATCGCGGCGTGGTGGTGCTGCTCGACGGCAGGTTGCACAGCAAGCCCTACGGCATGACCTTCCTCAAGGCTCTGCCCGTGCCCGTGCGGTACTGCGAAGGCGCCGAGGATACGATCGCCGCGGTGGCCGGCTTCTTCGACGGCGCACCCCGGCCTTGATTCCCGACGCCGCGTGGACGACGATGGCCGCCGGATGGAACCCGGAGGCCCGCCCCGGTGTGGGAGGGGCCCCGGCGCGGAACCATGACCCCAGCGGAGGCGACCATGTGGCGTGACGACGACCTGTTGGCCCGAGGACCTGCGGACCTGATCGTGGACCGGATCGGCCAGCTCTGCTCGCTGTGCGATCCCGATCTGGATGCCCGCCCTCGCAGGGGCGCCGGCCTGTCGTCCCTCGGGCTGGTCCCGGACGCCGCCCTGGCCGTCCGGGATGGTCGCGTGGCCGCCTGCGGTCCCCGGGATCAGGTCCTGGCAGCCGCGGGTGAGGCCGGTGAGGTGGTCGACGTCGCCGGCCGCTGCGTGGTGCCCGGATGGGTCGATCCCCACACCCACGCCGTGTACGGCCGCACCCGCCAGGACGAATACGAACGACGCCTGCGCGGCGAGACCTACCTGGAGATCGCCGCCGCCGGGGGCGGCATCCATGCCTCGGTCCGCGATCTCCGGGATCGCGACGAGGCCGGCCTGCTCGACCTCACGGTCCGCCGCCTTGGCCAGCTCCTCGCTCACGGCACCACAACCGTCGAGATCAAGAGCGGTTACGGCTTGACCTTCGAGGACGAGGTCAAGATGCTCCGCGTGGCCCGCGAGGCCGCCGAGCGGGTCGGCATGCGCTCGGTCCTGACCTGCCTGGCCGCCCACGAGGTCCCGGCCGAATACAAGGAGCGTCGTGCGGAGTACGTGGCGCTGATCCTCGACACGATCCTGCCCGAGGTGGCGGCCAAGGGCCTGGCCGACCGCCTGGACGTCTTCTGCGAGCCCACCGTCTTCGACCTCGAGGAGACCGAGGCCATCCTGAGGCGGGGCATGGAGCTCGGCCTGCGCGCCGCCGTCCACGCCGACGAGCTGGCGTCGTTCGGGGGCGCGGCCCTGGCCGCCCGCCTGGGCGCCGACTCCGCCGACCACCTGATCCGCATCGACCGCGCCGGCATCGAGGCTCTGGCGGCCTCGGACACCGTGGCGGTCCTGCTGCCTGGCACGGTCTTCAGCCTGGGCATCCGCGACTACGCCCCCGCCCGTGAGATGATCGAGGCCGGCTGCGCCCTGGCCCTGGCCACCGACTACAACCCGGGCAGCAGCCCCGTGCCGTCTATGCCGCTGGTCCAGTCCATCGCCTGCACCCAGATGAAGATGTCGCCGGCGGAAGCCCTCGTCGCCTGCACGCTGAACTCGGCCTGGGCCCTCGGCCTGGCCGACGAGGTGGGCTCCCTCGCGCCGGGCAAGGCCGCCGACTTCCTGATCCTCGACGCCGACGACTACCGTCTGGTGCCCTACCACGCCGGCCTGAACCCGGTGGCCGAGGTCTGGAAGGACGGACGGAGGCTCCTGCCTTGAGCCCGGTGCGCGTCATCCTCCTGGCGATCCTGGCGGCGGCCGGCTCCGCGGCGTCCGAAGGGCCCGTGACCTGGGACCCGTTCCCGTCCGAGCTGCCCGACGTGCTGCGGCTCGAGTCGCCCTGGCTCGGCATCGCGGCCGGCGACCACGGCGCGTCCCTGCTCCTGCTCCACGAGCCCGGGGCCGGTCCCCTCGTGGAGTACCTGCGCGACGGGCTCCCCCGGGGAACGGGGCATCTGCGCGTCGACGATCCCTGGACCGTCGCCCTGGCCGGCGTCGAGGCCGGCCCGGTGGCCGCCGGGGTGGACGGACGCATGGCCCTGCCCCTGGTCTCGGCGGCTCCCGACTCGTCGGGGGCCCGCCTGGATACCCGCTTCTTCAAGGGCGGGCTGGAGTCGTATCTCCGACGCCTCTCGTTCCGCACGCCCGTCGCCCCCTGGACCGCCCGCTTCGATTTCGACGAGCGGATCCTCCACGACTTCCTCACCGACGGCTATTCCACCGCCGACATCGTCAGCGGCGGCGCCTTCGCCGATCAGCACGCCCGACGGGCCAAGGCCCGCACAGCGCGCACGGCCGTCTCCCACCTGGCCGACGACGGCTCCCGGACCACCATCGCCTATGCCCGCTCCCGCAAGCACAAGCACCTGATGCCGGCGGACGGACTGGAACGTCAGGAGGTCTGGGGCGAACAGCTCCACGTCACCTGGCGTGGACGGGCGGTCGGCGGCCTGCTCACTGCGGGAGTCGCCGTCAACGGGACCGACCTGCTGGCCGAGACCGACGCGACGACCCTCACCGGCGACGTGGACCCGGAGCGGACGGTGTCGGTGCAGCGTCGGGAAGCGCGTCTGGACTGGCGCTCCCCCGGTGCGGCGTGGGGTGCGGTCGTCCGGGGTGGCGCCTGGCGCGCGGCGGAGCTCGACGCCTACGGCGTGCTGCCCGGTGTGGTCCTGGCCCCCTCGCGGCTGGGCCGCCAGGAAGCCGACGCCCGTCTGGTGCGGAACTGGCAGGCGGGGACGCACGTGTTGTCGGCCGCCGCGGGGGCGGGATGGCACCGCGGACTCGGCGTCCGGCCCGCTGCGTCGGTGGACCTGTCGAATCCGGACGGAGGTTGGCGTGCCGCCTTGGCCTGGGAGTATCGCACGCCCCGCAGCGACGAACTCGTCTCGCCCTGGACGGCCGTCGCCGACGGATTCGTGTACCGACTGCTCCCGGAGCCGGACCTGGAGCGCGAATCCGTCGTGCGCGGAGCCCTGGGCTGGAGCGGACGGTTCGCGGGTTTCGATGTGGGCGTGGACGCCACGGCCCGCCGCCTCCGCGACGGCATCGGCTGGCGTGCCGAATCCTTCGTCGGTCACGACCTGGCATCGACCCCCACCGGTCGCTGGGCCAACGGCGTGTCCCTCGACGCCTGGACCGCCTCCTGGTCCCTGGCCCGCCGCTTCCGCTTCGGCGGCGACCTCTGGACGCGCGCGCGCCTGGACCTCCGCGGCTGGACCGCCGCCGACGACCCCGCCGCCCCGCTGCCGGTCTTCCTGCCCCCGGAGCGGTCGGCCGTCCTGGACGCCCGCTGGACCCGGTCTGCTTTCTCCGGCGACGGCATCTTCGAGCTGGGCTGGCAGGTGGAGCACCGCGGCGAGTCGGCCAATCCCTGGGTGCCGGGGACGGGCCACCGCCTCGAGGCCGTGACGCTGCACCACGCCCTGCTCATGTTCCGCCTCACGGGCGCGGACATCGGCGTCGCCTTCCGGAACGTCCTGGATGCGGACGTCCCCCTGGCCGGCGGCGATGCCGTGCGCGGCCGGGAGATGCGCTGGCGACTGCAGTGGACCCTGATGCGCTGAACCCTCCTCCCGCCCCTTCCTCCCGGACCGGAGCACAGGCTTGCGCAAACGCCAGGCCCTGGGACTCGTCCTGATCTTCTGTTTGCTCATGGGGGGGCGCCTGATCCGCCGCCACGTTCTGCTGGACGGGGAGGGGCGATGGCGCGACCCGCTCTGGCTCGACTCGCTGCTGCCGGCACCGGTGGTCGCGGTGGAGGAACCGCCGCCCCCGACCGGCCCCTTCGACGTGAACGCCGCGCCCGCCGACACCCTCCGTTTCCTGCCGGGCATCGGACCGAAACTGGCGGCCAGGATCGTGGCGGCGCGGCACGAGGACGGGCCCTTCCTCGACCTGGTGGACCTGCAGCGGGTCAAGGGCATCGGTCCGAAGCTGGCCCTGAAGCTGGCGCCCCACGTGGTGTTCGGGCCGTCGCAGCCCATCGACTCTCAACTTCCGACCGCCCCGGCCGATGACCATGGGGACACCATGGGGCCAGGCCCCGAGACAACGGCCCAGGACCGGGACGCACCGCCTTGATCATCCTTGCCACCGCTCTCTTCATCGCTCTCGTCGCCGCCGTCGTCGCATGGCGGCGTTCGCACGACCGTGCCGCCCTGCAGGCCGTGACGGCCGACGCCCTGCGCGCCGACCTCAAGGCCATCCTGTCGAGCCTCAGCAGCGGCCTGCTGCTGGTGGACGAGAAGGGTGTCGTACGCACGGCGAGCCGTTCCGCCGCACGCATCCTCTTCCGGGAGCGTGACGAGATCCTGGACCGCGACGTGAACGAGGCCTTCGACGAGGGCTGGCACGCCTTCAAGCGCTGCCTGATGCAGGCGCTGGTCCGGGAGGAGACGGTGGAGCGCGAGGAGATCGTGATCCACCGGCCCGACGGGGTGACCGTCCCCATCGGCGTGACCGTGAACCCGGTCTACGGCGCCCACGGCGAGCTCACCGGAGCGGCCGCCGTGTTCCAGGACCTGAGCGACGTGGTGCGGCTGCGCGATCGCATGCGCGAGGCCGACCGCCTGGCGGCGGTGGGCGAACTGGCCGCCAGCATCGCCCACGAGATCCGCAATCCCCTGGGCAGCATCCGGGGCAG
Source organism: uncultured Fibrobacteraceae bacterium (assembly GCA_964343835.1). Classification (GTDB taxonomy): domain Bacteria; phylum Krumholzibacteriota; class Krumholzibacteriia; order LZORAL124-64-63; family LZORAL124-64-63; genus CALEMW01. The sequence goes on from CAYFKR010000015.1 coordinate 69,648, forward strand.
CGCCGAGATCCTGGGGGCCGAGCTGGACGTGGACGGGGCCGAGGCGCGCCTGCTGGACCTGATCCTCAAGGAGAGCGGTCGGGTCAATCACCTCATCGAGGATTTCCTGGGGTTCGCTCGGCTGCGTCCGTCGCATCCCGAGCTGGTGGTGCTCTCCGAGGTCCTGACCGAGGTCACGGCCCAGGCCGACGTGGATCCCTCGGTGCCCGACGACGTCACGGTGACCAGCCGCGTCGCTCCCGACGACCTGGTGCTCATGGTGGATCAGGAGCAGTTCCGCCAGGTGCTGCTGAACCTGGTCCAGAACGCCGCGGCGTTCCTGGGCGACGGCGGGCGCATCCACCTGGAGGCGGGCCTGGATCCCGACTGCTCCGTCTGCCTGGTCAGCGTCCGCGATACGGGGCCGGGCTTGCCGTCCGAACTGGCCGACCGCATCTTCCAGCCCTTCGTGACCACCCGCAAGGAGGGCACGGGACTGGGACTCGCGACCGTCCGGCGGATCATCCACGCCCACGGCGGCGCCATCGACGCCGCGGACCACCCCGACGGCGGCGCCATCTTCACCATCCAGCTCCCGCTCGTGCACGGCGATTCCTGCCTCACCAGGGACGATGCCCTGGCCGAAGCCAGCGCCGCCTGCGTCCTGACCTGATCCTTGCAGAATGCCCTGACGGTGTGACCGACGCTCAAGAAAGCGTCGGTCATGTCGCTCAAGGTCCGTGCAATTCGACCGATAACCCCTTCGACAGCAGCAACAACAGCCCGAGCGATCAAGGAGCGATCCATGGCCGAACCCAGGGTCCTCGTCGTCGACGATGAAGAGTCCATGTGCCAGTACCTCACCATCCTGCTGGAGAAGGAGGGCTACGACGTCACCGCCGTGACCAGCGGCGCCGAAGCCCTCGCCGCCATGGAGGCGGACCGGCACGACGTGGTGCTCAGCGATATCCAGATGCCCAAGCTGGACGGCATCCAGCTCCTGAAGGGCATCAAGGCCATCGATCCCGAAACCCCGGTGATCATGCTCACGGCCTACGCAAGCGAGCAGTCGGCCATCGAGGCCGTGAACCTCGGCGCCTACTCGTACCTGCAGAAGCACTGCAAGAACGACGAGATCAAGGTGGCCGTGCGCAACGCCCTCGCCCTGCGGAAGACCCGTACCGAGAACGTGCAGCTCAAGCGCGAGCTCACGACCCGTCGCACGAAGCAGAAGATCATCGGCCAGAGTTCCGGCATGCGCGCCGTGTACAAGATGATCGACAAGATCTCCGCGACCAACGCCACCATCCTGATCACCGGCGAGAGCGGCACCGGCAAGGAGCTCATCGCCCGCACGATCCACGAGCGCAGCAACCGCGCCGACAAGCCCTTCGTGGCCATCAACTGCGGCGCCATCCCCGAGACCCTGCTGGAGAGCCAGCTCTTCGGCCACGTGAAGGGTTCGTTCACCGGCGCCGACCGCGACCACGACGGCTTCTGCCGACAGGCCGAGGGCGGCACCATCTTCCTGGACGAGATCGGCGAGACGCCTCACGCCATCCAGGTCAAGCTGCTGCGCATGCTCCAGGAGCGCGAGATCTATCCGGTGGGCTCGAGCAAGGCCGTCAAGACGGACCTGCGCGTCATCACCGCCACCAACCGCAACCTCGACGTGGAGGTGGCCGAGAAGCGCTTCCGCGCCGACCTCTTCTACCGCCTCAACGTGATCCCCATCGAGCTGCCCCCCCTGCGCGATCGCCAGGACGACATCCCGCTGCTGGTGGACCACTTCCTGAAGGCCCACTGCGGCGACTACCCCGGCACCATCGGCCAGGCCGTCGAGGACGACGCCATGCAGGCCCTCTACCGCTACGACTGGCCGGGCAACGTGCGCGAGCTGGAGAACGTCATCGAGCGCTCCTGCATCATCCGCGAGGGCGATCGCATCGCCTGCGAGGACCTGCCGGAGGCCGTGGCGGCCCCGGGTCCCGAGGTGGAGGGACGCCTGAACCTCATCGGCTCCCACGTGACCCTCGACGAGGTGGAGCGTCGGCACATCCTGGCGGTGCTCGACTCGGTGGGCGGCCACAAGAAACGGGCGGCCGACATCCTGGAGATCAACCCGTCGACCCTCTACCGCAAGCTGCTGCGCTACGGCCTGCAGGAGGGACCCGAGGGGGAGGAGCAGGAGTCCGCCGTGGATATCCTGACGGAGGAAGACCATGAGATCGTCTCGGTCTGAGCCCCGGCGCGGTCCCTGGACCCCGGCCGACGTGGCGGAGGCGCTGCTGATCACGGCCATCGTGGGCGTTCTGGCCGCCGCGGCGGGCCTGCGACTGCCGGTGGGCCCGGATCCCGACCCGAGGCCCATCATCGGCGAGGCGCGGGCGGCCGTGGACGTGGAGCCCCGCTTCTGGAGCGCCGAGCCCGAAGAGACTCCCTGATCGGAATCCGAGAAGAACACGACGGCCCCGGGTCTTGCTTGCCCGGGGCCGTCGTCGTCCCTATGATCGGCGCGGACTCAGCCGGGCGGTCGAAGACATGTGGCTATCGTTGATCGGATTCATGGGCGCGGGCAAGACCTCGGTCGGAGAGGTCCTGGCCCGTCGCGCCTTGCTGGAAGCGGTGGACCTGGACGCCCTGATCGTCGAGCGCGAGGGGCGGGACATCCCGGGGCTCTTCGCCGACGGGGGTGAATCCGCGTTCCGCGATGCCGAGGCCGCCGCCCTCGAGTCGCTGGACCAGGGGCGCGAGCTCGTGGTGTCCTGTGGCGGCGGTGTGATCGAGCGGCCCGGCAACGTGGAACTGCTGAGGGAGCGCGGGGCCGTGGTCTGGCTGGACGTTCCCTTCGGGGTCGTGCGGCGCCGCCTCGACGACGGCTCCGGCGATCGGCCCCTGGTCCGGCAACTGGGCTGGCCTGGGCTGGAGGAGCTCCATCGCCGACGGCTGCCCCTCTACGCCGCAGCCGCCCACTTCCGGCTGAAGGCCGACCGGGACGATCCCGAGACCCTGGCCCGCCGCGTGCTGGCCTGCAGGACGGCCATGGTCGAGGGCTGCCGCAGGGAGCGGACGTGAGGGTCGTGGGCGGGCGCTGGGGAGGTCGACGACTCCGCGCCCCGCGCGGCGACGCCACCCGACCCACGTCCGACCGCGTGAAGGAGGCCCTGTTCTCCATCCTCGGTGCGCGGCTGTCGGGCCGACGCATCGTCGATCTCTTCTGCGGCGCCGGGTCCCTGGGCGTCGAGGCCCTGAGCCGCGGCGCGGCCCATTGCACCTTCGTGGACCGGGCCGGGGCGGCCCTCGGGGCCACGCGCGGCAATCTCGAGACCCTCGGCGCGGAGCCGGGGGAGTGGGCCGTGGTCAGGGGCGACGCCCTGCGTTGGCTGGAGAAGGAACTGGCGGTCCCGGGCGAGCCCCTCGTCGTCTTCGCCGACCCGCCCTATTCGGCCGGGGCCCTGGACGACCTGGTCCGCATCGCGACCTCCTCGCCGCGGACCGACATGCTGATCCTGGAGCACGACGCAGGCGACGACGTCGCCGAACCGTCGGGCTGGACACGGGACGCCCGCCGCTACGGCGGCACGGGCCTCACCATCCTGGAGCGTGATTCATGAACGCCAAGCACGCCGTCTATCCCGGAACCTTCGACCCGGTGACCAACGGTCATCTGGACATCCTGGAGCGGGCCCTCGGACTCTTCGACTCCGTGACCCTGGCCGTCGCCCGGGGCGGACGCGCCACGCTCCTGGATCACGACGTCCGCATGAACGTGGCCCGCGAAGCCGTCCTGCGCGTGACCGGGGGAGCGCGGTGCCGTGTCGTCGGTTTCGACGGCCTGCTCGTCGAGACGGTCCAGAAGCTGGACGCCGACGTGGTGGTCCGGGGCATCCGCGGGCCTGCGGACCTGGAGCACGAGCAGCCCATGGCCGCCCTCAACCGGAGCCTCTACCACGACTTCGAGGTGGTGCTGCTGTTCGCCCGCCCCGAGCTGTCGATGATCAGCGCCACCCTCGTGCGCGACGTCGCCCGCTGCGGGGGCCCCGTGGACGGATACGTGCCGCCCGAGGCGGCCGCCGCCCTGGCGGAACGGTACGCCGATCGCCATTGACGACCGGGCGACGCGGTCTTCCTTGCCCCCGCGCCGCCGTGTGCCACATTGGAACGGTCCCGATCAACAGGCGACCACAGGGAGACGACCATGGAACTGAGACTCGGCTGGCTGGCGGACGTCCTCGGCGATTCCCCGACCCTCAAGCTCTCCGGGCAGGCCAAGGAACTGCTGGCCCGCGGCGAGCCCGTCATCAACCTGACGGCGGGTGAGCCCGACTACGACACCCCCGAGCCCATCAAGGCCGCGGCCCACCGCGCCCTCGACGAGGGCGGCAACGGCTACACCGCCAGCGCGGGCATGCCCTCGTTGCGCGAGGCCGTGGCGGCCCATTACTCGAGCAAGATGGGCGTGACGGTGGAGCCCGCGGAGGTCATCATTTCCAACGGCGCCAAGCAGATCCTCTTCAACGCCCTGTCCATGCTGCTGAACCAGGGCGACGAGGTGGCCGTGCCGGTGCCCTACTGGGTGACGTACCCGGCCCAGATCGCAGCCCTGCGGGGACGCATGATCCCGGTCGTGCCGTCCAGCCCGGGCTGGAAGATCACGGCGGAAGACCTCGAACGCGCCGGCGCCGGCCGGGCCAAGGCCCTGATCCTGAACACGCCGTCCAACCCGTCGGGGGCCGTCTATACCCGCACCGAGCTGGAGGAACTGGCCGAGTACTGCCGCAAGACCAGCTTCTTCATCCTCACCGACGAGATCTACGAGGACCTCGTCTATACCGACGAGGGGCACGTGCCCCTGATGACGGTGGCCCCGGACTTGCGACACCGCATCGTGACGGTCAGCGGCCTGTCCAAGAGCTACGCCATGACCGGCTGGCGCGTGGGCTTCGGCATCGCCGACCGCAAGACCATCGGGGCGATGAACCGGCTGCAGAGTCACTCCACGAGCAACGTGAACACCATCGCCCAGAAGGCGTCGCTGGCGGCCTTCGAGTGCGGCGACGAGGTGGCGGCCATGTCCCGCTCCTTCCGGGCCCGCCGCGACGCCCTGGTCGACGGCCTGCGCGGCATCGACGGGGTGGACTTCGTGGTGCCCGACGGGGCATTCTACCTGCTGGCCGACGTCCGCGGCCGCATCGACGCCGACAAGGGCCCGGGCGGCGACTGGCGCCTGGCCGAGCACCTGCTGAACGAGCAGAAGTTGGCGACGGTCCCGGGCGAGCCCTTCGGCGTGCCGGGTCACCTGCGCCTGAGCTACGCCATCAACGAGGAGGCCCTGCGCGAGGCGGCCGATCGCTTCCGCGCCGGCGTCGAGACGTTCGGAGGATAGGGTGAAGTTCGTCGACGTAGCCGAGATCACCGTCGCGAGCGGCAAGGGAGGGGACGGATGCGTCGCCTACCGCCGCGAGAAGGGCGTGCCCCGTGGTGGGCCCAACGGCGGCAACGGCGGCGTCGGCGGCTCGGTGTGGCTGGCGGCCTCGGACGAGAGCTCAACCCTCCAGGACTTCCGCTACCGCCGGCACTACAAGGCCTCGCCCGGTCAGCAGGGTGGCGGCTGGAACAAGACAGGCGCCGACGGCGAGTCCGTGGACGTGATCCTGCCCTGCGGCACCCTCGTCTTCGACGCCGACACGGACGAGCTCATCGTGGACCTGGCCGAGCCCGGCGCCCGCTTCTGCGTGGCCGAGGGCGGCCGCGGCGGCAAGGGCAACTGGGAGTTCCGCAACGCCACCAACCAGACACCCGACAAGGCAACCCCCGGCCGGCCCGGTAAGGACCGCTCCCTGCGCCTGGAGCTGAAGCTCCTGGCGGACATCGGCCTGATCGGACTGCCCAACGCCGGCAAGTCCACCCTCCTGAGCCGGCTGACGGCTGCCCGTCCCAAGATCGCCGACTACCCGTTCACGACCCTCGTGCCCAACCTGGGCATCGTGGACCTGGGCGAGTTCCGCAGCTGCACCCTGGCCGACATCCCGGGCCTCATCGAGGGCGCCAGCGACGGTCGGGGCCTGGGCCACGAGTTCCTGCGCCACGTGGAACGCACCAGGGGGCTCGTCTACCTGGTGGACGCCTCCGAGGCGGCTCCCGTCTCCACCCTCCAGGTCCTGCGCCAGGAGCTGAAGGCCTACGGCAACCGTCTGGCCGACCTCCCGTTCGTGGTCGTGCTCAACAAGCTCGACGTGGTGGACGAGGAGCTGATCTCCGACATCCGCCGCGAGGTCGCCAACTGGACCCGCGACCACTGCGACCGCGACGTCCTGATGATCTCCGCCGTCACGGGCCTGGGCATCGACACCCTCCGCCACGTGCTGCGCGATCTGTACGACACCCTCCCCGAAGCCTGACCGACCTCCCCGTACCTCCCGGAGAGGAAACCCGAGACGTGAATCGACGTACGACGCCTTCCGAGCGGGAGGCCTGGAACCTCGTGCCCGACGACGACCGCTGGCCCTCGGCCTGGAACGAGGCCCCCGACCCGCCCGACAGGGTATGGGGAATGGGGGACCCCGGGATCCTGGGGGCGCCGATGATCGCCGTGGTCGGGACCCGGCGCGCCAGTCACCGCGGACGCACCGTCGCCCGCTCCCTCGGAGCCGACCTGGGCCGGCGCGGCTGGACGGTGCTCAGCGGTCTCGCCGCCGGCATCGACGGGGCCGCCCACCGCGGCGCCCTGGAGGCCGGCGCCGCGACGGTCGGGATCATGGGCACGGGCATCGACCTCACCTTCCCCGCCCGTCATGCGGTGCTGCGGGGCGACATCGAACGCTGCGGCTGCACCGTGACGGAGGAGGAGCCCGGCACCCCGCCGTTGCCCTACAACTTCCCGCGGCGGAACCGCCTGATCGCGGCGCTGGCACGGGCGGTGATCGTGGTGGAGGCGCCGATCCGCAGCGGGGCCCTGCACACGGCCCACCAGGCCCTGGACCTCGGGCGTGATGTCTTCGCGGTGCCGGGGCCGGTGGATGTGGGCACCTGCCGGGGATGCCACAAGCTGCTGCGGGAGGGAGCTCACCTCCTGGAGTCGGCCGAGGACCTGGCGGCCGTGCTCGGTCCCGCTCCCGGAGCCTCGGCCACGGCGTCCGCGGATCCTCCGGCAGCCAGGTTGCCGCGGCCGGGCTCGGCCGCGCGCTGGATCTGGGATCGGCTGGACCTCACCGGACTCAGGCTCGGGGAATTGCACGCCCGGTGGCGCGGGAGCCGCGAGATGTGGGAGGAGGGGCTGACTGCCCTCGAGATCGGCGGCCTGATCCAACGGTTGCCCGGAGGAATGGTCGCCCGTAGGATCTGGATCCCCTGACCCGAGCCGGAACGACGGAGGGACGTCCTTGGCCCGACCCATCAAACGAGTGCGCTGGGCCCTGGAGTACGCCGCCCTGGCCGCGGTCTTCGCCCTGGTGAGGATCCTGCCTGAGCGCTGGTGGCGGTCCATGGGGCGCGGGCTCGGAGGCTGGATCCACGACCGCACCGGCTTCCGCCGGGCCGTGGTCCGGGAGAACATGGCCCATGCCTTCCCCGAACGGGACGAGGCGAACAGGTCGGCCCTGGCCCGGGCGTTCTACGTGCGGCTCGGGGAGACCATGCTGGAGTTCTTCGCTCTCGGGGGCTGGAATGGACGGGATATCCTGCGGCGGGTCGACCACGAGGGGCTCGAACATCTCGAACGCCTCCGCTCCGAAGGCAGGGGAGCCATCCTGACGACCGGCCACTTCGGCAACTGGGAACTGCTGGGCTCGTCGGTGGCGGCACGGGGTTTTCCGATCCGCGTGGTGGCGCGCACCCAGAGCAACCCCTGGGTCGACGCCATGCAGAACCGCGTCCGGGAGCGCGCCGGCATGAGGGTCATCAAGGCCGACACGTCGGTGCGGCAGGTGATCCGCTCGGTCCGAGGCGGGGAGTTCGTCGCCATGCTGCCGGACGTCAACGCCGGCGACGACGGCGTGTTCGTGGAGTTCCTCGGCAGGCAGGCCTCGACCCCTCGCGGCGTGGCCTACTTCGCCTGGAAGCTCGGCTGCCCGTTGGTGCCGTCGGTCATCGTGGCCCGGGGCGACGGCACCCACGCCGCCCGCTTCCTGGAGCCCATCGAACCGGACACGTCCCTGGACGAGGAGACGGCGGTCCGTACCCTGACCCAGGCGCTGGCCGACCGCCTGGCCGAACAGATCCGTCAGCACCCGGACCATTACTTCTGGGTACACAGGCGCTGGAAGACCCGGCCGCCCGCCGCCGGCGGAACGGCCGAGGAGGAGGAACGATGATCCAGGTACAGGGACTCGGGAAACGCTTCGGCGACGTGAAGGCCGTGGACGATCTCGGCTTCGGCGTGGAGAAGGGCGAGGTCTTCGGCCTGCTCGGCCCCAACGGCGCGGGCAAGACCACCACCATCTCCATCCTGGCCACGCTGCTGCCGCCCGACGCCGGACGCGCCAGCGTCTGCGGCCTGGACGTGGTGGCCGACGCCGAATCCGTGCGCCGTCGCATCGGCGTCGTGCCCCAGGAGCTGGCCCTCTACGAGGAGCTGTCGGCCGAGCAGAACCTGGACGTCTTCGGGCGCCTCTACGGGCTGGCCGGGACCCAGCTCCGCAGCCGCGTGGGCGAACTCCTCGAACTCGCCGACCTGGCCGAGCACGCCAGGCGACCGGTCAAGGGCTTCTCCGGCGGCATGAAGCGGCGCCTGAACATCATGATGGGCCTGGTCCACGCCCCGGACGTGCTCTTCCTGGACGAGCCCACCGTCGGCATCGACGCCCAGGCCCGCACCCGCATCCTCGACCTCATCCGGGACATGAACGGCGAGGGCCTGACCGTCCTCTACACCACCCACTACCTGGAAGAGGCGGAGCAGCTCTGCGACCGCATCGGGGTCATCGACCACGGTCGCCTGGCCGCCCTCGGCGACAAGGAGGAGCTCATCCGCCAGATCGGGGAGTCCGACGCCGTGCGCATTCACCTCGCCGCCGAACTCGTGGATGACGCCAACGCCGCCGCCACGGACTGGCCCGGCGTGGAGGGCAGCGGTGTCCGCAAGGGCAAGTTCGAGATCCGCTGCAGCGACGGCGCCGCGGTGGTGGCCCGGCTCGGCGCCTGGCTGGGCGAGCGTGACGCCTCCCTGGATCAGCTCGAGGTCATCCGGCCCAACCTGGAGACCCTCTACCTCAAGATCACCGGCCGCGCGCTGCGCGAGTAGGAGGACCCATGCTCGGAGTGCTCGTGCGTAAGGATGTTCGGCGCTGGTGGGCCGACCGCCAGGCGGTGATCGTGACCCTGGTCCTGCCCCTGCTGCTGACCGCCGTCCTCGGCGTCTCCTTCGGCGGCTTCGGGGGTGGCGGACCGACCATGGACGCCATCCCCCTGGGCATCGTGGGCGACCCGCCGACGATGGTCCGCGACGCCCTGGAGCAGGCCCTGGAGGAATCGGGCTTCTTCGCCCCGGTGTGGTGCGACTCGGCCTACGCCGACGCCATGGTGCGCAGTGGCGACCTGCGGGCCGCCCTGGTCTTCCCTGCGAACCTGACGGAGGACTACTTCAGCGGCCGCCGCGTGGTGATCGGCCTGTGGAAGGACCCGGTCAGCGTGTTCCAGGCCGACATCGTCGAACAGATCCTCCGCAGGATGCTGCTGGAGGTCAGGGCTGGAGAGGCCGCCTACGCGGGCGCCTGGTCCGACGACTGGTATCCGGAAGAGGGGCAGGAGCATCCCTTCGACGTCCTCTTCTCCGGCGATTCGTTCCTCGACGTCTGGCGCCTCGTCCGCGACGGCGCGCCGGAAGCCCAGGCGGCCTGGGACCAGTTCGGCGTCATCATGGACCACCAGGTGGAGCTGAGCGACGCCCTCTCCGAACCCGCGGTGGACCTGACCGCCGTCGAGCGTACCGCCGGCGAGGTGGGAGAGAACGAGGTCCCGCAGTCGTCCCGCAACATGTTCGACTGGATCCTGCCCGGCATGGGCATCTTCTTCATGATGTTCGCCGCCGCCAACGCGGGCGGCGACCTCCACGTCGAGCGCGAGTCGGGTACACTGCGCCGTCTCTTCGTGGCGCCCCTGCGCGACACGGATCTCCTGCTGGCCAAATGGCTCTTCGCCATGATCAACGGACTGCTCCAGATGGCGGTGCTCTTCGCCGCCGGCCGCCTCCTGTTCGGCCTGAACCTCGGCCCTGATCCCCTGGCCCTGCCCCTGGTGGCGGTGGCCACCGCCGGCATGCTGGCCTCCTTCTACCTGCCCCTGGCGCTGCTCACCCGCGACGCCAAGCAGCTGGGCCAGATCGGTACCGGCGTGATCCTTTTCCTGGCCCTGATCGGGGGGAACTTCATGCCCGCCGAGTCCATGCCGGCCTTCCTGCAGACCCTGGGCCGCTTCACCCCCAACTACTGGGCCAACACGGCCTTCACCACGGTCATCGCCTACGACCGGGGTCTCGACGCGGTCACCACCAACCTGCTGGTGCTGGGGGGCATCACCGTGGTCTTCCTCGGTCTCTCGCTGCTGATCTATGGTCGGCGCGGCGGAAAGGAGGGGCTGCTGTGAGCGGGTCCATCGTCTTCGCCCTGATCGGGCTGCACATCCGCAAGGTCGCCGCGGACAAGTCGAACCTCTTCTGGCTGTTCGGCATGCCGGTGATGTTCACCGTGCTCATGGGATCGATGTTCGGGTCCATGGGCGGGGGCGGGGGCTCGTCGCAGGCTCCCGAGGTCACCGTCTTCGACGCCGACGGCTCCGAGTCATCCCGTCAGCTCGTGGCCTCCCTCGAGGGAAGGGAGCTCTACCGTATCGTCGTGGCCGACTCCGCCGGCAGCAAGGATCTGGCGCGCAGCCTGGTGAACGAGGGCCGTCGCACGGCGACCCTCTGGATCCCCGCCGCCTTCTCCGACAGCCTCGCTGCGGGCCGTCCTGCGCCCCTGTCGTTCTTCTTCGACTCCGACCGGGCCAGCGCCCAGACCGCCCGCACGGCCCTGGCCGAGGCGACCCGCCGCATGGACGCCGAACACGGCGGTCGCCGCGCCGCCGGCGACGGCTCGTTCGACCAGGCCGCCTTCGATTCCCTCTGGGCGGAGCCCCGTATCGTCCTGGACGCCGTCTCCCTCGGCCGGAACGAGGGGGAGGAGGAGCCCAGTGCCCTGGCCGGCCTGTCCAGCGGCTACCAGCACACCGGTCCCAGCTACACCCTCATGTTCGTGATGATGTTCATGCTCATGAGCGTGCGCGACGTGGTGCTGGAACGGCGCTCGGGCACCCTGACCCGGCTGCGCCTCGGCGCCGCGTCGTCCACCGTCCTGGCTGCCGGGCTGTTCCTGGGGCCGCTGGTCGTGGGCCTGCTCCAGGCCGGCGTACTGCTGGGGATCAACGCCCTGTTGCCCGGCATGGACTACGGCGACAGTCCTGGCACCCTGATCCTGCTGATGATCCTGTTCGCAGGGGTGAGCTCCGCCCTGGCGCTGCTGGTGGCCACCTTCTGCCGCACCACCGGACAGGCCGACGGCCTGGGCATGACCGCCTCGATGCTCATGGCGGCTCTCGGCGGCCTGTGGTGGCCCCTGGAGATCGTGCCGGGGTTCATGAAGACCATCGGCATGATGCTGCCGTCGGGGCGGGCCATCATGGTCTTCCACAACATGATCGGTCGCGGCTGGGGCCTGCAGCAGAACGCCCCTCACCTGCTGTGGCTGGCGGGGGCGCTCGTGGTGCTGCTGGCGCTGGCGCGGATGCGGTTGCGTCGGCTGATCGCCTGAAGGGGTCAGTTCTTCACGTCGGGGTCCTGGAAGCCGACCACCGGCGCCTGGCCGGGGGCGGGCATGCGGATCTCGCCGTGGGTCTCCTCGTAGCGCTGGACGTTGGTCTGCAGGGTCCGCAGGAGGGACTTGGCGTTCTGGGGCGTCATCACCAGGCGCGAGCACACCTTGGCCTTGGGCAGGCCCGGCAGCATGCGCGCGAAATCCAGGATGAACTCGCTGGGGCTGTGGGCGATCAGGGCCAGGTTGGCGTAGTGACCCTCGGCCACGTCCTGGGGCAGGTCCACGTTCAGCTGGGTCGTCTTCTTCTCCATCGGCGGATCTCCTGTGGGTTCGGTGTGTTCGCGGAATCCGATGATAGCACATGCCCACGCCATGGGCACGTTGACAGTCTCCGACCCCCCTGATAACTTGGCCCGGCCGCCGTTCCGCACACCCCCGGAGGGACCCATGCCCGCCCGCAGCCTCGAGATCCTGGACCGACTCGCCGACCTCCGCCTGGCCGTCGTGGGCGACGCCATGGTGGACCGCTTCCTGTGGGGCGAGGTGGAACGCATCAGCCCCGAAGCGCCGGTGCCCGTCGTCCGGCTGAGGCGCGAGACGGTCCGCCTGGGCGGAGCGGCCAACGTGGCCTCAAACATGCGTGCTCTGGGGGCCGAGGTTTCGCTCTTCGCCGCCGCCGGTACGGGGGAGACCTCGCGCACCCTCGCAGGCCTGCTGGACGAGCAGGGGATCTCCAGCGACGGTCTGTGCCGCATCGACGGTCGCCGCACCACCCTCAAGACCCGCATCATCGCCCACCACCAGCAGGTGGTCCGGGCCGACGTGGAGGCCGACGAGCCCCTGGACGACATCGTTCGCGAGGACCTGGTGCGCCGCTTCTTCCAGGCCGGCCCCTTCGATGCCGTTGTCCTGAGCGACTACGGCAAGGGCGTGCTGCCCGACGACGTCCTGTCCCGGCTCATCGCCGCGGCCCGCGAGTGGGGCGCTCCGGTCGTGGTGGATCCCAAGCGCGGCGACTACTCCCAGTACGCAGGGTGCACCTCCCTGACCCCGAACCAGAAGGAGGCCAGCGGCGCCACGGGCGTGGCCATCACCGATCCCGCCAGCCTCCAGGCGGCAGGCCGGATCCTCCTGGAGCGCACGGGCGCCGAGTGCGTGGTCGTGACCCGAGGCGAGCACGGCATGGCACTCTTCGAGAAGGCCGGCGACGAACACCATCTGCCGACCGAGGCCCGCGACGTCTTCGACGTCACCGGCGCGGGCGACACCGTCATCGCCGTCTACAGCGCCGCCCTGGCCGCCGGAGCCTCCTTCCTGGAGGCCGCCAACCTCTCCAACCACGCCGCCGGCATGGCCGTGCGCGAGGTGGGGACCGCCGCCATCACCGCCGACCAGATCCGCGAGGCCGTCTCGTGACCGCCGCCCCGGTGATCGCGCGGGACGACCTCGCCGCCTGGGCGGACGAGCAGCGCGCCGCAGGCCGCCGGATCGTGTTCACCAACGGCTGCTTCGACGTCCTGCACCGGGGCCACGTGGAGTACCTGGCCGAAGCTGCCGCGGCGGGCGACGTCCTGCTCGTGGCCGTCAATACCGACGCTTCGGTCCGCGACCTCAAGGGGCCGTCCCGGCCCATCGTTTCCGAAGCCGACCGCTGCGCCGTGCTGGCCCACTTGCGCCCCGTGGGCGCGGTCACCATGTTTGGCGAGCCGACCCCCCTGGAGACGATCGGGATCGTCCGTCCGGACGTCCTGGTCAAGGGCGACGAGTACGCCGAGAGCGAGATCGTCGGAGCGGAACTCGTCCGGTCGGCGGGGGGCGACGTCGTGCGCGTAGCCATGCGCGAAGGGCGTTCGTCCACCAGCATCATCGAGGCCATCCGTCGCCTTCCCTGACAGCGGCCCGTGCCGCACCGCCTCGCGCAGCGGGGGGAGGGCGTTCGTCCGCGCGAACGTTCACATAGAGGTGCTGCCATGAGCAGGGAGAAGATCATCATCATCGGCGCGGCCGGTCGCGACTTCCACAACTTCAACTGCGTCTTCCGGGACAACGAGAAGTACGAGGTCGTCGCCTTCACCGCGGCCCAGATCCCCGACATCGACGGTCGCAAGTATCCCGCCGTCCTCGCCGGCGACCTGTACCCGGACGGGATCCCCATCCTGGCCGAGGAGGATCTGCCCCAGCTCATCGCCGAGCACGGCGTGGAGTGCTGCGTCTTCTCCTACAGCGACGTCGCGTACGACGACGTGATGCACAAGGCCGCCCTGGTCAACGCCTGCGGCGCCGACTTCAAGCTCCTGGGCGAGCGTCACACCCAGCTGAAGAGCACCAAGCCGGTCATCAGCATCTGCGCCGTGCGGACGGGCTGCGGCAAGAGCCAGACCACCCGCCGCATCTCCGAGATCCTGCAGGCCGCCGGCAAGAAGGTGGCCGCCGTGCGCCACCCCATGCCCTACGGCGACCTGGCCAAGCAGGCCGTCCAGCGCTTCGCCGCCCTGGAGGACCTGGAGAAGCACGAGTGCACCATCGAGGAGATGGAGGAGTACGAGCCCCACATCGTGCGCGGCAACGTGATCTTCGCGGGCGTGGACTACGAGGCCATCCTGCGCGAGGCCGAGAAGGAGGCCGACGTCATCCTGTGGGACGGCGGCAACA
>CAYFKR010000016.1:0-71275 GCA_964343835.1 uncultured Fibrobacteraceae bacterium
AACCTGCTGGCCCTGAACGCCGCGGTCGAGGCGGCCCGCGCCGGCGAGGCCGGCAAGGGTTTCGCCGTGGTGGCGGAAGAGGTCCGCAACCTGGCCCAGCGCAGCGCCGACGCCGCCCGCAACACGACCCAGCTCCTCGAGGAGTCCAAGCGGAGCTCCGAGCACGGCGTGAAGATGGCCGAGGACGTGCGCAGCTGCCTGGAACGCATCTCCGAGAACATCGACGGCGTGGGTTCGGTGGCCGTGGCCGTGTCCCAGTCCAGCTCCCAGCAGGCCCAGGGCATCGGCCAGATCAGCAGCACGGTCTCGGACATGGACCAGCTGACCCAGAGCAACGCCGCCACCGCGGAGGAGTCGGCCGCCTCGGCCGAGGAGCTCTCGGCCCAGGCCCTGGAACTCAACAACCTGGTGGGCGAGCTCGTGGAGGTCGTGGAAGGCCACGGCAAGGGTTCGGCCGTGTCCCGCACCCGCACGGGCGACAAGCCGGTTGCCCCCATCATCGCCGCCGCACCCGCCGCGGCTCCGGCCGCCGCACCGTCCTCGTCTTCCGAGGATTCCGCGGCCGACCTGGACGACTGGATGGACGACCTGGATCTGGGCGACCTCGAGGTGGAGGAGATCGAGATCTAGGACCGTGCCCGACCCAAGGGAGAGGCCCCGTCGCTCGGCGACGGGGCCTTTTTCGTGTCCGATGGGAGTGGAGTCGGTCAGGCGTCGTCCGTATCGCAGGCACCTGCGACGGGGATGCGCAGCACGAACGTGGTCCCGACCCCCGGTTCGGTCTCGAAGGTCAGGGCTCCGCCGTGACGCTTGACCACCGTGTTGTAGGCGATGGCCAGGCCCTGGCCCGTGCCCTTGCCCACGTCCTTGGTGGTGAAGAAGGGGTCGAAGATCCGGGTCCGGATGTCCTCGGGGATGCCGCCGCCGGTGTCGGTGACGCGGATCTCGGCCGTGTCGCCGTCCAGGCGGGTCGCGATGCCGATGCGCCCCTTGGGCGCGTCGTCCTGGCCGGCGCCGGTGTCGGCGATGGCGTGAGCCGCGTTCACGATCAGGTTCAGCAGCACCTGGTTGATCTCGCCGCCCATGCAGGTGACCAGGGGCAGGTCCGGATCCACGGTGCATTCCGTCTCGGCGCAGTACTTCCACTCGTTGCGGGCCACCAGCAGGGTGTTCTCGGCGGCCTTGTTGAGGTCCACCGGGGCCATCTCCGACGAGTCGGGGTGGGAGAGCTCCTTCATGGAGCGCACGATCTTGGTGACCCAGGCCACGCCGTCGGTGGTGTGCTTCAGGGCGTTGGGGACCTCTTCCAGGAGGAACTCCAGGTCGGCGTCGGCCACCAGCGTCTTGGCCCGCGTCGTCAGGTCGCAGGCGCCGTTCTTCCGCTCCGCCTCCGTCATGATGGCGTCGTAACCCTCCAGCAGCGACTTCATCTCGTCGAAGGCCTCGGCGAGATACTGGGTGTAGTTGGCGATGTACTGCAGGGGCGAGTTGATCTCGTGGGCGATGCCCGCCGCGAGCTGGCCGATGGACGCGAGCCGCTGGTCCTGGGCCTGCTGCTGGTCGCGTTCCTTCATGTCGGTGACGTCGCGCAGGTAGAAGGCCAGGCGCGAGACCCGCGTGTTGTCGGAGTTGCCCACGGGGAAGAGCAGCACCTCGTAGAACTGGCGCCCCAGGTTGAGGCTGCGGCTGACGGAGCCCCGGCTGTCCAGCACCTCGTCGTGGATCCCGCGGAAGACCTCGGCGAGGTCGTCGCGCATGGCTTCGAACAGGTAGGTGCCCATGGCGGTCTCGTGGGACACGTCGAAGAACTCGGCGGCGTAGTCGTTGAGCTCGATGATCACGCCGTGCACGTCCATGAGCACCGCGGCCAGGTCCGGTGCGTTGAGCAGGGCGCGGGTCGTCTCCTCGCTGCGGCGGATCTTGCGCCCCATGCGCTCGCGTTCGTGGTAGATGCCGATCATGTCGGCGGCGGAACGGAGCAGCTGCAGGTCCGCCTCGGCCCACGGCGAGACGTCCTCGTCGGAGCCGAACCCCACGAACCCGGTCCACTCATCCAGGACGAAGAAGGGGATCAGGGCGAAGGAGTGCAGCCCCAGCATCTTCAGGGACGTGGTGCGCTCGGCGGGCATGTCCACCACGGAGCCCGTGATGATCTCGCCCTGGCCCAGGTCGCCGGCCACGCCGAAGAACCCCTGGTCGAAGGGGATCTGGCGGTGCTCGTCGTTGATGCGCTCGGTGCTCCAGCGGTTCGTGGAGACGGCGTGGGTCAGGGTGGTGGAGAATCCCGTACCGTCGTTGGTGCAGAGCACCACGCGGTTCGATCCGCTGGCGCGGAGCAGGGCCTCGAGGGCCTCGACCACGGACTCGTCCTCGTTCTGGCCCTCCAGCAGCGACCGGGAACACTCGTTGACGGCCTGCTCGTAGGCCAGGCGGCGAGCCATCTGGCGCTGGCTCTCGCGGAGGTCCTCCAGCTTCTGCTTGAACCAGTCGCTGGACGATTCGGTGGTCGCGCGGCCGGACTCGATCTCGGCGCGGAGTTCGTCGACCCTGGAACGGAGCTCGACGTCGTTCCGTCGCCGGCCCCAGGCCTGGGCGATCCGCGAGGCGATGTGCTGGAAGAAGGGGGTCGCCCGTTCGATGGCGTCGGCGTCGTCGCCCCGGACCAGCAGGGCGCCGTAGCAGTCGTCGCCCTCGAGGAGGGGGAACGTCGTGACCTTCCCGAAGCCCTCCGCGGCGAGCAGCGACTCCAGCCGCAGACAACCGCTGCAGGGAGCCGCGCCGTCCTGGCAGGACAAGCGGAAGTAGCGTCCGGTGACCTGGTCGGGGGGCGTGCCCCGGTCGGGGGTGAAGACCGTCACGGAGCCGGGGTTGATCTGGTCGAGGGCCAGGCCCATGTCGAACTGGATGAAGGAGTCGGCGGCGAGGCTGGCGACGCGGCGGGCCACCATGTCCCAGTCCTGGTCGAGGTCCCGCAGGACCCGATCGAAGGCGTCCATGACGTCCAGGCAGTTTCTGCAACCGCCGGTCGTACGGACCTGGTCGATGGTCTCGCTCGTCACGGAAGGGCCTCCGTCCTCTGCCGTCGGGACTCGGATCTCCCTGATGTCATCGGCAGGGGACGGAGGCCCCTTGAGTCGTGAAAACCTATCTGATAACAGGGTTTAATAGGTCCTCATTCTCCGACGCGGCCTCGCTCATGACCTCCTGGACGATGCCCCCGAACACCCGGCTCATCAGCCCGGAATCCATGCGCGAGACCGTCACCCCGCCGTCGGCCCGCTCGAAGACCGCCACGCGGCAGGGCATCATGGGTGCGATGCCCCTCCCGTCTTCGTCCGAGAGGATGCGCCCGGCCAGTTCTGCATTGCAGAGCTCGATGACCGTCGCGGGACGCACGTCGAAGCCGGCGGCGGCCACCGACTTGGAGAGGGTGTGCACGGCCGGCACCTTCCACCCGGCCTGCTCGGCGGTCTCGATGATGGTGGCGACGGTAGCGTCGAAGTCCATGGTCGAATCGTCCTCGATCAGCATCATGCCGGGGGCCTGGCTGCCGAGGATCAGGGCGAGGAGACCGGCGCCGACGACGAGGCCGGCGACGAAGCTGACGAAGGGGCGGGGCATGGGATCCTCCTTGGGGGATCAGTCCTCGGGCACGCAGATCCTGCCGCCGACGGCGGCCTGGATCGTCCGTACCAGGACGACGAGGTTGACCAGGGCGGTCACGACCAGCAGGCCGGACGCCAGGTAGCGGTGGAAGTCGTGACCACCCGTCTTGTACATCAGGAGCGAGGCGATGGTGATCGAGGCGAGGGGGAAGGTGTACGCCCACCACGAGACGTAGTAGGGCACCCTTCGGAACCGCGGCAGCATCGTCACGAGCAGCAGCAGGATGAACAGGGCGAAATCGTAGAGGACCCGGTGCAGGTCCCCGCCGCCGCCGGTGAGCCGCGACAGCGAGACGAAGCCGATGGCCGGGGGCGGAATGAGGATGAACAGCGTCGGCAGGAACTTCTCCGCCAGCAGGGGATGAAAGAGGATCCTGTACAGTACGATGGCCATCAGCAGGTTCCAGAACATCGCCCCGATGCTGAAGAAGAACCACGAGATCTCCACGTGCCCGAGGGGGACCCCGGCCACGGGCACCAGGATGGTCCCCACCACGGGGATGAACCAGGCGGGGTTCAGGGACTGGATCCTGAACTCCCGGTAGAACCACGTGTGCATGATCTTCAGGCAGAAGAGCAGGTGCATCGGCGTCCCGATCCACCACAGCGCCCGGGCCAGTCCGGGAGCCTCCTCCAGGTACCCGATCCCCAGCAGCAGCAGGGAGATGGACACGGCCGGAAAGAAGTTCACGCGGACCGGGTGGTTGTACTCGGCCAGCACGAGGTCGCGGTGCCGCACCAGCTTGGCCAGGTAGAGGATGCTCAGGACGCCGAACCAGAGGCTGACGACCCACAGCAGCGGTCGCCCCGCCCCGAGGTGCAGCCCCAGCACGTGCTCCGTGCGCAACAGGGCGATGGCCAGTCCGCTCAACCCCATCACCGATCCGTAGAGCGTGATCGGCAGATGGGCCAGTCGCTGGGGGGCGGGTCCGCTCATGTCCACCTCTCGGTTGGAAGACCTCCCATGGGTAACGACGCCGCAGATGTTAGTCAAGGATCTTCGCAACGGTTGCCGCCCGCTCGAGGCGCAGGACGCGAGGGCCTTGCGCACGACCGGGCCTCGCCCCATCATCGGGAGAAGGAGGTCCCGCAACGATGACCCACAGGATCGAGCACGCCGTCGCCATGTTCACCGAGGGCTACAGCTGCGCCCAGTCGGTGCTGGCGGCCTACGCCCCCGACTACGGTCTCGACCGCGAGGCCGCCCTGCGCCTGGCCGCCCCCTTCGGCGGTGGCGTGTCGCGTACCGACGGGCCGTGCGGTGCGGTCAACGGCGCCCTGATGGTGCTGGGCCTGGCCCGCGGCCACGTCACCGCCGATGACGAGGCCGCCTCGGCGCACACCCGCGAGGCCGTGCAGGAATACCTGCGCCGCTTCGAATCCCTGGCGGGCTGCACCGGCTGCACCGCCCTGCTCGGCGCCAACCTGGCGGAGCCGGGCGTGGCGGAGCGGGTGAAGGAGGACGGCCTCGCGGCGGAGGTCTGTCCGGGGTTGGTGCGGAGGGCTTGCGGGTTGTTGGAGGAGATGCTCGCCGACGTCAGCCGGTGATCACGGCCCGGACCTCCGGCTCCCCCCTCTCATGCACGAACCGATGACACCTCCCGCACAGCGTCCGTAGGTTCTCCATCCCGTTCCCTCCGCCCGACGCCCGCGGCACCACGTGATGCACCTCCAGGAACGACGTCGCGCCGCACCCCGGCGCCGTGCAGCGGGGCCCGTCGCGGGCGAGGACGGCGCGGCGGGTCGCGGGCGGGATGGAGGAGCGGTTGGGGATCGCGGGGTCCTGCGAAACCGCCACGTGGTCGCAGGTCATGGCGGCGGCGGCCGCACGGGAGGCGGGGCGGCTGCCGACGGTGGTGGTGTTGCAGGTGTCGCAGCGGTAAGCGACGATCCTGTAAGGAGATGAGGCTGAGTCACGTGTCCCGTCGCCTGAAGCGAGGGCCTCGAGCCCGGCCAGGAACAGCTCGGTGCGGGACTCCCGCCGGCCGTCGCGGCGCAGGCGTTCCATCAGTGCCTCGCAGCGCGCCCGTTCGACGGGGGACATGGTCAGGGTGATGCTGGTCGGGACCTCGGGTGTTGTGGGAGTCTCGCTGGGCGTGTCGAGCACGAGGGCCGCCTGGCCGCGTTTCTCCCGCAGCCGGTCGCGCTCGCGTCGCCCCCGTTGCCGCGCTCTCGCCACCTTCTCCTCCAGCTCACGGGATGTGGACCGGGCCGCGGCCCGGACCCAGGCATCCTCGGTGCGCGGCGAGGCCACCCGGGCCACCGTCCGGGCCTTGGTCCACGACAGCGTACCCCGGTCCAGGGCCTCGCGCGTGGCCGGCAGGTCTTCCAGGGCCCGGGCCAGGGCGATGAACTGGTGGACCTTGGCGGGGGAGAGGCCGAGGGATTCGGTGCCGTAGAGTTCGATGGAGGCGTGGCCGAGGTCGCGGAACAGCCCCTCGCGCATGACGCGGGCGAAGAGGATGACGGCGGAATGCTCGGCGCGGCGGAGACGGTCGAGGGCGGCCACGAGGTCGTCGTGGACGCGGCGGGTGCTGGGGGACATGGACGGAATCCGATCCGGGAGGAGGTTCCGGAGAGAATAAGGGATTAATGTACGTAAATCAAGATGAAATATCGGCGGACTCGCTCTTTTCCTCGTCGTCCTGCTGTTCCTCAGCGGCCTTCGCCTTCATGAATGCCCAGCTCACCAGCGCCTGAGACATGGCGAACCCCAGGCCGACCAGGGTCAGCACCCGTTCCTTGTAGGGCGTGCCGCGCAACACGATCGCGACGCCGACGGTGAGCAGCCCCCAGATCAGGGCCGTGAGGATGATGACGTGGGGTTGGCGGCTGAGCACGGTGAGACCTCCTGTTCAACGTAGCCTACTCCCGGAATTGCCCCCGATCAACGCTCCCGTGTAGACTCCCCGCCATGGATCTCCTCTTCGTGGCCGCCTATTCCTTCGCCTGCGCCGTGCAGCCCGGTCCGTTCCAGGCCTGGGTCCTCGGCCGTGCCCTGTCGCGCGGTCGTCGGGGGGCCATGCCTGCCGCCTTCGCGCCGCTGATCAGCGACGTGCCGGTGATCGCCGGCGTGCTGCTGGTGCTGGACAACGTGGGCGACACCTTCCTGGCGGCGCTCCGCATCGCCGGCGGCCTCTTCCTGCTGACCCTCGCGGTCCGGGCGTGGCGCGAGTGGAGGTCGAAACGGTTCGACGCCCCGCCGCCGACCCCCGTCTCCGACGGCCGCACCCTCCTGGAAGCCGCCCTCGTCAATCTGCTCGGACCCGGCCCTTGGCTGGGATGGAGCCTGGTCCTCGGGCCCATGCTGCTTGAGGCGTGGCGGGCGTCGCCGGCGGCGGGCGCGGCCCTGGTGGCGACGTTCTACGTGACCATGGTGGCGACCCTGGCGGTGATCATCGCCGCGGTGGCGGCGGCGGGGAGGCTCGGACCGGGATTCCGCAGGCGGGCGACCCTGATCTCGGCGGCGGCGCTGGGGGCGTTCGGGGCGTATTCGCTGTGGACCGGCATCGCAACCCTCTGAAAACGGCGTATCGATCCGTGGTATGATCATGGATGCCGTCGGACAGGCACGTCACGGCAGGGGGAACTGAAGTCCCGGTTCCGTTGACGGACCGAGGCACGGGAGGGATCTGATGAGGACCGCACTGCTGATCACGCTGCTCGCCGCCACCGCCGCGGCCCAACCCATCGTCAGCATCTACACCACGCCGGACAAGTCGCCCGTCGGACCCTGGGACCAGGTGCCCTACGGCACGGTCCAGACCCTCTACGTGGTGGTGGAGAACGCCGGCATGATGGTGGCGGGGACGTCGTTCCGCCTCGAGGATTCCGGCGCCTTCATGAGGCTCGGCGAGTCCTATCCCGACGGCGTGGTGATCGGCGACCTGGCTGCGGGTGTGGAGATCGGGCTCACCACGCCGATCCCCCAGTTCGACTCGCCGGCGGTGGTGGCCAGTTTCGAGATCTACGTGGACCGGCTTTCCGATGTGACCTACCTGATCGTTCCGCACCCGGACGAGGCGTCGGTCCTGGTGGCCGACAGCCAGGCCCAGATCCATCAGGCCGACGGCAACAGCCTGGAGCTGCGATCGTTCATCCGTCCCGAGATCGGCATCTTCTTCGACGACCAGGGCACCGCGCTGGAGGGGACCTTCGCCGGGGGCGAGGGCCAGACGGCCACGGCCTACCTCATGCTGCGCGACCTCGACCATCCCGCCGACGGCGTCTACCTGAGCCTGGACCTGCCCGAGGGGATCGAGCTGCTGGACATGACCCTGCCGACCGGCGGGTCGGTGAGCGGCGACATGGGCACCGGCGCGATCCTGAGCTACAGCCCGCGCATCCCGGCGGGGGGGACCGCCATGCTCGCCACCCTGGAGCTCAGCACCGGGACCACCCTCGGGGATCGCATGCTGACGGTGGACGGCCATGTCGACTACGGCACCGTGCCGTTCGTCTACGTGGCGCCGAGCGGGGCCTACACGGCCGACGCCCTCTCGACCCTGCTGTCCATCCCCGTCCCCAACGAGGACCGGAGCTGGGGCGGGGTGAAGGCGCTCTTCCGCTAGCAGGCTGTTGAAAAACTCCTCCCGTCGCTTTGTACGGCTCACGGTTTCGCACTCTTCGTTACGACTCCTCGCCATAGCTATGGCTATGCCTGCGGATTCGCGCCTCGATTGCAAAACCGTGAGCCGCACACAGCTCGGTCCGGAGTTCTTCAACAGCCTGCTAGTCCGGAGACAGCGTCAGCACGTGGCGCGCCGCTCCCGGCAGCAGCGGCGTGGGCCGACCCTCGGCCCACGCGTCGTGACCCGCCCTGAAGTACGGCGACAGGGGGTGGCCGCTCTGGCCCCCCGGCATGTGCAGGATCCCCTGCTCTTCCCTTCCCGGCGACACCACCATGCGTTCGCTGGCGCCGCTGCCGCGGTGCTGGACCCGCGGCATGTGGGAGTCGCCGGGCAGGGCGACGGGCTCGGTGGCCAGCCAGCGTTCCAGCGCCGGGGCGAACCAGGCGAAGGGGTGGCGGACGATCACGGTGTTGCGCTCGCCCCAGGTATACGATCCGGCGGACAGCGCGGCGCGGTCCATGGCGGCGTCGACGGCGGCCAGCACCACGTCGTCCCAGTCCCCGTGGGCGGGGGGCAGCAGGTGGTCGGGACGCTCGGACAGCAGGCGCCGGGCCACGGCGTGGCGGTAGGGCAGGCTGGAGGGGTGGAAGTCGGGGTCGACGGCGTCGGCGGCGGCCGTGTAGCACCCGTAGAGGTCGGCCATGACCAGGTACATGACGTCGCGGACCAGACGGTAGCCGGTCGAGCCGGGGGAGGCGTGCCCGTCCCAGCTCTCCTTCACGGTGCGGATGAAGGCGCAGCGACGGCCGCTGGTGTCGTCGACGGCTCCCCGGGCGGCGATGTCCAGGAACAGGCTGCGCCACTCGCCCAGGAACAGGGCCCGATCGTCGAGCTGGATCGCGAGCATGTCCGCCTCGACGGGGCTCTCGAGGGCGCGCAGGCCGTCGCGGATCTGGCGGGCGCGGGCGCCCAGGCCGTAGCCGCCGTCGCCCACCATGGCCAGGTCGCGGCCTGCGAGGGTGCGGTTGTTGGCGGTCCACAGCCGGCCCTCCGGCGGGTCCACGATGCGGGGCTGCTCGTCGGCGTCCAGCCAGCCGTCCCAGCGGCATGTACCGCCGGCCCACGATACGGGCGTGCGGCCGTCCCAGCCCACGCGCCGGGGGATGCGTCCGGCCACGGTCCAGGCGATGCGGCCGTCGCGGTCGGCGCACACGAGGTTCTGATGGGGGATGCCCATGGTCGGGGCCAGGGCCACGGCCTCGTCCACCGTGTCCACATCCTCCATGCCCAGCAGCGCCACGTTCACGCCGCCCGGCAAGTGGGGCGTCCAGCGCAGGGCCAGGGGGCGGCCCGCCGCGTCCCGGTACCACACCGGACCCCAGCGCGACTCCTGGAAGACCAGAGTGTCGGGGGCGGCGCCCGCCACCTCGATGACCTCCGTGACCCGGCGGAGGGATTCCCAGCCGTCGGGCGTGCGGTAGCGGGTCGAGTCGTCCGGCGCGATCTCCAGCACCACCAGGTCGGACCAGTCCCCGAACGTGTTGGTGAACCCCCAGGCCACGCGGCCGTTGCTGCCGGCGATCACGCCCGGGGTGCCGGGCAGGGTCACGCCCACCACCGAGCGTTCGCCTTCGGGTGAGTCCCAGCTCAGCCGGGCCCGGTACCAGATGTTGGGCAGGGCGTGGCCCAGGTGCATGTCGTCGGCCAGCAGGGCACCGCCGTGGGCGGTGAGGCGACCGGCCACCGCCCAGTTGTTGCTGCCGGCCATGTCGTGGCGGGGGACGGGTTCGCCCAGGGCTGCGATACGGGTGGTGTCGGGCGTCCAGGTGCGCACGTCCATTTCGGCGGCCGTCGGCAGCGGACGCTCGGGGAGAAGGTCGCCCTGAAGAGGGGCGGCCCAACGGTCCTCGGCGTCGAGCAGGAGACTGGCCAGGGGGGCGGGCACCGTGTCCCGCACCAGACCCAGGTGGTGCTCGGTCTCGGCGGTGGACACGCTCAGGTCCAGGAACATGGCGCAGATGGTGAGGATGGTGTCCTCGGGGCGCCACGGCTCGGGGTCGAGACGCAGGGCGAGGTACTCGAACGGACGGTTGCGGAGGTCGTCGATACCGGCGTTCACGCCGTCGGTGTAGGCCTCGAGCAGGGCGCGGTCTCGGTCATCCAGGGCGGCGACCACGGCGACGGCCCGCTCGCGGAACCGGTGGCGACGCGTGTCGCGGTCGGCGTCCAGGGCGGCGGAACCGAACAGGGCGGCCAGCTCGCCGGCGGCGTTGCGGCGCAGGAGGTCCATCTGGAAGAAGCGGTCCTGGGCGTGGAGCCAGCCGAGGGCGCGGGAAGCGTCCATGCGATTCACGGCGTGGACGTCCGGGATGCCCAGCGAATCGCGGGCCACCGTCACGGGGGCCGACAGCCCCGGCAGGGACCGTTCGCCGTCGAGTCGGGGCAGGCTGCCTCTCAGCATCACGGTGCCGGCGATCAGGGCGATGGCGGCGACGCCCGCCACCACGGAGAGGACGATCAGCAGGGTACGGCGCAGGCGTCGGAGCATCGTTTCCTCCGGAGTGTGCGGTGAGCGACGGTCCGCGATCCTAGCCGAGGGCTTCGGAGGCCGCAAGGTTCCCGCCATGGACAGGGGGACGGCGGTGGGGCAATCTCGCCGGGCCGTCCAAGGAGGAGGACCCATGAGCAACGCCGTCATCATCGGAGCCACGTCGGGAATCGGCCGCGCCCTGGCCCGCGAATTGTCGCGGGCCGGCTGGACCGTGGGCGTCACGGGACGCAGGACCGCGCTGCTGGAGGAGGTCGCCGGGGAGTTGCCCGGTCCGTCCTTCACCCGCCCCATGGACGTGACCGACACGGACGCGGCCGTCGCCACCTACCGGAACCTCGCCGCCGAGATGGGCGGCGTCGATCTCGTGGTGCTCAATGCCGCCGTCGGATTCCTGGACGACTCCTTGCCCTGGGACCTCGACCGCGCCGTGATCGACACCAACGTGCGCGGCTTCGCCGCCCTGGCCAACGCCGCCTACCACGACTTCGCGGAGCGGGGCGGCGGCCACCTGACGGGCATCTCCTCGGTGGCGGCGGTCCGCGGCGGCGGAGCTCCGGCCTACTTTGCCTCGAAGGCGTTCGTCTCCAGCTACCTGGAGGGGCTGCGTATCGTCGCGCGGAAGAAGGGGCTGCCCATCCACGTCACCGAGATCAGGCCGGGGTTCGTGGACGCCCCCCTGGCGCTGGGCGAAGGACAGTTCTGGGTGGTGCCGGTGGACGAGGCGGCGCGGCAGATCCACCAGGCGATCCGGCGGCGGCGCCGGCGCGTCTACGTGTCTCGGCGCTGGGGGCTGGTGGCCCGTGTCATGCAGTGGGCGCCAGGCTTCCTGTACGAGCGATTCGTCTGACACCCTCCCCATCTGGTATGATCAAGCCATGGACTCCCCGGAAGGAGGGACGACATGGACATGTGGCGCTGGATGGACGTCCGGGCCCGGCGGCTCGGCATCGTCGAGACCAAGCTGGTCCAGGGGGCCGCCATGGCCCTGGTCCTGCTGATCGCCAAGCTGGAGCCGCGGATCCTCGCGCCGGAGGCGTGGGTGTTCGCGGCTCTCGCGTTGCTGCTGGCCGCGTGGCCGGTGGTGGTGTTCTGGCGGCCGGACCGCTGAGCGTCCGGAGGGCGGAACCGTCATTGAACGACGACGTTCGATGGGGGATGATGGTCGCATCGACCACAACCATCCCATCCTCCATCGAATGCGGGACTCCATGAAGACGATCCTCTGCCTGCTGCTCGCGACGGCCTCCCTGGCCGCCGCCGAACCCATCCTCATCACCGCCCCCGCCGATCCGCCGACCATCGAGACGTGGACCTTCGAGGAGCAGTGGTCCATCGAGGGCGACGACCCCGACGCACCGCTCATGGGCGTGATCAACGACTCGTCCGTGGATGCCGACGGCAACGTGCTGCTGATGGACATGCAGCTGTCGCAGGTGCTGGTGATCTCCCCGGACGGGGAGCTGGTGCGCACGCTGGGCCGTTCGGGCGAGGGGCCGGGGGAGGCGACCAACCCCATGGGCATGGTCGTGTTCGACGACGGGTCCGTCGGACTGCGGCCGCTGGGGCCGGCCAAGGTGGTCCGGGTCGCCGCGGACGGCACGCCGCTGCCGTCGATCCTGCCCGACCGGTCGTACGAGCTCTGGTGGAACGTCGAGTCCCGCGCGGGGGTGACCGTCGTCTCGGGGCAGTACAACGACTACTCGCAGCCGGCGAAGGACCGTCCGTCGACCCACTTCATCGCCTCGCTCGACGCTGAAGGGCGCCATGCCCACGTGTATGCCGAGAACGTGGTCGTCACCAACTGGGAGCACCCGGTCCACGACGAAGCCGAGCGATACTTCCCGAGCAACACCTGGTGCCTGCTGTCGGACGGCACCATGGTCATCGCCCGGGACCGCGACCTCTATCGCCTGGAGTTCGTGGCGCCGGACGGCGAGGTCGTCCGCGTGGTGGAGAGGCCGTTCGAACCCCACGCCAGGTCCGACGAGGACCTGGAGGGCCTGGCGGCCGGCGTGACCTACACCAGCGGGGGACGGCAGCTGGAGGTGGAGACCCGGTTCCTGCCCACCGATCCGGCAATCTTCAGCATGACGGCCATGGGCGACGACACGATCCTGGTGACCTCGTGCAAAGCCTACAGGGACCTGCCCGACGGCGTGCTCCGGCGCCTCGACGCCTTCGGCCCCGACGGCGAGTTCCGGGGTGAGATCCTGGTGGCCCACGAGATCGAGCAGGGCAAGGACAGCTTCCGGATCCTGCCCGACGGCCGGGCGCTCGCGGTCCGCAATGCGACCTCGGCCAGCCGGTCGTTCTGGGCGAACCGCTCGTCGACGATCGAGGAGGAGGAAGACGACGGTTCCGACGACGTCATGCTCGACGTCGTCTGCCTGACCCCCATCCGCTGAATCCGGATTGTCCGTTGACCCGGAGCCGCCCGTACCCCACTATGGATGCGGGCGGCGGCTGTCCCGTCGCGCGCCCTCCGCGTTCCCACGACCCCCGCAGTTGTTGTTCGGTCGGAGCCAAGGCTCCGTCCCGGTCCGAATGCCATACCCCATCAGGAGACGACTCGATGACGGATCAGGTCACCGGCGTGCTCACGCTCCATCAGAAGGGCGGCGGATTCCTGCGCGACAGGTCCCGCTCGTACCAGTCCTCGGGGCAGGACGTGTTCGTGCCCCAGCAGCTCATCCGCGAGCTGGACCTGGTGGCGGGCGCCGACATCGTGGGTACGGCCCAGAAGGGGAAGAAGGGCATGCGCCTGGCCCGCGTGGACACGGTGTGCGGCCTGAAGCCCGCCGACTACCGCGAGCGCACCAACTACGAGAATCTCACGGCCCTGAGTCCCGACGAGCGTTTCCGCATCGGCGACTCGGGGAACCTGACCATGCGCCTGGTGGAGCTCATCGCGCCCATCGGCAAGGGCACGCGCGGCCTCATCGTGGCCCCGCCCAAGACGGGCAAGACCCGCATCCTGGAGGAGCTGGCCAACGCCATCACCGCCTGTTCCCCGGACACCCGCGTGATCGCCCTGCTCATCGACGAGCGGCCCGAGGAGGTCACCCACTTCCGCCGCCAGGTGAAGGCCGAGGTGCTGGCCAGTTCCAGCGACCAGAGCGTGGAGTCCCACGTGCAGCTCGCGGAGATGGTCATGGCCAACGCCCGCTGCGAGCTGGAGTGCGGCAACGACGTGGTGCTGCTCGTGGACAGCCTCACGCGCATGGCCCGCGCCTTCAACTCCAACGACAAGGGCAGCAAGCGCACCATGACCGGCGGCGTGGGGGCCGGTGCCCTGGAGATCCCCCGCAAGTTCTTCGGCATGGCCCGCAACATCGAGCATGGCGGTTCGGTGACGGTCATCGCCACGGCCCTGATCGAGACGGGCTCGCGCATGGACGAGGTGATCTTCGAGGAGTTCAAGGGCACCGGCAACATGGAGCTGGTGCTGAGCCGCTCGCTGGCCGAGTCGCGCATCTTCCCCGCGGTGGACCTGCGCGCCAGCGGCACCCGTCGCGACGACCTCATGTTCACCCCCGAGGAGATGAACTGGCTCAACTCCGTGCGCCGGTTCCTGGCCAGCCGCGATCCGCGCTCGGCCCTCCAGGGCATCCTGACCCAGCTCGAGAAGTCGCCGACCAACGCCGACCTCATGAAAGCCATCCGCATCCAGGAGGAACGATGAGCCACCAGCAGTGGGACGACGCTCCCGACATGATGGACGACGTGCAGTCCATCACCCGCGCCACCATCACCACCAGCCGCGGCGCCATCGTGCTGGAGCTGAGCCCCCAGTTCGCGCCGCTGACCGTGAACAACTTCGCCTTCCTGGCCCGCGAGGGCTTCTACGACGGCGTCGTGTTCCACCGCGTCATCCCGGACTTCATGATCCAGGGCGGCGACCCCACCGGCACCGGCATGGGCGGCCCCGGCTACCGCTTCCGCGACGAATTCGACGGCAACCCCCTGCGCCACGAGACCGGCGTGATCTCCATGGCCAACGCCGGCCCCGGCACCAACGGCAGCCAGTTCTTCATCACCCACGGACCCCAGCCCCACCTGGACGGCCGCCACACGGTCTTCGGCAAGGTGCTCGAGGGCCAGGACGTCGTCGACGCCATCGAGCAGGGCGACGTCATGGAGTCCGTCACGGTCGGCGCGGCGGACTGACGCCCGTCGAACCAAGCAGCGAGGAGACGATCTTGGGCAAGAGGAATCACTTCACCTTCGAGAAGCGCCGCAAGGAACTCGAGAAGAAGAAGAAGAAGGAAGCCAAGCTCGCGCGGAAGCAGGAGCGCAAGGAAGACGACGTGTCCGGGCCCCCCATCGCCCCCTTCGACAACGGGCTGGATCCCATGCCCGAAGAGGAGCGCGACGAGGCCGTCGAGACCACCGAGGAGGAGGAGCCCAAGAAGGATCCCCTCGACTGGTTCTGATCGGACCGGAGCATGCGCGCCCGCTGGGAGCATGACGGAATCTACGCGGCCGTCCGGGATGTCCCGACCGGCCGCGTCGCCACGTACGGCAGGATCGCCGAGCTGGCGGGCCTGCCTCGCCGCTGGCGCCTGGTGGGCCGGGCCCTGAAGGGCCTGCCCGAGGACGCCGGCGTGCCCTGGCACCGCGTGGTGAACGCCCGCGGCGAGATCAGCGCCCGCCCCGGCGACTCGGTGCCCCTGCAGCGGGTGCTGCTGGAGGACGAGGGCGTGGAATTCGACGACCGCGGCCGCATCGACCTGCGCCGCTACGGCTGGACGGGAGGGGAGTCGGAATGAGCCGGAAGAACCTGGTCTGGTCCAGCGACGGCGGACGGGTCCCCGACGACAAGCAGCGCCGCACCGACGACGAGCCGCGCCGCCCCGCCCAGCCCGCCCCCCGCGACGGCGTCGTCCGCGTCTCCCGCGAGACCAAGGGCCGCAAGGGCAAGGGCGTGACCCTGGTGACGGGCGTGCCCCTCCAGGGCCCCGACCTCAAGGATCTGGCCAAGGCTCTCAAGCAGCGCTGCGGTTCCGGGGGTACCGTCCGGGACGGCGTGATCGAGATCCAGGGCGACCACCGGGACGTGGTGGTCGCCGAACTGGCGAAGAAGGGCTGGACGGTGAAGAAAGCCGGAGGCTAGCCGCCCCCGGCTCGAACGCTACCGGCGCGACACCCGCTTGCGCCGCCCCCCGAACATCTTCCGAGTGCCCGGCGAGTTCATGCCCCCGCGGTGATCCGAGCGGGAGTGCTGCGCCTTCTTCTCGCTCAGGCGCGGACCCTGGTTCTCGGCGTCGTAGCCGCCGTAGTCGAAGTCCTCCAGCACGCGGCGCTCCAGGGGCTCGCCCAGCACGCGCTCGATGCGCGCCACCAGCTGCTCGTCGCCCTGGGTGGCCAGGGTGTAGGCCCAGCCCGTGCGCAGGGCACGGCCGGTGCGGCCGATGCGGTGGGTGTAGGCGTCCACCGTCGAAGGCATGTCGAAGTTGACGACGTGGGAGACGTCGGAGATGTCGATGCCCCGGGCCGCGATGTCCGTGGCCACCAGGATGTCGTACTTCCCCTTCTTGAAGCCGTTGATGGCCTGCTGGCGCTTGTTCTGCGCCATGTTCCCCTGCAGGGCCGTGACCTTCATCTTCTTCTTCTCGAGCATGGACGCCAGGCTGCGGGCCCGGTGCTTGGTGCGCGTGAAGATCAGCACGCGGCCGGTGGCGTGGCGCTCGAGCATGGCCATCAGCAGCGGGCGCTTGAGGGTCTCGGTGACGGGGTAGAGGGCGTGGGACACCGTCTCCACCGGGGCCGTCTCGCCGATCTGCACCGTCACGGGGTCGTGGAGGATGCTGTCGGCCAGTTGGCGGATCTCCGGGGGCATGGTGGCGGAGAAGAAGAGCGTCTGCCGGTCCTGGGGCAGGGCCTTGAGGATGCGGCGGATGTCGGGCAGGAAGCCCATGTCGCACATGTGGTCGGCTTCGTCCAGGACCAGGATCTCCACCGTCGACAGGTCGATGTCGCCGGCGCCGTAGTGGTCCAGCAGGCGGCCGGGGCAGGCCACCACCACCTCGACGCCCCGCTTCAGGGCCTCGATCTGGGGGTTCTTGCCCACGCCGCCGTACACGGTGGTGCTCTTGAGGTCGGTGTGGCGGGCCAGGGTGCGGAAGCTGTCGTTGATCTGCTCGGCCAGCTCGCGGGTGGGGGCCACGATCAGGGCCCGCACGTCGCCCAGGTCGCCCTCGAGGAGTTGCTGGAGGATGGGGAGCATGAAGGCGGCGGTCTTGCCGGTGCCGGTCTGGGCCAGGCCGAGCACGTCGCGGCCCTCCAGCACCGGCGGGATCGCCTGGGCCTGGATGGGGGTCGGCGTCTCGTAGCCGGCGTCGCGGATGCCGTCGGCGATCCAGGGGTCGAAATCGAATTGGTCGAAACTCAAACGGGGCTCCTCGACTCGGGGTGAGCCAAGGGTTTGGACTCAGCTCGTCGGTGGGGGGCCGCAGGGCGGCCGTCTTGCGAATGCCGGTCCAGTATAGCCGTTCCGGCCGGAATAAGCCAAGGAACATCCGGATGGGTGGCGGGGCGGTTGACGCGGACGAGTCCCATCCGTCATGATCGCCCGGTATCGAAAGGGGGATATTCCATGTCCAGAACCTACCTGCTCGCCCTGGTCGTCCTCGGTTTCATCGCCGCTCTCGCGTTTCTCCTCGAATACCTGGCTCTCGTGGACATCTGGCACGGCTACGAGCCGGACCTGACCCTGGAGTGGAACGTGGTGACGTGGACGCGCTGGCCCATCTTCGCCTTCTTCGTGGTCTTCTTCGTGGGGGCGGCGAAGCAGCTCCGGAGATCGACGGACTGACGTCCGATTCCGCTTGCGTCCCGCAACGACGGCTGTACTCTGCCCGTACGGATCGGGACGCACCCGATACCGTCGAAAGGAGCCGATGATGACTGACGGACGTGAGGAACGCCCGTTCGAGATGCCGGACCTGAAGGTCCCCAGTTTCAATCCCAAGGTGCTGACCAACGCCGCCGTCGTGCTGGCCATCGTCATCGCCGTCTTCTCCAGCTACTACACGGTGGGTCCCGAGGAGGTGGGCCTGGTGCTGCGCTTCGGGCAGTACGTGCGCACCACCGACCCCGGCCTGCACTTCAAGGCGCCCTTCGGCGTGGAGCGCGTGCTCAAGGTCCCCGTGCAGCGCCAGCTCAAGGAGGAATTCGGGTTCCGCACCGTGTCGGCCGGCGTGCGCAGCCAGTTCAGCAGCACGCCGTACACGGACGAGGCCAACATCATGACCGGCGACCTCAACGCCGCCATGGTGGAGTGGGTGGTCCAGTACCGCGTGGTGGATCCCTACAAGTACCTGTTCCGGGTGCGCAACGTGCGCGACACCTTCCGCGACATCAACGAGGCCGTGATGCGCGAGATCGTGGGCGACCGCACCATCAACGAGGTCCTCACCGAAGGCCGCGCCGAGGTGGCCCTGGTGGTGGAGCAGCGGGTCCAGGAGATCTGCGAGCAGTACGACACGGGCATCAAGGTGGAGCAGGTGGTGCTCCAGGACGTCAATCCGCCCGATCCGGTGAAGCCCTCGTTCAACGAGGTGAACGAGGCCGAGCAGGAGAAGGCCAAGCTCATCAACCAGGCCCAGAGCGAGTACAACCAGATCATCCCGCGCGCCCGGGGCGAGGCCCTGCAGACGGTGCGCGAGGCGGAGGGCTACGCCCTCGGCCGCATCAACCACGCCCGGGGCGACAGCGCCCGCTTCGTGGCCCTCTACGAGGCCTACAGCAAGGCCCCCGAGGTCACGCGCAACCGCCTCTACCTGGAGACCATGAACGAGATCCTGCCGCAGGTGGATCGCAAGGTCATCGTGGACGGCGATCTGAGCTCGGTGCTGCCCCTGCTCAATCTCGACACGGCGAAGGGGGGTGATCAGCGATGAGGATCGGAACCATCGTGCTGGCCCTGCTCGTCGTGATCGTCCTGTCCAGCTCCCTGTACGTGGTGAAGGAGACCGAGCAGGTCATCATCACCCAGTTCGGCAAGCCCGTGGGCGACCCGATCAACACGCCGGGCCTGAAGTTCAAGGTGCCCCTGATCCAGACGGCCCACCGGTTCGACCGGCGCTTCCTGGAGTGGGACGGCGACCCCAACGAGCTGCCCACCAAGGACAAGCGCTTCATCTGGGTGAACACGTACGCCCGCTGGCGCATCACCGACCCCCTGCTCTACTTCCAGCGCCTGCGGGACGAGCGGGGCGCCCAGACGCGCCTGGACGACATCCTGGACGGCGAAACGCGCAACGCCATCGCCAAGTTCGACGTCGTCGAGGTGGTGCGGACGTCCAACCGCACTCCGGACCAGGGGGACCTGGTGGCAGAGGAGATCGTGAACCTCGATCCCATCGATGCGGGCCGCGAGACCATCCGCCTGGAGATCCTCCACAACGCGCAGCAGCGCACGTCGGACCTCGGCATCGAGATCCTGGACGTGCAGTTCAAGCGCATCAACTACGTGGAGGACGTGCAGCGCAAGGTGTACGAGCGCATGATCGCCGAGCGCCGGCGCATCGCCGACCGCTTCCGCTCCGAGGGGCAGGGCGAGGCCATGCGCATCAGGGGCGAGAAGGACCGCGACCTCCTGGAGATCCAGTCCGAGGCTTACCGTCTGGCCGAGGAGATCAAGGGGCGGGCCGACGCCCGCGCCACCGAGATCTACGCCGACGCCTTCGGCCGCAACGCCTCGACCCGGGAGTTCTACGCCTTCCTGAAGACCCTGGAGTCGTACCCCAACGCCTTCGACGACAAGAGCACCCTGGTGCTCTCCACCGACGGCGAGTTCTACCGGTATCTGACGGATCTGGACGGCAAGTAGACGCCGCCGGCATCCCGACGACGGACGAGAAGAGGCCCCCTCCATCGGGAGGGGGCCTCTCCGTTCAGCGGGCGTGCTGGTCTCAGGCGGTGTGGATCATCGTCACGATGCGTTCGAGTCCGATCGCGTCGGTCTCGCCGAAGGAGTCGAGCTCGGTCGAGTCCACGTCCAGCACGCCCACCACCTCGCCCGCCGCGTCGCGCAGCGGGACCACGATCTCGGACCGGGAGCGGGAGTCGCAGGCCACGTGCCCCGGGAACGCTTCCACGTCGGGCACGATCACCGTCTCCCTGCGGTTCATTCCCGCCCAGCAGACGCCCTCCGGTCCCTTCAGCACGGAACACGCGAGGGGGCCCTGGTAGGGGCCGACCACCAGGTCGTCGCCCTTCAGCAGGTAGAACCCGGTCCAGAAGTAGGCCGGCATCTTGTGGTGGAGGAGGGCCGCCGTGGTGGCCATGCGGGCGACGGGGTCGTCCGTCTTGCGGAACAGCTCGTCGAGCTGATCCGCGATGCGGTCGTAGCGGTCGCGCAGTCGGGTCTCGGTCACGGGGATCCTCCGGCTCGGGTCCGGACAGAGTAGCACAACTTTCCCCAACCGCACATCCGGGCACGAACCGTGCAATGTCGAGTCGCGGTCGGGAGGCCGACCCCGGACCGGAACCTGTCCGGCGGCGGAACCTCAAGCCCGACGGGAATTTACGGATTCCGGGGCAAGGCCTCCCGGCTCGAGTGGTCGAAATCCGATCACACGACTGACAGAGAATCGACGAAGGAGCACGCGATGTTCGGCCCCGAATGGCCCAAGCTCTCGACCTTCAAGAAGCTGCTGATGCGAGCCAACGTCCTGTTGGAGGAGAACCCCAAGGACGGCCGCACCCAGGAGCGGGCCCTGGAACTCTACCGTGAGGCCCTGAAGCACCAGGAATCCAGGCTGGTCTGGAGGAACGTGGGGAAACTCCACTTCAATCGCGAGGAGTGGGCCGAGGCCGAAGAGGCCTTCCACAAGGCCCGCGACCACTTCTGGCTGGGGCTGCTCTACGAGTGGACCGCCCGGTTCGACGAGGCCTGGGACCATATCCGCAAGGCCGACGCGAGTCCGGAGCAGGCCAGGGTCCTGGCGCGCATCGCCCGCCAGAACGGCGAGTACGACGCCGGCATCAAGGCCCTGAAGCCCTGGGACGACGTGGACTCCCTCTTCGAGCTCATCCACCTCTACGACATCAAGGGCATGGACGCCGAGGCCTGGGAGACGTCGGTGCGCGCCAACGCCGCCAAGGGCATGCGCAACAACGATCCGTTCCCGGCCATGGACTACCGCGTACCGACGGAGAACAACGACGCCGCGCCCATCCTGATCGTCGGCATGCCCCGCTCGGGCACCACCCTGCTGGAGCGCATGATCGCCCAGCATCCGGACATCGAGTCGCGCGGCGAGTCCCTCTTCTTCGAGTTCATCGCCGGCCAGCTCTCCGGCGGTCAGAACCTGACGCGCATCGGCGACGCCTACACCCTGTCCCACGACAAGCGCACGGTGGACAAGTACCCCATGAACTTCCGTCACCTGGACCTGGTCAGGGGCGTGTTCCCGAACGCGAAGATCATCGACATGCGCCGCAACCGCGCCGACACCCTGTTGAGCTGCTGGTTCCGCAACTTCAAGGGCAACCTGTCGTGGTCGTACCACTGGGACGACCTGAACCTGGCCTACGACCGCTACCTGGAGGCGATGGAGGGGCGCAGCGACGTGCTGCAGGTGCAGTACGAGCAGCTCGTGCTGAACCCCGAGGCCCGTCTGCGCGAGGTGCTGGAGTTCTGCGGCCTGGCCTGGGACGACCGCTGCCTGAACCACAACGCCGACCCCACCTTCCACGACTACTCGTACGTGGAGGCCCGCCGTCCCGTGTTCCGGGACCACGTGGGGCGTGCGGACCGGTACAAGGAGTTCATGCCGGACGTGGAGTCGGACCTGGTGAAGGTCGCCTCCGCCTGACCCGGCGGCACGGAGCCCGAACGCACGAACGCCCCCGTCGCACGACGGGGGCGTTTCCTTGTCCGCGGGTCCGGACGTTCAGTCCATTTCCACCACCATCTTCAGCTTGTCCAGCCCCTGCTCGAACATGGGACCGATAAACGAATCCATGAGCAGTCCCATCCACCGGCCGGTGATGCCCACGTTCGCGCCGTCCATGGTCCAGGTCACGCGGGTCGATCCGCCGTCGGGGGCGTAGACCAGCGCCCCGGTACTGGGGTAGCGCCCCTGATCGAAGGCCATGTCATAGGCCACGCCGGAGGCCTCGTCGCAGCGGGTGAAGGTGAGCTCGCCGTCGCCGCTGTCGCCGACCCAGCTCTGGGAGGCGCCTTCGCCGGTGGTGGTCGACCCGTACGTGATCTCGATGGTGGGGTCGTTCTCGATCCAGGGAGTCCATTCCTCCCACATCCGCAGGTCGCCGGTGAAGGCGTGGATATCGGCCGGGGGTGCGTCGATCACGACGGTCCGCTCCACATGGAAGGTCTTCGGCAGGAACAGGCCCACGAGGGTCACCAGGGCGACGGCGATGATCAGGACCATGAGGATGCGGCGGAGCCAGGGCATGGCGTCTCCTTCCGGGGGGACGATCGGGTCGGGCCGGGATCCTAGCAGACCTCCCTGGCGGCCGCTACCGAGCTGTCCGCACACGAAGACGCCGGCCCTTGCGGGCCGGCGTCCGGGGCGGGGAGGGGCCGGGCGACTCTAGGAGCCCCCCCCGTTCCCGTTGCCTCCCGAGCCGCCGCCGGATCCGCCGGATCCTCCCGAACCTCCCGAACCGCCGGCGCCGGCGCCGGGGTCCAGGGGAGCGGTCCCGGTCAGGCCGCCGTCGCCGGAGGCTCCGGTCCAGCCGGCCTGGGTCATGTGCTGGAACATGGCGTCGCTGGACATGCCCGCGCCGAGGGCGGTCTCGAGGTCGTGGAGCATGGTCCCGATGCGCGAGGTGCCGGCGCCGTCGGCGAGCAGGGCCATGGCCCGCAGGTCGGAGGCGTCGTAGCCCAGGCGCAGGGCCGTGCCGGTGAGCCGGATGGAGACTTCGGGGTCGGAGCCGTTGGCGCGCAGGGCGAGGATCGTGCCCGCTGCCGAGGCCACGTCCCCGAGGCTGCAGGAGCCGTCGCGCAGGCGCAGACGGGCCTGGTCGCCCAGGTGTTCCAGGGCGTCGTCGCCGAGGCCGGCCCAGAGGTACTGGGCGAGGGCCCGGACGGGCTCGGGATCGACGCTTCCGCCCTCGGCCTTCAGGGCATCGGAAAGGCTGCCCGCGGTACGGACGTGGGTGGCCATGCGGTCCACGGCGTTCGCGATGGCGGCGTCGGAGGCGCGCTTGCGCAGGCCCTCCCTCACCTTGGCCAGGACCGGTTCGAGGGGCAGGCCGTCGTCGGCGCAGCCCTCCAGGACCAGGCGGATGCGCTCGCGGGTCTCGGTGCGGATGCGGGCCGCGTCGCCGTCCTCGACTGCGGTGCGGATCCGCTCGCGGACCTCCTCGCGGGAGGGGACCGGCTCGTCGGCCCGGATCGGCGGGGCGGCGGTCGTGGTGATCAGGACCGCCAGGGCGAGCGTCAACAAGGCGGTTCGGGTTCGGGATGTCATGGTCATCGCTCCTGTTCGGCATTCCGGTCGGAGGAGGGCTCGTCCGCCGGCCGCTCCGAGATGAGACGCCCGTCCGTCGACGAGGTTACCACGGGACGGACGACGATCACGCCGTTCGTGCCGCCGAACCCGTCGTCGACGAGGATGTCGGTGTCTGCGGGCGGGGTGGGGGTCCCGTCCACGAGATAGGCGTAGGGCCAGGCACCGGCGGGCAGGGCGCGCTCCAGGCGCCACCAGCCGTCCGGCGAGGGGATCATGAGGTCGGCCTCCGGATCCCAGTCGTTGAAGTCGCCCACCAGCGAGACGGACGAGGCCGCGGGGGCGTAGCAGCGGAAGGGTGCCGGGTCACCCGCGCGGATCGGCGGCGGAATGGGGGCGGGCGTCTCCGGGGGGCCGCTCCCGAAGCTCCGCCCCAGGGACAGGGCGCAGTGGCGGGTGTCGGTGGTGTCGTCGCCGAGGCCGCTGTACCGCCCCAGGCCCACGGAGCCCTCGAGCCGCCAGGTCCGGCCTAGGTCGCGGATCAGGGTGAGGCCGGCGTGGCGCCAGAGGTCGTCCACGGCACCGTCGGGCCGGTGGTCGTAGGCCCGATGCTGGACGCCGGCGCCGAGGGCGACCCGGCCGGCCGGCCCGACGGGGAACCAGAAGGCCAGGCCCGCGGAACGGATCCGGGCGTCGAACCAGGGGTCGACGGCGTCCAGGGTCCGCAGTTCGGCGTCGAGGCGCAGCCAGGCGCTCCGGCCCAGGTCGGCGGTGGCGGCGGCGATCCAGGCGGCGGAGCGGTCGGTGAGGGCCACGGCGTCGCCGTCGTCGTCGACCACGGGATAGTCGGGCATGCGTGAGCCGCCCAGGGCGATGCCCGTCTCGAGCATGCAGCGGCTCCAGGTGTGGCCTAGGCGGGCGTCGACGCCGGCGTGCCAGCGCCGGAGCTCGGGGCGGACGTCGTCGTCGAAACCGCCGGCGACGGCCCGGAACGAGGTGTGCCAGCCGTGGCCGAAGGGGAGGATGAGCTCTCCGAAGGGGCCGCCGCCCAGGACACGGCGGTCGGCGTTGCCGAGGAAGGAGCGGGAGTTGGCACGCAGGCCGAATCGCAGGCGCCCGTCGTCCCCGAATCGTCGCGTGTCCAGCATCAGGGCACGCAGCTCGGCGAAGGCGCCTCCCGGGACGGGCGGGGCCTCGGGGGAGTCCACCAGCACCAGGTCGCTTTCATGCCCGAAGCCGACGACCAGATCGGCCGTCGGCGACGAGGCGCTTGCGGAGAGAAAGCCGTTCCCGACAATGACCAGCCAGACGATCGAGCCCACGACTTGTCCGGTCGATCGCCGGGAACGGCGGGCGCGTTTAAAGCGCGAGATCCAGCACGGCATTCTCGTTTCCGAATCCGTCGTCCACGGTGACGGAGGCCGCGGGGTCGGCGACCCACTGCTGCGCGTCCTCCACGAACATGTACTCGTGCCGGTCCGCGGGCAGGAGCACGTAGGCGACCCAGACCCCGTTCTCGGAGTGCAGGGGCAGGGTCGTGGGATCCCAGTCGTTGAAGGTCCCGGCCACGGTCACGGACCGCACGTCCGGTCGGGCCGGTTCATGGGTGAACCGGACCAGCTGCAGCCCGTCGACCGGGTGACCGACTCCGTCCGGACCGAAGGTCCGAACCACGCCCGAGCCGGTCATGAAGTCGGCGTCACTGGCAACGTCCGTGGCCGCCTGGCGGGGGAGAAAGCGACCCGCCTGGAACCCGAGGGTTACCAGGAAGAGGATCGACGCGGCCGCGGCCGGAACCCACCAACGCTGGGGAATCATGAAGGAAGAGCGCCCGGGGCGGACGACCGGTGGCGGGGGTACGGATCGTGCGCTGCGATCTCCCGCTTCCAGGCGCTGCATCACGTCATCGGTGAAGGAGGGCGGAGCGGCCGGTGCGGGCAGGGCGACCGCGGCGGCCAGGATCTCCTCGTAGGAGCGGAGCTCGGCCTCCAGCCGCTCGTCGCGGGTCGTCGCCTCGAGAAGGGCGTCGGCCTCGCTGTCGGTGAGGGTGCCGTCGAGATAGCGAGCAATCAGCGCGTCCACGTCATCCTCCTCGCCGTTCCTCCCTGGGCCGGTCGGCTCAGGGCCTCCTTCAACATCTTCCGGGCGCGGTGGGCCCGGACCTTGAGGGAGCCGACGGAGTCTCCCGTCGTCTCCGCGATCGCCTCGTAGCTCCAGCCTTCCACGTGCTTCAGGACGAAGACCGTGCGGTAGGCGTCAGGGAGCCGTTCCAGTTCCTCCTCGAGGCGGTCGGCGATCTCGCCGCGTTCGAGGACGGTCAGGGCGTCCGGGTCGTCGGCCCCGGACGCGGCCGGGATCGTCTCACCGCGATCCTCCAGCCATGCTTCGAGGGAAACCACACCCCGGTCCGCTTCCCTCTTCCGGCGCCGGAAGTGATCCCGTGCGCCGTGGATTCCGATCTGGACCACCCAGGTGCCGAAGGCGGCTTCGCCTCGGAACGACTCCAGGGACCTGTAGGCCTTCACGAAGGCGTCCTGGGCCAGTTCCGCGGCCAGCGCCGGGTCGCCGGTCGTCCTGACGAGGACCCCGTGGACCCTGTCCTTGTACCGGTCGACCAGGTGGCGGTACGCCTCCGTGTCTCCGGCCAGGACCCTGGCGATGATGCTCCGGTCATCCATGGGCTCGATGATCTCCCCGTTCCGGTCGAGGGGTTCGACGCCGGCGGCGACGAACGGTTACGGAAAAAGAACGCGGGACCGGACGTTTTCCTGCAGGGCGGCTTCTCGAACCTGTCAGGAGCCGTCGGGCCGGGACTTGTCTTTCACGATGCGGACCAGGTACCCGCCCGGGAGTCGGGGGTTCGTGGTCACGGGGGCAGGCAGATCGTTGAGGTAGCGATTGATCCGATCGAGGTCTTCCACCCGCCCGGCGAGGCGGGCGTAGTGGGACAAGAGGGTGGACAGGAAGCCCGTGGCCACGGCGCCGTCGGGTTCGACGGTGCACTCGAGTCCGCGGCGTTCGGCGTAGGTCGTGACTTCATCCAGGTCGGGAAGTCCGCAGGCACGGTGTTCCCGGGCCCAAGGGGCTCCGGTGACGTCGACCACGATGTCGAGTCGGGCATCGTGGTCCACTCCCGGCGCCCGGAAGGGATTGAGCAGCACCAGATGGTCGATGGCGTGGTCCAGGAGGGAGTCGAGGAATGCCTCGCGACCCTGCGCGGGCACGTGCTCCAGAACGTGGCAGGCGCAGACCGCATCGAACGTGCCTGTTCCGAAGGGAAGCGATTCGCCGGAGATGCCGTTGGTATCCGGTTCTGCGAGCACGTACCGGACGCGGGGCAG
The DNA here is from genome assembly GCA_964343835.1 of uncultured Fibrobacteraceae bacterium. GTDB lineage: Bacteria > Krumholzibacteriota > Krumholzibacteriia > LZORAL124-64-63 > LZORAL124-64-63 > CALEMW01. Next base: position 26,554 of record CAYFKR010000016.1, read on the forward strand.
AAGCAGGGCGAGGGAACCGTCGCCGCCACCGATGTCGAGCAGGGAGAAATCGTCGCAGCCCGCCAGATCGACGAGGGCCTCGGACAGGGTGCGCATGCGTGCGAACCGGTTGTGGTCCATGGCCCCCGGGGGACGCTGATCGGTGGCGTCCGCCATCTCGCGCATCCGGGCGACGAGGTCCGAGTCAGGCAGGTCCGACAGGGCGGCGCGGGCCAGGTCGGACCGCCCGGCCTCCAGGAGGGCGGCGACGTGGAGCAGGCGCGTTTCGTCATCCTCGGCGCCGAGGGCGAGGGCCGTCCGCAGGCAGGCGACCGCGTGGACGGGGTGCCCGGCGTCGAGCCAGGCGCCCCCCAGCGAGGCATGGACCATGGGATCCAGGGGGGCGGTGCGGACCGCCTCGATGTGGGTCTCGATCGTCACGTCGACTCCTTTCGATCGTCGTCGGACCATACCATCGCCGGTGCCGGTCGGCCATGCTGGCTTGATGCTTGCAATCCGGGGGGAGGACCACTCCATCGACGATCGGCGGAGTGCCCATCTCATTGAAACCCAAGGGGTTGTCATAGAGCATGTCCTATCTGGACGCACGGTACGCGGCATCGATGTCCGGTTTCGGATCACCCCTCCGGTTGCCTGCCTGTCAGGGCTGGGTGCTGGAGCGCGAGATCCCGGGCACCGGTCTGCGTGACGCCGTGGGTTGCTATCCCCTGTTCCGGTGCCGGGATTGGCGGCTGCTCGCGGGGGACCTGGCCATGCTCCGGGATCGGGGCCTGGTGAGTTTGACGCTGGTCTGCGATCCGCTGACCTGCGATACCGACGCCCTCGGAGACGTCGACTTCCGCCCCTACAAGGACCACTACGTCGTGGACCTCGGCGCCCTCCCGGATGAGCCGGGCTCGGCCCATCACCGTCGAAACGCACGACGCTTCCTCAGGCACGGGATCGTCACGGAGTGCGAGGCTCCCGTCGACCACCTCGATGCGTGGTGCCGACTGTACGACGAACTGTCCGGGCGGCACGGGATCACGGGCCAGGCCGCCTTCTCGCGCGGCGCATTCGAGACCCAGCTCGCCCTGCCGGGCGCCCGCCTGTGGCGGGCGGAGATCGACGGATGCATCGTCGGCCTGCAGCTCTGGTTCCTGGAAGGCGAGCTGGCCTGGCACCATCTCTCCGGTTACGACCCCGCAGGGTATCGCTGGGGGGGCGCATCCTATGCCCTGATGGCCGCGGCCCTGCACGATCTAGCCGCCGCGGGCGCGACCACCGCCCTGCTCGGCAGCGGTGCCGGTCGCGACCACAACGCGTCGGATGGATTGAGTCGCTTCAAGGCCGGGTGGGCCACGGGCACGCTCCCGGCTCCCATGGTCACCGCGGTCCTGGACGTCGCCGCCTATGAATCCCTGTCCCTGGGGCGGACCGACGCCGCCTTCTTCCCCGCCTACCGTGCGCCCGGTGCGGACGTCGCCAGGGAGGGCTGTCATGCGGTCTGATCGCTTCGCCCTGTTCGGCGGCCGGCCCGCATTCGCGGACCCCCTCCACGTGGGTGCCCCGAATCTCTGCGACCGGTCGCGGTTCTATGAGCGCCTCGACCGTGTGTTCGACAGCGGTCGGTTGACCAACCGCGGTCCCATGGTGCGCGAGTTCGAAACGGCGATCGCCGAGCGCTCCGGCGTGGACCACTGCGTGGCCATGTGCAACGCCACCACGGCCCTGGAGATCGGGGCCCGGGCCCTGGGGCTGTCGGGAGAAGTCCTGGTGCCGGCCTTCACCTTCGTGGCCACGGCCCACGCCCTGACCTGGCAGGGGATCCAGCCTGTGTTCTGCGACATCGATCCGGAGACCCACCTGATCGATCCCGTCGACGCCGAGCGGCGCATCACGTCCCGGACCACCGGCATCCTCGCCGTCCACCTCTGGGGCCGGCCCGCACCGGTGGAGGCCCTGCGCGACCTGGCCGAACGGAACGGACTGCGCCTGATGTACGATGCGGCCCACGCGTTCGGCTGCACTCACAAGGGGCGGCCTCTGGCGTCCTACGGCGACCTCGCCGTGTACAGCTTCCACGCCACCAAGGCCCTGGGCACGGCCGAGGGCGGCGCCGTGGTCACGGACGACCCCGTCCTTGCGGCCACCGTCCGGGACATGCAGAACTTCGGATTCAGGAAGACGGACCACGTGGCGGCCCTGGGCATCAACGGCAAGATGAGCGAACTGTCGGCTGCCATGGGCCTGACCGCCCTCGAGCAGTTCGACGGGTGGACGGCCGTCAATGCGACGCACCATCAGGCGTATCGGGAGGGGCTGGCCGGTGTCCCCGGCGTGACCATCCGGGAAGAGCGGACCGATGACGACCGCAACCACCAATACGTGATCGTGGACGTGGACCAGGAGCGGGCCGGTCTGTCCCGCGACGCCCTCGTGGACCTGCTCCAGGCGGAGAACGTGCTGGCCCGACGGTACTTCCATCCCGGCTGTCACCGCATGGAGCCCTACGCCTCGCGGCCCTGGGCCGCGCGCGAGGAACTGCCGGTGACCGAATCGGTGTGCGGCAGGGTGATGGCTCTGCCCACGGGCACGGCGGTGACCGTCGCGGACATCGCAGTGGTCTGCGACCTGATCCGCGATGCAGTGGCCGCTTCCGACGAGATCGGCGAGCGGATCCGCCCGCAGACCGGGAAGGTCGCACCATGACCGCCATCCCGGACGCCGTCATCCGGTATGGATCCGGGGACGCTCCCGACGTCGTCCAGATCGTTCCCTGGACCGGCATCGCCTTCAAGATCGGCCTGTCGCGTCCGTGTCCGCTGCGTGCAGGTCATCTCGATACGGTGGAGATCGAGGGACTCCCGTCCGATGCGACCGAGGAGAGTCTCCACGGAATCCTTCGTCTGGCCCGACGACTCGTCCGGCCGGGCGGACGGGTCACGATTCAGGACGCACCGGGCAGCTTCGGTCCCGACAATGACGATATGCAGGTGATCGCCCATACGTGCGGTCTCGATATCATCGGGAACGGGCCGGCCCTGATCCTCGAGCGGCCCGATGCGGGGGACGATTCCCTGGTCAGCATCGTGATTCCAGCCTACAAGGCGGGACACCTGAGGGAAGCGCTGGTCAGCGCCCTGGAGCAGGACCACCGTCGCACCGAGATCATCGTCTGCGACGACGATCCAACGGGTGCGGTGGCGGCCGTGGTCGGGGATCTCGGCGCAGGCGCCGATCGGGTCCGCCGCATCGACAACGGCAGCAACCTGGGCGGTCGCGCCAACTACCTCCAGTGCCTCGACGTGGCCCGCGGCGAGTACGTGAAGTACCTCAACGACGACGATGTCCTGGCGCCGGACTGCGTCTCGACCATGGCCGCCTGCCTGGACGACAGGCCCGACGTCGGTCTCGTCACGTCCTATCGGGCGTTGATCGACGACGCCGGGTCACCCCTGCCGGATCAGCCGTTCAACGTTCCGCTGGACAGTCATGACCTGCTGACCCAGGGGGAGGCTCTGGCCACCCTCGTTCTCACCACCCGCTGCAACCGGATCGGCGAACCCACGACCGTCATGTTCCGTCGTCGGGACCTGGCAGGGAACCGGCCGCACGCCATGAGCTACGCCGGTCGGTCGGCCCTGCGCAACGGCGACATGTCCATGTGGACCACCCTGCTGTCCCGTGGGGATGCCGTCATCGTCTCGCGTGCGTTGAGTTCGTTCCGCCAGCACGCGGGTCAGGTCCAGCACAGCGACGTGTTCAGAGCCGAAGCCGAGCGGGCCTGGGACCTGTTGATCGGCGATGCCCGGCGCACGGGTCTGATCCTGAAGAGCGTCCCCGCGATCCGGAGGGCCGACATCCTGCCTCGAGGGATGTCGTCGGCCGGGTGGTCGGATCTGACGAGTCCATGGTGCCGGATCCCGGTCGGAGCGAGCGCCGACGAGCAGGTGGAGGAGGCGAGCCGCCAGCTGGACGCCGGTGATCTGGAATCCGCCGCCGCCCGCCTGGACGCCGCCCTTCGCATTGATCCCGGCCGCGAGGACGCCCGAGCGGGACTGGCCCTGGTCCTTTGGGAGCGGGGGAGACGCTCGGCGGCCCTGTCCACCCTGGGACTCCTGTCACGGAGTGCAGCGTCGGCCGACGCTCTCGACCCTCTCGCCGGCATGATGACGGCCGCCGGCATGACGGATGCGCGTCGCGCTCTGGAGGATCGACTGCAGACGGCCTGAAGGGGATCGTGATCCGAGTGGCGTGGGCGCTGTCAGACGACGGCGCCCGCGATGTCGTTCCAGGCCGATTCGAGGGTGTCGCGCAGTTCGGAGGCGAGATCCCTGCGGCGGGGAGTGAATGCCTCGGGGCCGGCGTATCCGGCGTCGGTGTCGACGCCATGGCGACGGAGCATCGATGCGAGGCTTGCATGGACGTCACCGGGGGCCCGGCAGAACTCGGCGTAGTCGATGGAGATCCAACGGTCGTCGGGAACCGCCGCGAGTCCCTCGCGGACGCCACGCTCGGTATCGTGAACCTGTACGGCGACCTGGACGGCCGGCGATTCGTCGGCTACCTCGACGGCCCGCGGGGGCCTGAAGGAGTACCAGCGGTCCTCGCGGCCGAAGAAGTCGCGGCGTGCGTCCAGCAACGACGCCATGTTCTCCACGGGATCGCGATGGACGTGGACGAAGAGCGCACCTGGCAGCGTCTCGGCGAGCCAGGGCAGGTTCCAGTCCATGATCAGGCCCTTCATCAGCAACGGCATGTCGCGCACGCGCTCCCAGGCGGCGAGTTCAGCCAGCAGACGGTCCCGGTCGATGGCGGCCAGGTCGGCGGACGACAGGGCGTGGGTTTCGCGCTCGGGCAGGTGGCGCCGCCAGAAGTACCAGAATTCATGGGGGGCGGTGAGCCCACGGGTCTTGCCGAGGCGTGACGAGAACGGGTCTGCATCGGCATCCTGAGGAACGGTCAGTTCCCCGTTGTGGTCGCACGCGGGGTCGGTGAGCAGGCGCTCGATGCGGGCGCCGATCCAGGGTGTCGAAGGAAAACGCGACACGAGGTTGCTCGGATAGGCGAAGAGGCCGAGGGATGCCAGCCACTGGTAGGCGAGGGTGGTCCCGCTGCGGGGACAACCCACCACGAACACGGAGGGCAGTCGGGGTTCGGCGCCGTTCTCGGCGACGGCTTCGGATGCGGGTGCCAGGTCCGTGGCGAGGTCCTTCAGGAGGGTCTCGAGGACTGGATTGCGACGATGGTCGTCGCGCCGTCCGGCGATGTCCATCATGCCTCCTCCGGAACACGGACGGGAGCGGCGAGAGGAGCCGTCCAAGGGCGGACGCCGATGCGTCGCAGGACGGCCGAGCGGGCGGCGCGCACGGTCCGCTCCGCCTCGGGGACATCCATGTATTCGGACTTCTCCCACCGCTCGAGGGGCGACAGGTCCGACTGCAGTTCCGGAGCGGAGCGGGGATCGTCGGACGTCGCCTCGTAACCGAACGCCTGCATGAGATGATCGCAGGTCCGTTCCACACAGGCGATCTCGTCGGTCGTCAGTCCGTTGCGCCACTTCCCGTAGTTCGTGGACATGACCGGTCGCGACAGGTTTTTCCAGTCGTCCGTCCGTCCGGCTGCGTCGGTGTTGGAGGTACGTTCGTGGAAGTCCAGCATGGCCCTGGCGGGGGTGATTCCCAGGAACGAGCAGATGGATTCGAGAACGGCGTCCGGGTTCGCGACGAGATCCTCGTACCGTGCCACGGTCATGCGCTCGGGTCCAAGCCACGATCGTGTCCGGGCGAGTCCGTCCTGATCGTCACGCCAGATGCCGGACGCCCTCACCACGCCGCCGCGCAGGATGGGTGACCGTTTCCAGGACAGGGCCATGTCCCTGGGGTCACGGACCAGACCCACGAATCGGGCATCGGGGAAGGCCCGCTCGAGGAAGGTCAGGTAGCGCCAGGAGTGGTTCTCCTTGAGGAAGAGCGTGGAAGCTCCGCACGCTCGTGCCTCGGTCTCGAGGACGGTGCGGACCAGGGTGGCCGGGTCATGGTCGGGGGCGGCTGCGGCGAGGTCTGAAGAGCTCCAGGACGTTCGCCAAGTCCCCAGTTTGGTGGCGAGAAGATCCTCGACATCGCTCAGAAACGCGCTCCAGTGCCCAGGCGATGTGAGATCGCCCCAACGCGGCAGGTTCTCGGCCACCACGCGGACCAGATGGGCCGGTGTCGGACCGCAGACGGCAGGGTGGGCATCCATCATCCGGGTGATCAGGTTCGAGCCCGATCGTTCGGAGCACATCAGGATAACGTATTGCAAGACAAGGACCTCACTGGGACAGGGGGTCGACCTGCCCTGGAGGTTGCAACTGGCGTGCCAGGCCTTAGCCGGTGGTGAGGCGCCGGGTCAACGCCTTCAAATGCTCTGGCAGCCAGGGAAAGTACTCCACGATCAACCCCGCCCGGTCCAGGAACGCCTCGATGGCCGCCGTGTCGCGGCTGCCCCACAGCACGCCGGTCCATTCGCGCAGGGCCCGGTCGGCCTCGGCCTGGTCGATGTCCACGTCCAGGGCCAGGTCGGCCCCCGCCACCAGGTCGCACACCAGCACGCCCAACGCGGCGGATGGACGGTCGGCCATCAGCGACGACGCCAGCTCCCTTGCCGCGCCGGGATCCTTGGCGCCGAGGCGGGCCAGGGCCAGCCCCTCGCCGGGGCGGCCGGCGGGGGCGCCGCCACAGGCCGAGGCGAAGAGGGCCGCGGCCTCTTCCCAGCGGCCGGACACCAGGGCGTGTTCGCCGAGGGCGGTGTCCAGGGCGGGGTCGTCGCCGTCGCCGCGGGAGGCGACGAAGGCGTCCAGTTCGCCGGCCGCGGCGGCGAGGGTCGCGGCGGCCAGCAGGGCCTCGGGGTCGTCGGGGCTGTCGCCCAGGGCGTCGTCGGCGAAGGCGCGGGCCACCTCGAGCCGGCCGTCGGCCACGGCGAGGCGGCAGAGGCCGGTCAGGGGGCGCACGCGGTCCGCCGGCACGGCGGCGCCTTCCGCGGCTGCGAGGGCCGCACGGTAGGCGTCGGCTGCCTCGTCGGTGCGGCCCAGGGATTCCAGGAGCACGCCGCGGCGCAGGGGGAGATCGGAGGCGGGGAGCACGCGGTCGGCCCAGCCGTCCAGGCAGGCGAGCTCGGCCTCGGCGCCGCCGCCCAGGCCCTCGGCCATGAGCACGACGAGGTGGCCGCCGTAGCGCAGGCGGGCGAGGGCGTCGTCGGGGGCGGTGCGGAGGGCGGCGTCGGCGTCGTGGGCCGCCTCGGCAAGGAGCTCTGCATCTCGCCAGAAGCGGGCCTGCTCCAGGAGCTTGAAGCGGCTGTACCAGTCGGCGGGGTCGTCGGCGATGCAACGGCGCAGCAGGGTGGTGTCGCGTTCCTTCTTGGCGCGATCCGAGGCCACGCCGCGGGCGTAGCCCAGGTGGTGGAGCACGCCGTCCAGGGCGACCGCGTGCCGGCCACTGCGGGCCAGGTAGGCCTCCACCGCCTCGGTGACGTCCTCGTGGATGCGGTGGCGGAATCGGATCGACGGGTCGTTGCGGAACAGGCGCAGCAGGCGGGTCTCGTGGCGCGCGCCGCCGGAGAGGTCGTCGCGGAGCAGGACCGTGGCGGCGCCGGCGTCGTCGAGGTTCATGACGCCGCGGATCGATGCGGCCAGTCCGGGGGACACGCGTTCGTCGGCGTCCAGGAAGAGGACCCAGTCGCCGGTCGCGCCGTCGAGGCCGGCGTTGCGGGCGGCGGAGAAGTCGTCGTCCCAGGGGCGGTGGATCACCGTGGCGCCGGCCGACTCCAGCAGGGGGACGGTGCCGTCGACGGAGCCGGTGTCCACCACGCGCAGCTCGTCCCAGAGGCCGTCGACGGATGCCAGCAGGTCGGGAAGCATGGCTTCCTCGTCGCGGACGATCATGCAGATGGACAGTCGGGTCATGGGGCTCCTCCGTGTGTACGGGGCATCTTGGCGGGACCTGTCCACGCCGACAAGGAAAACCGCTGAAAAACCTTGGCCCCCGGCCGATCGTCTCCTATGTTGATGTCTGTCAGAATTTCTTGTCGCACCAAGAATGGAGCCGCGATGACCCTCGCCGACCTCAAGGCGGGCCACGAGGCCGACCTCGTGGACATCGATCCCGATCTGACCCTCAGGCCGCGCCTGATGGAGATGGGGCTGACCCCGGGCGTCCGCCTGTCGGTGATCCGCGTCGCGCCCATGGGCGACCCCATCCAGGTGCTGGTTCGCGGCACCCGCGTGTCCCTTTCCAAGGCCGATGCCGCGGGCATCCGCGTGGCCGGGTGCTGAGATGGCGACCCGCGCCCCCGCCTCCCGCGCCCTGTTCACCGTCGCCGTGGCGGGCAACCCCAACTCCGGCAAGACCACCCTCTTCAACGCCCTGACCGGCGCCACCGCGCGCACGGGCAACCACCCGGGCATCACCGTGGAGGAGCGCACCGGACGCCTCGACCTGCCCCGCTCCGGCGGCGTGCAGCTCGTGGACGTGCCGGGCTGCTACAGCCTCAACGCCCGGTCGCCGGAGGAGGAGATCGCCATCGATGCGCTGATGGGCCGCCGCGGCCGCCCGCGCCCCGATGCGGTGCTGGTGGTGCTCGATGCGTCGGCCCTGGAGCGCAATCTCTTCCTGCTGATGCACGTGATGGAGTTCGACCTGCCGGTGATCGCCGTGGTCAACATGCTGGACACGGCCCGCGACGACGGCATGGACATCTCCTTCGACGCCCTGCGCGAGGTCTTCGGCATCCCCTTCGTGGGCACCATCGCCCGGCGCGGCCAGGGCGTGGACCTGCTCAAGCGCGAGCTCGATGACTTCCTGGGCGCCCTGCCCCGTCACGAGCGCCCCGACTGGATGTGGGAGCCCCATCCGTCCTTGGAGCGCGAGATGACCGCCCTGGGCGACCTGGCCGCCGACGAGGTGCGGTTCGATCTCCCCACCGATCGCGCCCGGCGCGCCTTCGCCCTCTGGCTCGTGTCGAGCGTCAGCCGCAACGCCGAGATCACGGTGCGCCCCGCCCTGCGCGACGCCGCCATCGCCGCCCGCGGGCGGTTGCGGGACGAGGGTCTCGACCTGGACGTCGAGACCATCATGCCCCGCTGGCGGGTGATCGACCGGGAGGCGCCGCGGATCCTGCGGCGCGAACGGCCCCGGAGCCGGCGCACCGAAAAGATCGACGGCGTGCTGACACACCCGCTGTGGGGCAGCCTCGTGTTCCTGGGCGTGATGACCCTGGTCTTCCAGGCCCTCTTCGCCTGGTCCGAGCCCCTGATCGGGGGGATCGAGGGGTTCTTCGGGTGGCTGTCGGGCCGGGTGGCCGAGACGGTGCCGCCCTCCCTGGGGCGCGACCTGGTGATCGACGGCGTCATCGCGGGCGTGGGGGGCGTGCTGGTCTTCCTGCCCCAGATCCTCTTCCTCTTCTTCTTCATCAGCCTGCTGGAGGGGTCGGGCTACATGTCCCGGTCGGCCTTCATGGTGGACCGGCTGATGAGGCGGATCGGACTGCACGGCCACGCCTTCGTGCCCCTGGTCAGCGGGTTCGCCTGCGCGGTGCCGGCGATCATGGCCACGCGCACCATCGAGAACCGCCGCGACCGCATGCTCACCATGATGGTGCTGCCCCTGATCTCGTGTTCGGCGCGGCTGCCGGTCTACTCCATGATCATCGCCCTGATCTTCACGCCCGACATGAGCGTGGGGCCGTTCCGGGCGGGCACCCTGGTGCTGCTCGGGGTCTACGTTTCGAGCACGGCCCTGGCGCTGCTGGCGGCGTCGGTGCTGAGCCGCACGGTGCTGAAGGGCAGGCCCCAGCCGCTGCTGCTGGAGCTGCCGCCCTACCGGCTGCCCGACCCGCGGACCATCGCGCTCGCCCTGCGCGACCGGGCGGTGGCGTTCCTCTCCACCGCCGGCACCATCATCCTGGTGGCCACGGTGCTGCTGTGGGTGCTGCTGGCCTTTCCCCGCGTGGACGTGCCGGCGGGAGCGACGGCGGAAGAGGCGGCCCGGATGCAGATCGAGGGCAGCGTCGCCGGTACGCTGGGCCGGACCTTCGAGCCCGCCATCGCCCCGCTGGGCTTCGACTGGAAGATCGGCGTGGGCCTGATCGGGTCGTTCGCGGCGCGGGAGGTCTTCGTCAGCACCATGGGCGTGGTCTACGGCGTGGGCGGTGCCGAGGAGGAGGGCGCCCACGATCTCCACGACGCCATGCGGGCCGACCGTCGCCGTGACGGCGCGCCGGTGTGGACGCCCCTGACCGGCGTCAGCCTCATGGCCTTCTTCATGATCGCCATGCAGTGCATGAGCACCCTGGCGGTGACCCGCCGCGAGACCGGCAGCTGGGGCTGGACCGCCTTCATGCTGGTCTACCTGACCGGCAGCGCCTGGCTGGCGTCGTTCCTGGTGTACCAGGGCGGCAGGATGGCGGGCTGGTCCTAGCCCCCGCCCCCCTTGCGCTTCGCCGCCCGATCCCCCAATATGTCCGCCATCGTCCCGTTCCCGATTCCCCGACCCGAGGTGGTCCCATGGCGCACGTGCGCATCAAGCAGCTCCTCGACGGCTCCACGGCCGTCGGCTCCGAGGTCGTCGTTCGCGGCTGGGTGCGGTCCCGCCGCGACTCCAAGGCCGGATTGAGCTTCGTGCAGGTGCACGACGGCTCCTGCTTCGCCCCCATCCAGGTGGTGGCCCCCGGGGATCTGCCCAATTACGAGGACGAGGTGGCGAAGCTCACGACGGGCTGCTCGGTGGTCTGCCGCGGTGAACTGGTGGAGAGCCAGGGCAAGGGGCAGAGCGTGGAGGTGAAGGCCGCGGCGATCGAGGTCGTGGGCTGGGTGGAGAACCCGGACACGTATCCAGTGCAGCCCAAGCGCCACACCATGGAGTACCTGCGCGAGGTGGCGCACCTGCGCACGCGCACCAACACCTTCGGCGCCGTGTCCCGCGTGCGGAACTGCCTGTCCCAGGCCACCCACCGCTTCTTCCACGAGCGGGGGTTCTACTGGGTCCCCACGCCCATCGTCACCGCCAGCGACTGCGAGGGCGCCGGCGAGATGTTCCGCGTGTCCACCCTGGACCTGCTGAACGTGCCGCGCACCGATGAGGGTGGCGTGGACTGGGACAAGGACTTCTTCGGCCGCGAGGCCTTCCTGACGGTGTCGGGCCAGCTGTCGGTGGAGACCCACTGCTGCGCCCTGGGCGACGTGTACACCTTCGGTCCCACGTTCCGGGCCGAGAACTCCAACACGTCGCGGCACCTGTCCGAATTCTGGATGATCGAGCCCGAGATCGCCTTCGCGGACCTGGAGGCCGACGCCGCCCTCGCGGCCGACTACCTCCAGTACATCTTCAAGGCCGTCCTGGACGAGCATCCCGACGACATGGCCTTCTTCGATCAGCACATCGAGAAGGGCGTGATGGAGAGGCTCGAGAATCTGGTCGCGAGCGAGTTCCGCACCATCACCTACACCGACGCCGTGGCGGCCATGGAGACGTCCGGCGCCAAGTTCGAGTTCCCCGTGCACTGGGGCATGGACATGCAGTCGGAGCACGAGCGCTGGCTGACCGAGGAGTACGTGAAGGCGCCGGTCACGGTGGTGGACTACCCCAAGGACATCAAGGCCTTCTACATGCGCATGAACGACGACGGCAAGACCGTGGCCGCCATGGACGTGCTGGCCCCCGGCATCGGCGAGATCATCGGCGGCAGCCAGCGCGAGGAGCGGCTGGACGTGCTGGATGCGCGCCTGGCCGAGATGGGCCTGGAACCCGAGCCCTACTGGTGGTACCGGGACCTGCGGAAGTACGGCACGGTGCCCCACGCCGGCTTCGGCCTGGGCTTCGAGCGGGCCCTGATGTACGCCACCGGCATCTCCAACATCCGCGACGCGATTCCCTTCCCCAGGGCGCCGCGAAGCGCGGATTTCTGATCCCCGTCGGGACGGGCGCCCCACGCATCGGGGCGCCCGTCTGCGACATATTCAGCCGACCCCCGAGAATCTTTCCCATGGCCGGATCCCCTCCCGGCGTCCAGGATCCGATCACGCGCGATCGCCCGCAACGACCATCAAGGGACAGGATCCATGACCTGTATCGTGGCCGTATGCCTCGGGGCCGATGCCTGGATCGGCATGCTGGACTCGGGGGCCCTGAAGGACTCGGACGTCATCCGTTGCGACGGCCCCATCCATGCCCTGGAATCCGTGAGGAACCGTCGACCCGAACGGGTGCTGATCGATCTCGAGGTGCTGGGCGAGGACGAGGGGCTCGAGCTCGTGGCCGAGATCGCTACGATCTGGCCGGACGACGGGCCCGCCGTGACGGTGCTGCACTCCGACCCGGACGGGATCCGTCGCCGGGCCGTCGACCGCGGGGCCGCGGATTGCCGCCGGGCCCCCATCGGCCGGAAGGACTGGCTGGACTTCCTGGAAGGCGGGGAGGGCGGCACGGCGTCTGCCGACCAGGCCTGATTATGCTAAGATCGAGCGCCGAGGGGTGACCGATCCACCTGGAAGCGAGCTGAGATGAGACCCGATCCGACCGCCCGCGGAGAGGGACGCGACGATCTCGACCGCCTCGTGTCCGAGATCGCCCGCGACTTTCTCGAGGGCCGCACCGGCAGCATCGACGAGTGCGTCGATTCCGCGATCGCGCGCATCGGCCGCCACGTCCGTGCGGACCGCTCCTACGTCTTCGTCTACTCCGACGACGGCGCCGCCATGACCAACAGCCACGAGTGGTGCGCCGACGGGATCGAGCCCCAGATCCACAACCTCCAGGAGCTGCCCCGCGGGCTTTTCAGCTGGCATGACGAGCAGTTCGAGTCCGAGCCGGTCATCGACATCCGCGACGTCGCCGCCATGCCCGACGACGCGGCGGTGGAGCGGGAGGTCCTGATCGAGCAGGACATCCGGTCGGTCCTGATGTTCCGCATGACGACCCCGGAGCGCGGCCGCATCGGGTTCGTCGGTTTCGACGCCGTCCGGTCGCTGCGCCCGTGGAGCGACGACGACGTCTACCTGCTGGGCGTGGTGGCGGGCATCATCGCCGCCGTCCTCGAACGCGAGCGCATGACCCGCGAGCTGGTGGTCCATCAGCGTCGCCTGCGCAGGCTCGCCTCACAGCTCACCATGACCGAGGAGCAGCAGCGGCGCAGCCTGGCCATGCAGCTCCACGACGGCGTGGGGCAGGACCTGGCGGTGGTGCGGCTGCGCCTGAGGGCGCTGCAGGAGAGCGGGGCCCCCGCACAGGCCGACACCCTGTCCGAGATCCTCGGCATCCTGGACGACGCCATCGCCCGCAGCCAGGACCTGACCTTCGACCTCAGCCCGCCGGCCCTCTACGAGATCGGCCTGCTGCCGGCCCTGGAGGCCCTGGCGCGGAGGATGACCGGCGGCGACGGACCGTCGGTGGACGTGGCGGTCCGCGGCGAGCCCAGGGACGTGTCCGAGGCCCACCGGGTCATGCTCTTCCGCGTGTGCCGCGAGCTGGTGACCAACGCCATCAAGCACGGCGGCACCGAGCGCATCGAGGTGACCCTGCGTTTCGATCCCGTCACCGTGGGCATCGAGGTCCGCGACGACGGACCGGGTTTCGAGGACCCGGGAGTGGCCACCGGGCCCCAGGACGGGACCGAGGGCTTCGGCCTGTTCAGCATCCGCGAGCGCATCAACGCCCTGGGGGGCAGCATCACCGTGGGGTCCGGACCGGGCGCCTGGGTGACGGTGACCCTCCCCATCGACGGGAACGGCAACGGAGGAGACGGGAACCTGTGAAGATCGTGATCGCGGACGACCACGCCATGCTGCGTGAGGGACTGAGGCACTGCTTCGCGGCCGAGGACGGCATCGAGATCGTCGGCGAGGCCCGCGACGGGTTCGAGGTGCAGGCCCTCGCCCGGGACCTGGCTCCCGACATCGTGGTGATGGACGTGGCCATGCCGGGCGTGAACGGCATCGAAGCCGCGCGCAACATGCTGTCGGAGCTGGGGGACGAGGCGCCGGCCGTCGTCTTCCTGTCCATGCACGGCGATCGGGAGTTCGTCACCGAGGCCTTCCGGGCCGGAGCCAGTGGCTACCTCATCAAGACGTCCGCCTTCGACGAGCTCAAGCTGGCCCTCGAGGCGGTGGGGAGCGGTCGCAAGTACATCTCGCCGGCGGTGTCGGACATCTTCGTGGACCAGGTCGTGGACGGCGCCGAGGAGCCGACGGGCGGACCCTTCTCCGTGCTCACGTCGCGGGAGCGCCAGACCCTGCAGATGCTGGCCGAGGGCCTGAGCGTGAAGGAGATCTCGTACCGCTTCGGCGTGAGCCACAAGACCGTCCACGCCCACCGGGCGTCGGTCATGCAGAAGATCGGGGCCAAGTCCGTGGCCGACCTCACCAAGTACGCCATCCGGCATGGGCTGACCAGCGTGGATTGACGGTCGGCACGCCTTTCCTGGACGCACGACGCCCCCGGTCCGCAAACCGGGGGCGTCGTCATGCGTGCGGGGCCAGCCGGGGCCCCTGTGCGTTCGCACTCGTCAGGCCACGGGTGTGCCCTGCGGCTTCGCTTCCTCCGTGACCGCGCCGTCGGGCGCGGGGGAGGAGGCCTCCTCGACGGCCTTGCGGATCTCGCGCAGGTTCCACGCGGCGTCCGCATCGTCGGGGTCGTGGCGCAACTGCTTCTCCAGCATGGCCAAGGCCTCGTCGGACCGTTCGCGGTGCCAGAGGGTCACCGCGAGGTCGTTGACCGTCCTCGAATCCGTCTCGTTCCAGTCGTGGGCCCAGCGGAAGATGGTCTCGGCGTCGCCGTAGCGGCCGGCGGCGAAGGCGTCCTCGCCGCGGATCAGGGCGTCGTCGAGCTCCGTGGCGGCGGGAGCGATGGTCTCCACGAGCCTGGAGGCGGGCAGCTGATGGAAGTGGAGCACGGGATCGAACCCGTCCATCAGGATGCGCTCCAGGTCGATCTCGCCGCCGTAGGGCACGTCGGCCGGCACGTTCCACTTGTCCTTGAAGATCTCCCACTTGGCCTCGAGCTCGGCGTCGTAGTCCACGCCCGCGGCGCGGAAGCTGCGGCTGCCGAAGTGGTGCACGAAGCAATCGGTGGCGATCAGGGCCTGGTAGCCCGCCAGGAAGCTGCGCAGGCAGTAGTCGTTGTCCTCGAAGTTGCCGCGGCCGTAGCGCTCGTCCAGGCCGCCGATGCGCTCCACCAGGTCGCGGGTGATCAGCAGGCAGAAGCCCGTGAGCCACAGGACCAGCTCGTCGTTGCCGCGGGTGGCCTCGCAGTGCATGCGGGCGAAGAGGTCCAGGTCCTTCAGGGTCTCCTGGTCGTAGCCCACGCGGGGCAGCTTCTGGGCGCCGGCGATGCTGTTGGTGACCGGGCCGATCAGGCCGGCCTGGGGGTGGTCCTGGGCGGAGCGGACCAGGGTCTCCAGCCAGCCCTCGGTGACCACCACGTCGCTGTTGAGCAGCACGTAGTACTGGCCGGAGGCCTGGGCGATGCCCTGGTTGTTGCCGGCGGCGAAGCCCTTGTTCTCGTCGTTGTAGATGGCGCTGCAGCGGTCGTGCTCCGTGCAGAGCTCGCGGAGCCACTCCACGGTGCCGTCGGTGGACGCGTTGTCCACGAAGATCAGTTCATGGCGGGCGTCGGTGTGCTTCAGCAGGGAGTCGACGCAGAGCTTGGTGGTGTCCAGGGCGTTGTAGGTCAGCACGATGACCGATGCGACCGGCTCGTCCGCATTCCACTCAGCGCCGCCGCCGATGTTCAGGCGGGGCGGGGCGTAGGTCCGGATCGAGAACTCGGGCGACGGGGTGTAGACGTCGTCCTCGTCCACGTAGTAGTCGGGCTGCACCTTGTCGCGCCAGCGGGAGTTGAGGCGCACCACGTTGTGGCGGACCTTGGCCCAGCGCTCCTCGCCGCTCTGGGACTCGTAGTGCACGAGCACGCTCTCGGGGCGGTAGACCAGGTTCCAGCCCTTCTCGTCGAGCTTCAGGCAGAGGTCCACGTCCTCGAAGCCGTTCCAGTATTCCTCGTCGAAACCGCCCACGTCCTCGAAGGCGTCGCGCCGCACCAGCAGGCAGGCCGCCGTGAGGCAGCGCATGAGCTGGGGTTTGCGGGCGGGGGGGAAGTCGGCGGGCTTGCGGTAGCACATGTGGCGGGCCCCGAAGAGCTGACCCTCTGGACGGTCCTCGCGGATCAGCGCCACGCCGGCGTGCTGGATGGTCCCGTCCGGGAACAGCAGCAGGCTGCCGGCGGCGCCCACGCGGGCGTCCAGGTCCAGGGTGTCCACCAGGGGCTCGAGCCAGCCCTCGGACACCTCGGTATCGTTGTTCAGGAAGAGCACGTAGGGGTGCGATGCCGCGGCGGCGCCCTGGTTGCAGGCGCGGGCGAAGCCCTGGTTCTCCTCGTTCAGGACGGCCGTGATGCGGCCCTCCTCGTGGAGCTCGCGCATCTCCTCGGTGGTGCCGTCGGTCGAGCCGTTGTCGACGACGATGATCTCCGCCGCACCGGCGGGCGTGTGCTTCCAGAGGGAGGTCAGGCACTGACGGGTCAGGTCGAGCCGGTCGTAGACGGGAATGACGATGCTGACGGGCGTGGCCGGCCGGGTCTTCGCGGTGGACATGGGTGCCTCCAGGCAGGGTCGTACGATATCGCTGTCCCGCGCCCAGATGCAGGATCGGGACCAGCGCACGCCGTCGGGAGGCGCCCGTAACTGTCGAGAAGACAAGGGATACCGTCAGGGCTGATGAAACGCCGCCCCGGGCGGGGCGGCGCGGACAGGGAGGGATCTGACCAGCAGGCGGTCGCTAACTGGGCATGTTCTTCACGTGGAGGTCCACCTGGGGGAAGGGGATCTCCACGCCTGCCGCCCGCAGGCCCTCGTAGACCCGTTCATTGAGCGCATCCACGGCCCGGCCGCGGTTCACGGGGCGGTCGATCCAGGCCAGGAGCTCGAACTGGAGGCCCGAATCGCCCAGCAGGCGGAAGCGCACCCGGGGCTCGGGGTCGGTCAGCACGTGAGGCACGCCGGCCGCAGCGGCCATCAGCGCATCGCGGACCTTCGGGATCTCGCTCCCGTAGGCCACCGACGCCTTGATCCGCACCCGCAGCGACGAGCGCGGCCCACCCGTCTCGTTCACGATGCGGGCGTTGCCGATCACGGCGTTGGGGACGGTCACCTCCACGTCGTCGCGGGTCAGGATGCGCGAGGAGCGCAGGCCGATTTCCGTGACCTGGCCGCGCAGGTCGCCGTCGATTACGATGAAGTCGCCGATCTTGAAGGGCGCGTCGGCCAGGATGAACACGCCGGCGAAGAGGTTGGCCAGGGTGTCCTTGGCGGCGAAGCCCACGGCGATGCCCGCCACGCCCGCCGACGCCAGCCACGTGGTCACGTCGATGTGCCAGGCCGCCAGCAGGAAGTACGTGGCCGCGCCGTAGACCACCACCTTCCAGACCATGGAGAACAGGGGCAGGGTCTTGGCCTGGATCACCTGGCCGTGACGGCTCAGGGCCGTCAGCACCAGCACGCCGCCGCCGGCCAGCACCACCGCCCACATCAGCACCGCGAGGGTGGAGATCACGCCGTACACGCCGAAGCGCAGGGCGCCGTCGGCGAGCCAGTCCAGCCCGTAGCCCAGGCCCACCAGCATGATGCTCACCACCAGCGGCCGCCGGATGCGGGCCACCAGCTGGTCGTCCAGGTCGCTGGCGGTGCGGCGGGCCGTGCGCACGAGCAGGGGCAGCAGCACCCAGCGGGCGAGCATGGCGGCGGCGAAGGCCAGCACGAGGCTCACCACCAGATGGGTGATGCGCGAGTCGAGGTTCTGGATCCAGGCTTCCACGGCGTTCCCCTTCCTCGGTCAGTAGCCCAGGGCCTCGAGCTGGCGGCGGGCGGCCTCGTCCAGCTCGGCGGCGTCGGGCGGAATGAACTGCTGTCCCTTGCCGGATCCGACCAGCCGATCCACGGCGCCGGTCAGCAGGTCCATGACGTCGCCGCTCGGCGCCAGGGAGTCGGCCTCGCCGGGGTCGGCTGCCAGGTCGAAGAGGGCGGGCCACAGGGCGTGGGCCGAGGCGTCGGCGTCGGGGCGGGGCGTCACGGCCTTCCAGCGGCGCGTCTGGGCGGCGGTGAAGTGCTCACCCTCGCACAGGCCCACCGAGTGGTCGGATCGGGCCGGGTCGTACAGACGGCGGGCCCTGGCCTCGCGGTCCTCCGGCGCCACGGGGCGGCCGATCATCTCGGGCAGCAGGGAGTAGCCGTCCAGGTCGGAGGGACGGCCCACGCCGGCGGCGTCCAGCACCGTCGGCATGATGTCCATGAAGCTGGCCTCGTGGTCAACCACGCTGCCGGCCGCCGACCCGTCGGGCAGCCGCACGATCAGGGGCACCTGGGTGACCTCGTTGCCGAGCAGGTCGCCGCCGTGGCTGTGGTCGCCGTGCTCCCAGAATTCCTCGCCGTGGTCGCTGGAGATCAGCAGCAGCAGGTTCTCGTCCAGCCCCTCCGCGGCGAGCCAGTCCAGGAAGCCGCCCAGCATGTGATCGGTCCATGCGATGCCGGCGTCGTAGTGGTCCACCACGATCCGGATGTCCTGCTCGCGGATCCGCTCCTTCTTCTTCATCTCCTGGAGCTGCACGATCAGGCCCCGGAAGCCGGAGCGGCGACCCTCCGTGTAGCGCCGCACCCACTCGTTGGGGGCGGTGTAGGGGGCGTGGATCTCGTAGGTGTGCAGGAAGAGGAAGAAGTCCTGGTCGCGGTGGTCGCCGAGCCAGACCCGGGCCTTGGCCAGGGAGTCGTCGGTGCTGTGGTCCCACTGCTCCTCGCTCACGTAGTGGTCGAACCCGCGGTCCAGGCCGTGGCGGGGGGCGAGGTAGGCGCCGCCGGTGAAGGCCGCGGTGGCGAAGCCGGCGTCGCGCAGGGACTCCACCATGTGCACGGGGCCGTCGTCCAGCTCGTGGTGTTCGCGGCGCACGCCGTGCCGTGCCGGATACAGGCCCGTGAACAGCGACACGTGGGAGGGCAGGGTCCAGTTGCTCGGGGCGGTGACCTGGGCGAACCGCACGCCGGCCTCGGCCACTCCGGTGATGTTGGGAGCGGTCACGCGATGGTAGCCGTAGCACTCCAGGTGCTTGGCGCCGAGGGTGTCCAGGGAGACCACGATGATCCTCCGGGGGCCCTCGCCGAACACGTCGGAGGGGGAGCGGCCGCAGGCGGCGGACAACAGGATCAGCAGGGGCAGGATCAGGCGGCGGTGCATGGCGGCTCCGGGTCCGGGTTCTGCAGGTTCGGTGCGGAAAGAGAAAGGAGGCGCCGAAGCGCCTCCTTCCATCCTACAGTCAGCGATGGGTTTTGCCTAGCGGTCCCGCGGGAAGCGCGGCGCCTCGGGCAGCTCGGAGCGGCCCTTGGCCTCCTCCAGCAGCACCTCCACGGCCTTCTCCAGCTGCGGGTCGCGGCCCTGGCGGACCAGGTGGGGCAGGTTGTCCACCTCGATGTCCGGGTCCACGCCGTAGTTCTCCACGTCCCACTCGCCGTCCAGGTTGAACAGGCCGAACTCGGGGAACGTGACGCTGCCGCCGTCCATCAGCGGGATGTAGGTGCTGATGCCCACCAGGCCGCCCCACGTCCGGGTGCCCACCACCTTGCCCAGCTTGTAGTGCTTGAAGTAGTAGGGCAGGGCGTCGCCGCCAGAACCCGCGTGGGAGTTGCTGACCATCACCATGGGCCCGTTGAGGGCCGTGCCCGGCGAACGCCAGTCCTGGCCGTAGCGGGGCTTCCACATGTTGACGAACTCGGCCCGCAGGATGTGCATCAGGAAGTCGGGGATGAACCCGCCGCCGTTGTAGCGCACGTCGATGACCAGGCCTTCCATGCGCAGCTGCGGGTAGTAGGCCTTGGCGAACTCCTGCACGCCCGCCACGGCGGTGTTGGGCAGGTGCAGGTAGCCGAAGCGGCCGCCGGAGAGCTCGGCCACCAGGCGGCGGTTGGCCGCCACCCACTCGTTGTAGCGCAGGCCGATGTCCGTGGCCACGGGGCGCACCGTCACCTCGCGGGGCTCGGCCCGCGGGCCCTCGGCCACCTCCAGCACCACCTGGCGGTCCACCTTGTCCTCGAAGAGGGCGTAGGGGTTGGTGCGGCCCTCCAGGGAGACGCCGTCCACCGACAGGAGGTAGTCGCCCTCGCGCACGTCCAGGCCCGGGGCGGTCAGGGGGGTGCGCTGGTCGCGGTTCCAGTCGCGCTCGGACAGGACGTTGACGATGCGGTAGCGGCCGCTGTCGGCGTCGTAGGCGAAGTCGCAGCCCAGCAGGCCGGTGCCGATGCGCTGCGCCCGGGGAGCCTCGCGGGTGCCGCGCACGTAGGCGTGGCCGGCTCCCAGCTCGGAGATCATCTCGCCGAGCAGGTAGTCCAGGTCGCGGCGGTCGCTCACGTAGGGCACGAGCTGGGCGTAGCGGTCATGCATGCGCTCCCAGTCCACGCCGTGCATGCCCGGGTCGTAGAAGAAGTCGCCCTCCAGGCGCCAGGCGTCGCGGAACATCTGGGCCCACTCCACGCCGGGGTCCATGCGGCTGCGCATCTCGCCGGTGCGCAGGGGCTTCTTGGCGGGCTTCTGGTCCGGCGCGGCGGAGACGATGCCCCAGGAGCCGTTGGCGCCGTACAGGAGCTTCTTGCCGTCGTCGCTGAGGGTGTAGCCGCCGCAGTTGCCCAGGACGGTCTTGGCCTCGCGCTCGCCCATGTCGAACATCATGAGGGTGGAGTTGCGGGCCTCGGCGGGGCGGCTCATGTAGAAGAGCTTGCCCTCGGCGGCCTGCAGGCCGAAGTAGTTGCCGGCGTCGACGTCCAGGGCCACCACGCGGCGGCCGATGCCGTCGAGGTCGATGCGGGTGGCGTCCTTCTCCTCGTCCTCACCGTCATCGTCGCCCTCGTCCTCGCCGTTCTCCTCTTCCGCGTCCTCATCACTCTCTTCTTCATCCTCCTCGAAGGCGACCTCGTCGCTCTCGGGCGGGAAGGGATGGTCGCCGTCGGAGGCCAGGACCACCAGGTACAGGCCGTCCTGCTCGGTCCACATGGGCTTGAGGTCGTAGCCGCTGATGCGCGGGTCGAAGTGGCGGGCCGAGGCGAAGTACAGGTACTTGCCGGCGGGGTCGAAGGCCACCGAGGTGTCGTGAGTGAAGGCGCTGGTCACGCGGTGGGAGACGCCGTCGTCGGTGTCGTACAGGAAGACCGACCGGAAGCCGTTGGGCTCGCCCATGGCGTAGGCCACCCAGCGGGAGTCGGGGCTCCAGGAGGCGTCGAAGGTCCGGTTGGTGGGGTCCTGGTCGATCTTGCGGCTCTTGCCGCTTTCCAGGTCCACCACGCGGAGGGAGCGCGAGGCGTCGAAGGTCAGCAGCTTCTCGCTGTCCGGCGACCACATCATGCTCCAGTAGAAGGTATCGCTCCCCTTGGTGACCATGCGGGGCTCGCCGGAGCCGTCGCCGCGGCGCACCCAGAGCTCGTACTCGCCGCTCTCGTCGGAGAAGTAGGCCACCCACTTGCCGTCGGGGGACCACTCGGGGGCGCGCTCGTGCACGCCGGGGGTGTTGGTCAGGTTGCGCACGTCGCCCTTCTCGGCGGGCACCGTGAACACGTCGCCGCGGGCGGCGAAGACGGCGCGCTTGGCGTCCGGGGCCAGGTCGGCGCCGCGGATGCTGCGGCCGGCGTCCACGTAGCGGGCGCGGGTGCGGACGCGGTCGTCGCGCAGGGAGACCTTCAGGCGGCGGGACTTGCCGTCGTCCGTGTCCAGCACGTACAGCCAGCCGCCGTTCTCGTAGACGATGGCGCCGGGCCCCTGGCTCGGCGACTTGACGTCGTACTCCTTGTGGCTGGTCACCTGCTTCACGTCGCCGGAGACCGTGTCGTACGACCAGAGCTGCAGTCTGTCCGTGCGGTCGGCGTTGAAGTAGATCACGTCGCCCTGCCACATGGGAAAGTTCTCCGACCCGGGCCAGTTGGTGACCTGGGTGGTGGCGTCGGCGGCGAAGTCGTAGATCCAGATGTTCTGGGCCATGCCGCCCTTGTAGCGCTTCCACGTGCGGTGCTCGCGGGTGATGCGGTTGTAGGCCAGCCTGGTGCGGTCGCCGTTCCAGCTCGACAGGCCGCCGGTGGGCAGGCCCAGCGACGTGGGCAGGCCGCCGTCCACCGGCACGGTCCAGAGGTTGGCCTCGCGCCAGGTGAAGCTGTTGCGGCTGCTCTGGAAGCGGACGGAGCGGCCGTCGGGCTCCCAGTCGATCACGCGGTCGGGGTACGGGTGCCAGGTCAGGCGCCGGGGCTCGCCGCCCTCGGCGGGGATCACGTACACGTCCGGATTGCCGTCGTAGTCGCCGGTGAAGGCGATCCACTCGCCGTCCGGGGAGAACTTGGGCTGGGACTCGAAGCCCACGTGGGTGGTCAGGCGCCGGGCCTCGCCCCCCTCGCTGGAGACGAGCCAGAGGTCGCCGCCGTGGACGAAGACCACGCGGTCGCCGTGGATGTCGGGGTTGCGCAGCAGGCGCATGTCCGTGGGGTCGAAGTCGTCGGCGAGCGCGGCACCGCAGGCCAGCAGCACCACGAGGAACGGGAGGACGCGACGCATGCGGATCTCCTTGTCGGGATGGTGGGGGTCAGGGGCATGGGCCGCCCATGGTGGCGGGCGGCGACCGGATGAACAACGGAAAACACGTGACGAAGTTTCGACCAGGATACACGGAAACGGGCCCCTCCGCAGGGAGGGGCCCGTAACACGTTGTCCGCCAAGGGATGCCGTTACTTCACGAGCATCAGGCGGGCGGAGGCCCGCTCGTCGCCGCTGCGGACGGCGGCGTAGTAGGCCCCCGAGGGAAGGGCGCGGCCGGCGTCGTCGCGGCCGTCCCAGCGCACGGCGTGCTCGCCGGCGGCGTACTCGGCGCCCGAGACCAGGTCGCGCACCCGGCGTCCGGCCAGGTCGTGGATCACGATCTCCACGGTACCGGCCGCGGCCAGGCCGAAGCGCAGCTCGGTGGAGGGGTTGAACGGGTTCGGGGCCGCGGTCAGGGTCAGGGCGCGGGCGGCGGGAGCGTCGCCCACCGACACCACCTGGCCCTCCACGAACGTCATGCGCTGGTCCGCGCCCAGGTTCACGGCCAGGTCCACCGTGCCGGACGGCCAGGTGATCTCCAGGGTGTCCACCGTGGTGGCGGCGCCCAGGCCGAACTCGAGGGTCGACGACTGCTGGGCCATGTAGCCCTCGCCGCAGCGCAGCTCGCGGTACTGGCTCTGCCCGCCGGCGACGATCCGCACCCGGGCGCCCAGGCCGTCGGCGTTGGACACCGTGCCCTGGAGGTCCGCGTGGAACCAGTGGTTGCCGTTGTCGATGTCGTTGCGGATGAGCCTGTTGCCGCCCACCGCCGCGATGAACAGGTCCAGGTCGCCGTCACCGTCGATGTCGGAGAAGGCGCAGCCCGTGCTGTTGGCCGAGGCGTTGGGGAAGCCCTGATTGACGAAGGCGAAGGTGCCGCCGTCGTTGCGGATCAGCAGGTCGGTGGCGCCGTTGCGGGCCACGAAGAGGTCCAGGTCGCCGTCGTTGTCCCAGTCGGCCCAGGCCACGCCCGCGCCGTTGCCGGTGTCGCCCAGGGCACCGCCGGAAATGTACGTGAACCCGGCGCCGTTATTGCGCATCAGGATGTCGGCGGCACCGTCGTTGACGATGTACAGGTCCATCAGGCCGTCGTTGTCGTAGTCGCCCCACGCCGTGCCGGTGCTGTTGGACGTGCTGCCCAGCAGGCCGGAGGTGTCGTCGTAGTAGCCGAAGGTCAGGCCGTTGTTCAGCAGGCTGTTGGCGGCGGCGCGGTTGGTGAGGTAGGGGTCGGCGTCGCCGTCGTTGTCGTAATCCGTCCAGGTCACCTCGACGCCGTCGTCGGCGTTGTTGATGACGCCGGACTGGGCGAAGAAGAACCAGTTGGGACCGACCGGACCGTAGGCCCGGAAGAGCTGGTTGGCGGTGCCGTAGTTGGCCAGGTGCAGGTCCAGCTGGCCGTCGAGGTTCTCGTCGACCCAGGCGGCGGAGCGGCCGGCGCCGGCGTCGTTCAGGGGCGAGGAACTGACGTCCACGTATGTGCCGCCGTCGTTGCGCAGCAGGATGTTGGACTCCAGGTCGCGGGTCATGTACGCATCCCGGTCGCCGTCGTTGTCGAAGTCGGCAAAGAGGGTGGCGTAGCCGCGGCCCGCGTCGGCCAGTGCGGCGGGGGTGGAGGGGGTGAAGCCGCCGGCGCCGTCGTTCTCGAGGAGCACGTTGGCGGCCAGGTAGTTGGTCAGGTAGAGGTCGTGGTCGTCGTCGCCGTCCATGTCGATCCAGGCCACGCCGTAGGTGGTCTCGGCGCCGGCCAGGTCCACCGTCGTGACGTCCGTCCAGTCGGCGTCGCCGGCGGTCACGCCGGTGATCACCAGGGAGTAGGCCTGAGCACCGATGATGCTGCCCTTGTGGGTCACGCGCACGGTGACCGGACCGGTGCCCTGGGACGCGATCTCGATGCGCTCCACGTTGTCGCGCACGTTGTCGCCGGTGGTGGCGGCGGCCGAGGGGTTGGCCGGATCCAGGGTCCAGGGCTGGCTGGTGACGGCGCCCTGGATCACCCGCACGTCCAGGTCGTTGACGAGCATCGGGTCGGTGGGGTCGAGGGCCGCCGGGGGCGAGTTGCCCGCGGGGTCGTTCCAGACCAGGGTGACTTCCATGGGCTGGCCGGGAGCGGGATCATACACGTACTCGTCCACGGAGCCGTTGGTCAGGGACGCCTGCACGAAGATGGCGGTGTCCACCGTCTCGATGGCGCTGCTCGTGTTCATCAGGCCCCAGCCGAACTTGTAGTCCGGGCCGTCGTAGGTGCCGGCCTCGTCGGTGGTGTGCAGCAGCAGGGCCTTCAGGGTGGAGGCGTCGGGATAGCCGCCGTGGGTGGCGGCGTAGGCCTCGGCCACCAGGGCGGCCGAGCCGGCCGCGCTGGGCGACGACATGGAGGTGCCGCTCAGGGAGGCGTAGGAGTTGTCGGCGCCGATGTACGAGCTGTACAGGCCCACGCCGTTGGCCACCAGGTCGGGCTTGATGCGGCCGTCGTCGGTGGGGCCGTAGCTGGAGAACGAGGCGGGCGTGACGCCGCCGGGGTTGGTGTAGCCGCCGGGGATGTCGTTCACCGCGCCCACCACCATGATGTTCTTGGCGGTGCTCTTGATGGGCAGGGTGTCGTAGCCCGTGGCGCCGCCGTCGGGGTCGCGGGTGGCGGTGTTCCAGGTCCAGGTGCCGCCGATCCAGGCGTAGTGGCCGCCGCCGGCGCCGGGACCGGTGTCGCTACGGTCGTTGCCGGCGGATTTGAAGATGAGGTAGCCGGGGGCGTTGTTCGCGATGGCGTCCCAGTCCTCGGCGCCGGATCCGTAGTAGCCGAAGCTGTAGTCCTCCACCGCGCTGATGCCCGGCGACCCGTACCAGTACCAGTTGCCGTCGCCGCTGTTGTAGCTCCAGCCGGTGGCCAGGCCGTACGAGTGGTTGGAGATCATCATGCCGGCCGCGGCGGCCAGGGCCATCTCGCTCTCGTCGTTGCTCCAGTCGCGGGCGTGGAGGTAGGCGCCGTGGGCCATGCCCTTGGCGCTGGAGGTGGCTCCGCCGGCCACCATGGTGCCGGCCACGTGGGTGGCGTGGAAGTGCTCGGTGCCGGCGCCGTCCATCATGGTCACGCGTCCGCCGAACTCGTTGTGGGTGGTGCGCACGCCGCCGCCGTCCCACACGCCCAGCAGGCCGGCCGCGAGGGTCGAGCCGTCGTAGGAGAAGGGCGCGCTCCAGACGACGTCGGTGGAGATGGTGCGGGCGGCGTTCAGGTTGTTCGTCAGGTAGTAGATGGGCTCGCCGAGCTCGTCCATGCCCATGAGCATGAGGCCGGGGTTGTTTCGCTGGGCCTCCCGGGCGGCGGTCCGGGCGTCGCGCAGGGCCGTGAAGGCGGGGCCGCGACGGGCCTCGTACTCGGCGGTGAAGCGCTCGGACATGGCGTTCAGCAGGGTCACGTCGGTGCCCGGTGCGGGCACGGGGACGTCGGTCGGAGCCGCGACGGCGGCGGCGACCAGGGCGATCAGGGCGTAGGGGACGAGCAGGACGGCGGCTCTCATGACGGCTCCTTGGCTTGGCGATTCGCGGAGCCCGGGTCGGGGACCCGGGCGGAACGCATCCTCGGCCGCGGCCTGGGGCCGCGATCCGGTGTCGATGAGGCGGGGAACAGGGGATCATAGCAGATCCGTGCACATGTTAGGCCAGAACCCGGGATGTGGCGAGGAAAAGGCCCCAGCGGCTGGCTGACTCGTCGAGGCGATCAGCGGTTGAACAGGCGCTGCAGGAACGATCCGCGGGGGATGGGCTCCGCCGCGAGGATGTCCACCTCGCCCAGCAACCGGCCGTCGAGGACGGCGGCGGCGGTGCCCACCACGTCGCCGGTCATCACCGGGGCCTCGATCTTCTCGGGCAGACGGTAATCGAACACGATGTCCGCCGTGCGCTCCTTCTGCACCCCCAGCACCAGGGACTCGGCGAAGGTCAGGGGCACCTCGCGGCTCTTGCCGCCGCTCACGGGCCAGGGGTCGGGCAGGGGCTCGCCCGCCTCGGCCACCAGGGTCAGCCGCGTGTACATGTTGAAGCCGCGGGCGAGGAGGCGCGTGGTCTCCAGGCCGCGGGCGTCGTTGGTGGGGGCGCCCATCACCACGGAGATCAGGCGCACGCCCTTCTGGGTGGCCGCCGCGGTCAGGCAGTAGCCGGCGCGGCTGTGGAACCCGGTCTTGATGCCCTCCAGTCCGCGGAACTCGCCCACCAGGGGGTTGGGGTTGGTCAGGATGAACTGGCCGTCCCGGAACGGCACGCGGTCCATGACGGCCCATTCCAGGGCCTCCGGGTGCTTGGAGATCTCGCGCCCGAGCAGCGCCATGTCGAAGGCGGACGACAGGTCCGGCGACTGTCCGTAGGCGGGGGGCAGGCCGTGGACGAAACGGAAGGTGGTGTCGTGCATGCCCAGCTCGGCGGCCCGCACGTTCATGAGCTCCACGAAGGCTTCGGTGCTGCCCGCCGCGAATTCGGCGAGGGCCACGGCGGCGTCGTTGGCCGAGTGGATGGCCAGGGCCATCAGCAGGTCCCGCACGCTGAAGACCTCGCCCTGCTTCAGATAGACCTGGGAGCCGCCCATGCGGCTGGCGTCAGCCGACACGGTCACCGGGGCGCTCTCGTCGATCTCGCCCGAGGCCACCAGCTCCAGCACGATGAGCTCGGTCATCATCTTGACCATGGACGCGGGCTCGAGGGGCTCGTGCTCGTTCTCGGACCACAGCACTTCGCCGGTGCGGGCGTCCATGACGATGGCGGAGCGGAAACGGCCGTCCTCGGCCGCGGCGATCGAGGTCAGGCACAGGAGCACGGCGAGCAGGCCGGCGAGACGGGCGGGGAATGACCGGGTCATGGGAATCCTTGGTGCGGTTCGGGGTTCGGCGGCGGCGAGGGTGCGGGCACCGTATCGCCGCCCCCTCGGGGGTGTCAAGGGGCGGCCGTGGCTACGCCGGCCGCCCCCCGCAGGTTCCTAGCGGAACAGGTCCTTCACGCCGCTCCACGTGAGGTCGCGGTTGCCGACGCTGCCCACGGCGTTCAGCACGCCCACGGCCGTCAGGTCCATGCCGCAGCTCGCCGAAGCGGTGGGGAAGGGGTCGGCCACGGGGCGGCCCAGGTGGTCCGTCGAGCCGCCGGGGCCGGTGACGTCGCCCACCACGTCCACGATCCGCACATGGGTGATGGCGTTGATGTCCACGGCTCCCGACAGCACGGCCGGGTCGAAGGCGTGGAGCAGGTCGGCCAGGTCGAATCCCGTGCCGCCCACGAAGTTGCCGGCCAGGTTGTAGAAGTCGGTCGGGCTGGACGTGTCCCATGCACCCGGCTGGGTGGTGCGGCGGCAGAGGGCCGGCAGCCGCGAGAACGTGACGCCGTCGCTGCTGACCTCCACGAAGCCCAGCTCCATGTACACGCCGTTCCAGGCGAAGCCGTTCTCGAAGACGACCAGGTCGGGCCCGGGGCCGTCCACGGCGGGGACTTCCAGGCGGACGGTGATCCAGCCGCCGTCGCCCAGGCTGAAGGGGGCGGCGGTGTCGCCCAGCACGTCGCCGGGCAGGCCGTAGGCGGCGTCGCCCAGGGCCGGGTCGCGGTAGTCCTGGGGGCCGGCCCACCAGTCCACCACCTCCACCGCCCAGGCGGCGATGCCCGGGTCGGTGCGGTCGATCTCGATGTTCACCTGGCCGGTGTCGGAGAATTGCGCGTTGGCGGCGGCGGCCGTCAGCAGGACGGCGATGAGGATGGTTCTGTGCATGGATTGGCCTCCGGTGTTGTGTGTGAAGACACGGTGCGACCGGAGGACAAGGGGGAGCCGGCGGAGCCGTATGGACGGTCCGCCCGATTGCGTTCGTTCACGAAGGGATCGATCCGCATGATGCCCGTGGCCTTGCCCTCGAGGGTCCGGGAAATGCGGGTCCAAGGTCGGTCTCCTGGCTCGCGGATCGTCCTCCTCCCGCGCCTTCCCGGCTCGTGAGAGCCAGTGGCCTTTTGCGAGATTCGTCACCGCTCACAGTGGCGGGGCCGCGCCGGATTCTCACCGGCTTCCGGTTGACCTGGAACCCCGGGACGTGCGTCCCGTAAGCCGGGCCATCATAGGGAACGGTCCGGGGAGGGTCAAGCTTGCCCGGCCGCGCCCAGGGCGGTACGGTGGCCGGAAGGAGGGACCGCATGGCGCTGCGCATCGCGATGGTGATTTCGGGTCTCGTCCTCTTCCTGCTCGGCGGGTGCGCTCCCACGGCTCTCCCGGTGCACGATTGGGACGAGGCGTGGTCGGGCCGGCATGCGGACCGACGTCTCGACCTGCCGGGGTTCCTGGCCCTCGCGCCCGACGCCGTCGCCGCCCGCCGCGCCGAGGCCGTCCGCTACCGTGCCACCGCCGACCGGGCCCGCCACCACGTGGACCGGGTCCGCTGTCTGGACGCCGTCACCGCCCTCTGCCCCGACGACGCCCGCGCCTGGCTGGACCTCGCCGTCGAATGCGAGCGGGCCGGCGATTCGGACCGGGCCCTGGCCTGCGTTGTCGCGGCCCAGTCGGCCCTGCCCCGGATCCCCGCGGTCGATCGCGCCGACATCCGGTTCGACGCCGCCCTCCGCCGGGCGTGGATCCATCGCGACCGGGGCCAGTGGGTGCTGGCCCACGCCTGGGCCGACAGCGCCGTGTCGTGGCGGCCGGGGGAGCGCGAGGCCCGCATGCTCCAGGGCCTGTGCCGGGCGGCCCACGGCGACGCCTCCGGGGCCGTGAACCTGGCCCGCGACATCGAGATCAAGCAGTTCTCCTGGTTCGAATGGCGCTGGATCCGCGGCATGGCCGAAGCCGGCCAGGGACGCGACCGCGACGCCTACCACTGGCTCGAGACCGCCCGCCCCGAGTGGCCTTGGCACGGGCGTTTCTGGCGCGACCTGGCGGAGGTCTGCGAGCGCCTCGGCGACGCCGTCCAGGCCGAACGATTCCACCGCTACGCCTTCGACGCCCTGGACCTGCCCCCCGGGACGGCCATGGAATTCCGGTGCGGGGTGCCGGGCCCTGACGGTGCGGTCCTGGACCTGCCCCTCTGGCGGGCCTACGACCACCTTCCGGCCGCCGGATCGGACCTGGGTTGGGCCCTCGCGGCCTCGGACAGCGCCCTGGCCCTGGAGGCGGGACCCATGAAGGACCGGTGGGCCGATACCGCCTCCGGACTGCTCAGTCGATGCATCCGCACCGAGAACCGCGTGGACCTGTGCCGGGAGCGTCGAGGGCTCCTGTATGCCGAGATGGGCGCCCTGGACCTGGCGAAGGCGGACCTGAACCGGCTCGTGGTCAGCGGCGGCCAGGAGGCGCTGCAGGACCCGCGGGCCCTGGCCTGGTACGGCCGGTTCCTGATCGAGGGCCGGCGCTGGCGCGAGGCCATGCCCGTGCTGCAACGGGCCGTGGAGGGGATCCCGGACCACGCCCGGGCCTGGGGAGACCTGGGCCTGGCCCTGCTGGTGACCGGTCGCGAGGAGGAGGGGGAGCAGGCCCTGGGTCTGGCCCTGGAACTGGACCCCGACCTGGCCGCCGCCTGGTTCAATCGCGGCCTCGCCCGCTACCTGGACAAGCGCTGGGACGAGGCGGTGGCGGACCTGGAGCAGGCCCTGGATCTGGCTCCGGACAACGTCGAGGTCCGTGAACTGCTCCAGCAGGCGGCGCAGCGGGCCCGCCAATCCCGCCGATAGGACCGATTTCACCCCTGATCAGCCCCATCGATCCGCCCTTGCGGCCCTCTACCGTCACGCAGTAGCATGCCCTGGGGGGAATGAACGAGGGAGGAGACGATGGGATATCGTGTCCGCGTCCTGGAGGACCGCGGCGTCCTCCACATCCGCCTCGACGAGAGCTGGGATCGTCGGTCCTCGATCGAGACCATCACCAACCTCACCGAACTGTTCCGTTCGCATCCGGGAGCGCGCGTCCTGGTGGACGTGCGGGACCAGGACGCCACCACCTCGCCGGGGCGCGACTGGTACAACGCCAGCGTCATGGGCGATTCGTGGCGCGGGCTCGTGGACAGGATCGCCCTGGTGGAACATCCCGGTGCCGCAGGCACCGAACAGCCCTTCGAGAGCGCGGCGCGGCGTGCGGGCCTGATGGTCCGCGCCTTCGCCGACACCGACGAGGCCCTCGACTGGCTCGGGACCGTGCCCGCCCGGAGCGACGAGGGGACGTAGACGAAGGCCCCGCCTGGCGGCGGGGCCTTCATCGTGCCGGTCCGTCGTGCGGGCGATCAGCCCAGCTCGGCGAACACCTTCTTCACGCGGCGCATGGCCCAGTTCACGTCCTTCCGCGAGATGGTCAGCGGGGGCGCGATCCGGATCACGTTCTCGTGGGTCTCCTTGCAGAGCATGCCCTGGGCCATCAAGGCCTCGCAGTAGGGGCGGGCCGGGCGGTCCAGCACCACGCCGATCCACAGGCCGGTGCCGCGGATCTTCTTGATGCTCTTGGCCTTGACCTTCTTCAGTTCGCCCATGAAGTAGGCGCCCTGCTTCAGGGAGTTCTCCACCAGCTTCTCGTCCACGATCACCTTGAGGGCCTCGTCGGCCACGGCGCAGCCCAGGGGGTTGCCGCCGAAGGTGGAGCCGTGGTCGCCGGGGTTGAACACGCCCATGACCTCGTCGTCGGCCAGGAACGCGCTGACGGGATAGAAACCGCCGCTCAGGGCCTTGCCCACGATCAGTCCGTCCGGGCGCACGCCCTCCCACTCGTGGGCGAACATCTTGCCGGTGCGGCCCAGGCCGCTCTGGATCTCGTCGCAGATCAGCAGCACCTGGTTCTTCTTGCAGAGGGCCGCCGCCTTCTTCAGGAAGCCCTTCTTCGGCATGATGATGCCGGCCTCGCCCTGGATGGGCTCCACCATGAAGGCGCAGGTGTTGGGCGTGATGGCCGCCTCGAGGGCCTTGGCGTCGCCGAAGGGGATCACCTTGAAGCCGGGGGTGAAGGGGCCGAAGCCGTCCTTGTACTGGTCCTCGGTGGAGAAGCCCACGATGGTCGTGGTGCGGCCGTGGAAGTTGTCCGAGCAGACGATGATCTCGGCCTTGTTCTTCCGGATCCCCTTGTGCTTGTAGCCCCACTTGCGCGCGGCCTTGATGGCGGTCTCCACGGCCTCGGCGCCCGAGTTCATGGGCAGGGCGCGGGCGTAGCCCGTGAGCTCCGTGATGGTCTTGTAGAAGCCGGGGAGCCTGTCGTTGCGGAAGGCGCGGCTGGTCAGGGTGACCTTGGCGGCCTGGCGGCGGAAGACCTTCAGCAGGCGCGGGTGGCAATGCCCCTGGTTGACGGCGCTGTAGGCGGCCAGGCAGTCCATGTAGCGGTTGCCGTCGACGTCCTCCACCCAGATGCCTTCGGCCTTGCTGATCACCAGGTCGAGGGGGTGGTAGTTGTGGGCACCGAACTGGTCCTCCATCTCGATGAACTTCCGGGTCTTCGTCATGGGGTCACCTCCCGTGGGTCGTTGTCGCCTCCGCGGCCGGGAGCCGCGCGTGTATGTCCAGCGGCCGGGGCCGCGACGGGCCTAAGATAGATCGTTCCGACCGTCGTTCCAAGCCGATTCATGGCCGTATCCGCCCTCCATTCGGACCACGTGAAGAAAAGCGCTCGCCCGCTGAATTAATACTTGAAAAAGCAAAGAGCTTGAATTATTAAAGTATATGCGGCCGCGGCGACGCCATGGAGGGCGGGCAGGCGGTCGGAGGTGACGAGGAGTCGTTCGCCTCGGGGACGTGCCGGGTCCGGACGGATCGCCGGTGAAGGCCGGAGGGCCCCCCTTCGGGGGACGGGGAAGGATCCCCGACGGCTGTCCCCAGGAACGGAAACCGATCCGTTCCACCGCCGAGGCGGCCCCTGGTCCGGGCCGCCGACAGGCTCCGGCGGTCGGCGAACGTGAAGCGGGGAGGGGTCCCGGTCGGCCTCTCCCCGCAACTCGTCACGCATCCATTGACCGGGCGACAGCGCCCCCGGCGGCAAGGAGGCCCCGCGGCGTGCCCCGCACGACGACGTCCCGTTCGCGGGACGATGCTCCGCTTTCCCCTCTGCTCCACGGCAGGGTACGGCTCCTGGTGGTCGCCGCCCTGGTGCGCCGTGGTGCGTCCTCCTTCACCGACCTCCGCAAGGCCCTGGAGCTCACCGACGGCACCCTCTCGGTGCACCTCGGCAAGCTGGAGGACGGGGGTGTAGTGGAGATCGTGAAGGGGTACGAGGGAAAGCGGCCGAAGACCATCGTGCGGATGACGCGGTCGGGGAGATCGCGCTACAAGCGCTACCTGGCTGAGTTGAGGGATCTGTTGCCGGGGCTGGAAGAGAACTAGACCGGCGACCGATGCAGGAAGGGGGCGGCCTCGTGGCCGCCCCCTTCGTCATGCCGGTGATGGTGCGCCGGAGCTACTCGTCCAGGGCGCAGGGCCGGTAGTAGGACTGGGTGTAGTCGTCCACCATGCGCGCCGTGCTGAATTCGGGGATCACGCCGGCGACGGCGGCCCGCATCATGGCCACCCAGCGGCGGGGCACGCCGTCGGGGCCGCGGTCGTAGAACGTGGGCACGACCTCGTTCTCCAGCAGGTCGAAGAGCGACGCCACGTCGTCGGCGTCCTGCTTCTCGGGGTCGTCGTAGTTCTCGTTGGCGCCGATGACCCAGCCGTTGGTGCCGTCGAAGCCCTCCACCCACCAGCCGT
Organism: uncultured Fibrobacteraceae bacterium; assembly: GCA_964343835.1. Lineage (GTDB taxonomy): Bacteria > Krumholzibacteriota > Krumholzibacteriia > LZORAL124-64-63 > LZORAL124-64-63 > CALEMW01. Next base: position 59,810 of record CAYFKR010000016.1, read on the forward strand.
CGCTGATCGAGAGGTTCGGGGCGCCGTTGGCGGCGGCCTTCATGCCGCTGGTGCCGCTGGCCTCCAGCGGTCGACGGGGCGTGTTGAGCCACACGTCCACGCCCTGCACCAGGAAACGGGCCAGGTGGATGTTGTAGCCCTCGATCAGCTGGATGCGGCCCTTGAAGAACGGATCCCGCGAGACCTCCCAGATGGTCTGCATGAGGTCCTTGCCGGGCTCGTTCATGGGGTGGGCCTTGCCGGCCAGCAGGATCTGCAGGGGACGCTCCGTGTCGCCGAGCAGGGCGGCCAGGCGATCGCGGTCGCGCAGCAGCAGGGTGGCCCGCTTGTAGGGGGCGAAGCGCCGGGCGAAGCCGATGGTCAGGGCCTCGGGATCCAGCAGCGAGGCGGCGGCGGCGATGTCCTCGGCGGGGGCGCCGTGGCGTCGGAGCTGCTGGGCGAGGCGGTGTCGGGCCTCGTCGACCAGGCGGCGACGCAGGGACTGGTGCAGGTTCCAGAAGGCGGCGTCGGACAGGTCCAGGCCGTCCTCGGTGAGGTGGGCACGGTAGGCCGCGTCCAGCTCGGGGGCGATCCAGCTGGCCATGTGCACGCCGTTGGTCACGTGGCCGATGGGCACGTCGTCCTCGTCGGCGCCCGGCCAGAGGTGGTGCCACATGAAGCGGGCCACGTTGCCGTGGAGCTCGCTCACGCCGTTGGCGAAGCGCGAGGTGCGCAGGGCCAGCACCGTCATGCCGAAGCGGCCGGTCATGTCGCCGGGCTTCTCCATGCCCAGCTCGATGAGGGAGTTCAGGTCCAGGTCGGAGCCCTCGATCACGGCGCGCAGGTATTCCGTCACGTGGTCGGGGGAGAAGGCGTCGTTGCCGGCGGCCACCGGTGTATGGGTGGTGAACACGTTGTGCTCGCGGCATTCGGCCAGGGCGTCGGCCTGGGTGAGGCCGCGCTCGACCAGGGCGTGGCGCATCTGCTCCACGGCCAGGAAGGCGGAGTGGCCCTCGTTGAGGTGGAAGACGTCGGGCTCCACGCCGGCGGCGCGCAGGGCGCGCAGGCCGCCCACGCCCAGCAGGATCTCCTGGCGGACGCGGGTGTCCTCGTCGCCGCCGTAGAGGTGGCCGGTGATCATCCGGTCCTCGTCGACGTTCTCGGGGACGTCGGCGTCCAGCAGGTAGAGGGAGATGCGCCCCACGGCGATCTTCCAGATGCGGGCCTGGACGGTGCGGCCGGGATAGGCCACCTCGATGCGGATCTCCTCGCCGCCGTCGTCGCAGAGGAGCACGGCGGGGAGGCGGTCGAAGTCGTTGGGCATGTAGTGCTCGGTCTGGCGACCGTCGGGGCCCACGAGCTGGTGGAAGTAGCCGAAGCGGTAGGCCAGGCCCACGGCCACGAAAGGCAGGCCCAGGTCGCTGGCGGACTTCAGGTGGTCGCCGGCCAGGATGCCGAGGCCGCCGGAGTAGATGGGCAGGCTCTCGTGGATGCCGAACTCGGCGCAGAAGTAGGCCACGGTGCGGCTGGCCAGGTCGTGGTCGGCGTCCGGGATCATGGCTTCATGGAAACGGGCGACGACCGCATCCAGCTGGGAGCGGAAGGCGTCGTCCGCGGCCAGGGCCTCGAGGCGGGCGGGCTCCATGTCGGCCAGCAGGGCCACGGGGTTGTGCTTGGCGGCGTCCCAGTGATCGGGATCGAGGCCGGCCATGAGCTCCCGGGCCTCGGGGTCCCAGGTCCACCACAGGTTGCGGGCGACATCGGCCAGGCCTTCGAGGCCGGCGGGAAGGTCGAGGGCGGTCTGGTAGCGTTCGACCACGGGCATCGTCATGAGTCCTCCGAAGCGGTCAGTCTGGGGCACGGGCCCGGCGAGCCGGGGCGGTGCGGTGCCGGGGGCAGAAGATAAGCCCTGCCCTGTCCGGATTTCCAGTTGTTATCGGACCGGAGTCAGAAGAGTTGAGGTTCCTCGAGGCGGGTTTCGCCGCCCAGGGTGTGTCCCTCCAGTCTCAGCAGCCTGGCTTTGATGGAGAGCCCGCCGGCGAAGCCGACCAGCCCCCCGTCGCGGCCGACGACGCGGTGACAGGGTACCAGAACGGGAACGGGATTCTGGCCGGCCGCCTGGCCCACGGCACGGGTGGCGCGGGGCTGGCGGATGGCCCTGGCGATCTGGGCGTAGGTGCGGAGCTTGCCGTAGGGAATGGTGCTCAGCCGGTTCCAGACCTTGAGCTGGAAGGGGGTGCCGCGGAGATCGACGGGGAAGGAGAAGGTCTCGAGCTGGCCCGTGAAATAGGCGGCGAGCTCGTCGCGCAGGGGGACGAAGAGGTCGGGATCCTCTTCCACACCGTGCGGGTCCTCGCCGTCGTCGGCCAGGGCGCGGGCGACGGCGTGGGCATGGGTGTGGTATTGATAGGCCCGGGGCAGGAACTCCAGGCGCACCAGTCCCTCGTCGCTCGCCACCGCGAGCAGGGGATCGAGCACGGTCCTGAGCAGGGCGTACCGGAACATCCTCCACCGCCTTGTTGAGACCGCGGGATCGTAGCAGATTTTCGGGGACGACGGAAGGGGTCCAATGACCGACCCGGTCATCCAAATCAAGACATGGCATGAGCTTCTCCGATACGTCGAGTCCGGTGCGTCGGCCCTGCTCGACGTGCGCGACGCCGATGCCTTCGCCCGGGGCCACCTGGCCGGTTCGGCGTCGCGGCCTGTGCCCGTGGGGGCGTCCGGCAAGGCGCTCACGGACCTGCTGCCGGGCCATCTGCTGCCGCCGCGTCATGCGCGTCTGCTGGTGCTCTCCGACGATGCGGATCACGCACGTCAGGTGGCTGAGTGGCTCTCCCGTCGGGGCCGCGATGCCGTGACGGGCTGTGCTCCCGAATGGTCGGCCGCCCCTGACGGCGCCCTGGAGACGGGAGTGCGCGGTGGACGACTGTGGCAGCCTCCGCCCTGGCTCGCCGATCACGCGGACCTGCTGCCTCCGGCCGAAGCCGGCCCCGTGGTGGATCTGGGCGGCGGCAGCGGCCGGGCCTCCGTCTGGTTGGCCGAACGGGGCTACGACGTGACCCTGATCGATCGCCATGACGAGGCCCTGGGCTGGGGCCGCGACCTGGCCGCCGACGCCGGCTGCAGCCTGACGACCCTGCGGGCCGACCTGACGGATCCCGCGGCCTGGCCTCCCGGTCCCTGGGCCGTGGCTCTCGCCCTGCGCTTCCTCCACAGGCCGCTGGTGGAGGCCCTGCCCGGCATGGTCCGCCCCGGCGGCATTGCCGTGGTGAGGACCTTCCGCTGGGAAGAGGGGCCCTGGACCCTGCCGCGGCGGCGGTTCTGCCTGGAACCGGGGGAGTTGGCGAGGCTGTTCAGGCCTGATCGGTGGGAGATCCTCGTCCACCACGAGGACGTGGACCCGGACGGGCGGCCGGCCTCGGGTGTGGTCGCGAGGCGCCTGGACGACGGGACGTGATTGCCCCCCGCCGGAGCAGGAGCTATCATCTCCGCCCGTGCGCCGCGCTCGCGACGCACGCCATCACCGAATCGAGGAGCACCGCGTGGACGTCGGAATCCTGGGCCTGAAATTCACGGGCAAGACCACCCTGTTCAACGCCATCACCGGCGCCGGCGCCCCGACGGGCCAGGGCGGCGTCGATCCCAACCGCGCCGTCGGCCAGGTGCCGGATCCGCGTCTGGACATCCTGACCGGCATGTTCAACCCGAAGCGGCAGGTCAACGCCAGCATCGAGTGGGTGGACGTGCCCGGGTTCGAGCCGTCGGGCGAGGGAGGCGTGGGGGAGGCCGTCAAGTTCCTGGAGCACGCCCGGCGCATGGACGCCCTGGTGCAGGTGGTGCGCTGCTTCGACAACGGCATCGCCGCCCCGGACCCCGAGGGCGAGATGGAGACCGTGGCCCTGGAGCTGACCCTGGCGGATCTGCAGATCGTGGAGAACCGCATCGAGAAGCTGACCCGCGAGAAGCAGCGCATGGGCAAGGTGGAGAACCCCCTGGAGCCGCCCCTGTTCGAGCGCTTCCGCGAGACCCTCGAGGCCGGCCAGGCCCTGCGCACCCTCGAGCTGAACACCGACGAGACCAAGCTCGTGAGCGGCTTCTCGTTCCTGACCCTCAAGCCCATGGTCGTGGCCCTCAACGGCGACGAGGACGGCGTCGACGCCTCCGTCGTGGAAGCGGCCGGCGCCTACGGCTCCGCCGTGGTGGATCTTTGCGCCAAAGTGGAGGAGGAGCTGGGGGAGCTGCCCGAGGACGAGCGGACCGAGTTCCTGGCCGACCTGGGCATCGAGACCCCGGCGTCGCACCGCATGGTGCGGGCGTCGTACCACGCCCTGGGCTTGCTGAGCTTCTTCACCGTGGGCGAGGACGAGTGCCGCGCCTGGACCGTCCGGGCCGGGGCCCTGGCTCCCGAGGCCGCCGGTGCCATCCACTCCGATCTGGAGCGCGGGTTCATCCGCGCCGAGACGGTCTCGTACGACGACCTCACGGCCGCCGGCTCCATGGCCGAGGCCAAGAAGGCCAACGCCGTGCGCCTGGAGGGCAAGGCCTACGAGGTGCAGGACGGCGACATCCTGAACATCCGCTTCAGCGTCTGACCCGGGGGGAGGCCCGCGATCCCGAACGCCCGCCGCATCCATCCCGCCCTGCTCGCGGCCCTGGCCGCGGTGATCGCCGTGGCCGCCTTCCAACTCCTGGTGTGGAGCCCGGCGGACCGGTCGGTGCTGTCGCGGGCGCCCATCCTGGATGAGGCCCACTACCTGCGCACGGCCCACGAGCTCTCCACGGAATCGTGGGTGCCCGACCGGCCCTTCTACATGTCCCCCCTCTATTCCTATCTGGTGGCGGCGACCGGCAGCGGCCGCGCCTTCGACGACCACCGCCTGCGCCAGGGTGGGCCGCCGACGGGCATCCGCGTGCTGCAGGTGCTGTGCTGGCTCGCGACGGCCTGGCTGCTGCGCAGGGTGGGGCGCGACCTGCTGGGCGACCCGTGGGGATGGGCGCCGCCGGCGCTCTGGATCCTGTACCGGCCGGCGGCGATCCTGGCGTCGCAGACTTTGCTGGAAGTGCCGTTGGCCTTCGCGGCGACGGCGACGCTGTCCGTGGCGGGCGGCTGGGCCGGGCCCCGGGACCCCCTGCGGCGGGCCCTGCTGGCCGGCGCGCTGGTGGGGGCGGCGGCGCTGCTGAGGGGGACGTCGTTGCTGCTGCTGGTGCCGGCTGTCCTGCTGCTCGCCCGCGGCGGCGTCGAGGGCGTGGCCCGGCTCCGGCTGGCGGCCGTGGCGGCGGCGCTGGTCGTGTTCGCCCTGCCGGCGATCCACAACTCGACCACCGTCGGGCGACCCGTGGGCCCCAGCCTGAACGGCGGCGTGAACCTCTACATCGGCAACGGGGCCGGGGCCAACGGCTTCTTCCGGGCCTTCGAGGGCTACGACGTGGAGGCGGACCCGAGCGGCGTGCGCTACCTGTCGCAGCGACTCGGCCGTCCCGTGGCGGACGCCGCCGAGGCGGACCGGGTGTGGTTCGGCGAGGCCCGCGACGCCATCGTCGGCGATCCCCTGCGCACGGCGGGGCTGTGGGTTCGGAAGGTCCGGCTCTTCCTGACCGCGGCGGAGATCCCCCAGATCTCGGCGCCGTCGGCATGGTTGCGGACGGCTCCCGCCCTCCATGTGCTGGCGGTGCCGTACGGCCTGATCTCCGCCCTGGCCCTGGCGGGCGCCGTGCTCGCGTGGCGGTCCCGGCCCGGGCTCCGGCCCTGGCTGCTGGCGGCGGCCCTGCTGATCGCCGCCCAGTCCCTGTTCTTCGTGGTGACGCGCTACCGGCTTGTCTTCGTGCCGGCCCTGGCCCTGGCCGCCGGAGCGGCGATGGCGGAGCTGGTCCGGTTGCGGGGGGCCGCGCTGGGGCGGGCTGCGGCCGTGGTGGCGGTGGCGGTCCTGGCGGTCGTGCCGTGGGGATTGTCCTCCACGCTGGATCTCTTCGCGACCTCGGGCCTGGACAACGAGGCCGTGCGCTGGGAGCACGTCGGGATCGCTGCGGGCCGGGATGCGGGGGCGGCGACGGCCGCCTACGCCGAGGCCCAAGCCCTCTATCGCGAGTCCCTGGATCGAGACCCGACCCGCGTTCAGCCCTGGCGCGGACTGGGGCGCGTCCTATGGCTCGGCGGCGACCGCGCCGGCGCCGTGAGCTCCGCCAAGCGCGGCCTGGAAACCGTGTCCCAGCCGGCCGGTCTGCGCGACGACCTGATCCGCATGCTCCTGCAGGACCGCCGCGGTGACGAGGCCCTGCCTTACCTGGAGCAGGCCCTCGCGGACGCTCCGAATGACCCTGACCTGCTCCACAACATGTCGGTGGCCCAGGCCGGCGCCGGCGATCCCACCGCGGCCGCGGCCACCGCCCGTCGCCTGGTGGACGCCGCTCCCGACGACCCCCGCGGCTACGTGGACCTGGGCGTGATCCTGGCCAGGGCCGGTCGTCTGGAAGATGCGCATCTGGTGTTCGCAGCCGGTCTGGAGCGGGTGCCGGGTCACCCGGATCTGGCGGAGAACCTGGCCCGGGTCGAGGCGCTGCTGTCGGAACAGTCGCCCTGATCTTTTTCGCGCAGGAGCGGTACCCGACGTCCGTTAGGGAGGGTGTGATCGGTGACCCCGACGTACCCGAGACCGGAGAGACGGACATGAACAAGCGAACGATCCTGACGAGCATCGCGATCCTGGCGGCCCTGGCCGCGACGGCCCTGGCCCAGCCCGGCGGCGGCCGTGGCGGTCCCGACGACATGGAGCTCGGCCCCCGCATGGCCCGCATGCTCGACCTGAGCGAGGAGCAGGCCGCCGCCATGAAGGCCCTGCGCGAGGAGGGCCGCGACGAGGTCCGCACCGCCCGCAAGGAACTCCGTCGCCTGCGCCACGACCTGAAGGGCCTGATGCTCGACGACGACCCCTCGGCCGACGACGTGCGCGACCTCACCCGCCGCATCGGCGACCTCCGCACCGACATGCAGGTCCGCCGCGCCGAGATGCGCCTGAAGATGCGGGAGATCCTCACCGAGGAGCAGCGCGACCGGCTGATGACGATGCGTGAGCGCCGCGGCGGCGGCCGCTTCGGCGGTCGGCACGAAGGCAGGCCCGGCGGCCGTCACGACGGATCCCGCTTCGAGGGTTGCGACAACGACGGCCCGCGCGGCTGCGACCAGCCCCGGGACGGACGCCCCGGTCGCCGCAACCGCTGATCCACCCGACGGGAGATGACGGTGAACCACGTTCCCACCGACGACGACCTGATGGTCCGCGCCGGACGCGGCGAGGAGGCGGCCTTCCGCCTCCTCGTCGAACGCTGGGAACGGCAGGTGTTCGCCTTCCTGTGGCGGATGACGGGCAACGAGGACGACGCCCGCGAACTCTGCCAGGACGTGATGGTGAAGGTCCACGCCCACGCGCCGCGGTACGAACCGCGGGGGCTGTTCCGGAGCTGGCTGTTCCGCATCGCGGGTAACCAGGCCCGCAGTTTCGCCCGGCGACGGAAGCTGGTGGACTGGGTGCGGTTCGACGGCTTCCGCCACGACCGCGCCGGCGACGCGCCTTTGCCCGACGCCGGGATCGAATCCGACGAGACGAAGCGCCTGGTGCGCGACGCCGTGGCCTCGCTGCCCGACCGGCAGCGCCAGGCCCTGGTGCTGCGGCGCTTCCACGAGATGAGCCAGAAGGAGATCGCCGAAGCCATGGACGTCACCGAAGGAGCGGTGGAGTCCCTGCTGGTGAGAGCCATGGCCACCCTGCGCGGGCGACTCGCCCGACGGCGGGAGGAGACGGCATGAACGAACACGAGAAGCACGGCATCGAGCCCCTGGACCGGGAGCTCTGGGACCTGCTGGAGCACGACGAGGCCCCCGACCTCCACGGCTCGGTGTGGCCGGACGTGAGGGCCAGGACCACCTCGGACCGCCGCACCGGCTGGCTGGACCGGGCGGTGTGGGCCACCGCGGCCGCGGCCTGCCTGGCCGTGGGCCTCCTGGCCGGGCTGAACGTGCCCGGCGGCGAGGCCGGTGCGGAGGAGTGGCTCACCGTCGACGAGCTGGTGGAGGGCAGCGTGTGGAGCGGGGAGTCGTGGTCCCTGGACGGTCTCTACGCCGCTGCCGGCGAGAACGAGGGAGGGACGCGATGAGGAAGCTGCTCTGGATCCTGCTGCTGGTTTCCATCGGCCTGAACATCGGGTTGCTGGTGCGTTCCAACCGCGGATCCATGATCCGCCCGTGGCAGCGGGACGTGGCGTGTCCGCTGCCCGGCCCCGGCATGGGGCCCGATCATCCCGATCCCGGCCACGACGGCCCGGGTCCCGACGGCCCCGGCCGGTTCCAGGCCCTGGGCCTGACCGAGGACCAGCATGATCGCCTGCGCGCCCTTCGCGAGGCGGATCGGCCCCACGTGGCCGAGCGCCGGGAGGCCATGCGCGAGGTCATGACCGAGATGCGGGCGCTGATGGCCGCCGAGCATCTGGACCGTGGCAGAGTGTCGGAGCTGCGTCGCCGCATGGCCCTGATCCGGGCCGAGATGGACTCCCTGGTGGCCGATCGGCTGCTGGACGAGCTGGAGATCCTCGAGCCCGCCCAGCGCGAGCGCTACCTGCGGCGGATGCCCTGGGAACGCTTCGGGCGGGGGATGAGGGACCGGAATCGCCACTGACTCCCCGCGCCGGGGCGCCCCCGGCCCCGGTGCTGGGATCTTGACATGGCCCCCGCGGTCGCTTTTAATTCCTATATCTTCCCGGATAACAAGGGAATCAGCCCGCGAACAGCACGCGGGGCCCGCGATCCGGCCCCGGCCCCACCCAGGCGGAACGTATCGAGGACCCTCACCTTCTGCCGCCCGATCCACTCAGGGGGAAACGTCGATGACCCGGAAGCACGCGAACCTGCTGGCCATGCTGCTGGCCCTGGTTGCCCTCGTCGGCTGCCGTTCGGCCCACGTCACCAGCGCCATCCTCTACATCGACCAGCAGATGTACCAGCGCGCCGTGGACGTCCTCCACGAGGGCCTGGAGTACTCCCCCAACGAGGCCGAAGCCTACTTCTACCTGGGCGAGTCCCACACGAAGCTGGCCGAGGAGGCCGTCAACGACAACGAGTACCTCGAGGCCCGTCGCCAGTACGAGATGGCCTACGAGTACTACAGCCGCTCCCTCGAGCTGGACGAGCTGCTGAAGGAGCGCGTGGACGAGTCGCTGCTCTACAGCTACATCCTGCGCGGCAACGACGCCAAGGCCGAGCTGGAGAACGCCCGCAACGCCCAGGGTGACCTGCGCACCGCCTACTACGAGGCCGCCGAGGGCCACTTCCGCCTGGCCTACGCCTCGTACCCCGATTCCACCTCTCCGGTGAAGAACGTGGCCCGCATGAAGATCCTGCAGTCCATGGACGAGCAGGACGCCGAGCGCCGCGAGCGCCTGCTGGGCGACTCGCTGGAACTGCTGGACCAGGTCCTGGCCGAGAATCCCGAGGCCTACGGCCTGCTGTCGGACAAGGCCAACGTGCTGAACAAGCTGGGCCGCAACGACGAGGCCGGCGCCATCTACGACCAGCTCCTGGCCGAGCACCCCGACGACACGGGCCTGCTCATCGACATCGCCGCCCTGGCCCAGGAAGAGGAGCAGTACGAGCGCGCCGCCGACCTCTTCGTGCGCGTGGCCGCCATCTACGAGTCGGACGACGACGCCGACAACGACGAGGACCTGTACGCCCTGTACCTGCAGAGCGCCACGTTCTACAGCGATCCCTCGGTGCTGAACTACCCCGCGGCCCTCGAGAACTACGACAAGGCCCTGGACCTCGAGGACGTGCCCGAGGAGAACACGCTGCTCCAGAAGCTGAAGCTGCACTTCGACTACGGCACCCAGCTCCAGAACGAGGCCGGCGCCACGGCCCCCGAGCAGCTGCCCGAGGCGGCCCGCGAGCAGTTCCGCTCCGGCGTGAACACGGCCATGGCCATGGTCGACCAGCTCATGGACAACCCGTTCGCCTACTACTACAAGGGCCTCTGCCACTTCGCCCTCGGCGAGCGCGCCGACGGCGAGGCCGCCATGAGGCAGTACGAGCAGCTCAGCCAGTGATCCCGCGACGGGGGCCGCCGCCGGCGGCCCCCGACCCCGCGACCCCCTTGCGCAACCGCCGTGAATCGGCTAGAATAGACGCCCCGGACCGGTGATGACCGGCTCCGCCGCACCCCGACTCCAATCCACCTTCCGTACAGGAATCCCCCACCCACCCGTCTGTTTCTGCCGTCCGGCAGTCCCGTTGAGGAGCGACATGGACATCAAGGAACTCCAGGAGAAGAGCATCACCGAGCTCGTCGAGATCGCCAAGGGCCTCAGCATCGAGGGCCTGAGCACGCTGCGCAAATCCGAGCTCATCTTCAAGATCCTCGAGGGCCAGACCGAGAAGAACGGCCTGATCTACGCCGAGGGCGTGCTGCAGGTCCTGCAGGAGGGCTACGGCTTCCTGCGCGCCGCCAAGTACAACTACCTGCCCGGCCCCGACGACATCTACCTGTCGCCGTCGCAGATCAAGAAGTTCGACCTGAAGACGGGGGACACCGTGGCCGGCCAGGTGCGGCCGCCCAAGGACAACGAGCGCTACTTCGCGCTGCTGAAGGTGGAATCGGTCAACGGCGAGGACCCGCTGAAGACCAAGAACAACACCCTGTTCGACAACCTCACGCCCCTCTACCCCGAAGAGATGCTCAACCTGGAGCAGGAGAACGGGGACATCACGGGCCGCCTGGTGAACCTGATGGCGCCCATCGGCAAGGGGCAGCGCGGGCTGATCGTGTCGCCGCCGCGGGCGGGCAAGACCATCATCCTGCAGAAGATCGCCAACTCCATCAGCGAGAACAATCCCGAGGTGCACCTGATCGTGCTGCTCATCGACGAGCGGCCCGAGGAGGTCACGGACATGGCCCGCTCGGTGAAGGGCGAGGTCATCAGCTCCACCTTCGACGAGCCCGCCGAGCGCCACGTGCAGGTGGCCAGCATGGTCCTGGCCAAGGCCCGCCGCCTGGTGGAGCACGGCAAGGACGTGGTGATCCTGCTGGACTCCATCACGCGCCTGGCCCGGGCCCACAATACCGTGGTGCCCCACTCGGGCAAGATCCTGTCGGGCGGCGTGGACTCCAACGCCCTGCAGAAGCCCAAGCGCTTCTTCGGTGCGGCGCGGAACGTGGAGGAGGGCGGCTCGCTGACCATCGTGGCCACGGCCCTGATCGAGACGGGCTCGCGCATGGACGAGGTGATCTTCGAGGAGTTCAAGGGCACCGGCAACATGGAGCTGGTCCTGGACCGGAAGATCGCCGAGAAGCGGATCTACCCGGCCGTGGACATCTTCAAGTCGGGCACGCGCAAGGAGGACCTGCTGCTGGACGCCAAGGATCTCAACAAGATCTGGGTCCTGCGCAAGTACCTGAGCGACTACAGCCCCAACGAGGCCATGGAGTTCATGATCGACAAGCT
>CAYFKR010000016.1:71285-83024 GCA_964343835.1 uncultured Fibrobacteraceae bacterium
GACCAAGACCAACGACCAGTTCCTGGCGGCCATGAACGCCTGATGCCGGAGACCCGATCCGGCGATTTCATTTGCGAAGGGGCCGATTTCGACTACATTTGGGGGTCGGTTCCCGTGAGAGAGCACGTTCGTTGAGAAGGTGAGTACGATGAAGAAGGACATCCACCCCGACTACGTGGACTGCAAGATCACCTGCCTGTGCGGCAACGAGATCGCGACCAAGTCGACCAAGTCCGCCATCAACGTGGAGATCTGCGCCGCCTGCCACCCGTTCTACACGGGCCAGCAGAAGATCATGGACACGGCCGGACGCGTGGACCGCTTCAAGAAGCGGTACTCGGGGTTCTACGACAAGAAGAAGAACTAGCGTCTTCGCGCCGCCACCACCGGCTGCGTCGGACGCCGTTCGCGTGCTTCACGGGGATGCCGACGAGATCGGCATCCTCGTTGTTTTACCCCGATGGTCCTATCATGTGCGTCCGAGAGGCGGCATGACCCGACCGGAGGAACCATGAACGAGACCCCGCAGAACGCCAACGACCCCAAGGAGCTGGACCTGGCCGTGGGCGGCCAGGCCGTCATCGAGGGCGTGATGATGCGTTCGCCCAACGCCATCGCCACGGCGGTGCGCACGCCCGACGGACGCATCGTCGTGCGCAAGAAGCCCTTCCGCAGCGTCTTCAAGAAGCTGAAGTTCCTGAACATCCCCGTGGTGCGCGGCGGCATCCACCTGATCGAGTCCATGGGGGTGGGCATCGAGTCCCTGATGTTCTCGGCCGACCAGGCCGTGAGCGAGGACCGCATCGATGACCAGAAGAAGGGCCTGGGCGACACCCTGATGATGTGGGGCACCGTCGTGTTCGCCTTCTTCCTGAGCATGGGACTGTTCTTCTACCTGCCCCTGCTGCTCACCGAGTGGATGGGGGTGGAGAGCACGGTGTGGTTCAACGTGGTGGACGGCATCATCCGCATCGTCTTCTTCGTGCTCTACCTCAAGCTCATCTCGCGCATGAAGGACATGGCCCGCGTCTTCGAGTTTCACGGCGCCGAGCACATGGCCATCCACGCCTTCGAGAACAAGAAGGACCTGACCGTCGAGCAGACGCGTCCGTTCCCCACGCTGCATCCCCGTTGCGGCACCAGCTTCCTGTTCTTCGTCATGCTCATCGCCCTGGTGGTGTTCAGCTTCCTGGGCAAGCCCGACAACGTGGTGGAGCGGCTGCAGCGGCTGGCGTTCATTCCCGTGATCGGCGGCCTGGCGTACGAGGCCATCAAGCTGTCGGGCAAGTTCAAGGACTCCTGGATCATCAAGCCGCTGATCTGGCCCGGCCTGATGCTCCAGAAGATCACGACCCAGCCGCCGGCCGACGACCAGCTCGAGGTGAGCCTGGCGGCCCTGAAGGCCGTGCTCACCCCGGAGGCGGACGACTTCGCCGAGCGCACCTACTACGAGATGGCCGAACCGGCGGACGCCGCCGACCCGGCCGCGGAGGTCTGACGTGCGGGACATCATCGAGACGCTGCGGGGCCAGTTCAAGGACCTGGAGACCCAGCTCAGCGATCCCGACCTGGTGAAGGACATGAGCCGCTACCGCGACGTCACCCGCGAGCACGCCCGCCTGCGCGGCATCCTGGAGATCGGCGACCGCTGGATCGACCTCTCCGACCAGATCGAGGGCAACCGCGAGATCGTGGCCGACGGATCGGATCCCGAACTCGTGGAAATGGCCAAGGAGGAGCTGGGCGAGCTCGAGGGCGATCTGGAGAAGACCGACGCCGAGCTCGAGGTGGCCCTGCTGCCCCACGACCCCAACGACGACCGCGACGTGATCCTGGAGGTCCGCGCCGGCACCGGCGGCGACGAGGCCGCCCTGTTCTGCGAGGAGATGTCCCGGGTCTACGTGCGCTTCGCCGAGCGCCGCGGCTGGAAGTCGGAGCTGGTGGACGGCACGCCCGGCACCGCCGGCGGCATGAAGGAGATCACCTACGCCATCAGGGGCGACGGCGTGTACGGCATCCTGCGCTGGGAGAGCGGCGTGCACCGCGTTCAGCGCGTGCCGGCCACAGAGAGCCAGGGCCGCATCCACACCTCGGCCGTGACGGTGGCGGTGCTGCCGGAGGCGGAGGAGGTGGATGTCGAGATCAACGAGAACGAGCTGCGCATCGACGTGTACCGCGCCCAGGGCCCCGGCGGCCAGTCCGTGAACACCACCGACTCCGCCGTCCGCATCACCCATGAGCCCACCGGCCTGGTGGTGCAGTGCCAGGACGAGAAGTCCCAGCACAAGAACAAGGCCAAGGCCATGATGGTGCTGCGCTCGCGTCTGCTGGAGCAGGCCATCGCCGAGCAGGAGGCCGAGCGCGCCGCCGAGCGCAAGTCCATGGTGGGCACCGGCGACCGCAGCGCCAAGATCCGCACCTACAACTTCCCCCAGAGCCGCGTGACCGACCACCGGATCGGGTTGACCGTCCACAGCCTCGACGCCATCATGCAGGGAGATCTCGACCCCGTGGTGGACGCCATCCAGGAGCACCGCCGCCAGGAGGCCCTGGACGCCAACCGCGACGGCCAGGGAGCCTGACCCGCGGGCGTCCGCCCGCCGAACCGATCGAGCCCGGGGGAGGCCGCCGAACCATGACCGAGGCCCTCAGGACGGTGCGGGAACTCATCGCGGCCACCCACGAGTGGTTCGCCTCCCGCGGCCTGGAATCCCCCCGCCTCAACGCCGAGCGCCTCCTGGGCGAGGTGCTGGGCCTCACGCGCCTCGAGCTCTACCTCCACCACGACCGCCCCCTCACGTCCGCCGAGACCGACCGCTACCGCGAGCTCGTGAAGCGCCGCGCCGCGGGCGAGCCCCTGCAGACCCTCATCGGACAGACCGAGTTCTTCTCGCGCACCTTCAGGGTGGAGCCGGGCGTGTTCATCCCGCGCCCCGAGACGGAGCTGCTGGTGGAGCGCTGCACCGACCTGCTGACCGGCGGCACCAGCAGCCTGCTCCAGCCCGTGGCCCTGGAGGTGGGTTGTGGCACCGGGATCATCGGCGTGAGCCTGGCGTCGGAGATCACCCGGTTGCGGGTGTGGGCGTCGGATGTGAATCCGGCGGCGGTGGAGCTGACCAACGTGAACGCCCGGCGGCTGGGCGTGGCGGCCCGTGTGGAGGCCCTGGAGGGACCCCTGTTCCGGCCCTTCCCGGCCCACCTGCGCGGCGCCGTGCACCTGCTGGTGAGCAATCCCCCTTACATTCCCAGCGACGTGGTGCCCACCCTGGATCGCGAGGTGAGCGAGCACGATCCGCACGAGGCCCTGGACGGCGGGCCGGACGGCCTGGACGTGTACCGGGCCCTCGCCGCGGGCGCCGGCGCCTGGCTGGCGCCCGGAGGCTGGATCGCCCTGGAGATCGGGCACGACCAGGGGGAGTCGGTGCCGGCCCTGCTCGTCGAGGCCGGATTCGAGGACGTGGAGATGCGGCCCGACTACAACGACCTGCCGCGCACGGTGACGGCCCGCTGGCCCGTCTCCGGGGAACCGACCGGCGACTGAGGACATTCGATTCGCGGGCGCGCGACGGGCGGCCGGCCGAGGCCGACGCCCCCCACACGGAGGACGACGTGGACAGATTCGTGATCGAGGGACCCGTTCGACTGGCGGGCGAGGTGCGCTGCAGCGGCGCCAAGAACGCCGTGCTGCCCCTGATGGCCGCATCGCTGCTTTCGCGCGGCGTGTCGGAGATCGCCAACGTGCCCGACCTGCGCGACGTGCGCACCTTCATGCGCCTGCTGGACATCCTGGGCGCCCGCTGCGACCTGACCGACGGCCTGCTGACCATCGACACCTCGGCGGTGGACGGCGTGGAGGCCCCCTACGAGCTGGTCAAGACCATGCGCGCCAGCATCTACGTGCTGGGGCCGCTGCTGGCCTACGGCGGGCAGGCCCGCGTGTCGCTGCCGGGCGGCTGCGCCTGGGGTCCGCGGCCGGTGAACCTGCACCTGACCGGACTGGAGCGGCTGGGCGCGGAAGTGGAGCTGGACGCCGGCTTCATCCAGGCCACCGCCCCCGATGGCGGGCTGACCGGCGGGCATTTCCGCTTCGAGCCCAGCAGCGTGGGAGCCACCTGCAACGTGCTGATGGCCGCCGTGCTCGCCTCCGGCGATTCGGAGCTGACCAACTGCGCCGTGGAACCCGAGGTCACCCACCTGGGCAAGGCCCTGGTGGCCGCCGGCGCCCGCATCGACGGGCTGGGCACCACCACCCTGACGATCCGCGGCGTGGGGGAGCTGGATCCCATCCGCACCCGCGTGATCCCCGACCGCATCGAGGCCGGCACCTTCCTGTGCGGCGCAGCCATGACCGGCGGCGACGTGACGGTGCTGGATTGCGAACCGGAGCACCTGGAGGCCGCCCTGAGCGCCCTGGCCGACATGGGTTGCGAGGTGGAGACGGGCGAGGATCGCGTGCGGCTGGCCGCCCCCGAACGCCTGCGTCCCGTGGAGATCGTGACCCGGCCGTACCCGGCCTTCGCCACCGACATGCAGGCCCAGTTCATGGCCGTGGCGTCGGTGGCCGACGGCGTGAGCCATTTGACCGAGACCATCTATCCCGACCGCTTCACCCATGCCGCCGAGCTGCGGCGTCTCGGGGCCGACATCCGCCTGGACGGGGCCACGGCCACCGTCTTCGGCGTGCCGGGCCTGCAGGGCGCCCCGGTCATGGCCACGGACCTGCGCGCGTCGGCGGCCCTGGTGCTGGCCGGCGCGGCGGCCGAGGGGACCACGAGCGTGGACCGCGTCTACCACATCGACCGCGGCTACGAGCGCATCGAGACCAAGCTCATGGCTCTGGGCGCCCGGATCCGGCGGGAGGACGCATGAGCGAGCGCCGCCACTACATCCTGGGCACCGCCGGCCACGTGGACCACGGCAAGTCGGCCCTGATCCGGGCTCTCACGGGCGTCGAGACCGACCGCCTGAAGGAGGAGCGCGACCGGGGCATCAGCATCGAGCTGGGGTTCGCCGAGTTCCCCCTGGACGACGACGTGCTGCTGGGCGTGGTCGACGTCCCCGGCCACGAGCGCTTCGTGAAGCAGATGGTGGCTGGCGCCGGCGGCGTGGACCTGGCCTTCCTGGTGGTGGCGGCCGACGAGGGCGTGATGCCCCAGACCGTGGAGCACCTGGACATCCTCTCCCAGCTGGACGTGCAGGGCGGTGTGATCGTGATCACCAAGACCGACCTGGTGGACAGCGACCTCGCGGAGGTGGCCGCCGAGGAGGTGCGCGACCTGTGCGTGGGCACCTTCCTGGAGGGCAAGCCCGCCGTGCTCGTCTCCTCCCACACCGGTGACGGCCTGGACGACCTCCGCGCCGCCCTCCGCGCCGAGGTGGACGCCCTGCCGCCCCGGGAGCACGCCGGTCCGTTCCGGCTGCCCGTGGACCGCGTGTTCACCATGCCCGGAGCGGGGGTGATCGTGACCGGGACCTGCTGGGACGGCACCGTCGCCGCCGGCGACCATCTGGTGCTGGAACCCGGCGGCCACAAGCTCCGCGTCCGCGACGTGCAGGCCCACGGCGACGTGGTGCCCCGCGGCGTGTCGGGACAGCGCCTGGCCCTGGCGTTGCACGGCGTGAAGAAGGACGACGTGGCCCGCGGCGACCAGGTGGTGGCCGAGAACGCCTCGCGCGCCGTCCGTCGCCTGGACGCGCGGATCACCCTGGTGCCCCATTACAAGGGGGAGGGCAAGAACCGCCAGCGGGTGCACGTGCATCACGCCGGCCGCGAGGTGCTGGGCAGGCTGACACTGCTGGACGTGGAGGAGATGGGCCACGACCTGTCGTGCCCCACCGCCCTGGTGCAGATCCAGCTCGAGCAGCCCCTGGTGGCCCGCCCCGGCGACCGGTTCGTGCTGCGCTTCTACTCGCCCCTGCTGACCATGGCCGGCGGCCGCGTGCTGGCCTGCGACCCGCCGCGCCGCCGCCGTTTCGACGAGAAGGCCCTGGCCGAGCTGGAGATCCTGGAGGAGGGCGGTGCCGAGGACCTGTTCCGGCAGTCGCTTCGCGAGGCCGCCACCGAGGGACTGCCGGCCCGTGACCACGCCGCCTTCGTGGACGACGCCGAGACCCTCCACGCCGGCAAGCGCCTGTACCATCGCGACGTGGCGAACGACATCGGCACCAAGGTGGCCGACCTGCTGGCGACCTACGTGGAGCGCTTCGCCCTGCGCCGGGGCATGCCCAAGGAGGAGATGCGCCGCCGCGTGAAGTTCAAGGGCGGCAGCGCCGAGTGGACGGCCTTCTGCGAGGCCCTCGACGGCTCCCACGGCTGGAAGCCCGAGGGCGAGCGCGTGGTGCCCCTGGAACGCGCCCCCCTGTCCGACGACCTGGCCGCGGCGGTGGACGCCCTGACGGCGGCCCTCGAGACCGCCGGCCTCCAGTGGCCCGGCGCCGAGACCCTGTGCGAGTCGCTGCCCGGCGGCAGGGACCACGGCTTTCCGCCCGAGGAGTGGGTCCGCCACCTCCAGGAGCGCGGCGCGGCCGTGGCCCTGACCCAGGAGTTCGTGGTGGCGGCGTCGGCCCTCACCGACCTGCGCACGAAGCTCCGGGGCTGGTTCGCCGACCACGAGGAGATGGGCTTCTCCGAGTTCCGCGAGCTCAGCGGCCTGACCCGCAAGCTGGGCATTCCCATGCTGGAGCATCTGGACCGCAGCGGCTGGACGCGCCGATCCGGCGACGCCCGCCTGGCCGGCCCCAAACTGGACGAGGATCCATGAGCGACCATCAGGCCAAGCCCGTGACCGCCCCCCGCCGCCCCACCCGTCAGGTGCGCGTGGGCGACGTGACCATCGGCGGCGACGCCCCGGTGCGCGTGCAGACCATGACCACCACCGTCACCGGCGACCTGCTCGCCACCGGCCAGCAGATCATGGAACTGGCCAGCGCCGGCGCCGAGCTGGTGCGGGTGACCGTCAACGACGACGCGGCCGCCGAGGTGCTGCCCGCCCTGGTGAAGGCGGCCGGCGTGCCCCTGGTGGCCGACATCCACTACCAGCACGACCTGGCCCTGCGCTCCATCGAGGCCGGCATCGCCAAGTTGCGCATCAACCCCGGCAACATCGGCTCCCGCGACAAGGTGCGCGAGGTGGTGCAGGCGGCCAAGGACGCCGGCGTGCCCATCCGCGTGGGCGTGAACAAGGGCAGCCTCCACCGTCGCTACGAGGAACTGGCGCAGACCGACCCTGCGGGCGCATTGGTGCAGAGCGCCCTGGACGAACTCGAGGTCTTCGAGCAGCTCGACTACCGAGACGTGCTGGTGAGCCTCAAGTCCAGCGAGCCCATGGAGGTGATCGAGGCCTGCCGCCGCTTCGCCGCCGTCAGCGACGTGCCCCAGCACCTGGGCGTGACCGAGGCCGGCACCCTGGCCGCCGGCATCGCCCGGTCCACCACCGCCATGGGCGTGCTGCTGGCCGAGGGCATCGGCGACACCGTCCGCATCTCCCTGGCCGACGACCCCGTCCACGAGGTCAACGCCGCCTTCCACATGCTCCAGGCCCTGGGGCTGCGGGAGGGGAAGGCGCGGATCGTGGCCTGTCCCACTTGCGGGCGGGTGGAGGTGGACGTAGTGGCGCTGGCGACGAAGGTGGAGGAGCTGGCGAAGGACCTTCCCGGCGACCGCGTGATCTCGGTGCTCGGGTGCATCGTGAACGGGCCGGGGGAGGCGAAGGCCGCGGACCTGGGCATCGCCGCAGGGAAGACGAAGGTGGCGATCTACCGGAAGGGCGAGCTGGTGCGGCAGGTGTCCAAGGACGAGCTCGACGAGGTCCTCGCTGAGGAGATCGAGAGGCTGCGGTAGGGGAACCTCTGAAGAAAGGCCCCTTTCCGGGGGCGTCGAGAGGACCGCGGGAGGCATGGATGCCGGGAGCGGCCCGAACGCGAGAAGAGGCGCCACACGATGTGGCGCCTCTTCGTCCCCCGGAAAGGGGCCTTTCTTCAGAGGTTCCCCGGCCCAGCTCTCTACGATCACTCCTCGAGGACCTCGGGGAGCCCGGGCTCGACCATGAGCGTCTTCTCCCGCGAAGGCAACGCCGCCCCCGCCGCCGACTTCCTCGGCTTCCGCACGTACTTCCGCAGCGTCACCATCACCGGTGCCAGCCCGCTCGTCCGCGCCTTCGAATGCCACGCCGCCACCGCCGCCGCCTTTTCCAGCACCGACTTAGGGACCTGGTCCGGCTTGCCCTCCGCCCGCAGGATCACGTGGCTGCCCGGCACGCCCTGGGCGTGGAACCACCAATCGTCGGGGCGGGAGGCGCGGTGGGTGAGCTCGTCGTTCTCCTGGTTGTCGCGGCCCACCCACACGTCCCAGCGGCCGTCGATGCGGTAGCGGCGGAAGGGGCGCGACTCGCGGGGAGCGAGAGGGATGCGTTCGCCACGGCCGCCGCGGGCCGGCAGAAGCTCCGCGTGGGCGGTGCGCCAGTCGGCGAGGGCGGAGAGGGTGCCGGCGTCGTCGCCGGTCTGGGCCTCGAGGCCCGATGCGGCATCGTCGAGGGCGGCCAGGCGCTCCTCGGCTTCCTCCAGTCGCGCCGCGATGGTCTCGAGACCGCGCTCCGCCTTCCGGGCCCGCTTGAAGCACTCCTCCATGTTGGCGTGGGGGGGCTTGGCGGGGTCGAGAGGGATGGTCTGCTCCACGCCTTCGGCGTCGGTGAGCACCGCCTCCTCCATGCCGGGCTTCAGGGCGTGGAGGTGGATGGCCAGGGTCTCGCCCAGGTGGCGCCAGCGGTCGCCGCCCTCGGCGGAGTCGAGGTCGGCGGCGAGGTTGTCGCGGAGGCGGGCGGCGGCGGTGCGGGCGCGGTCGAGGTCGGTGGCGAGGCGGCGGCGGGTCTCCTCCACCAGCGTGATGATCAGGTGGGCGGGGGCCTCGGTGCGGAATTCGTCGGCGACTTCGGGGTCATCGATGGCCGGGGCGAATCGCCGGGGCGGATCCAGCAGCACCGGATGGGGCGAGGGGTGGGCCGACCAGAGGCGGCGGCCCACGTCGTCGATGAGGGCCAGGTTGCCGCGGGGACCGAAGAGCTGCAGGAGCATGTGCAGGGGTCGGCCGTCGGCGGCGCGGAGCTCCATGGCGAGTACCAGGTCCTCGGGCAGGACACCCACGCGCACGAGGATTGCGCCCAGCAGGTGGGGCGTGCACCAGAGGTCGCGCTGGCGCTGGCGGTCGAGGGCGTCGAGGACGGCGGGGGCGGGGGAGCGGTCGGCGTCCCAGCACAGGGCGGCGCCGGGACGGGCGGTCAGGAAGCAGTGCGCGGGAGGAGCGTCGTCCTCCCGCGCGTCGATCAGCGTCAGCCGCATCCAGGTGTCGCCGCCGCCGAGGCGGTCCACGCGGCGGCCGGACAGGCGGCGGTCCCAGTCGCGGGCCAGGGCGGCCAGGCGTTCGGGACGCCGCCAGGGATACGGCAGGTCGGCCACTAGAAGAAGTTCAGGCCGGCCACGAGCTTGAAGTCGTGGGCCCAGTCGCTCAGGCCGAGCTTCAGCTCGAAGAACATCTCGCGGCCGTTGTCGGACTTCTTCTTCAGGCCGGCGACGCCGTTGATGACCAGCTTGGTCTCGCTGTCGTCCACGCCCAGGGCCTCGGCGCCGGTGGGCAGGTCGTAGTTCAGGATGTTGAAGCCCAGCTCGCCGCCCGCGTACGGGGTGAACCCGTTCATGTTGGACGAGAGGAAGGAGTAGTGCACCGCGCCGTTGAAGCTGTAGATGGACATGTCGTCGCCGAAGGCGAACTCCACGTTGGGCACGATGTCGACCTCGGGCGAGACGTCGCGGGCGAGCATCTGGCCGCCGACGAAGAACTGGTCCGGGCTCATGCCGAGGCCGCCCCGCACGCCGAAGGGGTTGGTGCCGGCCGTGGCGGCGGCGGCGGTCAGGGTGATCAGGGCGATTACGGCGAAACGCTTCATGGGGTGACTCCCTCTGTTGAATGTCCCGGGTTCGGAGTCCGTAGGATGCTACGGCGACCGCGAGTCGTCAACTCCCCGGATGGACCTTGCCCGCAGCCGTCCGCTTCCCTACACTTGCGCCGCCCCTTTCCAGCATCCTAGCGACGGGAGAGACCATGCTGAGCATGACGGGTTTCGGCACCGGCAGCGCCACCGCCGGAGCGATCACCATCACCGTGGAGCTGCGGTCGGTGAACCACCGCTTCCTGGACGTGGCCCTGAAGATGCCGTCGGCCCTCGGCAGCTCCGAGATCGACATCCGCAACGTGCTCAAGGAGCGCGTGGCCCGCGGCCGCGTGACCTGCTCGGTGCAGATGGAGCGTGAGACCGTCGCCGACGGACCCGCCGTGAGCGCCGCCGCCGCCGACCGCGCCCTGGCCACCCTGTCGCTGCTAGCCGACCGCATGGAGGCCGCCGGCATGCCCCGTCCCGAGTTCGGTCTGGCCGACGTGCTGGCCGTGCCCGAGCTCTTCAAGGGCGAGCAGGAGGACGACGACCCCGAGGCCCTGCGCGCCGCCGTCGTCACCGCCCTCAATACCGCCGTGGACGGCCTGCTGAAGATGAAGGCCGTGGAGGGCGCCGAGACCGCCGCCGAGCTGCGCAAGCGCCTGGACGCCGTGGCCGAGAACCTGGCCGGCGTGAACGCGCTGGTGCCCGGCGCCCTGGAGGAGGCCCAGACCCGCCTGCGCGAGCGCCTGGACCAGCTCCTGGAGGACTCGGTGGATCCCCAGCGTCTGGCCCAGGAGGCCGCCATCCTGGTGGACAAGGGCAACATCAACGAGGAGTGCGAGCGCCTGGCCAGTCACCTGGAGCAGTACCGCGCCGCCGTGGACGGCGGGGGCCAGGTGGCCAAGCGCCTCAACTTCCTGCTGCAGGAGATGCACCGGGAAGTGAACACCATGGGCTCCAAGACCCAGAACATGGCCATCACCAACCACGTGATCGCCATGAAGGAAGAGGTCGAGTCCATGCGCGAACAGGTCCAGAACCTGGAGTAATGCCGTGATCGTCCTGATGTCGGGGCCCAGTGGGGCCGGCAAGAGCACCCTCGTCCACGCCCTCATGAAGCGCGACCCGCGCCTGCGCTTCTCCGTGTCCACCACCACCCGTCCCATGCGCGACGGCGAGACCGAAGGCGCCGACTACCACTTCGTGGACGACGCCGAGTTCGACCGCCTCCTGGCCGACGATGCCTTCGTGGAGTGGGCCAACGTCCACAAGCGGCGCTACGGCACGCGGAAGGACCACATCGCCGCGATGATCGACCGCGGCGAGATCCCGCTGCTGGACCTGGACGTGCAGGGGGGGAAGCAGGTCATCGACCTGTACGGGGACGAGCTGGTCTCGATCTTCGTGTTCCCGCCCTCGTGGGAGGAGCTGGAGCGACGGCTGCGGGGGCGGAAGACGGATGCCGACGAGGTCATCGCCACCCGGCTGGAGAACGCGCGCTGGGAAGTGGATTACGCGCAGCATTACGGGTATTGGGTGGTGAATGACGACAAGCAGGCGGCCCTAGGGCGTCTGGAGGCCATCCTGGGCGCCGAGGGGTGTCGGAGGATCAGATTCGGAGATCCGCCGCTTGCTTGATTGTGTAAATGCAGATTGACTTGATGTCGGCCATTCAGTAGAGTGTTCATGTATCGGTGATCGCCCGCCTGATACTGCAGGGCATATGGTTTTCTGAATCGCTAGTGTTGATTTGAAACGTGGACTTGCCTGCCTTTTTCCGACATCTCAAAACGACTACAATCGTGTAGTCCGG
>CAYFKR010000017.1:0-82200 GCA_964343835.1 uncultured Fibrobacteraceae bacterium
TCATGACCCCATCCTCTCAGGAAATGGAGTCTCCGGCAATCCCGGGGCGGTTCAGAACAGGCTGGCTGAATACTCCGGCCGGGATAACAGACAAGAACACTAGCACCGCTAATGCAATTCTAATCATGCGAGGCCTCCAGTGTGTGCAGTATATTGACATACAGAATCTAACGATGGCTTCAGATGCAAAGTCGGCTAGCGCGGCCCTGGCCCTGCAGGGCCGTAGCAAGGCTACTCTGCGAGTTCAGCCAGGGCCGTGCTAGGCGGCTTTGTCAGCTGCAAGCGCTTGTTAGAGAGCTTACAACAGAGTTGCTCCACAACATATCAGTGAAGGCCTGAGAACCCCTCCGGCACTTCACCCTTTCTGTAAACCCCCATGAAATCGAACCAGATAGACTCGTCGCCTTTATCCTGTATGCCCTCAAACAACACGCCGTGAACACCATTATCTCGCGCGAAGCCTAGAGCGATTGCCACAACAGACTGATACTGCAGACTGGATTGGGGCAAGTAACCATAGACCCACACCCGAATCGAGCCGGCTCCTACATATGAGCAACCTCCATAGGACCCCCTAACCGAGTCCCTCTGGGCTTGCGAAGTATTCATGCTGAATTCAATGAGATGGGGGCAATACTCTTCAATTGAGATTTCTACGACTTTCTCATCGGCCGGAACAGCCTCAGTAGCGTAAATACCACTAATGACTCTATACTCGAACTGCTCTTCAGCCCTCATGCTGCCCGAGAAAGCCGCAACGATTAATGCACAAATCAAGACTATTGTCGCGCCATACGACATACCTGGAATCGCTCCTAGGGTCTAATGCATTCGTTCGAGCTCTCTGTTTCCAGCCCCCATACCGCTTCCTGTCTCTCTAACCAAATATGGACTGCTGGGGATATCAGATGGACTGCAGAGAGAGCCCTGATATCCAGAGCGGGTCCGGTCTATTCGTTTCAATCGGGGAGCGCCCACTCATCCAGGCCGCTATCGTCTGCTGTGATATGAGATGGACTGCGCCCAAAGATCGTCGGTGACTCTACCACGCCCGATCCCCGGGATCAATTCACCTGAAAGAAAACCCTCAAAACCCCTTGTCCAACGGACTCCGCACCCCCCGACCTCCGCGGTTCAGCACGTGCGTGTAGATCATGGTCGTGGACACGTCCTTGTGCCCCAGCAGCTCCTGGATCGTCCTGATGTCGTAGCCGTCCTCCAGCAGGTGGGTGGCGAACGAGTGCCTCAGCGTGTGGAAGGTCGCACGCCGCGTGATGCCGGCGCGGGCGACGGCGCTCTTCACTTCGCGTTGCACCACCGTCTCGTGAAGATGATGGCGCCGCTGCTGGCCCGTCTCCCGCACCGTGTAGCGGCGGCTCGCCGGGAACACCCACTGCCACGCCCACTCCTTCGCCGCCCGCGGGGCCTTGCGGACCATCGCGCAGGGCAGCTCCACGGCACCGGCCCCTCGGGCCAGGTCCCGCCTGTGGGTCTCCCGCGCATCCCTCATCTGGTTCCGCACCGCGTCGTGGAGTGCGGTCGGCAGCAGCGTGACGCGGTCCTTGGCGCCCTTTCCGTCGCGGATCGTCAGCTCGGAGCGGCCGAAGTCCACGTCCTGCACCCGCAGGCGCATGCACTCCAGCAGGCGGAGCCCGGAACCGTACATCAGCGACGCCGCCAGCAGCACCGGACCTTCCAGCTGCTCCAGCAGCAGCCGCACCTCGGCCCGCGACAGCACCGCCGGCACCCGCTGGGGTTTCTTGGCCCGCACCAGGTCGTCGAGCCAGGGCAGTTCCACCTCGAGCACGTGTCGGTACAGGAACAGCAGGGCGCTCAGGGCCTGGTTTTGGGTCGAGGCGCTGACGCGTCGGCGGACGGCCAGGTCGGAAAGGAACGTGGTCACTTCCTCGGCGCCCATCTCCGCCGGGTGACGCATGCCGTGGAACCGCACGAAGCGTTTCACCCACCCGGCGTAGGCGCGGGCGGTGCGGCGGCTGTAGCGACGGAGGCGGATCGCCTGGTTCAGGCGGTCCAGGATGCGGTCGGGGCGACCGGCGGGATCGGGGGTCGGCATGGCGGCGCTCGGTTCCGGGAGGGGGTTGGGGGTGGGCATGCAGGGTGCATACCGCTTGGGAGATCCGTAACGGGGTGTGACTTGCAATCAAACTCCAATGTAGGTACAATAGAGGTACAACTTGTTCAGGATCGTTTGGGACTCCGTCAAAGCGGACAGCAATCTCGATAAGCATGGAGTAGGATCGACATGCAGAAGAACTACGACTTCTCCAAGGGAAAGAAGAACCCCTACGCCAGCCGCCTCAAGAAGCAGGTCACCATCAGGCTGGAAGAAGGGACGATCGCCTACTTCAAGGATCTGGCCGAGGAGATCGGCATTCCCTACCAGACGCTGATCAACATGTATCTGCGCGACTGCGCTGCGACGAGTCGCAAACTGACGATAGAATGGACCTGAGTCAGGGTTGCCCCCCACCTACCCAAAGGAGTAACCTCCCCCCGGAGGCTCCTCACATGAACCGCATCGGGATCATCACCATCATCGCCCTCCTGCTCCCCCTGACCTGGGGCTGCGGGGAGGACGTCGTGGGCCCGCCCACCGGCACCGTGGGCGGCTTCGTCTGGAATGCCGACGGCACTCCGGCCACCGGGGCGCTGGTGACGGTGGTCTACGACGTGCCCGACGGCGGCTATGTCATGGATTCCGGACTGGTGATCGGGGAGACGACCGGCACGGACGGCCCATTGCTCCAGGGCGTCGGCCCGAGCCCGCACCCGTCCAACTGCTACATCCGCTTCCGCGTGCCCGAGCCGGGGGTGCTGACCTACTCGTTCTTCGACCAGGACGGCGTCCGCTACTACCACCAGGAATTCACCTACGTGGACGGCCAGCAGGGCGTGTATCAGCACGGCCTGGCCTACGGCGGCGCCGAGGCCTGGCGCAACGGCTACTATGTGCTGCGGCTCACGTTCGAGGGGGAGACGGTGACCTCCAACGAGATCCTCTACGGGCTCATGCGCAACGCCTCGGAGGTGGAGAACGCCCGGCCCCAGGCCACCACCAATGCCGCGGGGCATTTCAGCTTCCCCATCGCCGACCTTTCCATCGGGACGATGATCCACGTCACGCCGGACGAGGACGGGGAGGGCGCCGACACCATGCGCGTGCCGTCGGTCATCACCGTCATCGCTCGCGACGAGGGCATGACCGCAAGCACCACCGTGGACCTGGCCGACCTCGACCACGACTACGCCCTCGAACTCGTCCTGGGCTCCGCCCACTGACCCCCGGAGTCCCATGCGCACCCTCGTCTGGTTCCGTTCCGATCTCCGCCGCGCCGACAACACGGCCCTGGCCGACGCCTGCATCTCGTCTCCGGACGGGGTGGTGGGTCTGTTCCTGCTCTCGCCGGAGCAGTGGCGCCGTGATGGGTGGGGAGCGCCGCGGGTGGATTTCGTGCTGCGGGCCGTCGCCTCGTTGTCGGAGCGGTTGCAGGCCTGGGGGATCCCGCTGCTGATCCGGACCATCGCCACCCATGCGGACGCGCCGTCCGCCGTGACCGAGGTGCTGCGCGAGACCGGGTGCATCGAACTGATCCATCACCACGAGTACGGCGCCGACGAACGGACCCGCGATGCAGCTGTGGCGCAGGCCTGCCGCGCCGCGGGTGTACAGGTCCGTACGTACCACGATCAGGTCTGCGTGCCGCCCGGGATGCTCAAGACACGGAGCGACCGGGTGTACTCCGTCTACACGCCCTTCCGCCGCACCTGGCACGACTGGCTCGACAGCCACGGCTGGCCCACTCCCCAAGGGGATCCGCGGCGGCCCAAGCCGGTCAACGACATCGTGCCCGACCCCGTGCCCGAGTCCGTGGACGGCTTCGCCAAACCCGTCTGCGCCGATCGCTGGACCGTCTCCGAAAGCGAGGCCACGGCGCGGTTGAAGCGGTTTCTGCCCGGCCGCATTGCGAGCTACGACTCCGACCGCGATCGCTACGACCGCGAGGGGACATCCTCCCTGTCGCCGTACCTGGCGGCCGGCGTGCTGGCCCAGGCCCGCTGCGTGTTCGAGGTGCGTCCCCTGACCGAGACCATGAGCGCCGCCCGCGAAGGCGCCCGCGCTTGGCTCGACGAGCTGGTCTGGCGCGAGTTCTATCGTCACGTGCGCGTGGGCTATCCCCACATCGAGACGGGCGACGCGTTCCGGCCCAAGGCCGACATCCTGCCCTGGACCGATGAAGGGGAGGCCTTCGACCGCTGGCGCGAGGGGCGCACCGGCTTCCCCATCATCGACGGGGCCATGCGTCAGCTCGCCCGCACCGGCTGGATGCACAACCGGCTGCGCATGATCACGGCCATGTTCCTGTCCAAGGACCTGATGGTGGACTGGCGGCTGGGGGAGCGTCACTTCATGGCGACGCTCGTGGACGCCGACTGGGCCAGCAACAACGGCGGCTGGCAGTGGTCCGCCGGCTGCGGCACCGATGCGGCGCCCTTCCACCGCGTCTTCAATCCCGAGACCCAGTCGCGGCGGTTCGACCCCGAGGGGGCGTTCCTCAAGCGCTGGCTCCCCGAACTGGAACCCCTCGGAAAGACCGATATCCATGCCCCATGGTCGGTTGCGGGCCCCGTCCGCGACGCCATCGACTACCCGGAGCGCGTGGTGCATCACGCCGCCGCCCGGGGCCGCTATCTGCTGGCGGCCAAGGAAGCCCGGCTCCTCTCCTGATCTCCGACCCACCTCCCATGCAACCTTTTCGGGGCGGCATGCGTCATGCCCCTTCGTGACCGCAATGCCATCGAGACCATCGGACCCGAGAGGTCGTGAATCATGAGCGAGACCAAGAGCCGCAAGGGCCTGTTCATCATCCTGGCCATCGTCGTGCTGGCCGTGGGCGCCGGCGTCGTCTGGAAGCTGGGGCTGCTGCCCGGGGCCGACGCCGAGGAGCCGGCCGTGGCCGACGCCGAAAGCACCGACGCCGACACGACCGTCGACGAGGCGAAGAAGGACCCCGAAGAGGTGGCCGTGCCCGTCCAGCTCGCGCTGGCCGAACGCCGCGACATCGACGCCTACTACAAGGCCGCCTCGGTGGTCGAGGCCGACCGCCTGGTCGACCTGGTGACCAAGGTCCAGGGCCGCGTCAGCAGCGTGGCCGCGGAAGAGGGCGACTGGGTCCGCACCGGCCAGGTGCTCGCGGAGCTGGAGAACGACCGCGAACGCGTTCAGGTCCGCCAGGCCGAACTGAGGCTGGAGGAACAGGCCCGCCTGCTCGAGCGCACCCGCGCCATGGTGGACGAGGGACTGGTCAGCGATCAGGAATACGACGACGCCCGCTCCGCCCACGACCTCGCCGAGACCGAACGCGACCTGGCCCGCATCGCCCTGGAGGAGACGCGCATCCGCGCCCCCTTCGACGGGCAGGTGACCGAGCGCAAGGTCGTTCCGGGACAGCTCGTGAACATGTCGGCGCCGCTGTTCGCCATGGCCGACTTCTCGCCCCTGCGCGTGCGCGTGCACCTGCCCGAGACGGTGGCCCGCAAGGTCGCTCCGGGTCAGCGCGTGCTCGTGACTCCCGAGGCCCTGGGCGAGACCCTCGATGCCGCGGTGGAGCTGGTGTCGCCGGTCGTCGACCCCGTGACCAGCACCGTGCGCGTGACCATGCGCCTGGACGACGGCGCCGAGCTGGCCCGCGTGGGCGGGTTCGTGAAGGTCCGCATCACCACCGACTCCCACGACGAGGCCCTCGCCGTGCCCAAGCTGTCCCTGCTCGAAGAGGGCGGCCTGCGCAGCGTGTTCGTGGCCGAGGCCGACACCGTGCGCAAGGTCGAGGTCCGCACCGGCCTGTACGACGAGTCCTGGGTCGAGGTGCTCGAGGGCGTGGAGGAGGGCTGGTACGTGGTCGAGGTGGGCCAGGGCGGCCTGCGCGACGGCACGCGCATCGAGGCCCTCAACGGCACGGAGATCGGCTGGGGCGCGGAGTTCCAGGAGGATTCCGTGGCCGTCAAGGAGGACGAGGAAGTCCTGGCCCGTGCCGAGTAGTCGCCGACCCCTTATCCGTTCCACCTCGTACCGGGAGCCGATGTCGTGAAAGCGATCCGCTTCGCCGTGACCCACCCCGTCACCATCTGGATGGCCACCGCCGCCGCCGTCGTCTTCGGACTCGTGGCCCTCGGCCGGCTGGACATGCGTCTGCTGCCGGAGATCCGCTACCCCAGCGTCACCGTCCAGACCGAGTTCCCCAACACCGCGCCGGTGGACGTGGAGAACCTGGTGACCCGCCCCCTGGAAGAGGCCGTGGGTGTGGTGCCCGGGCTGCGTCGCGTGCACTCCATCAGCCAGGCGGGCCTGTCGCAGATCACCCTCGAGTTCGGCTGGGACACGGACATGGACTACGCGTCCCTGGACGTGCGCGAGAAGCTGGACCTGGTGCAGCTGCCCCTGGACGTTCGCCAGCCCGTGCTCCTGAAGTACGACCCCGCCCTGGATCCCGTGCTGCGCATCGGTCTGTGGGGTTCGTTGCCCGAGGTGCAGCTGCGGCACATCGCCGAGGACGTGCTGAAGCGCGACATCGAATCCCTGCAGGGCGTGGCGGCCGCGAAGGTGGCCGGCGGCCTGGAGGAGGAGATCCGCGTGCAGGTAGACGAGGCCCGGCTGTCGGCCCTCGGCATTCCCATCACGCGCATCAACGAGGTGCTGGCCCAGGAGAACGTGAACGCCTCGGGCGGGCGGCTGCGCGACCGCGACGCCGAATACATCGTGCGCACCCTGAGCCGCTTCGAGAACCTCGACGACATCGGAGAGGTGACCGTGCAGGTGGTGGACGGCACGCCCATCAAGATGCGCGACGTGGCCACCATCCTGCGTACCCACCGTGAGCGTTCCACCGTGACCCACGTGGACGGTCGTGAGAGCGTGGAGATCGCCGTCTACAAGGAGGGCGACGCCAACATCGTGGACCTGGCGCAGCGCGTGAAGGACCACCTGCGACGCCTGGAGCGCCGCCTGCCCGAGGGCGCCGAGATGGCGGTGCTCTTCGACCAGTCCGTGTTCATCGCCAAGGCCGTGGACGAGGTGAAGGCTAACGCCGTGATCGGCGGCGTGCTGGCGGTGCTGGTGCTCTTCGTGTTCCTGCGCGACCTGCGCAGCACCCTGATCATCGGCGTGTCGATCCCCATCTCCATCGTCGCGACCTTCATCCTGATGTACAGCCGGGGCGTGTCGCTGAACGTGATGTCCCTGGGCGGGCTGGCGCTGGGCGTGGGCATGCTGGTGGACAACTCCATCGTGGTGCTGGAGGCCATCCACCGCCGCCGGCAGCGTGGCGACGACACCGATGAGGGCGAGGCCGTGGTGCGCGGGGCGGGGGAGGTGGCCGGCGCGGTGTCGGCGTCGACCCTGACGACCGTGGCCGTGTTCGTGCCCATCGTGTTCGTGGTGGTGGGCGTGGCGGGCCAGATCTTCCGCGACCAGGCCCTGACGGTGACCTTCTCCCTGTTCATCTCCCTGATCGTGGCGCTGACGTTCACGCCCATGGCCATGGCCTTCGGTCGGCGCGGCAACGGCGCGGCCGGGGAGGCGGCCGAGGGCGGTCGTTTCACCGCCTGGACGCGCCTGGCGCAGAGCAAGTGGCGCGTGGTGCGCTGGCTGAAGCTGGCGGCCCTGGCGCTGGTGATGGCCCTGCCCTGCTTCTTCATCTGGCTCGTGACCGGACTGGGCAAGGTGCTGCGGAAGCTGCTGCTGATCCTGCTGACGCCCCTGACCTGGCTGTTCGAGCGCACGTGGCCGGCGTTCGAGCGGACCTATGCCGGGTTGCTGGGGGCGTCGTTGCGTCACCGCTCGCTGGTGGTGGTGCTGGTGCTGGCGGTGGCCGCCGGTGCCGTGGCCATCTTCCCCTCGCTGGGAACCGAGCTGATTCCGCCCATGGCCCAGGGCGAATTCACCCTGGCCCTGGAGCTGCCCGAGGGCACGCCCCTGAGCCGCACCGACCGCGTGGTGCGGGGCCTGGAGGAGGAACTGGCGGACGTGGCGGGCATCGATCTGCTGGCCGCAGACGTGGGCGTGAGCCGCGACGGCGAGACTTCCGCCCAGCGCCGCAAGGAGAACCGGGCCGAGCTGCACGTGAAGCTGGACCAGGCCACGGAGGAGCGCGAGGCCCAGGCCCTGGAGGGCATCCGGGCCGTGGTGGCCCGGCATCCCGAGGTCACCATGAAGATCCGGCGGCAGTCGCTGTTCTCGTTCAACGCGCCGGTGGAGGTGGATGTCTACGGGTTCAACCTGGACGACCTGCAGCGCACCGCCGACCGCGTAGCCGCGGAGCTGGAACGGGTGGACGGCCTGCGCGACGTGCGCTCGGTCATGGTGCCCGGCTCGCCCGAGGTGCGCGTCGGGTTCGACCGCGACAAGCTGAACCACTGGGGCCTGAGCCTGGCCGAGGTGTCGGAGACGGTGCGCGGCAAGGTGCGGGGCACCGTCGCCAGCCGCATCCGCGACCGCGAGCGGCACATCGACATCCGCGTGCTCAACGAGGAGGATCAGCGCAGCACCCTGCAGGCCATTCGCGAGCTCATCGTGGCGGAGCGGGACGGCGTGCCCATCCCCCTGAGCGCGGTGGCCACCATGGAGACCGCGCGCGGTCCCTCCGAGATCCACCGCCTGGGCCGCCGCCGCGTGGCCGTGGTGACGGCCAACCTGGCCGGGCGCGATCTGGGTTCGGTGACCGCCGAGCTGGAGGAGCGCCTGCACGGCATCCCGCTGCCGGCCAACACCTCGTGGGAGCTGGGCGGTCAGAACGAGGAGATGGCCCAGTCGTACCGCTCGCTGCAGCTGGCGATCCTGCTGGCGGTGTTCCTGGTGTACCTGGTGATGGCGGCGCAGTTCGAGTCGTTCCTGTATCCGTTCATCATCATGTTCACGGTGCCGCTGGCGCTGGTCGGCGCGGTGTACGGATTGAAGCTGACCGCGACGCCGGTGAGCGTGATCGCCGTGATCGGCGCCATCATGCTGGCAGGCATCGTGGTGAACAACGGCATCGTGCTGGTGGACCGCATCAACCAGCTGCGGCGCCGGCTCGATCTCTTCGAGGCCGTGCGCACCGCGGGCGGCGAACGCTTCCGCCCCATCCTGATGACCACCACCACCACCGTGCTGGGCCTGACGCCCATGGCGCTGGGCCTCGGCGAGGGCGCCGAGCTGCGCACCCCCCTGGCGGTGACGGTGATCAGCGGACTGCTGCTCTCGACGGTGCTGACCCTGGTGGTCGTGCCCGTCGTCTACACCCTGATCACCCCGGGCGGCGTGACCGTCCCGGAGCGTGATCCCGATTCGGCGCAGGCGGTCCCCGCGACCGGCGGGTCTCCGGTGGGCGAGGAGGCCTGAGATGTGGCTCACGCGCCTGTCCCTGCGCCGTCCCGTGACCCTGGCCATGGCCCTGACCACCGTGGTGATCCTCGGGGCCGTGTCCGTCATGAAGCTGCCCCTGGATTTCCTGCCCCGCGTGGAGATGCCCTTCATCGGCGTGCAGGTGCCGGTGAACAACGGCATCCCGAGCCAGGTGGAGCGTGAGATCACCGCACCCATCGAGGAGATCCTGGCCACCCTCGGCGGCGTGGACGAGGTGTTCAGCAACAGCAGCGCCGACGGCGCGTTCATCGGCGTGACCTTCGGCTGGGGCCGCGACGTGAATCTGCTGCGCATGGAGGTGAAGGAGAAGATCGACCAGATCCGGGGCGACCTGCCCCGCGACGTGCGCCAGGTCTTCCTGCTCACCTTCAACACCAGCGACATCCCCATCATGGAGGGCCGCATCGCGGCCAAGGGACGCGACCTGTCCGAGAGCTGGGACCTGCTGGACCAGCGGGTGAGCTCGCGGCTGCAGCGCATTCCGGGCGTGGGGCGCGTGAACATCGACGGCGTGCTGCCGACGCAGGTCTCCGTGTACCTGAAGTTCGACAAGATCCTGGAGCACAGGGTGGACGTGAGCCGCCTGTTCCGGGAGCTCGAGGCCGCCAACGTGGAGCTGAGCGTGGGCGAGGTGACCGACGAGGGCATGCGCTACGGCGTGCGCACCGTCAGCGGCATCCGCGGCGTGGAGCCCCTGCGCGAGCTGCCCATCGACGAGCGGGGCCTGCGCCTGCGCGACGTGGCCGACGTGATCTACGGCGCGCCGGGCCTGAGCTATGGCCGTTACCTCAACGGCGAGCCGGCGGTGGCGTTCTGGATCCAGAAGGCGTCGGGCTACAACACCGTGGAGGTGTGCGAGGCCATCAACCGGGAGCTGGAGGAGATCAACGCCGACCCGGTGCTCTCGGGCATCGACGCCATCCCCTTCTTCGACCAGTCGGAGCAGATCACCGACTCCTTGCGCAGTCTGCTCCAGGGCGGGTTCCTGGGCTCGCTGCTGGCCGTGGTGATCCTGTGGGTCTTCCTGCGGCGCGTGAGCATGACCCTGGTGATCTCCGTGGCCATCCCGCTGTCGATCCTGGGCACGACCATCTTCCTGTACCTCACCGGCCGCTCCCTCAACGTGCTGTCCATGATGGGTCTGATGCTGGGCGTGGGCATGCTCGTGGACAACGCGGTGGTGGTGCTGGAATCGATCCACCGCAAGCAGCGGCAGGGCTACAAGCCGATCACGGCCGCCGTGCGCGGCACCCGCGAGGTGGGGAGGGCGATCACGGCCTCCACGTTGACCACGATCATCGTGTTCGCACCCATCATCGTGAGCCGCAACGACGAGATGGCCGTGTGGCTGGGCGAGGTGGGGGTGACCATCAGCGTGACGCTGGTGCTGTCGCTGCTGGTGAGCCTGACGGTGATCCCGGCCCTGTCGGTGCGCATGACCCGGGCGTCGGGGCCGAGCATCGAGAACGGCTGGATCACGCGACTGCGCGGCCGCTACGAGCGGATGCTCCGCTGGACGGCGCTGAAGCACCCGCTGATCACGGCCCTGGTGATCATCCCCATGGTGCTGGTGCTGACCGGCGTGATGATGCAGGTGACCGGCTTCAAGCCCGACCCCGAGGGCGAGGAGGGCATCCGCCGCGACAACCTGTATCTGCGGCTGGAGTTCAGCGAAAACGTGGACAAGTGGCG
The DNA here is from genome assembly GCA_964343835.1 of uncultured Fibrobacteraceae bacterium. Lineage (GTDB taxonomy): Bacteria > Krumholzibacteriota > Krumholzibacteriia > LZORAL124-64-63 > LZORAL124-64-63 > CALEMW01. The sequence continues at coordinate 11,111 of CAYFKR010000017.1, forward strand.
TTCCCACGACGCGGTGGTGGTGGCCCAGGAATACCTGGAGACCCGCCGCGAGGACCTGTCGATCCGCGACATCTACACCTTCTACACGGCCGACCGCGCGGGCGTATCGTTGTTCTTCGAGGGCGGCGTGGTGTCCGAGGAGTTCTTCCGGTCGGTGCGCGACGACCTGCGCGAGAGTCTGCCCGTGCAGGCCGGCGTGGCCTACAAGTTCGGCGACGAGGAGGGCGGCGGCTCCGGGGTGAAGACCTTCACCCTGACCATCTTCGGCGAGGACACCGAGCTGCTCCACGAGATGCGCGACGTGGTGACCCCGCTGCTCGAGAGCGTCGAGGGCGTGTCCGACGTGCGCAGCGGCGCCGACGACGGCTCCAAGGAGATCCAGATCCACGTGGACCAGGAGACGGCGGGCCGCTTCGGCATCAGCGCCTCGGCCATCTCCCAGGTCATGGGCCTGACCTACCGCGGCGTGCTGTTGCCCCGCCTGAATACGGGGGAGAAGGAGGTGGACATGGTGGTGTCGCTGGATCCGGCGGACCGCGAGTCCATCGAGAACCTGGCGATCCTGACGGTGGGCGAGGCCGGCGGGCGGCCCGTGCAATTGGGCCAGGTGGCCGACTTCGTCATCGACGACAGCCCCCGCACCATCTTCCGCGAGAACCGTCGCTCGGGCCTGACCTTCCGCGGCACCTACGACGGCGAGACCCTGGACGACGCGCTCAAGAGCATCCGCGTCCTGATGAACCAGATCGAGTTTCCGCTGGGCTACGGCTGGGATTTCGGTTCGGAGATCCGCAACTCGCGGCAGCAGCAGTCGGAGATGGGCATGAACATGCTGCTGGCCCTGGCCTGCGTGTTCTTCGTGATGGCGAGCCTCTTCGAGTCGCTGCTGCACCCGCTGGTGGTGATGGCCTGCGTGCCGTTCGCGTCGGTGGGCGTGTTCTGGTTCATGATGGCCACGGGCACGCCGTTCAACATCATGGCCATGATCGGCATGGTGATCCTCATCGGGATCGTGGTGAACAACGGCATCGTGCTCATCGACCACGTGAACACGCGGCGGCGGACCGGTTCCACGCTGGAGGACGCCATCATCCTGGCCTGCGGCGAGCGTCTGCGCCCCATCCTGATGACCGCCGGCACCACCATCCTGGGCCTGGCGCCCCTGGCCATCTTCCACGGCGCCCACGTGGGCGACGCCGAGTACTACCCCATGGCCCGGGCCATCATCGGCGGCCTGGCCTCGAGTACCCTGCTGACGCTGGTGGTGCTGCCCACCTACTACCTGATCGCCACCCGGTACGCGGCCAACGCCGTGGCGGTGCTGCGCGCCATGCGTGGTCGGCGCGGGTCGGCGGAAATGGGGGAATCGGGCGCCTGAGGCCCGGTTCTCCTTTGATTTCACCCTACAGCTTCGCGGCGGAATGCCGATGGGTTCCTTGAATCGCCCGGATTCGAGGAATACCCATATGACGAAGCTGATCGACATCGAGAATGTCGAGCCTGGGCGCGAGAGGGCGCCGATGGCGAGCATTCCGGCCCTGGACCCGGTCACCGCATCGCTCCTGGATGCGCTGCCCGCGTTCGCGTACATCCAGGACGAATCCCTGAACGTCATCTACGCCACTCCCGGCATGGTCGAATACTACGGGTCCCCGGCGGGCCGTACCTGCTTCGACTTCCTGGGACGCGGCGGCGCCCGGTGCCCCGATTGCGGGGCGGATCGCGTGCTCGCCGGCGAGCCTCCCGGGCGCGACGAGGAGATCGGGCTGTCCGACGGACGCATCATCCTGGTGCGCAAGTCGCGCTGGATCGACGACGAGGGCCGGCGCTACATCGTCAACATGGGCACCGACGTCACGGCCATCCGGGAGGCCGACGCCAGGTCCCGCGCCCTGATCGAAAATTCCTCCGACATCACCCTGGTGCTCGACCCCAGGCGACGCGTCACCTTCATCAGCAACGCGTTCAGCCGCGTGCTCGGCCATCGTGCCGACGATGTCCTGGGGACCACCGTCACCTCGCTGCTGCATCCGGAAGACTATGCCGTCATTTCCGCCGATCTCCTGCGCGTATTCCGGACCCCGGGCATGACCTACCGGTCGGACCCGGTGCGGATCCGCCATGCGGAAGGTCACTGGGTGTTCATCGAGGGCACGCTGGTCAACTGCATCGAGGTGGCCGGCATCGGCGGCGTGGTGGTCAACGGCCGCGACGTGACCGACGAGCAGCGGGCTCGCGGCGAGATGGACAAGTACCTGGGCATGACCGAACACGCCGCCTACGGTGCCCTGATCCTGAGCCTCGACGGCGACGTCCTGTACGCCAACCCCGCCTTCTGCGGCATGATCGGCTACCGGCCCGAGGACCTGGTGGGCGTGGGATTCGAATGGCTGAGCCGGCCGGCGAACGGGATGACCAACGTCGATCTCGTGCGAAGGATCCAGGGCGACGGCAAGCTGGTGGGCGAGGAGATCGTGCTGACCACCTGCGGCGGCGGCAGCGTGCCGGTCCTGGCGACGGCCCACATGGTGCCCGACGAACACGGCCAGCCCGCCTACGTCTCCTGCACCGCCGTGGACATCTCCGAGCGGAAGAAGGCCGAGGCCGAGGTCCTGCGCCTGAACCGCGAGCTGGAGTTGCGGGTGGAGGAGCGCACCCGCGAACTGGAGAAGGCCAACGAGCGCCTGCTCGAGGCCGAGAAGATGGCCGCCCTGGGCAACCTGGTGGCGGGCGTGGCCCACGAGCTGAACACGCCGGTGGGCGTGAGCGTGACGGCGGCGTCGCACCTGGCGGCGCGGGCCATGGAGATCGACGCGGCCATGCAGGAAGGGCGCGTCACGCGCTCCGACTTCACGTCGTTCATGGACATGTGTCGCGAGAGCACCGCCCTGGTGCTGGAGAACCTGCGGCGCACGTCGTCGCTGGTGGAGCAGTTCAAGCGGACGGCGGTGGGAGCGGCCCACGGCAAGCTGACGTCCGCGCCGCTGGCGCCCGTCGTGGCGGGTCTGGAGCGGCAGTTCGAACGCGTGTTCGGCGACCTCGGCTACGCCCTCGACGTGGACTGCCGCGACGACCTCGAGGCCGTCTTCGACCGCGACGTACTCGAGATGTGCCTGGACCAGCTCCTGAACAACGCCGTGCGCCACGGTTTCGCGGGGCGTCGCGAGGGGACGGTGCGGCTGGTGGCCGAGCAGGTCGGCGAGCGCGTGACGATCCGCGTGATGGACGACGGCGAAGGCATGGCCCCGGACGTGCGCACCCGCGTGTTCGAGCCCTTCTTCACCACCCGGCGCGTGAACCAGGGCGCCGGCCTCGGGCTCCACATCGTCTACAACCAGGTGACCGGAACCCTCGGCGGGCATCTCTCCTGCTGGAGCGAGCCTGGCGAGGGTTCCGTGTTCACCCTGGAGCTGAAGACTTCCTAGTTCATTTGACCAGCGAGACCTTGCGCCCGACGGTGCCCTCCTCCGTCCGGAGCAGGAGCATGTAGCCGCCTGCCGGGAGGAGACGGCCGTCGTCGGCTCGTCCGTTCCATGTGGTGCGGTGGAGTCCGGCCGGCATACGGTCGTCCGCGAGGACGGCGACCAGGCGGCCGGCCAGGTCGTAGGCCTCGAGGCGGGCACGGCCGGGCCGCTCCAGTTCGAAGACCAGTTCCGTGGAGGGGTTGAAGGGATTGGGGTGGGCCTCCAGGGCGAGGGCCCGGATCTCCGGGAGGTCGTCGCCGGGCTCGTTGGCCACGGGAATCTCGTCGGGGATCAGCCAGGGGACGTGGAATTCGTAGCCGTCCGAGGGCCAGCCGTTGCGGTCGAAGTCGTGGCCGTTGCGGACGTAGGCGGCGCGGGCCGCGGCCTCGATCAGGTCGGCCTCGTCGGCGCCGACGACGATGGCTGCGTCCAGCACCACCGACTCGCCGGGCGCCAGGCTGTCGATGGCGGAACACGAGGTCAGCACCCGCATGTCGTTCTCGCGGCCGGGCAGGGTCGACGACGACGAACCCGCACTCTCCATCAGCAGGTAGCGCTGCTGGTCGTTGACGGGGTCGCCCCCCATCTCGAAGGGGTTCTGGCCCGCGAAGATCCAGCCGTTGTGGGGCGCGCCCCCGGTGGAGTCGCCCAGCAGGGTCAGGCCGATCCAGCCGCCCATGAGGCCCACGCCGCCGGCGCTGTCGTGGGCACCCACCACGTGGTAGTCCACGATCTCGCCCTCGACCATGGTGGTGCCCTGCAGGACGAAGGCCGCGTCGTCCGACGACTCGCCGCCGCCGTTGCCCACGTCGGGATCGCCGAAGAAGCCCAGGTGGACGTCCTCGAGGGTGTGGTCGCCGATGTTGCGGATGGTGAACCGGAAGCCGACCATCGCGTCCCAGGGTGCCTCGGACCACTGGAAGCTCTCCTGGACGATCTGCAGGCCGAGGGGGGCGTGGTCGGGGTAGAGGCTCTGGGCGGCGGCGGTGTCGTCGCGCAGGAGGCAGCGGAAGTACTGGTCGCCGATGGTGGCGAAGTCCTCGTCGATCTGGCCGTCGCCGTCGTCGTCGAGGCCGTTGAGGGGGTCCTCGTCCTCTTCCGAATCGAAGTCGTCGTTGGGCCCGAGGGCGGGATAGCGCCGGCCGCCGATGACGCCTCCCTCGGCCTCGTAGATGGTGTCGAGGGGATCGTCGGTGGGGCGGAATTCCCATTCGTAGGCGTAGGTGCTGACGCGGACCTCGGTGCCCTCGCCGGCGTCGACCTTCGCCCCCACCCACAGTCCGGCCAGCCAGAGGTGGTCCACGCCGTTCCAGCGGGCCGACGGCGCGTTGGACCAGTCGCCGGAGCCGCCGGGAGTGGCGCCGAGCAGGCCGAAGTTGGTGACGTTGAGGGACAGGGAACCCACGTTGTGGACCATGGAGCCGTCGGTGACGAGGACCTTGTCGGCCGCGAGGTCGGATGCAGCGAAGGACGATGCGGCGGTCACGGCCGCGGCCAGGATCATGAGCGGTCGCAATGATTTCATCTCGGTCCTCCCGGAGAGCCGGTGCTATCGTGGGGGATGAACCGTAGCATACGGAGCCGGACCGCCGACCCGCAAACGTCCGCCGCCAGGGGGAACCCGATGATCCGTCGCGCCATCGCCTTCGTGCTGACCGCCGCCGCCCTCCTGGCGGCCTTCGCCCCCGCCGCCCCCCTGGAGCCGGGCCGCACCCGCGCCATGAGCTTCAACATCCGCTACGGTACCGCCGCAGACGGCGAGAACGCCTGGGAGCACCGTCGCTTCCTGGTGCGCCTCACCATCCGCGACCAGTCCCCCGACCTGATCGGCCTGCAGGAGGCCCTCGCCTTCCAGGTGGACGAGCTGGACACAGCGTTCCGGGGCTACCGCTCCGTGGGCGCCGGCCGCGACGACGGCGACCGCGCCGGCGAGATGTGCGCCGTCCTCTACCGCGCCTCGCGCTTCGAACTGCTGGAGCACGGCACTTTCTGGCTCTCGGAGACCCCGGACGAGCCCGGCAGCATGGGTTGGGACGCCGCCTGCCCCCGCATCGCCACCTGGGTGCGCCTCCACGACCGCTTCTGCCTGCCCGACACCTTCGTGTTCGCCAGCGTCCACATGGACCACGTGGGCGAGACGGCCCGCCGCGAGGGCGCGCGGGTGGTGCGCGAGCGCCTGGCCGAGGTGGCGGGCGGCATGCCGTTGATCGTGGCGGGGGATTTCAACGCGACCGGCGGCCCCGGCGGGTCGGAGCCCTGGGACGTCCTCTGCGCCGACGGCTCGCTCCGCGACACGTGGCTCGAGGCCGGCGGCGAGTCCGGCCCCGAAGGCGACGGCACCTTCCACGGCTTCGACGGCGAACCCGACACCGGCCGCATCGACTGGATCCTGGCGTCGCCGGGCTGGGAGGTGGAGGCCGCGTCCATCGTGCGCTCGTCGCGCCGCGGCCGCTGGCCCAGCGACCATTACCCCGTGACGGCGGACTTCACCCTGGAGTGGCGGCCGGGGGTGGAGATGCTGGACGGCATGACGGGCGCCACGCCGTAGCTACTTACCCGACCCCGTGAGCACGAACCCCGACCAGTAGGCCGGATGGGCGTACGGCTGCGAGCCGTCGTCGTCGTGGTACGTGCGCAGCCAGCGGCGGGCCTCGCGGAGGGCCCCGGCGGGATTGGCGTCGCCTTCCAGCAGGGAACGATAGAAGCGGCCCATGAGCAGGCGCGTGGCCTCATCGTCCACCGTCCACAGGCTGACCACGAGGTTGCGGGCGCCGGCCCGCAGGAAGGCGTGGGCCAGCCCGATGTACCCCTCGCCCCGCGACTCGCGGCCCAGGGCGGTGCGGCAGCCGCTGAGGGTCACGAGGTCCGCCCGCAGCTTCCAGTCGCGCACGATCTCGCCGGCGGTGAGCAGGCCGTCGTCGCCGTCGCCGGAGGCCAGGACCAGGGCCGAGCGGTCGGGGTTGTCGGCGTCGGCCAGGGCGTGGGTGGCCAGGTGGATCCAGCGGGTGCGGGCCAGTTCGCCGGCGTCCACCAGGTCCGTCAGCGCGGTCTCCGACGCCTCGCCGCCCAGCAGGATGGCGGCGTCGGGGAACACGGCGGCCAGCTCGCGGACCTCGTCGCGGGCGCCGGGCAGGGACACCAGGCGGTGATCGTCGACGGCGGGGTCGCCCACCAGGAGGGCGCGGTCGGCGCCGGTGGCGGGGGGCGACGAGGAGGCGCCGAGGCGGGCGTGGAGCGAGGCCGACGGGGCGTACGACACGGCGTAGCGGTCGTCCAGCAGCACGCCGTCGCCGTCGCGCAGGGCCTCCACCGGGATGCCGAGCAGCGATCCGGAGGGCAGCACCACCAGGTGCTCCACATCGATCAGGGCGTCGGCGACGGGGGAGAGCCAGTCGTCGTGGATGCGGCGGGCGGCGTCGTCGATGCGGCCCGTGTCCAGGACGCGGAAGGGCCAGGATCCGGCCCGGTCCAGGGCGGCGCGGAACTCGTCGGCGTCGCGCCGCGCCCGCTCCACGGCGCCCTCGGGGATGCGGGCCCAGCGCACCGGGCCGTCGCGCTTCACGACGTAGACCCAGGCCGCCGGCGTGGTGCGGAGTTCCACGTCGAGCCAGCCCACCAGGGCGGAGCCGGCGTCGAGGGAAACCTGGACCTCTTCCAGGGGGAGGGGCAGGGCGGAGCCGTCGGGATCGCCGGTGGCGGCGGCGTGGAGCAGGTCGGCGAGGGTACGGCCCAGGTCACGCTCGGCGGCCACCCAGGCCTCGTCCTCGCGGCCCAGCAGCAGCAGGGCGGCGGACAGGGCGCCGTAGGGCGACACCGCGAAGTCCGTGCGTTCGTATCCCGATCCCACGTTCAGGCGCGCCCGCTCGTGGACGGAGCAGGCCTGCGACAGCAGGTCGGCGGCGGCCTCCAGGTCGCCGCCCATCCAGAGGGCCAGGCCCCGGTCGGCGAGGATCTCGGCCACGTGAGGGTGGTCGTCGCCCAGGGCGGTGCGGTAGGTGCGCTCGGCCACGGCCAGCATGCTGTCGGCGCGGGCCACCCGGCCCAGTTCGCGCAGGGCGGTGCCCAGGGAGTGCAGGGCGCCGGCGGCGTACTGGCTGTCGGGGCCGAAGGCCGCGTGCATGAGGTCCACGGCCTCGTGGAGGGTGCGCACGGCCTCGGCCGGCCGGCCCGACTCGAGGCGCACGTTCCCCAGGTTGTGCATGGTCAGGGCCAGCTCCGGGGCGCCGGGCTCGAGGCGTTCGCGCTGGTGGGCCAGGACCTCCTCGAACAGCGCCTCCGACTCGTCATGGTCGCCCTTGACGCTCAGGAAGATGGCCAGGTTGTGCAGGCTGGACACGATGTCCATGTGGTCGTCGGGCAGCAGTCGCCGACGCATGGCCAGGGCCTCGCGATAGAGGGGCTCGGCGGCGGCGTAGTCGCCGCGCAGGCGCTCGACGGTGGCCATGTTGTGCAGCGAGCGCGCGATCATGGGATGGTCCGCGGGCAGGATGCGCCGCAGCATGGCCAGGGCCTCGCGGGTGCGCGCCGCGGCCTCGCCGTAGCGTCCCTGCTGCAGGTCGAGCACGCCGAGGCGGCGCAGGCTCTCGGACACGAGCTCGTGATCCGCGGCGAGGTGGCGACGGCGCAGGTCGAGCTGACGGCTCGCCAGATCGGCGGCGCCGGTGAAATCGCCCTGGCCGTAGAGGGCCAGCAATTCGGGGGTCAGGGATTCGGCCTCGGCAAGGTCGCTCCGCACGGCGGGATCGGCGGCGATGAGCCAGTCCAGGTGCTCGACGGTGCGCTCGGCGTCCACCAGGCGCCAGGGAGCGGCGTCGGTTTCCGCACGCAGGGCGGCCCGCCAGCGCAGGGCGGCGGCGAGGGCTCCGTCCAGATCACCCTCGGCGCGGCGCGTTTCGACGACGGTGCGGAGGTCTTCCGGGGAAGGGTCGTCGGCGGCGATGGCGGGAACGACGGCGATGACGACGATCGCGAACGCGACGAACGAGGTTCGCACCGACCGGGAGTGGACGGGCATCACGGCTCCTCGAGGAGATGTCTACCGGTTGGAAGCCCTGCTCTCCAGGGCCTTGCGCGCCCGCTCGGCGACGTCGCCCGTCTCCAGCGCGAGGTCCGTCAGCAGCGAATCGGCGCGGCTCCGTTCCCCCATCCTGTCGTAGATCACGCACAGGGTCCAGCGCGCTTCCACGCCCCAGGGGTCGGGCAGCGTGCGGGCCGGCAGGGACTCCAGGACGGAGCGGGCGTTGCGGAGGCGGTCGCCGTGGGCCAGGGCGCTGCCCAGGTAGACGTCGCGGACGGGGGTCAGGTCCGGGTCGGGGGCGGCGTCCTCAAGGAGTTCGACGGCGCGGCGGTAGTCGCCGACGGCGTAGGCGTCGATGCCGTCGGCGAGGATGCGGTCCGGGGTGGAGACGGCGTCGCGCTGGCGGAGCTCGACGTCGGCGGTGGGCAGCACGCCCAGGTCCAGGTCGGAGGCGTCGAAGCCGGGGCCGATCAGGGCGAAGGCCAGCACGGCGGCGGCGGCCAGGGGCGCCAGGGCGGTCCAGCGCAGGCGGTCGCGCACCGGGAGCGCGACGATGCGCGTGGGGGATGCGGCGCGGCTCTCGAGTCCGAGGCCTGCGGCGACTTCGCTGCGGGCGGTCTCGAGGCTGCGGACGGCGTCGCGGAAGAGGGACTCGCAGTCCCCGCAGCGACGGAGGTGGTCCAGCACCGGGGCGCGTTCCTTCTCCGGCAGAAGGCCCTCGGCCAGGTCGATCAGGGCGTCAGGTTCGGGGTGACGCCCGCTCACGTTCACGTGGTCACTCATTGCTCGCCTTCTCGCGTCCGGACCCCAGGAGGGATCGGAATCGCGTCCACAGTTCGGTAAACGTCCCCTGCGGCATGTGGTGCGGGTCGTGCCCCTTGCCGTCCATGCAGTCGCGGACGGCGGTGCGGGCCCGCTGCAGGATCACGTCGACGTTGCCGGGCGACTTGCGCACCTCGGGATGGTCGGCGATCTCCTTCGACGGCATCTCCAGCATGACCCTCATGAACCAGACGGGGCGCGCGGCGGCGTTGAGCTGCCCCACGCAGTCGGCCAGGTCGTCGGCGAACCGGGCCCGTTCGATCCCCAGTCCGGCCGGCTCGAGGTGCGCCGCCACGGGAGCCGATGCTCTCAACGACGGCGCATCCCAGCCGGGTCCTTCTGGATCCGCCTCCGGATGAACGAGTCGGCCTTCCCGCCGCAACGTGTCCACGAGCGCGTTGTGGGCGGTCGTGGAGAGGAAGGACGCCAGCTCCCCGGGGGCGTGTCCGGAGATGTCCCAACGTCCTGATACGATCCTGCGGAGCAAATCCAACGCTTTTTCCGACGCCAAATCCTCGAGAACGTCCTGGGAAACGGAACCGTAACGGGCGCAATGGCTTCGGGCGCGAATGAAAAGGGATGTCCGCAGCAGGGGCCACGCTTCGCCGAACACGCGGTCGCGCTCGGCGCCCTCGGGGGCGTCGGCCAGGGCGGTCAGCAGGTCGTGGAGCCTGCGGGTCCAGTGCGGTCGGTCGCTCATGCGGTTCGTTCCCTCCTGCCGATCACCATAACCCGGAGCGGGCGGGTGCGGCAAGCTCACGCGCCGAAGTCGATCTCCAGGGTGACGATCTCGTGGGGTGTGAATGTCACGGGCAACCGTCCGTCGACGGTGACCAGGGGAGCGCCGCGCTCCTCGAGCAGGCTCGCGCGCCAGGCTCCCGACACCGTCCGCCCGAACATGAAGGTCGCGTCCGCCGGTTCGGGGTGCAGGTTCACCGCGCGCACCACCAGGGTGTCGCGCTCCTCGTGGCGCTTGATCGCCGTGACGGCCACGGCGTCGGCATCGCACGCCAGCAGCGAGTCGCCGGGGCGGTGCAGGTCCTCCACGCCCTGGAGGGTCAGCGGCGGCGTGCGCCAGGCGCGGCTCTCGTGGATCACGCCGGCAGTGCGCCAGTCTCCGGTGTACGGCATGACGGCGTAGTCGAACACGTGCTCGCCGAGGCACTGGGCGTCGGGGGTGGCGAGGGTGGGGCCGGCGTTGGCGTTCTTGCGGGAAGGGAAGTCGTCGCGGGAGAGCCAGCCCACGCTGCGCAGGAGGGTGAGCAGCATCGTCGCGCCGCCGCCGTCGTTCACGGCGCCCTCGATCTCGGGCAGGCCGAGGTTGAGCAGGGCGAGGCCGGCGCCGTCGTGCTCCACGCAGCTGAAGTCCTGCTGGGGCCAGGTGGCGGGCTGGGGCTGGGCCCAGTCGTCGCCGCCGGTGCGGACCAGGGGGCGCTCGTGGACCAGGAACTGGCCGTCGCTCACCAGGGTGCGGGTGCGGTGGACCGTGGGGAACTCGGCGCGGAGGCGGTGGTCGCAGGCGCGGTTGTCGAAGGTGGTGCGCACGTCCACGCGGGGGCTGTCGTGGTGCAGGGTCAGGCGCACGGTGAAGGGACAGTCCACGGTCTCCACGTCGCGACGGGTGCGGTCGGGGACGATGCGGGCGGGCAGGCGCACCGAGCAGTCCACCTCGATGCTCGCCTGCAGGCCGCTGTTGTGGAGGGTGCGCACGCGGCCGGGCTCCACGCGGGGGTGGATGTCGCCGGGGATGTCGCAGGCGCAGAAGTCGTATTCGTCGCCGATGTCGGCCTCGTCCGCCAGGCGGTTGAGTTCGGCGTAGCGGCGGCCGGTGCGCTTGTCCTCCAGGTCGAAGGCGCCGTCGGGGTGGAGGGTGACCCGGACGAGGTCGTTCTCCAGGTTGCCGTCGCCGGCGCGGACGGAGCCGGCGGGCGGCGGCGTGGCGGTGCCGGGGCCCGTCTCGCGCAGGCGGAACACGGCGTGGCCGCAGGCGGGCAGGTCGGCCTCGAACTGGATGGTCCAGTAGCAGTCGTACTGGGCGTCGCCGCGGCCGTCCTTGAGGATGCGGGGGCCGTAGTCGCGGCGGTAGTCGTCGAACAGGGCGTGCTGGTCGGCGGCGTGGAGCTCCACCCGGTAGTCGATGCCCCAGAACCGCTCCACGTACTGCTTCTCCAGCACGGTGAACGGGACCTCGGCGCCCTGCTCGTCGAAGAGGCGCAGGCCGTCGGGGTCGGCCACGAAGGGCTGCAGCACCATCATGCGGGTGACGACCTCGCGGCGCGGGCGCGGCAGGGGGTTGGCCAGGCAGAGGGTCGTCTCGCGGTCGTGCTCCTCGCGGCGGGCGAAGTTGGGGGTGAGGTTCTCGAGCGTGTTGATGAGCAGGCGCTTACCGGTACGGCGCACGCCCGCGAACCGGGTGTGCATGTCGCGGTGCACGCCGTCCACGCTGCAGCCGCAGATGGAGTCGTGGGGGTGGTTCTTCAGCAGCAGCTTCCAGGCCTCGCGCAGCTCGCCGGTGGGGTAGGCCAGGCCGTGCATGAAGCGGCCGTAAGCGGCCAGGGGTTCGGCCTGCAGCGACAGCAGGTCCTGGCAGCGGGCGTTCTCCTGCTTCAGGGGCATGCGGGCGGACCACACGCCCGAGAGGATGAAGTGGTCGCGGCCGCCCAGGAGTTCGCCGCGGTGGACGGGGAGGTCGTCGCGGTCGGCCGACGCGGCCTCCACGAACGCCGGCAGGTCGGTGTGGACGAACTCCGTGTCGGGAAAGGCTGTGCGCAGGGCTTCCAGCACGCGGGCGAAGTCCTGCTGGGGCGGGAAGTGGTCGCAGCCGTTGTTGATCAGGGCTGGTTCCGCGCCTGGTCTTCCGGACATCTTTTCGAACAGTTCGGTCAATTGTTCTACGGCGCGGTCCAGGTCCACGTCGCGGCGGGTGTGGGCGTGCCAGATCTCCTGGAAGCCCAGGCCGCCGGCGTTGCAGTAGCCGGAGCACTGGTTCACCGCGAGGACCTCGCTGCCGTCGGGGGCGGTCCAGCGGAAGCGCCAGCCCAGGTCGGCGGCCTCGTCGCCCAGGCCGCGGGTGAACACGAAGGAGTCGAGGCCGGCACGGTGGAGAATCTGGGGCATCTGGGCCAGGTGGCCGAAGGAATCGGGCATGTAGCCGGAGGCGTGAGCTCGGCCGAGGCGGGCGGCGGTGGCGGTGCCGATGAGCAGGTTGCGGGCGGTGGCCTCGCCGCTGACCAGGAACTCGTCGGGAAGGATGTACCAGGGGCCGGCGGAGAGGCGGCCCTCCGAGATGAGCCTGCGCAGGCGGTCTTCGCGGTCGGGGCGGACCTCGAGGTAGTCCTCGAGCAGGACGGACTGGCCGTCGAGGAGGAAGTGGACGAAGGCGCCGGCTTCCTTGGGATCGCTGTCCAGCGCGTCCAGCACCCGGTCCACCACGCGGATCATGTTGACCCGGAATTCCTCGTAGGTCAGGTACCACTCCCGGTCCCAGTGGGTGTGGGACACGATGTACGCCTTGCGCGGGCTCCAGCTCATGGCTTCCTCCGGATGTCAGTCGTCGTGGCAGGCCCGGACGAGGTCGCCGATGGTGGCGCTCGCGAGGCCCACGCAGGTGTCGGCCGCGCCGTAGTAGACGCGGACCAGGGCGTCGTCGGGGGCGAAAGCGTCGTCGTCGCGGTGGTCGACGATGGCTCCCGACGGGAAGACCACGTTGGGCACCTGGCCCGTGAGCTCCCACGTCTCGCGGGGCTCCAGGATGTTGCGGCGCGTGCGGGCGAGCACCCGCGACGGGTCGTTGAGGTCCAGCAGCGCCGCACCCGCCTGGTAGATGTTGGCGGCGGCGAAGTGGGTGGCCACGCCGTGGTAGATGAGCAGCCAGCCGGCGTAGGTCTTGATGGGGGGCGGACCGGCGCCCACGAGCTCGTCCCAGGCGTGGGGGCGGCCGTCGAAGACGGGGGCGACGGGGCGCCAGGTGATCAGGTCGTCGGACTCGGCGAGGGTCACCACGGAGCCGGAGGGCGGCGCGCCCTCACGGGTCACGGCGTTGGGGCGTTCGAGGCGGAGCCAGCGGCCGCCGAAGCGTTCGGGGAAGAGCACGCCGTTGCGGGAGTCGTCGGCGGAGACGCCGATCACGTCCAGGTCGCAGCGCTCGTCGCAGCGGGCGGTGACCAGACGGCAGCCGTCGTCCACGTCGGCGGCGAGGGTGCACAGCAGTTCGCCGTCCACGCGGGTCAGGCGGGGGTCGTAGAGGTGGTGGAGGGTGCCGTCGATGCGGTCGAGGCCGCGGACCCGTACCAGCCTGTCCTCGGGCTCGAACGCGAGGCCGTCGTCGCTCCAGGCGCGCATCAGGCCGGTCTCGCGGCCGCGGCTCTGGATGCGGAGCATGAGCAGGATGCGGCCGTCCACGCGGGCGGCGCCGGGGTTGAAGACCGACGTGGGGTCGGTGAAGGCGGGGGGCACGTCCGGCAGGTCGGTGCGCGTGAGGATGGGGCCGTCGCCGTGGCGGCGCAGGCCGGTCATCGTCGTCCCTCCAGGTGGCCGGACAGGCGCCAGTAGCCCTTGCCGCTCTCGTCCTCCGGGCGGATGTCCTCCACGCGGTACGTGATGACGTGCTCGCCGGGGGCCAGGTCCAGGCCGAAGGAGCGCGGGGCGACGAGGTCGCCGGGGCACCAGTTGCTGCGGCTGAAGTCGCTGCTCCAGTGGCCGTCGGACCAGCGGGCGCAGTAGGGGTTGAGGGCGCGGAAGCGGCCGCAGTCGTCGCGCCAGGGGCGCCAGCGGGCCACCTCTTCGCCGTCCACCAGCACGACGTTGTCCTTGGTGATGAACTCGTCGGCGTCGCGGCCGTCGGTGCAGTGGCCGGAGACCAGCACGTGGAGGGTGGTGCCGCGGGTGTCGGCGGGCACGGTGACGTTGGCGGAGACCTCGGGGGCCTCGGCGGTCAGGCCGCCGTCGGGGAACCACAGGCCTTCGACCCAGGCGGGGGCGTCGGAGGTGCGGCCGGGCGTGAAGACCAGCTCGAAGTCCACCTTCCAGGCCGGCGACACCCAGGTGTCGATGAACACCTCGAACTCGCAGTGGCCCTGGAGCAGAGGCAGTAGATGCGTGACGTCGGCCTCGTGCTCGGTGGCGCCGCCGTAGCTGGTCATGAAGCGCACGATCTCCACCGGCGCCATGCCCGGCTTGATCAGCCGGACGGATCCGGCGCGGTCCCAGCGGTCGGCCACCTCGCGGATGCCCGTGGGGATGGGGCGCAGACGCAGCACGGCGGTCACGCGGGAGGCGCCGCGGCCGTCGGGGAACTCGCGGTAGGTGGCCATGATGCGGCCGTTGTCGCGGGCCGAGGCGGTGACCGTGTCGAAGCTCTGCGGGTCGGCGGGGGTGAAGTGCACGTCGACGTCGCTGAACAGGACGACGGTCTCGGCCGGGGGCGGGGCGATCTCTTCGCCGCAGCCGGCGAGGAGGGCGAGCAGGGAGAGCCAGAGAAGGGTGCGCATGGGGACCGCCGGGGTGGGGGTGGTGCCGTCGGTACGGGATGATGGCCCAACTTTGTCCCATGGTCAACGGCGGCAGGGTGTTTCGGCTCAAGTCCCAGCGAAATCGTACGATTTCATTTCGGAGGGAGACGAAAACCAGGGAGAAGCCATGGAACGCGATGTCCGGGTCTGCCCGGTCACCGATCAGCACCGATGGTGGTTAAGGCCGGCGAAGTGCCGCCTGCCCTGGGTCATTGTGTGCGTGGGACTGCTGCTGGCGGCGTTGGTGCAGGTGGGCGAGTACCGCCACCTGACTGAGGCCCGCCGCGTCGTCCTCGCCCAGAACGAACTCCGCATGGACGCCACCCGCGACCTCACGCGGGAGATCCTCCTGCACATGCGCCACGACCTCCATTTCGTGGTGGACCGGGCCGGACCGCTGCCCCTGGATCCCGATCACATCCGTGACGTCATCGAATCCCACCGCCACGAGGACCTGTATCGCGGGATGTACGTGATGGAACGTGGCTGGACCCCCGACGACGACCTCCTGGTGTCCGACGGCGCTCCCCTGGGCATCTACGACGATGTCCTCGCCGAGCAGGTGGGGAACTGGTCCCGCTCGTGGGGCCAGGACACCGAGTGGGACCTGCATCACGCCGAGGGCAACGAGGCCCTGATCTGCAGCGCGCCCCTGATCCGCGACGGTGAAGTGGTCGCCGTGTTCGCGGCCATCATGGATGCGGCCGTCCTGTCCGATCAGCTCGACCGGGGCAACTATGCCAACCGCGTGGTCATCGTGGACGACCACGGCCACCTGCTCGGCAATCCGGGTCTGCCCGAGACCGCCACGGATTGGATCCGTCGCGAGGCGGGTTACGAGGCCGGTGGACCGGACGCGTTCTTCGCCTCGGCCGACCAGGCGTTCGACCGGGGAGGCTGGACAGTCCTCTGGACCGAACTGCCCCTGGTGGGCCTCTCATGGCGCATGATCTTCGAGTACGACGAGGACACGTACCTGGGCTCCCCGGTGCGCCGCGTGCTGTGGAGCTGGGGCCTGAGCCTCTGCCTGCTGGTGGTGTCGATCGCTGCGGCGCAGACCGTGGCGGCACACCGGCGCCGCACCCGGGAACGCCTCGCCTACACGGCCGAGATCGAGAACGCCAACGCCCAGCTCGAGCGGCGCGTGGTCGAGCGCACGGCCGACCTGGTGAGCGCACAGGAGACGGTGGTGCAGAACGAGCGCCTGGCGGCCCTGGGCGGCATGGTGGCCAGCGTGGCCCATGAGGTGAACACGCCTCTGGGCGTCGGCTTCACGGCATCGACCCATCTGGAAACCCACGTAGGCGAGATCGCCACCGCCTTCGAGAACGGCACGATGACGCGCTCCGACCTGACGTCGTTCCTGGACACGGCCACCAGGAGCTGCGCCATCCTGACGTCGAACCTGCGCCGGGCCGGTGACCTGGTCCAGAGCTTCAAGGAGGTGTCGGTGGATCAGGTCGGAGCCGATTCGCGGCGCTTCCCCATGGCGACGTTCCTGGCCGACACCCTGCTCGGCCTGAAGGACGCGCTGTCCGCCGCGGACATCCGTCTGCGCCAGGAGTGCCCCGACGATCTCGTGGTGACCGCCATGCCCGGCGTCCTCCTGCAGGTGATCACCAACCTGGTCATGAATTCCATGATGCACGCCTTCCCGGACGGGGCCGAGGGCAACGTCACGGTGCGGGCCTACCAGGAGGACCGTCTGCTGGCGCTGGAAGTGGAGGACGACGGCCGGGGCATGGCCGACGAGGTGCGCACCCGGGTCTTCGACCCCTTCTTCACGACCCGCGAGGGCGAGGAGGGCGGCGGACTGGGTCTGCACATCGTCTACAACCTGGTGACCCTGAGCATGGGCGGCCGCATCGCCTGCGAGAGCGTGCCGGGCGAGGGTACCGTCTTCCGCATGACCTTCTCAGCCTCGGCGGATTCGCCCGGTCCCGCCGTCGTGGAATCGGAGACGGTCGAACTCACCTGACCTTCGGCGCCAGAATCGGCAGGTACTCGGTCCACGGTCCCGCCGCTTCCCGATAACGCCCCGCCATGGCCCTGACGATCTGCGCGATGTGGCCCAGATCGTGGGCGACCCACGTGGCCATCAGCTGCTCCATGCTCACCGATCCGAAGGCCGGATGGACGCCGCGCAGGGCCAGGCGCTCCTCGTCCAGTCCGAGGGCGTCGAAGGCCTCGAGGTTGGCGGCGCGCAGCTCCGCGAATTCGTCCAGCAGGTCGTCCAGCGGCAGGCCGGCGCACTCGCGCTGCTGGGCGAAGCGGTCGAAGGGCTTCCAGATGTCGGCTTCGCCGTGCTCCAGGATGGAACGGGCGCGGGTGATCCAGTCGGTGCGCTCGCCGATGATCAGGTGGCCCACCACCTCGTGGGGCGTCCAGCCGTCGTCGCCGTCGGGAGCCTCGATCCAGGGGTCGGGGAGACCGCGGAGGAGGGCGTCGAGGGTGGCGGGGGTGCGGGCGAGGACGGCGCGGGCTTCGTCGGTTCTGAAGGTTGACATGCTCACTCCTTGCGGTCGGTCCACCACAGGCGGCCGGTCTGGTCCACGTGCAGCACGCCGCGGCCCATCACTCTCACGGATGCGTTGAACAGGTCGCCGTCCGCGTCGATGCGCGGGATGGTCGAGAACCAGCTCGTGTCGATGCCGGTGCCGTCCGTCTCCAGGTCCAGCATGGACGACATGGAGGCGTAGCGCCCCTCGCGCCGGTGATGGTCGCGCTGCTCGTAGTAGAGCTGCATGAGGTACGCGCGGGCGTACTCCTCGCGGTCGAGTTCGGGCAGCCGGTCCGCGGGGCCGGACTCGCGGAACTCCACCACGCCCCACCGCTCGGGATAGTGCATGGCGATCAGGCCCTGGGGCGACCACACCCAGTTGTGCTCGGGGCGGTCGAGCTTCGCGTAGCGGCCGTCGCGCACGGCCAGGTCCCAGTCCACCCGCGAGAAGTTCACGCGCCAGCGGTCGCCGTCGGCGGGGGGCGTCTGCATGGGACCGGCGCACTCCGAGAGCACGTCCCAGGGGATGGCGATCTCCACGGCCCAGCCCGTGTCGCGGTCCGAGGGGTCGTTCAGCGTGCCGTCCAGGTGCACGGCGGTGCGCAGGCCGGTGATGTCCCAGGCGTCCACGGCGTGGGGGGCGCCGTCGCGATACGGCTTGATGAGCAGCAAGTCCCACACCGTGTTCAGGGCGTTGACCTCGAGTTCGTAGTAGAGGTGGTTGTCGCCGTCGGGGTCGATGAAGACCTCGAAGTCGTCGTCGTGGTAGATCACGGCGTCGCGCTCGACGAGGGTGCCCCAGAGGTCGGGCTCCTCCATGCGGGCGGCCACGTAGAAGGCGTGGTCGTCCCAGGCCATCATGGCGCGGGTCTCGAGGCGGACGGGGCGGCCGTCGGTGATGTCGGCGAAGGGGGCGGTGGGGGCGGCGTACTGCCAGACCGCGTCGTCCAGGCGGCCGTCGATGGTCGGCGGGGTCGACGTTTTCACGCACGTGTAGGTCTGCGGCGCGAAGGGGATGGCCGGGCGGGGGAAGGGATCGTCGGCCGCGGCGGTCGTGGCGAGCAGCAGGGCGAGCAGGGTCGTCATCCGTCTCATGATCCGTCCTCCAGTTCCACGATCACCTCGTCGCAGAAGACCCAGGCGTCGCCGCCTGCGCCGGGATGCCAGTCGGGGCATGTGCCCACCGAACGGGCCGTCAACTTCACGAAACGGGCGGTCGTTCCCGCGGCGTCGACGATCGCTTCCCAGATGGTCTTGTCCTGCACCTTGTTCGACACGTCGTGGGTGGCGGTGCCGAGGGGGCGGAAGGTGCGGCCGTCGTCGGACACGGACACCTCCACGGCGGTGGGCAGGAAGATCCAGGAGTTGGCGTCCTGCAGGAAGCCTGCGGACACGCGGCGCAGAGAGAGGGGTCGGCCCAGGTCGTGGACCAGCTCCAGGTCCTCGCGCTCGACCCCCTGCCACACGCCGTCGCGGAAGTTGGTGGATCCGCGCACGCCGTCGCTCAAGGCCAGCGGGCCGCCGGCCTCGTAGCGGGGGCTCCACGCGGGTTTGACGACGGGCTCCAGGCCCACGGCGTGGTGGCGGACCAGGCGACGCACGTGGGGGGCGCCCCAGGCCTCGCCGTCCACCACGGCCAGGGCCAGCACGTCCATGGATTCCTTCACCACCAAGGGTTCGAGGACGCGAAGACCATCCGGGTGAGGCGGCGCGTCCACGGATCCGACCACGACGTCCACGTCCGGCTCCCCGGTCTCGAACGTCACGACGAAGGCCTCCAGGCCGGTGTCCCAGCGCACCGTCGAGGTGACCGGCATCCCCTCGGGGCCCGGCGTCACGCCCAGGGCCTCCAGCCGGGGCTTGTGATGGCGCCACCGCGCGCGGAAGTCGTCGAAGTCGCGTCGGTCGGCGGGGGACCACAGCCGCTCGGCGAGGGCGGCCAACCGCGGCCAGATCTTCGTGTCCACGATCTCTTCCGGCGCGTACTCCGTCCACATGTTGCCCTCGCCGCCCAGGATGCGGTCGGCTTCCTCGGCGGTCAGGCCCTCGGGCACGGGCTCGAACGAGTAGGTGGTGCGCAGGTCCGTGGTCTCGGGGGGATAGTCCAGATAGCAGTGGCTCGTGGGAGAGACGACGGCGTCCTGCCCCGCCTGCACCGCGGCCAGCGCCCCGTCCATGCCGCGCCACGACTGCACCGTGGCGCCCTCGGGCAGCCCGCCATCCAGGATCTCGTCCCAGCCGATCATGCGGCGTCCGCGGGACTCGAGCCAGTCGCCCATGCGGCCCACGAACCAGCTCTGCAGTTCGTGCTCGTCGGCCAGGCCCTCGTCGCGGATGCGGGCCTGGCACTTCGGGCAGGCTTCCCAGCGCTCCTTGGGCGCCTCGTCGCCGCCGATGTGGATGAAGCGCGACGGGAACAGCTCCAGTACCTCGTCCAGGACCGTTTCCAGGAAGTCGAACACGTCGTCGTTGCCGGCGCAGTAGATGTCGGCGTGCACGCCCCACTGGGTCTCCACCTCGAACGGGCCGCCGGTGCACGACAGGCCGGGATAGGCGGCCAGGGCGGCCACGCTGTGGCCGGGCAACTCGATCTCCGGCACCACGGTCACGTGACGCGCGGCGGCGTAGGCCACGATCTCGCGCACCTGCTCCTGCGTGTAGAAGCCGCCGTAGCGCGAGCCGTCGTGGGCGGTGCGCCACGCACCGATCTCCGTCAGCCCCGGAAACGCCTCGATCTCCAGCCGCCAGCCCTGGTCCTCGGTCAGGTGCCAGTGCAGCACGTTCATGCGGTGCAGGGCGAGGCGGTCGATGGCCTTCTTCACGTAATCCACGCTCATCATGTGGCGGCCGCAATCGAGCAGCATGCCGCGCCAGCCGAAGCGGGGTTCGTCCTCGATGTGGAGAGCGGGCAGGGTGCGGCCGTCCATCAGGAGCTGGCGCACCGTCTGCAGGCCCCACCAGGCGCCGGTGGGGGTGGAGGCGCGGATCGCCACGCCGTCGTCGCCGATGTCGAGGGCGTAGGCCTCGTCGCCCAGGGGCGGGTCGGCGAGGGTGACCACCACGTCCAGTCGTTCGGCGAGGGGCGAGGCCATGGCCAGGCCGCATTGCTCGGCGAAGAGTCGGGCTTCGGCCAGGAAGGCGGGGTGGGCGGCGATCACGGCGTCGGCGCCGAGAGTGTACGAGCCCTCGCGGGGGGCCAGGACGGCGGGGGCGGGGATCAGGGCGATGGACGGACGATCGGCCGGAGCGCTCATCGACGGGCTCCCGTTCGGTGGCGGGGAGGTGCAGGCGGCCAGGGCCGCCAGCAGGAGGATCGTGGGTATGCGGAGTCGTTGCATGAGGGGAGCATCGCGCATCCAAAGGGCGGGGTCAAAAGGCATCCTCGGTGGATCGGCGGGGCCGGGCGGTGGTGCAAATGAGGGTCGGGGCTCCGGTGAACGTGCATTCATCCGACATGCTGAGTGAAGACATCAAATACTAACGCCCAATGATCATCGTCTCAATTGACATGATTACAGTCGATTAATGAAAATATGGGGAATTATCCCCGGTACGGCATGAATCTGGCTTGATGTATGGTGATGCAATCCGATGTGCCAGTAGGAGGATGCCGCCCCATCCTCGATCCGAAGGAGTGAGCCATGACCAGCAAGGCCATCGTTTCCCTGTTCGTCATCGCCGTGATCATCCCGTCGAGTGCAGGTGCCTTCGACATCACCTGGGGCTCGTCGTGGGACAACGTGTCCCTGCAGAGTATTCTGGACGCCGAGTTCGGCACGGGCGCCATCGACGCGGCGACGCAGTACGAAGGGTACCTTCCCGGGGATGCGGACCCTGCCTACTGGGAAGACGACTCCATCAAGGGTCTGGTCATCCGCGAGATCGCGGGGAACCACCACCGGAACAACATGGGCTGGTATGAAGAGAGTCTGACGGGCGCGCCGTTGCTCGACGGGTTCCACGACGGCATCGTCATCGAAGGCGAGCTGGGCGTGGGCGAGAGCGCGACCCTCGACCTGCCCATGGGCGTCACCCGCTTCGGCTTCTACATGAACCCCAACGGCCCCTACGACGCGGGTCCCAACGCCCCGGAACCCGAGCTGTTCTACACCAACCGGTTCTACAACGACCTCGGTCCCGACGGCTCCGCCGCGGCCCACGCTCCCCTCGACGGCGATCCCCAGTGCCTGATCTACAACGTCACCCACCTGCACGGCGGCACGCCGACCTTCGTGCTGGCGTGGGAGGATCTGGACTACGGCGGCGTGGTGGGCGTGGAGACGGACAACGACTTCAACGACATGGTGGTGGTGATCCAGGCCCGGTCGCCGGTCAGGAACGAGGACCTTTCCTGGGGCGCGGTGAAGTCGTTGTTCAGGTAGAAGAGGCGGCTGCCCCGCCCGGCCGAAACTCCTCATGACGAGCGACCGTCGATCCTGTAGGGTTCCAGGCCCTGCAGGTCGGCGTCTCGGAATCGTTGTGCAAGGAGGGCGGCCGACGTGAACACACGTATCTCGATCATCGCAATCGCATTCCTGATTCTATCTCACTCTTGCGCGGCTTCGGAAGCAGACGGCCGCATCGGCTGGTTCCAGTACGTCGGGGGAGGCCACGACCGGACCTTCGACGTTTTCGATCTGCACGGCATTAAGCCCTTCGCCGACGGTCGCGCCGAGTACGTCGTGTCGGCCTTCACGGTCCTTCCGTTCGCATTCCGGCAGGCCGACGACGGTCGATGGATCGGCGCCTACAACGCCCGGGGGCTGACCAACGCTGCGGCGATTCTTCTGTCCGGACTGCTCTCGGGGGCCGGCGAAGACGATCCCGATGCGCTCTGGTCGTCTCCCTGGACCTACCTCCTCCACGCCCACGATTTCCGTGTCCGTTTGCGGGTGGGCAGCGGCCTGGCCGTTTTCGCGGGGACACGTACCGATCTGCTGCCGTTCCGATCCGACGACATCGACAGGAGCGTGTCCTGGACACCGCATGTCGGCCTGGCTCTGCTCAAGGGGCGGCTCGGCGAGTGGGACTACTCGGGCCTGTCGATGTTCGCGGGATACCGGACGACATGGAGCCTGGAGGGTCAGGGCAGGGTGGGGGAACTCGCCTTGTCGGTTTCGCTCTGGGGACCGTCCGGCATCTGAGTCACTCGGCCGTCCTGAAGGAAGTCGGCTCGACCGACGCCGGCCCGGCCCCGTCCGCAGGCTTCCCCCATTCCACCGTGAACCGGAACTCGTGGAACCCCCCGAGGTGGGCCTGGAAGTTCGTCTCCCAGTAGTTGGTCATGAGCCACGCATAGGGGTGGGCCGGGTCGTCGTCGAGGCGCGGGTCGCCCGCCAGCAGACGCTCGCCGGGGGCGAGGGGGCCGAGCTGGAGCAGGGGGCCGTCGATCATGCCTACCCGGACTTCCAGATCGGCGGAGCGCGACCACCAACCCTCCTGCAGCGCATACCAGTCGGTGAGCGTGCTCGGCACCTGGTCGACGCGGGGCCGCAGGGGCCAGCCGGCCCGGTCCAGCACGATCTCCGCCTCCGATCCGGCCGCGAACGGCAGGGCGGCGTACCAGTTCTCCGGTTCCCAGCGTCCGGGGGCGTGGAAGCGGAGGGCGGCGTCCAGGCGCGGGCGGGTGCGCCACATCCTCAGCGACAGCTCGGCGTGGTCGCAGAACGGAGCATCCAGATCCAGCACGATCTCCGTCCAGAGTGGGCCGTCGGCGGTGAGGCGGCCACCGGTGCAGGTCGAGGCGGACGTCACGGCGTCGGGGCCGCGACGGTCCAGGCCCATGGCGCCGTGCACCGAGCCGATTCCGTTGCGCGACGGGACCGGTGTGAGCTGGTGGACCAGGGCGAAGGGGGCGTGGGGGCGGTCGGGGCGCAGCAAGGAGCGGCCGTCGACCGTCTCGAGGCGCACGACACCCGCACCGGGCTCCCAGTCCAGGCGTCCGTGTTCCATGACCATGGAGGCCGGCGCCTGCGCGTCCGGCTCGGGCCACGACTCGGCCACGCCGCCCTCGGAGTCGGGCACGATCCTCAACTCGCGCAACTCGCCGGGGCCGAGGCCCAGGTCCACGCACACGTCCACTCCCAGGGGCACAGGATCGAGCTGGTGGGGCAGGGGCGCTCCGTCGGTGTCGACCACGCGGAAGCCGCGTTCCAGACCGCGGTCGCGATACTCGTAGTGCCCGAGCGTCATCCGCGAGAGCCCACCGGCCGGCCGATCCCAGGGGTTCGCCGCACGCCAGGTCAGGCCCATGCCGTGGTCCAGGTCCCCTCCGCCGAGGCGTTCGCAGGCTTCATCGACCAGGACCTGGGCCCCGTCGCGGGCCGCGGCGGCGTAGCCCCGCTTCCGCCCGCCGATGGCGTGGACCAGATTGTGCCAAGGGCGCCCCATGGCGTCGCTGTGGGAGAAGGTGTGCTCGGCGAACAGGGCGAGGTCGTCGATCAGTGCGGCGTCGGCGGGCGGCAGGCCCTCGGGACCCATGGCCCAGAGGCGTCGACCCAGCCGCCAGTCGCGCAGGGCGGCGCGGTGCAGGCGCATGGCCCGGGCGTCGCCGGTTGGGCCGTCGGTCCACCAGTCGGGCCAGTCGCCGGTGTGGACGGGGATCTCCGGGGCGGCGGCGCGCAAGCGGTCGAAGAAGGGGGCGAGGGTGGTCATCTCCACGCGCACGTCGTGGCCGTGGGCGTCGTTCCACCATTCGACGGCGTCGAGGATCGCCTCGGACGGCGGACCGTTGTCGGTGCGCAGGCCGGAGATCATCAGGGGCGCGAAGTCGTAGGGGTAGCCGCGCTCGAGCAGCGCGTCGCGGTAGCGACGGATGCGGGTCTCGGCCACGCGGCGCCAGTCGCGGTAGATGGTGTCGGCGTCGCACTCGTCCTTGATCAGGTAGCTGCTGCAGGCGTCGGGGGCCAGGCCCATCTCGTTGCCCATGTGGTAGTGCTCGCCGTTCCACACGAGCAGGCGGCGGCCGTCGGGCATCTCCCACCAGAACGGCGTCTGCGTCTCGCCTAGAGGGTACATGCCGTGGTGGGTGTGGACGCAGGTGAACCAGTTCTCCACGCCGTGGTCGAGCATGGCGCGGGCCCAGCCGCGGCCGGTGCCGTTGATGTCGGCAGTCATGGCCGAGCTCAGCTCCGCGTCCAGGGGCGCCGCCGTTTCGCGATGACGGTCCAGGAGGGCCTGCAGCAGGTCCTCGCTCGTGAGCTCGCTGAAGTTCAGGGGATTGGCGGACAGGCCGATGCGGCCGTCGCGGATCAGGACCGACAGTTCCTCACGCTCGCGCTCATCGAGTTCGCTCAGGGAGCGTTCCAGCGGCCAGAACGTCTCGCACTGCCAGCGGAAATCCGGCCGACGCCCGCAGATCTCCATGGCGCGGCGGAGGAAGTGGGTGTGACGGCGGAGGATGCGTCCCTGCAGGTCCGTGTAGCCGATGTCCGTGTGAGAGTGGTGGATCAGCAGCAGGGTGAACGGTGCGGGCATGGTCGGGACCTCGCGAGGGGTTGAGCGCCGAGCCGCGCTGGGCTAGGGTGGCTCATCGTACGATCCCGTATCACGACTTCCAAGGACGGTCTCCATGGGTACCCGTCGCGACTTCCTGAAGACCTGCGCCCTGGGCGCGGCGGCGGCCGGTCTGCCCGCGACCCTGGGCGGCTGCGGTGACCAGGTGGAGGAGGGCCCCGGCGGCCCGATCACCGTTTCCACGTGGTGGAGCGGCCTGGCCGCCAACGACGCCGCCTGGCCCCTGCTCTCCGGCGGCGACGACCCCCTTGACGCCGTTCTGGCGGGCGTGCGCACGGCGGAGGAAGACCCGGCCAACTCGTCGGTGGGGTTCGGCGGCCGGCCGGATGCCGCCGGCCGCGTGACCCTCGACGCCTGCGTCATGCGCGGCAACGGCCGTGCCGGTTCGGTGGCGGCCCTGGAGGACGTGGTCCACGCCGCCGACGTGGCCCGGGCCGTCATGGACCACTCGCCCCACGTGATGCTCGTCGGGGAAGGCGCCCGCTCCTTCGCCGTGGAACGCGGCTTCCCCACCCGCGACCTCCTGACCGACGACTCCCGCACCGCATGGGAGGAATGGCGCCGCACCAGCGGCGAGTTCACCCCGGTGCCCAACGTGGAGAACGCCGCGCGCCCCGACCACGGCAACCACGACACCATCGCCCAGCTCGCCCTCGGAGCCGACGGCCGCCTGGCCGGCGCCTGCACCACCAGCGGCATGGCCTTCAAGACGCGGGGACGCGTGGGGGACTCGCCCATCATCGGCGCCGCCCTCTTCGTGGACGACCAGGTGGGCGCCTGCTGCGCCACCGGCCACGGCGAGCTGGTCATGACGACCTGCGGGTCGTTCCTGGTGGTGGAGCTGATGCGGCAGGGGGCGTCGCCGGCGGAGGCGTGCGCGGAGGCGGTCTCGCGCATCAATCCCGAGCACTATCCCTGGCAGAGCATGCAGGTGGGATACCTGGCCCTTGACCGGCATGGTCGGGTCGGCGCCCATGCGATGGCGGGGGGATTCCAGTACGCCGTGCGCGATGCGGCCGGCAGTCGGCTCGAGGATGCGACTTACGGTTAGTTCGCCGCCCTCCGCACCCTCCGCGCGATGAACCCCTGCACGATCCCCAGCTCCAGGTATCGCTGCCTGACGTCGTCGGGCAGCAGCCGGAAATCGGTGACCAACCCCCGGCAGTTCATCGCGCCGCATCGGCACTGCAGCGTCCAGAACTCCTCGTCCATCGTCGTGGAATAATCGAAACGGATCTCCTCGCCCCGCGCGATGTCGCGGATGGCGACGAGCCGTCGGTTCTCCGCGATGCCGGCGTTGGGGTCGCAGGAGTGGTTGGCGAACACGCCGGGGGGCTGCAGCAGGATGTAGCTGCGCCGCCCCGTCTGCAGGAGGTTCGCGCCTTCCTCGGTGAGGTGGATCGGGTCCTCGCGGGTGTAGCGGGGGCCGTCCAGGCGCAAGATGAGTTCGCCGTCGGCGAAGGGCCGTTCGGCGAAGAGCCCCCGTCCCACCGGACAGGGCGCCACCGACACGCTGCGTCGATCGCGGGTGCTCATGTCCGCCGTCCTCAGTCGACGTCGAAGAGGGTGTTGAGGCGACGTCCTTCGCGGCCCTTCCAGGACCCGCGGTGGTAGGCGTCGCTAGCGAGCAGCGGCAGGGCCAGGGTGGCCTCCGCGTAGACCATCTTCTCGAACGCCGTGTCCACCTTGCCCCAGGAGCAGGCCTCCTGGAGGGTGGAGCCGCTCAGGGCGCCGTCGCGCTCGTCGGCCACGGTGATCTGCACGGCGTAGCGGTGCATGGGGGTCTCCTCGCCCAGGATGTCGGTGGCCACCACCACGTCCTGGGTGAAGTTCTTGGGCACGCCGCCGCCCAGCATCAGGATGCCCGTCTCGCCCACCTCCAGCTTGATGCGCGTGAGCTCCCGGAAGTCGGCCACCGAATCGATGGTCAGATACCGCTCGTTGTTCCACTGGTGGTGCACCAGGCCGAAACCGGCGGAGCAGTCGCTGAACGCGGGGCAGAAGACGGGCACGTCCTTCAGGTAGGCCGCGTGGACGATGCTCTTGTCCGCCTTCAGGCCCTTCTCTGCGATCCACGCGCCCATGGCCCGGATGAACTCCCGCGACGACATGGCGCGGGGCTCGAGCGTGGCGGCGATCTCGGCGATGGTCATGTCGCAGACGCGCAGCTCGTCCTCGTCGATGTAGGTGTCGTAGATGCGGTCCACGGCCAGCTCGCGCAGGGCGTTGTCGTCCACCTGGGGCGTACCCTTCCAGTGGCGATAGCCCAGGGCCTCGAAGAAGTCCTGGTCCACGATGTTGGCGCCGGTCGAGACCACGGCGTCAACCATGTCGTGCTCGATCATGGTCGCGACGGCGTCCTTCAGCCCAGCGCTGCACAGCGAACCGGCCAGGGTCAGGATCACGGCGCAGTCGCGGTCCGCGAGCATGCGGTCCACGATGTCCGCCGCATCGGCCAGGTTGCGGGCCTGGAAGGCCATGTCGCGGTAGGCGGCGATGACGGGGCGGGCGTCGAAGGCGGTCACGTCGACGTGGCGGACCACGTCGGAGAGCAGGTCGGACTTCTTCATGTCAGGAACCTCGGGGACGTCGGGCGATGAAGGCCATGGTCTGGTACACCAGCCTGGCGGCCAGGAAATCGGGGGCGCGGTTCGCGTCGGAGGGCAGCAGCTCCACGACGTCGAAGCCCACCACGTCTGAGAGGACGCAGACCTCGCGGATGAGGTCCACGCACTGGCGGTAGCGCAGGCCACCCGGTTCGGGGGTGCCGGTGGACGGCATCTCGGAGGGGTCGAGGCAGTCCAGGTCGAAGGTCAGGTACACGGGGCCGTCCACCAGCGAGCGCAGGCGGCGGGCGGCGGCGGCGGGGTCGAAGTCGTGGGCCCAGATCGTGCGCACCGGATCCAGGCCGGAGCGCTCCGAGGCGTCGATGCTGCGGATCCCCACCTGCACCACTTCCGCCACCTCGCGGGCGCGGGCCATGACGCAGGCGTGGTTGCAGGCGGAGCCCTCGTACTCCTCACGGGTGTCGGCGTGGGCGTCGAACTGCACGACGGTCAGGTCGGGATGGCGTTCGGCATACGCCCGGATCAGGCCGATGCTCACGGAGTGCTCGCCGCCCAGGCCGGCTACGCAGAAACCTTCGTCGATCAGCGACAGGGCGGCGTCATGGACGGCCTCGCACATGGCCTCGGGGCTCGCATCCTCGGAGACGGGGGCCATGGTCACGATGCCCTCGCGCCAGGGCTCCGACGCCGTCTCGATGTCGTAGAGCTCCATGTGGGCCGAGGCGTCCAGGATCGCCTGCGGGCCGCGGTCGGCGCCCTTGAGCCAGGTGGAGGTGCCGTCGTAGGGGATGGGCAGCACGGCGAACCGCGCGGAGGCGCGGTCGTGCACGGCATCGAGGCCGCCGAAGGCGGCCGGGTCATCGTGGAGGGGCCAGGTCATCGGTCGTCGTCTTCGTCGTCGTCGAAGTCGTCGTAATCGTCCTCGTCCCCGTAGTCTTCCTCGAGGTCCAGGTCGTCGAAGTCCTCGTCCAGGACTTCGTAGTCCTCGAAGTCGTCCTCGAAATCGGGACGGCCCTTCGGCCCAGGGGAGTCGGCGCTCTTGTCGAACCGCCGATCCTCGCCGCGACGACGGCGGACGGGCTTCTCGTCGCCTTCGAACCGCTGATTGGATCGAGTCATGTCCATTCTCCATCCCATGCCCGCAGAGGCGGCCATGCCGCCTGCCGGGCCCATCACAGCACGGCCCCCGGGGTCATCATGAACCTGGGGATCTCACGGACCTCGGCGTCGACGATGCCCAGCTCGTTGCGCACCAGCGACCACACCTCGCGGGGGTCGGTGCTGCCGCACGTGAACACGTCGAAGGCCATCAGGCCCTGGTCGGCGTACGTGTGCACGGAGCAGTGGCTCTCGTCGAGCATCACCACGGCCGTGCAGCCCGGAGGCGAATCGTCGCCGAACCTGTAGCGGATCTGGGAGACGACCGTCGCGCCTGCGCGCGTCGCCGCGCGGGCCATGGTTTCCATGAGACGCTGGTCGTCGAGACAGAGAGACCGCGGCACGCCGCGGCAATCGATCAGTAGGTGTTGTCCCTTGTGCAACGCATGTGCCCCCCTGGATGAAGCAGAGTCGAAGCGCCGCCTTACGCTACTGTTCCGGGGGGTCCAGGGCTTGGGGACGGCAGGAAGGCCGGCGAATCCGTTTCACCGGCAGGAGGATAAGATATCTCCGGAAGTCTGATGATGTCAAGATGGCTGAACGTCTATAATCAATTGAAAACATGACAGATACAAAATATTTGCGATGGGGCCGACATGGCCGGCCCCACCGAGCTCAGGAATCACTCCACGAGCAACGCCTCGATCTCCGTCTTCAGCTGCTCATCCATCCCCGGCGCGAACCCCGAATGCACGTGCCGGATCACGCCCGCCTTGTCGACGATCACGGTGTGGGGGATACCCTGCACCCCGTAGGCGGAGCCCACGGCGCCGTCGGCGTCGAGGGCCACGGGCATGGTCCAGCCCTTCTCCGTCAGCAGCTTGTTGATGGAGCCTTCGTTCTCGCGCTGGTTCACCGCCCAGAACGCCACGCCCCGGTCCGCCATCTCCGACGTCACCTCGATGACGCCCGGCAGGGCCATCAGGCAGGGCTTGCACCAGGTGGCCCAGAAGTCCAGCACCACCACGCTGCCCTTCAGGTCCGACAGCTTGGCCTTGCCGCCGTCGAGGGTCGGCAGTTCGAAGTCGGGCGCCGCCGAACCCACCGACGGGTGCTCCCCGCCGTCCGGCCCGCCGCCCGCCGCCTCGGCGAAGTCCTCGGGTCCGGGAATGGAGTCGCGCAGCTCGAAGCCCTCGGTGGGCGTGATGTCGAACGCACCGTCCAGGTCGGGATCCGCCACCAGATCGGTGAACAGCAGGTCGGCCCCGGGCTGGATCATCATGGTGCCGGGCTCGGCCTCCGTCGCCTCGCTCCGCATGCGCAGGATCCACGGCGTGCCCTCGGCCGCCACCCACACCGACGGTCCCTCGGCCAGGTCCAGTCGACGACACTTGGTGCCCCCCACATCCTCGGACCCGCCTTCGGTCACCTCGCCCGCGTCCAGCAGCGACCCGACCTGTCCGGCCCGCCGCCCGGGCATCAACGCCTCCCTGAACCCCGGAATGGGCAACCCGAAGTCACCCTCCCCGAGCAGTTCGTCCACGGAAACGGCGTCGGTCATCACCGTCATCTCCAGGAACCCGATCTCCACGAACCAGTGCTCCGAGTCCTGCACGAACGGATCCGCGATCATCCCCCCCCGCGGCCGATACGCGACCCTTCCATCCATCGCGACCGTGATCCCATACGTCGACGGCGGCATCCCCTCGGCCATGGCCTCCATCCCCGCCGGCATCACCAGCGAGATCTCCATCGTCCCCCCATAGGCCTCCAGCCCCGAGTAATGCTCCACGGCCCTCTCCAGCAGCCCGCGCCCCGATTCCTCGGCCGCCGCACTACCACCAATGACCATCACCAGCAAAGCAGTCACCAACATCTTCTTCATCGACCCCATCCATCTCATAAAAAGGAGAGCGAAGCGAATCCGACTCAACAACCTACATGTCCCGAAGTTCCTCCACCAGCAGGCAGCCGGGGCGGTTACCAGGCGGTGGTGTTTGGGGGGATGAACGGCCCGCTCAGAAACGATGAGGAGAAGTTTCGTTTCTGAGCGGGCCGTTCATCCCCCCAAACACGAGCACCTAGTATCCCCCCGCCTGCCCATCTTTGCGGGATTCGGAGGCGCCATAGTACACCCCCACCCCCGCATCGTACAGAATGGCCTGATACCCCCCAAACGGCCCCACCTCCACCTGCACCCGATGCCCCCGGTTCCGCAGGTCGCGCAGCACTTTCCAATCCGGTCCCGTCTCCAGCGACACCACCCCGCCGTCGGTCATGATCTCGCCCGTGGGCTCGCTGGACAGCGAATGGAGGATCCGCGGCGCGTCGCCCGCCTCCTGCAGGTTCATGCCGAAATCCACCAGGTTCATCACGATCTGGGCGTGGGCCTGGGGCTGGGTGGCGCCGCCCATCACGCCGAAGCTCACCCACGGCTTCCCGTCGCGGGTGATGAAGGCGGGGATGATGGTGTGGAAGGGCCGCTTGCCCGGCTCGTAGGTGTTGGCCTCGCCGGGCTTCAGGGAGAAGAGTTCGCCGCGATCCTGCAGGCAGAAGCCCAGGCCCTCGGGGCATACGCCGGAGCCCATGCCGCGGTAGTTGCTCTGGATGAGGGAGACCATCATGCCGTCGGAGTCGGCCACGGTCAGGTAGATGGTGTCGCCGTCGCGGAGGGCGGGGTTGCCGTGGTCGTAGCGGCGGGCGGCCTTTGTCGCGTCGATCAGTTCGCGGCGCTCATCGGCGTAGGACTTGGAGATCAGACCTGCCACCGGTACGTCGGCGAAGTCCATGTCGGCGTAGAACTTCGCCCGGTCCTCGAAAGCCAGCTTCTTGGCTTCCACGAAGTGGTGGATGTAGTCGGCGCTCCCGAAGCCCATGCCCGCCACGTCGAACCCCTCCATCACGTTGAGGATCTGCAGCGCGGCGATGCCCTGGCCGTTGGGCGGCAGCTCCCAGAGTTCCACGCCGCGGTAGGTCGTGGAGACGGGATCGACCCAGTCGCTGGTGTGGGAGGCCATGTCGTCGTAGGAGAGGAACCCGCCGGCGTCCTGCACCGTGCGGGCGATGGTGCGGGCCATGTCGCCCTCGTAGAACACGTCGCGGCCCTCGGCGCCGATGCGCTCCAGGGTCTCCGCCAGCATGGGGTTGCGCCAGACTTCGCCCTTGCGGGGCGCCCGGCCGTCGATCGTGAACGTCTCCAGGAAGAACGGATGCTCGGCCCGCGTGCGGATGCTCAGGCCCCAGTACCAGGCGATCAGCTCGCTCACCGGAAAGCCCTCCCGGGCGTAGCGCACGGCCGGGGCCAGCACGTCGGTCATGGGCAGTGCCCCGAACCGCCCGTGGAGCTCGAACCAGCCGTCCACGCAGCCGGGCACCGAGACCGGCAGCACGCCGTAGGGCGGAATGCGCTCCAGGCCGCGCCGCTCGAACTCCTCCAGGGTCAGCGACCGCGGCGATCGGCCGCTGGCGTTCAGGCCGTGCAGCCGCTCCGTCTCCGGATCCCAGACGATGGCGAAGAGGTCGCCCCCGATGCCGTTGCCCGTGGGCTCCATCAGCCCGAGGGCCGCGTTGGCGGCGATGGCGGCGTCCACGGCCGAGCCGCCGGCTTTCAGCACGTCCAGGGCGATCTGTGTGGCCAGGGGCTGACTGGTGGCGGCCATGCCGTGGACGGCGATCACCTCGCTGCGGGTGGCGAAGGCGCGGCCGGTCACACGGTCGGCGGCTCCGGCCGGGAGGGCGGCGACGACGACGGCGGCGATCAGAAGCAGGGCGGGGACGGTCCGGTGCATGGTCGGCTCCTCGTGTGAAAGGGGCGTCCATGGTCCCCCGGAGGGCCGGAGGCGTCAAGCGCGGGGCCGTCGCGACGGGATCGAATGAGGAATCATGAGAAACCGAGAGAATCAATTGACAAGTTCTTGCTCATATGAGAATATTTCCCCTTCAGTACGCCGAAAGGCCGTGAATCGGCCCGGCGTGTCCCCGCCCGATCGACAACAGGACCGGAACGGCCGTCCGTTCCGGCGTGAACGACTTTCTGGACATGCAGCTGGGGGATGTTCGCATGAAGACCATGATGACGATCCTGATCCTGTCGCTGGCGGCCTCCGTGGCCGTCGCCTCGTGCCC
Source organism: uncultured Fibrobacteraceae bacterium (assembly GCA_964343835.1). Taxonomy (GTDB): domain Bacteria; phylum Krumholzibacteriota; class Krumholzibacteriia; order LZORAL124-64-63; family LZORAL124-64-63; genus CALEMW01. Next base: position 43,729 of record CAYFKR010000017.1, read on the forward strand.
CGAGAACGTGGGCCTCTTCTCCACCCTGAACGGCACCATGAGCGGCGGTCGCGTGAGCGAATCGTTCGCCGGCGGCGCCGCGGGCATGCCCGGCAACACCGAGAACGCCATGAGCTGGGACGGCGTGACCCTGGGCGGCGAGTGGAAGGTCTGGGGCATGACGATCAACTCGGCCGGAGCCGTGGAGATCAGCAGCGATCTGGACGTGAACGGCAACGGCTGGGTCGAGTACCGCACCGACTACGACGGCGGCGAGTTCTGGCTGAGCAAGGACGGCCTCTGGGGTGACGGCTGGAACGACCTGACCGGCGTCGTCCAGAACTACACCGTGACCACCAAGGTCACCATGATGGGCGGCCAGGCCGTGGGCTCCACGTCCAACATCTACTTCTCCGGCCAGTTCGGCGAGAGCAGCCCCATGAACGGCTGCGTCATCGAGTACGCCATCGCCAACGCCATGGCCAACGGCTTCACCGACGGCACCAACTACCCCGCCATGCTGGGCGGCGGCGGCGGCGAGTACTTCGACGTGTGCTGCATCAGCACCAGCATCAGCTGCGTGGTATCCAACGAACTGGAGAGCTTCGGCGAGCTGAAGGCCCGCTTCCGGTAGATCCGGATCCCAGGCATCCCCCGCCGTGATCCGACGGGGCCGGTCCTCCCGCGACCGGCCCCTTTTTCATGCCCGGCCGTGCAACCCCCCGGCAGCGACGCGCGTATCCCTTCCGCCTGAGGCGCCGCGCCCCCGAACGCAGCGTCCCCAACCTGCCGGGAGGATTCCGATGTTCCGATTCGACCGTACCGCGCCGCTGCTGACGGCGCTGGCCGTCCTTTGCTTCGCCGCCTTCGTCTCCGCCGAGGAATTCGGTGAGACCGTCCGACTCGACGGCGACGAGGTGGAGATCGTCAACCTGATCGGCCACGTGGACGTGGTCCGCGGCGGCGACGAGTTCGTGGTGGAGATCGAGGTCAAGGGCGACGACGCCCGCCGTGACGACTTCGAGTTCGTCACCGAGCGCGTGGACGGCGCCACCCGCCTGACCGTCGTCTTCCCCGTGGACGACGAGCGCACCTACATCTACCCGCCCATGGGCCGCGGCAAGTCCCAGTTCACCTTCCGCGACGACGGCAACGACGGCTCCGTCTGGGAGCGCATCGCCGGCGCCCTGGGCGGCCGCAAGATCACCGTCAAGGGCAAGGGCCGCGGCTACGAGGGCTGGGCCGACCTCACGGTCAGGATCCCCGACGGCTCCGACGCCGTGGTCAAGCTGGGCTGCGGCGACATCCGTGCCGAGGACGTGTCCGCCGACGTGACCCTGGACACCAGCAGCGGCCCCATCTCCGCCGAGCGCATGCGCGGCGTCCTGGTCTGCGACACCGGCAGCGGCCATGTGGACGTCGCCGACTGCGAGGGCGAGATCACCGTGGACACCGGCAGCGGTCACGTGACCGGCCGCAAGCTCTCCGGCGGCAAGGTGCTGGTGGATACGGGCAGCGGCCACGTGGAACTCACCGAGGTGGACTGCCGCAAGCTCGACGTGGACACCGGCAGTGGCCGCGTGGAGGCCGTGAAGGTGAGCTGCGACGCCGCCCGCATCGACACCGGCAGCGGCAGCGTGCACCTGCAGCTTGACCGCATGGGCTCCGGTCGTTTCCTTCTGGATACGGGCAGCGGCGGCGTGACCCTGATCCTGCCCCGCGACGCTTCCTGCCGCGTCTCCTGCGACACCGGCAGCGGCGGCATCGACGTGGACGTCCCCGGCGTGGACGTCGACAGGCCCGAACGCGACGAGGCCTCCTTCACCGTCGGCGGCGGCGACGCCCGGGTGATCCTCGACACGGGGAGCGGAGGCATCAGGGTGAAGACCGCGTCCTGATCCTTTCGGATCTCCTGGGACGCAAAGAGGCCCCGGCTGGGCGAGAGCCGGGGCCTCGTCATATCCGGACACGCTGCGGCTAGTCGATCACCGCCGTGTTCGCGAAGAATCCGCTCCAGGCGAACCAGTACGCCGTCCTCACCGGCAGTTCTTCACCCGTGTCGTTCCGTACGGCGCGCACGCCGCCGTCCGGGTCGAGCCGGAGCGTCACGGCCACGCCGCCCAGTTCCCCCTCGACCGGCCGGCCTGCATCCATCCGCTCGTCCGTGACCGCCAGGGCGTGGGGGCCTACCGTCACTCCGTGGACCAGGGTCTTGCCGGGTAGCCGCTCCATGAGCCACTGAGCCCGGAAGAGTCCCGTGCGCTCGGGGTCGTCGTAGTAGGACTGGTACCGCGAAGAGGTGATGGCCTCGCTCTTGGCCAGCACCCGCGTGTCCGGGTGATCGTCGCGCCACTCGGCCCAGGTTGTCTGCACCGACGGCACCACCTCGAGGACCGTGCCCGCGTGTTCTCCCTCCAGGCACTTGCCGGTGACGTGACTCCACAGCGAGCCGGTCTCTTCGTCCATCATGATCATGGAGTTCCGCCAGAGCTTGCCGCTGACGATGAGGGTCAGGTCCGTGTCGGCGACCGTGCGGGCGTAGACCACGCCCGTGTGGCAGGGATGCCGTCGGGCGGGAGCAGGGTGTACATGGGGTCGCCGTCGAACTCTCCGCGAATCTCGGGCTCGGGTCGCTCGGCGCCAGCGGTGACGGCCGTCAGCAAGATGGCGATCGTGATCAGCAGGATTCTCATTCGTGGCTCCCGTCGTCCGGCCCGCAGCGGACCATGATGGTCCTCTCCACTTCCAAGACCAATGAACGATACGCACAACAGGAATATCGGCAACGGAGTGACCGGCTGACTGAACAGAGGGTTCGTCAGTCGCCTATCCCGGATCGACCACCGACAGCACCTGATCCAGCACCGCCGCCATCTTCGCCCGGTCGTAGGGCTTGGCGAAGCACGCGTCGAAGCCGTGGCTGCGGCAGTCGGCCATCACCGGGCTGTCGGAGTAGCCGCTGGAGGCGATCAGCCTGGGGCAGTCCGACTCTTCGCGCAGCAGGGTGGCGGTGGCGGCGCCGTCCAGGCCGTCGGGCACCGTCAGGTCCAGGATCACGGCGTCGAAGGGGCGACCCGCGGCGGCGGCTTCCCGGACCGTCTTCACGGCGCACTCGCCCGACTCGCACGATTCCACCTCGAAGCCCAGCGACTCGACCATGCGCGTGCAGAGCGTGCGCACGAGCTCCTGGTCGTCCATCACCAGGATCCTGCCCGAGCGTGTGATGTCCGGAATCCCCGTTATTTCGGGCACCGATGCCTCGGGGCGTCCCTCGCAGGCGGGCAGCCACACGTCGAACGACGTGCCCTCGCCCAGCTGCGTGCGCACGTCGAGCCAGCCGCCGTGGCGCGCCACGATGGAGTGGCTGATGGAGAGGCCCAGGCCGGTGCCGTCGGTCTTGGACGTGAAGAACGGGTCGAAGATGTCGCCGAGGATCTCGGCCGGAATGCCCGGGCCGCGGTCCGACACCGTGATCACCACGTACTCGCCCGGCGGCAGGTGTCCGGCGCCGTGATCCTCCGGACGTTCGGCGTGGCAGCGCACCTCGATGCGGCCGCTTCCCGCCAGCGCCTCCTGGGCGTTGATCACCAGGTTCTGCACCACCTGGGAGATCTGGCCGGCGTCCACGTCGGCGCAGGGAAGGGCGTCGTCGACGGTCACGTCGCAGGCCACCTCGGACCCCGACGACGTGAAGCGGCAGGTCTCGTTCACCATGGCTCCCACATCGGTGACGCGGCGCACGGGCTCGCCGCCCTTGGCGAAGGTCAGCAGCTGGGCCGCGAGGTCGCGGGCGCGCAGGGCCGCGGTCTTGGCGTCGGCGAGCAGGGAGGGGGACTCGTCGCAGTCGGTCGTGCAGCCCAGGACCAGGTCGATGTTCCCCAGGATGCCCACCAGGATGTTGTTGAAGTCGTGGGCGATGCCGCCGGCCAGGCCGCCGAGGGACTCCAGCTTGTCGATGCGGCGCAGGGCGGTCTCGGCGCGACGCTGCTCGGTGATGTCGTGGACCGTGCCGAGGGAGCGCAGCGGCGTGCCCTCGTCGTCGTACTCGGTCTCGCAGCGCTCGTGCACGTGCTTGATCGTGCCGTCGGGCAACAGCAGGCGGTGCACGATGTCGTAGGGCGTCCGGTTCTCCACGGATGTGGAGTAGGCCGTGTTGACCATATCGCGGTCGTCGGGATGGATGGTCTCGAGGAAGGCCTCGTAGGAGGCGCCGAACCGCTCGGGGTCGATGCCGAAGATGCGGAAGATTTCGTCGGACCAGTAGAGGTCGCCGGTGCGGATGTCCAGGGACCAGTGGCCGAGCTTGGCGAGGGCTTCGGCCTGCTTCAGCGTCCGCTGGCTGCGGGCCAGGCACTCCTCGATGTCGCGGAGGTGTTCGAGCTCCCCTTCGAGGTCCCTGATCCGGGCTTCGAGCTGGTTGCGGTCCCCTGTCATGGCATCCTCCCGGTCCCCTGGACCGTCGAATGTCTCCCCCCGAACCATGGTATCGTCAGATTCGGCCGGGACTCCAGCACATTCATGCCGTTCCACCCTCCGGCCGGGCGTGATAGGATGCCATCGTCCCGAGACGGAGGTTCCGCCAACCCCATGCCAGCCTGCACCATCCGGCCCGCCGCGCCGACCGACGCCCCCCTGCTCCTGCGCCTGATCCGCGAGCTGGCAGCGTACGAGAAGCTGGCTCACGAGGTCACGGCCACCGTCGCGGACCTGGAGCGGTCGCTGTCGGGACCGCGCCCGGAGGCCGAGGCCCTGATCGCCGAGCTCGACGGCGAGCCCGTCGGCTTCGCCCTCTACTTCCACAACTACTCCACCTTCCTGGGGCGGCACGGCCTGTACCTGGAAGACCTGTACGTGGAGCCCGCCTGCCGCGGCCGCGGCGTGGGGGAGGCCCTGCTGCGCCGCCTGGCCGCCGTGTCCGTCGAGCGCGGCTGCGGGCGCTTCGAGTGGTCGGTGCTGGACTGGAACGAATCCGCCGCCGGCTTCTACCGCAACCTGGGCGCCCGCCCCATGGACGACTGGACCGTGTGGCGGGTGGACGGCGAGGCGCTGGAGCAGCTCGCAGGAGACGATGCATGACGAGTCATCACAAGCAGACCGAGCCGTTCGTGGTTCCGACCGACGACGGCAAGCTCATCGAGGAGCACTTCGGCGCCGCAAGCTTCGGCGGCGACGACCTGAGCGTGGCCCGCATGGTCGCGCCACCCGGCTGGAGCGAGCCGGCCCAGACGCCCGAGTTCGACGAGTACACCCTGATGGTATCGGGTCGCAAGCGGGTGGAGATCGACGGCGAGACCGTCGAGATCGGCCCCGGCGAGTCGCTGTTCGTCCGGAGCGGCTCGCGCGTTCGCTACGCCAACCCCTTCGACGAACCCGCCGTGTACTGGGCGGTCTGCCGCCCCGCCTTCACCCCCGACCGGGTCCATCGCGAAACCGAGGAGACGCCATGAGGATCACCCTGCTGATCTGCACCCTCGCCCTGCTCGCCGGCTGCGGCGAGGAGATCCGCCACGAGCAGCCCATCTCCATCGGCACGGTCCGCGAGGCGGAGACCCTCTTCGGCCTCACGTACACCGACGCGGAACGCGAACTGGCCCTGGCCGACCTCGCCGACCAGCGGGAGGGCTACTTCGATCTGCGGGCCCTGGACCTGCCCAACGAGGTGCGCCCCGCCGTGGTGTTCCGGCCCTTCCCGGCCGACTGGGAGGCGCCGCGATCCGGCGCCGCGGCCCGCTGGAGCGACCCCGGTGAGGTCCGTCGCCCCGACGATCTCGGGGACCTGGCCTTCGCCACCGTCGGGGAGCTGTCCGCCCTGCTCGAGCGCCGCCTCGTGACCAGCGAGGAGCTCACGAACGTGTTCCTGGACCGCCTCCGTGCTTACGGCCCCGAGCTGGAATGCGTGGTGACGCTGACGGAGGACCTGGCCCTGGAGCAGGCCCGCGCCGCCGACCGTGAGATCGCCACCGGCAGTCGCCGCGGTCCGCTGCACGGCGTGCCCTATGGCGTGAAGGACCTGCTGGCGGTGTCGGGCTATCCCACCACGTGGGGCGCCCAGCCGTACCGCGACCAGGTGATCGACGACACGGCCACCGTGGTCGCGAAGCTCGAGGAGGCGGGCGCCGTGCTGTGCGCCAAGCTCACCCTCGGCGCCCTGGCCTGGGGCGACGTCTGGTTCGGCGGCGTGACGCGCAACCCCTGGAACCTGGAGGAAGGCAGCAGCGGTTCGTCGGCGGGGCCGGCGTCGGCGGTGGCGGCGGGGCTGGTGCCCTTCGCCATCGGAACCGAGACGTGGGGGAGCATCGTCAGTCCGTCCACGCGCTGCGGCCTGACGGGCCTGCGCCCCACCTTCGGCCGCGTGAGCCGCGCCGGCGCCATGGCCCTGAGCTGGACCATGGACAAGATCGGTCCCATGGCCCGCTCGGTGGAGGACTGCGCCCTGGTCTTCGACGCCATCCGCGGCACCGACGGCCTCGATCCGACCCTCGTGGACGCGTCGTTCTCCTACGACCCGGACATGAGCTGGGAAGGGCTGCGCATCGGCTACCTCGTCACCGAGTTCGAACGGGAGCGCGACGGCAAGGTGCTGGACGACGTTGCCCTGCAGACCCTCCGCGCCCTCTGCGAGCGCCGCGGCGCCGAACTGGTGCCGGTGTCGCTACCCGAGCGCGACGCCATGCCCATCAGCGTGGTGCTGTCGGTGGAGGCGGCCGCGGCGTTCGAGGAGCTCACCCTCTCCGGCCGCGACGACGAGCTCGTCAGCCAGATCCGGTACGCCTGGCCCAACGTCTTCCGTTCCGCCCAGCTCGTACCGGCCACGGCCTACGTGCAGGCCAACCGCGCCCGCTCGCTGCTCATCGAGGAGATGGGGGAGCTGTTCCAGACCATCGACCTCTACGTGTGCCCGTCGTTCGGCGGCCAGAACCTGCTGGTCACCAACCTGACCGGCCATCCGTGCGTGGTCATGCCCAACGGCTTCACCGACGACGACTCGCCCCACTCCTGGACCTTCGTGGGCGACCTCATGGACGAAGCCACGCTCATGGCCGTGGCCAAGGCTTGGCAGGACGCGGCCGGGTGGACGGCCATGAACCCTCCGCTCTACGAGCCCTAGGATCGGTCCTTGCGCCGTCTTCGCGCCGACATGATCGCGGCGAACGCCCCGGCGAACGCCGCGATCCATACCGCCGCAGAACTCCCCCGAGCCTCAAGCGGCACCGTCGTCTCCCCGTCGCCGATCACCACGAATCCCGCCCAGGCGAACGGGTGGGCCGTGGCCGGGTCGGCGCGCAGGTCGGCCTTGGCGTCGGCCAGGGCTTCGGCTACCGGCGCGCCGTCCTTCAGCCGCTCGTAGAACTCGTCCATGAGCAGGGCCGTCAGGTCGTCGTCCACCGGCCAGAGCGACGCCACCACGGCGGTGGCGCCCGAGGCCAGGAACGCGCCGGCCAGCCCCTGCACCCCCTCGCCCGACAGCACGCGTCCGGTGGCCGAACCGCAGCTCGCCAGCACCACCAGTTCCGCCTCGAGGTCCATGGCGGCCACCTCGACGGCGCGCAGCATGTGGTCGGGGCCCGGGCCGAGCAGCACGGCCGACTGCCACGCGTTCACATCGTCGGCCCGCACGTGGGCGGCCACGTGGATGGCGCCGTAGGGGGCGAGGTCCGCCTCGGCGGGCAGGGGGTCGGGATCCGGGCAGCTCAGGATGGTGACTGACGGCAGGGCGTCGGCCAGACGGCGACCCTGCCAGTCCGCTCCGGCCAGGTCGCCGGCGCCGGACGTGAGGACCAGCACGTCGACGGCGTCGCGGTCCGTCCCGGCCGCCGCCGTGTGGGCGGCGTGGAGTTCGGCCAGGACGGCGGTGGAAGGGACGCGGCTCCAGGTGGCGTCGCCGTCGGCGAGCAGGGCCAGGGGGGCCAGGTGGAGGGGGCCGTCGGGGACGATGGTCACGGTGGCGGCGGTGGCCAGGACACCGTCGACGCCGCCGAGGAGGAGGTCGTGCAGGGCCGTCGCCGTTTCCCTGCGGGCCCCGTCGCTCGATCCGGGATCGGCCAGCAGGTCGCGCCACGCCGTCAGCCCTTCGGCCACCTCGTCGGCGGGCGGGATCGTCGCCGCGATGCACGTGTCGCCGGAAAGGGCGAACACGAGACCGCCGGACGCGCCGGCATAGAAGTCCAGCAGCACTTCCCCGTCGGCCAGCACGCCCGTGCGCAGGTCCGCCGCCGTGGGCGCGGCGAACGCCGTGTCCGTGTCGGCGACGCCGGGGCCCAGCAGCCGTTCGCGCAGGGTGCGCGCCTTGGCGATCTGGAGGCGGTCGAAAGCGGCTTCGGCGCCGTCGCGGGCCAGCAGGGCGGCGCCGAGGCGGGCGAAGACGGCCCGGCCGGTGGAACCGCGCTCCTCGCGCCAGTCGGGGTCGAGGGGGAGGGAGCGCTCGGTCTCCCAGAGGGCCGCCGCGGCCTCGAGGCGGGCCAGGGCGCCGTCGGTGTCGCCGCGGCCCTCGAGCAGGGTGGCGCGCATCAGTTCCACGTCCAGGCCGTTGCGGGCGCGGGCGGGGCCCATGAGCTCGTCGGCGCGGTCCAGCAGGGGCTCGGCCTCGTCGTCGCGGCCGAGGCGGAGCAGGGTGGCGGCGCGGGCCAGGTCCAGGTTCAGGCGGACCTGGGAGGTCATGTCGCCGGTCATCAGGATGGCCGCGTGATCCAGGCTGGTCAGGGCGCCCTCGTGATCGTCGCGATCGGTCATCAGGGAGGCGATCCCCAGCAGGATCTCCACGCGTTCCAGCACGGGCCGCTCGTCGCCCAGGTCCAGGGCCTCGCGGTAGAGCCGCTCGGAGGCGGCCGGGTCGCCGTGGTCGCGCTCGATCTCGGCCAGCTTGCGCAGGGCGCGGGCCTCGTAGTCGGTGAACCCGGACTCGCGGCAGGTCGCCAGCTCGGCCGTGAGGGCTTCGCGCGCCTCGTCCACCCGTCCCAGCAGCGCCAGGCAGCCGCCGCGGTTCAGGGCCGGGGGCATGCGCTCCCAGGCCTGGCCGAGGGAGTCCCAGACGGCCACGGCGCGGGTGTAGTGGAACAGCGACACGTCGGGCCGGCCGAGGGCGAACTGCAGGCCGGCCACGTTGTTGCGGGTGATGGCCTCGTGGCGGGCGAATCCCTCGGTGCGGGCGATGCGGGCCACGCGGGCCCATCCCGCCGAGGCGCCCTCGTAGTCGCCCAGGTGGAAGTGGGCGTTGGCCTCGCCCAGCTCGGCCCACAGGGCGCCCTCGCCGTCGCCGGCGGCGGTGAAGAGGGCGGCGGCGCGGGCGTAGAAGTCGCGGGCGGCGGGGTGGTCGCGGCGCAGGTCGGCGTCCCAGCCCAGGCCCACGTTGGCCCAGGCCTCGTGGATGGTGTCGCCCACGGCGGCGGCCTGGGCGGCCAGGCGGGTGTATTCGACCAGGGCGTCCTCGTTGCGGCCCTGGGCGGTCAGCGCCACGCCCAGCCAGCGGCGCGGGGCGCAGGCCAGGGAGGAGTCGCCGGTCGCGGCGGCCAGGTCGAGGGCCCGGCGCAGGCCCTCCTCGGCGCCGCCGGGATCGTCCATGTTCTTCAGGTAGCGGCCCCGGGTCACGAGATGGCCGATCCACGACGCCGTGTCGCCGTCGGCCTCCGCGAGGGCCAGGTCGGCATCCACCATCGCCATGGCCTCGTCGCGCAGGTCGGCGTTCCAGAGGGAGTCGGATTCCGCGGTTCCTGCGGCTGCGGAAGAGGCGATCACGGCGACGAGAAGCAGGAGAGGGAGCGTGCGGGGCATGGCCGACCTCGGAGCGGGGGTTGCGGGCTGCTTGACGGGGATGCGCTGGAATCCGACAATAGCTGATCATGTCCATCGGAACCACAAGGGAACACGCGCCCCACGCGTGGGATGAAGCGGATCTGGCGACCGGCCTCATGGCCGGCGACGGCGCCGTGCGCGCCGCATTCGTGGAGCGTACCCACGACGCGGTCTACCCCTGGACCTGCCGTCTCACCACGGACCGCGACCTGCGCCGCGACTGGACCCACGACGCCTTGCTCCGCGTGATGGACGACCTGCGCTCCGGCGCCTTCGAGTACCGCCGCCCCGGATCGTTCTGGGCCTGGTTCCGCACCCGCGCCCGTTTCCTGGTTCTGGAGTCGCGCCGTCGAGAGACGGTCCACGCGCAGCGCGAGACCCTGTCCGTCGAAGGCGACGTGCCGGACCGCCCCGCCACCGACGACCCCTCCCTCGACCTGGAGGAGACCGAGGCCGCCGCCGCCCTCGCCGCCTGCCTCGACGGTCTGGACAACCGCGACCACGCCCGCGCCCTCGAACTCCGCGCCGTGGAGGACCAGCCCTACGAGCGCATCGCCGAGATCATGGACGCGCCGCTGAACACCGTCCGCGCCTGGATCCGCCGCGGACGCACCCAGCTGCGCCGCTGCCTGGCCGCGCGGTTCGGCTGGACCCTGCCGGAGGAGGAGGCGTGATGAGCGGTGCAACTTTCCGCGCCCCCCGCCCCGTGTTGACGGCCGACAGGGAGGAGACGCCATGAGCGGAACGAACGGACATCCGCTGGATCTGATCCTCGGATACGAGGAACTCGATCACGACGAGCGCGCGCGGGCCGACGCCCACCTGGCCGGCTGCGAGCCGTGCCGTCGACTGCTGGACGACTGCGGTGCGGCCGAGTCCCGCGGGGTCGATGCGATCGCCATCGACCTCGACGACCCCCTCGCCGGCCACGACCCGTCCGTGCGCGCCGACGCCGACGCGAGCCGCGCCGAGCTGCTGGCCCGCCTGCCCGCCGGCTCCACGTCGGTGGCCTGGTGGCGCCGCGGCGACACCGCCATGGGCCTGCTGGCCCTGGCCGCCGTCTTGGTGGCCCTGGTGGTCTTCGGCCCCTGGACCGCCGACGACGGGGCGCCCTTCGAGGGGTTGCGCCTGGCGCCGTCGGTGGTGGCCCGCGACGAGGGCGTACACCTCGAACCCGGCGACCCCTTCTCGATCCGCTTCGTCCCGGCCGCCGACGGCTGGCCGGTGGTGGTCCGTGTCGGCGGTGACGGCGCCGAACTGGTGTGCCCGACCCCGGACCTGGAAGGCTGGCGCGTACGCGCCGAGCGCCCCGCCGTGATCCCGCCGCCCGGCGCTGGCGTGGAGTGGACATTGCCGGCCGGCGCCGACGGCCGCTGGCTGGTCGCCCTGTCCGCGGATCCGGTGGCCGACCCGGCCGCCCTGGCGGCCGAACTGGCCGCCTCGGACAATCCCCTCGATCTGCTCCAAGGCCGCTTCGGGCGGGCGGCAGAGGTGCCGTAGAAAACCCTCGATCCAGCCGCAACTTTCCGCAGCGCCTGATCCGTCTTCCCCCCGTTCCACGCACGCTCACTTCCCATCGGGGGGACTCCGACATGCTCCGCATCCTGACCGTGTTCCTGCTCCTGCTGGCCGCCTCGTCCACCCTGGCCGCCGACTTCATCGTGTACCCCAACGGCTTCGGCGGCACCCACCGCAACATCGCCGAGGCGGTGGCGGCCGCCACCCACGGCGACCGCATCTTCCTGATGAGCGGCGTGTTCTCCGGCACGGGCAACCGCGACGTGCTGGTCTACCGCGACATCGAGATCCGCGCCAACGACGGTCCGGGCACCGCGATCATCGACTGCGGCGGTTCGTCGGCGGAGCCCCATCGGGCGTTCCGGTTCGAATACTGCGCCGCCACCCTCTACGGCGTGACGATCCGGGGCGGCTACGCCGTGAACGGAGGCGCCGTGACGGTGGAGGAGGGCTCGACGACCCTCACGCTCTGCACGTTCATGGACAACACGGCCTCGTCGTACGGCGGCGCCCTGGACGTGTTCGAGGAGGCCAACCTCACGATCGAGCGCTGCACCTTCGACTCCAACCGCGCCGACCTGCGCGGCGGCGCCGTGATGATCCGCTCCTGGTCCGACGTGCAGATCTCCCAGGGCACGTTCTTCGCCAACGGCTCTCCCGAGGGCGCCCACCTCTTCCTGATCGAGGACGCCACCTCGTCCATCGACCGCAGCCTGCTGGTGTGGGGCCACGAGGGCACGGCGGTGTCCGACTACTACGGCGGCGCCGTGACCGTCACGTGCTCCGACGTCTTCGGCAACCGCGACGGCGACTGGGTGAACACCATCGCCGGCCAGGCCGGCGGCGGGAACCTGAGCGTCGATCCCGAGATGTGCGACCCCATGGGCGACCATTACGGCGTGGTCGTCACCTCGCCGGTCTACACCGCCAGCACCTGCGGCTGGATGGGCGCCGTCGGAGGCGACTTCGGCTGGAGCGACCCCGTCTACGGCGTGCGCGCCGACGGCCGCGGCATGTACGGCACCATCCAGGAGGCCATGGACGCCATCGACCCAGGCATGGAGATCGTGCTGGAGGACGGCGTCTACGACAGCGACGGCAACGTGAACCTCGACCCGGCCGGCAAGGCCATGACCCTGCGCTCGCGCAGCGACGACCCGACCCTGTGCATGATCCAGGGGAACGACTGCGGCATGTACGGCGTCGGCTGTCCGGCCCTGGTCCTCAACGACGGCGAAGGGAGCGAAACGGTCTTCGAGGGACTCGGATTCGAGTCCAGCTGGATCCTCGGCATGGTCGAAATCCACGGGGCGGTGGGCGCCCGCTTCCGGAACTGCCTCTTCGGCTACGACGCGTGGAGTCCTCCGGTCGATTTCGCGGGCATGGGCGCGACCCCGACCGTGTCGTTCACGGACTGCGTCTTCAACGCCAGGATCACCGGGGACAGCTGGGCGCTGAACCTTGAAGGCTGCACCGTGTACAGCAAGCTCTTCCAGGACTCGCCCGCCGGCGGCACGATCCGCAACACCCTTTTCGAGGGCTGCACGGGCGGAGCCTCCGACATCGGCGGCGCGGTCTACATCGCCGACTCCACGGCCCCCATCCTCTTCCAGTCGACGGACTTCGTGGACTGCAGCATCTCGGGCGGCACCCGCAACTTCGGCGGCGCCGTCTACCTCAACGACCCGAACGAGGTCACCTTCAACGGATGCGAGTTCACGGGCTGCCATGCGGACAGCCTGGGCGGCGACATCTACGTGCGCGTGGACTGGGGCGGATCGAGCGTGAACCTCGAGTCGTGCCTGTTCACCGGGACCGGTCTTCCCACCGCCTTCCGGGGCGGCAGCCTCAGCACCGGGAGCCTGCCCGTCACCGCCACCGAATGCGTCTGGAGCAACTACGCGGCGGAAAGCAGCGGAGGGGCCATCAGTTTCTACAGCTCGACCCTGACCATGACCGAATGCCGCATCGAGGACTCGAGCGCCGGGCGAGCGGCCGCCTTGTCCGGCCACCAGGCATCGGTCGACCTGACCGACTGCGGCTTCTATCGGAACAGCGCCTCCGGGTTCGCCGGGGCGATCGAGATCACGGCCTCGGAGCTCGCCATGTCCTACTGCAACCTGGTCGGCAATTCGGCGGGGTACTCGGGTGCCGTCCAGATCACCGGCCATAAGGACGGCGCTGAGCACGTGTTCGACCATGTCGTGTTGGCGGAGAACACGGCGGGTGCCGGAGCGGGCGGCGTCGAAGTCATCGATGCCCACGCGCGCTTCGAGCAGTGCACCATCCACGGCAACGAGGTGAACTCATCTTCCTATGACCGCGGTCAGGTCTCGGTCTCGGACGATGCCCGCGTCGACCTCTACCACACCCTCGTGACGGGTTCGCAGTCCACGTCGGCGCTGGACTTCTCGACGTACGGGAGCACCCCGGGCTTCGCCACCGCCTACTGTTCCAACGTCTACGGCAACGTCGGCGGCGACTGGACCGGCCCCCTGGCCGGCATGCTCGGCTCGGACGAGAACATCTCCGTCTCGCCCGTCTACTGCGACCCCATGAACGGCGTGCTGACCCTCAACGAGGTGTCGCCCTGCCTGCCCGACAACAACGCGTGCAGCACGCAGATCGGGGCCAAGGGCCTGGGCTGCAGCGGCCCGTCGACCGGGGTGGGCGATCCGGTGGTCGCTGCACCGGTTCTGGACGGCGCCTTCCCCAACCCGTTCAACCCCACCACGACCATCGCCTACGAGCTGCCGCGCGACGCGGCGGTGACCCTGACGATCCACGACGCGGCGGGCCGCCTGGTGCGTACCCTGCGTTCCGACGACTTCGAGGCGGCGGGCCGGAGGGAGGCCCTTTGGGACGGCCGCGACGACGGCGGTCGTCCCATCGCCTCGGGGGTGTACCTGGTGCGGATGAAGGCCGCGGGAGTGGTGCAGGTGGAGAGGGTCGCGTTGATCAAGTGATCCGCTTCATCGTAGGAGAGGGGGCGCCGGGGTCGGCGCCCCCTTCGTCATAGGGGATCAGACGCCTCCGGCCAGCACCCTATCGAGGTCCCGCGCGACGGCAAGAGGCGGGAAGCCCGCATCCGCATCGACCCACCCCTCCAGCGCCCTCGCCAACGCGGCCCGCGCTGCTTCGTCGTTCCCTAAACCATGATGCGCCCGCGCCGCCTCGAGGTGGAGCTGGGGATGGGCCGGCTGCCGCATGAGGGCGTCATCGGCGACGGCGAGGGCTTCGTCGTAATCCCCCTTTTCCACGAGGCACTCCGTCAGCAGCACCGTGATCAGCGGGTCCGTCTGGATGGCGGCTTCGACGGCCGAGCGCAGGTGCGTGACGGCGCCGTCGAGGTCGCCCCCGGCCTGGGCGATCATGCCCCTGACTGCCGACAGGCTGGGGCGGAAGGTCTCGAATTTGAAGGTGTCGACGACCTCCGTCGCCCCGTCCAGCGCCGCTTCGGCCTCCGCGAGGCGGTCCAACCGGCACAGCGCCCAGGCTCGGCCCACGCCGGCGAGTCCGTCGTAGGGCGCCGGGATGCCGGCGGCCAGGGCGTCGAGCTTCTCGAGGGCGAGGCCGGGCATGCCGACTTCAGCCACGGCGGGCAGCATCAGCGAATGGACGATGTCGGCCTGCAGGGGGCTTTGGAATTCCGCGGTGGCTGCGCGGTAGGCGTCGATGGCCGCGACCAGGTCGTCGCCGCGCCCGGTGATGCCGGCCAGGTTGGCTAGCCGGGTCTGGATCCTCGCCACGGCGCGCGGCGTATGCGCCCGCTCGAGTTCGGCGAGGTAGCGTTCACGGGCGTCGGCGAACTGCCCGCTCTTGGCGTCGAGGTCGATGAGGCGCAGGGCGAGGTTCTGTTCCTCGGGATCCAGCAGGCAGGCCTGCTCCAGCGAACGCCGTGCGTCGTCCAGCCGCCCCACCGAGCTGTAGAAATCGGCCAGATCCTTGTGGCCCTCCGCGCGCATCGGGTGGATCTCCACGTAGCGCAGAAGGTGGCGCTCGGCCTCCTCGTGGTTGCCGAGCTGCATCTGGAGGTCGGCGATCTCTTCGAGGTACTGCACGCGCGACGGATCGATCTGCAGGATGCGCTCGTAGGACGCGATGGTCCCCTCCACGTCCTGGCGGATGAACCGGAACAGGGCCGTCTGGGCGTGGGCGTCGATGTCGTCCGGATACAGGCTCGTCCACATGTCGAGCACGGCCATGGCGCGGTCGGCGTCCTGCCTCTCGTTGTAGTAGTACTGGGTCTTGATCATGAACCCGGTCCGCTCCGGCAGGCGGTAGAGGTTCTCCATGGCGGCCGCGATGGCCGTGGACGCGGCCTCGGCGTTCCCCAGCGTCTGGTGCACGCCGAACAGCAGGAACTGCGCGGACGCGAAGCCGGGGTCGCGCGACACGGCGTCCTCCAGCAGGGGCACGGCGCCTTCCCAGTCGTTGTGGTGGACCACGGCCGACAGGGCCGCCGCATGATTCTTCACGGCCTCGATGTCGGAACTCAGGATCTCGGCCACCGGCAGATCGGGACTGTTCTCGATGTGGGCGCCCGGGATGCCCAGGTCCTCCCTCAACACCCTCGATGCGGCGTCGGCCAGCTCGTCGATCCCGTCCGCCTCGAAGGTCCGCTCGGCCGCCACCTTGCCGCTGCGGCTCTCGTGCAGCTCGGTGGTCAGGGTCCAGCGGTCGCCGGAGCGGGTCACGGTGCCGGTGAGGAAGTGGGGGATGTCCGCGTCCACGGCGATCTTGCGCTGCTGGGGGCGGGTCAGGCCGTGGCCGTCGTCGCTGCCGAGGTCCTGCAGGACGCCCGGCATGGCCAGCGGTATGACGCAGTCCACGAAAACGTCCTGGTTCACGTCCATGGCGATCATCAGGGACGTCGTGTCGCGGACCCAGTCGTCATCCGGGGCGCCGCCGTTGTCGAAGTAGAAGATCACCACGCGTTGCCGGAAGTCGCTCTTGGGCACCACCCGTTCGCTCACCGCGCCGTTCTCGTCCTCCACCTCGATGGTTCGGGTCACGGCGCCGAGCTCACGACCCTGGAAGAGGAAGACGATGGTCAGGATCGCGGCGATCACGTTGGCGGGCACCACGACCTTGGGCGTGCGGCCCCAGGTGTCGCGCCCGGGGCGCCCGTGGACCCAGGCCAGGGTCACCACGGCGGGCAGCAGCAGCAGCAGCGCCAGGGCCACCAGGTTCACGAGATGGGGCGACACCGTCATGCGGCCTTCGAGGAACTCGAGGAACTGGATGACGGCCCAACCCACGCCGACGTAGCCGCCGGTGATCTGGGGAACGCGACGCTCACGGATTTCCTGGACGAAGTTCATGACACGGGCTCCGGATGGACGTGGATGCGGTCGGATCCGAAAATCATAGGGCATTTCCCGGGGAAGGGCATCACCGGAACGCTGGAACCCGGGCCCCCGGACCCCGTATCCTCGTGCAGTCGTCCGAACCAGCCCCCCGCAGGGAGACCGCCTTGAAGATCGCACCGACCCTCGCCGTCCTGATGCTCGCCGCCTCCACCTTCGCCGCTCCCCACGTCTCCAATCCGGCGATGCCCCCGGGCGGCATCGAGACCCTGACCGCCTCCGTGGATTGGCACCGCGGCCACGACGACGACGCCATCCTCTTCGGCGCCGTCCGCACCGTGAGGGAGGGCCCCGGCGGCGAGCTCTTCGTGCTCGACACCCAGCTCGCCCACGTCCAGGTCTTCGGCCGCGACGGCGATCTCCTCGATACCCTCAGCCGCGAGGGCGAGGGTCCCGGCGAATCCCGCAGACCGGAAGACCTGGTGCTGTTGCCCGACGGCAGCATCGGCATCGTCCAGTACATCAACGGCCGCATCATCCGCATCGCCCGAGACGGTACGCCCCTGGGCTCCCTGCTTCCCCCGGACGTGGACAACGAGGGCGGCGGCATGTCCAGCATCCGTCGCGTCCGCGCCCGCGGCGGCGTCCTGGTGATCAACGGCGCCAGCGTCCGGCCGGACGACGAGGGCGGCATGGTCCGCTCCCAGTACCTGAGCCGCTGCGACGACCAGGCCCGCCCCGTCGTGGAATACCTGTCCACCAGCACTCCCAGCAACCTCATGCGCGACGGCTGGATCGAACGGAACAACTACTTCCCCTCCCACGAGCGCTGGGACATCGACGCCGCCGGCCGCGTGCTGGCCGCCACCGAGCGCAACGAGTACCTGATCACCGTCTACGAGCCCGACGGCGCCGTCGCCTTCACCTTCGGTCGCGACCACGAGCCCTGGAAGCGCACCGAGGAGGAGAAGCAGGAGATCCGCGACTCCCTGACGGTCCTGCGCGACGGCCAGCGCGTGGAGGTGGAGGTGGACGTGGAGGACCACGCCCCGGCCATCGTCGAGATCACCGTCCGCGACGACGGCGAGGTCTGGGTCCTGCCCACCTCGGGCCAGCGCGACCAGCCCGACGGCGTGATGCAGACCTACGACGTCTTCTCGTCCGAAGGGATGTTCCTCCGCCAGGTCCGGCTGGCCTGCATCGGCGATCCCGAGGAGGACCGTCTCTTCCTGATGGACGGAGGCCGGGCGGCCCTGGTCCGCGGCGCGGTCCAGGCGCGGCGCAACGCGTTCGGGGGGAGCCGGGTGGAGGAGGACGACGTGGCGGCGCACGATCTGATGGTGTTGGGATTCCGATAGAGGTTCGTCGACCGGATGAAAGGCTGGACGGATATCAGCGGAACATCGTTTTCAGCATTCCGAAGGTCGTCGTCTCCTGTTCGACAGGCCCGAAATGGATCGTGATGTCGCTGATGTGGATGTTGAAGCCTCCGATGACGAGGTATTCCGCATCGATGCCATCAGGATCGACGATCAGCGTCTCGGTCTCGGCTTCCTGCTGATTGTAGGCGACTCCGTATGGGATTCCCCAGTTCGTGACGTACGCTGCGGCATCCCCGGGATCGTCGTAGAAAACCGCCTCGATCTCGATTCTCCGCACTCCTGCAAGCGGCTCCAAATCGATGACGAGTTCCCCTACCAGGGTCATCCCGTCATTCGCCGACGTGAACAGGCACGTCTGGTTCTCATGGATCATGTCCAGCGAGCAGGTCAGCCCCGACGTGGTCCACGTGTCTCCGCAGTGCACGACTCCGGCATGCTCGAATTCCATGGACAGCTGATCGCCGATGGCGGGCGCTGCGAGCAGTGCCGGTAGGGTCATGATCAGGATGAACTTCATCACTCCACCTCCGGCCCGTCGGAGAACAGCACCTTGAGCTCGCTCCATGTCATGTCCCTGTTGGCGACCGGCAGGTCAAGCGCCGGCCTGTAGTCGACGATGACCTGGTTGTACGGATCGTCCCTCTGGTCGTAGATCCAGTTCTGGAGTTCCTCTTCGCTGTTCGCTCCCCAGCGGTTGGACTCCAAGTGGAGGACGACGGGCACCAGGTTGACCCGCCAGTCTGCCCAGACAGTGTAGGCGCCGGTACCCTTGGCAATGTCGCATTCATGGAGCTCAAAATATCCCAGACCGGAGTAGATCGTCTTGGTGCCCTCGGGATAAGTCGCGCCATGGAACCGGTTGTTGGAGCCCCGTATCACGCTGTGATTGATCGACGCCACCTGGACCCGGCCGTCCCATAGATCGTTGTTCTCCAGGGTCACGTCGGAATACCAGACGCCCGCCACGTTGTAGCCCCAGATCGTCTTGATCGTTGAGTTGGTGATGCGGGTGTGACCGCTGTCGTCCTGGATCCCGCCGGACTTGGTGTCGAAGTTGCAGTCGTCGACTTCGAGCGTCGTGAGGATCGTACTGATGGCCACGTCGTACAGGTCCAGGAATTCGCAGCGCCGGAAGGTCAGGTTCTGTGAACGCCAGCAATTGACGCTCGAATTGGCATCCTTGAAAAGGCTGTCGACGATGATGCACGACGCGTCGTCGTGGGATGAGATGGCGCCGTGCGGATTGTTACGGAACGTGCACTCGGCGATGTCCAGGGTTCCGCTCCCCGAATAGAGGCCTGTCGGCAAGGACTCGACGGTCACGTCGCGGAGGTGCAGCGTGCTACGGATACTGATGATCACGATCGGTGTCCAGTTGCCTTCAACCTGTGCGTCCGGGCCGATGAACGTCCTGTCGTCCCCTTGACCGATCAGGAACAGCTCCTTGTCCTGGATGATGGCGACTGCCTCGGACGTCCAGTACGGGTTCTGGTATAGCGACATCGTCTCGAAGCGGCCCGGACCGATATCGATCGTGTCGCCGCTGGCCGCGGTGTCGATGGCGTCTTGGATGACCATAAAGTCGCCCGATCCATCCAGTCTCACCCTGTGGGTTTCGGAGGATGAAGTATCCGCGAGGACGGCCAGGATCAATGCCGGATACAGGAGCGAACGAATCATAACGTCTCCGCTCGACGATGGACTGTTTCATAGACACAACTGATGGATCTTGATGAGGTCATCCTAGCACAATAGCATGAGGTTTCGATATGGGCGGTTCAGATCGCCCCCTCCCTTGACTCCCCGCCCCCCATCCCTCACGTTATCCCACGGCCCGGACCGGCGTCACCGACGTCGATACTTCCGGGCGACATGCACCTCAGTAAAGGAGACCGAAGATGACCGTCGTCCTGGACGGCTCCGGCCTCACCCTCGAGAAGCTCGTCGCGGTGGCCCGCCACGGCGAGAAGGTGGAACTGCATCCCGACGCCCTGGAACGCATCAAGACCTGCCGCGCCATGGTCGAGAAGAAGATCGAAGCGCGCGAGGTGATGTACGGCGTCAACACCGGCATCGGCGAGCTCTGCGAAGTCATCCTCGACGACTCCCAGGTCGAGGAATTCCAGAAATACCTGATCTACAACCACTCCGCAGGCATCGGCGACCCGGCTCCCGTCGAATACGTGCGCGGCGCCATGTGCGGCCGCATCAACGTGCACGCCCACGGCCACAGCGGCTGCCGTCCCGAGATCACCCACACGCTCATGGCGATGCTCAACGAGGGCGTCACCCCGTTCGTGTGCCAGAAGGGGTCGGTGGGCGCGTGCGGCGACCTCGCCCCCATGTCCCAGATCGCCCAGCTCCTGATGGGCGAAGGGCGCGCCTTCTACAAGGGCGAGCTGCTGCCCGGCAAGGAAGCCCTCGACCGCGCGGGCATCCCCGTGCCCGGCTTGCAGGCCCGCGACGGCCTGGCCACCATCAACGGGTCCAACCTGCTGACGGCCATGAGCGGCATCTTCCTGTACGACATGGACCGGCTGCTGAAGCAGGCGGAGATCGCCGCGGCCATGTCGCTGGAGGCCCTGAAGGCCAACCTCAAGCCCTACACGTCCAAGCTCCACGAGCTGCGGGGCTTCCGGGGCGCGGTGCGCAGCGCCGAGTCCATCCGCAGGATGATCGAGGGCTCCGACCTGCAGACGGGCAAGATGCCCACCAAGGTCCAGGACGCCTACTCCATGCGTTCGACGCCCCAGGTGATCGGCTCGGCCCACGACGCCGTCCGCTGGTGCCGTGAGCAGGTGGAGACCGAACTCAACGGCGTGGGCGACAACCCCATCTTCCTGCCCGCCGAAGGCGTGGCCCTGACCGGCGCCAACTTCCAGGGCACGCCGGTGGCGCTGCCCATGGACATGGCCGGCGCGGCGCTGACGACCGTCTGCGTACTCAGCGAGCGGCGCCTGAACCGCCTGCTGCACCCGGCGCTGTCGGTGGGGCTGCCGTCGTTCCTGACCAAGGGCGCCGGCATGTTCAGCGGCCTCATGCTCAGCCAGTACACCGCCGACTCCCTGATCGTGGAGCAGCGGATCCTCTCGGCCCCGGCGTCGATCCAGTCGATCCCCGCGGCGGCCGACCAGGAGGATTTCGTGTCCATGGGCATGAACACGGCCATCAAGAACATGCAGATCCGTGAGAACGCCTGGGGCATCCTGGGCATCGAGCTGATGGGCGCCGCCCAGGCCCTCGACTTCCGCGACTTCGACTTCGGCAAGGGCACCACCGCCGCCAAGGCGCGGGTGCGCGAGACCGTCGAGTTCCTGGACGTCGACCGCCCCCTGCACGAGGACCACACCAACATGAAGCATCTGGTGCGGGACTGCGGGATCCTGGAAGCGGTGGAGGAGGCCGTGGGGTCCCTCGGCTGATCCGGTGCTCCGTTCGAGATGAGAGAGGCCCCCGCACTTCGGTGCGGGGGCCTCGTGCGTTCGGCGCCGGTCGCCGACTCAGTCCTCCATGGCCTCCATCGCCTGGATGAATCCGATCAACGTGTCGATGCCGTCCTTGCCCACGGCCATCTCGTACCCGAAGTCGTCGCCGTCGACGGTGACCCAACCGTGGAAGGGCACGGCGCCGTCGAAGGCCGGCAATTCGGTCTCGGGGGCGAAGCCGGCCACCAGGGCGAGGGTCCAGTCGAAGATGCCGGACAGGTCGCCGTAGAACACGGTCTGGCAGCCGAGCCCGGCCGCGGCGGCCAGCTTGGCGACGGACTTGGGCGGGGCGCCGGCGCCTGCGCGCACGTTGCGGATCAGGGCGGCCAGGTCGGCGTCGGCGGTGGTCATGATCACCTTGTCGTCCACCACGCAGAGCCGGAACGCGGGCATGACCTGGTCCATGACCATGCCGATCATCGCCATCTCCTCGGCGTCGGGAGTCTCCTCGCCTTCGAGCTCGGCCAGCCTGGCCAGGTCGACGTCCATGGACATGGTCGAGACGGACACGCCTTCCACCATTTCCGGTTCGCCGAAGACGGCGGAGAAGCCCATGCCCATCTCCTCGTAGCTCTTCATCATGGAGACCCAGACGTCGAGCACGGTGTCGGGATCGGGGGTGGCGGTGATCGCCACCATGGACATGCCCTTCTCGCCGAAGTCCAAGGACGTGGCGGTGGGGTAGGTGCTCATGTCGCGGGCCGAGCCGAACTCGGCGAACCAGGCGGCCATGTCGAAGCCGGTATCGCCGGAGGGGAGGCCGGCGCCGGTGGTGTAGAGGGGCATCAGCAGTTCCATCTGCTTCGACTGGTCCAGGGCCTGGGCGCTGACCAGGTCGGCGCCGGCGGGCAGCAGCGACGTCAGGGCCATGGCCTCTGCGAACGACGGCTGGGGCCCGGCGGCCAGGGCGCTGCCGTCCTCCAGGTCGGTGAACATGCGGAAGGTCCAGTCGTCGCCGTCGGCGTCCATGGCGAAGTCCAGCCGGTCGATGCTGAGCAGGATCTTCTCCAGCAACTCGGTGGTCTGCTGGGCCTGATCGGGCGTCATGGCCGGCTCGCCCATCTCGCCGTCGGGGCCGGGCTGGGGCTGGGCCATGCCCATGGCCATGCCCATCTTGAGCATGGCCCAGTTGGCGTCGAAGAACGACGCGAAGTCGGCGGTGGCGCTGATGGTGCCGGGCAGCAGCACGTCGGCGAAAGGCGCCCGTTCCACGGGCATGGCGTAGCCGGCCCAGGGGTTTACGGCCAGGTAGCCGCCGGAACGCACCGATCCCTCCAGACCCTCGATGCCGGACAGGTCCTTGCCGTGCCAGTCGCGCTTGAGGGGCACGATCATCATCACGCTGGGTTCCTGCCCGAACATGATGGGCGGCACCTTGACCAGCACGGCGACCGGACGGCCCGTGTCCACCATCGCCCTGCCGTTGGGGACCTCGTCCAGCATGTCCGAGACGCGGTAGTCCTCATCGTCCTCTTCGCCGTAGGCGGCCAGCTCGGCGGCCAGGGCGTCGGCGGCGTCCAGCGACGCGACCACCATCATGGCCGTGGCGTCGCCGGGCAGCAGGTCGACCAGATCGGTCGGCAGTCCGGGCTCGGGCTCGTGGCAGGGAGCGGAGCTCGACGCGAATGCGGTGGCGCAGAGCAGCAGCAGCAGCGATGCGGTCAGGGCATGGAATCGTTTCATGACTGGGTCTCCCGAGTAGGGTTTCGAGGACGCGTGTTCGGCGGATCGTATCGTCATACGGAACAGGGGGCAAGATGTTCACCGGGGTCCCGCGGGGATCATCCCGGGGGGACTCCGAGATCGCCTTCCTCGGCTCCGGGAGGCGCGCAGGCACCGAAGAAGTCGTAGTACTCGACCGCGTCCACGATGCCGCCCGCGCCCGCCCTGCCGGCGAAGTAGATCTGCTGGACGTTCCTGAGGCCGGAGAGCTCCTCGTGATGCCTGTTGGCCACGACAACGGCGAGCGTGTTGCCGCGCATCATGTCCTCGTCGGCGCCCGAACCGCCCGCCGTGAGGATGTGCTCCACGGGCACCTCGCGCTGGTCGGCGAACCAGCGCAGGGCGTACCCCTTGGAGGCGCGGGCGGGAACGACGTCCAGGAACTGTCCGAAGGAGAGGAACACGTTCACGGACTGCTCCTCCTGATGGAGGATGGCCCGGATCTCCTCGAGGCTCGGGGCGATCCCGGGGTCGATGTAGTAGCTCAGCTTGAACACGCCCTGTTCGCGCGACGGCTGCGGTACCAGTCCGGGAAGGTCGGCCAGGATCCGTTGCACCTCGATGCGGTGCCACAGGTGGTCCACGTGGTTGGCCCACACGTGATCGCGCTCCAGTCCCGGCATGTAGTGGATGTCCGTGCCGAGGCTGGTGATCAGGACGTCCGGCCTGGGGATGCCCGTCTTGCGGATGATCCAGAGCGCCGACTCCAGCCGGCGTCCCGTGGCGATGCCGAACGTGCACCGCTTGCGGTTGGCCTGCACGAGATCCACCAGTTCACGCAGGGACTCGCCGTCGCTCAGCAGGTTCTGGTCGATGTCCGTGAAGATGGCCCTGTCCCTGTACCGTGCCGCCGGGGCGGGCACGACGCGCCTGGGCAGCGGTTCGGCGTCGGCCAGGGGCTCGTCCAGGGCGGAGATGTACTTCTCGGCGTGCGCCGGCCACGAGTAGTGGGTACGGACGCCGGCCAGACCGGCTTCGGCGAAGCGTTCCCTGCGGTCCGGATCGGCGACGACGGCCAGGATGGCCTCGGCCATGCCCTCCCGGTCGAGCGGGTTGATGAGCAGCCCGTTGCCGCAGTTGTCGATGATGTCCACCGGACCGCCGTCCTCGGTCGCCACCACGGGCACGCCGCTCGCCGCCGCCTCCAGGAGGGTGAGGCCGAAGGGCTCGGTGAGGGCCGGGTTCACGAACACGCCGCCGCTGACGGCCGCGAGCCGGTAGTATTCGGGGACGTCGTCGGGGGTGTGGGTCTTGGGATAGGCGACGCTGCCGTAGAGGTCGTGGCGGTCGATGGCCAGGAGGATGTCCGTCAGGACCTTCCGCGATCCGCTCTCCATGTCGCCGATGTCATCGCGGGTCCCGGCCACGATCACGAGGTTGGCCTTCTCCCGGAGTTCGGGCGACCGGCCGAAGGATTCGATCAGGGTGATGATGTTCTTGCGGTGATCGGGGCGCGAAAGGGCCAGGATCATGGGTTTGGCGGGCTCCCGGAGGAAACGGTAGAGCGAGCGTCCCGCTTCCTTCGACCATTCGTCCCCGCGCGGGGGGTGGAAGCGCTCGAGGTTGGTGCCCGGCGGGATGACCCTCATCTGATCGGGCGAGTAGTAGTCGTAGAACGAGTACTGGTCCTCGATCTCCTGGCGGGTGCTGGTGATGACCATGCCCGAGGCGCTCAGGGCGTCCTCCTCGGCGGCGATGCGTCGGGAGATCCTGTAGCGTTCCTCGATGTCGTCGCGGGACAGGCCGCCTGCCAGCAGTCGTCGCCTCTTCACCCGCCCCAGGGAATGGCCGGTGTGGACCTGCGGAATGCCGAGCTGGTTCGAGAGCCTGGCGCCCACGTATCCGGCGTCGGCGTAATGGGTGTGGATGACGGCCGGCAGCCGGGGCTGGGCCCGGATGAAGTCGAGGGTGTTGTCGAAGAACTCGTCCAGGTGATCCCAGAGGTCCTCCTTCGGGAGATAGCCCTCCGGACCGCACGGGATGCGGACGATCCTGGCGTTGTCGGCGACGGGCTCCACGGTCCTGGCGTATTCGTCGGCCACGCGCTCGTCCTCGACGTGGCGGGTCAGCAGGTCGACCCTGAACACCTCCGGCCGTTCGGCGAGGGCGCGGAGCAGTTCCACGACATAGAGGGTCTGGCCGCCGGTGTCGGCGTCGCGGCCCAGCTCCAGGTCGTGACCGCGGATCAGGCCGTGGATGCTGACCAGGATGATGTAGAGGCCGTCCGAAGCCATTCCTCGTTCCCCCCTATCTCAGAGGGTGCCGAAGGCCCTCGCGCCCTCGAGCACTCCGTGCAGGTGATGCCGGGTCGAGACGTGCACGCCGTGGGGCCGCCCCTCGGCCGCGGCGAACGACCGGATCCTGTCGGCGAGACCCTCGGCGGCGTTGCCCACGACGATCGCCCTGAAGCCTGCCGTCAGGGGGGCGAGGTCGTTGCCGGAGTCGCCGGCGTAGACCACGTCGTCGGCTGCGAGCAGCAGCGTCTTGCGGATGTGATGGACCGCCGCGGCCTTGTCCACGCCCCCCGGCAGCACGTCCAGGAGGATGACTCCGGTGAAGACGCAGCGGCTGGAGACCAGCGAAAGCCGCCACCCCCTCCCTGAGATGACCGACCGGACCCGCTCCAGTTCGTCGTGTGCGTCCCCTCCGGTCGGGAGCCGGAAGCTGATCTTCACCTCGGACTGGTGGGTGGGGCCCTGGGGACGGAATCCCGTCCCGCCGCCGACGGCGCCGAAGACGTCATCGGGCGTCACGCCCTCCAGGGCGGCCACGGCGCGGGCGTTGAAGTCTTCGTCGCGGCGCCAGCCGTCGCCGTCGGGCCAGAGCACGCACGTGCCCACGTCGCAGGCGAGTGCGTCGGGATCGGGCAGGCTGTGGCGGCGGGCGGTGGCGAGGGCGTCGTCGGGAGCGCGCCCGGTGACGTAGGCGAGCCCGAGGTGGGAGCGTCCGGCGAGACGGCGGCGGAACTCGTCGACGGCGACGGGGTGGGTGTCGTCTTCCCCGACGGGCAACAGGGTTCCGTCCAGGTCCGACGCCAGCAGGGCGGTCACGGGTTTCGTCTTCGGATTCATGATGATTCCCATTCTAGCATGGCCCGTACGGCGTCGCGAGGGGTCGATTGACAGGCCCCGAGGTCAGCCGGTATGGTGGGATCTCACCGGCGATACCGATCACGTCCGGGGCAGGGACGCCCCACCATCGCCTGGCGGTGAGGTCCATGGAAGACCAGATGCTTGCCGCCCCCGCACCCGTGGTGCTGGGGGAGGTCCTCTTCGACAGCTTTCCCGACGGCCGGGAGATCCTCGGCGGGGCACCCTTCAACGTCGCCTGGCACTTGCGCGGCTTCGGCCTGAGTCCGCGCCTCGTGACGCGCATCGGAGCCGACGACGCCGGCGCCGCCGTCCGTCGCTTCATGCTCGACTGGGGCCTGGACGACGGCTGGGTCCAGGTCGACCCCGAGCGAGGGACGGGCCGGGTCGAGGTGGGAATCGAGGACGGCGAACCCTCCTTCTCCATCCCGCCGGGACAGGCTTGGGACAGGATCGAACCGCCCTCCGCGGACATTTTCGACGACGATCGGCGACTCCTCTACCACGGTACGCTCGCCCTGCGCGAGAACCCCGGCCTCCTCACCGACGCCCTGCGCAGCCGCAGCGCCGGCGTCTTCCTCGATGTCAACCTCCGCGATCCATGGTGGGAACCGGAGGCCGTGACCGGGCTCATGGCGGCGGCCGACTGGATCAAGCTGAACGGGGAGGAGCTCCGCCGGCTCGCGCCCCGGGGCGACGCCGGGGAGCTGTGCCGGCGCCTGGAGCTGACCGGCGTCGTGGTGACCGAGGGAGCCCGCCTGGTGAGCTGGTGGACGGCCGATGGTGTCGTCGCGGAAGTGCGCCCGCCCGGGGTGGAAGATCTGGCCGACGCCGTGGGGGCCGGTGACGCCTTCAGCGCCGTCTGCCTGACGGGGCTGGCCGCCGGCTGGAGCCCGGGGACCATCCTCGAGCGTGCGGCCGGGTTCGCCGCCGACATCTGCCGTCGCCACGGCGCCACGTCGACGGACCGGGAGCTCTACCGGAGACCCTGGATCGAGGGCGGGGACTGAAGCACCCCGAGCCCGAAATGCGTCAAGATGCATTCCGGCCGGACGAATCGACCATGAAGCGAGCCGGATCCGCCGACTCCCCGTCTCCGGGGAGCGTCCGCGCTCGGAATCGAACACAGGGAGACCCGATGATCCAGGATTTCACTCGCCTCGTGGAGACCCACCGTACCATCGCCGAGACGCTGTTCCGGCGCTGCCTGGCCCTCGGCGAACCCGTAGTGCCGCGTTCGAGGATCCAATCCGTCGTCGACGCCTTCTGCGAGGAGCGCAGCGGCGACGAGGCCTGTCCCGAGGAGCTGCGCAGCCTGGTGGACATGATCCAGGAGGCCCTGGCCACGGAGACGGACCTCTATCTGGCCCTGAGGGCGCGCGTCGCGCAGTGGAACTACGTCCACATCCACGTGGGCGAGGGCCAGCTGCGGGAGATCGAGGTGGGCGACTACCTGAAGTTCAAGGAGTCCCTCGCCAACGGCGGACCCGAGGAGGACGACCCCCTGGAGATCGACCTCAGCCCCTTCGAGAGGGGGTTCCCCAAGCTGGGCGACATCCGTTCCATCGGTCGGGGCGTGGAATTCCTCAACCGGCACCTCTCGAGCCGTCTCTTTGATCGCCGGGGCGAGGGAGTGGGACTGCTCTTCAGGTTCCTGACCCTGCACCAGGCCCACGGCCGGCAGCTCATGCTCAACGACCTGCTGCAGGACGTGTCGGACCTGAAGGACGCCGTCTCCTCGGCCCTCGATCTGCTCGAGGGGCACGACCCCGACGTTCCCTGGACCGGAATCGCCCAGCCCATGAAGAGGCTCGGCTTCGAGCCCGGATGGGGGCGCGACGTGCGCACGGTCGTCGAGACCGTCTCGCTGCTCTCCGACATCCTGCAAGCGCCGTCCCCGAGGAACCTGGAGAGGTTCCTGGCCCGCATCCCGATGATCTTCAACATCGCGATCCTCAGTCCCCACGGCTACTTCGGCCAGTCCGGCGTGCTCGGCAAGCCGGATACCGGAGGACAGGTCGTCTACATCCTGGACCAGGTCCGCGCCCTGGAGAAGGAGATGATCCGATCCACGCGGGCCCTGGGGCTGGATCTGGACCCCGGAATCGTGGTGGTCACCCGTCTCCTGC
This sequence comes from uncultured Fibrobacteraceae bacterium, assembly GCA_964343835.1. Lineage (GTDB taxonomy): Bacteria > Krumholzibacteriota > Krumholzibacteriia > LZORAL124-64-63 > LZORAL124-64-63 > CALEMW01. Next base: position 72,131 of record CAYFKR010000017.1, read on the forward strand.
GCGATGCCGAGGGAACGACATGCGACCAGCCCCTTGAGCCCATCCACGGCACCAAGGCGGCCCGCATCCTGAGGGTCCCGTTCCGTGATGCCGACGGGCGCGAGATCCCGGGCTGGATCTCCCGTTTCGATATCTGGCCCTACCTGGAGCGCTTCAGCCGCGACGTGAAGCAGGCCCTGCTGGCGGACCTCGGCGACCAGCCGGACCTGATCATCGGCAACTACTCGGACGGCAATTTCGTCTCCGCGCTGCTCGCGGAGGACATGGGCGTGACCCAGTGCACCATCGCGCACGCCCTCGAGAAGTCGAAGTACGCCGAAAGCGACCTGCACTGGCGCGACCGATACGCGCCCCAGAACTTCGGCTGCCAGTTCACGGCGGACCTGATCGCCATGAACACGGCCGACTTCATCATCACGAGCACGTACCAGGAGATCGCGGGCACGCCCGAGGTGGTGGGCCAGTACGAAGGCTACCATTCCTTCACGATGCCGGGCCTGTACCGAGTCATCGAGGGCATCGATCCCTTCGATCCCAAGTTCAACATCGTCTCGCCGGGGGCCGACCCGGATGTCTTCTTTCCGTTCACGGACGGAGAGCGTCGCATCCCGGAGGTGCGCGACGAGGTCATGGAACTGATCCGCGGCGCAGACGGCGAGGGCGGCCGCGGCCACTTCGACGACCCGGACCGTCCCCTGCTGTTCTCCATGTCCAGGCTCGACACCATCAAGAACATGGGCGGACTGGTGGACCTCTACGGCGGTTCCGACGATCTGCGGGGCGAAGCCAACCTGCTCATCGCCGGCGGCTTCATGGATCCGGCCGACTCTCAGGACGAGGACGAGAAGCAGCAGATCGCTCTCGTGCACGACCTCTTCGACAGGCACGACCTGGACGGCCACGTGCGTTGGCTGCCCATGCGGACCGACAAGACGCAGGTGGGGGAGATCTACCGCTGCGTCGCCGACCTGAAAGGCGGGTTCGTCCAGCCGGCTCTCTACGAGGCCTTCGGCCTGACCGTCGTCGAATCCATGAGCAGCGGCCTGCCGACGTTCGCCACGCGTCACGGTGGTCCCCTGGAGATCATCGAAGACGGCGTGTCGGGCTTCCATATCGATCCCGAGCGCCCTGGAGAGGCGGCGGCCCTGCTCGCCGGCATGATGAAACGCTTCCGGGAGGACCCCGACACGTGGTCGGACATCTCCCGCAATTCCCTGATGCGCATCGAGAGCCGCTACAACTGGCCCCTCTACGCCAACAGGCTGCTCACGCTCTCACGCATCTACGGGTTCTGGAAATACATCACGAACATCGAGCGCGAGGAGACCAGGCGATACCTGGACATGTTCCGCGTGCTCGTCTACAGGCGGTTGGCCTCGGAGGTCGCCGCGCACTGAGTCGGGACGGAGCGACCGAGGGAGGAGAAACGGTCATGCTCACGACACACACCACCGCCCTGGAGTTCGCCAGGGAACAGTTCGCCCTGGACCCCGCGGGTCCGCACGGCGAGTCCCACTGGTCCAGCGTCAGCGCCGTCGGCCGCCACATCGGCGAGGCCGAGGGCGCCGACCCCGAGGTCATCGACCTCTTCGCCCTGTTTCACGATCTCTGCCGCGTCGGTGACGGCGTCGACCGGGGGCACGGCCACCGAGCCGCCGAACTGGCCCGCCACTGCCGGGGCGTCCTCTTCGACATCGACGAGGATCGCTTCGGCACGCTGTGGGCCGCCCTCTCGGGCCACGACCGTCGCGAGGCGGACCACCGGGACGTGACCGTCCGCGTGTGCTGGGATGCCGAGCGGCTGGAACTGCCCCGATTCGGCATCACGCCGCAGCCGAGCCTGCTGTACACGGAGACGGCCAGGAGGCCCGGTACGATGGCCTGGGCAGCCGAGCGCTGCCGCCCGACGGCCGTCCCGATCCCGCCTCCCTCGGCATGGTCGAAGACCCTCATGGGGCGGTCGTAGGGACCGGATTCCTTTTTCTACCCGGAAAGCCGAGAGCCTCCCGGTCGGGAGGCTCTCGGCGTATGGTCCGGCCGGGTGAGGTGGCCACCCCCCATGGAAGGGCGGCCGACCGGCCGGGGCGGGGCCCGGGAGGTCCCGGGCGATGCGTTATGTCAGTCGGCGGAAGAACCGGTCCCACCGGGGCTTCCACCACCGGTCGCGGTCCACCGAGGCCACGATGGCCACGGCCCGGCCCTCGATCACGCCGCGCTCCACGAACCCGAACCAGCGCGAGTCGGCGCTGTTGTCGCGATTGTCGCCCATCATCAGGTAGCGGCCCTCGGGCACGGCGACCGGACCGAACGAGCGGGGGGACTTCGCGGCCGGCGTGAGCATGACGTCGTGCACCGTGCCGTCCAGGTCCTCGCGCAGGTACGCGTGAGGAGAGGTGTCGGCCTCGGGCAGCTCCCAGGGAATGTCGTCGGGACCGAGCTCGTAGCCCACGGCCTCGCCGTTGATGGTCAGGCGGTTGTCGCGCATGGACACCACGTCGCCGGGCACCGCGATCACGCGCTTGACCAGCCGCACGCCGTCCACGGGCGACGGGAACGTCACGATGTCGCCCCGCTCGGGATCCGCACGGTGGGCCACGGCGCCGACCAGGGGCAGGCGCCAGTCGTAGGCGGTGTGGTCGCAGAGGAAGCGGTCGCCTTCGAGAATGGTGGGCTGCATGGAGCCGGTGGGCACGTCGTACCAGTCGGCCACGGCGCTGCGGAACGACAGCACGACGGCGACGGTCAGCAGGGTGGGCCACCAGGAGCGCCAGAGTTTGCGGATGGTCGGGTTCACGGTGTTCCTCCGGGGTGGTCGGGCCCCCGATCTACGCCGGGGGCCGCACCTTTGTTCCGATCGTTACGGCAGGGACCAGAGCACGACCTCGAGGGGCTCGGCGTCGCCGAGGTCCTCCTCGTCGTCCGACCCGCCCTCCACGTCGGCGAACATGGCCGCCTGGGCGCCCTGCAGGCCCCGGATCTGGGCGAAACGGCCGTCGCCCAGGGGGAACAGGCCGTCCTCCTCCTGGTCGCCGGGCAGAACGAGGTCGACGCTGCGCAGCCACGCGCCGTCGGCGTCGAATACGTCGTAGCGGCGGAAGACGCCGGCGTGCTCCTCGGAGTGGCTGTCGCGGACCCAGAGCCGGTCCTCGCCGTCCACGAAGAGCGACTCGATGGCCTGGTCGCGGTCCTCCACCACGTTCTCCAGTTCGAGGGTGCGGCCGTTGGCCACGATCCTCATGCCGCTGGTGACCTCTTCCTTCTCCTCCTTGCTGCGCATGCGGCCCTGGTAGTCGGGACGTTCGATCACGCGCTCGAGGGTGCCGTCGGGGGCGAACACGGAGACGGCGTAGCGGTCGTAGTCCATGGCCACGTACACGCGCCCCGCGGAATCCACGGCGAAGCGGCCCATGGCGAAGTACTCGTCCTTCTCCACGAACTTGGGCTTGCTGAAGTCGCGGGTGCCGGTGATCTCCCAGAGACGGTGCAGTTCGTTGCCGTCCATGTCGCAGATGGAGAGATAGCGCAGCTCGGTCATGCCCTCCTCGCCGGGGGAGAACTGCATGCCGCAGGCCACCATGCGGTCGCCGCGGGTCAGCACGTCCACGAGCATGCCGAACCCGCCCTCGCCGCCGATGGCGGGGCGGATGGACGGGCCGGGCGTGCCGTCGGCCTCGAGGGTGATGATGCGGCCGGGCTGGCCCACCGTCACGCCCACCCGGCCGCCGGGCAGGGGCACCACCGCGGCGGGTCGGCGGAACTCGCCGGGGCCGTCGCCCTCGCGGCCGAGGGTGCCGAGGTGCTTGCCGTCGGCGTCGTACACCTGGACCTCGGAGAGCTGGCCGTCGAGCAGGTACACCTGCCCGTCGGGGCCGGGGGCGGCGTCGCGGATCACGCCGAAGAAGACCACGTCGTCCTCGCCGCCGGCTCGCCAGCGCTCGACCAGGTCGACCCGCTGCGCGCCCTCGGCCGGGGCGTCGTTCATGATGTGGGGAATGCCGTCGACGGTCTCGACGGCGGGGGAGGCGGCCGCGACCGCGGCCAGGGCGAGCACGAGGCCCGCGACGATCACCATGCGCATGGCGCGTCCCTTCGTCAGGGGGGCGGAAGGACGGAACCGGATGTCTACACCGTGCCGGGCTCCGGGTTCCCGCGGTCGGCTTGCAGTCGTCGCTCCGTAAGGCTATGATGGCGTCCATGTCACGGCCTCGACACATGAACGCGCCCGCCCCGGGCATCCTGCGCCTCCTGGCGCTGTTCGTGCTGCTCTTCGGAGCGGCGTTCGAGGTCGGCCACATCCACCACCATATCGCCCATGCCGGGCACGACCACCACGTGGGCGATCCCGAGCACCTGGACTGCCTGGTCTTCCACTCCGGCGTGGTGGTCGAGGACACGGTGAGCCCCGACCCCGGGTTCACCCCCGTTGGCGCGACTCCGGCCGACGAGGCCGTGCGAGCCTCCGACGCCCACCCGTTCCGGATCCACGACTCCCGAGCACCGCCGGCCTCCTCCTGACATCGACGCCAATCCGAGAACCTGCACCGCGCTCGACATCCCGAGGCGGTGAGTCCTGTCGTATGGAGGAAGAACCTTGAAGAACGTCATCACGGCCGCGCTGGCCGTCCTGCTGACCGCCCAGTTCGCCGTCGCCGCCTCGAGCACCGCCACCGGCGTGTCCCGGCAGCAGAACCCCGCCATCAGCCTCAACGCCCTGTTCCTGGGCCAGTGGAACGACGACACGCCCACGGCCGACGAGAACTTCGCCAAGCTCCAGGAGGCCGAGATCCAGTTCAGCTCCGTGGTGGATCCGTTCTGGACCGCCGACGTGGTGCTGTCGTTCCACCCCGCCCACGACCACGACGGCGAAGAGGCGCACGGCCTGATCGCAGACATCGAGGTGGCCGAGATCCACAGCACCTCCATGCCCGCCGGCTTCGGTCTGACCCTCGGCAAGTTCTACGCGCCCTTCGGCCGCCACGCCGTGCTGCACACCCACCAGTACCCCTTCACCCGCGCACCCCTGGCCCAGCGGATGATCCTGGGCGACCACGGCCTGACCGAGATCGGCGCCAAGGTGGACTGGACCGCCCCGATGCCCTGGTGGTCGGAGGTGTCGGTCTACGGCGTGAACGGCGACGCCGAGATCTTCGACGCCGAGGACCGCGCCCCCGTGTTCGGCGCCCGCTGGAGCAACCTGTGGGACGTGTCCGACGGCGGTACCCTGGAGCTGGGCGGATCGTACCTGAGCGGTCCCGGCGCCCTGCACGAGGACGAAGCCGGCGACCTGGCCGTGTCCGGCCTGGACCTGACCTGGAAATGGGCGTCGGTGACGCAGTCCCAGGGCCCGGCCGCCAACATCTCCGCCGAGCTCATGATGCCCGACCACGAGCACGGCGAGGGCGACCCCATGGGCTGGTTCCTCCACGCCCAGACGCGCGTGCACCGCAACTGGTGGCTGGGCGCAGGCTACGGCCGCGTGGACGACATGATGGAGCACCACCACGACGAGAAGGCCGACCACGAGCTCGCCGACTGGACCGAGTGGAAGGCCGCCGTGACCTTCGCTCCCAGCGAGTTCAGCGCCCTGCGCGCCGAGGTCTCGAAGATCGAGGAAGTGGACGGCGAGATGTCGGACCTGCGCGTCTCGGTGCAGTGGAACGTCACCATCGGGTCCCACCCGGCCCACCTGTACTAGGAGGACGCCATGAAGCGCATCCTGCTGCTGACGGCCTGCCTGCTGGCGCTCGGCGCCGGCCAGGCCGCGGCTAAGCTGAAGGTGGTGGCGACCCTCTCCGACCTGGGAGAGATCGCCCGCCTGGTGGGCGGCGACGATGTCGAGGTTGAGATCCTCTGCCCCGGCGCCACCGACCCCCACTACCTGCCCGCCAAACCGTCCCTGGCCCGCAAGCTGGGCAAGGCCGACCTGCTGGTCTACACCGGTCTGGAGCTGGAGGTGGGCTGGCTGCCGTCGCTGATCCGCAAGGCGCGCAACCCGAAAGTCCGTGCGGGCGCTCCCGGGGAGCTTGACTGCTCCACAGCTCTGACGGAGATCCTGGACGTGCCCCACGACCACCTGGATCGCGGCCACGGCGACGTTCACCCCCTCGGGAATCCCCACTACACCCTGGACCCGCGCGCCATGGTCCACGTGGCCCATCGCATGGCCGCCCGCATGGGTGAGCTCGATCCCGACAACGACGCCGAGTACCGTCACCGGGCCGACCATTTTGCGGAAGCCATGCGCGGCAAGCTGCGCGAATGGGAGACCGCCGTCGCTCCGGCGCGGGACCACCACATCCTGCTCTACCATCAGACATGGACCTATCTGGTGCACTGGCTCGGGCTGGAGGTGTACGGCGAGATCGAGCACCGTCCCGGCATCGCTCCCTCGCCCCGCCACGTCCAGACGATGGTGGAGCAGGGCCGTGAGCTGGGCGACGTGATCGTGGTGGCCGCCACCTGGTCCCACGTGGACGTCGCACGCGAGACCGCCCGCCGCATCGGCTGTCCGCTGGCGGTGCTGCCGGCGGCCTCGGGATCCGAAAAGGGAGTCGACGGCTACGTGCAGCTCATCGACGAGATCGTGGCCCGCCTGGCGGCGGCCGCGGTGGAAGGGGAAACCCCGTGAGCGGATTCCTGGAGATGATGGCGGCCCCGGTCGTGATGGCCCTGATCCTGGTGGCCATGCATTCCCACCTGGGATGGCACGTGGTCAGGCGCGGCGTGATCTTCGTGGACATCGCCCTGGCCCAGGTCGCGGCCTTCGGCGTGGCGATCTCGCTGCTGTTCGGCGGCGAGATCGGCACCGATTCCACCTACGCCATGGCCCTGGCCGCTACCGTCCTGGGCGCCGTCCTGATCGCGGCGACCCGCACCCGCGACGAGCGCGTACCCCAGGAGGCGTACATCGGCATCATCTACGCCGTGGCCAGCGCCGCCATGATCCTGGTCCTGACCCAGGTGCCCCATGGCGGCGAGGAGATCCGCCACCTGTTGGTGGGCGCCCTGCTGTGGGTCACGTGGCCCGTCGTGATCAAGACGGCGGTGCTCTACGCGGCCCTCGGCGCCCTGCTCTGGATCTGGCGCGGCCCCCTGCGCCGCATCTCCACGGACCACGAGGAGGCCCGCCGCGCGGGCCTCCGGGTCCGCCTATGGGACCTGGCGTTCTACGCCATCCTCGGCACCGTCGTGACCTCCAGCGTGCAGGTGGCCGGCGTGCTGCTGGTGTTCGCCCTGCTGGTGGTACCCACGGTGATGGGAGTGCGGCTGTTCGTCGCGGACCGGGCGCAGTTCCTGTACACGCTGGGCGTGGGGGTGGCTGCGGTGGTGCTCGGGGCGGGGGCGAGTTATGCGTTCGATCTGCCGACGGGGGCGGCGATCGTTTGTGTGTTCGGGGGGATGTTGGTGGTGCAGGTGGTGGGGGAACTGGCGACAGGAAGCAGGATAGGAGCCTGACCACAGGAGACCACTGGACCAGTCGGTTCCGATGAAAGCTCGATCACGCTCACTTGACGAGCGTGATCGGGAGCCCCGATCTCCCGTCGGGGGATTCGATCAGGCAGAAGTAATTCCCTGCGCCGACCTGGCGTCCCTTCGTGTCGGTGCCGTTCCAGGTGACGAGATGGGACCCGGCGACGATCTCTTCGTCAATCAAGGTCGTGATGAGGCGACCCCGCAGGTCGAAGATGCGCAATGCTGCGTGACCGGGGGAGCTGATCGAGAAAGCGATCGTTGTGGAGGGGTTGAACGGAGGCAGCCCTGCCTGGACGAAGCGTTGATTATGGGAGGATCGGGCGCCTCCTCCCAGGCAGGCTAGTGCCTACCAGTTCTCAGTGCACTCCGGGGGCCAACAGTCCCCGTCATAGCCATCAGCCTGGAGAGCAAAGATACACGCATAGTTGTGCGGGCGACTCTGCCAGCCCAGCTCCTCGGCGGTGCTGCACTGGATCGGCAACAAAGCAAGGGCTGACTCGTTATATACCACTCTACACCCGCCAGCGCCTGACCTTCTTCAAGAGACACATATACAGCGATGCTACTATTCGTTCCTACGGGATTCATTCCTATAACGCCTACAATATCGCTACTCTCTTCACTCGCTGCTGCCCTTGCCAGGACGCACAATGCCATCATCAGTATTACATACTTATTCATGTGCCTACTCCCATGCTGCGACTCCACCGCCATCATGATTGTGTGCCTCTATCTAAACATGCTCTTCACTTCTCCCCAACTCATGGTCTCATTAGGAACTGATCCCTCTAAATACGGGGCATACTCAACGACCGTGCCGACCGTGAGTGTATCGTTGCCGTCATATATATATTGATCATGCCATCCCGGCCATATTGGCCCCCAGTAATTATCCACTAGATTCACAGGTTCGTCTGTACCGCTACCGCATCTTACCACATAATCCATGCTGCCATCCCTATATATATCATTCCCATGAAAGTCTATACTTGATCGACTCACCTCGATTGTTGCCGACCCCGGCCAGGCACTCCCTGTGCCAGATAGAACATTTCCACTGCCACGCAGTAATGCGCCGCCTCCTAAATAGAGTTGCCGACCCCCGCCGGATAACATATTGTTCGTCATCAACACATCAGACCCCAATATAATTACATGCGTCCACACCCCAGACAATATTGCGCACCCTTCAATGTGCGCACTCGTTCTATCGACCTGCACCGATGTCAATCCATCGCTAAATGTGGATCCACTTATTTCAACATACTCTAGGTACTGAGCCAGAACATGACACCCAGTGACACCCGGCTGCCTTCCAGCAAATGCACACACCTCTATAGACAGACTATGTGCACCTTCATCACGCGTAGCCATTACGCCCCACGCACAATCATTAAAGCCACTGCCACCAATAGTGGACACACCCTGGCCCATCGTTGCTATGCCCACCCTGCAATTGCTCACATATATATTGCATGCATCAATAGATGATGCCGCGTGATATATTCCTATTGACATATTCTCGATGACTATCTCTGACATGGTTATAGATCCTGTCTGCGTAGTTACTATACCGATCGGACCAGTGATTGACCACGGCGGCGCTACGGCGGGCCCAATTACTGTACCTCGATCGCCGGAACCTATAATAGTTATATCCTTGCCCTCGACGGCCACTATGACCTCATCAGTCCACCCTCCCTGTGGCGGCGTATATGTGAACATCGTGTCATATCGCCCCGGTCCGACTTGAATAGTATCGAGACTTGCGGCGCCCAGAACTGCAGCCTGAATACTTGTGTAATCGCCCGTGCCATCCAGCTCCACTCTCCACGTCGCCGCTCTTCCCGAATTAGTCGCCAACACCAATAGACACAAAGCATGGAGCGCCCTTGTGGCCGCCACTCTTATATTGTTCACATATGGTAGAAGCACACTACCCCGCCATGATAACGCCTCCGCCCAGACCCTCTCGCTAGCTACCTGACGGACAAAATCTAACATGCTTCTCCTTATATTCATCGCTCCATGTACCAGGTCTTACTTCGATTCCGCTTATGGCGCGAATCATATAGGCAGGCTGACCCTGCGCAGAGAACCGAGATCGAAACGAGCAGAAGGACAGAGAGAATGGTCTTCTTCATGGCAATCCCCTTTCAGGATTGTGTTGTGATACCTGGAGTCACTCTCGCTCCAGGCTTGCTTCCAGGACCTTCCAGCCCCAGAACTCATACCCGACCCTCGCATATACAAGGGTCGGTTTCCCGATATCCTGCTTTTGTAATTCCCAAGTGAGATCAAGAGGCCCTCGTCCTGTGTCATAGTACCGGACCTCACCAGAGTCACGTTCGCGCACTAACAAGCCTTGGCACCTGACAGTGGTTGGGGTTCCATTGGAGGGATCCTCTAGGACCAGCGAGAGGGCTCCTCTTCGAGGGATTCTAATTGAGGCATCCTTGGGAAAGCTGAAACCCAGCCTGCAATAGGCATGAATCCCGCGTTGGGAGTCCTCAAGCATTTCAAGCTCCATCGCCCTAGTGTAGGGAAGCATATCTGTGAATTGCTGAAGGACCGCAGCTGGTGCACCGTTGTTTCTG
>CAYFKR010000018.1:0-77033 GCA_964343835.1 uncultured Fibrobacteraceae bacterium
TGAAGCAGGCCGAGCACTGGGGCGTCTTCTCCACGCCCACGTTGAACCACACCGGCGAGTTGAAGGCCGCGTGCTGGTGGACCAGAAGCCACGACAGCTCGGCGCGGAAGGCGGCTGCGTCCTCGGGGGTGGCGAAGTAGCCGTCCTTCACGCCCCAGTCGGCGATGGTGTCGGCCACGCGGCCCACCAGCTGGCGCACGGACGTCTCGCGCTCGGGCGTGCCCACGGCTCCGCGGAAGTACTTGGAGACCACCACGTTGGTGGCCATCTGGGACCAGTCCTTGGGGATCTCCACGTCCTTCTGCTCGAAGATCACCTCGCCCTTGTCGCTGACGATGGAGGCGTCGCGCTTCTCCCAGCGCACCTCGTCGAGGGGGTTGATGCCCTCGGCGGTGTTGCGGCGCGCGAAGGCGCGGCCCACGCGCTCGGGGGCGTCCTCGGTGCCGCCGGAGGCGTCCTGCGCTCCCGCGGCCGTCAGCGATTCCAGGTCGAACTCCGTCTCCAGGTCCTCGGTGACGCCGTCGCCGAGCACGTCCTCGGTGACCTGGTCGTCGGAGACGAGATCGGCTCCTGCCATCGCCTGCAGTTTCTTCTCCTGGTCCTTCATGGAGAAACTCCTCTTCCTTCCCCTAGTGGCGGGTCGTTCAGGGGTATCGGCGGGGACACGCCGGCCCGACCGGCTCTCTTCGGCCGGGTGTCCTGTTCACCAGTCATGTCTTGGTTCAGTCCGACTCGGGGGGTGGGCGGGTTGAGGAAAGATCCTCTTACGGCGCACGATCCGTCATCCGATCCGTCTCCCCGAGCAACCCCTATATCTTGGGGCGAACCCAAGATTGATATACCACCTACCGCAGGTCAACGGGGAACATCACGATCGGCCACGGAGGGTCCCGAAGCGTCCGTCATCGCCGCTCGGCCACGTCCGGATATCCGATGCAACGGCCATGAAAACAGGCGACTCGGGGTCGTCGACCGGGCAGGGACGAACGGAAAAAAAAATCGAAGGCCACGACCCTCCGGAGGCTCCCGGAAAGCCGCATGATATTGAGAGGCTCCGTCCGAAAGACGTAGGTCGAACGATGGTGGACGGTTACGCCAACCGCTTGAGATTCACGAAAAAAACATGAGTCCGAACGAGAGGTATTAGCGGCCGGAGAGGAGTTCGATGACCTCGTCCACGACCGCGCGGATGCGATCGCGACCGGCGGCGAAGGCGCGGCGCACCTCGTCGTGGGTGCCGCGGGCGGACATGGGGTCGGACATGGGGCGCGACAGGTGCCGGGACGGGTCCTTCAGGCGGGGGACGAAGCGCGTGGACTGGCCGCTGAGGGTGACCACCAGGTCGAAGGCGTCGAGATCGTAGTCGTCGATGGGCTGGCTGCGCTGCCCTTCCATGGTCACGCCCGCCTCGGCCATGGCGGCGCGGGTCTCCTCGGTGATGGGATAGGTCACCAACCCGGCGCTGGCTACGTCCCAGCCCTCGGGGAAGAGGTGGCGGGCCCAGGCCTCGGCCATCTGGCTGCGGCAGGAGTTGGCCGTGCAGAGGAAGATCACCTTCACGGGACGCGCTCCGGGTCCGGGTCGTCGGCGCCTTCGGGATGCTGCTCCTCCCCGGCGCCGGTGAGTTCGGTCACCAGGACGGCTGCAAGAATCAGACCGGCACCCGCCAGGCTGTGACGCCCCAGGGTCTCCCCCAACAGCAGCCACGAGAAGAACGACGCGGTCACCGGCTCCGCCGAAAAGATCAGGGCGGCCCGGGTGGGCGTGGTATCGCCCTGGAAGCGGTTCTGGAGGGTCAGGGCCAGGATCGTCGACATGAGGGTCGTGACCGCCAGGGCCCACAGCACCTCGCTGCGGATCTCCAGCCGCGGCGTCTCGATCAGCAGGGCGGCCCCGGCGTTCAGCACCGCGCACACGGCCATGGTCCAGACCACCAGCGGCAACCAGTTGGCCACCTTCAGGGCCGCGTTCAGGCGGATCAGGTAGACGGCGTAGGAGACGGCGGTGCCCAGGGTCCACACGTCGCCCGTGTTGAGGCCGCCCAGGTCGGGACGCGTCATCAGGGCCAGGCCGGCCACCGCCAGGGCCACCGCCCCCATCACCGGCAGGCCGGGCCGCTCGCGCCGGATCACGAACAGGAAGACCGGCACCAGCACCACGCTCAGGGCCGTGATGAAGGCGCTGTTGTTGGCCGACGTGTGGTGCATGCCCACGGTCTGGGTGGTGTAGCCCAGGGCGGCCAGCACGCCCAGCTCGAGGCCGTGGCGGGCGGTGAGCGGTTCGGTGAGCAACCGGCGCCCGCGCACCGCCAGGTCGACGGGCAACGTCCGGATGAAGAGGGGCCAGGCGGCCGCCATCAGGGCCGTGGCCGCCACGAACCGCAGGGCGACGAAGAGGGTGGCGCTGATATGGGGCGAGGCGGCCTTGATGGCGGGGAACGACACGCCCCAGCACACGGTCACGGCCAGCAGCATGAGATCGGCGCGGCGCGTGCGGTTCATGGTCACCTCGAGAAGGGGGACGGGTCAGGAATCGAGGGCTTCGCGGGCCGCCTCGGCGCCCAGCTCCACGATGCGCGGTACCAGCCGGAAGTCCTCCAGGTTCACGCCCGGCATGGGCGGCGCGATCACCAGATCAGGGGGGTCGTCGGCGAGCTGACGTTCGCAGACCTCGGTCTGGAGGATGTCCACGGCCTTCAGCAGCACGTCCGCCGCCAGATTGCGACGCTGGAACGTGAGGGTCTCCCAGAAGCGGGCCCAGGTCCGGCGCAGGTCGTTGGACGGCTCGGGCACCACGGGGCGATCCATGGGCGCCTGGAAATTGCAGGCGATCACGCGCTCCACGTCGGTGCCGCGAAGGGCCTGAACGGGGACGGTGCTCTTCAGGCCGCCGTCCACGAGGTTCCGCGTCCCGATTCGGACCGGTGTGAAGGCTCCCGGGAAGGCGCAGGTGGCCCGCAGGGCGGGGATCAGGTCACCGCTGTCGAGCAGCACCATCTCCCCGGAGTCGATGTCGGTAGCGGTGACCGTCAGGGGGATCTGCAGGTCCTCGAACCGCGCAGGCAGGCGCTCGGCCAGCCAGCGGGCGAACCGATCGCCCTTCATCACGCCGCCCGAGGTGGAGATGTCGATGACGTCGATCCAGCTCGTGCCCAGGGTCAGGTCGCGCACCCGCTCGGCGCTCCAGCCGGCGCAGAGGAAGGCGCCCACCAGCGCGCCCATGGACGTGCCCGCCACGTGGGACGGATGCAGCCCGTGCTCCGCCAGCACCTTCACGATGCCCACGGCGGCCACGCCGCGCGCCCCACCGCCGCCGAGCACCAGGCCCAGGCGGTGGTCCGGGGTGATGTCGCGCCTCGGGGTCACTCCGCAGCCTCCTCCTGGATCTCCACCAGCAGGTCGCCCTGGCCCACCTGGTCGCCCTCGGCCACGTGGACCTTCAGGACGCGGCCGGCCACGGCGGCGCTCTGGACCGCCTCCATCTTCATGGCCTCCAGGATCAGCAGGGGCGTGCCGGGCTCCACGGCGTCGCCTTCGGCCACGCCCACCTTGACCACCTTGCCGGGCATGTCGGCCACCACGCGGGGGCCGCCGCCGGCGGCCTCGTCGTGGGCCTCGTCGTCGTCGCCGGGCTGGCGGAACACGTGGACGCGGCCGTCCAGGAACACGAGGCGCTCGCCGTCGCGGCGCACCACCCAGGCGCGACGGCGCCGGCCGTCCTCGATCAGGTCCACGGCACCGCCCCCGGCGGGCAGGACGGTCCAGGGGCCACCCTCGTCCAGGTGTACGGTCCAGGTCTCCCCGTCAGGGCTCAGGGTGCAGGGGCGAGGGCGATCGTCGTCCAGGAACTCCAGGTGCATGTCATCCCAATCCGTTGAGGCGGAAGCGTCCGAGGCTGGTCCAGGGCGAGCCGGCGGCGGGTGCGGCCGCCGAACCGGAGCGGGCGGCCGGGACGGCCACGGCTTCGGCCACGGCGCAGGCGGCCAGGGCCGCGTCGCGGTCGCTGCGGTCCGGGGCCCAGTCGGCCAGGTGCTCGTCCAGGAAACCGGTATGGGTCTCCCCCGCGGCGAAGGCCGGACAGGCCAGCACCGCGTCCAGGTACTCGATGTTGGTGGCAGGGCCCAGCACCGGATACCGGCGCAGGGCGTCGCGCATGCGATCGACGGCCTCGGCACGGGTGGCGCCGTGGACCGAGAGCTTGGCGATCATGGGGTCGTAGTGGGGTGTGATCTCGCCGCCCTCGGCCACGCCGGAGTCGACCCGCACGCCGGGGCCGTCGGGCTCCCGGTACAGTTCGAGGCGTCCGATCGAGGGCAGGAAGCCCCGGGCCGGATCTTCGGCGTAGACGCGGCACTCCAGGGCGTGCCCCCGGGCCGTGATTCCATCCTGCGGCCAGGGCAGCGGCTCGCCGGCGGCCACCAGGAGCTGCAGGCGCACCAGGTCCAGCCCCGTGACCAGCTCGGTCACCGGATGCTCGACCTGCAGGCGGGTATTCATCTCCAGGAAATGGAACTCGCCGTCCGGGGCCAGCAGGAACTCCACCGTACCGGCGCCCACGTAGCCCACGGCCGCAGCGGCGGCCACGGCGGCCTCGCCCATGCGGCGGCGGAGGTCGTCGTCCAGGGCGGGGGACGGGGTCTCCTCCACGATCTTCTGGTGACGGCGCTGGATGGAGCACTCGCGCTCGCCCATGTGCACGGCGTTGCCGTGGGCGTCGCCGAAGATCTGGAATTCCACGTGGCGCGGCCGTTCCAGGAACCGTTCCAGGTAGACCAGGCCGTTGCCGAAGGCCTTGACCGCCTCGCGCACCGCGCCCTCGGCGGCGGCGGGCAGGTCGGCGGGGTCGGTGACCAGGCGCATGCCCTTGCCGCCGCCTCCGTAGGCGGCCTTCACGAGCATGGGGAAGCCCACGGCGTCGGCTGCGGAGGCCAGAGCGGCGGCGTCCACGCGGCCGTCGGCGTCGGGTTCGGGCAGGTACTCGCCGGGCACCACGGGCACGCCGGCCTCCTGCATCACGCGGCGGGCGGCGGTCTTCTCCCCCATGGCCTCGATGGTCTCGGGTGCGGGGCCGATGAAGACCACGCCGGCGTCGGCGCAGGCCCGGGCGAAGTCGGCGTTCTCGGAGAGGAAACCGTAGCCGGGATGGATGGCGTCGGCGCCGGTGTCGCGGGCCGCTTTCAGGATCAGTTCGGTCAGGAGGTACGACTCCAGGGGCGGCGGCGGACCCAGGACCACCACCTCGTCGGCCATGCGGGCGTGGGGCGCGTCGGCGTCGGCGGTGGACGCGACGGCGACGGTGCGCACGCCCATCTCGCGGCAGGTGCGCATCACGCGGCAGGCGATCTCGCCGCGGTTGGCCACCAGCACGGTGCGGATCTCGCGACTCACAGGGTCCACTCCTCGGTTCCGTCCAGCCAGGGGGCCGGCTCCTTGGCGAAGAAGGCCTCCAGGGCCGCCTGGGCCTCGGGCGACGTGCGGGCCTCGGCGATCATGCGGGCCGTGAACTCCAGACTGTCGCCGAAGGGACGCGAGGCGGCGCCCTCCACCAGCTCCTTGATCTTGCCCAGGGCGTTCGGTCCGCCCTTGAGCAGCGACCGCACGACGCCGGTCACGGCGGCATCCAGGCCCTCGTCGCCGGCCAGCACGTCCACCAGGCCGATGCGGTGGGCTTCGGCGGCGTCGAACCGCTCTCCGGTCAGGCAATGCACCCGCGCCTTCGACACGCCGATGCGCCCGATCACCAGGGGCGAGATCACGCCCGCCACCAGGCCGAGGCGGGCTTCGGTGAGAGCGAAGAAAGCGTTGGAGTCCGCCACCACGATGTCGCAGGCACAGATCAGGCCCACCCCGCCGCCGAAGGCGCCGCCGTGGACCCGGGCCACCACGGGCACGGGGCACAGGCGCACGGCCCGGAACATCTCGCCCAGCTCGTGGGCGGCGTCCAGGTTCTCGGCGTAGTCGGCGCGGCCGAGGCGGCGCATGTCGTTGAGGTCGCCGCCGGCGCAGAAGTGGCGGCCCTCGGCGCGGAGGACCACGGCGTGGGGCCGGTCGTCGGCGTCGGCGAGGCCCGCGAAGAGATCCCGCAGCGCCAGGACCATCTCGTGGTCGAAGGCGTTGTGGGCCTCGGGACGGTCGATGGTGGCCAGCAGCACGGGGCCGCGGCGTTCGGTCAGGACGGTGGGCACGGAACTCCTCCACGCATCGGCTGGTTGATGTCTGCCCTCGGCCGGGATTCCCCTGATCGGTCGGCCGCCGGATCGTCTATGATCGCCCGTATCGTCACAGGAGGCAATGCCATGCTGAGATTCCTCGCCGTCGTCGCCGTGATCGCCTGCATGACCACCGTCGTGTCCCGGGCCGAAGAGGCCGAGAACGATCCCGGCGTCGGGATCGGGTCCATCGCCGGCGGGCTGGTCGGCGGCGCCATCGGACTCGGCGTGGGTGCCGGGATGGGGGCCAGCATGACCCGGAACGGCAACGAACCCTTCTCCGGGCTGGGAGGCGCGATCCTCGTCGGCTCGGCCCTCGGGGCCGTCGGCCTCGGCATGGGCGTTCACCTGGGCAACGGTGAGCAGGGCGATGCCGGTGCGGTCGTGATGACATCCGTCGGCATCGGCGCCGCCGGCCTGCTGGCTGCCGGAGCCACCAACAGCGGCGAGGTACTCCTGCTTACCG
Source organism: uncultured Fibrobacteraceae bacterium (assembly GCA_964343835.1). GTDB lineage: Bacteria > Krumholzibacteriota > Krumholzibacteriia > LZORAL124-64-63 > LZORAL124-64-63 > CALEMW01. The sequence continues at coordinate 6,675 of CAYFKR010000018.1, forward strand.
TCGGCGCCCAGCTCGTGGGCGCCTCCATGGTCGAGGGCTCCACCGCCGCCGCGAACCGCCGGGCCACTCCGCACGTGGGCGCCTGGATCCCAGAGGGCGGCGGCGGCGGCCTGATGATCTCGACCTCGTTCTGAGGCCGCATTACATCCTGAAGACCCCGTACTTCGTCTCCGGAATGGGCGCGTTCAGACTCATGGCGATGCCCAGGCCCAGCACGTCGCGGGTCTGGGCGGGATCGATGACGCCGTCGTCCCAGAGCCGGGCGCTGCTGTAGAAGGCGTGGCCCTCGGTCTCGTACTTGGCCAGGATCGGGTCGACGATGGCGGCTTCCTGCTCCGCCGTGAGCTCCTCGCCCCGACGCGCCAGCTGGTCCTTCTTCACCTGCAGCAGCACGCCCGCGGCCTGCTCCCCGCCCATCACCGAGATCTTCGCCTGCGGCCACATCAACAGGAGGCGGGGCTGATAAGCACGGCCACACATGCCGTAATTACCAGCGCCGAAGCTGCCGCCCACCACCACCGTGAACTTGGGCACGGTGCTGTTGCTCACCGCGTTGACGAGCTTGGCGCCGTCCTTGGCGATGCCGCCGTGCTCGTAGTCGCGGCCCACCATGAAGCCCGTGATGTTCTGCAGGAAGATCAACGGAATCCGTCGCGCGTTGCACAGCTCGATGAAGTGGGTGCCCTTCAGGGCCGACTCGCTGAACAGGATGCCGTTGTTGGCCAGGATACCCACGCTGTAGCCGTGGATCCGCGCGAAGCCGCACACCAGGGTGGTGCCGTAGCGGGGCTTGAACTCGTGGAAGCGGCTGCCGTCGACCACCCGCGCGATGACCTCCTTGATGTCGAAGGGCGTACGCGGGTCGTGGCTCACCACGCCGGGCAGTTCTTCCGGATCACTGGCGGGCGGCTCCGGCTCGCTGCACGGGACGCGGGCGGTGGTCACCGGTCCCAGGTTCTCCACGATGTCGCGCACGATCTTCAGGGCGTGGGCGTCGTCGTTGGCCAGGTGGTCGGCCACGCCGCTGATGCGGGTGTGGACGTCGCCGCCGCCCAGTTCCTCGGCGGTGACCTCCTCGCCGGTGGCGGCTTTCACGAGGGGCGGTCCTCCCAGGAAGATCGTGCCCTGCTCCTTCACGATCACCACTTCGTCGCTCATGGCGGGTACGTACGCGCCGCCGGCGGTGCAGCTGCCCAACACGGCGGAAATCTGGGGGATGCCCGCGGCGGACATGGTGGCCTGGTTGTAGAAGATGCGTCCGAAGTGCTCCCGGTCCGGGAAGACTTCCGCCTGCAGGGGCAGGAACGCGCCGCCCGAGTCCACCAGGTAGATGCAGGGCAGGCGGTTCTCCAGGGCCACTTCCTGGGCCCGGAGGTGCTTCTTGACCGTGATGGGGTAGTAAGTGCCGCCCTTCACGGTGGCGTCGTTGGCCACGATCATGACCTGGCGGCCGTGGATCGAGCCCACGCCGGTGATCAGGCCGGCGGCGGGCACGTCGTCGTCGTAGACTCCGTGGGCGGCCAGGGGCGACAGCTCCAGGAACGGGGTGCCGGGGTCCAGCAGGCGCTCGATGCGATCGCGCACCAGGAGCTTGCCCTGCTCCTCGTGGCGCTCCCTCGCCCGGTCTGAGCCACCGCGGCGAACGGTCTCCAGCACGGTGGAGAGCTCGGCGGCGATGGCCGTGTTGCGCTGGTGGTTCTCGGCGTAGACGGGGTCGTCGGTCCGGACCTTCGAGACGATCCTCTTCATGGCGTTCCTCGGGGGCTGCTGCGTGGCGGAGTTCGGTGACGGGGCAGTCTAGCACCCGTCGAGAGGGGTCGTCCAGAATCGTCGAGCGCCCTTGCCCCCCACGCCCCCGATGGGATATCCTGCGGCCCATGAACGGCTTCTGGATCCACGGCGCCACCCTGATGACTTCCGCGGGACCGCGGGACGCCGACCTCCGCGTCGACGGAGAGCGGATCGCCGAGATCCGCGACCGCGAGCCGGGCATCCCGGCCCCCGAAGGCGCGATCCCCGCCCACGGCCTCTGGCTGATGCCGGGCGGCGTGGACGTCCACACCCACTTCGGCATGCCCCTGCGGCCCGGACTGTCGAGCCGGGGCTGGGGCGACTCGTCCACGGCCGCGCTGCTGGGCGGCACCACCACCGTCGTGGATTTCGCGAACCCCGACCCGGCCGAGTCCCTGGCCGACGCCCATGCCCGCTGGCGGGCCGCGGCCGCCGGGGAGTGCCTCTGCGACCATGCCTTCCACGTGACGGTCCCCCGCATCGACGACGCCGTGCTGGACGAGATCCCGCGCCTGGCCGCCGAGGGCTTGCCTACCTTCAAGGGCTTCCTGGCCTACAAGGGCCGGCTCATGCTGTCGCTGGACGAGCTGCGGGCCCTGATGGTCGTGGTCCGCGACGCCGGCGCTCGCCTGCTGCTCCACGCCGAGGACGGGGAGCTCAACGCCCGCCACGAGAACTCGCTGCGCGAGGCGGGTCGCCTGGCGCCGCGCTATCACCCGGACGCCCACAGCGTGGCTTCGGAGGCCGAGTCGGCGGTCGCCGCCCTGGGGCTGGTGCGCGAGACCGGCTGTCCCCTGACCATCGTGCACACCTCCACCGCCGACGCCATGGACGCCGTGGCCAACGCCCGCGAATCGGGCCTGGACGTGTCGGCCGAGGTCTGCACCCAGCACCTGTTCCGCGACGACGGCTGGTACCGCCGCGGCGACGACGCCGCCCTGACAGCCATCATGTCCCCGCCCCTGCGCCCCGCCGAGCATCCGGCCGCCCTGCGCCGCGGCCTGGCGGACGGACGCCTCTCCTGGCTGGCCACCGACCACTGCGAGTTCCCCCTGGCGGTCAAACGGAGCGCCGCCGTCGACGGCTTCCCGTCCGTGCCCAACGGCGCCGCCGGCGTGGGCGAGCGCCTGATCGTCTCCCATACCCTCGCGGTGACCACCGGCCTGATCACCCCGGCCCGCTGGGTCGACGTCTGCTGCGAGGCGCCCGCCCGGGCCATGGGCCTGGGGCACCGCAAGGGCCGTCTGGAACCAGGCCTGGACGCCGACCTGGTCCTGTTCGACCCCCGCGCCCGCTCCACCCTGCCCATCAACGCCGACGCCTCCCTCTGGACCTGCGACGACTGGCGCGGCGCCGTCCGCGACGTCTGGCTCCGAGGACGGCCCGTGGTGCACGACGGGGCCCTGTCGCCGGGCGTTGGCCCCGGCCTGCACCTCACCCGCTCTCTCTAGACTGGGGATTATTCCCCAACACTCCCTCTGGTTTTGATGATATATGATGTGATATAATATCTCATCATAATCGATCAAGCCCTGAGGGAGCGTCCATGCGACGAGTGCTCGACATCCGATCCACGCTGTTCCTGCTGGCCATCCTGGTCCTGACGGCGGCCTACGCCCGGTTCAGCCTGGCCGACGACACGGTGCGCACCCGTCCGCTGACACCCCGGGCCACCACCCTGGCCGCCGCCCCCGACTCCCGGCTACCCGCTCCCGACGCGGCTCCCCGCTCCGCCCGCGGCCGTGGGATCCGCTCGCCGAAGGCGTCTCGCCCCGCCTTCGTCGACGCGGACCTGCGCACCGCCACGCCCGTCGCCGCCGATCTCCGCAACGCCTCGCCCGGCCTCGCCCCGGCCGTCCCCGCCACGGCGGACCTCCTCTCGCCCGGACGGTCCGCCGTCGGGGAGCGGTCGATCGTTGCGCGCCCCTCGTCGCGCCTGGATCCCTGGTCCGAGGACCGGCTCCTGGCCGACGCCACCAACATGAACGACGCCTACGTGTCCCTCGCCCGCAGCCCCGTCACCGGGGACCTCTACGCCGTGTTCGAGGCCACCGACCTGGGCGGCACCGACCGCGACATCCACATCGCCCGCAGCTCCGACGACGGCCTGACCTGGTCGCTGTGGGAGATGCCCTCGTTCAGCCAGGACGAGTCCATGCCCGAGATCGCCATCGACGACGCGGGCTACATCCACGTGGTGTGGATCCGCGACGACGGCTACATCGTGCGCACCCGCAGCGCCGCCGGCGACGACCCCGTGAACTGGTCGTGGATCAAGGGGCTGTACACCGGCTCGATCAACGCCACCCCGTCGGTGGCCGTGAGCGGCTCCGGCGACTTCGCCACCGTCTTCATCGCCGCGAGCTACCAGGAGATCAACGAGAGCCTGTGGAGCTGGGAGTGGACCCTGATCTGGATGTGGTCCCACAACGGCGGCGAGACCGTCGGCTTCGACGCCCTGCCCCCCGACGGCTACCCCGACCTCTGGCCCGCCGTGGCCATGGACGGCGCCTTGGTGCACATGGTCAACGGCGAGTCCAGCGTGTGGGGCGACCCGACCCGCATCCTTCTGGCAACCGACGCCGTGAGCGGCGGCTTCGCCGACGTGGAGGATCTGACCTGGTGGACCGGGTTCGAGACCGGATTCCCGGACGTGGCGTGCGTGGGCGATGCCGTCTACACCGTCTACCAGCACGACTGGGACGACGGCCTGGGCAACGTGGACGGCGACATCGCCGTGCACCTGAGCTTCGACGGCGGTGCCACCATCGACGGCCCCTACGAGATGGTGGCCGACGCCTACGACAGCCTCGGCCCCCGCATCTACGCCGACGGCGATCTGGTGGGCTGCCTGTGGCTCGAGACCGCCCCCGGCGGCGACGAGTTCGACGTGTCCGCCCGCCAGGCCGGCGGCCGCGGCCACCCCGAGTTCTGGCCCGACGTGGTGGAAGTGGTCACGGGGCTGGCCCTGGCCGAGCCCCGCTTCCACTACCTGGACGGCGTGGTGGGCGGCGGCGGGCTGCACGCCGCGTGGATCGACCGTCGCGACTACCCGACCCAGGGCCACAACGTCTACACGAGCGAGCGTGCCCTGAAACCGAACCTGGCCCCCTACACCCCCGCCGGCTGGGACGGCCCCCTGGTCGCCTCCATGAACTCCGGCGAGCGCATCGAGGGCTGGCTGCAGGCCGACGCCCCCGCCTACGTGAGCCTGGCCCTGGCCAACACCGGCTTCGCCGCCGCCGACGGCGACGTGCGCTTCGAGCTGCGGGTGGACGGCGTCGTGGACGGCGCCTGGACCGTGCCCGGTGGCCTGGGCACCAGCACGTTCGTGCCCATCGAGGACCACGAGGTGATGCTCGGGGCCGGCGCCCACCTGATCGAGCTGGTGCTGGATCCCCTCGGCACGGTGGTCGAGGAGGACGAGGGCGACAACGTCCTCGACCGGCAGTGGGTGTGGATCGACGGCGACCCGCGGGTGGAGCTGTCGCCGCCCCACGTGCTCCACCAGGTGGAGGCCCCCCTGGCGGTGCTGGCCGCCGACATCGCCCGCGACGCACCCACCTTCCGCCGTCGCCACCTGCCGGTGACGGCCCCCGCGCTGGACGCCGCCGCCACCGGCGGCCGCGCCATGCTACCGGTCATCGTCGTGCCGTCCCTCAGGTTGGACGCGCCTGCGCTGGAGGATCGCCTGGCGGGGGTTGCCCGCGACCTCCGGCGCGAGGCCGTCCTGGCCTCCGGCCGCGCCGTCCTGGACGACGCCCTGGCCGAGGCCGCCCCCCTCCTGGACCGCCTGATCCGCGACGGCGACGCCACCGCTCCCCGCCGCCTGTGGCTGCAGGGCGCCTACGCTCTCGACCTCTCCCCCGACGGCGTGGCCGCCCTGGCCGCCGACCCCGCCGTGGGCCGTCTGTGGCTGGACGACCGCCCCAGCGAACTGTTCGGCGCCCCCGCTCAGCACGCCGACGAGGTGATCACCGCCGTCAACGAATGGCATCTGGACACGGTGGGCGCCCCGGCCGCCTGGGCCGAGGGCTTCGACGGCGAGGGCGTGCTGGTGGGCCACATCGATTCCGGCGCCGCCTACGACCACCCCGACCTCATGGGCCACCTGTGGGACGGCGGAGCCGAGTTCCCCAACCACGGCTGGGACTCCGTGGACGACGACGACGACCCCTACGAGGGCGACCCCACCTGGAACCACGGCACCCACACCGCCGGCCTGATCGTGGGCGACGGCGACAACGGCCGCGCCACCGGCGCCGCCCCCGGCGCCACCCTGATGATCCTGCGGGCAACCCCCGGCTACTGGGCCGATCTCATCGAGGCCATGCAGTTCGGCCTGGACAACGGACCGGTGGACCTGTTCAGCATGAGCGCGGGCTGGAGCGGCCCCACCGACGACATGAAGCTGGCCACCCGCGAGGCCGGCGAATTCCTGCTGGCGGCGGGCATCCCCTGGATCTGCGCGGCGGGCAACGGCGACGGCGCCGGCGGCCACAACCCCGTGCCCCACGACATCGCCACTCCGGGCGACGTGCCCAACCCCTGGTACGGATCGGCGGGCCACGCCGCGGTGATCAGCGTGGGCGCCGTGGACATCGACGGCGTGGTCTACGCCAACGGCAGCATCGGCCCCACCGCCTGGGAGATCGCCGAGTCCGCCTACGACGACTATCCCCTGCCCGACGGCCTCATGAAGCCCGACATCGCCGCCCCCGGCGTGGACGTCACGAGCTTGAAGGCCGACGGGAGCTACATCGCCTGGTCCGGCACGAGCATGGCCACGCCCCTGGTGTCGGGCGCCGCGGCCATCCTGCTTCAGTCCTCCCCGGGCGCCCTGCCCGCCGACGTGGCCATGGCCCTCGAGCTCTCCGCCGTGGACGTCCACGACCCCGGCCGCGACGTCCGCACCGGCGCCGGCCTGCTGGACATCCCCGGCGCCCTGGACGAGATCCCGCGCCTGGGCCGCGAGACCGTGGTCCTGCGCAACACCGGGCCGCTACCCCTGCACGTGACGGACCTCAAGTGGAACGCCCCGTGGCTGCAGGTCACGGCCCTGGGTCGGACGGTGGACCCGGCCGATTCGACCCTGGTGATCCTGGAGTTCGACACCGCCGGACTGCCCGCCGGGCTCCACAGCGAGTCGGTGGTGGTGGGCAGCGACGACCCCGACTCCCCCCACGCCATCACCGTGTCCCTGGCCATCGGCGACGTGACCGGCATCGACGGTCCGCCGGCGCCCGCCGCCGCGGTGACCGGCTCCCCCAACCCGTTCAACCCGCGCACCGAGTTGCGCTTCGCCACGGCCCGCGACGGCCGGGCCGTCCTGACGGTCCACGACCTCCGCGGCCGCCTCGTGCGCACCCTCGTGGACGGCCCCCTGCCCGCCGGCACCCACACCGCGGTCTGGGACGGCCGCGACTCCGCCGGTCGCGCCCTGCCCACCGGCCTGTACATGGCCCGCCTGCAAGCGGTGGGCGGCGTGGACGCCACGGTCAAGCTCACGCTCCTGCGCTGACCGTCGCGCAACTGCATCCTGGCGGCCGGAACACCCGAATCCGGCCGCCTTTCCCGTCAAGGCCTCCTGAACCCGGCCGATCAACCATGGGATACCGAACCCGGACCCCATGGAGGCCCGATCGATGACCACCATCCTGTCCGTCACGCTGCTGATCGCAGCCGTGCTGCCGTTGCCCGCCTCCGTATCCGGAGCCGACGCGACGATCTTCGAGGTACTGACCGGAGACCGCGCCCCGTCCCAGAACTCCGTGTACGCCGTGGAACAGGACCGCAACGGCCGGTTGTGGATCGGGACCCTCGGCGGGCTCCACGTCTACGACGGGCGCACCACCGAGGTCGTGCGCTCCCTGTCTCCCGGTCAGGACGTCGAGGCCGTGCGCGTGATCTCCCTGCACCAGGACGAGAAGGGCCTGCTCTGGGTCGGCGGCATGCACGCCACCCTGGACGTGCTGGACCTCGAAGAGCTCACCGTCACCAGCTACGGCGATCGTCTGCGGAAGGCGATCAGCCCCCACGCCCAGCCCGACGTCGTGACCGTGCGCCGAGCACCCGACGGCGACCACTGGATCGGCACGCGGGCCGGGCTCTACGTCCTGGATTCCGTCACCGACGACATCCGCCCCCACTCCCGGCTGCTCTGTCCCGAGGACCGCGCGCTTCCGGTCAGCCACGTCGAGTTCCTCGCCGACGGATCCGCCATCGTGCGCACGTCCCGGGAGCTGGTCCACGTGGACGCCCAGGGGTTGGCGGAGGTCGTGACCGGCCCCGACGAGCCCTACCGCTACGGAGTCTCCGTCCTCGATGACGGCGGCGTGTGGGCCATGGGCTCGCCCGGCATCCTGGAGCGGGTGACCGTCGAGGACGGCGAGGTCGTCCTCCACCCCCTGCCCCTCCCCGTCGAGCTCGCCGATTGGCGCATCAGCAGCGCGGTGGGCGATCCCGACCACGAGCTCTGGCTCCTGTCAGAACGCGGCAGCCTGGCCGCCTGGGAGCGCCACGGCGGCGTGACGATCCACGAGCCGGGCACCGACCAGCCCGACCGGCGCAACTTCCTCCACCAGACCTACACCATGACCCGCGACGCCTCCGGCGTGGTCTGGTTCGGATCGAGCGGCCACGGCGTCCACTACTTCAGTCCGGGCTCGACGCGGTTCGCCGCCCTGGGCATGACCGCGACCCCGGACGTCGGCCTGACCGACGACTACTTCTGGGACGTGCTCCCCCTGGGCGACGGCAGGATCGTGGCCCTGGACAGGCAGGAGATCATCCGCTTCCGCCCCGGCGACGACGGCGTGGAGTTCCTGGAGGGCGGCCGCGCCTTCCCGTCCGACGACCGGTACCACTCCATCGTCCGGCTCGACGACGGCCGCGCCCTGGTCGGCACCATGAACGGAGAGCTGCTGGCCTTCGACGACCCGGCCGCCCTGCGGCCGACCCTGACCCGCGTCGCGGAGCCCTGCAGTCACGACGCCCACCTCAACATCATCTGGCACCTGGCCCGGAGCGCCGACGGCGGCGTCTGGGTGTGCCGCAAGGAACACACGGACCTCTACGACGCCGACCTGGCGACGCGCGTGGACCTGCCCGACGACCTGTCCACAGCCCTGGAGGGGGCCACCGTCCGGACCGTCCTGGTGGACGTCGACGGCACCACCTGGCTGGGCTCCGACAACGTGGGGCTGATCCGCTACGGTGCCGACGGCGACGTCCTGGTGCTGGACCGCACCACCGGCCTGGCCCACGACGGCGTCCGCGGTCTCCACCGCGACGGCGACGCCCTCTGGATCGGGACCTACCGCGGCCTCCACAGGCTCGACCTGGCGTCCCTGCACCGCGGCGAGGTGGAGCTCCGGGTGTGGAACACCTCCGACGGCCTGCCCAACGACGTGGTCTACGACATCCTGCCAGGCCCCCGGGGCGACCTGTGGCTCTCGACCAACGAGGGTCTGGTCCGCTTCTGGCCCACGACCGGCTCCTTGACCACCTACACCATGGCCGACGGGCTGCCCAACGGCGAGTTCAACGGCGGCGCCGCGTGCGTGACGTCAAACGGGGTCATCGTGTTCGGAGGCATCGACGGTTTGACGTGGACGCGCCCCGAAACCCTCTACCGCAACTCGGTCCGACCGGCCGCCGCGCTGGTGCATCACCACGGCGACGGATCCGTCGACGACGTCCCCGGCGTGCTGGTCCCGAGCAACGCCATTGTCCTGCCCTGGCGCCAGCCCCACCTGGAGTTCTCCCTGGCCGCCCTGGACTACCAGCAACCGGACCGCAACCGGACGCGCTACCGGATCGAGGGGCTCGGCACCGGCTGGACGGAGACCCGCCCCGGCGAGACCATCCACTTTCCCCGCGTGCCGGCCGGCCGCTACAGCCTGGAGTACCAGGCCGCCAACAACGACGGCGTGTGGGGCCCCGTCAGCACCGTCGACATCCGCTGCGAGGCGGCCCCCTGGGCCACGACGGCCGCCCGTGCGGGCTACGCCCTCACCGCCCTCGCGATGGTGGGCTGGCTCCTCTCCCTGGAGTACAGGCGTCGCCGGCGCAAGGAGCTCCTGGAGCAGCGCCTGGCCCAGGCCGACAAGCTGCAGGCCGTGGGCCAGCTGGCCGGCGGCCTCGCCCACGACTTCAACAACTACCTGCAGGTGATCATGGGACAGGCCGAGATCGGCGGCTTCGATCTGGAGGACCAGCATCCCACCCACGAGTGCCTGGACGAGATCCGCACCGCGGGCGAACGGGCCCGCGTCCTGGTGCAGCGCATCCTCAGCCTGGGCCGCACCTCGGACGCCTGTCTGGAGACCCGGGACCTCGGCCGGACCACCGGCGACGTCGAGAACATGCTGCGCAGCCTCGCCGGCGAGCGCGTGGACCTGTTCCTGGACCTGGATCCCACTCCCCTGCCGGTCCGGATGGACGACAAGCAGATCGGCCACGCCCTGACCAACCTGGTGGTCAACGCCAGGGACGCCATGGGGGGACGGGGGCGCATCGCCGTCTCGGTCCGCCGCGTGGAGTTCGACAGGGACACCGCCGAGCAGCACGGACTCGAGCCCGGCGCTACGCCGTGCTGACGGTCTCGGACACCGGCCCCGGCGTGCCCCCCGAGATCCGCGACCGCGTCTTCGAGCCGTTCTTCACCACCAAGGAGCAGGACAAGGGCACCGGGCTGGGCCTGGCCACCGTCTACAACGTGGTGGCGCAGCACGGCGGCACCACGACCATCGACGACGCCCCCACCGGCGGCGCCCGGTTCACCTTGCACTTCCCCCTGGACACGACGACGACCACACAGCCGACTGCGAGGGCCGAGGGACGCTCCCCCGAACAGAACGCCTCCCCCCGCTCGGGTTTCGTGCTGCTGGCCGACGACGACCTGCAGGTGCGGGCCCTCAACCGGCGCATCCTGGAGCGGGCCGGATACGACGTGCTGGAGGCGGGCGACGGCCTCGAAGCCATCGACATCGCGGCCGGTCATCCCGAGCTGGACGCGGCCGTGCTGGACGTCGTCATGCCCGGTGCGACAGGCCCCGAGATCGCGGCGTCGCTGCGGGACGCCGGCCGGACCGTCCCGATCGTCTACTGCACCGGCTACAGCTTCGATCACCTGCCCCAGAACGAGATCGAGGCGGGAGACACGCGCGTCCTGAGCAAGCCCTACCGACCGGAAGACCTCCTGGAGCGGCTGGAGGAGCTGGCGCTGATCAAGTCCAACTGAGAGTTAAGGTTCAAGCCACCGCGACGGGAGCCGACAATCACCCTGTGAATCGATAGGTTCTCCTCTTCGCCCGGGAGAAGGAATGTCCTCCGGACCGACCCTGATGCTGATCGGCGTCCTCGCCTACGCCGCCGCCGCGTGCGGCGCGCCCTGCGCCATCGTGCCCGTCTCCCTGGAAGGCGAGCGCGCCCTCGACCAGAACTCCGTGTACGACATGCTCCAGACCCGCGACGGCATCCTGTGGATCGCCACCCTGGGCGGGCTGCATCGGTACGACGGCCTGACCAACGAGATCGTCGACGGCCTGGACGGGGACCGCACCCTGGACGCCGTGCGCCCGACCGCCCTGATGGAAGACCGCGACGGCGGGCTGTGGATCGGCGGCGTGACCGGCGAGCTGGATCGGCTGGACATCCACGAGGGCGTCATCGATCCCTATTCCCGCACCCTGGCCGACGCCCTGGGCGACCAGGCCCGGCACCGCATCTCGAGCCTGGCGGAGGACGGCAAGGGGCGCATCTGGATCGCCGCGGACACGGGGCTCTTCGTCCTGGATCCGGACACCCGCATGGTCTGTCGGCAGGACGCGGTCGATTCCCTGTACACGGTCCCGTCGCGCGTGCGCGTCATGGACGACGGCAACGTCCTGGTGGGGAGCCTCTGGGGGCTGCAGCTCCTGGATCCCGAAGGCGTGGTCCTGGACCGGCTCGTCGTGCGCCGCGAGCGGGACGGCCTGCCCGTCCGCGTCTCCCTCCAGCCCATGACGGACGACTCCCTCTGGCTCGGCACCACCGACGGCCGCTGCGGGTCGGTGACGGCCGTCGGCGGCCGCATCACCTACCGGCCCATCGAGGTGCCGCCGGTCATCGCCGAGAACCGCATCGTGAAGATCGCCGGGGACCCGGCGGGCGAGGTGTGGATCCTGTGTCCCCCCAAGGGGCTCTACCGCTGGGACCGGCGGACGGACCACGTGACCGTCCTCGACGGTTGCGACCCCCGCGCCCCCCGCATCGACCTGGAGCACATTCCCATGCTCATGATGGACGACTCGGGGATCCTGTGGATCGCCAGCGACGGGCGGGGACTCCAGTACGTGAGCCCGAGCGCCGAGCGGTTCCGGTCGGCGTCCCGCGAATTCGGGGCCGCAGACCTGATCGACGACTACTTCTGGGACATGGTGAGCGACGGCGCCACCATCTACGCCAACTCCCGCCGCGACATCGTCGCGCTGGACCCCGTCACCGGCCGGGTCGACGTCATCGTCTCCAACGACGTGACCGGCATCTGGCACGGGTTCGGCGAGATCCTGTCGCTGAGCATCGCCGACGACGGGACCCTGCTGGCGGGCGGCACCAAGAGCGTCATGATGGCGGTGGATCCGGAGACCGGCCGCTACTGGCTCCACGGCCCGATCGCGGATCACACCGCAGCGACCGGCACCATCGGCGGCATCAACCATCAGTTCGTCGACGCCGAGGGCCGTCACTGGCTCTTCGGCAGGGGCGGAGCCATGCTCATGCCGCCCGGCCTCGACGCCGTGCTGCCCCTGCCCCCCGGCGTGGACGACGTGCTGGGCGGCGCCCATGTCCGGGTGATGATGGAGGACTCGGCGGGCCGCTACTGGTACGGGACCGAGGCCGACGGCCTCAGGCGCTACGACCCCGCCACCGGCGGCACCCTCGTCCTCGACACCTCGACCGGCCTGCCCCACGACGGCGTGCGCGGCCTCCTGGAGCAGGACGGCGACCTCTGGATCGGGACCTACCGCGGACTGGCCCGCATCGACGTGGCCGCGGCGGACGGCTCCGCCCCGCGGGTCGACGTGTGGACCTCCGACGACGGCCTCCCCAACGACACGGTCTACGACGTGCTGCCCGACGGCGAGGGCGGCGTGTGGATGTCCACCAACGACGGCCTGGCCCGCCTGCTCCCCGAGGGCGGCTTCCGAACCTACGGCCCCCGCGACGGCCTGCCGTGCCGGGAGTTCAACGGCGGCGCGGCCGTTCGCGGCGCCGACGGGTTGACGGTCTTCGGCGGCATCCACGGCCTCGCCTGGTTCCACGACAACGGCCTGTACGTGAACCGCACGCCTCCCAGGGCCCACCTGGCCGGCCTGGAGTCGGGATCACGCGCCCTGACGCTCGACGAGCTCGAGCGGGGCGCCCTGGTCGGACCCGTGGACTGGCGCAGCGGTTCGCTGTCGTTCTCCGTGGCCTCCCTGGACTTCCAGCAGCCCGAGAAGAACCTGGTGGCCCACCGCATCGCGGGCCTCGACGACGACTGGATCGTCTCGCCGGCGGGCCAGCGGATCCGCCTGGCCCACCTCGCCCCGGGCTCGTACGTCCTGGAATATCGGGCCGCCAACAACGACGGCGTCTGGGGAGACGCGGGCCGCTTCTCCTTCTCGGTGGCCAGCCCGCCCTGGCGCAGCTCCACGGCCGTGATCATCTACGCCGTCCTCGGCGCCGCGGTCATCTGGGCCGTGATCGCCGCCCAGATCGGCCGGAGCCGGCGGCGCGCCGCCCTGCAGGCCCAGCTCGCCCAGGCCGACAAGCTCCAGGCCGTGGGCCAGCTCGCCGGCGGCATCGCCCACGACTTCAACAACTACCTCCAGGTGGTCATCGGCCAGGCGGAGCTGGCATCGCTCGACCTGCCCGAGGACCATCCCGTCCAGGCCTCCATCGCGGAGATCAACCTGGCCGGCGACCGGGCCCGGGCCCTGGCCACGCGCCTGCTCTCGTTCTCGTCGGAGCAGCCCTCGGTGAAGCGTCTTTTCGACGCGAGCCGCGCCACCGACGACCTGCGCCGCATGCTCACGGGCCTGGCGGGAACGGGCGTCGACGTCTCCTTCGACACCGACGACGGCGACCTGCCGGTGGAGGGCGACGAGAAGCAGCTGGGGCAGATCCTGACCAACCTGGTGCTCAACGCCCGCGACGCCCTGGCCGGCCGGGGACGCATCCGCGTGTTCGTCCGGGGACGCGAGCTGGACGCCGACGAGGCCCAGCCCCTCGACGTCCGCCCCGGCCCCTACGTGGAGATCGCCGTGGCCGACGACGGCCCGGGCATTCCGCCCGCCATCCGGGAGAAGGTCTTCGAGCCGTTCTTCAGCACCAAGGACGTGGGCAAGGGCACCGGCCTGGGCCTCTCCACGGTCCACAACATCGCCCGTCAGCACGGCGGGGCGGCGACCATCTCCGCCTCCCTCGACGGCGGAACGCTGGTCTCGGTCTACCTGCCCGTGACCGCTGACCGGCCCGACGCCGCCGGACCGGACGACGACGCCCCGCGGCGGTCCGCCCCCCGCGGGAACGACGAGACCATCCTGCTGGCCGACGACGACGACCAGGTGCGCGAGCTCATGGCTGCCGCCCTGGAACGGGCGGGCTACCGCGTCCACGCCGCCGTGGACGGCAGGCACGCCGTGGAACTGATGAAGGAGATCGGACCGATCGACGCCGCGGTCCTCGACGTGATGATGCCCCGCCTGAACGGCCGCCAGGTCTACGACGTCATCCGCGAGACGTCCCTGGACGTACCGGTGATCTTCAGCACGGGCTATTCCGCGGATCACCTGGCCCGGGAAGGCATCGACGCCTCCCTGACGACCATCCTCCGCAAGCCCTACGAACCCAGGGATCTGATGCTGGCTCTCCGGGATGCCCTGGACAGGCGGCCGGCCCGGGTCTGAAGCGACCCTCAGAAGGTCCGGCGGCTCAGGAAGGTCCATCCCCCGCGCCTGACCGCCACACCCTCGACCGTCTCCACCGCGACGGTCCGCCCCGCCGCATCCACCAGCTCCACGCGCAGGTCGTGCACGCCCGTCGGCAGGTCCAGTCGGGCCATGGCGATCCCCTGCGGCAACGTCAGCCAGCAGCGGGTGTCGGCCTGTTCGGTGGCCACGCCCACCAGGTTGGCGAGCAGACCGGCCAGCTCGCCCTTCTTCCCGATCTGTTCCTTGGCCAGGTACTTGGTCACGGCGCGGGCGATGGCGCGCAGGATCACCCCTGGCATGCGGTCCTCGAACCTCAGATGGGCCCTCCCCGCCACGTCCTCCACCCGGTGCGTCACGGCGTTGCCGGCGAGGGTGCCGGCGCTGATGCGGGCGCCCGTCACCGTCGACGGCGTCTCCAGGATCTCCGGCAGGGCGAAGCGGATCCAGCCCTCGATGTCGGCGTCGGAGTTCCAGCCGCGCACGTAGCGGCCCCGCAGGTCCACGGCCCACAGCTCGGCGGAATCGCCTTCCTCGTCGGAGAAGATGGGCACGTCGGCCGCCACCGACACCAGATGGGGCGTCCAGCCCGTCTCCAGGAACAGCACCACGCGGCCCAGGTCCGCATCGACGTCCGTCGTGTCGGGCAGCAGGCCCGGATAGGCGTTCTCGAATTCCGCCAGCTCGTCGCGGAAGCCCAGGGCCAGGCCGGTGCGCAGCAGGTCCGCGCCCAGCCAGGGCGGCATGGCGGCGTCCAGGCGACCGGCCGCCTCGCGGTAGGAGACGGCGGCGCGGCGGTAGGCCAGGAAGGCGTCGTTGGTCTCGCCGCCCCACTCGTGGAGCATGCCGCGGAGGTAGTGGATGAAGGCGTGGTCCTCCACCGACACGGTCGACGCCTCGTTGTCGCCGCGCAGGGCGGCGTCCATGTCGGCCAGGTCGCGCAGGCGCAGCTCCGCCTTGCGGGCCTCCACCAGGGCCTCGTCGCGCTCTCCCAGTTCGATGTAGTTCATGGCGCGGAAATAGGGCACCAGGGCCATCTCGAAGGGAGCGGCCCGGTACTCCACGGCACCCTCGTTGGTGAGCATGGACGCCACGGCCCGGCTCACCGAGCGGGTGTAGAGGTCGTCGGACAGGGCCTCGGCCTCCTCGAACACCGCGTTCGATTCCTCCCAGCGGTTCGCGTAGTGGAGGATCAACCCCCGCTCCAGCAGGTTCAGCAGCCGGTCGCTGTCGCGCTCGGCTTCGGTCACCACCAGCAGCGCGGCGTCGAACTCGCCGCGGGCGAGGTCGTCGCGCAGGGCCAGGTTGCGGTCCGCATAGGTGGAGCAGCCCGACAGGAGCGCCATGACGGTGGCGAGGACGAGGGCCGCGGACGCGGCCCCCGGAGGTCCGACGCGGGAGCGGATCACGGCCTGTATCCGTCCCGGCTCACGTACTTCTTGATCTTCTCGAAGCCCACCCAGGACTTCACGTTGGTCTCCAGATGCACCAGATAGACGTCCACCTGGTAGAACTTCACCTCGTCGCCGCCCTCGCGGTCGATGATGGTGTTGATCTCGCCGAGCATCATGTAGTCGGCGCCCATCTCCATGCCCCAGCGCGACATGGTGTCGGTCGAGGAATGATCCTGCTGGTCGGCCCGCTCGCTGCGCACGGCGTCGCGCTCCTCGGCCGAGGCCACCATCGTCACCTTGCCGGAGTTGATCAGGGCCCGCTCCAGGTCCGCCACGAAGGTCTTGACCGGGATGTGCTCCGCGGACTTGTTGCGGATCGGACCGACGATGACCACGGGCTTCTTGCCCGTTTCGTACCGGTGCTCGCCGTACCAGCCGCTGCCCAGGGCCTGCCCGATGAGGGTCTCGGCCGTCAGGCGGCTGTCGGTGTCGTTCCAGTTGCCGGAGAGGTCCACGGTCGTGTCGACCTCCATGCGCGTGACGGTCTTGCCGCCGGAGCAGCCCGCCAGCAGGGCGGCCGCCGCGGCCAGGGCGATCATCGCCACCAGCTTCGTGCCTCGTTCCATCGCCGTTCCTCCTGTGTCTCGTCCCGGGCGATCGGGTCGCCCGTCCCCTTCATCGTGATTCGGTGGCCTCCGCGGAGGACGTTTTCCGCCCGGATCGGCGGCCACGATGCGTTCCTTCCACGAACCGTGCCAGATCGCGGCCGTCCCGCCCAGAGAAAAACGCCGCCCCGGAATCGACGTACGGGGCGGCGTTCACGACGGTTGCAACGGATGGGTCATCCCCCGTTCAGGGCCCTCCAAGTGCGCTCCGGAGTGGCCGGGATGTGGCGGATCCTCACACCCGTCGCCGCGGCGACGGCGTTGATCACTGCCGGGGCCGGACCGTTGATCACGACCTCCCCCGCCGCCTTCACGCCGTAGGGCCCCGAAGGCTCCTCGGTCTCCAGCATGATCACCTCCATGGGAGGCATGTCCATGGCCGTGGCGATCTTGTAGTCCAGGAACGACGGGTTGCGCACGCGGCCCTCGTCGTCCAGCAGGACCTCCTCGCACAGGGCATAGCCCAGGCCCTGGGCCACCGCCCCGTCCACCTGGCCCTCGGCCAGCTTCGGATGGATCACGGTGCCGAAGTCGCAGGCCGACACGAAGCGGCGCACGAACACCTGGCCGGTCTCCGTGTCCACCTCCACGTCGGCGAACTGGGCGGAGAAGGGCGGCGGCGAGTCGTCGCTCATGTGGCTGGCGGTGGCGGCGGGCTGGATCTTGGCCTGGTAGAGGGCCGTGTGGGCCACGCCCTCCATGTCCAGGGACAGGTCGCCCGGGCCGGTGCAGACGCCGTCCGTGAACCGGACTTCGTCTCGTTTCACCTGCCAGTGCTCCGCCATGACGTCCAGGAGCTGGTCGCGCAGGGCGGAGGCCGCCCGGGCCACCGCACCGCCGGAAACGTAGGTGGTGGAACTGGCGTAGGCCCCCACGTCGAAGGGCGTGAGGTCCGTGTCCGACGACAGGATCACCACCTTGTCGTAGGGCACGCCCAGCTCCTCGGCGCAGATCTGGCTCAGCACCGTGTCGCTGCCCTGGCCGATGTCGGTGGCGCCCACCAGCAGGTTCACGCTGCCGTCGTCGTTGAGCTTGACGGTGGCCGCGGCCCAGTCCACGCCCGCGATGCCGGAGCCCTGCATGGCCACGCCCACGCCCAGCCCCCGCTTGAAGCGCGGGTGGGTGGGCTCGGGCGTCGAGCCCCAGCCGATGGCCTCGGAGCCCAGGCGGATGCACTCGTCCAGGCTGGAGCTGTTCACGGTGCGGGCCAGGCCTTCCTTGCCCTCGTTGAGGCGGGCGCTCACCGGATCGGTGTCGCCCAGACGGATGTGGTTCTTCCGCCGCAGTTCGAGCGGATCCATGCCCAGCTCCGCCGCCACCTCGTCCATCTGGCACTCCAGGGCGAAGAAGCCCTGGGGTGCGCCGTAGCCCCGGAAAGCGCCGCTGATGGGGTTGTTGGTGTACACGCAGTCCACGTGGTAGTGGATGTGGTCCAGGGGGTACAGGGGCAGCACCTTCTGGCCCGTGTTGGCCTGGACGGTCAGGGCGTGGCTGCCGTAGGCGCCGGTGTCCGCCAGCACCTCCATGCGGTTGGCCACCAGGGTGCCGTCGTTCATGGCGCCGGTGGTCATGGTGATGGTCTGCGGGTGGCGGAAGCGGGCCGCGATCAGCTCCTCTTCCCTCGTGAACTCCAGCCTCACGGGTCGCCCCGTGCGCAGGGCCAGCAGCCCCACCAGGTCCTCGCACACCATCTCCTGCTTGTCGCCGAAACCGCCGCCCACGCGGGGCTTGATGACCCGGATGCGCGACTCGGTGGTCTCCAGCACCCGGGCCAGGATCCGGCGCAGGTGGAACGGCACCTGAGTGCTGGTGCGCACCACCAGGCGGTCGTCCTCGTCCAGCCACGCCACCGACACGTGGGGTTCGATGTGGCTGGCCTGGACACGGGGCAGTTCGTAGACGCGCTTCACCACGATGTCGCAGCCGGCCAGGGCGTCATCCACGTTCCCCAGGTGCACGTCGATGCTCGCGGCCAGGTTGGACTCGCCGCCCTTGGCGATGCCACGGGGGTCCGGGTCCTCGTGGACCAGGGGGGCGTCGGCGTCGAGGGCGCGGTGCGCATCGTGGATCGAGGGCAGGAGTTCGTACTCCACCTCGATGAGCTCCAGGGCGCGGTCGGCGGCCGCGAGGGTCTCCGCGGCCACCACGGCCACGCGGTCGCCCACGAAGCGGGCCTTGGTCGGCAGGATCGTGGTGTCCCAGGGCGAGGGCTCGGGATGGCTCTGGCCGGCGCGGGTGTGGGCGATCTGGGGCACGTCGTCGTGCCACAGGACCGTGACCACGTCGGGCTCGGCCAGGGCGGCCGAGGCATCCACCCGGACGATGCGGGCGTGGGGATGGGGCGAGCGCAGCACCTTGGCGTAGAGGCAACCGGGGGGCAGCACGTCGTCGGTGAACACGGGGCGGCCCTTGACCAGCTTCTCGCCATCGCTCTTGGGCACGTCGCGGCCCACGCTGCGGCGGTCGGCGGCGGGGCTGTCGGCGGGGTGCATGCGATCGTCGCGGACGGTGCTCATGCCAGCTCCTTCCACGCGTCGAGGACGGCCTGCACGGGCTTGGCGTAGCCGGTGCAACGGCACAGGTTGCCCGAGAGGGCGTGGCGCACGTCGTGTTCGGTGAGGTCGCCGCCTTCGCGGATGCGCTGCCAGGCCACCAGCAGCAGGCCGGGCGTGCAGTAGCCGCACTGGACGGCGCCGGCGGTCAGGAAGGCCTCCTGGAGCCGTCGCATCAGCGGATCGTCGTTCAGGCCCTCGAGGGTCATCACGCTGGCCTCGTCGGCGAAGGCCGCGGGCACCACGCAGGAGTTCACGGGTTCGCCGTCGAGCAGCACGCAGCAGGCGCCGCAATCGCCGGTCTCGCAGCCCCGCTTCACCGACACGCAGCCGGCGCGCCGCAGGGCGTCGAGCAGGCGCTCGCCCGGTTCGATCTCCATGTCCTGGACCACGCCGTTGAGCACGAGCGACACGTTCATGCCGCACCTCCGGGATGATGGGCCGACGGGGCGATCTCGAATCCCGCCGCCTCGAGGATGAGCCGACGGCACAGGGTCTCCACCATGGCGCGGCGGTAGTCGGCGCCGGCGCGGCGGTCGCTGATGGGGTCGCAGGCGTCGGCCGCGGCCTGGGCGGCAGCGACGGCGGCGTCCTCGAGTTCGCCCGCATCGGCGCTGCAGAGCATCTGTTCGGCGGCCAGGGCGCGCAGGGGCACCGGCGCCACCGCGCCGAGGGCCACCGCGGCGTGCGCGGGGGCGCCGTGCTCCAGCCTGAGCGCCACGCTCACCTGGACCAGGGCGATGTCCTCGGCCGTGCGGGTCAGCTTGCGGGACAGGCAGACCAGATCGGCCGACGCGGCGGGCAGGGTGATCCCCACCAGCAGGCGATCGCCCAGCATGGTGGTGCGGGGGCCGAGGAAGAACTCGCGGAGGGGGACGTCGATGGTCCCGGCGCCGTCGCAGACGTGGGCCACGGCGTCGAGGGCCAGCAGCACGGGCGCCATGTCGCCCGAAGGCAGGGCCGAGCAGAGGTTGCCGCCCAGGGTGGCGGTGCTGCGCACGGGGCGGTTGCCGCAGGCGGCGGCCACGGCGGAGACGGCGCCGCCGGCGAAGTCGCGGATCCGCGGGTCGGTCTCCAGGGTGCGCAGCGTGACGCAGGCCCCCAGGTGCAGGTCGCCGTTCCCGTCCAGGTCCACCTCGTCCAGGCCGGCGCGTCGCAGGTCCACCACGTAGTCCAGTTCGGGCCGGTCCTCCAGGAGCAGGTCCGTCGCACCCGCCAGGTAGCAGCCCACGCCCACGGTGTCGCGCAGCAGCCGGACGGCCTCGTCCGGCGACCGGGCCACCAGGTAATCGCTCACGTTCTTCACGGATCCCTCCTCCGGCGACGCGGGGTGGCGCGTCGCGATCCGGTCGAGTATAACGAACACGTGGAACCGTCCCAAGCCCGAAGGAGCCGCCGTGAGCCGAAATCCCCTTGTCTTGGTGGAAGATGCGGAATCGCTGGTCACCATGGACGCCGACCGTCGGATCCTGGACCGCGGCTGGGTGGCCGCCCGCGACGGCATGATCACGGCGGTGGGCGAAGGCGAGGCGCCGGAGACCATCGACGGCGAACCCCTCGACGCCTACGAGCGCATCGATGCCTCGGGCTGCGTCGTCACCCCGGGCCTGGTCAACACCCATCACCACCTCTACCAGACCCGCACCCGGGCCTGGCCCGGCGCCGTGGACGCCGAGCTCTTCGACTGGCTGCGCACCCTCTACCCCGTCTGGGGCCGCCTGACCGACGACGACTTCCACCACGCCGCCCGCACCGGCTGC
This sequence comes from uncultured Fibrobacteraceae bacterium, assembly GCA_964343835.1. Taxonomy (GTDB): domain Bacteria; phylum Krumholzibacteriota; class Krumholzibacteriia; order LZORAL124-64-63; family LZORAL124-64-63; genus CALEMW01. The sequence goes on from CAYFKR010000018.1 coordinate 27,793, forward strand.
CGCGAGCTGCTCCGCTCAGGCTGCACCACCACCACCGATCACCACTACCTCTTCCCCGCCGACGCCACCCCGGAACTCATCGACGTGACGGTGGAGGCCGCCCTGGCCGTGGGCATCCGCTTCCACCCCACCCGCGGCTCCATGTCGCGTTCGGTCAAGGACGGCGGACTGCCCCCCGACCACGTGGTCCAGGACCCCGACACGATCCTCGCCGACAGCGAACGCGTGATCGCCCGCTTCCACGACCCCTCGCCGGGCGCCATGACCCGCATCGCTCTGGCCCCGTGCTCGCCCTTCTCCGTCACCCCGGAGCTGATGCGCGACACCGCCGACCTGGCCCGACGCCACGGCGTGCGCCTGCACACCCACCTGTGCGAGACCCGCGACGAGGAGGCCTACTGCCTGGAGGTCTACGGCAAGCGGCCGGTGGACATGCTGGAGGACGTGGGCTGGCTGGCCGACGACGTGTGGCTGGCCCACGGCATCTGGTTCGACGACGACGAGATCGCCCGCCTGGGCCGCGCCGGCGTGGCGGTGGCCCACTGCCCCACCTCCAACATGAGGCTGGGCTCGGGCGTGTGCCGGGTGCGCGACCTGCGGGCCGCGGGCTCGCCGGTGGGCCTGGCCGTGGACGGTTCGGCCAGTAACGACACCTCGGACCTGCTCGCCGAGTTGCGCCAGTGCCTGCTGCTGCACCGCGTGGTGGGCGGCGCCTCGGCCATGACGGTGATGGAGGTGCTGGAGATGGCCACCCTCGGCGGCGCTGCGTGCCTGGGGCGCAACGACATCGGCGCGGCCGAACCCGGCCGCGCCTGCGATCTCGCTCTCTGGGATTTGTCGGACCTCGGATGCGACCGGGTCGGGGACCGCGTGGCGGCGCTGTTGCTCGCGCCGCCACGACGGGCCCGTGAGGTCATCGTCGGAGGGGTGACGATCCGGGTCGACTAGATCCGGACGACCGGCCTAGCGGAACCGCGCCTTCACCTCGCCCCACGTGGAGCCCTCGTTGGCCACCGGGTTGCAGGGCAGCCCCGGGAAGACGCCGGTGAGCGAGCCGTAGCTCGACTCCGTGGAGAACTTCTGCACCAGCGCCAGGAACTGCTCGTCGATGGGCGCCGGCGGATACGGCGAACGGAACTCGTAGACCGCCGAGCCGGCCCGGCCGGGCTCGCAGCCGTCGGCCGAGCGGGGCTCGTACTTCAGCACTACGGCCCACAGATCGATGGACGGGTCCCCGTTCTCGACCACGGCGTTGTACTCCACCGTGCAGGGCTCGGGCACGCCGGCGCCGGTGCCGGCGGGCGCATCGAAGAACAGGCCGGCCTGGATCTCCTCGGCCGAGCAGTTGCCCGAGTCGTCGATGATCACGTCCACGTGACTGACCCCGTGCTTCCCGGTGTCCCAGCTCAGGCTGAGGCGGTAGGTCCAGTAGCCGTCGCCGTCGAGCCCGTAGCTCACGCACTCGCCCATGAGCCAGGGGGCCTCGGGCAGAACGGCCGAGGCGGGGGCGACCGCCATCAGGGTCACGGCCAGGATCAGTGCGGGCTTCCAGCAATGCTTCATCATCATCCCTCCTGCGATGTGCATGGTCGGCGACGGGTGCGAGGGGGGTGACGGGGGTCCATTGTTCCCCGTCGTTCCCGATCCCTACCTATCGGCCGACGTCTTCGAGATCTGAGGGAGAAAACTGCAAGGACCGGGCCAGGAACGGCCCGATCCTCCAGGCTCAGGAGCGGGGCAGGTCCATGCGGTCGCGGGCCTGGTCGAGCAGGGCGGAGCTCTCGGCGAGGAAGGCGTCGGCGAGGGGGCCGAACCAGCGGCCGACGTCGTGGAATCGGGCGCGGAAGGCGTCGCGATCGCCGGATTCGTAGAGTTCGAGGGCCGCGCCGAACCGTTCCCAGTAACGGCGGGCCAGGGCGGGGCCTTCCTCCGAGCCGAACACGATGTCGGCGTAGAGGTCCGGGTCCTGGGCGAAGAGGCGCCCCACCATGGCCAGCTCGAGGCGGTAGATGGGGGAGCTGAGCTCGAGGATGGCCTGGAGGTCCGTGTCCTCGTCCATCAGATGGCCGCCGTAGACGTAGGTGGCGAAGTGGCGGAGGGCCTGGACCACGGTCATGCGACGGTCGTGGTCGGCGGCGTCCACGTCCACCACTGCGGCTCCCCACACGGCGAACTGGTCGCGGATCCAGCGGCTCGCCTCCGGGTCGCGCCCGGCCGAATGGACCACCACCTGCTTGGCCAGGGAGCCGACGGTGGGGCCGAACATGGGGTGGAAGCCGGCCACGGGACCGTCGTGGGCCGCGAGCATGGCGGCCAGGGGCTCGGTCTTGCGGCTGGTGATGTCGGCGAGCACGGCATCCGGGGGCACCAGGCCGCGGCAGGCCCGGATCACGTCCACGGTGTCGGCGATGGGCACCCCCACCAGCACCAGGCCGGCGCCGTCGAGGATCTCCGCGGCCCGGGGCCAGTCGTCGCGTTCGAGGATGCGGACCTCGTAGCCCGAGGCGGTGAAGCACCGGGCCAGGAGCCGGCCCATGCCGCCGTCGCCGCCGACGAGCACCACGGGGCGGGGATCGTCCAGGACGCAGCGGAAGCCCCCCTCTCCCTCCGCGCTGTACGACTCGCGCATGATGCGGCGCAGGAGATCCTCCACCAGGTCCGGCGACACGCCCCGTTCCGCGGCCTCGGCGCGACGCGAGCGGAACATGGCCTCCTCGCGCTCGGGCACGTAGACGGGCAGGCCCGAGGCCGTCTTGCTGGCGGCCACGTCGGCCACCAGGTCGCGACGGCGGGCCAGCAGGTCGATGAGGTCGCGATCGACGGCGTCGATGCGGGCGCGCAGGTCGTCCAGGTCCGGGAGTTCGCGGCGGTCGTCGGTCATGGCGTCCCTTTCTTGTGGATCCGGGGCGGGATGCTATCATGTCCGCCGTTCCACCCCAACCCCGAGCCGGAGGCCCCCGATGACCCGCGATCCCGCCTGCCCGTCCGCCCGCCCGTCGGGCCGGCTGTCCTTCCTGGACCGCTACCTCACCCTCTGGATCTTCCTGGCCATGGCCGTGGGCGTGGGCCTGGGATGGGCCGTGCCGTCGGTGTCCGAGGGCCTCACCCGCCTGGACCGCGGCACCACCAATCTCCCCCTCGCGGTGGGCCTGATCCTGATGATGTACCCGCCCCTGGCCAAGGTGCGCTACGAGCGGCTGGGCGAGGCCTTCCGCGACGTGAAGGTGCTGCTGCTGTCGCTGGTGCAGAACTGGCTGGTGGGGCCGGTGCTGATGTTCGCCCTGGCGGTGATCTTCCTGCCCGACGAGCCCGAGTTCATGACGGGACTGATCCTGATCGGCCTGGCCCGCTGCATCGCCATGGTGATCGTGTGGAACGACCTGGCCGAGGGCGATCCCGAGTACTGCGCCGGTCTGGTGGCCTTCAACTCGGTCTTCCAGATCCTGTTCTTCCCGGTCTACGCCTGGTTCTTCGTCACCAAGCTGCCGCCGATGCTGGGGTTGGAGGGCGCCGTGGTGGACGTGACCATCGGCGAGATCGCACGGACGGTATTCATCTACCTGGGCATCCCGTTCCTGGCCGGCATGCTGACACGCCTTTCGCTGCGGGCCTGGAAGGGCGACGACTGGTACGCGAACGTCTTCGTGCCGCGCATCTCGCCGGTGACGCTGATCGCGCTTCTGTTCACCATCGTGGTCATGTTCTCCCTGAAGGGCGAGGCCATCGTGGAGCTGCCCCTGGACGTGGCGCGCATCGCCCTGCCGCTGCTGATCTACTTCGTGCTGATGTTCTTCGTGTCGTTCTGGATGAGCCGCCGCGCAGGCGCCGACTACGAGCGCTCGGCGACCCTGAGCTTCACCGCGGCGAGCAACAACTTCGAGCTGGCCATCGCGGTGGCCGTGGCCACCTTCGGCATCCATCACGGGGCGGCCCTGGCCGCGGTGATCGGGCCGCTGGTGGAGGTGCCGGTGCTGATCGGGCTGGTGACGGTGGCGCTGAAGCTGCGGGCGCGGTGGTTTGGGGGCGCTTCGTGAGCGGCGCCGGGCTGCGTGCGACCATCGAGACCCTCCTCGGCGAGGCCGATCTGATCGGTGCCGAGCGACGCTCCCTTCTGACGGAGCTGGCAGCCTACATCTCCGAGCGGCTCGCGGCCGGCGGCCCGGCGCGGCTCGTGTTCATCTGCACCCACAACTCCCGCCGCAGCCACCTGTCCCAGTGCTGGGCGCGGGCGGCGGCGGACCACTTCGGCATAGGATGCGTGGAGACGTACTCGGGCGGCACCGAAGCGACGGCCCTCGCGCCCCAGGCGGCGGCGAGCCTGTCGCGATGCGGCTTCGAGGTCGGCGACCGGGCCGACGCATCGAACCCGGTGGTGACCGTGGGCTGTGGCGGCGCCGAGCCGGTGCGGGCGTGGTCGAAGCTCTACGACGATCCCGGCAACCCCACGTCGGAGTTCGCGGCCGTCATGACCTGTTCCTCCGCCGACGCCGGCTGTCCCCTGGTCCCCGGCGCCGACGCACGCTTCGCCCTGGTCTGGGACGATCCCAAGGCAGCCGACGGCACGCCGTACGAGAGCGCGGTCTACGACGAGCGCTGCAGGCAGATCGGCCGGGAACTGCTCTACGCTTTCTCCCTGGTCTAGGCCGGCCGCCATGAACAACGCCCCGGCCGCTCGGCGGCCGGGGCGTTTCCGATTCCGATGGGGTCGCGGATCAGTCCGTGAAGCGGCTCTTGATCGATCCCCAGGTGGCGTCCTCGTTGCCCACCGGCGCACAGGGCAGCGCCGGGAACTCACCCGTCAGGTTCCCCAGGCAGTTGTAGGTGGCGTACTTCTCCACCAGGGCCAGGTTGTGCTCCTCCACCGGGTAGGGAGCGTAGTCCGAATAGAAGACGAAGGTCGAGACGCCCGTCTCGCCGGCCTCGCAGCCCAGGCTCTCGTCGGGTTCGAACTTGTAGAGGGGAATGTCGATGTCCAGGGACGGGTCGCCGTTGGGATTCAGGTAGGCCTCGTAGGTCAGCTGGCAACCGCCCTCGCCCGTGCCGTCGCCGGAGGGGTTCGGAAAGTGCAGTCCCTCCGCGAGGTCGTTAGCGGAGCAGTTCAGGCCATCGTCCACGATCAGGTCCAGGTGGCTCATGCCGTAGCGGCTGTTGTCCCAGGAGATCGTGAGCGTGTATTTCCAGGTGCCCAGGGAGGGGTCGTCCGTGGGTTCGCCATAGCAGGTGCCGGTAATGACGCACGTGGCGGGCGGCGGCGTGGCCGCGACGGCCGCGGCAGCGAACAGGACCAGGAGCATGGCGAGGGATTTCATGGCGGGGGCCCCCTGACAGGTGTCGACGAGTGATGCAATGCCTCATTTGACCGTACCAAACCCTAATCAGGATCTCAACCGTTGTCGTTCTTCACAGGGTAAATTTTTGAAATCATTATGATGATGCCCATTCAGCATATCCGAGGATCGACCATGCCCTCGTGGCCATGATCGCTGTCGACTCCCGCTCCACGCGGGGCTAACCTGAGCGGGCCCCAGGGAGGTCCCGATGCGCCTGACATGGCTATCACCACTCGTGCTCGCAGTTCTGGCATCGGTCCCATCCGCCGACGCCGCACCTCTCGAGAACCTGCACCGCCTGCCCTTCCCCGAGCGCCAGGCGGCCGTGGATGCGTTGCTCGCGGCCCATCCCTCGAATCCCGTGCTCGACGCCGCCTCCGACACGCTCCTCCTGCTCTACCGCGGCCCCGGTCGCGAGGTCGGGATCGCCGGCGACTGGACCAGTTGGCAGCCGGCGTCGGAGTTCCGGCACGTCCCCGGCACCGACCTGTGGGTCCTGCCGACGACGTTTCCCGGCGACGCCCGCCTCGACTACAAGCTCGTGGTCGACGGCGCCTGGTCCCTCGACCCCCGCAACCCCCTCACGATGATGAGCGGCTTCGGCCCCAACTCGGAGCTGCGCGGCGCCGACTACCGGTCGCCGTGGTGGCTGGACGCACCCAGGCCGGTCCCCTGCCGCCTGGACACCCTGGAGATCGCCACGCCGCCCCTGGGAGGTTCACGCACCGTCGTGGTCGCCGTTCCCCCGGGTGCCGCCACCGAACCTCGTCCCTTCCTGCTGGTCCACGACGGCCTCGAGTACCTGGAGATCGCCCGACTCCACGACTACCTCGCCGCCGCCGCGACCCGCACCCCCGACCTCCCCCTTCCGATCTGCGTGTGCGTGCCCCCGGTCCGCCGGACGGAGGAGTACGCCGGCGCGCTGCAGGCCGCTTTCACCAGCTGGGTCGTGGACGGACTGGTGCCTCAGATCGAAGAGCGTTACGCCGACGTCGGCCGCACCGGCAAACCCTGGGGCAGCCTCGGCGCCAGCTACGGCGGCCGGATCACCCTGGACCTCGCCCGTCGTCACCCGGACCGGTTCGACCGGCTGGCGCCCATGAGCCCGAGCGTCGCACGGGAGCAACACGACGGCGTCGCGGCCCTCGACCCGACGAGCGTCCGTCTCTACGTGAACTGGGGGACTTGGGACATCCCGGGCCTGATTCCGGGCTGCGAGCGGTTCGCGGGGATGCTCGGAGAGCGGGGGTTCGATCACGTGGTGGAGGTGCTGCCGCAGGGGCACAGCTGGGGGCTCTGGCGGGACACGCTGGACGCCGCGTTCCGCTTCCTCTACGACGACCGGCCCTGAGCCAGCTCCATATCGATCTCCTGGATCAACGACTCGCACATCCCCCTCATCTCCACGAGCTGCTCGTTCAGGACGGAGAATTCGAGGATGGCCATGAGGAAGCCGTTCTTGATGCGCGGATCCGTCTTGTAGACGTCGAAATAGGCCGGCGTGAGCGCCCCCGCCTCTCCGCCGTAGGCGCGCAGCATCGGGTGCAGGTCGAGCATCTCGTAGAGCGGTTTGTAGAGCAGTTCCTCGGCGTCGAATCGGAAATGGTCCTCTTCCGCCTTGTTGGCCTTGTAGGCTGCCTCGAGCCGCAGCAAAGCGGACTTGATGGTCTCGCTGGTGATGAGGGCGAGGTTTCCGGACGAGATCAGCTCCTCGACGGTGAAGTTGATCTGCACGAAGCGCTTCCAGTTGTAGATGTGGATGCAGCGGGCGTTGAAGTCCGTGGGATCGGCGATCGGCTCCCCTTCGATGTGCCCGACGATGATGCCCGCGTTCTCGAGGGACGTCGTCCGGTCCTCGATGAACCCGTCGATCACCGCCATGTTGTTGACGAGGTCGCTACGGATGTTCCGCAGGTACTGCATCTCCCGGGCTCGTGCCTGGCGATCGTCGTTCCAGTTGTTGATCTGCAAAGCGATGAGGATGCCGATCACGACCAGCACGATCTCACCCGTCGCATAGAGCAGGTAGTCGGTCACCCGGTTGCGCGCGATCAGCCGATGGCGGATGGTCCTGAAGATCCTGAACATGGTCTCGGACTCCGATGCCGGAGGTAGTTCGGAGGAACGGGACCGGAGGCTAGCATATCGGACGGAATCGATCAATTATCCCGATCCGTCCCGTCATTCCGGCACCCCCGGCCTCACCACGAACGTCTTCTCCTTCCGCACCGTCACCGTGCCGGGCTTGGCGCCCTTCGGCTTGGTGACGAACCGGGCCTGGGTCCCGGTCACGGCGGTCTGCTTCGCGTCGCGCACCTTCGAATGGTAGGCCGCCACCGCTGCCGCTGCCTCCAGGGTGCCGCGGTCCGGCTCCTCCCCCGACGGCACCTGCAGGATCACGTGGCTGCCCGGCCGGCCCTTCACGTGGAACCACCAGTCGTTGGGCTTGGCGATCTTCAGGGAGAGGCGGTCGTTGTCGGCGTCGGTGCGTCCGGCGAGCACGCGCCAGCCGCCGGGGAGCTCATACTCCCAGGCCTTCACCGGCGGCGGTCCGCGGCGCTCGCTCATTCGGCGTCTCCCAGGAACGTGGCGATGTCGTCCAGGGACTTGCGCTCGATGTCCGGCACCGTGACGCCGGGGGCCGGATAGCCCACCACCAGCAGCAGGAACGGCTTCTCGTTGGCGGGACGGTCGAGGATGCGGTTGAGGAACGTCATGGGGCTCGGCGTGTGGGTCAGGGTCGCCAGGCCGGCGTGGTGCAGGGCGGCGATGAGCATGCCGGAGGCCAGGCCCACCGACTCGGTCGGGTAGTAGTGCTTCACGCGTTCGCCGTCGGGGCCCTCGCTCCAGCGCTGCTGGAAGATGGCGATCAGCGCCGGCGCGGTCTCCAGGAAGGGCTTGTCGGCGTCGGTGCCCAGGTGCGAGAGGGCGTCCAGCCACTCCTCGGGGGCGCGGCCGCCGTAGAACTCGCGCTCCTCCTCCTCGGCGCCGCGGCGGATGCGGGCCTTCAGCGCCGGATCCCGGACCACGACGAAGTACCAGGGCTGCTGGTTGGCACCGCTCGGGGCGCTGCCGGCGGCGCGCAGGGCGTGGCGCAGGACCTCGTCCGGGACCGGGCGGGTGTCGAAATCGCGCACGGTGCGGCGGCGCGAGGCCTCGTCGGCGTAGGCGCGGGCCCTGGCCGCCATCTCCTCGGGCGGGTACTCCCGCCAGTCGGGCAGGGGGATCCTGGATTCGTCGTGCACGCGGGCTCCTCCGGGTTCGGGCTCGCCACGAATCTACTGCACGGCCCGGAAAAACGCCACGGAGGGTGGAACCGGGCCGGGGTTTTCATGTATATTGTCCGGCCCCGCCACAGGACGGCGGGCAGGACCGGCGCAAGCCGGTCCCTTCGCGTGATCACCATATCCTGACCATTCCAACGTTCCGGAGGCTGAACAGGCGATGATCGAGGTACGTGGCGTAACGAAACGGTACGGACCGACGGTCGCCCTCGACGACGTTTCCTTTCGCCTGGACCGGGGAGAGATCCTCGGGTTCCTGGGTCCCAACGGCGCCGGCAAGAGCACGGCCATGAAGATCATCACGACCTTCCTGGCCCCCGACGCGGGATCCGTCCAGGTGGACGGCATCGACGTCCTGGAGCGACCCCTCGAGGTCCGTTCGAGGATCGGGTATCTCCCCGAGACCAATCCCCTGTACGTGGACATGCTCGTCCGCGAATACCTGGAATTCGTGGGCGAGGCCCGAGGCCTGTCCGGCGCCAGGCTGCGCGAACGGCTCGACTGGGTCGTGGACGCCTGCGGTCTGAGCGGCGTGTACACCAAGGCCGTCCACGAGCTGTCCAAGGGCTACAAGCAGCGCACGGGCCTGGCCCAGGCGCTGATCCACGATCCGGACATCCTGATCCTGGACGAGCCCACCAGCGGTCTCGACCCCCTGCAGATCATCGGCATCCGCGAGCTGATCCAGGGGCTGGCCAGCACCAAGACCATCATCTTCTCCACGCACATCCTGCAGGAGGTGCGCCCGGTGACCGACCGCATCGTCATCATCAACGACGGGCGGCTGGTGGCCGACGGCCACATCTCCGGCCTGGAGCAGGACGCCATGGAGCGCAACCGCCTGTTCGTGGGCGTGCGCGCCGCGGCGGCCGAGGTCGAGCCCGTGCTGTCGGGCGTGGCCGGCGTCGAGACGGTGGAGCTCGTGGGCGAGGCCGACGGCACCGCCCGTTTCGAGGTCCGCGCCGACTTCGACAGCGACGTCCGGGTCCCCCTCGGGGCCGCCGTCGCCGACCGGGGCTGGGACCTGCTGGAGCTGCACGAATCGCGGTACAGCCTGGAGGACACGTTCATCGCCCTGACGCGCCGTGCACGGACCGACCGGGAGGTGAGACGTGGGTAACGTGAAGACCATCTTCCGACGCGAGTTCGCGGCCTACTTCAACAGCCCCATCGCGTACATCTTCATCATCGTCTTCCTGGCCCTGAACTGCGGCCTCTTCATGACGCCGTTCTTCCTGGCGGGCCGGGCGGACATGCGCGATTTCTTCGGCAACCTGCCGCTGTTCCTCATCTTCTTCATCCCCGCGGTGACCATGCGCCTGTGGGCCGAGGACCAGCGCAGCGGCACCTTCGAGCTGCTCATGACGCTGCCCATGAAGGCCAGCGAGGTGATGCTGGGCAAGTACCTGGCGGCCATGGCCTTCTACGTGGTCGCGCTGCTGGGTACCCTGCCGGTGCCGATCATGCTGACCATGCTGGGCAACCCGGACCTGGGCGCCGTCTTCGGCGGCTACCTGGGCGCCCTGCTGCTCGGGGGCCTGTACATGAGCGTGGGGATCTTCACCAGCGGCCTGCTGAAGGACCAGATCTCGGCCTTCATCCTGGGCATGCTGGCCTGCTTCCTCCTGTTCCTGGTGGGCATGCCCGCGGTGTCGGCCACGGTCGACGGCTGGTTCCCCGGCTTCGGGTCGTTCCTGGCCTCGTCGCTGGGCCTGATGTCCCACTACTCGTCGCTGCAGCGCGGCGTGCTGGAGCTCGGCGACCTGGGCTACTTCCTGGGCCTGACCGCCGTCTTCCTGATGCTCAATACCTACTGGCTGGAAGGGAGGAAGCACGGATGAGCACCAACCGACGCACCTTCCGTCTGACCTTCTTCGCCGCGGCCCTGCTGCTGCTGGCCGCCTCGGTGCTGCTGACCGACGTCCTCGACGGCTTCAGCGGCGCCCGCGTGGACCTGACCAGCGACCGTCTCTACACCATGAGCGACGCCGCCAGCGACATCCTCGGCGGGCTGCAGGTGCCCGTGCAGGTGAAGTTCTACATCACCGGCACGGACGCCATGCCCACCGAGCTGAAGACCCTCGAGCGCGACGTGGCCGACAAGCTGCGCGACTACGAGCGGGCTTCCGGCGGCATGCTCCAGTTCTCGGTCCACGACCCCCAGGACGACGAGGAGATGCAGACCAACCTGTCGTCCCGAGGCATCCGCCCGTTCCAGGTCCAGTCCATCGACAAGGACGAGATCGGCGTGAAGCTGATCTGGAGCGCCATGACCATCGCCTACAAGGAGGACGCCGAGGAGGTGCTGCCCCAGGTACTGCCGCAGTCGCTGGCGACCCTGGAGTACGACATCGTCTCGCGCATCTACCGCCTGACCCGCGAGGACCGGCCGGTGGTGGCCCTGGTGGCCCCCCTCCAGCCCGTGGACCCGCAGGTGGCCATGATGTACGTGCAGCAGGGCATGCAGCCCCCGCAGCCCGTGGACATGTACGCGTCCATCCCGCAGCTCCTGGAGCAGGAGCACTACGAGGTGAAGCGGGTGGACCTGACCCGCGACTCGCGCATCCCCGAGGACGCCGACGTGCTGGTGCTGCTCAACCCCAACGGGTTCAGCCCGCGCCAGGCGTTCGAGGTGAACCGGGCCCTGACCAACGGACTGCCCGCGGTGATCGCCGTGCAGGACCATCTGTACGACTACCAGCCCGGCATGCGGGGCGGCTTCACCGTGACGGGCCACGGCCAGTCCAGCGGCATGGAGACGGTGCTCGACGGCATCGGCGTGTCGGTGGATCACGCCCACCTCATGGACGCCAGCAACCAGGTCCTGAGCGTACCCCGCACCCAGAACGTGGGCGGCCTGCGCTTCCAGACCAACGAGCCCGTGCAGCTGCCGGTCCACGTGTGGGTCACCGAATCCCAGATGAACCCCGACGCGGCCATGACCAGCCGCATCGGCGGCCTGCTCTACCTGTGGGGTTCGGCCCTGAACCTGGACGAGGTGAAGCTGGCCGAGAACGGCCTGACCTCCACCACCCTCTTCACGTCCAGCGAGACCACGTGGCGCGAGGACTTCAACGACGCCGTCGTGCCCGGCAGTTACATGTCGCAGGACAACAAGGACCTCGAGCCGCGCCTGCCCCTGGCGGTGCTGCTGGAGGGCGACGTGCCCGACACCTTCGCCGAGGGCGGCGTGCCCGCCTGGCCGGATCCTCCCGCGGACCCCGCCGACGGCGAGGCCGGTCCCCCGGCCGACGAGGTCACGCCCCTGTCCCCCGCCCCCACGCGCATGGTGCTGGTGGGCTGCGCCAAGATGTTCGACGACATGGCGCTGCAGGCGGGCCAGAACGCCCTGATGCTGCTGAACGCCGTCGACGCCCTGGCCCACGGCGACGACCTGATCTCCATCCGGTCGAAGGCCCTGACCATGCGGGCCATCCGCCCGGTCAGCGACGGCGAGAAGCTGGCCTACCGCATCCTCGTGGTGGCGGTGGTGCCGGTGCTGATCGCCGCCTACGGCCTGTTCCGCGCCGCCAGGCGCCGTCAGGAGGTGCGCCGATGAAACCCAGGACCCTGGTGATCCTGGTCGCCGTGGTGGCGGCCCTGCTGATCGTGAATGTCGTCCAGAAGACCAGCCACGAGCGCACGACCAGCCGGTCGGACACCGCCGACGTGCTGGACATGAGCTTCGACGACGCCGGCATCAACCGGGTGACCATCGCCCGCGGCGACGACGACAGCACCCGCGTGGTGCTGGAGCGCCTGCCCGACCGCTGGGTCGTGCGCTCGGCCTGGAGCCACCCCGCCGACGAGCGGAAGGTCCAGGAACTGCTGGACGCCCTCGACGGCCTGCGCGGCGAGTTCCGTTCCGACTCCCGGAACGTGCTCGCCGACTACGGCCTGGGCCCCGACGCCGATCCCGTGACGGTCTCCCTCTTCGGCGAGGACTGGCAGGAGCTGGCGTCCCTGGAGCTGGGCGACCGGCCCGAGGGCGGCAGCGGCGTGTTCGTGCGCGATCCCGCCGCGGACTCGGCCTTCCTCTGCCGCACCAACGTGCTCGGCAAGCTGGGCATGTGGCAGGGACCGGCCCAGCCGGAGAACCGCCACTTCCTGGACCTGGCCGTGTACTCCTGCGAGCGGCAGGAGATCGACGCCATCCGCCTGCACGTGGCGGACCGGCCGAGCCTGTCCATGGAGAAGGTCTTCGCCGAACCGGATTCCACCGGCGCCGTGGACCGCTCCACCTGGGAGTGGGTGCTGACCGATCCCGAACGCCTGCCCCTGGCCAAGTCCAAGGTGGATGCGATCCTCGGCGGCCTGACCAGCATCCAGGCCGTGGACGTGGCCGACCCCAAGGCCCAGTGGGAGGACTACGGGCTCTGGAAGGCCGACCGCCGCGTCGAGATCGCCATGGCCGACGGCAGCGAGTTCGAGATCCGCGTCGGCGCCGAGCGTGGCGACGGCGACGGCAACCAGCCCGGCTACTACGCCATGACGTCCCGGGACCGGACGATCTGGGTGATCCGCGACTTCAAGGTGAACCAGATCTTCAAGGAGCTGGAAGACCTCCTACCCGAGGAATAGGCCGGCAGCCCGCCGACACGAAGCGCCCGGAGACCCCGTCTCCGGGCGCTTTTAGCTTGATGTTCGCCCGGTCGCGGCTCATCCTGAAAGGACGGATTCCACCCATGGAGGACAGACGTTGAGCCAGACCACGGTGCTGCTGAAGGACGCCCTCGTCCTGGACTACCTGCCGGCCGAGATGAACGCCGACGCCGACCCCCGGGTCGAGCGTTGCGACCTCCTGCTCCAGGACGGCCGCGTGGCGGAACGGGGCCGCGACCTGAGCCCGCCTCCGGGCGCCGGCGTGCGCGACCTGGGCGGCCGTGTGGTCATGCCCGGCCACGTCAACGGCCACCACCACCTCTACTCGGCCCTGGCCCCGGGCATGCCCCCCCCGGTCAACACGCCCCGCTCCTTCCAGGACGTCCTGACCGAGATCTGGTGGAAGCTCGACCGCGCCCTGGACGCCGAGTCCATCTACTACAGCGCCATGGCCGGCGCCTGGGACTCCCTGCGCTGCGGCACCACCCTCGTGTTCGACCACCACTCCAGCCTGACGGCCGTGGGCGGATCCCTCGACCACGTGGAGCGCGGCCTGCGCGACGCCGGCGTCCGCGCCTGCCTCTGCTACGAGACCACCGACCGCGGCGGCCCCGGCAGCCGCGACACCTGCATCGAGGAGAACCGCCGATTCCTGACCAAGGTCCGCGACTCGGCCGAGCCCGGCGTGCCCTGGACCCGGGCCATGGTGGGCGCCCACGCCTCGTTCACCCTGGAGAACCGCACCCTCGAGCACCTGGCGAACCTGTGCGACGAGTTCGACGTGGGCCTGCACACCCACCTCTGCGAGGGCGACACCGACCGCACCCTCTGCCGCGAACGCGGCTGGCCCGACCCGGTCTCGCGCCTGGACGGCTACGGCCTGATCCGGCGGGGCAGCGTGCTCGCCCACGGCGTGGACCTCACGCCCATCGAGCTGCGCCTGATCGGCGAGCGGGGCGCCTGGCTGGTGCACAACGGCCGCTCCAACATGAACAACAGCGTGGGCCGCGCGCCGGTGGACCGCTTCCCGGAGAACTCCTGCTTCGGCACCGACGGCCTGGACGGCAACATGTGGGGCGAGATGCGCACCACCTTCTTCCGGGGCAACGAAACCGGCCGGGCCTCCCTGGGCTTCTCCGGCTGCCTGCGCTTCTGGATCGGCGGCTACCGCCTGGCCCGCGAGGTCTTCGGCGAGCCCTTCGGCTCCCTGCGCCCCGGCGCCCCCGCCGACCTGGTGATCTGCAACGACGCCCACAAGAGCCCCTTGGGCGAGGACAACTGGCTCAGCCTGATGATGTTCGGGTTCCACCCCTGGGACGTGCGCGAGGTGTGGGTCGACGGATCCCAGCGCTACGTCTACGGCGACACCGCCCCCTACGACGGCGTGGCCTGCCGCGCCGCCGCCAGGAGCATCTGGGACCGGATGACGACGCTCTAGCACCGGACACGGGAAGGCCGACCCGGCACGCCGCGGTCGGCCTCTCTGTCTCCGTGAACGAAACGAGGTATTCATGGATCACGCTGCGATCCTCGACGCGGCCCTGAGCCGCGAGGACGATCTCGTCCGCTTCCTGCGCGACATCGTCGCCATCCCGAGCCTCTCGGGACAGGAGGAGGCGGTCGTGCGGCGCATCGCCGCCGAGATGGAGGCGGTGGGCTTCGACGAGGTGAAGATCGACGCCCTGGGCAATGTGCTCGGCCGCATCGGCGACGGCCCCCGCGTGGTGGCCTTCGACGCCCACATCGACACCGTCGACGTCACCGACCACGACCAGTGGACCTGCGACCCCTTCACCGGCAAGGTGGAGGACGGCCTCATCTACGGCCGCGGCGCCGTGGACCAGAAGGCCGGCATGGCGGGCATGGTCCACGCCGCCGCCATCATGAAGGAACAGGGGCTGCTCGACGGCCTGCAGGTCTGGATGGTCGGCACGGTCATGGAGGAGGACTGCGACGGCCTCTGCTGGCATCACATCCTGCAGGAGAAGACCCTCGCGCCCGAGGTGGTGGTCTCCACCGAGCCCACCAACCTCACGCTGACCCGCGGCCAGCGCGGTCGCATGGAGATCCGCGTCACCGCCCGCGGCCGCTCGTGCCACGGTTCGGCCCCCGAGCGCGGCGACAACGCCGCCACCAAGCTGGCCCCCGCCTGCGCGGTGATCGACGAGCTCAACGGCCGCCTGAAGGACGACGCCTTCCTGGGCAAGGGCACCTGCTGCGTCTCGTGGTTCGGCGCCGAGGGTCCGAGCCTGTGCGCCGTGCCCGACAAGGCGGAGCTCCACATCGACCGCCGCCTGACCGACGGCGAAACGAAGGAGTCGGCCCTCGCGGAGGTCCGCGACGCCCTGGTCGCCGCCGGCATCGAGGCCGAGACCTGGATGCTCACCTACGAGGAGCCCGCCTGGACCGGCCTCGTCTACCCCATGGAGAAGTACTACCCCACCTGGGTGATGCCCGAGGACCACCCGGCCGTCCGCGCCGGCGTGACGGCCCACGAGGCCCTCTTCGGCGCCGCCCCCGAGGTGTCGCGGTGGACCTTCAGCACCAACGGCGTGACCATCAACGGTCTGCACGGCGTGCCCTGCGTGGGCTTCGGCCCGGGCGAGGAACGCATGGCCCACGCCGCCAACGAATACGTACCGGTGGAGGATCTGGTGAAGGCCTGCGCCTTCTACGCCGCCTTCCCGCAGTCCTGGACGCATATCGATCGAGGTGACTCATGAACCTGAAGGGCAAGCACTACATCACGACCCGCGACTGGAGCGACGAGGAGCTGGAGTTCATGCTCGCCACGGCGGCGGACATGAAGGAGAAGTTCCGCAACGGCGAGCCCACCCCGCTGCTGCGCGACAAGACCCTCTTCGCCCTGTTCTTCGAGCAGAGCACCCGCACCCGCAACTCCATGGAAGCGGGCATGACCCAGCTCGGCGGCCACGCCAACATCCTGGACCCGGGCAAGCTCCAGATCAGCCACGGCGAGACGGTCACCGACACCGGCCGCGTGCTGAGCCGCATGGGCCACGGCATCGCCATCCGGAATTGCGACTGGGGCGTGGGCAACGCCTTCATGCGCGCCATCGCGGAGCTCTCCGAGGTGCCCCTGATCAACCTGCAGTGCGACCTCTACCACCCCTGCCAGGCCGCCGCCGACATCATGACCGTGCGCGAGCGCTTCCCCGGCGAGGAGCGTGGCCGCAAGATCGTGGTGAGCTGGACCTACGCGCCGTCGTACGTGCGCCCCATCAGCGTGCCCCACTCCGAGATCTTGATCATGAGCCGCATGGGCCTGGACGTGACCCTCGCCCACCCGCCCGAGTTCAAGCTGCAGCCGGAGATCGTGGACGAGGCCAGGGCCAACTGCGAGCGCAACGGCACGACGTTCGAGATCGTGGATGACATGGACGTCGGTTTCGAGGGCGCGCACGTGGTCTACCCGAAGAGCTGGGGCTGCCTTGTCACCGAGCCGGACCGAGAGGCCGCAGTGCAGCACATCGAGAAGTACCCGGACTGGTGCTGCGACGAGCGGCGGATGGGTTTGGCAGCAGACGATGCGATCTACATGCACCCCCTGCCAGCGACCCGAGGGCAGGAAGTCACGGACGCCGTGATCGACGGCCCACAATCTGCAGTCTGGGACCAGGCCGAAAACAGATTGCACACGGCAAAGGCGATCATGTCTCTGACCATGTAGGCCGGCGCCGATACGACAAACAGGCCCGACCGCGACTCCCGAAAGGCAAAAGGTCGCGCGGTCGGGCCTGTTTGTCGTATCGGCGCCTACCCCTAGGTGGGGAATCGCCCTCGCCGTGTTGGAATGCCGTGTTCGGTGGTGTATGATTGGGGGGTCTGTGCGGTCCGCCCCGCTCCGGGCCGTCTACCACGATACGGGGGAACATCATGGCTCGGGTCATCTCGCTTCTGTTATTCGTCTGCTTCATAGCCACCAGCGCCTCGGCCTTCGGCCATCGGCCTGCATCGACCACCTCGGAAGGGCGCATGAGCGCCTGGGCTCCGTCGCAGGCGAAGGCCGACACCATCGCGCTGCTCGGTGGGCCGGGGCGGAACGACGGGAAGTTCGACGACGGCGGGTTCGTGCCCGACTGGGAAGGGTGGACGTCGGTGGACCTCACCGCCCGCGGGGCGCCGTTGTGGCATGTGAGCTCCTGGGGTGCGCCGAGTGGCGGCGATGCGGTGTGGTGCGGCGAGACGTTCTCGTCGTGCGAGGTCGGCGACCCGGCCGAGGGCTACGGCAACCACTACGAGGAGTACCTGGACTGGACCGGGACGGTGACCGACGCCGGGCAGCCGACGGACGTGACCGTCGTGTTCGACCTGAACATCGACGTGGAGCCGGGCTACGACCACCTCTCCCTGCTGCGCCGCACCGACACCGGCTGGGTGGAGATCGCCGACTACAGCACCAGCACCTGGAACGCGACCCTGGGCGTGTGGGAGCCCCTGCTGGACGAGACCCACGTGTTCACCGTGCCGGCCGTGGACCTCACCGGGCCCGGCGGCAACGCGGTGCACCTGCGCTTCCGTGCCACCTCCGACCACAACGGTTCCGACGCCGACTGCAAGCACCCGTCCGCGGGCCACAGCATCCTCGACGACATCGTCGTGAGCGGTACCAACGGCCTGGCCGGCACCACCGCCGACTTCTCCTCGCCCCTGCCCCACGCCGGCTGGTACGCCGCGTCGCGCACGGGCGTGGGCGACTTCGCCGATATCTGGTCCTTCCTGATCGACCTCGACCTCTGCTTCACGGACGACACCCCCCTCGTCGCCTTCATCGACGACGGCAACGTCGAGCCCTGCAGCAGCGGCACCCTGGGCATCAGCTGGACGTACGGACCCGGCGGCTACGTCCACAACCTGACCGGCGGCTGCGCCGGACCGACGTTCCACATGGCCAACGAGATCTGGTCGCCGGTCATCGAATGGGCCGACGGCGGTACGCCCCACCCCGGCGCCGTCCTGGCCTTCGACATGTACGACCACCTCCCCCTGCAGAACGGCCTGTTCGCCGACTGGGGCATCCGCACCTCCGCCGACGGCGGCGTCACCTGGACCGGCTGGCAGGACCACGCGCGGGCCTACTACGGCTCCGGCAACTGGAAGCGCATGGAGATGGACGTGTCGGACCTGATCGTGGAGAATCCCACCCACGTGCAGATCGCCCTGGGCATCCACGAGTGGGGCTGGCTCTGGAACCTGACGGGCACCGACGGCACGCCCGCGCCATACTTCGACAACGTGGCGTTGAAGATCTACTCGTCCGACGGGCCGCTGATCACTGCGGACGAGCTGGATCTGGCGCAGGATGCGTTCCCGACCGTCTGGCCCATCGATGGATTCGATCTGACCACCGGAGCCGTCCGGTTCGACATGGCCCGGGACCTGATGGGCGGTGCATCGCCCTCCATCGTTCCCGGCGACTCCATCGTCGTCACCGTGCAGACCAAGCGGCCTGGCGCCGTGCTGACCGGACCGCCGCGACTGCACTACGTGCTCGACCCCTTCTGGGCGTTCGACCCCGTCCGGATCCACCCGCTCACCGGCTCCGTGGACGGGCTTCCCGTGCCCGGAGAACCCGACCGCTGGTCGTTCGACCTCCCCGACGAGGATTTCTTCTTCGCCGGCGACGTGATCCACTACTACATCCGCGCTGAAGACTCGGCCGCCGGCGACGTCCAGGCCACGACCCTACCCGCCGACCTTTCCGGCTACGGCGTCTTCTTCAGCGACCCCGGCTACGTACCCGGCGCCTGGCCCGCTCCCTTCACGGTCCACGGCCTGCCTTCCAACTGGCAGAACCTCGGCGTCATCGACAAGACGGTCATCGGCCAGCCGGCCCCGATCCTCCTGTACGACGACGCCGGCAACGAGGAGAGCACCACCGCCTGGATCGCCGCCCTCAAGGATGCGGGCTACATCCAGATCCACGACTTCGACGTCTTCCGCACCAACGCCCCGGCCGACCACGGCTCCAACGGCCTCGCCTCGCGTGCCGACGTGGACCGCATCTCGCGATACCAGACCATCCTCTACACGAGCGGCGACCGCGAGCTGAACACCCTGAGCACCTTCCACCAGTGGACCGACAAGAGCGACGACCTCTCCCTGATGGACGACTGGCTCCAGCTCGGCCGCAACTTCCTTGCCGCCGGCGACGGTGTGGCCTACGACGTGGCCCTGCTCCAGGGCATCGCCGGCTTGATGTTCGCCGAGACCTGGTTCAGCACCGACCCCGTGGACAACGACGTGCGGCCGCTGATCGGCGGCCAGTCCGCCCCGCTGGTCCTGCCCGTCTCCGGCAACTCCCTCGGCCTGGGCATCCCCTTCATCGCCTACGGCGGCTGCCCCGACGTGAACGAGTTCGACGCCCTCGAGCCCTGGGGAACGGCCGAGACCATCGCCGAATGGGCCGACCCCGCCGGCCAGCCGGGCTCCTATCCCTACCTGGCCGCGGGCGTCCGCAACCAGGTGGGCGGATCCGACGTGGTGCTGTACGCCGCGGATCTGCGCTACTGGTACGCCGAGCCCGGCACGCCTCCCGGGGTCTCGGTGCCCGCGGACGTCCTGGCGGAGATCCTCATGGGCTTCGGGCACCTGCCATATGTCGACGCCGTCGGCGACGCCCCCATCCCCCTGGCCGCATCCTGCGCCCCCAACCCGTTCAACCCCCGCACCGAGATCCGCTTCGACCTGCCCGCCGACGGCCCGGTCCTGCTGCGGGTCTTCGACGTGCGCGGCGCGGTGGTGCGCACCCTGGTGGACGAGGCCCTGCCCGCCGGCACGGGCCACGTGCGCCGCTGGGACGGCGCCGACGACCGGGGCGCCGCCGTGGCCTCCGGCGTGTACTTCTACCGTCTGGAAGCAGGAGGCCGGAGCGTGACGGGCAAGATGGCCCTGCTCCGCTGACGAGAGCAATCCACGGAGGGATCATGCTGCCGAACGTCGACGTCAACCCCCGCTGGACCGGCTACCGGTGCGGCCTGTGCGATCGCGAGTACGACACCGCCCACCGCGGCTTCGTCTGCGACGACTGCGGCCCCGCCGGCATCCTCGACGTGGTCTACGACTACGAGGGCATCGCCGCCGACCTGGAGAACACGGCGCCGTTCCCTGCAACGGTCCGCCCGGACCTCTGGCGCTTCGCCCCCCTGCTCCCCCTGCGTCCCGAGGCTCCTCACGCCTGCTGGTCGCTGGGAGACACGCCCCTGCACGCCCCGCACCGTCTGCGCGACCACCTGGACCTGCCCCACCTGCTGCTGAAGGACGACACGGGCCTGCCGTCGTCCAGCCTCAAGGACCGCGCCACCGCCATGGCCATGGCCGACTGCGCCCGGCTGGAAGTGGACCACGTGGCCGCCGCCTCCACCGGCAACGCCGCCGCGAGCCTGGCCGTGCTGGCGGCCCGCGCCGGCGTGCGCGCCACCCTCTACGTGCCCGCCTCGGCCCCTGCGGCCAAGCTGGCCCAGCTCGAGCTCCACGGCGCCGACGTCGTGCGCGTGGACGGCACCTACGACGAGGCCTTCGACCGCTCCGTCCACGACATCCGCACCCACGGCTGGTACTCCCGCAACTGCGCCTACAACCCCCTGCTGGTGGAGGGGAAGAAGACGGCCGCGCTGGAGGTGGCCCGCGCCCTGGAGTTCCGGGCCCCGGACGCCGTGTTCGTGCCCACCGGCGACGGCTGTATCGTGTCGTCGGTGGCCAAGGCCTTCGCCGAGCTGGTGGAGGTGGGGCTGGCCGACGCGGTGCCCGCCGTGTTCGGCGTGCAGGCCGAGGGCGCCGCGCCCCTGGCCACCGCCTGGATGACCACCGACGGCGACCCGGCCGCCCTGGAGCCCCGCGAGGTGGAGGCCGCCGTGGCGCCCGTCGTGCCGCGGACCGTGGCCGACTCCATCGCCGTGGGCGTACCCCGCAACCGCCTCAAGGCCTGGTCGCGGGCCGCGGCTACAGGAGGCGGCTTCCTGACCGTGTCGGACGGCGAGATCGTCGAGGCCATCGGGCTGATGTGCCGGCTGGCGGGCGTGTGGGCCGAGCCGTCGGGGGCGGCGGGGATGGCGGGGCTCGTGAAGGCGCGGGCGTCGGGGCTGATCGGGCCCCATGATCGTGCGGTGGTGATGGTGACGGGGCACGGGTTGAAGGATCCCGCACCCAAGGCCTAGCCGGCTTCCAACCCCTGCTTCAGGAACCCCCAGACCTGCCCCGCCTTTGCCGACAACCGCGAGTTGTCGTCCGCCAGGATCCAGTCCGTGGCCACCTGGTCCAGGGCGCCGAAGACCATCTTGGCCGCGAACATCGGATCCAGGTCCGACCGGAACACGCCCTCCCTCTGCCCCTGGGCCACCACTCCCGCGATGATCTCCAGGTACTCCCGCAACCGTGTGCGCGAGAACAGGTCCATGAAGCGCAGGCTGTGGCGCAGCTCGATCTGCAGGATCACGGCCATGTCGTGGTCCTGGCCCACGAGTTCGAGGTGCAGGCGGACGATCTCCTCGAGCCGTGCCCGGGCGTCGGTCTCGGTGCCCAGTTCCAGGATGCCCTCGGAGAGGAAGCGGTCCATGGCCCGGTCGAACACGGCCACCAGGATGGCTTCCTTGTTCTCGAAGTAGAGGTAGATGGTGCCGTCGGCCACGCCGGCCCGGCGTGCGATGCGCGAGACGGTCGTGCCGAAATAGCCCCCGCGGGCGAGCTCGACCACGGCGGCGTCCAGGATCCTGGTTCGTTTCTCTCCGTTACGGCGCATCGTGCGACTGAATGGGCGCTCAGTCTCGGCGTCTGCGGATCCCATGATCCATCATCGACAGGCCATCCCGTTGCGAGGATATCAGCTTATTCCTCAAAGATGGCTGGAGATCACCCCGTTGACACGGAGCGACGACTCCCCTAGAATACTGAATGGTGATTCATTATTCAACCCCTGAATCCACCAGCCGATGCCAAGGGGACCGAAGGGAGCTTTTCATGACCACGCAGATCCGCAAGGTGGCGGTGCTGGGCTCGGGCGTGATGGGCAGCGCCATCGCCGCCCACTTCGCCAACGCCGGCATCCCGTCGCTGGTGCTGGACATCGTGCCGCCGGGCCTGGGCGACGACGCCTCCCGCGCCGAGCGCAACGCCATCGTCGACGGCGCCGTGAAGGCCATGGCCAAGGCCAAGCCCTCCCCCCTGTTCACGAAGGACCGCCTCTCGCTCATCGAGACCGGCAACTTCGACGACGACCTCCCCCGCATCGCCGACGCCGACTGGGTCATCGAGGTGGTGAAGGAGGACCTGGAGATCAAGAAGCTGGTGCTCGGCAACGCCGCGCCCCACGTGGCCGACGGCGCCTGGCTCTCCACCAACACCTCCGGCCTGTCCCTGGCGGCCATGAACGAGGTCCTGCCCGAGGCCCTCCGCCCCCGCTTCCTGGGCACCCACTTCTTCAATCCGCCCCGGTACATGAAGCTGCTGGAGCTGATCCCCACGGCCGACACCGACGCCGACGTGCTCGCCGCCGTTTCCGACTTCTCGGCCAAGGTGCTGGGCAAGGGCATCGTGCTGGCCAAGGACACGCCCAACTTCATCGCCAACCGCGTGGGCGTGCACGCCATGATGGTGACCATGAAGGTGATGGAGGAGATGGGCCTGACCGTCGAGGAGATCGACGCCCTGACCGGTCCCGCCCTGGGCCGCCCCAAGACCGCCACCTTCAAGCTGGCCGACCTGGTGGGCCTGGACACGTTCCTGCACGTTGCGGAGAACGTCCACGCCGCCGCGGCGGACGACGAGGCCCGCGACGTCTTCGCTCCCCCCGCCTTCCTGACGGCCATGGTCGAGAAGGGCCTGCTGGGCCGCAAGAGCGGCGGCGGGTTCTACCGCATGACCAGGGACGACGACGGCCGCAAGGCCATCCTCACCCTGGATCTCGGCAGCCTCGACTACCGCGAGAAGGCCAAGGCCTCCTTCGGCGAGCTCGCCCAGGCCAAGACCATGGAGGACCTGCCCGAGCGCCTGCGCTTCCTGGCCTTCGGCAAGGGCCGGGCGTCGGAGATCGTGTGGGCCCTGCTGGCGCCCACCTTCAGCTACTGCGCCATGCGCGTGGGCGGCATCTGCGACGACGCTGCGGCCGTGGACCGCGCCGTGCGCTGGGGCTTCAACTGGACCCTCGGCCCCTTCGAGGTCTGGGACGCCCTGGGCTTCCGCCCCGTGGTCGAGAAACTCCGCGAGGGCGGCCACCCGCTGCCCGCCTGGGTCGACGCCCTCTACGACGCCGGCGCAGAGTCCCTCTACCTCGACGGCCAGGCGCCCACCGCCACGCCGGGCGAACGCATCGCTCCGGCCACCGACCCCCGCGCCTTCGACTTCGAGATCCTCCGCGCCGCCGGCAACGAGGTCCGCCGCAACCCCGGCGCGTCCCTGCTGGACCTCGGCGACGGCGTGCTCTGCCTGGAATTCCACAGCAAGATGAACGTGCTGGGCCAGGACCAGATCTCCATGCTCATGACCGCCTGCGACATGGTCGAGGCCGACTGGCGCGGCCTGGTGGTGGCCAACCAGGGCGAGAACTTCTCCGCCGGCGCCAACCTCATGATGCTGATGATGGAGGCCATGGAGGGCAACTGGGAGGACATCGACATGATCGTCCGGGCCTTCCAGCGTGCCACCGACCGCCTCGAGTTCTGCGGTGCGCCGGTGGTCTGCGCCCCTCACGGCCTGACCCTGGGCGGCGGCTGCGAGGTCACCATGGGCGGCGACGCCGTCCGGGCCGCGGCCGAGACCTACATCGGCCTGGTGGAGTTCGGCGCGGGCGTGGTGCCCGCCGGCGGCGGCTGTGTCCGCGTGTACCGCAACAACGTGGCCCTGCTCCACGACAGGCGCGACCTGCAGCCGGCCCTGCGCGCGGCCTTCGAGACCATCGGCATGGCCAAGGTGGCCACCAGCGCCGCCGAGGCGCCTGGTCTGGGCTACCTGAAGCGCGGCGACTCCTGGTCCATGAACCGCGACCTGCAGATCGCCGACGCCAAGGACATGGCCCTGCGCATGGCCGACGCCGGCTACGTGCCCCCCACCCCGGATCCCGCGATCCCGGTCATGGGCCGCAACGGCGTGGCCCTGTGCGAGTCGGTGCTCTTCAACATGGAAGAGGCCGGCTTCGTCAGCGCCCACGACCACAAGATCGGCGGCTACCTGGCGCGGATCCTGTCCGGCGGCGACGTGCCCGGCCCGACCACCGTGTCGCACCAGCACATGCTGGACCTGGAGCGCGAGTACTTCCTGAAGCTCTGCGGCGAGCGCAAGACGCTCGAGCGCATGCAGAGCATCCTGAAGACCGGCAAACCCCTCAGGAACTAAGGAGAGCAGAGCAATGAGAGAAGTCGTCGTCGCCCTGGCCCTCCGCACCCCCGTGAGCAAGGCCTTCAAGGGCTCCTTCGCACAGACGCGCCCCGACACCCTGGGCGCCGCCGCAGTTCGCGGCATCCTCGAGCAGGCTCCCGGCCTGGATCCGGCGCGTATCGGCGACGTGATCATGGGCTGCGCCATGCCCGAGGCCGAGCAGGGCATGAACGTGGGCCGCAACATCGCGCTGCTGGCCGGCCTGCCCGACGAGGTGCCGGGCATGACCGTCAACCGGTTCTGCTCGTCCGGCCTGGAGACCGTCAACCTGGGCGCCCTGAAGATCGCGGCGGGCCAGGAGGACGTGATCATCGCCGGCGGCACCGAATCCATGACCATGATCCCCATGGGCGGGCTGCGCTACCTGCCGAGCCCCGAGCTCGTCGAACGCGACCCCGGCACCTACCTGAACATGGGCCTGACCGCCGAGCGGCTGGCCGTGGACGACGTGATCGATCGCGCTGCCCAGGACGCCTTCGCCGCCGCCAGCCACGCCAAGGCCGTGGCGGCCATCGGTGCCGGCAAGTTCGCGGCGGAGATCGTGCCCGTGGCCACCGCCGTGTCCAAGCCCGACGCCAAGGGCAAGCCCCAGGTGATCGAGCTGAACGTCGACACCGACGAGGGCCCCCGCGCCGACACCAGCGCCGAGGCCCTCGCGAAACTCAGGCCCGCCTTCAAGCAGGGCGGCACCGTGACCGCCGGCAACGCCAGCCAGATGAGCGACGGCGCCGCCGCGGTCCTGCTGACCACCCCGGAAGTGTGTGCGGACCTGGGCCTGGAGCCCCTGGCCCGCTTCGTGACCTACGCCGTGGCCGGCGTGGAGCCGGAGATCATGGGCATCGGCCCCGTGAAGGCCGTGCCCAAGGCCCTGGCCCAGGCGGACCTCAAGCTGACGGACATGGACGTGATCGAGCTCAACGAGGCGTTCGCGGCCCAGAGCCTGAGCGTCCTCAAGCGCCTGAAGCTGGATGCCGATGACGAACGCATCAATCCCAACGGCGGCGCCATCGCCCTCGGTCACCCCCTGGGCTGCACCGGCGCCAAGCTCACCGCCACCGCCCTGCACGAGCTGAAGCGCAGGGGCGGACGCTACGCCATGGTGACCATGTGCATCGGCACCGGCATGGGCGCCGCGGGGATCTTCGAAGCCCTCTAGATTGGAGACGTGATGAGCGAGACCAGAAGCTATCCCACCGGCGGCGAGTTCCTGCTGAGCGAGACCGCGCCGGCCGATGTGTTCACGCCGGAGGACTTCGACGAGAACCAGCGCATGATCGCCCAGGCGGCCCGCGACTTCATCGACCAGAAGATCGCACCCCGCAGCGAGCAGCTCGAGTACGAGGGCGACACCTCCCTCGGCGAGCCCCTCCTGAAGGAGGCCGGCGAGATGGGCCTGCTGATGGTGGACGTGCCGCAGCGCTTCGGCGGTATGGGCGCGGACAAGGCCACCATCATGGTGGTCAGCGAGGTCATCTCGTGGTCCGGCAGCTTCGCCGTGACCCACGGCGCCCAGAGCGGCATCGGTACGCTGCCCATCGTGTACTTCGGCACGCAGGAGCAGAAGGAGAAGTATCTCCCGAAGCTCGCCACCGGCGAACTGCTCACGGCCTACGCCCTGACCGAGCAGGACAGCGGGTCCGACGCCCTGGCAGCCGCCACCACCGCCGTGATGAACGACGCCGGCACCCACTTCGTGCTCAACGGCGTGAAGCAGTTCATCACCAACGCGGCCTACGCCGACATGTTCATCATCTTCGCCAAGATCGACGGCGAGCACTTCTCGGCCTTCATCGTGGAGAAGGACTTCGGCGGCGTGAGCATCGGCGCCGAGGAGAAGAAGATGGGCATCAAGGGCAGCAGCACCTGCCAGGTGATCCTGGAGGACTGCCACGTACCCGTGGAGAACCTGCTGGGCGAGCCCGGCAAGGGCCACGTGATCGCCTTCAACATCCTGAACGTGGGACGCTTCAAGCTGGGCGCCAGCTCCGTGGGCGGCTGCAAGATCGCCCTGGAGCACGCTGTGCCCTACACCAGCGAGCGTCACCAGTTCGGGGTGCCCATCAACAGCTTCGGGCTGATCCGAGCCAAGATCGCCGACGTGGCGGCACGCACGTTCCTGTCCGAGTCCATGGTCTACCGCACCGCCGGCCTGCTGGACACGGCCATCGCCACCCTCGACAAGGGAGCCGACGACTACGACCTGCAGTCGATCCTGAAGGTCGAGGAGTTCAGCATCGAGTGCTCGATGATCAAGGTCTTCGCCACCGAGGCCATGGCCCTCGCGGGCGAGGAGGGCGTGCAGATGCTGGGCGGCTACGGCTACTGCTCCGAGTACCCGCTGGAGCGCCTGTACCGCGACGAGCGCATCAACCGCATCTTCGAGGGCACCAACGAGATCAACCGCATGATCATCCCCGGCATGCTGATGCGGAAGGCCCTGAAGGGCGAGCTGCCCCTGCTGAAGGCCGCCGAGGCCGTGGCCGGCGAGCTGCTGGAGATCCCGTCGTTCGGCGACGTGGGCGAGCCCGCGTTCCTGGAGGACGAGGCCAAGCTGGTGGCCAACATGAAGAAGACGGCCCTGGCCGCCCTCGGCATCGCCGCCCGCACCTTCGGCGAGAAGCTCAAGGACCACCAGGAGGTGCTGGCCGACGTGGCCGACATCCTGACCGAGGCCTACGCCTGTGAAAGCGCCCTGCTGCGCACCCTCAAGCAGGCCGAGCGCGACGGCGAGGATTCAGCGACCCTGATGGCCGACATGCTCACCCTCTCGGTCCACGACTCCATGGAGCGCGTGGGCGTGAAGGCCCGCCAGGCCCTGGCCAACACCCTGGAGGGTGACGAACTGCGCACCATGGGCGCCGGCCTGCGGCGCCTGGTGAAGCACGATCCGGTGGGGCGGGAGGCGTTGCACGGGAGGATCGCGGAGGCCGTGATCTACGCCGGTAAGTATCCGCTCTAGGCGAGCCGTGTCAGACAAGAAGAGGGGGCACCCGATGGGTGCCCCCTCTTTAGCTTTGCGGATACTGCTCTATTTAAGGAGCACGGCCTTCACCGACTCCACAACTCCCCCAGCCCGCATCCGCACGAAGTACGTGCCACTGGCCTGAGGCTGCCCGTCGCTCGCGCGACCGTCCCACACCAGGGCGTGCTCGCCGGCGGCCAGGCGGCCGTCCACCAGCGTCCGCACCAGGCGGCCGGTCACGTCGAAGACGTCCACGCGGGCGTCGCCGGCCTGCGCCAGGGCGAAGACCACGCGGGTCTGCGGATTGAAGGGGTTAGGGAAGACGCCGTCGAGGCGGGCGACGACCGGCGGTCCGTCGACGCCGGTCACGAGCTCGCCCTCACCCTCGATCAGGAAGTCGTCGAAGTAGAAGCCGTCTTTCTGGATCGAGCCGTCGCTGACCAGGCGGAAGCGGAAGCGCACGTCCGTCATGCCGATCCACGGGGCCAGGTCGAC
The DNA here is from genome assembly GCA_964343835.1 of uncultured Fibrobacteraceae bacterium. Classification (GTDB taxonomy): domain Bacteria; phylum Krumholzibacteriota; class Krumholzibacteriia; order LZORAL124-64-63; family LZORAL124-64-63; genus CALEMW01. The sequence continues at coordinate 55,854 of CAYFKR010000018.1, forward strand.
CGTGTTGTGGACCCAGCTGGACTGGACGCCCTCGAAGAAGGGCTCGCCCGCGTCCTGGGCACCCTGACCGCTGCCGCTCTGGGTGTAGTTGGTGACGACCCTGGTCCAGGATGCGCCGCCGTCGGTGGACACGTCGAACGACACGCCGTCCCAGTTGGCCTCGATGTTCCACTTGGCCTCGAACGACACGGTTCCGTTGTCCATGCCCGACAGGTCCACGCCGGCGTCCATCTCGCAGGCCGTGTCGGCGTTGGACGTGTAGTTGGCGGCGGGGCTGTCGCTCATGCCGTAGGCCGAGCCGCCGGCGCCGGGAGCCTCGAGGGCCCAGCCGGTCCAGCCGTCCGCGACGCCGCCCTCGAAATCGGTCTCGAAGGGCGTGATGGTGGTGGTGATGCCCAGGGTCACGTCGGGAGCCGTCACCGAGGAGGCGTCCACGGTCACGAGCTGCTCGACGGTGGCGTGGGAGGCGGCGCTGTAGACGAGCTTGTAGTCGCCGTACACCAGGCCGGGCAGGGTGTAGGAACCGTCGCCGGCGCTGCTGTAGACCGTGGCCGTCAGCACGTTGAGCGGGTGGGTGTAGGCGTCGACCCGCGCCGCGATGGGCGTGCCGCCCGTCTCGTACACGAAGCCGTCCACGGCGCCGGTGGCCACGGGGTCGAGGACCACGTCGAGCACCGTCGGGGTACCCCAGACGGTGGACACGCCGGTGACGGTCTGGGTGATGTAGCCGTAGGCCTCGAAGGTGAGGTCGTAGGTGCCGGTGTCCAGCAGCTTGTAGTAGTCGCCGTTCCCGGGATCGGTATGGACCGTCATGGAGTTGCCGACCACCGTGACGGTGGCGTCCAGGGGCAGCCCGGTGTCGGAGCCCGTCACGATGCCGTTCACTCCGTAGCGGGCCGACTTGCAGTAGTGCATCAGGCTCTCGCGGTTGTCGTCCCAGAACCCGATGAGCGTACTGGCCGAGGGCCACTTGGTGTTGGACACCTCGAGGGTCACGTCGATGCAGTCGGTCTGGTCGTAGCTCCAGTCCTGGAGGGTCCCCGTCGCCACGTACCAGTCGGCGCCGTTGGTGATGCCCTGGGGGAAGGAGCCGTTGTACATGGGCAGGTTGTAGGTGGAGTACTCCAGGCTCATGGCGATCAGGGCCGGGTCATCGTCGGACAGCGTGTAGGTCCAGTCCCAGGGGTAGTTGGCCACCAGGGCGCCGCCGTGGAAGTTCAGGCTGATCACGAAGTTCTGGCCCACGGAGTAGTTCATCATGTTCTGGTTCTCGATCTCGCGGGACGGGTGGGTGCCCGCCGGGAGCTCGTAGTTCCGGTTGAGATCCACGCCGTTGGCGTTGTAGCGCTGGCCCAGCACCGTGCCGTCGGGGTTGTGACTCGGCATGATGTGGATCTCGTAGTTGTCCACCAGGTAGGTGACGTCCTCGTAGCCGGCCTGGCCGTAGTTCGAGGTCAGGTACTCGGCGAAGTCGAGCATCAGCACCAAGCCCACGACCTCGTCGCCGTGCATGCTCGACGACAGACGGATCTCCGGCTCGGCCTCGTTCACGTTCACGTTCGCGGAGACGACGATGCCCCACAGCTCGCGCCCCTGCACCGACGATCCCCACTGGAACGTACGGGCCAGGGTCGGGTAAGCGGTCTCGACGGCATCGAGAATGGTCCCGATCTCAGCGTGGTTCGGGTAGTAGTTGTAGGGGTAGGCCTTCTGCACCGAGGCCTTGCCCTCGGCCATGTCGCGCCACAGGCGCTCGGCCTCCTCGCGGCCCTCGCGATCCAGATCGCGCACGCGCACGGGGCTCCACCCGGCGGCGACCAGGGCGTCGAACTCGGCGTCGGTGACGCGGGTCTCCAGCACCACGGTGCGGCTCTTGAGGTCGCCCTCGAAGCCCACGTCGGAGCGGTCGAACGCCGCGATGGGCACGGCCGTCAGCAGGGCGTCGAGCTCCTCGAGATCCGCGAGTTCCACGCGGACCGGAGCGTCGGTCCAGGTCTTCTCCACCCACATCGGCAGACCGTTGCGGTCCAGGGGAGGCTCGAAGGCGAAGGAGGCGATGGCGGAGAGCAGCACGATCGCCAGAATGGCGGATCGGACCGTACGGTTGGCGCTGGGCATGGGCGCTCCATCCTCGTGAGTCGGGTATTGGTGCGGCGTCGTGGCGGGAGGACGCAGGGGCCGTTTCGACCCTGACCGATCAATTATACCGCATTTTTGCACAATCATAAAGCGGCGTCGGAAACGAAAAGGAGGGGCCCGGCCTGGGCCGGACCCCTCCCCACTCGGTGATGCCTACTTGATCAGCATCATCTTGTGGACCGCCTTGTGATCCCCGGAGGTCAGGCGGAGGTAGTACGTGCCGCTGGCCACGCGCTGGCCGCGACTGTTGCTGCCGTCCCAGGTCACGGTGTGGACCGCGGCCGGCATGTCTTCGTCCATGAGCACCTTCACCAGGCGACCGCTCACGTCGTAGATGCTGAGCTTGGTGCGGCCCGGCCGCGGCAGCTCGAACTTGACGTTGGTCGACGGGTTGAAGGGGTTCGGGTAGTTGGCGTGCAGCCTGAAGGCGCCCGGCACGTTCTCGCCCGGCTGATCCTCGTTGGCCACCACGCCGCTGTAGATCATGTGGATGCACCACTCGTTCAGCGTACCGGTGTCGGCACCGGCATTGTCGCTGATCGTCAGGGTCCAGTCGCCGTCGGTGGTCTCGCCCGCGAACAGGCCGAGGTCGCCGGAGGGCTCCAGATCACCCGGGTACCATCCGTAGATGTTGTCGGCGCTGCTGCCGGTGCGGTTGTGCAGGCGCACGGTCGTGCCGGCGGGCGAGGTCAGGTCGACGTACAGGTCGCCCTGCCACGTGTGGGTCACGTCCACGAAGACCTCGATCTCGGAGACCGACGTGGTGCCGCCGAAGCCCAGATCCACGGTGATCACGTCGGACACGCCGGCGGGCGTGTTGTCCGGGATCGCCAGACCGGGCTGGCTGCAGGCGTCGTACTCGAGGGTCGCGGTCAGGACCATGTCCACGGTCGCGGTCTGGCCGTCGGCCAGCGTCACGTCCTGCTGCTGCGTACCCCAGCCGGGCTTGGAAGCGCGGATGGTGTACTCGCCGGCGAACAGGCCGGCCAGGGTGTAGGTACCATCGGCCGCGGTGGTGGTGGACCCGCCACCGGGGATGGCCTCGATCAGGATGCCCGCGTGGTTGGACTCGCCCTCGAGCAGGACCTGACCGTCCACGGCGGAGGTGCCGGCCTCGACGACCAGCAGCCAGTGCACGGCGTTCTCCAGGATGCCCGTGGCGCAGCTGCCGGGAAGGGCGCCGTAGTTGAAGCACATGAAGACGATCTGGCCACCCTCGGGCGCCGGGTTCGGATCGTAGGCGATCACGCTGGCGTCGGTCGGGTAGTCGGACCAGGTACCGATCATCACGGCGTCGGCGGTCGGGACCATGGCGTCCTGGTCACCGTAGCCGTTGTACGTGATGGGCGAGTTGTCCTCGACCATGTTCGGCGTGCTCATCACCGGATGGGTCGGCTCGGCGATCACGAAGTTGCCGCTCGAGTCGTGGTTCCAGTCGGTGGTGTGCATGACGCGCTCGGCGAAGGCGCCGGATCCGTAGTGGTCGTAACCGACCTCGCCGCCCTCCAGGATGATCTTGCCGCCGGCGTCGGCGTAGTTGATCAGGGCCGTACGGATGGCCGCATCGGCCAGGGTGGTGATGTTGTCGGCGCAGGACACGATCACGATGTCGTAGAAGGCCCACGTCGCGGGATCGGTCGCGGCGACGTCCTCGAGGGTGACCGCGAAGCCGGCCAGCTCGAGAGCGCCCACCATCAGGTCGGCGGACTTGGCGCCGTCGGAGACGTAGCCGGGAGCGAGGAACTCGCCCTTCTCGTCCACCTTCTCGGGCACGACGCCCTTGACGCCGTTGTCGTTGATCACCAGCAGATCGCCGTTGGTCGGCTCGAGGACGAAGTCCTTCACGACCGTGGGCTCGGAGATCTCCATGGTGATGATCACCGGCACGTGCTGGTACGCGCGCACCATGACGTTGTAGTTGAAGTAGGGCAGCGAGGCGGTCGTGAACACGCCGGAGGCGTCGCTGACCGTCTCGGTGTAGAGGGACAGGTCGTCGCTGCGGAAGATCCGCACCACGCCACCCTCGATGGGATCGCCGGTCACCGAGTCGTAGAGCGTGCCGGTGAGCACGCCGCTCGGGGCGGCGGTCAGGGCGAAGTCGTTGACGTTCGCGCCGTAGTTCACGAAGTACGGCATCTCGTAGTGCAGGTAGCCGAAGTAGTCCACGACCACGTCGTACTGCGCCACCAGGATGTCCTCACCGAAGTCGTAGGCGCCCGTGGCGTCGCACACGGCGCTGTAGGCCTCGATGCCGCCGGCATCGTACAGGCGGACGACCGCGCCGTCGGCGCCGGCGCCCGACGCCGTGACCGTACCGGTCAGGGTGCCGTAGGCCTCGATGACGTCGAAGGACTCGGTGTAGATGTCGTACCCGCTCACCGCGATCACGCCCGTGATCTGGCCCAGATCGCCGGCGGTGATGGTCATCGACGCGGCGCCGGTGGTCATCTCGCTGCCGTCGGGCAGGAAGGCGTGCAGCGTGAACCCGGGCTCGGCGACCGTGGCGTTCAGGTCGGCGGGCAGGTTCAGCGGGAACATGTCGACCATGCCGATGCCCGTGGAGACGGACAGGTCCGGCGCGGTCATGGCCAGGGCGTTCACCGTCAGGGCCTCACGGAAGAGCTCGTAGGGCTCCGCCATGTCCTGGCCGACGATGTCGATGCTCGGGCCGTACGGGTAGTTCACGTTGACCACGGCGACGCCCATGGCGTCGGTCAGCACCGGCGTCGTGGCGTAGCCCAGGCCCTCGGCCCACACGCTCAGACCGACCACGGGGGTCACGCCGTCCTCACCGTAGACCGTGACGGTCACGTCGGTGGCGACGTTGGCGTCGATGGCCATGGGGTCGATCAGGATGGTGGCCGGCACGATGACCGGGATGTCCGCCACGTAGGGCTCGTGGTTCTGGGCGGTGACGACCAGCTTGGCGGTGCCGGGCACCAGCACGCCGTCGATGGGCAGGGCCAGGCGGCCGCTGGCCGGGATGGCGCCGGACGCGAAGATCTGGCCGCCCTGGGTCAGGCCGACGTAGCTGCCGGGGGCGCCGTCGATGACGAGGTCCGGCGAGTTGGTGAACACGGGCAGGTGGCTGACCGGGTTGACGGCCGGCATGCCCATGTAGGTGCTCAGGCTCGGGTCGCCCAGCAGGTTGTAGATGTTCCAGTAGTAGGTCTCACGGCTGGAACCGGCCTCGGTCACGGCCATGTTGCCGCTGAAGACCACGGCGTCGTTGGTCACGTACCACTGGGCCGGGGCCTCGCCGTGGTCGTGGAACACGCCGTCGTAGACGCCGATGCCCGTGCTCTCCACCGGGTAGGCGGAGCCGTCGATCTCGGCGCTGGGGTGGAAGCCCACGCCCCACCAGTAGTCCTCGTCCCAGTAGGTCGAGTTGGAGCCGCCGATGTAGCCGATGGCGCCCTTGCTGTCGGCGCGCAGGAACGTCTCGCCGAAGCACTCGCCGTAGTCGTAGGTCGACGTCAGGCAGCAGTTGCCGACGGCCAGGAAGTACTTGCCGTCGTTCATCAGGCCGTTGATGTCGGACTAGGTGAACGCCGGGTCCGACCAGCTGGTCTGGCTGCCGTGGGCGGTGTAGTTGATGAAGGCGACGCCGTCGCTGGCGTGGCCGACGATCTCGGCCGGGGCGCCGGCGGCGTCCGAGGCCGGGTACAGGTACGTGAAGCTGTTGATGCCGTGGGCGGCGTTGAAGTAGTGCTCCGTACCGTAGTTGATCTGACCGTTGCCGTGGGTGGGGGCGAAGCCCGCGTCCACGCCGGCCGTCATGATGACGTTGCCCAGGTAGCTGGGGTCGGCCATCGTGAACTGGTCGTAGGTCATGGTCTTGTCGATCTGGGCCTGGAGCTGCGCGAGGTTCGTGCAGCTGAAGCGGCCGTAGTACATGTCCGGGTACAGATCGCCGTCGACGGCGCAGTACGGACGGTCGGTGGCGTCGCCGCCCTCGAAGAACGTGGGCATCTGGGCCACGTCGCCGATGAAGAGCACGAAGCTCGGCGCCGGCTGCTCGGGCGTGGCGGCGTTGTACAGGCCGTGCAGGTAGGCCTGGATCGACGTGGTCGTCGAGCCCACCTCGGGCGTGCCGGTCACGGCCAGGATGGTGTTGAAGCCGCGCTCGGTCTTCCAGTTGACGAAGTCCGTCAGGGCGTACTGGAACTCGGGCGGGGTCACGATGACCATCGTCACCGGGTTCTTGACCAGGTCGGGATAGTCGATGTGGTTGGCGCGGGAGCCGGCCAGGTTGTCCAGCACGGGAGCGAAGAAGGGGCTCCAGGTGCGGGCCAGCATGTCGTACTCGGCGGCGGGGTCGGCGCCGTCGAAGACCACGCGGAACTCGATCTCGTCATGCACGATCAGTTCGCCGGTCTCGGGCAGGTACTCCACCGGGGAGACCTCGCAGCGGGCCATGGTGCGCGAACGCATCTGGCCGAGGACCTCCACCCGCACCAGTTCCTGCGACACGTCGCCGGCGTAGGCGGCGCGGTCGTAGTGGAACGGCAGGTTCTCGAGGTCGGCGCTCTTGGAGACGGAAGGCTGGTGGGGGAACAGCGGGGTGTCGATGCCGAAGTCGGCCAGACGCACCACGCGACGGGAGGCCGAAACGACCTCGACGCGGGCGTCGGCGCCGAAGGGCACCTCGACCAGGCGGTTCATCATGGGCAGCTCGGGGCTGCCGTCCACCATGGAGGTGTGGAACCCGGGGATGGTGATCCGGGTGAAGTCGCCGGCGGGCGTGGTGACGTCCATGGCCGAAAGCTCGGAGATGCCCACCCGGAAGGTGAGGGCATCGGCCCGGGTTTCGACCAGGTCGAGCGCCGTGCGGTCGGCCTGCAGGGGAACCGTCTGGTTCGCGCCGAGCGCCGTGGAGGCGAACAGTGCGGTCAGGACCAGAGCGACCATCACAAACGTGCGTTTCATGGGCCTTCCTTTCTCCGACGGAAACCGGCGCCAGGGCATGACGGCGCAGATCCGTGGCCGGAACACATGGTGCGGACGTTGGGTGCAATCCCCCCCTTGCCGCAATCTGGGTTGTGGAATGACGGGGAACCCGAGTGTATCACACCACAAATTTTGACGACATGGAAATTTCAGAAACCGCACGAAGCCTCATATTATGATTTTGATTTGCATTATCACTGTTGCGCGATGGATTGACTGTTCCATATCGTTCATTTACACTGGTCCGAACGCTCATACCCCCGCTCAACCTTGAACCCAAGGTTCCGGTCACCCATGAGGAACACCCTGCTCTTCGCCCTGGGGGCGCTGCTGCTCCCCGTCCTGTTCGCGTCCTGTGGTCGCGAGGCGCCCGTGGGCACCCTCGAGGTCGTGTCCGAGCCTGCCGGAGCGTCCGTGCAGATCCTGGACGACTCCGGCGCCAAGACATCTCCCGAGCTCCTGACCACCCCCGTGTCGCGGACCCTGCCCACCGGCCGCTACCGCGTGGTCGTGACCATGGACGGCCACCTGGTCACCCCGTCCGAGCGCGTGGTGCAGGTGACGCCGGCGCGGCTGACCCGGGCCGAGTTCACGCTGGCCAGCCTCGGCACCCTGACGGTGGACTCCGACCCCGCCGGCGCCGCCGTGTGGATCGACGGCGAGGACACGGGCGAAGTCACTCCCAACGAGTTCGTGCTGGTGGAGGGCGACCACCTGGTGGAGGTGCGCCTGGATGGCCACGTGATCGGCGACGGCCCCTCGACGGTGACCGTGGACGGCGACGAGCCCCAGACCGCCGACTACGAGCTGCTGCCTTCGGGATGGCTGTCGGTGACGTCCGACCCGGCCGGGGCCGACGTGCTCATCGACGGCGAGGCCTCGGGCTCCGTGACCCCGGCGCTGATGGAAGTGGCCGCGGGCGAGCGCGTGGTCGCAGTGAGCCGGACCGGGTGGATCGCATCGCCGGAGGAGCTGGCGGTGAGCGTCGCCGTGGGCGACACCTCGACCGCCGCCTTCACCCTGGTGGCCGAGGGGACGCTGGGCGACCTGGTCGTCACCTCGATCCCCGCCGGCGCCGCCATCGTGCTGGACGGCGAGGAGACCGGCGAGGTCACGCCCTTCACGTTCAGCCTGACGCCCGTGTCCCACGCGGTGTCGGTGCACAGGGCCGGCTTCCACCCCGCCGACGCCGTGGACGTGACGGTCGCGGCGGGCGGATCGACCCCCGCCGACTTCACCCTGCAGGCCGCCAAGATCGCCCTGATGGAAACGGTGTCCGGCGTGAACTGCGTAGGCTGCCCCGCCATGAACACGATGCTGGAGAACGTGGAGGCCGTGCACGGCCCCGACGCCCTGCTGGGCATCAAGTACAGCATGCCCATCGGCGGCAGCGACATCCACTACGAGGCCAACCCGACCGTGCTGCAGGCCCGCCTCACCGAGTACCAGTCCAACTCGGCCTGGGACTGGGCCGCCCCGACCCTGTTCTTCGACGGCAACCTGGAGACGCCGCCCCACGGGTATCCCGCCATCGGCGACATGATGACGCTGATGGACACGGCCCTGGCCACCGACCCCGGCTTCGCCGTCGAGGTCCACGTGGCCGACTGGGACGCCGACCCCCTCCAGGTGACCATCGACCTGATCCCCACCCGCGAGGTGACCGGCGCCGACGCCGTGCTGCACTTCGCCGTGGTGGAGAGCCCCGTGCTCTACGACACGCCCCCCGGCGACTACGGCGAGACCGAGTTCCACTGGGTCTGCCGCGAGTTCGGCCAGGTGGACGCCTCCCCGCTGCCGGTGTCGCCCGCCGCGTCCGGACACTTCGAGGTCTCGTTCCCGAAGCAGGCCAACTGGACCGGCTTCGTGCATGAAAACCTCTGGGCCGTCGCCTTCGTGCAGGACGCCTCGACGTTCGAGGTGCTGCAGGCCGGCGCCCTGGTCCCCGCCTCTCACCATCACGCCCAATCCCTCGTGCACCCCGAGAGGAGCCAGCAGTGAAGCGCATCCCGACCATCCTGACGATCGTGGCCGTCGTGGCCCTAGCGACCGCCGCCTTCGGAGCCATCGCGCCCCGGACGGTGCTGGTGGAGACCTTCACCAACGTGAGCTGCGCGGGCTGCGCGCCGGCCAACACGGTCACGAAGCAGTACATGGACGACCACGGCACCGACGAGGTCGTGAACGTGCAGTACCACGTGAACTGGCCCCATCCCGCCGACCCCTACTACCTGCCGGCCCCCACGGACATCACGGGCCGGGCCATGGCGTACATGATCGCCAACGCCCCCGACCTGATCACCGACGGCGTCAACACGCCCTCGCCGGCCGACTACGCCGCCATGGACGCGGCGGTGCAGGCCCGCCTGGCCCTCGCGTCGACGGTGCGGCTGGACGTGTCGCAGACGCGGGTCGGCCTGGACGTGGACGTGGACGTGAGCGTGGAGGCCGTGGGTCCCGTGGACGGTTCCCAGCTCAAGCTGCGCGTGGCCCTGGTGGAGGTCTGGGACGAGACCGTCCCCGCGCCGGGCAGCAACGGCGAGACCGAGTTCCACAACACCGTGCGGGGCATGCTTCCGGACCACGACGGCACCACCATCGTGATCGCCGAGGGGCAGACCGTCTCCCACCAGTTCTCCACCACCCTGGACGCCGCCTGGGCCGACACCGACATCGAGGTCGTGGCCTGGCTCCAGGACGACGCCACCCGCGAGGTCCTGCAGACCGCCACCACCATCCCGGCCGATCCCTACGCCGCGGCGTTCTACGCCGAGCGATTCGGCGCCGTGACCCCGGCGGGCGTGCTCACTCCCCTCGACTCGTATCTGGAGAACACCGGCAGCTCCGCCGACACCTACGACGTGGTGCTCACCAAGAGCGTGCCCGCGGGCTGGAGCGTGTCGGCCTGCGCCGGCGCCGTGTGCTACCCGCCCTGGATCACGTCGTTCAGCGTGACCCTGCAGCCGGGCGAGTCGGTTCACCTGGCCCTGGACGTGACCCCCGACACCGGCCCCTCCGAGGGCGTGATGACCCTGACCGCCACGAGCCAAGGCGATCCCTCCCTGGTGCTGAGCCACGACTTCGCCGCCCTGGCCCCCGGCACCGACGTGCTGTTCGTGGACGCCGACGGCGGCTACGCCTACGAGGCCTACTTCACCGACGCCCTGACCACCGCCGGCGCCACCCACCAGACCTGGGACCGCGCCGCCCTCGGCCACCTGACCATCGACGACCTGGCCCACTACCCGGCCGTGGTCTGGAACGCGGACCTGATCAGCCCCGCGCTGCAGGACGTGGACATGGACGTGCTGACCGCCTACCTGGACCAGCAGGGCGACCTGCTGCTCAGCGGCCAGGACATCGCGTTCCACCTGGCCAACCCGTCGAGCCCCTACCACACGCCGGAGAGCCAGGCCTGGTACGAGGACGTCACCGGAGCCTCCTTCGACTCCGACGACAGCCACGACACCGGTCTGGTGGGCGTGACGGGCGACCCCATCGGGGACGGCCACCTGTTCAACATCGCCGGCGGCAGCGGGGCCAACAACCAGGGCTACCCCGATGTGCTGATCCCGGCGGCCAACGCCCGCGCCGTGCTGGAGTACTCCCCGGGCGAGGCGGCCGCCGTGCGCTACCTGCGCAACGAGGCCCACATCGTGACCCTGGGCTTCGGGTTCGAGGGCATCGACACCGCCGCCCACCGCACCGACTTCATGGCCGACGTGCTGGCCTGGTTCGCCGTGAACGGGCCGACCGGCGTGGACCAGACGCCGGGCCTCGTCGCCCTGTCGCGCGTGACCGCCAGCCCGAACCCGTTCAACCCGTCCACCGAGGTGGCCTTCGCCCTCGGCGAGGGCGCTCTGGTGCGGGTGGACGTGCACGACCTGCAGGGCCGTCTGGTGCGGAGCCTGTGGAACGGCCGCCTCGAGGCCGGCGCCCACGCCCTGCCCTGGAACGGGCGCGACTCCGGTGGCGCCACCGTGGCCAGCGGCGCCTACCTGGCCCGCGTCCGCACCGGCGACGACGTGCGCACCGTGAAGCTGCTGCTCGCCAAGTAGGCTGAAACAGATCCGGGGGCCGCGCCGCGGCCCCCTTTCCCAACGACCCACCGGGAGCCCGATCCATGATCCGACTCGTGACCGCCCTGGCGCTGATCCTCGCGGCCGCCGTCGCCTCCGCCGGCGACTACCCCGTGGCCGACTGGTCCCTCCCCACCGTCGACGGCGACGACGTGTCGTTCCACGGCAGCCTGGACGACGGCCCCGTGCTGGTGTCGTTCTGGGCCCTGTGGTGCGGCCCCTGCCTGAAGGAGCTGCCTCACCTCGACGAGATCGCCGGGGAGTACGCGGGACGGCTGCGCGTGCTGGCGGTAAACGTCGATTCGCCCCGCAGCGTGCACAAGGTGCCGTCGTTCGTGGCGTCCAAGGGCTACGACGACGTCTCCGTGCTCCTGGACACCGCCGGCGACGTGCAGCGCAAGATGCAGACGGGCGGCACCATGCCGTTCCTGGCCCTCTACGACGCCCACGGCCGCGAGGTCTACCGCCACACCGGCTACCGCGAAGGCGACGAGGTCCACCTGCGCGAGGAGATCGAGGCCCTGCTGGCGTCGGTCGCACCCGCCCCCGCCGCCTCGGGTGCCGGCGGCACCGTCCGCGTGGCCAACCAGTTCGAATACTCCTACTCCACCGAGAGCGACCGCGAGATCGCCGAGAACTGGCTCGACGCCCGCTACGCCCAGGGCGACCTGCTCGTCGGCGTGATGATCAACTCCCAGCAGCCCGCCGAGGAGGCCACCCGCCGCAACGAGGTGAAGCACCGCTTCGTGGAGTTCGGCGGCGACGACCTGCGCGTGCGCGCCGGTCACTTCTACGGCATGTTCGGCCGCGGCCTGCTCTTCAACGCCTACGAGGACCGCGTCATCCGCGTGGACACCGCCCTGGACGGCGTGTGGGTCCAGGGCCGCCGCGGCGCCTGGCGCGGCGCCGCCTTCTCCGGCACCCCGTCGGGCCTGGAAGTGGACGTGCGCGGCATGGACCACGCCCTGTCCGTGCACCCGGACCTGACCTTCGGCGTGAGCGTGCTGACCTGGCAGTCCCCCGACACCCCGGTGCGCGACGGCTCCCTGCTGCGCGACTGGGCGTCGTCCGCCCGCGTCGAACACGCCCTGCCCTTCGGCGACCTCTACGTGGAGTACGCCACCCGCAACCGCTGGGCCGACGACGGCGAAGGCGACTGGTTGGAGCACGAGGGCCACGCCCTCTACGGCGGCCTCAACGTGCACGGCGGCGACTTCGGCTTCTCGGTGGAGGCCAAGGACTACGAGGACTTCACCATCCTCCGCGACGCCGACGGCCAGCGCCCCCTGAACAACGTGCCGACGCTGACCCGCGAGCACCTGTTCACCCTGCTCAACCGCCACCCCTACCTCCAGGACGCCGACGACGCCCTGGGCTACCAGGCCGAACTCACCTGGAGCGGCCCCGACGGCTGGAGCGCCCTGGCCAACGTCGCGTCCACCGAGACCGGCGACCACGAGACCGTGTACGACGAGTGGTACCTCCAGCTCGAGCAGGACGACCTGCGCGGCGTGCACGTGCGCCTGGGCCTGGACCGCAAGGAGTCCGACGGCCTGGAGATGGACACGGTGGTGGGCGAGTTCACCTGGCACGCGTCCTCGTCCAGCTCCTGGGTCCTCAAGGCCGAACAGCAGCACGTGACCGACCCCGGCACCGAGTACGGTAGCCTCGGCGAGTACAACCAGCAGTTCGTGTCGCTGGAATTCGCCACCGCCCCCCACTGGTCCCTGACGGCCATGTGCGAGTTCAACGACAAGTACCCCGAGCAGCGCGACTTCCTGGAAGAGGAAGGCCCCTTCCCCGCCGTCCAGGCCAGCTACGTGACCGAGGCCGGGGACATGATCTCCGTGTGGGCGGGCGAGCGGCTCGGCGGGTACCTCTGCGCGGGCGGCGTGTGCAAGTACGAGCCACCGTTCCAGGGGGTGGAGGTGTTCGGGACGATCCGGTACTGATCTCCGCTCCGAATCCGATTCCGAAGGGCCCGGCACAGTCCGGGCCCTTTTGCTGTATAGGGCTGAATTTCACTAATCCGCACGATTGCGAAGAATCGCATAAAAACAGATGAATTCACTCGGCCTTGTATGGTATTCTGCAGGCGATCGCCTGAACCCTCGCAACCGGGAGGTGCCTTTATGGCCAGGATCGTCGTCGTCGGCGCCGGCTTCGCCGGACATACCGCCGCCCTCTATCTCGGCGACAAGCTGGGCCGCGACCACACCGTCACGGTGGTCAACCGGTCCGACCGTTTCGTCTATATCCCGTCGCTGGTGTGGGTCGGCATCGACCGCATGGATCCGGAGAAGACCCGGTTCCCGCTCTCGTCGGTGTACCGGAAGTTCGGCGTGGACTTCGTGCACGGTCAGGTCACCGAGGTGCACCCGGACGAGCAGTATGTCTCCGGCATGACCGAGGACGGCCAGGACAATCCCTTCCGACTCGACTACGACTACCTGATCCTGGCCACCGGCCCGAAGCTCGACTTCGACGCCACCCCCGGCCTGGGACCGAAGGCCGGCAACTCCTGGTCCATCTGCACCCCGCCCCACGCCATCGAGGCGCGCAACCACTACGTGACGTCGGTGGAGCGCATGCGGTCGGGCGAGCGGCAGCGCATCGTGATCGGCACCGGTCACGGCGGCGCCACCTGCCAGGGCGCGGCCCTGGAGTACATCACCAACGTCCACAAGGATCTGGTGCGGCGCGGCGTGCGCGAGAAGGCCGACCTGGTGTACCTGAGCAACGAGCCCGAGCTGGGCGACTTCGGCATCGACGGCCTGGTGGTCAAGCACCGCGGCCGGCGCACCAGCAGCGGCGAGTTCATCGACGCCGTGTTCCGCGACTACGGCATCGAGGTGCAGACGGCCCGCTCCGTGACGGGCGTCGACAAGAACCACGCCGAGTGGGAGCACATTGACGGCACCAAGGGCGAGACGGGCTTCGACTACGCCATGCTCATCCCCCGTTTCACCGGCGTGGACATGCAGTACCTGGACAAGGACGGCAACGACGTCTCCGACGCCGTGGTCAACCCCGCCCGCCTGGTGAAGGTGGACGGCAAGTACGGGCTGCCGTACGAGGAACTGCGCAAGGACCCCGACGCCTGGCCCGCCGTCTACCAGAACCCGGCCTACGACAACATCTTTGCCGCGGGCATCGCCTTCGCGCCTCCGGGGCCCATCTCGCGGCCGCAGCAGACGCCGTCGGGACTGCCCCTGGCCCCGGCGCCGCCGCGCACGGGGATGGTGTCGGGCATCATCGGGCGCATCGTGGCGCTGAACGTCATCGACCTGGTGAAACGCGGGCGCATGACCCACTCCGAGCGCATGACCGAGATGTCGGCGGCATGCATCGCCTCGATGGGCGACTCCCTGTGGGACGGATCGGCGGCGGTGATCATGGTCTACCCCGTGGTGCCGGACCACCGGCGCTTCCCCAACGAGGACGGCCGCGACCAGTTCGTCACGCACATGGAGATGGGACTCGCCGGCGCCTGGATGAAGCGCATGATCCACACCACGTTCATGCACAAGCTTCAGGGCCGCATCGGCTGGAAGATCATTCCGGAATAGATCCGGAGTATGGGAGGCGAGACATGGAGATCAGCAATCGCGACAAGTTCTGGATGAACAACAAGCTGTTCCAGCTCTTCCGGTTCGTCGTCCTGAACCTGAAGATCCTCAAGGCCGTGGACCACAGCAAGCGGTCCTGACGCCGACTCAGGCGGGCTCGTCCTCAGGGTCGGGTCCGCCTCTTCCCCCCCGCCTGATCAGCACAAGATTCCGGGCGTAGATGAACAGCCCGGCCCCCTGCCCCAGGATGAAGACCGGATCGCGACGGTGGATCGCGTACACCAGCAGCAGCAGGCCGCCGCCGAAGCTGAGGTACCAGAAGGCGTGGGGCACGACGCTGCGCCCGGCCCGCTCGCTGGCGAGCCACTGCACCAGGAACCGCGAGGCGAAGAGCATCTGGGCGGCGAAGCCCAGGGCGAGCCAGAGGTCGAGGGTCATGATCCGTCTCCGCGGGTGTCGTGGTCCTTCACGAGGGGGCGCACGCCGCGACGGCGGAGCCAGCGCACGCCGAACAGGTCGTCGATGCCCACCCACAGCCGATTGCCGACGCCGTACTTGGTCTCGCCGTGCTCGCGGGGGCGGTGGTTCACGTCCACCTGGGCCAGGCGCCAGCCGTCCATGGCCGCGAGGGTGGGCAGGAAACGATGCATGCCCTGGAACCGCGGGAGATTGTCCACGCACTCGCGGCGCATCACGCGAAGGGAGCAGCCGACGTCGTCCACGGTGCGGCCGGTCAGGGCGTTGCGCATGCCGTTGGCCACGCGGGAACTGAACTTCCGGAGCGCGGAGTCGCGGCGCACGGCGCGGCGGCCGTTGACCATGTCCGCCTCGCCGCTCTCGAGCACGCGCACCAGGGCGGGCAGGTCGGCGGGATCGTTCTGGAGGTCGGCGTCCATCATGGCCACCCAGCGGCCGGCGACCCGGGCGAAGCCCGCCAGCAGGGCGGCGGACTGGCCCTGGTTGCGCTCCAGGGACACGAGTCGATGGCGATGATCGCGGGCGGCGAGGTCGGCGATGCGGGCGGCGCTGCCGTCGGTGGAACCGTCGTCCACCCACACGCACTCCCAGGTCCAGGGCGTGCCGGACAGGGCGGCGTCGATCTCCGCGGCCAGGGGGGCCACGGAATCCTGCTCGTCCTTCACGGGCACGACGATGGACAGGTCGGTCACGGCGGCGCCTCGGGGTCGGGGGTGGTCGGCGGCGGATGCCGGATCCTAGCCCGGATCGGGTGGGGGATCAATCCGCCATCGGGCCGACACGGGCGTGATCGGTGACCATCGGTCGCGTCGACGCCTCGATCCGACAGGGAGCCCATGTCCGACCTTACGACCCGCGACCGCCTCGCCCTCGCCGCCGTCCTCGCCTTGTCGGCGATGCTGGTGCTGCCGTGGCTAGGCTCCAACGGCCTGCACACCCTGGACGAGGCGCGTCACGCCACCGTGTCGGAAAACATCCTGCTGAGCGGCGACTGGATCGGCCTGACCTACGAGGACGCCCCCTACGCCAACAAGCCTCCCCTGAAGTTCTGGCTCACGGCCCTCACCTACCGCACGTTCGGCGTGGACGAATGGACGGCGCGCATCTGGTCGGCGCTGTTCGCCCTGGGGGCGGTGTGGAGCACGTGGCTGCTCGGGCGCCGGATGTTCGACGCTCGCACCGGAGCGATCGCGGCCCTGGCCCTGGCCTCCTCCACCCAGTTCCTCTACACCCACTGCGCGCGGACCGGGGAGCTGGACTCGGCGCTGCTGTTCTGGTTCACGCTGACGCTGGCGATGCTGTGGCGGGCACCGGACGACCGGCGTTCGCTGCTGCTCGGTTGCCTGTTCGCCGGCGCGGCGGGCATGACCAAGCACCTCGCGTTCACCGTGGAGATCCTGGGCATCTGGGGGCTGTGGCTGGCGGCGTCGGGGCGATGGCGCGACGTGTCGCCGCGGGCGCTCGCCGGCGGGCTGCTGCTGGCGGCCGTCGTTGTGGCGCCCTGGCACCTGGCCATGGGGGCGCGGCACGGCGCCTGGTTCTGGGACACGTACATGGGGCGCGAGATGGTGACGCGGGCGGTGTCGGCGGACGTGCCGTCGGCGTCGCCGCTGGTCTACCTGGTGCACCTGAAGGACGGGCTGTATCCGTGGTCGTGGCTGCTGCCGGCGGCGGTGGCGACCATGTTGCTGCGGCGTGAAGGCGAGCGCGGCGGGCCGTGGCTCATGCTGTTGGTGTGGTGCGCCGCGATCGCCGCGGTGATCGGGCCGAGCCGGGTGAAGTTCTCGTGGTACGCGCTGCCCGTCTACCCGGCGCTGTGCGTGGCGACGGCAAGGCTGCTGACCATGGACCGGCGGCCAGCGTGGTTCACGCCGGCGGCGGTGAGCGCGCTGGCGCTGGCGATGATGTCGCAGTCCACGGCGTGGACGTTCAATCCCTTCCTGCGGCCGGCCATGGACGGCGGGGTCGGAGTGGACCTCGGCGGCAGGCTGCCGTGGAACTGGCCTGCGATCTGGCTGGCCATGTGCGTGGTGGTCTGGGGAGGATGGTTCGTGATGCGCGCCCGGATCGGAAACGGCGAGCGGACGACGTCCGCAGCCCTCGCCGTTCTGCTCCTCGCGTCTCTGCTCCACGCCGTGCCGCCCCTGCAGCACGCTTCGGCCCCGACGGAGTTCTCGGTGTTCGTCTCCGAAGTCGACGAGCTGCTGGCGCCGGACATGACCGTGGGCGCCTGGTACCCCGACGGGCGCGGACCGTCCGACCTGGAAACCTTCTACTTCCGACGCCTCGGCCGGACGATCCGGACGGGCTCTTACGAGGGACTCACCCACGCCATCCTCTGTCCCGACCTCCCATACATTCCCGACCCCGACGATCCGGCCGTTCCCAGGCCGTCGGGGCGGGTCCTGATCGAGCGGGACGGCTACGTCCTGGTCGCCCTCGAAGCCGCCGATTCAAACACTTATTGATCGATCCTGTGGTTCATGATATCTTTGTTCTGGCTCCGAACAAAGAGCCGTCACCGAGGAATCGTTCGCATGTGCGGACAAACTTGACACCTTCCATTCCTCATGGAGAGGGCCCCGGCCGTTCGGTCGGGGCCATCTTCTCTCCCCTCATGATATCCTATTTTCATGCTAGGCTTTTCGTGCGACGACACTCCATCGAGTCCCCACGGGAGGCACCATGTCCAGGATCATCGTTCCGCTCGCCCTGCTCCTGCTGCTCGCCGGTGCTGCGGCGGCCCAGACCGACACCGACGGCGACGGCCTGACCGACGCCGACGAGATCAACATCCACGGCACCGACCCGCTGAACATCGACACCGACTTCGACGGGCTCAACGACGGCGCCGAGGTCAACATCTACGGGACCCTCCCCCTGCTGCCCGACACCGACGGCGACACCCTCAGCGACGGCTGGGAGGTCAACGTGTACGGCACCCAGCCCCTGCTCGCGGACACCGACGCCGGTGGCTGCGGCGACGGCGACGAGGTCGCCGGAGGATACAATCCCCTCTCCCCGGCCGACGACGAGATCTGCCTCGCTGTGCCCAACGACGAAGCCACGTGGAGCGTGCTGAAACGCCGCTTCCGCTGATCGCACCGACGGCCATGAGAAAGGCCCCGCCCTGGTGGGCGGGGCCTTTTCGTCTGCGGACCGGCAGTGCTCAGAGCCCGAGCAGTGCGGTCATTCCCTCGCGGTCGAACCCCTGCTTCGGGACGTAGGCGCGCACCCAGCGCTCGTCGTCCAGCACGAAGTACGGGATGCCGCGCTTGCCGGTCTTCTCCTCCAGCAGTTCGGCGGCGCCGTCGACCTTGTCGATTTCGATCAGCTCGTAGTCCACGCCGTGCTCGTCCAGGAACCGCTTGGCGGCGGTGCAGTCGGGGCACCAGGTGGAGCTGTAGACGGTCAGCTTCGAATAGGGTCGGCTCATGGTTCACCTCGCGAGTCGGGTCGGGTGGGGTCGCGTTCCCCTACGATAACCCCTCCCGAGCCGACCGCACGTGGAATCAGAATCCGCAGGAGTGGGTGTAGTCGCAAATGGGGTCCTCAAGGTCCCAAGGCACGTCGCTGCAGAGAACCAACGGCCCCTGTTCCACGACCTCGCTCTTCCAGACGCACTTCGTGTAGTTGTAGATGGTGCAGGCGTAGGGCGCTCCGAGGCACTGGAAGGTCACGGTACATTGCTGAATGTATTCCGTCTTCTTCTGGATGGTATAGGCGCAGTACTCGCGATCAGGGTCCCTAGGGTTGAAGGAACCGGATACGTTCAACTCGAAACAGAAGTCCCCAGTCGGGGTCTCCCGCCCGCAGACTTCCTTGATCAGGATGGCCTCGTCCTCATCGTACGGATCGCAACCACAGAGTCCCTGCCCGGGACGCCATCCCACGACACCCTTGTCCGCATCGGGCCCCTGCAGACCCGTGACGGTGGAGCTCTCGTCACCGCAACCCATGAAGGGGATGAGGCTGCCGAGCAGCAGGAGAATAAGGGAGAGGCGGAGCATACGCATGTCGTTGTCCTTTCGGAGGCGGAGAAGACCGGTGGGGTCGTTCGATTCGTATCCGGGGAACAACGAGGGGGCGGGGGATTCAAGACGCCCGGCTAAATAACCGGGCGCCTCGAACATCAGCGGGGTCAGTCGATGCGCAGGCCCACCAGCGCGGTGTTCAGGCCGCCGACCGCATCCTGGTCCACGCCCTCCATGTAGTAGCGCAGCACGGCGTCGGTGCCGCTGGCGCGCAGCTCGAACCACATCCCGTCGAACTCGATCAGGGTGCCGTCGCCGGCGTGGAAGCAGCGTTCGACGTCGGGGCACGTGGCGCTCTCGGGCAATCGCGAACGGAGCTCGGCGGCCACGTCGGTGCCGGGGCGGCCCTCCAGGGACGCGAAGAAGGCGACCACCGCTTCCTTGCGCCGGTTGCCGGCGTCGCGGGCGGCCTCGCGCTCCTCGCCGCGCAGGGACTCGTCGAAGAGAGTCACGTCCTGGCGCTCGTAGATGCGGTGGCGGATGTCATAGCGGTCCAGGCGGTCGCAGTAGAACTCGGCGAAACTCGATCCCTCGCGGAACAGGCGCGCGGCCAGACCCAGGGCCATCACGCCGATCTGCATGGCGTCCTTCTCCTTCATGGCCAGGCTCGGGCGCTCCTCGTTGCGGGAGAGCTGCCAGTCGTCGGGGCCGAGGGCGGCGCCGCCGCTTTCCTCCGCCATGATGGCCAGGCGCGGGCGCGGGCCGAAGACGAAGGCCTCGCCGGTCACGTCGCTGGCGACGGTGTCGGTGGGCGACTCCTCGCTCCCGGAAAGCACCTGCTCCTCCAGGCTCGCCACCAGCTGCCCGAACCACTTGAAGCCCACCGGCACGCGGTAGGTGTGCAGGGCCGTGCCGTGGAGGCGGTTGAAGGCCTCGGCCAGCTCGCCGATGCTGCGGCTGGTGGGCCAGGTGGTGGCCACGATCCAGTCGTCATCGCCGAGGGTGCCCTGGGCGTGGAGGGTCTCCAGGCGCACGGCGGTGAGCATGAAGTAGATCTGGTTGGGCTTGAAGAACACGAGGCAACGATCATCATCCAGAGGATCGACCTCGAGGCCGGCGGTGCGGAAGGCGTCGGCCTGCGCCGCGGGGGCCGTGGTGACCATGTTGAAGCGGTCGCCGTCGGGATCCCAGATGAACACCACCGACGCGTCGCCGTCGCGTAGCCGATCCTGGGCACCCACGTGCTTGTAGACCTGCCACTTGCCCGGGTCCACGCCGTGGTTCACGCCGTCCACGATACCGATGCCGTGGTAGGTGTCCGACTCCTCCTCGTGGGTGAACTGCACGGGGCCGGCGTCGTCCATGCCGATGCCCAGGCCCGCGAACACGCGCCGGGCCGCGGCAGCCATGGAGCCGCCCTCGGTGCAGATGGAGCAGCGGAAGCCGTCGGCGCCGGCGGCGGGGATCTCGTCCAGCAGGGTCTGGGGCACGATGGCCCGGAGTGATTCCACGTAGGGGTCGACGGGGTCGAAGTCGCGGAGGATGGCGGGGTCGTCGGTCGCGGCCAGGGGGATCTCCAGGCCCACGTCGGCGGCCTGCTCCGCCAGCAGGCGGGTGCGTTCGGCGATGCGGCCCGCCAGTTCCAGCAGCTGCATGCCGTTCTCGTCCATGGGCTTCCAGCCGCCCTTGTAGCTCTGGGAGTGGGAGGCCGTGAAGTTCTCGCCGCCGTCCAGTTCCTCGTACGCCACGCCGAAGCTCGACAGCCAGATGGGCGTGGTGCGCATGCCCTCGGGGCGCAGGTGGACGTTCACGCCCTGGGCCGCGTAGACGCGGGCCGCCAGGTCGATGAACGCCTGGGTGTGGGGGCGCACCTCCCCGCCCACGTGCAGCTTCGCCAGCCCCTCCTCCAGGGCGAGCTGGGCCCGGGCGAAGAGCATGACCGCCACGTTCAGGCCGTTGAACGGGACCTCGGGGTTGAACAGGTCGTCGGGA
>CAYFKR010000019.1:0-74872 GCA_964343835.1 uncultured Fibrobacteraceae bacterium
GATCCTGACCCCGTCCGTGACGTTGCCCCAGCTCGCCCGCTACCAGACCGCCGAGACCCTGACCCCGATCCTGGTCTCCCTGGATCCGGCCCTGACCGACCGCACCGAGATCCGCTTCGACTTCTCGGGCCTGGTCGACGGCGTGTCCTGCGTGGACGCGGTGGACCTGGAGGTCTACGCCCCGACCATCGAGGCCAGCATCCTGGGTTGGAACGACTTCCCCCTGGGCGACGGCGACGGCAACCCCGAGCCCGGCGAGCAGATCCGCGTGTGGCTGAGCCTGATGAACACCGGCTGGGGCGCCGCCGACGGGCTGACCGGCTGGCTGGAGACCGGGGATGCGAACGTGACGGTGCACCAGGGGTCGGCCTCGTGGCCGGACCTGCAGCGCTTCGCCGAGGTGGACCAGGACCAGGAGCTGGTGGTGGAGATGACCGCCATCAACGAGCTGGTCGAGGCGGTTCTCCACATCACCGACTCCTACGGCCGCGAGTGGATCCACTCCTTCTCCCTGACCCGCCCGACCCAGGCGTCCATCACCCAGGCCGTCTCGCCCCAGGGCGGCGAGGCCCTCCTGACCTGGGACCCGAACCCCGAGACGGACCTGCTGGGCTATCACGTCTGGCGTTCCCTCGCCCCGGGCGGCCCCTTCGAGCGGATGACGGTGCAGCCCCTGACAAGCTCTTCGTTCTACCGCGACACGGGCCTCGAGCCCATGACGCCCTACTACTACAAGGTGGCGGCCATCGACGACTCGCGGATGCTCGGTCGCGATTCCTCGACCCTGACCGTCAGCACCGTGCCCGCCGAGGCTCCCGGCTTCCCGGCGGTCATGGGTGCGGAGACCTCCAGCCATGTGGCCGTGGGGGACATCAACGGCGACGGCACCCTGGAGATCGTCTCGGCCGCCGACGCCATCTACGTGTGGACCGCCGACGGCAACGAGCTGCGGGACGGCGACAACGACCCCACGACCCTCGGCCCCTTCATCGCCATCGGCGAGGAGTGGACGCCCGCCGGCGTGGTGCTGGGCAACATGACGTCCTACCCCGGCCTGGAGATCATCGCCTCCTGCCGCTCCGGCAAGAGCATCTACGTCTTCCAGTCCGACGGTTCGGTCGCTCCCGGCTGGCCCCAGGTCATGAACAACTGGAACTGGGCCACGCCGACGGTGGCCGACTTGGACGACGACGGCGACCTCGAGGTCATCGTCAACAACATCCAGGGCCGCACCTACGTGTGGCACCACGACGGCACGGAGTTCCTGGACGGCGACGCCGACCCCGGGACCCACGGCGTGTTCCACGTGCGGGCCAACGAGTGGTACACCTACACGTCGCCCGCGGTGGCCGACGTGGACGACGACGGCACCCTGGAGATCCTGCTGGGCACCAAGGAGGGCGGCGGCGTCATCAACTACATGCACGCCCTGCGCAACGACGGCACCGACGCCGCCGGCTGGCCCTACGAGACGGGCGCCTGGGCCCAGATCTTCTGCTCGCCCGCCGTGTCGGACATGGACGACGACGGCGTGCTGGACATCGTCTTCATCTCCGAGAACAACCGCCTCCACGTGGTGGACCAGTATGGCGCGGCCCGCAGCGGCTTCCCCATGGTCTTCACGTCGAACAACCAGGGCTCGGGCGGCATCTGCCCGTCGCCGGCCCTCGGCGACGTGGACGAGGACGGGAACCTGGATATCATCGCGGTGAGCGTGATCAGCACCCTGGAGAGCGAGATCCACGTCATCGGCCTGGACGGCCAGAACGTGACGGGCTGGCCCCGCAGCGTGGAGGGCGCCACCGAGTCGTCCCCGATCGTGGGCGACGTGAACGGCGACGGCCGGCTGGACATCGTCTTCGGCATCGGCGGCGCCACCGACACGCAGCCCAACCTGCTGTACGCCTATCGGCACAACGGCTCGTCCGTGCCGGGCTTCCCCCTGAGCTTGGAGGGCCCGGTGCGGGCGACGCCGACCATCACCGACGTGGACCAGGACGGCGACGTGGACCTGGTCTACGCCGGCTGGGACCTGGCGGCCCACGTGTGGGACTTCCCCGCGGCGTGGGATCCGCTGGCGGCGCCTTGGCCCACGTTCCAGGGCAACCCCCTGCGCACGGGCATGCTGCCCCAGAACTGGGTCACGTCCATCGACGACGGCCCGGTGCAGCCAATGCCCCTGGCGCTGATGCCCAACTATCCGAACCCGTTCAACCCGGCCACGAGCATCGCCTTCACGCTGCCCGCCGGGGCCGGGGGGCGCACGACCCTGACCGTCCACGACCTCCGCGGCCGGCAGGTGAGGACCCTCGTGGACGGAGAACTGGAAGCGGGTCGCTACGAGGTCACCTGGACCGGTCGCGACGACCGCGGCCGCTCCCAGGCGAGCGGCGTGTACCTCTACCGTCTGCGATCGGGCGGGGAGAGCCTCACGGGACGGATGGTGCTGGTCCGCTAGGGGGCTTGTCATCCGCACCGCAGTCGAGTACAATGTCGTGATCCGGCCCGATGGGCCGGATTCACGCCTTATTCACTGGCCAGGAGGAACGAGCAGGCGCCAGGATAACGACCAGCCGCGATCCATCGCGGCGTTGCGACACCCCTGAACGCTTGGTCACGACGCTCGTGCTCTTGGTCGGTCTACCGATCGAGCAGTGAAACCTGATTGATGATGCCGGTCCCGGGGGGTGGGACCGCAGCAAGGGAGCAGGTATGCGTATCCATCGTCTCACGATGCTGTTTGTTTTGGCCGCGGCGATCGTCTGCTGCATCGCCCCGCCCGTCTCCGCCGAAACGGGTCGCGTGGTCCACCGCGGCGCCCTCGATTCGGACGCCCTGACCTGGATCCACGACGCCCAGGGCCGCTCGGTTCCCCTGTGGCGCGGAACGCCCCTTCACCAGCAGGTGGGCGCTCCCCAGATCCCGATCCTCTCGCGGACCCTCCTGGTCCCCGCCGACGCATCGGCGGCCATGGTGGAAGTGGTGCCGCTCAAGACGCGCACCTACAAGGCTCCCGACGAACTGGCTCCCGGCGTGGCCCTGCTCAGCGACGACGGCACCGCCGTCACCCAGACCCTGTTCCCGGTGGAGGGCGACGTGTGGCCCTCGTCCTGGAACGGCGCCGGCGGCGTGAGCTGGCTGCGCGGCTACCGACTGCTCAGCTACGCCCTGTTCCCGGTGCGCGCCGTCCGCGACGCCGACGGCCGCTGGACCTCCGTGGAGGTCCTCGAGGAGTACGAGGTGCGCCTGATCCCGCTGCCCAGCGTGGACGCCGCCACCGACCACGTGGAGCGCGAGCGCATGGTGGAGGGGGAGAGGGAAGCCCTCGAGACGCGCCTCGCCTCCGTGGTGGATAACCCCGACGCCCTGGCCGGCTATGCCCGTCGCGACGGCGCGCGGGTCGAGGTCCAGGACAAGGGCTTCAACCCCAGCAAGACGCCGAGCCTGGGCGGCAGCCCCGTGTCCAACGTGATCATCACCAGCGCCGACATGGAGGCGGAGTTCCAGGTCCTCGCCGACCATCGCACCGCCACCGGCCTGCCCACCGTGGTACGCACGGTCGAGTGGATCGAGGCCAACTACCGCAACGGCGTGGACGAGTCCGAGACCATCCGCACCTTCATCCGCGAGGCCTACGAGCGCTGGGGCCTGGAGTACGTGCTGCTGGGCGGCGACACCGACGTGATCCCCGCCCGCTACGTGCGCAGCACCTTCTATCCGCCCGGCGCCTACACCGACATCCCGGCGGACCTCTACTTCGCCTGCCTCGACGGCAACTGGAACGACGACGGCGACGCCCTCTTCGGCGAGCCCGGCGTGTCTCCGACCAACTTCGTGGACGACTGCGACATGGCCGCCGAGGTGGCCGTGGGCCGCGCCCCGGTGAGCAACGCCTCCGCCGCGGCCGAGTTCGTCACCAAGCTCATCACCTACGACAAGACCCCCGCGGGCAGCGCCTGGGCCAACCGCACGCTGCTGGCGGCCGAGGTCCTGTTCTGGACCGACCAGGGCGCCATCTCCCTGGACGGCGCCATCTTCGCCGAGCGCCTCTACGAGGAGCTTTTCGCGGTCCACACGTCCATGGACGTCACCCGGATGTACGAGACGTACGCCGAGACCGACACCCTGGGCAACCCGCTGTACCCCGGCTCCGTCGACCTGAGCCGCCAGGCGGTCATCGACACCCTGAACACCGGGCGCTACGGCATCTTCGACCAGATCGGCCACGGGTTCTTCTTCAACATGTCCCTGGCCGACGGCAACTTCACGGTCGAGGACGCCGACAACCTCTATAACGGCGGCGACCGGCCCTTCCTGATGTACGCCCTGAACTGCGCCTCGGCGGCCTTCGACAACAGCTGCCTCATGGAGCGCCTGGTCCAGAACCCCGACGGCGGCTCCTTCGCCTCCATCGGTGCGTCGCGCGCGGCCTTCCCGTACACGTCCAACGACTTCCAGTACGAGTTCTTCCGCCTGCTGACCGAGGACCACGTGGATCGCGTGGGCGACCTCATGGACCAGAGCCGCCTGCCCTGGCTGGCCCTGGCCTACTCCAATAGCTTCACGCGCTGGACCTTCTTCAACTACACGCTGCTCGGCGACCCCGCCCAGCGGATCTGGACCGACGCCCCGGCGGCCCTGGCCATGGGGCACGACGTCTCCATCGCCGGCGGCACCCAGTCCTTCGCGGTGAACGTGACCAGCGGCGGAGTGCCGGTGGAGGGGGCGGTCGTGACCGCCACGGCCGGCGACCTCTTCGTCACCGGCACGTCGGACGCCTTGGGCGACGTCAGCCTGCCCATGACGGTCAGCGATCCCGGCTCCGTCTCCCTGATCGCCTCGGGCCGCAATATGGCCTGGACCCGTCACGTGGTGCCGGTGGACCTCGGCGCCAGCTACGTGGCCATGACCGGCCTCGCGGTGATCGACGACGGCACCATGGGTTCCAGCGGCAACGGCGACGGCAAGGCCGACGCCGGGGAGACCGTGGCCCTGCTGCCCTCCTTCACCGACAACGGCGGCGCCGGCGCCGGTCCGTCCACCGCGACCCTGACGGGCACGCTGACGGGCATGACCATCGTCACCCCGACGGCCTCGGTGCCCGCGGTTCCGGCCGGCGGCAGCGTCCAGGCCACCTCGGCCTTCCTGGTCGACTTCGATTCCACGATGGCCGACGGCAGCTTCGCTGCCCTCGGCGTGAGCGTCGGCGACGGCATGGACGTGTGGACCACCGACTGGGACCTGGAGGTCCTGGCCCCGGAGACCGAGCCCGTCGCCCTGGAGTGGCACGACACCATCTACGGCAACTCCGACGGCGTGCTGGACTCGGGGGAGCGGGTGACGGTCCTGGTCACCCTGAAGAACTACGGCGGCGGCGAGTCGGGCCAGATCACCGGTCGCCTGCGCACCGACAGCGGCAACGTGACGCTGAACGACACGGTCGTGGTCTTCAACGAGATCCCGTCCCTGTCCACGACCAACGGCACCGGCCTGTTCTCCCTGAGCGTGGACGACGTGGGCCTGCCCCACGACGCGTGGATCCTCTTCACCGACGCCGACGGACGCACCTTCCGCCACGACTTCTCCATCGTCGTGCCCTCGGTGCCCGACGGACTGGCCACCGACACCACCGGCGGCCCCGACGTGATCGGCCTGAGCTGGACTCCCGTCGCCGACGAGACCCTGCGCGGCTACCACGTCTACCGCAGCCTCGACGAGGCGGGTCCCTTCGAGCGGGTCACCGCCGACATCATCGAGGACATCTCCTACTTCCGCGACACGGGCCTGGACCTGTTGACGCGGTACTACTACAAGGTGTCCGCCGTGGACAGCTCCCTGACCGAGGGCGACGTCTCCGGCTTCATCGTGCAGAGCACCGCTCCGCCCGAGCTGACCAACTTCCCCCTGACCTTCGCCACCGAGACCAGCGGCCACCTGGCCGTGGGCGACGTGACCGGCGACGGCGCCCTGGAGATCGTGCTCGGCGCCGACGAGGTCTACGTGTGGCGCGTGGACGGCAACGAGGTCGTCGACGGCGACGGCGATTCCCAGACCCTCGGCCCCATCACCGACGTGGGCGGCACCTTCGGCCCCGCCGGCCTCGCCCTGGCCGACCTCGACGGCATGCCCGGCGACGAGATCATCGTCGTCGAGCGTGACGCGCGGAACATCTACGTGCTCCGCTCGGACGGCACGGTGCTGCCCGGCTGGCCCCAGCACACCGACGACAACTGGGCCTGGGCCACGCCCGCGGTGGGCGACGTCGACGGCGACGGCGACCCCGAGATCGTGTTGAACAACCTGGCCGGCCAGACCTTCGTCTGGCACGTCGACGGCACCGAACTGGCCGACGGCGACGCCGATCCCGCCACCAACGGCGTGCTGATCGACCGCGCCGAGGGACAGTGGGAGTGGGGCCTGTCCTCGCCCGCCCTGTTCGACATCGACGGCGACGGCGGCTGCGAGATCATCTTCGGCACCAAGTACGGCTGGAACAACTCCAACAAGCTCCACGCCTTCAAGGACGACGGCACCGAGCCCGTCGGCTTCCCCATCGATGTGGGCCTGGGCGCCAACATCCTGAGCAGCCCCGCCGTGGCCGACGTCGACGGCGACGGCATCTGGGAGATCGCCTTCATCGACGAGCTGGACGTGATGCACCTAGTCCAGCAGGACGGGACCTACTATCCCGGCTTCCCCATCTCCTTCACGGCCAACAACAGCGGCGCCAACTGCCCCAGCCCCGCCTTCGGCGACTTCGACGCCGACGGCGAGCTGGAGATCTGCGCCGTGGCCGTCCACTCGGCCACCGACGCCTACGTCCACGTCATCGACACGGACAAGTCGGGCGGTTCCGGATCGCTGCTCCCCGGCTGGCCCCAGCCCGTGGCCGGCGCCTCGGAGTCGAGCCCGGTGGTGGGCGACCTGACCGGCGACGGCATGCCCGACATCCTGTTCGGCGTGGGCGGCGTGGACGAGGAGACGCCCAACAACCTCTACGGTTTCGCCCACGACGGCTCGTCCATCGACGGTTTCCCCATCACCCTCGGCGGTCCGGTGCGGCCCTCGCCGGTGATCACGGACATCGACGACGATCTGGACATCGACATCGTCTACGGCGGCTGGGACCTGCTGATCCACGTATGGGACCTGCCCGCCCAGACCCAGGGGACGGCCATGCCCTGGCCGACCTTCGGCGGCAACAACACCCGTGACGGCGTCTACCGCATCGTCAGTACGACCGGCGTGGAGGACGGCGTGCCGACGCCCGACGCCCTGACCGTGTCGTCGGTGCATCCCAACCCGTTCAACCCCAGCACGACGGTCCGCCTGTACGTGCCGGGCGCCACGGGCTCCAACCCGCACCTGTCGGTGGACGTGTACGACGTGCTCGGCCGCCGCGTGCGCGGGCTCCACGCCGGCCCCATGACCGCCGGATGGGTGGACTTCATGTGGGACGGCCGCGGCGACGACGGCCGCATCCAGCCCAGCGGCGTGTACCTGGTGCGCGCCCGCACGGCCCGTCACGCCGTCAGTGCCAAGATGATGCTGATGAAGTGACCCGGGTTGACCGGCCCCCGTGGTCGGCATAGACTGGTGTCAGGGGCGCGGTCCTCCCAAGCGGAGAGACCGCGCCCGTTTTATCACCCGCTGCCCTCACGGAGGCCCATGACCCGGTTCCGACCCATCGTCGCCCTGACGGCGCTCCTCGGCCTGTTGGCCGGGTGCGGCGGCGACGACGCGCCCGGCGGCGCGGCGGTCGGTGAGGCCCCCGTCGACGGCGGCGTCGCGGTCGTGGCCCTGGCGTCGGAGCCCCGGGTCCTCAATCCGCTGATCCACACGTCGGCCCACGAGGGCCAGCTCATCGTCCTGATGAACGACGTGCTGATGGAGATGGAGGAGGACTACGTCTACCGCCCGCGGGTGGCCCGAAGCCTGACCTTCGCCCCCGACAGCCTGTCGGTCTCGGTCCGCCTCCGGCCCTGGTCCTGGAGCGACGGCACGCCCCTGACCTCGGCCGACGTGGCGGCGACGTTCGGCGCCCTGGTGGACCCCCGCGTGGGCAACCCGCGGGCCGGCGGCCGCATCTCCAACGTCTCGGCCGTGGAGGTCCTGGACGACTCCACCCTCGTCTACCGTTTCCACCGCCGCCGCGCCGACCAGACGGCCACCCTGGGGCACGCCCTGCTGCCCGCGACGATCCTGGAGGCCGGCGACCCGGCGGAGGTCCGCTCCTGGCCCATGAACCAGGCGCCCCCATCCAACGGCATGTTCGTGCTGGACGAATGGGAGCGGGGGAGCCACCTGCTGCTGCGGCGCAACGACGCCTATCCCGGCCGTCGCCCGCATCTGGGCGGGCTGCTGATCCGCCCCATCCCTGACGAGACGGCCCGCCTCGTGGAGCTCGAGACGGGCGGCGTGGACTTCGTGTCCGACGTGGCCCCGCACCAGGCGGCGCGCCTGGCCGCCCTGGACGGCGTGGAGGTGGCCACCACCTCGGGCCGTCTCGTGGGCATGGTCTACTGGAACCACGAACGGGAGATGTTCGCCGACAGGCGCGTGCGGAAGGCCATGTCCCTGGCCGTGGACCGGTCCGTCTTCATCGACGGCCTGCTGTCCGGGTTCGGGTCGCCCGCCGCCGGCCCCCTGCCGCCGGTGCTGTGGGCCTTCGACCCATCGGTCGCCGCCGATTCGTTCAATCCCGCCGCCGCGCGACGGCTGCTGGACGAGGCGGGGTGGCGCGACCTCGACGGCGACGGCGTCCGCGAGCGCATCGGCGAGCCCCTGGCGTTCACCATGGTCACGCGCAAGGGCGATCCGGTCCGCGAGAACGGCATCGTGGTGCTACGACGCCAGCTGGCCGAGGTGGGGGTGGACGTCACGGTGCGGGTGATGGAGTTCTCCACGGTCATCGACCGCGTCAAGAACGGCGACTTCGACGCCTACCTCGGCGTGTTCTCGGCACGCCTCTCGGTGGATCCCTCGGGCCTGCTCGGCAGCGATGCCTTCGACCGCTGGAACTACGGCCACTACGCCAGCGCCGCCGCCGACTCCCTCATGGACCTCGCCCTGTCCCTCGACGACCGCGACGCCGCTCGCCCCGTCTGGAGCGCCTTCCAGCGTCACTGCGCCGAGGACCAGCCCATGATGTTCCTCTACTACCCCGACGACATCGTGGCGCATTCGTCGCGCCTGAAGGGCGTGGCGCCCCACGTCCTGAGTCCCTTCCAGTCCATCCGCGACTGGTGGATCCCCGCTGCGGACCGCAAATACGATCTTACCGACCCGTCATGACATGTTGACAAGCCCGTCGGCCGCCCCCTAGGGTGACGGTAATATTACTGCATGTCCGTACCCCGGGGAGGAACCATGAGCAAGAGGATCGTACAGCTGACCGAGGAGCTCACCCTCGATCAGCTCAGGACGCTGCTGAAGGTGAAGCAGGAAATGACCGGCCTGGAAGAGAAGCGGGCCAGGCTCGTGGCCGACCTCGCCGACGTCGACGCCCGCCTCGACGCCCTGCGCAAGGGCCTGGGCGGCTCCAAGCCCGTGCGTCGTGCCCGCACGCCCGGTCGCAAGGCCAAGGCCCCGGCGCGCAAGGCCTCGAGCGGCCGGACCACCGTGGCCGGGGTCGTGGCCGAACTCATCCGCGCCACGGGCCGGGCCATGAGCTTCCAGGAGATCCTCAAGGCCGTCCGCGACGGAAAGCTCATCAGCACCAAGTCGAAGAACTTCGAGAACGTCCTGCGACGCACGCTGTCCACGTCGTCCGAGATCATCCGCGTCGCCCGAGGCATCTACGGCGTCAAGGGCGTGACGAAGCAGGTCGCTTCCGCGCCGGCGAAGAAGAAGGTGGCGAAGAAGAAGACGGCCAAGAAGAAGACGGCGAAGAAGGCGACCAGGAAGAAGACGACCACCAGGAAGAAGGTCACGAAGAAGAAGGTCGCGAAGAAGAAGGCCACGAAGAAGAAAGTCGCGAAGAAGAAGACGGTCGCGAAGAAGGCCGCCGGCAGGAAGACCGCGGCAGGTCGCGGGCCCACCGTCGAGAGCGTCGTGATCGGACTGCTGAAAAAGGCCGGGAAGCCCGTCTCGTTCCAGGACCTCCTGAAGACCATCACCGAGGGCAAGCTGGTCAAGAGCCGCAGCGCGGACTTCTCCAACGTCCTGCGCCGGACCCTGTCCACGAGCGAGAAGGTGGTCCGGGCCGGACGCGGCGTCTACAAGCTGGCCTGATCCGGATCAGCCCGGAGGCCAGCCCAGGGCGCGACCGCCCAGCAGATGGAGATGGAGGTGGGGGACGGTCTGGCAGCCGTCCTCCCCGCAATTCACGACCCAACGGTAGCCGTGCTCGTCCAGTCCGAGCCGACGGGCCACCTTGGCGGCCGTCACCGCGAGCCTGCCCATCATGTCCGCGTCGTCGTCCCCGATCTCCGTCAGGGCCGTCACATGGTTGCGCGGAATCACCAGCACGTGCGTCGGGGCCTGGGGATTGATGTCGTTGAAGGCCATGAACTCGTCGTCCTCGTGGACGAGGTCGCAGGGAATGGCGCCGGCGGCGATGCGGCAGAACAGGCAGTCGTCCATCTGGAATCCTTCCGGGTCGGGTGTTGACGGGACGCGAGGCTACCATGGCGGGTCGCAGACAGGCAAGGAGGAGCCGGTGAAGGCGCTGGTGGTGGGCTACAACGCGTGGGACGTGCTGGTGCCGTGCGATGCGCTCCCGGAGCGCGACGCCAAGCGCGAGTATCCGTTCATCATGTCGGGCGGGGGCGGGCCGGGCGCCACGGCCGCCGTCGCCCTGGCGCGCTTCGGAGTCGAGACCGAGTACGTGGGTGTCCTGGCCGACGACCCCGCCGGCGCCTGGCAACGGCTCGAGCTCGCCGACGCCGGCGTCCGTACCGACCGCTGCGTCACTCCCGCATCGAGCACCTCGCCCCGGGCCGTGATCCTGACCGACCCGGGGACCGGGGAGCGACGGATCTGCTGGAGCCGCGGCGACCTGCGCCGCCTCGACCCGAACGAGACTCCCGTTTCCCTGCTCGACGGCGTGGACCTGCTCTACACCGACGGCCACGAACCCGCCGCCCTGGCCGTGCTGGCTCCCGAGGCCCGCCGCCGCGGCATCCCCCTGGTCTACGATGCGGGCTTGCCCCGCGAGGGCAGCCGGGACCTCGTGACACGGTGCACCGACGTGGTGGGTGCCGCCGGTTTCGCCCCGGCCCTGACCGGTCGCGACGACCTCGTCGCGGCCCTCGTCGCCCTCCGCGACCTGGGACCCCGGCACGTGGCCTCGACCTTCGGCCCGGCGGGCTGCCTGGCCCTCGGGGCCGACGGCCCCTTCCACGTGCCCGCCTTCGACGTGCCGGTGGTCGATACCACCGGCGCCGGCGACGTCTTTCACGCGGGGTACGCCTGGGGTCTCCTGCTGGGGGAGGACCTCCTGTCCCGCCTGCGCCGCGGCGCCGCCGCAGCGGCCCTGTCGTGCCGCGACTGGGGTGGGCGACGCGGGCTCCCGTCCGTCGCCGAAGTGGATCGTCTCCTGTCCTCGGGGCCCGTCAGGGACGACGTGCCGCCGGGCTGGACGGGCTGAGCAGCCCCTTGCCGTCGTTGCGGTTGACGGCCCGCGGAGCCCGCAGTTACCATGCCCCCGGATGACCCGTCGCGAGAGGAGACCCATGATCGGAACAGAGGAAGCCCGTGGCGGATCCGCCGGTTCCGGCGAGATCTTCGAGATCCTCGTGACGTCGTTCCGGAAGGGGTCGCCTTCCCTCCCCGTGGACGACGACCTGACCTGGAGGCCCGCCACCGACGTCTACGAGACCGACGACGCCTTCATCGTCCAGATGGACCTCTCGGGCATGGATCCCGGGGCCATCGAGGTGCAGAGCGACGGCGAAGTGCTCGTGGTCCGCGGCCGTCGCGGCGAGATCGCCCCGCCCGGCAAGAAGCACTACTTCACCATGGAGATCAGCGTGGGGCCCTTCGCGAGGCGCATCCCCATCCCGATCCCCGTGCGCCCCGAGAGCGCGGAAGCCCGCTACCGGGACGGTTTCCTCTACGTGACGTTCGCCAAGGGCGAGGACGCCCCGGGCGGCGGACGCCGCCGCATCGACGTGGGCGCCGGCTGATCGCCGGCACGGACAACCAGGGAAGGGACACGAGATGAGCTCCCACACGAGCGACCACGACCTGATCGACGAGGCCGAGACCGTCGTTCCCGACGTCCTGCCGATCCTGCCCATCAGCGAGGCCGTCATCTTTCCCTACATGATGGTGCCGCTGGTGCTGAGCGACGAGAACCTCATCGCCCTGGCCGACGACTGCCTGGCCGGGGACAAGATCCTCGGCGCCTTCGCCCAGCGCGACATCGAGGACGACGACGATGAGGCCGAGACGGACGAGGACGTCATCTACCACGTCGGCACCGCGGTGCGCATCCAGAAGATGCTGCGCTTCCCCGACGGCAGCATGCGGCTGCTGGGCCAGGGCATCGCCCGCATCCGGGCCGAGGGCTTCGTCCAGGACGAACCGTACCTCAAGGCGAAGGTCTCGGTGATCCCCGAGCCGGAGCGCCAGGACTCGCGCACGCTCGCCTACATGCGGGGCGTGGCCAACAACTTCCTGAAGGTCGTCGACGCCAACGAGAACCTCTCGGACGAGCTCAAGGTCGTCATCATGAATATCGACGAGCCCGGCCGGCTCGCCGACCTCATCGCCACCAACCTGGACATCGAGGTGGCGGAGAAGCAGCAGGTGTTGGAGGCGGAGTCGCCCCTGGAGCGGCTGCAGATCCTCTCGCGCATCGTGGTGCGGGAGCTCGAGGTGGCCGAGCTGGGGCAGAAGCTCCAGTCCACCGTGCGCAAGTCCATCGACAAGGACCAGCGCGAGTACTACCTGCGGCAGCAACTCAAGGCCATCCGTCGCGAGCTGGGCGACACGGACGACTCGTCGGTGGAGATCGACGAGCTGCGCGAGCGCCTCGCCGAGGCCGACCTGCCCGAGGCCGTCCAAGCCGCCTGCGAGAAGGAGGTGGACCGCCTCTCGCGCATGTCGCCGGGCGCCAGCGAGTACACCGTGAGCAAGACCTACGTGGACTGGCTCCTGGAGCTGCCCTGGAGCGTGGCCAGCGAGGACAAGCTGGACGTGAAGCGCGCGGAGAAGATCCTGGAGCGTGACCACTACGGCCTGGAGGACGTGAAGGAACGCATCATCGAGTTCCTGGCGGTCCGCAAGCTCAAGGGCGACCACCGCGGACCCATCATCTGCCTCGCGGGACCGCCGGGCGTGGGCAAGACGTCCCTCGGACGCAGCATCGCCGAGGCGGTGGGCCGGAAGTTCTTCCGCTTCTCCCTGGGCGGCATGCGCGACGAGGCCGAGATCCGCGGCCACCGACGCACCTACGTGGGCGCCATGCCTGGACGCATCATCAGCGGCCTGAAGGAATGCGGCACCAACAACCCGCTGATCATGCTGGACGAGATCGACAAGCTCGGCCAGGACTTCCGGGGCGATCCCTCGTCGGCCCTGCTGGAGGTCCTCGACCCGGAGCAGAACAGCGACTTCACGGACCACTACCTGTCGCTGCCCTTCGACCTGTCGCGGGTGCTGTTCATCACCACCGCCAACATGCTCGACACCGTCCCGCGGCCCCTGCTCGACCGCATGGAGGTGATCCAGTTGCCCGGGTACACCAACCTGGAGAAGCTGGAGATCGCCAAGCGCTACCTGGTGCCGCGTCAGGTGGAGGAGAACGGCCTGACGACCAGGGACATCCGGTTCACCGACGCCGGCCTGAAGGCCATCGTCCAAGGCTACACCCGCGAGGCGGGCGTGCGCAACCTGGAGCGCAAGATCGGCGCGGTGTGCCGCAAGGTGGCCCGCAAGGTCGCCGTCAGGCGCCGCAAGCAGACGGTGGTGACGGGCAAGTCCGTGGTCGACCTGCTGGGCCCGGCCTCCTTCGACCCCGACAAGCTCCGCAGCCGCGCCAAGGTGGGCGTGGCGACGGGCCTGGCCTGGACGTCGGTGGGCGGCAAGATCCTCTACCTGGAGGGCGTGACCCTGCCGGGCGGCTCCGGCAACCTGAAGCTCACGGGCCAGCTCGGCAGCGTGATGCAGGAGTCCGCCGTCGCCGCCTTCAGCTACCTCCGCGCCCGCTTCGGTGCGCGGGAGGAGTTCCGCGGCTTCTTCCGGGAGCAGGACATCCACATCCACATTCCGGCGGGAGCCGTGCCCAAGGACGGCCCCAGCGCGGGTATCGCCATGGCCTCGGTGCTGTTCTCGCTGATGGTGGGCATCCCCATCGACCGGCGCACGGCCATGACCGGGGAGATCACCCTCACCGGCGAGGTGCTGCCCATCGGCGGCCTGCTGGAGAAGACCCTGGCGGCCCATCGCGCCGGGATCCGGAGAGTGCTGCTGCCCGTGCAGAACGAGTCGGATCTGGATGACATCCCGGACGAAGTCCGCGACGACGTGACCTTCGTGCCGGTCGGACACGTGGACCAGGTCTGGGAGGAGATCTTCCCGGACGCCTTCGAGTAGGGGAGACGGCGTGGGAGCATCCCGCATGCTCGGCGGTCTCGTGGGAAGGTTCCTCGCCAGGGGCGAGGAGACCTCCTTCACCGTGCCCGGCGCCCTGGGCGCCGAGAGCCGGATCCTCGCCATCGACACCGGGGACCTGAGCGACCTGCTCTTCCACGTGCCCCTGCTGCGAGCCATCCGGGAGCGGTATCCCCGCTCGAGGATCGACGTGCTGGCTCCCGAGGAGCACACCTCCCTGATCCGTGAGAGCGGGTTCGCCCGCAACTGCATCGAGTACACGGCCAAGCAGCTGCGCACCTGGACCCCCGGCTACGTGGCCCTGGCCCGCAGCATGGGCAAGCACGAGTACGACGTGTGCGTGGTGATGTCCTTCGACCCCCACCCGGCCCTGGAGGCGGTGGCCCTGGCCAGCGGCGCCCCGCTGCGGCTCGGCCCGAGCCACGACGGCTCCTATCCGGCGGTCAACTTCGAGGTCCGTTCGCCCGTGTCCGACGTCCGCTACCGCGGCGCCCGACTGGGAGCCGCCGTGCCCTTCCTGGGCCTGGGCGACGCCGCCGTGACGCCGGGTTGGCCCCTGCCCGAGGAGAAGGTCCGCCGCACGGGCCAGCTGGTCCACTTCAACAAACCCCGCAAGGATGAGATCCTGGTGGGGGTGGACCCTGCCATGGGCAAGTCCGGCTCGGCCCTGTCCCTGCCCAACCTGCACTTCCTGCTCAGCCAGCTCCACAGCCAGATGCCCGTGAGGCTGCTGCCCCTGAGCACCGACCCCGACCCGTCGCGCCTGGACGAATTCCGGGGCGGCCTGAACCAGGCCCCTCTCGACCTGCCCGGGGACAGCCTCTTCGACACCGTCATGCTCACCT
This sequence comes from uncultured Fibrobacteraceae bacterium, assembly GCA_964343835.1. GTDB lineage: Bacteria > Krumholzibacteriota > Krumholzibacteriia > LZORAL124-64-63 > LZORAL124-64-63 > CALEMW01. The sequence goes on from CAYFKR010000019.1 coordinate 15,405, forward strand.
CCCTGTGCGACCTTTTCCTGGCCGGCAACACCGACCTCTTCCACTTCGCGGCCGCCCAGGGCGTGCCCACCATCGGACTCTTCGTGGCGGGCGACGACGCCACCTGGGAGCCCCACGGCTACGACAACGTCCGGGTGCTGCGGGTGGCCGAGGGCAAGCGCGTCGAGGTGGACACCCTGCTCGAAGCCGTCGCCGCAACCCGGGGCGCCCGTTGAAGTCCCGGCCTCGTGCCCGCCGCATCGCGGTGATCGCTCCCAACTGGCTCGGGGACCTGGTCATGTCCACGGTCCTGTTCGAGCGCCTCGCCCGGATCGACGGCCTGGAGGTGACGGTGGTGGTGCGCCGCGCCTGGCGCTCGCTGCTGGAGACGGACGACCGCATCCACGGACTGGTGGAGTACGAGCGCGAGGGCCGCCACCGGGGATTCCTCGGCACAGCGACCCTGGCCCGGACCGTCCGGTCCCTCGAGGCCGATGCGTGCCTGGTGGTGCCGCCTTCGTTCCGCGCCGCGGCCGTAGCCGCCCTCTCGGGCACGCCGCGCCGCATCGGCTGGTCGGGGGAGGGCCGTTCCTTCCTGCTGACCGATGCCGTGCCGCGCCGGGTGCGCGGACGACGGCACTTCTGCGACGAGGTGGACGACCTGGCGTCGGCCCTCTTCGGGCACGATGAATCCGCAAGCGTGCTGCCTCGCCTGGCCGCCGCAGGGTCCTGGCCCGCTTCCGGGCACGTCCGGGGGCCGGGGACGGTGGCCCTGGCCGTGGGCGCGACCTACGGCGACGCCAAGAGCTGGCCGCCGGAGCTGGCGGCCGGATTCGCCGCCGCACAGGCAGCCCTGGGGCGCCGCGTGCTGGTGCTCGGCGATGCGGCGGCCCGGAGCCATGCGGATCGTCTGGGGAAGGAGCTGGCCGGCGGCTGGACCGACCCGGCCGACGCATCGCCCGGCGTCGTCGACCTGGTGGGCCGGACCGGCTTGCGCGAGGTCGCGGCGATCCTCAGGGATGCGGACCTGTTCGTGGGCAACGACAGCGGCCTGATGCACCTGTCGGCGTCCCTCGGCACCCCGACGCTCGGTCTCTTCGGGTCCACCAATCCGGACTGGACCAGGCCACGGGGGCCGCGGGTCGCTCACGTCGCGGTGGAAGGGTATGACTGCAGCCCATGCCACCTGCGCGAATGCCCGCGCGACGACTTCTGCCTGGCCTCGCTTTCGCCCGAGCGCGTGGCCCGGGCCGCCGAAGACCTCCTGGAGGACGCATGACGTTGCAGACCGGCATCTGGCGTGCGACGGACGAGGGTCCCGGAACCCCGAAGCGCCCGACCCTCTTCCTGGACCGGGACGGCGTGCTGGTGGAAGACGCCCACTACCTCTCGGACCCCGACCAGGTCCGTCTGCTGCCCGGGGCGGGGGAGGCCCTCGCCGCCGTCGCCGCCGCGGGGTGGCGGCTCGTCTGCGTCACCAACCAGTCGGGCATCGGCCGGGGCTACTACACCCTGGACCAGTTCGCCGCCGTCCAGACGCGGATCGACGAGCTGCTCGCCGGACACGGCGTCGCGCTGGACGCCCTCTACTACTGTCCCCACGACCCCGATTCGGGATGCGCCTGCCGCAAGCCGGGGCTCGGCATGATCGAGGCGGCGGGCCGCTCCTACGCCTGGCCCGCCGGTTCCCCCATGGTCGGAGACAAGGCCTCGGACCTGGAACTGGCCGTCGCGGCGGGCCTCGCCCCGCACCTGGTGCGGACCGGTTACGGCGACGGGCTCGATCCGGCGGACCTGCCGCCCGGCACCCGGATTCACGACGACCTCGCAGCGGCCGTGAAGGCCGTCCTCGGCGGAGACGCCCCGTGAGCTGGGAGGTGGACGGCCGGCCGCTGGAGCGGGTGCTCGTGACGCGGCTCCGCTACCTGGGCGACGTGGTCATGAGCACCGTCGTCACGGATCTGCTCCGCGCGGGAGACCCCGACCTCGACATCGGCTTCCTGTGCGAGGCCGCCCATGCCCCGGCCCTGGCATCCCAGGCGCCGTCGCTCCGGCTGCACACCCTCGGTGCGGCACGCCGCGGCACCGATGCCCGCGCCCGCGCTGGAGCCCCCGGCCGCGAGTCGGGCGGTTCGACCCTCGCCGTCCTGCGGGCGCTGCGCCAGGCCCGCTACGACGCGGTCGTCGATCTCTTCTTCAACCCCCGCAGCGCCTGGCTGCTGAGGTTCGCCGGCATGCCCGTCCGGATCTGCGGCCGCAGGAACCGCCGATCGCGCCTCTACACCCACGTGGCGGAGCGGAACGCGGAGCTGGTGCCCGAGCGCCTGGCTCCCGGCGGACTGGGGGAGCACGTGGCGCGGCTGGCGCCCCTGCGCCATGTCGAATCGGGGCTCCCGTTCGTCGAGTGGTTCACGCAGCGGAACGAGCCCGTCCGACCGGCCATCGCGCCGGAGCCGGGGGAGACCGACAGGGCAAGGACCGTCCTGACCGAGGCCGGGGTCGACGGACCGTTCGTCGTGTTCGCTCCCGGGGCGACATGGCCCGCCAAGGCCTGGCCCGCGGAGCGGTGGCGGCAGGCGGTGGAGGCCGTCGTTCGCCCCGACCGCGCCATCGTGGTGCTCACGCCGCCCGGCGACGACGGCGGCGTGGCCGCCGCACTCGCCGGCGCCCCCTGTCGTGTCCTGCCCCTGCTCCCGCTGCCGACGGTCCTCGGCGTGCTGGACGCCGCGGCGGCCGTGCTGGCGGTGGACGGTGGCGTGCTCCATGCGGCCGTAGCCCTGGGGCGACCGACGGTGGGGCTCTTCGGACCCACCGACCCCGCCATCTGGTTCCCCTACGGGCATCTCGATGCGTGCCGAGTCCTGGCCACGCGGCCGACCTGCCACCCGTGCGATCTCCATGTCTGCGACGACTGGATCTGCATGCCCGGGCTGACGGCGGACGAAGCGGCTTCGGCCCTGGAGGACGTGCTGAAGGAGGGGGTGTCGTGAGCGGTCGGGTCGACATGGCCTCCCTGCGCAGCATCCTGGTGATCCGGCGTCGCGGCCTGGGGGACGCCCTCGTCTCCCTGCCCGCGGTGGCGGCCCTGGCCGAAGCGGCCCCCGATGCCCGCATCGACCTGCTCATCGATCGCCCTTTCGTGCCTCTCCTGGAGAGGGCCTTCACGAGTGGCCACGTCGTGCCGTGGCCGCCGGCCGAAGACGCCGCCGGCCCCTGGCGGGGACGGCTGTCCGGCCCTCCCTACGACCTGGTGCTGGATCTGCTGAGCACGCCCCGCACGGCCCTCTGGACCGCCCTGAGCGGCGCCCGTCTGCGCGTGGGCTACGACCTGCCCTGGCGGCGCTGGGCCTACAACGTGCGGGTGCCGCGCAACGCCGACGCGGGCAGGCTCCTGGGGCAGTTCGCCGGCGAGAGCTTCCTGGATCCCCTGCGGGCCCTGGGCCTCGAACCCGGGCCCTGGACGCCCGCCGGAATCGGGGCTCAACGGGACGACGGTCTCGACGAAACCTACAGGACCTGGCGCGCTACGACGGCGCCCGACCCTGATCGGGACGTGGCGCTGGTGCTCAGCGCGGGTTGGCCGGCCAAGGCTTGGCCCACGGAGAATGCCGCCGGCTTCGTCGCCACGGCCCGGCGTGCAGGCGTACGCTGCATCCTGATCCCGGGCCCCGGGGACGAGGCCCTGACCGCCGCCCTCATGGCCGAAGTGCCCGACCTGGTCGTCGCCCCGCCGACCGGGCTGGTGGAACTGGCGGATCTGCTGGCGCGCTGCCGCGCCTACGTGGGGACCGACGGCGGTGCCCGGCACGTGGCCGCCTGCCTGGGGCGACCGACGTGCACCCTGTTCGGTCCCACCGACCCGTCGGGGTGGAACCGGGAGCACCCGGACCATGTTGCCGTCAGGACGGGCGAAGAGTGCTCGCCCTGCGACCTGCGGACCTGCCCCGTGCCGGGGCACCCCTGCATGTCGGGTCTGACGGCGGATGCGGTGTGGAAGGCCTGCGGCCCTCTGCTCGGATCCGGAGAGGAGGAGGAACGATGACGCGACGCATCTTCATCATCACGGCCCTGGCCGCGGCCCTGTTCGGCATGACGCCGGTCCTGGCGACGTCCGCCGCCGAGGCCGAGGACGCCGGCCTGCGTCCCGTTCCCTTCGGCCCCGGCGAGGAGCTGGTCTTCGACATCAGCTACGGGGTGATCCATGCGGGCGAGGCGTCGCTGAAGGTGCGCGGCATCGTGGATTCCGACGGCCATGAATGCTTCCACGTGGAGAGCACGGCCCGCTCCAACCGCTTCTTCTCCACCCTCTACAAGGTGCGCGACAAGGTGGTCTCGCACTTCGAGACCGGCACGCTCCACAGCCACTACTTCTCCAAGCGGATCCACGAGGGCGACTACCGCAAGAACGTGCAGGTGAGGTTCGACCAGGAAGCCCACGTGGCCCGCTACAAGGACGGCAAGGAGCGCGAGATCCAGCCGGCCTGCCACGACATCCTGGCCGCCTTCTACGTGGTGCGCACGCTGCCGCTGATCCCCGGCGAGCCGACCCACGTCAAGACCCACAGCTCGCGCAAGAACTACGACCTAGAGGTGATCGTGCACGGGCGTGAGACCATCGAGGTCCCCGCCGGCACCTTCGAGTGCCTCAAGGTGGAGCCGGTGATCCAGGGGGAGGGGCTCTTCCAGTTCGAGGGGCGCATCACCATCTGGCTCACCGACGACGAGCGCCGCCTGCCCGTGCTCATGAAGACCAAGGTCAAGATCGGGGCCGTGGACGCCGCCCTGAAGTCGTTCGCTGCCGTGGAGCCCTGGCGACCCCGGGAGTCGCCGTGAGCCGGCCCGGTCGTGAACGCGGCGGCTGGTTGCCGCCCTCGGAATGGCTGGGCGTGCCGTCGGACTCCCCCCGGACGACGGTGCTGGCGCTGGCCACGGTGCTGGCGCTGCTGCTGAGGCTGGTGTACCTGGGACGGCATCCCCTCTGGATCGACGAGTACCTCACGTGGACCTTCCTGCATCCCGACGGCGGGGCCGGTTTCGCTGAACAGGTCATGGACGTGTTCCAGACCCCCCTGACCATCGCCGTGCTGTGGCCCCTGTCCAGGGGCGAGTGCTCCGAGTGGCTGCTGCGTCTGCCGTCGGCCCTGGCGGGGACCGCCGCGGTGCCGGTGGGCGCCCTGGTCGCCGCCCGTTTCGGCGGCCGCCGCACGGGCGAATGGGCGGCCCTGCTGCTGGCCCTCAGCCCCTTCCTCGTGTGGTTCAGCCAGGACGCCAGGGGCTACGCCTTCCAGATCCTGCTGACGGCGGCGGCGACGCTCCAGCTCCTGCGCATGATGCGGGAGGGGCCGACGACCGGCGGCGCGGTGGTCTACGGCTGCCTGGCCGGCCTCGGCGTCCTCGCCAACAACTCCACCGTCTTCCTGGTGGCCGCCCAGGGGTTGTCGGTGGTCCTGCTGGCGACTCCCCGTGACCGCGGGGGATGGCTGCGCTGGGCCGCGGCCTTCGGCCTGGCCGCACTGGTGGGCCTGCCCTGGCTGCTGCGGGCGGCGGGCATCCTGGAGGTGGGCCGTCTCGCCCCCGGAGCCGAGACCGGCCCGGCCCTGCGCCACGAGCCCGGCTTCACGCCCTGGGCCTGGCCCTTCACCGCCCACACCCTCGTCTACGGCTTCAGCCTGGGGCCGAGCCTGGAGGAACTGCGCTCGCCGGACCGGCTGCAGGTGGTGACGTCGTGGCTGCCGCTGCTGGCTCCGGCGGCCGCGGTGGCCGGTTTCCTGGTGCTGGGCGGTCTGAGCCGCCTCCCGCGACGATCGGCCGTGGCGGCCGTGATCTGGATCCTGGTGCCGCTGATGGCCGTCTCGTTCCTGGCGATGCGCAACGTGAAATCCTACAACCCGCGCTATCTCGCCATGATCCTGCCCGTGGTGACGATGCTGGCGGCCCACGGCGCGGCCCGGCTGCGCTACGGTCGGATCGCCGGCGGCACCCTGCTGGTGCTGGTGCTCGTGTCCCTCGGCGGGTACCATGGCGCCGACCGTTACGCCCGGGAGGACCTGCGGGCCGCGGCGCGGATCGTGGAACAGGACGCCCGCTCCGGCGACGTGATCCTGGCGCCGCTGATCAGCGGCCTGCTCGGCCACTATCACCAGGGCCCCGGGACCATCAAGAGTTTCTGGGACTGTCCGAAGATCACCTCCGGGGAACAGGCACGCGAGGCGCTGCGCACGAGGATCGGCGACGCCGACCGGGCCTGGCTGGTGCTCAACCGGTCGCGCAACATCGACCCGGGGGACCGGCTGCCGGCAGCGCTGGAGGAACTGGGGACCGTCGTGGAGCACCGCGAGGTCCCGGGCGTCCGCCTTTACGCCTGGCGGGCGGGACGAGCGGCCCCGTCGGAAACGGATCGACCCGAGGAGAACCCGCGACGATGACCCGGAAGGGCCACACCACCTGCGCCTTCGCCGACCACGGCGGATACGACGCCTTCATCGGCACCGACCCTGAGGGGCCGGTGCCCGGCCGCAGTCGCCTCTACGACGCCGTCAAACGGCTCATCGACATCGGCGGCGCCACGGTCGGCCTGCTCCTGCTCATGCCCCTCTATCCGTTCCTGGTCCTGCTCATCAAGCTGGACTCCCCGGGGCCCCTCTACTTCCGTCAGCGTCGGGTGGGTGAGGACGGCCGATTCTTCGACTGCTACAAGTTCCGCTCCATGGTGGTGGACGCCGAGGCGCGCAAGGGCGAACTGGCCCACATGAACGAGGCGTCGGGGGCTGCGTTCAAGATTCGCCGGGACCCGCGCATCACCGGTGTCGGACGCTTCATCCGCAGCAGCAGCCTGGACGAGTTCCCCCAGCTCTTCAACGTGCTCAAGGGGGACATGAGCATCGTCGGGCCCCGGCCGCAGATCCCGTCCGAGGTGGCGGAGTACACGCCCCGCCAGGCCCGCCGCCTCCAGGTCAAACCCGGCCTGACCTGCCTGTGGCAGGTGTCGGGACGCAGCCAGCTCGACTTCGAGGAGTGGATGAACCTGGACCTCGAATACGTGCGGCGGCGCAGCCTCGGCTTCGACCTCTGGATCCTCTCGCGGACCATTCCCGCGGTCATCGAGCGCAAGGGGGCGTACTGATGCGCGGCCTCGGCGTGGACGTGGTCTCGGTGGAACGCATCGCCGGCGCCCTGGATCGGCACGGCGACCGGTTCCTGACGCGCTGCTTCCGCGAGGGCGAGATCGAGGTCCACCGGAGGCGGGGGAGGGCCGGCGTCCAGGCCCTGGCCGCCCGCTGGGCCGCCAAGGAGGCGTTCGTGAAGGCCGTGGGCGCCGCCGCCGGCGTGTTCGGCTATCGCGACGTGGAAGTGGTGTCCGGGGAATCCGGCGCCCCAACCCTCCGGCTCCACGGGGCGGCCGGCGAGGCCCTGGCCGCCACCGGCGGCGACCGCGTGATGGTGAGCCTCAGCCACGAGCGCGACGCGGCCGTGGCCGTGGTCGTGATCCCCTGACGGCCCGACGATCCTCTTGCCCCTGCGGCGTCCGATCGCTACACTCCCGTCCGTACGCAACGCCAACCCTCTTCCTGGCGGTCCACCTTGGTCCGACGCGATTACCTGTTGCTGGACGTCTTCACCGACGTACCCTTCGGGGGCAGCCGTCTCGCGCTGTTCCCCGACGGACGCGGCCTCTCCACCGGCATGATGCAGATCATCGCCCGGGAGATGGGCACGGGCGAGACGGCCTTCGTCTTTCCCGACGACGACGCCTCCGCCCGCCCCGGCCTGCGCATCTTCACGCCCTCCGCGGAGATCCCCCACTCGGGCCTGTCCCTGGTGGGCGCCACCGCGGCCCTGGACAGGCGCGGCGACCTCGTGCGTGCCGGCGGCGAGACCCACGTCACCTGGAAGACCGAGGCCGGCCTGTTCCCCGTGGTCGTGGGCGACCCCGGTTCAGGCCCCCTCTATTCCCTCGTGCTCGAGCCCGCCGAGTTCATCGGCGAGTACTACCAGCGGGGGAAGGTGGCCCGGGCCCTCGGCCTGCCCGAGCAGGAGATCGCCATCACCGGCCTGCCCTGTGAGATCGTCTCGACGGGGCTGCCCATCCACATCGTCCCGGTCGGGTCGCTGGACGCGGTGCGCGCCATCCGCCTGAGCCGGTCGTCCGCGGCGGCCATCGTCAAGGACCTGGGCTTCGGCGACCTCTTCGTCTTCACCTGCGAGACCGAGGGCGAGGACGCCGACGTCCACTGCCGCATGTTCGCCCACGACTTCGGCATTCCCGAGGACGCCGCCACCGGTTCCGCCTGCGGCTCGCTCATCGCCTACATGGTCAAGCATCGCCTGGTGCGCCGCGAACCCCGCGTGCGCATCGTCTGCGAGCAGGGCCTGGAGATGGGCCGCCCGAGCCGCCTGGTCGTGGAGGCCGACGTCTCCGACGACCGCGTCCGCTCCATCCGCGTGGGCGGCACCTGCGTGACCGTGGGCGAGGGACGACTCGAATTCGACGCCGACGCCGTCGTCGGCTGAACCCTGAACCGACAACGACAGCACTGCTGACTCCCGGAGGAGCCATGACCCAGACCGCCGGCCTGACCCCCGAAATGCGCGAGATGATGGTCCAGACCATGAAGCAGGTCGTCCAGCGCGACCTGCCCGACGCCGAGCTCCTCGGCCTGGACGAGCGCGACGAGTTCCCCGCGGAGTTCATCAAGGAGCTCCTGTCGCCCAACGTGGGGCTGCACCTTGTCTTCCTGCCCGAGTCGGTGGGCGGCCTGGGCGGCGGCGCCCTGGACATCTGCGAGGTCTCCATGGAGATGGCGGCCATGGACCTGGGCGTGGCCACGGCCTTCCTGGCCATCTGCCTGGGCACCGATCCCATCGTCGTCGGCGGCACCGACGAGCAGAAGGCCCACTGGCTGGGGCGCATCGCCTCAGAGGGCCTGATCGTGGCCTATGGCGTCACCGAGCCCGCCGCCGGCAGCAACGTGGCCTCGCTGCAGACCGTCGCCGAGCGCATCTGCGACGACGACGGCAACGTGACCCACTACCGCCTCAACGGCACCAAGCAGTTCATCACCAACGGCAGCGTGGCCCAGCTCTACACCATCCTGGCCAAGACGCCCGACGGCCCCACGTTCTTCATCGTCGAGAGCGACGCCGAAGGCCTGCAGGCCGGCAAGCACGAGGACAAGCACGGCATCCGCGCCAGCGATACCGCGGGCGTGATCCTGGAGGACGTGGTCGTGCCCGTGGACCAGCTCATCGGCGGCGTGGAGGGCCAGGGCCTGAAGCAGGCCAACGAGGTCTTCGGCTACACGCGCCTGATGGTGGGCGCCTTCGGCCTGGGCTGCGGACGCGACGCCATGCGCCGCGCCGTGCGCTACGCCGGCGAGCGCATCCAGTTCGGCTCGCCCCTGATCGAGAAGGAAGGCTACGCCGCCAAGCTGCTCAGCTCCCACTGGGTGGACCTGGAGGCAGGCCGCTCCTACATGGAGGCCGTGGCCGATCGGCTGGACTCGGGGGAGAAGGATCTGCAGGTGGAGGGCTCGGTGGCCAAGCTGTGGTGCACCGAGGCCGGCAACCGCGCCGCCGACGCCGCCATCCAGGCCCTCGGCGGCTACGGCTACGCCCGCGAGTACATGGTGGAGAAGATCCGGCGCGACGTGCGCATCACCACCATCTACGAAGGCACCAGCGAGATCCAGCAGTCCATCATCGGGCTCTATCGCTGGAAGGCAACCGTCCGCTCGAAGGGCGGCTTCTACGAGGAGATGGCCGCGAAGGTCGACGCCGCCCACGCCGCGAACGCGGACCTCTGCGGCGACCTCATGGCCGCCGCCATCCGCGACCTCAACGCCGTCATCCAGCACGTCCACGGCAAGCGCATCGCCAGCCGGCAGGCCGTGCAGTTCCTGCTGGCGGACATGATGACCGTGTGCGAGGTGGGCGCTGCCTACGTGGAGCGCACCGCCGCCGCGGCCGACGCCGCCGCGCAGGCTCCCCTGGTTCGCGCCTTCGTGCGCCGGGCCCTGGCCGACATGCGCCGCGGCGCCGTGCAGTGCGTGATGGGCTACGCCGACGTGGACGACGCCGACGCCCTGGCCGAGGCCCGCACCTTCCTGGACGGTCTGGTCACCGCCGACCCCGTGGCCACCGATGCCGGCCGCCTGGCCGACCTGGGCGCCGTGACCGAGACCCTGAAGGCCATGGCCTGATGACCGTCCCGGCCACGACACGGTCCGATATCGGGGACGGGACGGGCGATTCGCCCGCCCCGTCCGCCGAGGACCGTTTCGCGGTTTCCCTCCGCCGGCGCGGCCTGGCCGCGCCGGCCCTCCTCTGGGGCGCCGCCCTGCGCCCCCTTTCCTTCGTCGGCGGCCAGACCCTGCGGCTCGCCGCCCCCCTCTGGTCCCTCTTCGACGACGGCGACGGGCTGCAGGACGCCGTGGACGTCCTGGAGGACCGCCGCCGGTTCGACCGCTTCCTTGACCTCCTCGAGAACGGGGAGGCCGCTCCGTGACCCCCGCAACCGCCACCGTCTGGAACGTCGCCCTGTTCACGGCCCTGCTGCTGGGGCTCGTGGTCTGGAGCGTGCGTCGAGTCCGTTCGGGGCGGCCGGTGGAGGTCCGTTCCCTGCGCGGCGTCCGGGCCGTCTTCGAGGCCGTGGAGCAGGCCGCCGCGTCCGGCCGCCCGGTGCTGTTCGTGACCGGCGTGCGCGACCTGGACAACATGCAGACCGTGGCCGGCCTCGCCATCCTCGAACCCGTGGCGCGGACCTGCGCCGAGCAGGGCGTCGAGCTGCTCGTTCCGGTGAACCGCAGCCTGGTGATGGAGGAGGCCCGCGCGGCCTGCAGGCGCGGTTTCGCCTCGGCGGGGCGCGAACACGCCTGGGACGACGACAACGTGACCTACATCTCCGACGACCAGCTGGGGTTCGTGGCCCGGGTCGACGGCATGATCGCCCGGGAGCGGCCGGGCGCCTGCTTCTTCTTCGGCTTCTTCGCCTCGGAGTCGCTGCTCCTGGCCGAGGGGGGGCGCCAGGTGGGCGCCGTCCAGGTGGCCGGGACCGCCAGCCCGGTGCAGCTGCCGTTCTTCGTCGCCGCCTGCGACCACACCCTGATGGGCGAGGAGCTCTTCGCCGCCGGGGCCTCCATGTCCGGCGACTCGGCCCTGCTCGGCAGTCTGCGGGGGCAGGACCTCGGTCGCATGGTGGCGGTGGGCCTGATCCTGGCGGGCACCGTCGTGGCCACCCTGGTCGCCATGGCGCCGTGGCCCTGGGCCGCCGCCCTCCGCGACGCCCTGGGCGTCCTGCTGGAGACGAGGTGAGGCCGTGAAGCGTCCGACGCCACAGCATCTGCTCGCCGTGGTGGCCGTGGTGCTGCTGCTGGCAGCCTTCGTGGCCCCGCCCGGGGCCGGGACCTCTGACGGCATCGCAGCCCCCTTCGCGTGGGCCGACCGGCACTTCTCCTCGTGGTTCGGCATCCTGGCCGTCTTCGCCTTTTTGCTCGGGGGCATCAGCCTGGTGCGGAGCCACGGCAGGCGCGTGCTGGAGCGAGGAGCGGACTGGGGCTACTCCGCCGTGACCCTCGTCGCCTTCGCCGTGGTCCTGGTGGTCGGCATGTTCAAGCTGGGAGGCGCGCCCGGCCTGACCGGCGACCCCACCGCCGCCGACAGCTGGCTGACGAAGGTCTTCGAGGCCGTCCTCAGCCCCCTCCACGCCACCATGTATTCGTTGCTGGCCTTCTACGTGGCCTCGGCGTCGTACCGTGCGTTCCGGGCCCACGGCGTCGAGACGGCCGTGCTGCTGATCGCGGCCCTGGCCGTGCTGGTCGGACGGTTGCCCGCGGCGGTGATCCCGCTGCGTCTGGAGGACCTGGGCCTGTGGATCCTGACGGTCCCCAACACGGCGGGGCAGCGTGCGCTGATGATCGGCATCGCCCTGGGTGTGGCGGCCCTCGCCGTGCGCATGGTGATGGGACTGGAGCGGGGACGGGGAGGGGACGGCTCGTGAAGACCCGACTCGGAGCCCTGGAGCGGATCGACCGGCGCTGGATCTACCTGATCCTGGCGGCGGCCGTGGTGGCTGCGGTCCTGGCGCGGCCGGTGTTCCGCGACCGGCCCGGGAAGCTGTCGCAGCCCGTCTTCGACCTCGTGGAATCGCTGCCGCCCGGCACGCCCATGCTGCTCTCCCTGGACTACTCGCCCAGTTCCGCCCCGGAGCTGGAACCCGTGGCCGAGGCCCTCGCGCGCCACGCCCTGATCCGCGGCCTGCCCCTGTGCACCATGTCGCTGTGGCCCACGGGCAACCACATGGCCCAGCGCCTCGCGTCCAACGTCATCGAGCCTGAGTTCCCCGATGCCGTGCAGGGCCGTGACTGGGTCTCCCTCGGTTTCCAGGCCGGGGGTGAATTGCTGGTGCATGCGCTGGTCGATTCCCTCGGCTCGCGCTACGCCACCGACGTGCGGGGAGTACCGCTGGACTCCCTGCCGGCCCTGGCGGGCGTCGAGAACCTGGGCGGGTTCGGACTCGTCATGAGCCTTTCGGCCGGTACGCCGGGACTCAAGGAATGGGTCCTGTACGGCGGGGACGTGGGCGGATTCGCCCTCGCCGGCGCCTGCACCGGCGTCGGGGCGCCCCAGTTCTTCCCGTACTACCCGCGCCAGGTCTTCGGACTGCTGGCGGCCCTCAAGGGCGGGGCCGAGTACGAGGCCGCCCTGACCGCGCGCTACCCCGACCGCGTGCCGCCGGTGATGCGCGCCACCCGCGGCATGGGCCCCCAGACGGCGGCCCACCTGGTGATCGTGGCCTTCGTGGTGCTGGGCAACGCCGGTCTGCTGATCCGCCGCCTGAAGGGAGGCGGGTCATGATCGTCCCCTGCGCCGTGAGTCACGACCTCGAGATCTGGGTGGGCGCGCTGCTGACGCTGATGGTCTTCTCGTTCCTGTGGCGGGACAATCCCTTCTACAAGTTCGCGGAGCATGTCTTCGTCGGGGCGTCGGCGGCCTACTGGATGGTCATCGGCTTCTGGACCACGCTCTGGCCGCGGGTGGTGGTGCCCCTGATGCCCGAGGCCCAGCGGGTCGTCCGACCCGATGCGCCCCTTCCCGAACGCGACCTGACGGCCCTGGTGCCCGCCCTGCTCGGCCTGCTGATGCTCACACGCCTGATTCCGAGGGTGTCGTCGTGGGCGCGCTGGCCCACGGCCTTCGTGCTGGGGACCACGGCAGGGTACGCCGTCGTCCGCTACGTAAGGTCGGACTTCGTCTTCCAGATCCGTGCGGCGATCGGAGAGGGGCTGCTGCTGCGCGCCCCTGACGGAGGCTGGGACGTGGGTGCGTCCCTGTCGGCCGTGGTGATCCTGGCGGGTACCGTGTGCGGCCTGGTGTACTTCATGAACACCCGTCGCGGGGGCTCGGTGAGCGGGCCTGCCGCGCGCATCGGCCTGCTGGTGCTCATGGTGACCTTCGGCGCCTCGTTCGGCTCCGCGGTCATGGCCCGCATCAGCCTGCTCGTCGGCCGGCTCCAGATGCTGCTGGGCGATTGGCTCGGCCTGATCTGAGCAACCGCCTTGACGCCCGGCGGTCCGGTTCCCTAGACTTGTCGATCCGAGCCGGCACGCCTCCGGCCTCCGTCGACGTCAGCACCTCGAGCCCCGGGACCCGCCCTTGAATTTCGACCGACAGATCCGCTACTTCGAGATGCAGGACCAGCGCGTGCCCGACGCCCGCTTCTGGTTGCCCCTGGCCGACCTCCACCGCCGCAACGGGGACCCCGAGATCGCCCTGCGCGTGGTGCAGGAGGGCATGGCCGGCCGCGCCGCCGGCGCCGCCGCCCACTGGGTGCTGGCCTGCACCCTGCGCGACCTGGGCCGTCTGGACGAGGCGCGACGCGAAGCCGCAGCGGTCCTCGAGCTCGACCCCGCCCATCGGGGAGCCCCTGGTCTCCTGGCCCTCGAGGATCCGGTCGTCGAGGCCCCCGAGGTGACTCCGGACGATGCGGCCGAGGAGACGGCGCAGGAGCTCGAAGAACCCGCCGCCGCGGAACAGGCAGAGCCGGCTCCCGCCCCGGAGCCCGCACCCCCCGTGCCCGAGACGACCGCCGCCGGCGAGTCCGGCCGCGGCGTGTTCGTGACCCGCACCCTGGCCGACATCTACCTCTCCCAGGGGCACCAGGACAAGGCCCTGGACATCCTCTACAAGGTCCTCGAGCAGCATCCGGAGCGGGAGGACATCGTGGCCCAGATCGCCGCCGTGGAGGCGAGCTCCGGCCGCGACGGCGATGCGGCCCGGCCGGCACGCCGCCCCGACGCGGCCCGCGACGAGGCCAACCGGGAGCGCTTCGACGCCTGGCTCGAGCGCGAGGCCGGGGGAGAGTCGTGAGCCGGGTCATCCACGTGCTCAACGGGCCCAACCTGGACCGCCTCGGGGTACGCGAGCCGGAGGTCTACGGCTCGACCACCTACGACGACCTGGTCGGCGACCTCCTGGCCGCAGCCGGGGAGACCGGCGTCGACCTCCACTGCCGACAGACGGCGGGCGAGGGCGAGCTGGTCACCTGGATCCACGAAGCCGACGCCGAGGCTGACGGCCTGATCCTCAACGCCGCCGCCTACACCCACACGTCGGTGGCCGTGCGCGACGCCCTGCTGTCGGTCTCGATCCCCGTGATCGAGGTCCACATCTCCAACCCCCACGCCCGCGAGGACTTCCGCCGCACGAACCTCATTTCCGACACCGTGGCCGCCACGGTCCAGGGGTTCGGTGTCCGCGGCTACCGCATGGCCCTCCAGGGCCTCCTGGGCCTACTCGACGACGCCGGCTGAGGACCCACCGCCCCGATTGCTTTTCCGGAGCCTCCATGTTATCAATGGGGGCGATCCAGACCACCACACGGCCCCTCGCCGGGCCCACAAGGAGACGAGAGTTGGCCGATACCAGCGACTTCCGCACCGGCATGGTGATCAACCACAAGAGCAATCTGTGGTCCATCGTCGAGTTCCAGCACGTGAAGCCGGGCAAGGGCCCCGCCTTCGTGCGCACCAAGCTCAAGCAGGTCGAGAGCGGCAAGGTGGTCGAGGAGACCTTCCGCGCCGGGGAGAAGATCGAGGAGATCCGCCTCGAACGGCGCGACTACCAGTTCCTCTACAAGGACGGCGAATTCCTCACCTTCATGAGCATGGAGACCTACGAGCAGATCTCCCTGCCCGCCGACACCATGGAGGACCTGACGAAGTACGTGAAGGAGAGCGAGACCGTCAGCATGCTCCTGCGCGACGGCAACCCCCTGATCGTGGAACCCCCCGTGAACGTGGAACTGACGGTGACCCAGACCGACCCCGGCCTGCGCGGCGACACCGCCCAGGGCGGCACCAAGCCGGCCACCATGGAGACCGGCCTGGTGGTCCAGGTTCCGCTGTTCATCGAGGAGGGGGAGGTCCTGAAGATCGACACCCGTACGGGCAAGTACCTGGGCCGCGTCTGAGGCGGCCCCGACGGAAAGGCACATGATGGACATCGCGAAGGTCCGCGAACTGGTCGAGCTGGTCGAGAACAGCAAGATCGGCGAGCTCGAGATCACGAGCAAGGACGCCACCATCCGCATCCAGAAGACCGCAGCCACCGAGACCGTCGTGACGGTCCCGGCCGCTGCGGTCGCCGCCGCTCCCGTTCCCGCTCCGGCCGCCGCGCCGGCGCCCGAGGCCGCTCCCGCGGCCGCCGCGGCTCCGTCGCCCGAGCGGGCCAAGTGGAAGGAGCTGCGGTCGCCCATCGTGGGCACCCTGTACCGGGCCCCGTCGCCGGAATCCCCGAACTTCGTGAACGTGGGTGACACGGTCACGGTTGGCCAGACCCTCTGCATCATCGAGGCCATGAAGGTGATGAACGAGATCGAGGCCGAGTTCGCCGGTACGGTGAAGGAGATCCTGGTGGAGAACGGCTCGCCCGTGGAGGCGGAGGCCGTGATCTTCCTGATCGACCCCTCCTGACCCAGGCCCGCACGCCCCGGACGCTCCTCCCCTCGGAGGAGCGTCTGCCGTGAATCCAACCTCCGCTTGCCTCGGACGCCGGGAACGGGGACAATGGATCCCCCGATGGCCGACAACAGGGAGATGCTCATGTTCGAGAAGGTCCTCATCGCCAACCGGGGCGAGATCGCCCTGCGCATCATGCGCGCGTGCCGGGAGATGGGCATCGCCAGCGTGGCGATCCACTCCAGCGCCGACGCCGAGTCCCTCCACGTGAAGTACGCCGACGAGTCGGTGTGCGTGGGCAAGCGTCTGAGCACCGAGAGCTACCTGAACATCCCCAACATCGTGGCCGCCGCCGAGATCACCGGCGCCGACGCCATCCATCCGGGGTACGGGTTCCTGGCCGAGAACGCCGAGTTCGCCGAGATCTGCGCCGAGAACGACTTCACCTGGATCGGCCCTCCCGCCGACGTGATCCGCAAGATGGGGGACAAGGCCGTTGCCCGCGAGACCGCCGTGGAAGCGGGGGTGCCCACGGTGCCTGGTTCGCCCGGCCTGATCGACACGGTGGACGAGGCCGTCGAGTACGCCGAGAAGATCGGCTATCCGGTCATCGTCAAGGCCACCGCCGGCGGCGGCGGCAAGGGCATGCGCGTGGCCACCGACCCGGAGGACCTGCGCAAGCAGTACGTCACGGCCCGGACCGAGGCCGGCGCCTCCTTCGGCAACGACGGCGTGTACGTGGAGAAGTACCTGGTCAACCCGCGCCACATCGAGATCCAGCTCATCGCCGACAAGCACGGCAACGTGGTTCACCTGGGCGAGCGCGACTGTTCCGTCCAGAGGCGTCACCAGAAGCTCATCGAGGAGGCCCCGTCGCCGGCCGTGTCGCCGGAGCTGCGGGCCGAGATGGGCGCCGCCGCCGTCCGCCTGGCCGCCCACGTGGGCTACGATTCCGCCGGCACCGTGGAGTTCCTGCTGGACGAGGACGGCTCCTTCTACTTCATGGAGATGAACACCCGCATCCAGGTGGAGCACCCGGTGACGGAGCTCATCACCGGCTCCGACCTGCTCAAGGACATGATCCGCTCGGCGGCGGGGGAGCCCCTGGGCTACGACCAGTCGACCGTGCAGGTCGAGGGCCACGCCCTGGAATGCCGCATCAACGCCGAGAACCCGGCCCGCGACTTCATGCCCTGCCCGGGCCGCATCTTCTTCTTCCACGCGCCGGGCGGACCCGGCGTGAGGGTGGACAGCCACGTGTACTCGGAGTACCAGGTGCCGCCCTACTACGATTCGCTGCTGGCGAAGATCATCACCCACGGACGGGATCGCGACGAGGCCGTGCTGCGCATGCGGCGGGCCCTCCAGGAGTGCGTCATCGACGGCGTACCCACCTCCATCCCGTTCCACCTGGAGGTCCTCGAGAACGAGACCTTCCTCCAGGGCAAGGCCACCACCAAGTTCCTGGACGTCGAGATGTCCGGCCTGAAGGAAGGGATCACCGCGCGTGTCGAGGCGGAAGAAGAAGCCTAGTTCCCGTCGCAAGCGTCGTCCCGTCTGGGAGTCGCCGCGCCTCGGCGGTCTGCTCCAGACGGCCCTCGGCCTGTGGCTGCTGCTGTCCCTGACGGGTTCGTCGCCCAGCTGGTGGGGTGCGCTGCAGGACCGCGCCACGGTGGATCTCTTCGCCGCGGACAACCCCGGCGGACCCGTGGGCAGTCTGGCCGCCTTCGCCCTGCGCCTGGTCTTCGGCGCCGTTTGGGCCTGGGCCGCCGCAGCCTGGCTCACCGCCCGCGGCGTCGGGCAGGTGGCCGCCGGCAACGCGCCGCTGCTGCCCTGGGCCGACAAGATCCTCCCGCTCTTCGCCGCCTCTGCCGCCTGGCTCGCCCAGCCCGCCGACTGGTTCTCCACCGCCGAGGCGGCGTCCCTGGGCGGAGCCCCGGCCTTCTACCTGGCCCGGGGCGTCCACGCCCTGTTCGGCCAGGGCGGCGGACTCATCTTCCTGAGCTTCTTCCTGCTGACGGCCGTCGTGCTGATCTTCCGGCCCTGGCTGGGGCCCGTCGTGGACGCCCTCGGATCGTTCCTGTCGGCCTCGGGCGCAGCCCTGCGCACCCTCGGCGGCTGGCTGCTGGTCCTGCTGGCCCTGCCCTGGCGCCTGCTCAAGGGGACGGTGGGCGTGTGGCGCGGCGTGGGCGGCGACATGGCACGCCGCCGCGAGGAGAAGGGCGCGCGCAAGGCGGACAACAAGGCCACGAAAGCCGCGAAGACCAAGGCCGCCGCCGTGGTCGCCGAGGAGGCGCCCGAACCCGCCGTCGATGAACCGGTCGAGGCCGAGCCGCGTCGCGTCCACAAGCCCAGGCTGGAGGAGACCCCCGCACCGGAGTCCGTCCCGGAACCGGTGGAACCCGTCGCCGACACGCCCCCGGTCACCCGCCGCACCAGGGGCGGCGGCAGCGTCTCGACCCTGGTCAAGGGCGAGGGAGGCGACGAGGTCTTCGCCGAGGCAGACGGCGCCCTGCTCAGCGAGCCCGGCGTGGAGATTCCCCTGCCCGACGTGGACCTGCTCAACGACATCCCCGTCCAGACCGCGACGGTGGACGAGGACGCCCTGCACGCGTCCGCCGACCTCCTGGAGACCACCCTGAAGTCCTTCGGCGTGGACGGCGCCGTGCGCGACGTGCGCCCGGGGCCCGTGGTCACCACCTTCGAGTACCAGCCGGCGTCGGGCGTGAAGGTCAACGCCATCGTCCAGCGCACCGACGACCTGGCCCTGGCCATGAAGGCCCGCTCCATCCGCATGGAGGCGCCCATCCCGGGCAAGGCGGCCGTGGGCATCGAGATCCCCAACCCGGAATCCCAGATCGTGTCCATGAAGGAGGTCTGGAACCTGGCGGAGGACTCCATGGAGGGTCCGTTGTCGGTGATCCTGGGGCGGGACGTCTTCGGCGACGCCGTGGCCATCGACCTGGCGGCCCAGCCCCACCTTCTGGTGGCGGGTTCCACGGGCAGCGGCAAGAGCGTGTGCGTGAACGCCATGATCACGTCGCTGCTGCTGCGCTGCGACCCGTCCCTGGTGCGCCTGCTGCTCATCGATCCCAAGATGCTGGAGCTGAACGTCTACAACGACATCCCGCACCTGCTGCTGCCGGTGGTGACGGACCCCAAGGAGGCCCTGCGCGCCCTGAAGTGGATGGAGGCGCAGATGGACCACCGCTACCGGCGGCTGGCCAAGCACAGCGTGCGGAACATCGAGGGGTACAACAAGAAGATCGAGGCGGGGAAGATCCTGGACAACGACGGGCAGCCGGTGAAGGAGCCCATGCCCTACTACGTGTGCGTGGTGGACGAGCTGGCCGACCTCATGGTCCAGCTCGGGCAGGAGATCGAGCTGCCCATCACCCGCATCGCCCAGAAGGCCCGCGCCGTGGGCATCCACCTGGTGCTGGCCACCCAGCGGCCCAGCGTGGACGTGCTGACCGGCGTGATCAAGGCCAACATCCCCTGCCGGATCGCCTTCCGGGTGATCCAGAAGAACGACTCGCGCACCATCCTGGACGCCAACGGCGCCGAAAAGCTCCTGGGTCGGGGAGACATGCTCTACCTCCAGCCCGGTCGGGCCCAGCCCGTGCGCGTCCACGGCGCCTTCGTGGACATCGACGAGGCCGAGGCCGTGGCCGACCACTGGCGCCAGTTCAAGGACACCACCCGTCCCATCACCCTGGAGGAGGAGCGGGAGGAGTCGACGATCACGGACCTGGAGTCGGACCCGCTGTTCGACCAGGCCCGGGAGATCATCGTGCTCTCCCAGCACGGCTCCACCTCCATGCTCCAGCGCAAGCTCCAGGTGGGCTACGCCCGCGCGGGCCGCCTGATGGACCTGCTCGAGCACGCCGGCGTGGTGGGGCCGTTCATCGGCAGCAAGGCCCGCGAGGTGCTGCTCAAGCCCGACGACCTCCGCGCCCTCGAGGCCGCCGAGGGAGGGGACGACCTGCCGTGAGCCGCCGCACCGTCTACGCCGCCACCCTGGGTTGCGACAAGAACCTCGTGGACAGCGAAGCCCTCCTCGGGCGCTTCGCCGCCCGGGGCATGCTCGTGACCGACGACCCCGACGCCGCGGACGTGTGGATCCTGAACACCTGCGGCTTCATCGAGGCCGCGCGGCAGGACAGTTACGACGCCATCGAGACCATGTGCGAGGAGAAGGGCGACCGCCTGCTCATCGTGACCGGCTGCCTGACCCAGGAGCGGGGCGAGGAGATCCGGCGCGACTACCCAGAGATCGACCTGGTGTCCGGCGTGGGGAACTTCGACCGCATCGTCGAAGCCCTGGAGATCGGCGACGACACCGTGCCGGTGGGGCGCCCCGACGACGCCCGCTACGACGGCCTCGCCGACCGCCCCCTGCTCACGCCGGCCCACCTGGCCTTCGTGAAGATCAGCGAGGGCTGCAACTTCCGCTGCAGCTTCTGCCGCATCCCCCTGATCCGCGGCGACCAGCGCAGCCGTCGCGTCGCCGAGCTGCGCGACGAGGTGGCGCGGCTCTGCGATCGGGGTGTGGGCGAGGTCATGCTGGTGTCCCAGAACACCAGCGATTTCGGACGCGACACCGGCGAGGGCCTGGGCGACCTGGTGGAGGCGCTGACCGACGTCGACGGCCTCCGCTGGATCCGCCTCCACTACCTCTATCCCGGACTGGTGGGCACGGATGGCCTGCGTCGCATCCTCGACGCCCCGAAGGTGCTTCCGTACCTCGACATGCCCATCCAGCACGCGGCGCCTGACGTGCTGCGGGCCATGAACCGCCCCGTGAAGGTGGATGACCTGGTCGCGACCTACGCGGACCTCCGCGCCGACCGTCCCGACCTCGTGCTGCGCACGACCCTGCTCATGGGGTTCCCGGGGGAGGAAGAGGAACACGTGGAGCAGGTGCTGGACACCCTGGCCGCGGTCCGGTTTGACCACGTGGGGACCTACCGCTATTCTCCCGAGGCGGGAACCGCAGGGGCGGACCTGCCGTTGACGGTCGATCCGGAAGAGGTGGCCGACCGCGAGGCCCGCGTCCTGGACCTCCAGGTGGAGATCGCGGGGGAGCGGCAGGCCGCACGACTGGGACGGACCTTCGACGCCGTCGTCGATTCCGTGGAGGAGGCCGGGCCCTGGCGCGAACTCCTCGACGAACTCGCCGCCGGCATGACCGACGTCCCGGCCTGGATGACGGACGACGCGGCCCCGGTGGCCGTGGCCCGCACCAGGCATCATGCCTACGAGATGGACGGCGTCGTCCTTGCCGACGGCGCCCACGCGACCCCCGGGACCTGGGGCCGGGCCACGCTGACGGCGGTCACGCCGTTCGACGCCCTGGCCGACTTCGTCCCGGAGAATGGGGAAGGTGCCCGATGACCCGACGTCGTCTGCCGGCCGCCGGCCTGCTGATCCTGCTGATGGCCGCCCTGGCCGCCTCCACGGCATCGGCAGCCACCGCGCCCGCCGATACCGTGCGCACGAACCTCTGGATCACCCGCGCCCTGATGACGGACCTGCTCCGGGAGGCCCTCGAGCCCCTGCCGGCCGACGCCCTGGGCCTGGTCTACCAGTCCCGCGGCCTCCACGAGGGCCAGGACCTCATGCAGGTGGCCCTGAGCGATCTGCTCGCCGACCGCGGCATGGAGCTCTATGCGCCGGCTCCGGTGACGGCCGCCGACGATGAGGAAGAGGACGAGGGCTTCACCGGCACGCCCGGTGTCACCGCGGTGCCCCATGAGCTGGTGGTCCGCCTGGAGGACGTGGAACTTGAGTACCCGGCCGCGGGCCGGCGCCTCGGCCTGTGGCGGACGTGGCTGGACCGGGAGATCGCCGTGTCGGCCATCGTGGTCCTGCGGGATCGCAGGGACGGCCGGGTGCTGCTGGACCGCAGCCTCACGCGTCGCTACGGCGACCGCATCGACGCCGGACGCCACGACGACGTGGAGACCGCCGCCTACGCCTTCACCGAAGGGCGCCTGACCGACCAGGGGATCTACGGCATCGTGGAGGAGGTCGTCGTGCTCGGCGCCCTCGCCGGTCTGGTCACCGCCTACTTCGCCACCACCGCCGACTGACGTCGAGCAAGGAGCCCGGACGCGTGACGACACCGCGACCCCGTAACCTGATCCTGCTGAGCACCCTCCTCGTCCTCGTGGCGGCGGGTTGCGGCATGAACAACCCCCATCCCATGGGCAGCTACGACCGGGCCTGGGCCTTCCAGCAGGCCGGCAAGCACCAGGAGGCCGTGGACGCCTACGGCCAGTTCCTGCGCCGCAGCCCCACCGACAGCCTCGCGGCCCTGGCCCAGTTCCACAAGGCCGCCGCCTACGTGGACCTGAAGGAGTTCCCGCTGGCCGTGGTGGAGTACCGGATCCTGCGGCAGGAGTATCCCACCAGCGCCCTGGTGGAGGAGGCCATGTACCGGGAGTGCGAGGCGCGCTTCCTCCAGGTCGGGCGCATCGAACGCGACATCACCTCCGGGCACGAGGCCCGTGACAGCTTCCTGGCCTTCCTGCAGACCTACCCCACGTCCCCGTGGCGTCCGGCGGTGGAGGAGCGCCTGGTGGACATCGCCGACATCGTGGTGCGCAAGCAGCTCAAGTCGGTGGATCTGTACCGCCGCATGGGCAAGGACGAGTCGGCGGCCATCGTGCTGGATCGCCTGCTCGAGACCGAGCGCAAGTCCACCCTCCGCGACATGCTTTTCTGGGAACGGGCCGAGACGGCCCGTGAACTGGAGGATGCGGACGCCGAGACCACGGCCCTCGAGGGTCTGCTGGAGGAATTCCCCGACAGCGATCTGGCGGACGACGCGCGCCGACGCCTCGGCGCGCTCCAGGCTCCGTCGGAGTCATGATCCGCGCCGTCTTCGGCGGCTCCTTCGATCCCTTCCACAGGGGGCACCTCGCCATGGTGCTGGAACTGGCGTCGCGCGGCCTCGCCGACGTCGTCCATGTGGTGCCCGCCTACCGCTCCCCGTTCAAGGACGGCACCAGCGCGCCTCCCGCCGACCGCCTCGCCATGACCCGCGCGTCCCTCGACGAGGTCGACGGTGTCCGGGTGGAGGACCTGGAGGTCGAGCGGGGAGGGGCGAGCTTCACCATCGAGACCCTCGACGCGTTGCGCGAACGCCATCCCGACGACGAGTGGAAGCTCGTGGTGGGTGCCGACTCCCTGGACGGCCTGCCCCGCTGGCGCGATGCGGACAGGCTGCTCGACGGGGTCACCCTGCTCGTCTTCCCGCGGGACGGTGAGGCCGTTCAGGCGCCGTCCGGCAGTACGCTCCAGGTCGTGGACGACTTCGCCCACGACGTCTCGTCCTCCGACGTACGGCGCAGCCTCGCCGGAGGCATCGTTCCCGCCGATCTCCTCCCACCGGCCGTGGCGCGGATCATTCGCGAACGCGGTCTCTACGGCATCGCCCCCGGAGGTGACCCGTGTCCCTGATCCTCGTCGATGGATCCGCCCTCTTCTACCGGGCCCACTACGCCTTCGCCAACCGGCCCCTGACCTCGCCCGACGGCGAGACCACGTCGGTGGCCTTCGGCTTCCTCAACAGCCTGCTGCGGCTCATCCAGGGATACGACCCGTCCCACCTGGCGGTGGTCTTCGACCGCAAGGGCAAGGTGTTCCGCCACGACATCTATCCCGAGTACAAGGCCAACCGCAAGCCCATGCCCGAGGAGCTGGCCGCCCAGCTGCCCCGACTCCACGAACTGCTGGAGGCCTGGGGGCTGGCCGTGTTCGACAAGGAGGGGTTCGAGGCCGACGACATCATCGCCACCCTGGCCCGCCGTTCCGAGGGCGTGACCGACCGCGTCTGGCTCTACAGCGGCGACAAGGACTTCATGCAGCTCCTCGACGCCCGCACCGGCATGCTGAAGCCGGGCCGCCGCGGTGCCGACGTCACCGAATTCACCGACGACGACGTGCGCAAGGAGTTCGGCCTGGACCCGAAGGAGCTCATCGACGTCTTCGCCCTGTCCGGCGACACCAGCGACAACATCCCCGGCGCCCCGGGGGTGGGGCCCAAGACGGCACTGAAGCTCGTGAAGGACTTCGGCAGCCTCGATTCGCTCCTCGAGCGCTTGGATGCGGACAAGCTCACCGCCCGCATGAAGCGTGTCCTGACGGAGAACCGGGAACAGGTGCTGCTGTCCCGCACGCTGTTCACCATCGACGACGACGTGCCCATGGAGGTGGACTGGGAGGCCGTGCGGACGGTCCTGCCCACCTCCGAGCGCCTGACGGCCCTGCTGGACGAGCTGGGGCTGCGGCAGGTGAAGGCCATGGCCGACCGGCTGATCGGCCGCGAACCCGCGAAGACCGGGGCGGACGAGACCACCGGGTCGACCGACCGGTGGGACGCCGCTGCCCGCGGCTACCGGATCCTCGCGACCGACGCCGACATCTCCGCCTGGCTGGACGCCCTGCCCGCCGGCGCTCCGCTGGCCGTGGACACCGAGACCGACGACCTGCGCTCCGACCGCGCCCGCCTCGTTGGGATCTCCCTGTGCGCTTCCGCGGGCGACGCCGTCTACATCCCGGTGCTGACCCGCGAGGGCGACGCTCAGGGCAGCCTGTTTCCGGGGGAGGGGGAGGTCGACCGGGGTGAGGAGGTCCGTCGCCTGGTGGGCCCCGTCCTGGCAGATCCGGAGCGCCTCAAGGTGGGGCAGAACCTGAAGTACGACGAGTGGATCCTGGAGCGCCACGGCTACGAGCTGAGCGGTCCCCGCTTCGATACCCTGCTGGCGGCCTACGTGCTGGATTCCGGTCGCATGCGCTACGGCCTGGACGAACTGGCGTCCGAGCACCTGGGGCTCGAGATGATCCCCTACGGCGACCTCTTCGAGAAGGGGGACCGGACCCGCGACATCCTGTCGGTGCCGCTGGAGCGCCTCGCCGTGTACGCCGCCGAGGATGCCGAGGCGGCCCTGCGCCTGCACGGGGCGTTCGCCCCGGAGCTCGAGGCGGAGGAGGCGCTCGGGGCCCTGTTCCGCGACGTCGAGATCCCCGTGTCCCGCGTGCTCTACCGCATGGAGCGCAACGGGATCCGCGTGGACACCGACTACCTGGAGGAGCTGCACGGCGAATTCGCCGAGGAACTGGTCCGCCTCGAGGCGTCGTGCCACGAGGCCGCCGGCGTGGAGTTCAACGTCCAGAGCCCCAAGCAGCTGTCGGAGATCCTCTTCGACACCCTGGGCCTCAAGCCCACCAAGAAGACCTCCAGCGGCTGGAGCACCGACGTGTCGGTGCTGGAGCGCCTGGCGGACGACCATCCGCTGCCGGGGCTGATCCTCGAGCATCGGCAACTGGCCAAGCTGCAGGGCACCTACGTCGAAAGCCTCAAGGAGCTCGTGAACCCGGAGACGGGCCTCATCCACACCTCCTACAACCAGGCCGTGGCCGCCACGGGGCGCCTGTCGTCCAGCGATCCGAATCTCCAGAACATCCCGATCCGCACGTCCCAGGGACGCCGGATCCGCAAGGCGTTCGTGCCCCGGGCCGAGGGCAACGTGTTCCTGGCCGCCGACTATTCCCAGGTGGAGCTGCGCCTGCTGGCCCACCTGTCCGGAGACGAGCGCCTGGTGCAGACCTTTCGCGACGGAGGCGACGTGCACCGCGCCACCGCCGCCCTGATCAACGACGTGGAGCCGGACGCCGTGACCTCCGACATGCGGTCGCGGGCCAAGGCCATCAACTTCGGCGTGATCTACGGCATGGGAGCCCGCGCCCTGGCCCGCCAGATCGACGTCACGGTGCGCGAGGCGAGCGCCTTCATCGACGGCTACTTCCGCACGTACCCCGGCGTGAAGGAGTTCATCGACCGCAGCCACGGGGAGGCCCGCGAGACCGGGGTCGCCACCACGCTGCTGGGGCGTCGTCGCCCGTTGCCGGACATCCTCTCGGACAACCAGCGACTGCGGGCCATGGCCGAGCGCATGGCCATGAACACCCCCATCCAGGGCACCGCCGCCGACCTGATCAAGCTGGCCATGATTCGCCTCGATCGTGAACTGGCCGAGGGGGGGCACCTGGCCCTCATGCTCCTGCAGGTCCACGACGAGCTCCTGCTCGAGCTGCCGGAGAGTGAGCTCGAGGCCGTCACGGCCCTGGTCCGCGACTGCATGGAGGGGGTCATGGACCTGTCGGTGCCCCTGACGGTGGAGATCCACGCCGGGGCCGACTGGGAGGCCGCCCATGGCTGATCCGTACGGGATCCCCGTCTGGGCCCTGACCGGCCCCATCGGCGGCGGCAAGAGCCTCGCCGCCGACGCCTTCGCCGCCGGGGGAGCCGTGGTCATCGATGCCGACCGGGAAGGCCACGGCGTCCTCGCCGACCCGTCGGTGCGTTCGGAACTGCGGCAGGCGTTCGGTGACGACGTCTTCTGTGGCGAGGAGGTGGACCGCCCCGTCCTCGGCCGCCTGGTCTTCGGCGACGCCGACGCCCTGGCCCGGCTCGACGCCATCACCCACCCGCGCCTCTCGGCCCGCCTCGTGGCGCGGCTGCGCGATGCGGCCTCCCGCGACCCCCTGCCGCCCCTTGCGGTGGTGGAGGCGGCCGTTTACTTTCGGTTGCCGCCGTTCGCCGCCGTGGATCGCGTGATCTGCGTGACGGCGCCGGAGGAGGTCCGGATCGAACGCCTCGCGGCGTCCGGCCGCCTGTCCGCCGACGACGCCCGGGCCCGCGTGGAGGCCCAGCGTCCCCTGTTGCGCGACTGGGAACGCTCCGATATCGTGCTGGTCAACGACGGCACGCCCGACGACCTGCGCCGCGCCGTGCAGGATCTCCTGAACGACCCCGCCCAGCGGGGGAGGGATGCGACCCCATGAAGGAACGCCTCGACACCCTCGCCGCCCTGCGTCTGCGCCTCCAGCAGCTCAAGGAGGGTCTTTGACCTCCCCGCGCTGAAGGCGGAATTCGACGAGCTCCAGGCCCGTCAGGCCGAACCCGAATTCTGGAACGACCGCGAGGCCGCCGATGCCGTCCACCGACGGTCGCGCCAGCTCAAGCGCTGGCTCGATCCCGTCGCCGAGGCCGATTCGTCGTGCGAGGACCTCGGCGTCCTCTGCGAGCTCGCCGCCGAGGAGGACGACGACTCCGTCGTCGCGGAGATCGACGAGGGCCTGACCTCCCTCGGCCACGCCCTCGACCGGCTCGAATCCCAGTTCCTGCTCAGCGGCGAGGACGACGGCCGCGGCGCCCTGGTGGAGATCCACCCCGGTGCCGGCGGCACCGACAGCCAGGACTGGGCCGAGATGCTCATGCGCATGTACACGCGCTATTTCGAGCGCTCGGAGTTCACCTTCTCCGCCATCGATCTGCAGGCCGGGGACGAGGCCGGCATCAAGAGCGCCGTCTTCGAGGTGAAGTCCGACTTCGCCTACGGCTACCTCAAGAGCGAGTCGGGAGTGCACCGGCTGGTGCGCATCTCGCCCTTCGACGCCCAGAGCCGCCGCCACACGGCCTTCGCCTCGGTCTTCGTCTTTCCGCTGATCGAGGACGAGGTGGAGGTCGAGGTCAACGAGGCCGAGATCCGCATGGACACCTACCGGGCCAGCGGCGCCGGCGGCCAGCACGTGAACAAGACCGACAGCGCCGTGCGCCTGACCCACGAGCCCACCGGCATCGTGGTGCAGTGCCAGAGCGAACGCTCCCAGCTGCGGAACCGCGAGAGCGCCATGAAGATGCTCCGCGCCAAGCTGTACATGAAGGCCCTCGAGGAGGAGCGCGAGAAGATGGAGGCCAAGGCGGGCGAGAAGATGGAGATCGCCTGGGGCAGCCAGATCCGCTCCTACGTGCTGCATCCCTACACCAAGGTGAAGGACCACCGCACCGACCACGAGACCGGCAACTCCCAGGGCGTCCTCGACGGCGACCTGGACGGCTTCATCGACGCCTACCTGCGCCAGACGAGTCAGGCCACCGGCCAGTAGACCGAGGAGAACCGACGTGACCGCCGACGCGAACAACAACGCCCCCGAGACCGCCCAGGACGAGGCCGCGCGCCACCGCCTCATCGAGGAGCGCCTGCGCAAGCTCGCCGAGATCCGCGAGACCCGCGACCCCTACCCGCACCACTACGAGCGCACCCACACCAGCGCCGAACTGCGGGAGCACGAGGCGGAAATCACGGAGTCCGGCGCCAAGGTGCGCATCGCGGGACGGGTCATGGCCAAGCGCAAGGCCGGCAAGACCATGTTCATTCCGCTCTTCGACGGACCGGGCAAGATCCAGATCTACGTGAAGAAGGACATCCTCGGCGACGTGGACTTCGACTTCTTCAAGAAGATGGTCGACACCGGCGACATCATCGGCGTGGAGGGCACGCTGTTCCGCACGCGCACCGAGGAGCTCACCGTCGAGGTCCACGCCTTCGTGCTGCTGACCAAGTCGCTGCGTCCGCTGCCCGAGAAGTACCACGACATGAGCCTGGAGCTGAAGAGCCGCAAGCGGTACCTGGACCTCATCATGAACCTGGAGACCCGCGAGCGCTTCCGGGTGCGCTCCCGCGTGCTCGACGAGATCCGCCGCTTCCTGGTGGACGAGGACTTTCTCGAGGTCGAGACGCCCATCCTCCAGCCCCTGTACGGCGGCGCCACGGCGCGTCCCTTCAAGACGCACCACAACGCCCTGGACCAGACCCTCTACCTGCGCATCGCCGACGAGCTCTACCTCAAGCGCCTGATCGTGGGCGGCTTCGAGAAGGTCTTCGAGTTCTGCAAGGACTTCCGCAACGAGGGGATGGACCGCACCCACAACCCCGAGTTCACCATGATGGAGTGCTACGCCGCGTACTGGGACTACCACGGCATGATGGACCTGGTGGAGCGGATGATGCTGCGCCTGGTGGAGCGCTTCGGCACCGACGGGAAGATCACCTACGGCGAGCACGAGCTGGACTTCTCCAACGGATTCCGCCGCCTGCGCTTCCTGGACGGCCTGAAGGAGGAGACGGGCGTCGACTTCGCGTCGCTGGACGACGACCAGGTGGCCGCCGAGGCCAAGCGCCTGGGCGTGGAAGTGAAGAAGGGCATGGGCCGCGACAAGATCCTCGACGAGGTCTTCGGCGAGTTCGTGGAGCCCAAGCTCATCCAGCCCACCTTCGTGCTGGACCACCCGGTGGAGCTGTCACCCCTGGCCAAGTGGCACCGGGAGGACGAGGGCCTGGTGGAGCGCTTCGAGGGCTTCATCGCCGGCTTCGAGATCTGCAACTCCTTCTCCGAGCTCAACGACCCCCAGGTCCAGCGCGAGCGCTTCATGGCCCAGATGGACCTCAAGGCCAAGGGCGACGAGGAGGCCCAGGTGCTGGACGAGGACTTCCTCGAAGCACTGGAGACGGGCATGCCGCCCACCGGCGGCCTCGGCGTGGGCCTGGACCGCCTCGTGATGCTCTTCACCGACTGCAACAGCATCCGCGACGTGCTGCTCTTCCCGGCCATGCGGCCGGAGGAGAACCCCGGGGGCATGAGCTAGGATGCGTTTCGCGGCCTACATCGCCGCCCGCTACCTGCGTTCGCGGGGCAAGTCGCGCCTGCTGAGCCGCGTGACGGTGATCGCCGTCACGGGGATCACCCTGGGCGTGGTCGTCCTCGACCTGACCCTGGCCATCATGAACGGCCTGCACGCCGAGCTGCGCAGCACCTTCGTGGACAACATGCCCATGGTCACGGTGACCACCAGCCGGCCCGAGGGCTTCCGGGACCTGGGCCGGGACATGGACACCATCGGCGGCCTCGACGGCGTGACGGGCGTGGCGCCCTTCGTGCGCCAGGAGGTGGTGGCCACCAACCGCCTCGCCGGGGGCACGGCCCAGCATCGGGCGGCGGTGGTCTGGGGCGTGGATCCCGACCTGCAGGAGACCGTCACCCCGCTGCGGCGCATGATGTACCCCGCCGGACGCGGCGTCGCGGCCCTGCGCGGCGAGCACGACGGCGTGCCGGGCGTGGTGCTGGGCGCCGAACTCGCCGCCTCTCTCTACGCCGGCCTCGGCGACACCCTGGTGCTCACCGCCCCCAAGGGCGAGCTCGTGCTGGACGAGATGGAGGCCGAAAGCCGTCGCTACATCGTGGCCGGATTCCTCGAGACGGGCCTCTACGATTTCGACGCCCGCTTCGCCTACATGGCCCTGGACGAATCCCGCGACTTCTTCGGCTACCCGCCCGACGGCGCCCTGGCCATCGGCGTGAAGGTGGCCGACATGATGACGGCGCCGGCGGTGGCCGAGGCCATCGAGGACGCCCTCGGCCCCTACGACCACCACTGCAACGACTGGATCGAGCTCAACGCCAACCTCTTCCAGTGGGTCAAGCTGGAGAAGGTCATGATGTTCCTGCTGCTGGGGCTGGTGATCCTGGTGGCGGCCTTCAACATCATCGGCATCCTGACCATGATGGTGGGGGAGCGGCGCCGGGAGATCGGCATCCTGCTGGCCATGGGCGCGCGCCCGCGCCAGATCAGCGCCATCTTCCTGCTCGACGGTCTGGCCGTGGGTGCCGCGGGGACCATGCTCGGCAGCCTGCTGGGCTGGCTGGGCGTGCTGTACCTGGAGAAGGTGGGCATCGGCCTGCCCGGCGACGTCTACTTCGTGGACCATGTGCCGGTCATCGCCCAGACCACGGATTTCCTGATGGTCGGGGGCGTGGCGCTGCTGATCACGCTGCTGGCCACGTGGCTGCCCAGCGCCGAGGCCTCGCGCCTGCGGCCCATGGAGATCATCCGCTACACCTAGGAGCCCCATGCACGCGCTGCTGGATGCACAGGGACTGGACAAGGGCTTCGCCCGCACCGACGGACGCGTGGACGTGCTGCGCGACTGCTCGGTGAGCCTGGCTGCGGGGGAGAGCCTCGCGGTCATGGGGTCCAGCGGCTCGGGCAAGAGCACGCTCCTGAATCTCCTGACCGGACTCGACCGGCCCGACGCCGGCTCCGTGACCTGGCGCGGCGAGGATCTGCTGGCCATGTCGGGGGATCGTCTGAGCCGCTGGCGTCGCGATGAGCTGGGCTTCGTCTTCCAGTTCCACTTCCTGATGCCGGACCTGACGGCGGAAGAGAACCTGCTGGTGCCCGCCCGCCTGCGCGGGCCCATCGGCCCGGACGAGCGCGACCGCGCCGCCGACCTCCTCGGACGGATGGGGCTGGCCGACCGCTCCGGCCATCTGCCCGGCGAACTCTCCGGCGGCGAGCAGCAGCGGGTGGCCATGGCTCGGGCCTTCGTCAACGCCCCGTCGCTGGTGATGGCCGACGAACCCACCGGCAACCTGGACCGGGCCCGCGGCGCCGAACTGGCCGACATGCTTTTCGGCTGGGCCGCCGACCACGGTTCCGCCCTGGTGGTCGTGACCCAC
Organism: uncultured Fibrobacteraceae bacterium; assembly: GCA_964343835.1. Taxonomy (GTDB): domain Bacteria; phylum Krumholzibacteriota; class Krumholzibacteriia; order LZORAL124-64-63; family LZORAL124-64-63; genus CALEMW01. The sequence continues at coordinate 46,706 of CAYFKR010000019.1, forward strand.
GATCCCGACCTCGCCGCCCGCGCCGACCGCACCCTCGTGCTCCGCGACGGAGCCCTGCACCCCGACCCGGAGGCGGCGTCGTGACGCCCTGTCCCACCTGCTCCACGGAACTGGCCGCACTGGCCTCGGACGGTCGCCTGGGCTGCCCCGACTGCTACCGGCACTTCCACGAGGAGCTCAAGACGATCCTCGAGCGCTTCCACGGCGCTTCGGCCCACATCGGCATGATGCCGGCGGCCACCACGTCCGCGGAGCTGCGCCGGCGCGAGATCGCCCGCTTTCGGTCCCTGCTCGACCGGGCCGTGGCTGCAGAGGACTTCGAGGAGGCCGCCCGCCTGCGCGACCAGATCCAGGACATGGAACTGCTGAAGGCCCGGGAGGCGACGTCGTGAGCCTGCCCCGATTCGAGACCGCGCGCCTGGCCCATCTCGACGGCCGCGGCCCCTGGTCCCGCACGGTCCTGTGGTCCGAGGCGGAGCTGCGTCGCAGCCTGGAGGGGGAGCGGTTCCCCGGGGGCATGGAGCTGGAGGACCAGGACAGGGTTGGCCGGCGCATCGTGGCCGCCGCCCGGCTCCTGCCCGCCCTCGCCGAAGCGGAGCCCGGCGGGTTTCTGGACAGCGATCCCACCGAGGTGTTGCGGGCCCGCGAGGCCGGACTGGTCTCCACCACCCACCGCGACGACCACCTGATCTGCGGATCCTGCCTGGCTGCTCCCGACGGCGGCACCGTCCTGCGCGTCCTGGACCGCGATCACCTCGTCCTGGCCGTCCGCCGCTCGGGATTCGACCCGGTGGCCGTGACCCGAGAGGTTCTCGCAGCCGAGCGCCGGCTGGACCGAGCCCTGCCCTTCGCCTACGACGACCGCTTCGGCTACCTCACCGCCGAACCCTCCCGGTGCGGTACCGGGCTGGTCCTGTCGTGCGTCGTCCACCTGCCGGCCCTTTCCTATTCCGGTGGCGCCGTCGAGGCCCTGGAGGGATTCGGTGAGGCAGGCTGCCGGGTCACTCCGTGGCTGGAGAGTGACGGGACCGTGCACGGCGATCTCTACCGCATCCGCACCACCCGCACCCTGGGCGAGAGCGAGAAGGCCATGACCGCCGCCTTCACGCGTCTCGTGGCCGACCTGGTGGGGCGCGAGGCCGCCATGGCCGACGTGCTGCAGGAGTCCATGGCCGACGAGCTGGAGGACCGGGCCCACCGGGCCTTCGGCGTGTTGACCCATGCCCGCCGATTGGAATGCGGAGAGACCCTGGATCTCCTTTCGCGCCTGATCTTCGCAGTGGAGCGGGGCCTGCTGGAGGTTCCGGACCACGCCGGCTGGCGCCGTCTGCTCCTGGACGTGCGAGAGGGGCACCTGGAGACCGCCTTCGGGACGCCCGAGGATGCGGACACGCCCGAGCTGCGGGCCGCCGTCGTCCGCGACTTCCTCACCTGAGGCCGAAATCCTCTTTCGGTAGTCGCTTATCCTCAAGTCTCTTGCCCCCTGTCCGATCCTATGAAAGGATCGACGCACGGACGCCTGTGGTGCCGGTGCGCCGAGTCGATGTATATTGATCCTGTGGACCGGAGACGCGGGCCCGCCCCGCCAACACGCGAACGGAGACGCTGATGAACGACCGTTTCACCCAGAGAGTGCGCAAGGTGCTGTTCCTGGCCCGTGACGAGGCCGGCCGCATGCAGCACGACTACATCGGCACCGAGCACCTCCTGCTCGGGATCATCCGCGAGGGCGAGGGGATCGCCGCGCGGGTGCTCCAGCGTCTGGGCATCGACTTCACGCAGATCCAGCAGGCCATCGAGGAGATCGTGACGCCCCAGAGCGGCACCATCACCATCGGCGAGATCCCCTTCACGCCTCGCGCCAAGCGGGTCCTGGAGATCTCCATCGACGAGGCCCGGATCCACTCCCACAACTACGTGGGTACCGAGCACCTTCTGCTGGCCCTGATCAAGGAGGGGGAGGGCGTCGCCTCCCGCGTCCTGGGCGAGCTGGGCGCCGACCACGAGCGCGTGCGCCGCGAGGTGCTGAAGATGCTGGGCAGCTCCGAGCGCCCCAAGGAGGAGAAGGCCGCCGCCCAGAAGCGCGAGACGCCCATCCTCGACCAGTTCGGCCGCAACCTCACGGACATGGCCCGCGAGGGCAAGCTGGACCCCACCATCGGCCGCGGCGACGAGATCGAGCGCGTGGTGCAGATCCTCTCGCGTCGGAAGAAGAACAACCCCGTGCTGATCGGCGAGCCCGGCGTGGGCAAGACCGCCATCGCAGAGGGCCTGGCCTCCCGCATGGTCGAGAACCGCGTGCCTGTGACCCTGCGCGACATGGAGCTCGTGACCCTGGACCTTGCAAGTGTCGTGGCGGGAACGAAATACCGCGGTCAGTTCGAAGAGCGCCTGAAGCAGATCATGGCGGAGATTCGCGAGAACGAAAACATCATCCTGTTCATCGACGAGCTCCACACCATCGTGGGCGCCGGCGGCGCCGAGGGAGCCATCGACGCCTCCAACATGCTCAAGCCGGCCCTGGCCCGCGGCGAGATCCAGTGCATCGGCGCCACGACCATGGACGAGTACCGCAAGTTCATCGAGAAGGACGGCGCCCTGGAGCGCCGCTTCCAGACCGTCGTGGTGAACCCGCCGACGGAGGACGAGGCCATCCAGATCCTCTTCGGCCTGCGCGACCGCTACGAGGCCCACCACCGCGTGACCTTCGAGGACGACGCCCTGAAGGCCGCCGTCTGGTTGAGCAACCGCTACATTAGCGGCCGCTCGCTGCCGGACAAGGCCATCGACGTCATCGACGAGGCCGGGTCGCGGGCCCGCCTGTCCATGGCCGTCGTGCCGCCGGACCTGCGCGAGCTGGAGAACCAGATCAGCGAGGTCGTGCGGGAGAAGGAGGCCTCCATCCAGGCCCAGGAGTTCGAGAAGGCCGCCGCCTTCCGCGACGACGAGAAGGAGCTCAAGAACAAGCTCTCCGAGCTCAAGAAGAGCTGGAAGCAGGACAACTCCGACCACCAGATCACCGTCTCGACCCAGCTGGTGTGCAAGGTGATCGCCAACATCACGGGCATTCCGGTGGCCGAGGTGGAGGAGGAGGAGACCCAGAAGCTCCTGCGCATGGAGGACGAGCTGCGCGAGTGGATCATCGGCCAGGACGAGGCCCTGGACGCCGTGTCCAAGGCCATCCGCCGCAACCGCGCCGGACTGCGCGATCCGCGCCGGCCCATCGGCTCGTTCCTGTTCCTCGGTCCCACCGGCGTGGGCAAGACCGAGGTGGCCCGCCGCCTCGCCGAGTTCATGTTCGGCGACCAGGCCGCCCTGCTGCGCGTGGACATGTCCGAGTACATGGAGAAGCACGCGGTGTCGCGCCTGGTGGGCGCGCCTCCGGGCTACGTGGGCTACGACGAGGGCGGCATGCTGACCGAGAAGGTCCGCCGCAAGCCCTACTCCGTGATCCTGCTGGACGAGATCGAGAAGGCCCATCCGGACGTCTTCAACATCCTGCTGCAGGTCCTCGAGGACGGGCAGCTCACCGATTCCTTCGGCCGCACCGTGGACTTCAAGAACACCGTGGTGATCATGACGTCCAATGTGGGCAGCCGCCGCGCCAAGGAGAGCAAGGCCCTGGGCTTCGGCTCCGAGGAGAAGAAGGCCAGCGAGACCCGCATCCACTCGGTCATCGACCAGGACCTGAAGCGCACCTTCAGTCCCGAGTTCCTGAACCGCGTGGACGAGCTGATCTTCTTCAACTCCCTGGGCCGCGAGGACATGCGGTCGATCATCGACATCCTCCTGCGCGACGTGAACAAGCGCCTCGAGAAGATGGAGATCGACTTCGACTTCTCCGACGCCGCCAAGGACTACCTCTGCGAGGTGGGCTACGACCCCGACCACGGGGCGCGTCCGCTGCGCAGGGCCATCCAGAAGCACGTGGAGGATCCCCTGAGCGAGCGCCTGCTCCGGGGCGAGGTGACCCAGCGTTCCACCCTCCAGGTGGACAAGGGCAACGACGGCCTGCTCTTCGAGGTCAGGGAGACCGTCGAGGAAGAGGCGGAACCTGTCGATTCGGGCAGCCCGTCCGACGCCTGATTCCGCAGATCGATCCGATACGAGGCGGGGACCCCACGGGGTCCCCGCCTTGCGTTTCCGGAGTGCAGACGACACATTGATGCGTCGGCGGGGAACCCCGCCCCCGGACCGGTGTAGGAGGCGCGGAACCCGAGTTGCCGCCGCGGGGACGCTCTGCTACCATGCCCCGGCTCTCGACTCGGACGACCCACCCCGGATCACAGGCTCATCAACGGATCGGTATGCACGGATGAACGCCCGAATTCGAACCTGGCTGGCCGGCCTCTGTCTGCTCGCCGCCTCCGTCGCCGCCGCGCAGGAGGCGCCGCGGACGATCGTCTCCGTCGACGTCGTCGGGGCCCGCACCGTCAACCCGTCCCAGGTGCGCGCGTGGGCGGACCTGCAGGAGGGCGACGCCTTTTCGCCCGACGCGGCGGCGTCAGCCATCCGCAGCCTCTTCGAGACCGGCAAGTTCTCGGACATCTACGTGTACCGCCAGGACGAGCCCGGCGGCGTGCGCGTGATCATGAACCTGACGGAGTTCCCCCGCATCAAGGCCATCACCTTCAACGGCAACGAGAAGGTGAAGGAGAAGGACCTGCGCGAGGCCTTCCCGCCCATGGTGGGCCAGTTCGCCAATCCGGCGGTCATCGTGCGCGAGCTGGAGCCCCTCCGCGAGCTGTACCAGGAGAAGGGCTACTACAACATGCGCGCCCACATCGACTCGTCGGTGGTGGACGCCTCCCATCTCGAGGAACTCGTCGTGACGATCGACGAGGGGGAGAAGATCAAGGCCCGCACCATCGCCTTCTCCGGCAACGACGCCTTCAGCGACGACGACCTGCGCGGCAAGATGAAGCAGAGCACCGGCGGTTTCCTGCGCAGCGCCACCTTCAAGAAGCAGCAATTCGAGCAGGACAAGGAGAAGATCACGGTCTGGTACCGCGACCACGGCTACCTGGACGCCGAGATCACCGGCGTGGACATGGAGTTCGTGGAGGAGAACACGAAGCTCGACCTGCTGATCCACGTGGACGAGGGCCCCATCTACACCGTGGGCGACATCAACTGGGAGGGCAACGAGGCCTTCGACGACATCGCCGTGGCGTCGCGCATCCTCCTGGAGAAGGGCGACACCTTCCGCGAGGTCGACTACCAGGAGACCCTCCACATCCTGCACTCCATGTACTGGGACACCGGCTACATCTACATCACCGTGGAGCCCGAGCGGCAGATCCGCGGCGACGTGGTGGACGTGACCCTGCGCTTCCGCGAGGGCGACCCCGCCCGCATCCGCGACGTGCGCGTGTCCGACAACCTCAAGACCTACGACGAGGTCATCCTGCGCGAGATGCGCCTCTTCCCGGGCGACAAGTTCAGCAACGCCCTGGTGGAGCTCTCCCAGCGCAACATCTTCCAGCTGGGCTACTTCACCAACGTGATGCCCGAGTTCAAGCCCGCCGACCGCGAGGGCGACATCGACCTGGTGATGAAGGTGGAGGAGAAGCAGACGGGCCAGTTCAGCTTCGGCATGGCCTACAGCGCCCAGACTTCGGTCACCGGCTTCATCCAGATCGCCGAGACCAACTTCCGCGGCAAGGGCCAGAACATCGGCCTCGCGTGGCAGTTCGGTTCGCGTCAGCGCTACGTGGACATCAACTTCACGGAGCCCTGGTTCCTGGGCACCCCGACGCTGGTGGGCGTGGACGTCTTCGACCGCTACCAGTACAACTTCGACGACTTCTACGAGAGCCGCGTGAAGGGCGCCGCCCTGCGCCTCGGGCGTCGCATCCCCGGCACGCGCTTCTCGCGGGTGGGCTTCCGCTACGAGCTGTCGGAGACGCGCCTGTCCGAGTTCAGCGGCGCCTACATCGACTACCTGGACAACCTGGAGTCGCAGGTGGGCGAGGCGGAGCTGCCCTTCCAGCGCCTCGACGAGGTGGACTGGCCGGAGACCAAGAGCGCCGTCTCCATGAGCATCTCGCGCAACTCCACCGACAATCCGTTCTTCCCCACCGAGGGCTCCAAGACCTCGTACAGCATCGAGCTGTCGGGCGGCGCCCTGGGCGGCGAGATCGACTACCAGAAGCACATGTTCCGCCACTCGTACTTCCAGAAGCTGCCGGCGGGCTTCGCCCTGCACCTGAGCAGCTCCATGGGTCTGATCCACGGCCTGGGGAACGCGGACGACGTGCCCGACTACGAGAAGTTCCGTCTGGGCGGCAACCGCATCTATCCGCTGCGCGGCTACCGCGACCTGGAGGTCGTGCCCCGCGAGAACCCCGGCTTCATCGGCGGTCGCTTCTACGCCATCATGAGCACCGAGCTGCTGTACCCGCTGACCGAAGCGGTCCAGCTGCTGGCCTTCGTGGACCAGGGCGACTCCTGGAACAGCTTCACCGAGGCCGATTTCACGAACCTGCGCAAGGGCGCCGGATTCGGCGTGAGGGTCGAGGTCCCCATGATGGGCACCATCGGCTTCGACTACGGCTACGGCTTCGACCGCATCGACGGACCGAGCTGGGAGCCCCACTTCAACTTCGGCACCTTCTTCTAGCCGCAATCGAGGAGACGACATGATCCGCACGTGGAACGCCCGGACCTTCGCCGTGATCGCCCTGCTGCTCTGCATGGGCACGGTGGCCGTCGCCGACGACAAGCCCTTCGCCGTCATCGATTCCCAGCGCATCGTGGACGAGTACGGCGCGGCCAAGGACGCCCAGGAGGCCTACCAGCGGTTCCTGCAGGACAAGGAGCAGGAGATCGTGGACAAGGAGCGCGAGCTCCAGGTCATGGCCGAGGAGATCGAGAGCCAGAAGCTGCTGCTCGGCGAGGATGCCCTCCGCGCCCGCGTCGAGGAGTTCGAGAGCGCCAAGCAGTCGTACTTCGACATGCGCCAGCGCGTGGACTCCGAGGCCGAGAGCGAGTACAACGCCAAGATCCAGCCCATCATCGACCAGGTGAAGCTGATCGTGGACCGCATCGGCCAGGAGGAGGGCTACGGCATCATCATCGACGCCGCCGGCCTGACCGTCCTGTACATGGACGACCAGGTGGATCTCACCGACAAGGTGATCGAGGCCCTGGTCCGCGGCGTGGAGGAGTGATCGGCGGTTTTCCGTTGACACCGTCGCCCCACGACGCGACATTTTGACAGAATTCTCAATCGATCGAGCGCCGCCCCCCTTCGCCGCACCGGATGGAGAGGGGCTGTGCTTCATCTGCCGCGTGTTCGCAGGCGCGGCCGGGAGAGACCGGAACTCATGGAACTGGCGCTGAGCGAACTGGCGGCGAAACTGGAACTCGACCGCGAGGGAGCCGACGATCCGCTGATCGGCGGCGCCGCCGGTTTCGATGACGCCGGTGACGGCCAGATCGCGTTCGTGGACGACCCCAAGCTCCTGAAGCGGCTGGACGATACGGCCGCAGCGGCCCTGATCCTGCCGCCGGGCGTCCCCTGCGGGCGACCGGTGCTGCGGGCCGACGATCCGCGGGCCGCCTTCGCCAGGGTCCTGGGGCTCTTCGCCCCCGACCCGGACCGGGTCTTCCCGGCGGGGCGTCATGCCTCGGCGGTGGTGGATCCCACGGCCGACGTGGCCGACGACGTCCGGCTCGGACCCGGTTGCGTGGTGGGCCCGGGAGCCCGCATCGGCGCGGGGACGCGGATGGGGGCCAACGTGGTCGTGGAGGCCGATGTGACCATCGGCGCCGGATGTTGTCTGTATCATGGGACCGTGATCCGGGAACGGTGCCGCCTGGGCGACCGGGTGATCCTGCACTCGGGCGTCGTGATCGGAACCGACGGGTTCGGCTATCATCCCGGTCCCCGGGGTCCCGTCAAGATCCCGCAGATCGGGATCGTGGTCCTGGAGGACGACGTGGAAGTGGGCGCCAACGCCTGCATCGACCGGGCGACGACGGGGGAGACCCGCATCGGCGCCGGTTCCAAGATCGACAACCAGGTCCAGCTGGCGCACAATGTGACCGTGGGCCGGGCCTGTGCGGTCTCGGCCCAGAGCGGCGTCTCGGGGAGCAGTTCCCTGGGCGACGGCGTGACCCTGGGCGGCCAGGTCGGCGTGGGCGATCATCTGAGCGTCGGCGACGGCGTGCGGATCGCCGGCGGGTCCGGCGTGACCCGCGACATCGAGCCGGGGAAGACCGTGTTCGGCTACCCGGCCGTGGATTTCGCCAAGGGGTTCCGCCTGGTGGCCCACTACCACCGGCTGCCGGAACTATTCCGGCGCGTGGCGCGTCTCGAACGCACCGCCCGCGCCGACGCCCCCGCGGGCGAGGAGGACTGAACGTGCTGTTCCTGCAGAAGACCGTGGCCGAGAGGGTCGAGTTCGAAGGGGTCGGATTGCATTCCGGCGCTCCTTCCCGCATCGCCTTCCTGCCCGCCGAGCCCAATACCGGCCTCGTGTTCCGCGTGCTGCGGGGCGACGGCTTCACGGACATTCCGGCCGTGGTCGAGAACGCGCCCGCCGACCGCGGCGGCCTGCGCAGCACGGCCCTGGTCTCCGGCGACGTCCAGATCCACACCGTCGAGCACGTGCTCTCCGCCCTGCACGGCATGGGCGTGACCAACTGCGTCATCGAACTGGATGGCGAGGAGCCTCCCGAACCCGTGGAGGGGAGCACCACCACCTACGTGGACCTCCTGGAGTCGGCGGGCCTGCGCGAGCAGGGTTTGCCGGGCACCTACTACCGCGTGGACGTGCCGGTGGAGCTGCGCGAGGGCGACGTGCTCCTGAAGGCCGAGCCCTGCGACCGCTTCCTGCTGACGTTCCGCATCGACTATCCGGATCCGCTGATCGGCCGCCAGGAGTACACCTTCGAGGTCCGTCCCGACGGATACCGGGAGCAGATCGCCCCCTGCCGCACCTTCGCCCTCAAGAAGGACGTGGAGCAGCTCCAGGCCATGGGGCTGGGCCAGGGCGGCACCCTGGAGAACGCACTGATCGTGGACGAAGGCAAGCTCGTCAACGAGGGCGAGCTGCGCTTCCCCGACGAGTTCGTGCGTCACAAGATCCTGGACCTCATCGGCGATCTGGCCCTGCTGGGAATGCCGGTGCAGGGACACATCACCGCCGAGCGTTCGGGACACGACGCCAACGTGGCCTTCACGCGCCTGCTCGCCCGGTCCGAGCGGCGCCAGAACCGTATCTACCCGCCGCGCAAGCCGACGTGCTGGGACATCGGTTCGATCATGAAGGTGATGCCCCACCGCTACCCGTTCCTGCTGGTGGACCGCATCCTGGAGCTGGAGAGCGGCCAGCGCGTGACCGGCCTGAAGAACGTGACCATCAACGAGCCGTTCTTCATGGGGCATTTCCCCGGGCACCCGATCATGCCCGCGGTGTTGATCACCGAGGCCATGGCCCAGGTGGGCGGCGTGCTGCTGATGAGCAGCGTGCCGGACCCGGAGACCAAACTCGTCTACTTCAGCGGGATCGACAACGCCCGCTTCCGGAGGCCCGTGACCCCGGGCGACCAGATCCGCTTCGAGCTGGAGATGGTCAAGATGCGCGGGCCGATCTGCAAGATGAAGGGGGTCGCCAAGGTGGACGGGGAACTCGTCGCCGAGGCCGATCTCATGTCGACCATCGTGGACCGCTGATGCGGGACCGAGGAGGACGAACGTGGAACCCATGAACTTCCAGCCGGAATCCCGACTTCGCCCGGTCCGGACCGCCGAGATCCACTCCACCGCCGTGGTCCATCCGGACGCGCGCATCGGACACAACGTCCAGATCGGTCCCTACTCGGTGATCGGTCCCAACGTCGAGATCGGTCCCGGCTGCGAGATCGGATCGTCGGTGGTGATCGAGGGGCGTACGACCATCGGCGCCAACAACCGGATCCACCACGGGGCCATCATCGGCAGCGAGCCGCAGGACCTCAAGTACGCCGACGAGACCTCCTACGTGGTGGTCGGCGACAACAACGTGATCCGCGAGTACGTGACCATCCACCTCGCCTGCGGCGAGGGGGAGACCACCCGCGTGGGCAACGACTGTCTGCTGATGGCCTACGTGCACGTGGCCCACAACTGCGTGGTGCACGACCACGTGATCCTGGCCAACGCCGTGAACCTGGCCGGCCACGTGGATGTGGACGACTGGGCCATCATCGGCGGCATGACCCCGGTGCACCAGTTCGTGAACGTGGGGGCCCACGCCTTCGTGGGCGGCGGGTCGCGCCTGGCCCAGGACGTGCCCCCGTTCATCCGCGTGGCGGGCAACCCCATCGAGGTGGCCGGCATCAACAGCGTGGGGCTGAAGCGCCGCGGCTTCACCGATGCGGAGCTGCTGAACCTCAAGAAGGCCTACCGCCTGCTCTACCGCACCGGCATGAACGTGAGCCAGGCCCTCGAGCGCCTGGCCCTGGACTGCGACCTCGACCGCCATATCGAGAACCTCATGGCGTTCATCCGGCGCAGCGAGCGGGGCATCGTCCGCTGATCCGTTCCGCGTGGGGGCCGCATCGGCCCCCGCGTCACCCCGACGGAGGCGCGCTTGACCCGGACTCCCGACCACCGACCCCTCCACATCGTCCTGTCGTGCGGCGAGGCCAGCGGCGAGCGCTACGGCGCTGCCCTGGTGCGCGCCCTGCGGGAGCTGGAGCCCGACGTGCGCCTCACTGGCATGGGCGGCCCGGCCCTGGCCGACGCCGGGGTGGAGCTGGCCGTCCGGTCCGATGATCTCGGGGTGATGGGCGTCACCGACGTGGTGTCCGCCCTGCCGCGCATCCTGGGGGCCCGGTCCGCCATGCGACGTCACGCCTCGGAGTCGGGGGCGGACATCGTGGTGCCCGTGGACCTGCCGGGCTTCAACGTGGCGGTGGCCCGGGCTGCCCGCGACGCCGGCGTGCCCGTCTACTACGTGGTGGCCCCGCAGCTCTGGGCGTGGGGGGGATGGCGCATCGGCGGCCTGCGCAAGGCGGTGGACCGCATCGGGACCCTGCTGCCCTTCGAGCGCGACTTCTTCGAGACGCGCGGGGTGGCGTGCGATCGCCTGGGGCACCCCCTGATGGACGACTACGATCCGAAGACCCTCGCCCCTGCGGAGGAGCGCAGGGAGAGGGTGCTGAGGGATCCGGCCCGACCCGTTCGCCTGGGACTGCTGCCCGGCAGCCGCCGTCAGGAGCTCACGGCCCTGGCCCCCCTGTTCGCGGAAGCCGTCGACGGGTTGAAGAGTCGGTGTCCCGACCGTACCTTCCAGTTGATCGCCAGCGCGGCGCCCGGGGTGCCCGACCGGTGGCTCGAGCCCATGGCGCGAGCCGGCGCCGACGTCGTGCGGACGCCGTTGCCCCGGTTGCTGCCCGACCTGGATCTGGCCGTGGTCTGCAGCGGGACGGCATCGCTCGAGGCGAGCCTCGCCGGAACGCCCCACGCCCTGGTCTACAGGACCTCGGCCCTGAACTACGCCCTGGCGCGGCGCCTGGTCCGTGTGGACCGCATCGGGCTGGCGAACCTGATCACGGACGTCGACATGGCCCGGGAGCACATCCAGGGAGCCGCGACGCCCGACGCCCTGGCGGACGACCTGGCCGTCTGGATCCGTTCCACGGTCCGGCGCCGGCGCTACGCGGGCCATGTCGCCGGCCTGCGCGGACAGCTCGGCGAGCCCGGATTCTGGCATCGCACCGCGGCAGCCGTCATCGGACTCGCGAGGGAGAGGACCCGACGTGAACGCTGACCTGGTCCAGACGCTGAAGCTCGGACTCACGCCGTGGCTCTACCGCGGCTTGGGCGCGAGCGTGCGCGTGAACAGGATCGGCGCCGTTCCCGACGGTCCCTGCATCTTCGCCTGCCTCCACCGCGACATGATCCCCGCCCTGCTGGCCGTCGAACCCTACCGGCCGGCCCTGCTGGTGAGCCGCAGCCTGGACGGCGAGGTGCTGATCCGCACCCTCGAGGAGCGCGGCTTCTCCTTCATCCGCGGGTCCACGGGCAAGGACGGCGGCAACGCCTTCCGTGCCCTGCTCCACCGCCTCCGTGACGGCGGATCGGTGGGCATCGCCGTGGACGGCCCCCGCGGCCCCTACGGCAAGATCCACGAGGGTGTGCTGCGGCTGGCGCTGAGGACCGGCGCGCCCATCGTGCCCGTGGTGGCGGTGCCGGGCAGGCACCTGGCCCTCAAGACCTGGGACCGGACCGTCGTGCCGGCGCCCTGGAGCTCCCTCGACGTGCACTTCGGTCCGTCGGTGACGGTGGTGGCCGGGGGAGAGCGCGATGCCGCGGGCGCCGTCAGCGACCATCTCCTGGACGGCGCGGCGTGATGCCGGAGCCGCACATCCTCGACCGCAGACCCGCCCTCCAGTCCTTCGTCGAACACCTCTGGAATCGCTGGGACGCAGCGCCGCCCTCCTGGGCGGCAGCGGCCATGCGACGGACGGGGGAGATCGTCGATCGCACGACGGCCCGTCGTGCAGCCCGACGTCCCGCACCGCCGGCCGACCGGCTCGTGGTCTCGGTGGGCAATCTCCGCGTGGGAGGGACGGGCAAGACCCCCGTCGTGCGTCACCTGATGACGGAGCTGGCGCAGCGCGGCGTCGCGGGCGTCGTGGCGACCCGTGGCTACGGTTCGGGCCGTGGGGAACCCTGCCGGGTCACGCCGGACGACGCCGGTTGCGGCGACGAGGCCCGGCTCCTGGCCGCCGACGACGTCTGGCGCGTCTTCCAGTCGTCGGACCGGCGAGCGGGGTATGCACTCGCCGTCGCGGCGACACCGCACCACGGCGTGCTCCTGCTGGAGGACGCCCACCAGAGCTCGGGCGTGCCCCGTCACCACGACATCCTGATCGTCGACCGCTGGGACGACGGCCCGGCCACCGGTGCCGTCCTGCCCTGGGGACCGTACCGCGAGGGGCCAGCCGGCGCGGAGCGGGCGTCCCTCCTGGTGGTGGACGCCGACCAGGTGCCGAACGCCCCGTCGAGCTGGCGGGGGAGGCCGGTCTGCCGGTTCCGTCGACGGACGGTCCTGCCCGGGGGAGTGGACATCGGTGAACGTCCCTGCGCCGTGGTCAGCGGCCTGGCGAATCCCGGGGGGTTCGAGGCGGCCTGCGCTTCCATCCTGGGGTGTCCGCCCGTGCTGGCGGCCCGCTACCCCGATCATGCCCCCTACCGCCCCTCCGACGTGGGCGACCTGCTTCGGGCCGGCGACACCGCCGGTGTGGCGGTCTGGTTGACCACCGGCAAGGATCATGGGAAGCTGGCGGTGTCCTGGCCGACCGATCGTCCCCTGGTCCGCGTGGAACTCGCCCTCGACTGGGACGGTCCTTCACCCGCCGACCACGTGGCCGGCTGGCTCCCCGGAGACTGAGATGCGCAACGGAGAACCCGTGCAGAGCCGCTTCCTGGTGGTGGGGTCCGGCATCGCTGGCCTGCAGTTCGCCCTGCTCGCCGCCGAGCACGGCGACGTGCGCATCGTCACCAAGAAGGACTCCTCGGAGAGCAACACCAACTACGCGCAGGGGGGCATCGCGGCGGCCCTGTCGCCCCTCGACGACTTCGAATCCCACCTGCGCGACACCATCACCGCAGGCGACGGTCTCTGCGACGAGGCCGTGACCCGCGCCATGGTGGAGGCCGGTCCCCGGCTCATCGACCGCCTCCTGTCCTACGGCGTGGAGTTCTCCCGCGACGAGGCCGGCGACGGCTTCGCCCTGGGGCGCGAGGGCGGCCACACCCACAACCGCATCCTCCATGCCGCCGACCTCACCGGACGCGAGCTGGAGCAGCGCCTGCTGGACGCCTGCCGCGCCCACCCCTCCATCGGGATCGAGGAAGACCACATCGGGCTGGACCTGATCATGGCCGACGAGCTGGACGGCGAGGGACCCGCCGACGGGGGCGTGGCCGGGTGCCGGGTCCTGGACCGCACCACCCTGGAGCGCCGACCCTACCTGGCCGACCTGACGGTGCTGGCCACCGGCGGCTGCGGCAAGGTCTACGCCTATACGTCGAACCCGGACATCGCCACCGGCGACGGCATGGCCATGGCCTACCGGGCCGGCGCCGTGCTGGCCAACATGGAGTTCGTGCAGTTCCACCCCACCTGCCTGTACCACCCGGACGCCAAGAGCTTCCTCATCTCCGAGGCCGTGCGAGGGGAGGGGGCGCGCCTGGTGAACGAGCGCGGCGAGCGGTTCATGGAGCGCTACCACCCCATGAAGGAGCTGGCGCCCAGGGACGTCGTGGCCCGGGCCATCGACCAGGAGCTCAAGCTCAGCGGCGACCACTGCGTCTACCTGGACCTGGGACACCTGGACCCGGACTTCGTGGTCGGACGCTTCCCCAACCTGGCCCGCCACTGCGCCCGCTTCGGCATCGACATGGCCCGCGACCCCGTCCCCGTGGTGCCCGCGGCCCACTACATGTGCGGCGGCGTGATGGTGGATGACAGCGGTCGTTCCAGCCTGCCCGGCCTGCTGGCGGTGGGCGAGGTGGCGTGCTCCGGGGTGCACGGCGCCAATCGGCTGGCCAGCAACTCGCTGCTGGAGGCCGTCTACTTCGCGGAGCGGGCGGCGATGGTGGCGGGAGAGGTCCCCGTCGGGCGCGTGGCCCGGGGCAGCGCCATGCGTGACCCGGGACCGGTGCCCGCCGCCGACGGCCCCGAGGCCATGGTGGTGGAGCACGACTGGGACGTCGTGCGCCGCGTGATGTGGGACTACGTGGGCATCGTGCGCAGCCGGCAACGCCTCGACATCGCTCTGCAGCGGCTGCGGGCAGTGCGCAGGACGGTGGAGGGCATCGCCGCCGAGGCGGTCCTGAGCCCCGACCTGGTGGAACTGAGGAACCTGGCGCTGGTGGCGGAGCTCATCGTGCTGTGCGCCCGGGACCGCCGCGAGAGCCGCGGCCTGCACTTCACCACGGACCACCCCGCCCGGGACGACACCACCGCCCTGCCCACCCTGGTGGGGCGCGGCACGGAGCTCCAGGCCCTGGACGTGGGCGCCTCATGACCCGGCCCGACTGGGTCCGCGCCGCCTTCGGCGCCCACTATCCCGCCCTCTATCGCCATCGCGACGAGGCCGAGGCCCGCCGCTGCATCGCCCTCGTCGACCGGCTCGTCGGTCTCGGTGGGCGCCGCGTCCTTGATCTGGGCTGCGGGGCGGGGCGTCATCTGCCGTTCCTCGAAGAGGCCGGCGCCGGCGGCATGGGCATGGACCAGTCGCCCGAACTCCTGGCGGAAGCCCACCGCTGCGGCAACCAGGGTGCGGCCTTCCGGCTGGTGCGCGGCGACTGGGGCCGGATCCCGGCACCGGACCATGCGTTCGACGTGGTGCTCTCCCTGTTCACGGCTTTCGGCTACGGGGACCATCCCGCGGAGCAGCGCAGCATGCTTGGGGAGATCGCACGGGTCCTGGACGACGGCGGCCGCTGGCTGCTCGACTACCTCAATCCGCGCCTGGTGCGCCGGGAACTGGAGTCGTCGCCGCCGCCCCGCGAGCGCAGGGTGGAAGGCCTGACGGTCCGCGACGAGCGCAGCCTCGGCGCCGACGCCCGCAGGGTGGAGAAGAGCGTGACCGTGACCGACGCCGACGGCCGGAACGTGGCCGACTACGTGGAAAGCGTGGCCCTGATGGATCTCGACGAACTCGACGCCCTGGCCGCCGCCGCCGGACTGGTCCCCGGCCCCCGCGCCGGCGACTACGACGGCGCGCCCTTCGACGCGGATGCCTCGCCCCGCTGGATCCTGACCTATGTCCGGGAGGCGCCGGCATGAAGGCCAGCTGGACGCCCGGCCCGCCCCTGGCGGAAGCCCCCTGGCTCACGCCCCTGGTCCGCGACTGGATCGCCGACGGCGGTGCGACCTCCGACGTCGCCCGATTCCTCGACCCCGCACCGACCGGCTCCGCCCCGGGCTGGTCCGACGCCACATGGTTCCCCGCCTGGCGCGACGACCAGCTCCGCGACCGCGCCGCGGACGCCGACCGCTCCGCCGCGGCCCGCCACCTGGAGGCCCTGGCGGCGGGGGAGGCCGACGTCGTGGTCACGGGCCAGCAGCCCGGCTACCTGGGCGGTCCCCTGTACACCCTGCTGAAGATGGCCGCCTGCATCGCCGCGGCCGAGGCCCGTACCCGCGCCGGCCGTCCGACCGTACCCCTCTACTGGAGCGGCGACGACGACGACGACCTGGAAGAGGCCCTGGCCGTCCGGCTCTGGGACCACCGGCGGCGCGCCTTCCTGCGACCCGCTCCGGGCGGTGAGCGTCCCCGGGGCAGGGTGGGGGCACTGCCGGTGTCGGCCTTCGGCGCGGGCGAGCTCGCCTGGCTCCGCTCCGACGGCCAGGCCGGCATGGCGGAGCTCCGGGACAGGGCGGCGGCCGAAGGATGGACGCGCGGGCGCTTTCATGCGGCGGCCCTGTACCGGGTGTTCGACGGGCATGGCCTGCTGACCGTCTCGGGCGACGACGCCGGACTGATGTCGGTGGCTGCGCCGTTATTGGCGGAGGCTACTGCCCGGGTCGGGGAGCTGGCGGACCTGGCCCGCACCCGCGGCGAGGAGTTGACGGCTGGTGGACATCACGCCCAGATCGGTGACCCGAGTCTGGCGCGCCCCCTGCACGTCGCGGAGGGGGCCACCCGGATCCGGCTGCCCGACGGGCAGGCGGCCGCGTCGCTGGAACCGTCGTCCCTGAGAGCCGGCGTGCTGCTCCGGTCCCCACTCCAGGACTGGCTCTTCCGCCCTGCGGCGGTGGTGGTGGGTCCGGGAGAGCGGGCCTACCTTGAACAGCTGAGGCCCGTGTACGAGGCCCTGGGCGTACCACGTCCGCCCATGCTGCCCCGGCTGTTCCTGCGTCTGGGGACGATGTCGGGGACGGGTGCGGAAGCCGTGCCAGGTCCGTCGACCGTGGATGTGGACTCGGTGCTGGCCACGGCCCGCGAGGCCCTGGCCGCAGCGGCCGATCGCGTGGGGAAGGGGAAGGACGCCGCTGCGGTCGACCGCGCCGTGGAACGCTGGCGGGGCACCGTCGAACGCGTGCTGACACCCCGCGCCCGGTCGTCCTCCGAGGCTCGCGAGGACTGGCGCGACACCGACGACACCCGTCGCGAGCGCGAGCTGCCGGCCCTCTGGGCCACCGGCTTCTTCGACGAGCTGACTGCGATCCTGATGGAAGCCTCGAGGGACCACGTCCGACGCCTGGTCGAGGGTGGTCCCGTGGACTACGTGCTGGACGCCGACCAACCCGTACCGGAGGAGACCCCATGACCGCTCACGCATCCGGCTGCGACCTGCTCGTCGTCTCGCCCCACACCGACGACGCCGAGATCGCCCTGGGCGGCACCATCGCCCTGCTGGCCGACCGCGGCCGCGACGTGCGCCTGCTGGACCTCACCCGGGGTGAGCTGGGCTCCAACGGCACCCCCGACGAGCGCTGGGCCGAGGCTGCGGAGGCGTCGCGGATCCTCGGCGTGACGGGGCGCATCCAGCTGGAGCTTCCCGACGGCTTCATCGACGCCGGCGACCGGGAGCAGGTGGAGGCCGTGGCCTCCCTGATCCGGGCCCTGCGTCCCCGCTGGGTCTGCTCGTCGCCCATGCCCAACCGCCATCCCGACCACCGCGCCATCCCCGGGCTCGTGGAGAAGGCGGCCTTCATGGCCCGCCTCGCCGCCTGGACCCCGCCCGTTCCCGCCATGCGCACCTGGGGCTCCGACGTGCCCGATCCCGCGGACCGCTGGGCCTGCGAGGCCGTCCTCCACGTGAGCGGCACGGGCGAGACACCGGACCTGCTCTTCGACGTGGGCGCCGTGTGGGAGCGCAAGACCGCGGCCCTGGCCGCCTACGTCTCCCAGTTCGACGACGGCGGCGGCCGCCGCAGCACTATGATCAACGACCCCGCCTTCCTGGAGCACATCGAGCGCCGCGCCCGCGAGTGGGGCTTCCGTGCCGGGGCGACCCACGCCGAGGCCCTGAGGACCGCCGCTGCGCCGGTGCTGACGGACCTGCCCGCGGAGCGCTGGTCGTGACGCGGCTGCCGGTCATCGGCATCACCTGCTACCCGTCCCAGGGCGGCAGCGGGGTGGTGGCCAGCGAGCTGGGCCTGAACCTGGCCCGCCGGGGCTACGAGGTCCACTTCATCACCAGCAGCATGCCGCTGCGCCTGCAGCGCTACGAGTCCAACATCTTCTTCCACCAGGTGGAGGCGGTCAGCTATCCCGTCTTCCAGCACACGCCCTACACCCTGGCCCTCGCCACCCGCATGAGCGAGGTCGCGGAGGAGCACGGGCTGGACATCCTCCATGTGCATTACGCCATTCCCCATGCCGCCAGCGCATTCATGGCCAGGGAGATGGTGGGGCGCGACTCGTTGAGCGTGGTCACGACGCTCCACGGCACCGACATCACCCTGGTGGGGCAGGAGCCCGGCTACTTCGCCATGACCCGCTTCCTCATCGAGCAGAGCGATGCGGTCACCACCGTCAGTTCGTTCCTGAAGGACGAGACGGAGCGCGTGTTCGGCGTGTCGAAGGAGATCGAGGTGATCCCGAACTTCGTGGATCCCCGGCGCTTCCGGCCCCGGCCGGATCTGGACCGGTCGGGTTTCGCGCCCGAGGGTGAGAAGCTGGTGGTCCACGCCTCCAACTTCCGCAAGGTGAAGAACGTGGAGACGGTGGTGCGGGCCTTCGCCCTGGCCACGACGGACGTCCCGGCCCGCCTGCTGATGGTGGGCGAGGGTCCGGAGCGGCGTACCGCCCTGGAACTGGCTCGTCAGCTGGGCGTGGAGGACCGCACCCGATTCCTCGGCCAGGTGGACAACCTGGAAGAGGTGCTGGCCCAGGCCGACGTCTGCCTGCTGCCGTCGTTGCACGAGTCGTTCGGCCTGGTGGCCCTGGAGGCCATGGCCTGCGGCACGCCGGCGGTGGTCACGGCCAGGGGCGGTGCAGGGGAGTTCGTGGAGCACGGGGTGACGTCGTACCTGTGCGAGCCCGACGACATCGACTCGGTGGCGGCCCCGCTGCGGCGGCTGCTGACGGACGACGCCCACCGCGACCACATGGGCGAAGACGCCCTGCGGGCCGCCGTGGGCCGCTTCGGGACCGGCTGCGTGGTGAAGCGCTACGTGGAGCTCTACGACCGCGTCCTGGCCGGAACGGGAACTTCCCGGGCGTCGCGGGCGTAGAGGGCCGGCGCGTAGTCCGCCCTTGCCCGGATCCCTCATCGTGATACATTGGGACCGCGCGGACCCCGCGCAGGGTGCATTGTTCAGGGATTCCCCCGAATCCCCCGGAGCGGCCGCTTCCGCCGCCCCCCGTCAGAAGGAGCTGACATGCCGACCACCCCGTTCCTGGCCGCCCTCGGCCCACAGGAACTGCTCGGACTGCTGCTCGACACCTCGCTGCTGGGCAAGCTGGTCCTGCTCGTGCTGCTCGTGCTGTCGATCCTGTCCTGGGCCGTGATGTTCGACAAGGCCCGGGTGCTCTCGCGCATCCGCGCCGGCCACGCCGAATTCTGGGACCGCTGCGAGGACTGGCTGGAAGGCCGCGCCACCGCCGAGGACGTGTCCGCCTGGGCCGCCACGCGCGGAGACCTGCCCCTGGCCAACCTCTGGACCGACGGCTTCGGCTCCGTCAGCGCCGCCAACGTGCGCCGCACGTCGGAACGCGTGGCCTACGCGGAGACCGAGGCCCTCGAGCGCTACCTGATCATCCTCTCGACCACCGTGACCATCGCGCCGTTCCTGGGCCTGATGGGCACCGTGTGGGGCATCATGCAGGCCTTCTGGGACATGTCGGCCATGCACAGCGCCAACCTCACGGTGGTGGCCCCCGGCATCGCCGAGGCCCTGGTCACCACCATCGCCGGCCTTTCGGCGGCCATCCCCGCGGTCGTGTTCTACAACATGTTCGTACGGAAGATCGACCTGGTCGGCAACGAGATGGAGCGCCTCCGCTCATTGCTGGAGGAGGAGGTGATGGAGCGGACGGGCCAGACGCCGTCGCGGCAGCGGCCGGCGCGACGCCCCGACACCCACGACGGGGAGCGGATCCGATGAAACGCTCCAGCTACCGCAGCCTCTCCGAGATCAACATCACCTCGCTGGTGGACGTGACCCTCTGCCTGCTGATCATCTTCATGCTCACCGCCCCGTACATCCAGGGCGGCGTGGAGGTGGACCTGCCCAAGGCCGAGACCAGCGACGTGATCGTGCGCGAGGGGCCCATCGTCTCGGTCACCCGCAACCGCCAGGTCTTCTACGACGAGGATCCCGTCTCCCTGGAGGAGCTCGAGACCCGTCTCGTGGAGCGGATCGACGAGCGTGAGACCGTGCCGGTGTACCTCCGCATCGACGAGGAGATCCCCTACGGGTTCGCCCTGCAGGTCATGGCCGTGGTCGAGCGGCTGGGCTTCGAACGCCTGAGCCTGGTGGCCGACCCCGACCAGGTCGGACGGGTCGAGCCGTGAATCGGGCGCTGCCGGCGTCCGTCTTCGTCCACCTGATCTTCCTGCTGATCGTGGTGATGTTCGGCGCGTGGGTCGACCGGCCCACGATCTCGCCGCGGCGGAACATCGCGGTGCAGATGGTGACGTTGCCGGAGACGCAGCCGGAGGAGCCCGTGGAAACGGAGGAGGCAGTGGACCCCGAGCCGGAGCCCGAACCGCCCGCGCCGGTCGAGCCGACGCCCGTGGAGCCGGAGCCGGAGGTCGTGCCCGAGATCGTGCCCCCTGAGCCCGACGATCCGGCGCCGGACCCGGAACCCGAACCGCAACAGGTCCGGGAACCCGAACGACCGGTCGACCCTCCCGCCGAGCCCGTGGAGCTGGGCGACGACGCCGAGGACGTCCCGGTCGAAGCCGCCCCCGACGTTTCGTCGGTCAGCGGCACCGACCAGGAGATCCCGCCCCAGTTCCAGTACTACCTGACCATCCTGCAGGGGAAGGTCAGCCGCCAGTGGCAGCCCAAGCGGCTGGGCATGCGCACCGGCAGCGAACGCTGGTGCGCCGTCCATTTCTTCGTGGAGCGGGACGGGCGCATCACCCGCGAGACCCTGGTGCAGGGATCCGGCGTGTCGCTCTTCGACAAGGAGGCTCTCGGCGCCGTGCGCAGGGCCGGACGCATGCCGCCCCTGCCCGCGGGCATCAAGGGCGCTTCCCTGGGCGTCACCTTCACCTTCACCCTGAAGACGGGAACCTGACGTGAACACGATCCGACACCTCGCCCTCCTCACCGCCCTGCTGGCGGCCGGCCTCGCGGCCGCGGAGGAGGTCAGCATGGACATCACCAAGACGGCGTGGGAGCGCACCGACATCCTGGTGCAGCCCCTCGACGTGGTCTCAGGTGGCACCGAGGCCCAGGAGGCGGCCTGGCTCCTGGAGTCGGTCATCGCCGTGGACCTGGACTACAGCGGGCTGTTCACGGCCCTTACACCCGGCGAGGCCGACAGCACGACGGTGACCTACGCCATCGAAGGCGTGCTCGAAGGGCGTCTGCCCGGTACCGCTGTGACGGCGGGGGAGGCCGCGCCTGTGCTGACCCTGCGCCTGATGGCGTATCCTGGCCGCATGCTCGTGCTGGAGAAGCGCTACCGGCCCACATGGGACAAGATGCGCGCCTCGGCCCACCACTTCGTGGACGAGGTGGTGCTGATGCTCACGGGTGAGCCGGGCATCAGCCTCACGCGCATCGTCTTCGCCCGCGGCGGCGAGGAGCGGCGCGACATCCACTGCGTGGATTTCGACGGCGAGGGCGAACTGCGCCTGACGGCCAACCGCCAGCTCAACCTCTTCCCGCGCTGGTCGCCGGACAAGCGGCACATCGCCTTCATGTCCTGGCGCGAGGGGCAGCAGGGCACCTACATGCTGGAGGCGGCGACGGGCAAGGTCCGGGTCGTCAGCGAAAACGTCGGTTCCAACCTGGGGCCCGCGTGGCATCCGGACGGCAACGAGCTGCTGCTGTCGCTGTCCAAGGTGGGGCAGCACGAGATCTACCGGGTGGGGCTGGACGGCCGGATCGTCCGGCGGCTGACGGTGAGCGACGCCATCGAGGTGTCGCCCTGCTGGTCGCCCAACGGCCGCGACATCGCCTTCACCAGCGACCGCACCGGCACCCCCCAGCTCTACGTGATGCAGGCGGATGGTTCGGGCCGCAAGAGGCTCTCGTTCGAGGGCCGCTACAACGACGCCGCGGCCTGGTCACCCAATGGCGAGAAGATCCTGTACGTGAGCCGGGACGGGGACATCACCCAGCTCGTGCTCATCGACCCGACGGGGGAGAACCGGCACGTGCTGACCGGCCCCGAGTGGCGCAACTGCGAGAACCCGAGCTGGGCTCCCGACAGCCGCCACGCCGTCTTCGCTTCCGACCGTTCCGGGGTGTTCAAGCTCTACGTCATCGACACCGTGGACGGGGCCATCCGGCAGTTGACCTTCGGGGACCAGCCGGATAAAACTCCCGATTGGTCCCGATGAAAAAGAGTGTTACATTCCCGCCCAGAACCATACCTCCTCGCAAGAGGGAAAGGAGCCCGTACGTCATGATTCGCAAGATTACCCTTCTGGTGCTGGTGCTGGGCCTGATGGCCGCCGTCGGTTGCGGCGGCAACAACGCCGAGGTCGTCGACGACACCACGACCGCTCCCGTGACCGAGAACGTGCCCGAGCCTCCCGAGGTGGAGGAGCCCGAGCCCGTGGATACCGTCCCCGCCGGCCCCACCGCCGAGGACTACGCCCGCATGGCTCCCCAGGAGTACGGCATCGAGGACGTCTTCTTCGCCTTCGACGACTACTCCCTGTCCACCGAGGCCATGATGCTGCTCGAGGCGAGCGCCGTCATCATGAAGGAGCACTCGGACCTGGTGTACGTGGTGGAGGGTCACTGCGACGAGCGCGGCACCGTGGAGTACAACCTGGCCCTGGGCGAGAAGCGCGCCGTGGCCGTGCGCGATTACCTGGTGAGCCTGGGCGTGGCCGCGAGCCAGCTGCGGATCACCTCGTACGGCGAGGAGCGTCCCTTCTCCATGGGCAACGGCGAGAGCGCCTGGGCCCTGAACCGTCGCGCGCACTTCTCGCGTCCGTAGGTGTCGGCCATGAACCGTCGCATCGCATGCCTGTTCTTCCTCGTCGCCGTTCCGGCCCTGCTCGCCGGCTGTTCGCCGCAGTTCGAGCAGATCGAGAGCGCCGTGGACCGCAACGGCGAGGAGATCGCCCGCATGCGCGACGACCAGCGACTGATCCGCCAGGAGCTCGAGTCCATCAACCGCCTGCTCCAGGCGGACGACGGCAGCAGCGCCAGTTCGGACGTCCGCCTGCAGACACAGATCGCCCAGCTCGACCGCAAGGTGGGCGAGCTGCTCGGGCTGCAGGAGGACAACGCCGAGTTCATGCGCAACCTCTCGGCCCGCGTGGACCTGCTGGCCACGCGGCTCGGGGTGCCGACCGTCGGCGAGTACAAGGTCGTGGACGACGACGCCGAGGTGGACGGCCTGGACGTGCTGCCGGAGGAGGGCCAGTCCCTCTTCGACGCGGCGCTGCTGGACCGCAACCGCGGCAACGACGCCATGGCCCGCGAGGGCTTCCAAGACTTCCTGGAGCGCTACCCGCGCTCCGAGCTGGCGGACGAGGCCCTCTACTGGCTCGGCGAGATGGCCTACGCGGCCGGCGAGCACGAGACGGCCCTGGGGCACCTGGGGGCCATCGTGGCCGACCACCGCGAGTCGGACATGCGCGCCGACGCCCTGCTCAAGACCGTCTTCTGCCACCAGGCCCTGGGCGATGTCGACGCCGCCCGCAGGGCCTTCGACCGTCTGAACGAGGACTACCCCGGCTCCGAGCAGGCCGCCCTGGCGGCGGCCGGTCTCGACGGGGACGAATGACACGGGGAGGGGCGTCATGCCCAAGTACAGCGTCCTGAAGATGGCCCGCGACCTGGCCCAGCCGTTCCGGCCGGTGGAGATCGCCGACCTCGACGGGGCCTACCACTCGTTTATCGTGCGCTACAGCGGCGACTACGTCCGCCACAGCCACTCGGCCGACGAGTTCATCTATCTCCTCGAGGGTTCCATCGAGGTGGAGATGGGAGGGGAGACCGTGGAGGTGAAGCAGGGCGAGGCCCTGCACATCCCCGGCGGCGTGCCCCATCGTCCCCGCTGCAGGAACATGGCCCTGGCGATGGTCGTGGAGACCAAGGGCCTGCAGACCGAAGGGAGCGAGTGACCTCGCTCCCTCCGCGCACTGCGATCATGACCGGATGGTTCAGAGGCCGGCCCCGAATTCGGGGTCGGCCATTTTCTTTTCGATCCACAGCACCGTGCCGCGGCTGCCGATGAACAGGGGCACGCGCTCGTGGAGCTCGACCGGGGTGCGGTCCAGGATGGGGCCCTCGCCGTCGCTGGCGTAGCCGCCGGCGTTCTCCGCCAGCAGGGCCAGGGGCGCGGCCTCGTAGAGCAGCCGGAGCTTGCCGGCGGGGGAGCCCTCGGCGCCCGGGTAGAGGAAGACGCCGCCGTAGAGCAGGTTGCGGTGGAAGTCGGCCACCAGGGAACCGATGTAGCGGGCCGTGCAGCCGGGAATGTCGCCGTGGCCGTACTTGAGCCTCTTGACGACGGCCCGCATGGCGGGTGACCACTTGGGCTCGTTCCCCTCGTTCACCGAGTAGATGGGCGCCTCGAAGGGCATGCGGATGTTCTCGTGGCTCAGCAGGAATTCGCCGATGCCCGGGTCGTAGGTGAAGCCGTGCACGCCGTGGCCCGCCGTGTAGACGAGCATGGTGGACGAGCCGTAGACGGTGTACCCGGCGGCCACCAGGTCGCGGCCGGGCTGCAGCACATCGCGCTCCTCGCCCGGCCCGGACGGGCTGATCCGCTGGTAGATGGCGAAGATGGTACCGATGCTCACGTTCGCGTCGATGTTGCTGGACCCGTCCAGGGGATCGAAGACGACCACGTACTTGCCGCTGCCCGCCCCGAAATCAACCTCGACGGCCGTCTCCTCCTCCTCCGAGGCCAGCAGGCAGACCTGACCCTTGCGGCCCACGAAGCGCTTCATGACGGTGTTGGCGTAGTCGTCCAGCTTCTGGACCTGCTCGCCCTGCACGTTCTCGTCGCCGGTGGCCCCGAGGATGTCCACGAGTCCCGCCCGCGACACCTCACGGGCGATGATCTTGGACGCGAAGGCGATGTCGTCGAGCAGCCCCGTCAGGTCGCCGCTGGCGCCCGGATGCAGGTTCTGCAGTTCGCGGATATGGTTCTCGACGTTGGTCAGGTTCTGGGACGGCTGCAGGGTCATGGCGCTCCTCGCGTGGTCTCGGGTTCGGATCGGGCCCAATGTAGCAGGACCCGGGCCCGCGGGCGAGTCCGGATCGAATTCCCGGTTTCGGGGGAGATGCGGGTTGCCATCCGCGACGGGGTTGTTCATCTTCCAACGTGGCGCCGCGGCGCGCCGCGCGATCGGCCAGGGACAGGCCCGGCCGACCCGACCCCGACCCGCTGCCCCATGCAGCCCGAGGAGGAGCGTCATGTCCGACAGCATGCTCACGCCCCCGATCCCGGAGAACGAGCCCGTCCTGGGCTTCCTGCCCGGTTCCCCCGAGAAGAAGGCCCTGAAGGCCGCGTACAAGGATCTGGCCGGCCAGACCTTCGAGATTCCCCTGGTCATCGGCGGCGAGGAGATCACGACCGGCGACATGGGCGTCTGCCGCGTGCCCCACGACCACAAGCACGTGCTGGCCACCTACCACAAGGCCGGCGAGAAGGAAGTGAAGAAGGCCGTCGCCGCCGCCCGCAAGGCTCGCAAGGGCTGGGCCGCGCTGCCCTTCGAGGCCCGCGCCGCCATCTTCCTGAAGGCCGCCGAGCTCCTGGCCGGCCCGTGGCGCATGAAGGTCAACGCCGCCACCATGCTCGGCCAGAGCAAGACCTGCCATCAGGCCGAGATCGACGCCGCCTGCGAGCTCATCGACTTCTGGCGCTTCAACGTGGCCTACGGCTACGACATCCTGGCCGAGCAGCCCGAGTCGGCGCCCGGCATGTGGAACCGCCTGGAGCAGCGTCCTCTGGACGGCTTCGTGTTCGCGGTGTCGCCCTTCAACTTCACGTCCATCGCCGGCAACCTGCCCACGGCCCCGGCCCTGATGGGCAACACGGTGATCTGGAAGCCCGCTTCCAGCGCCGTCTACTCGGCCCACTTCATCATGCAGATCCTGAAGGAGGCCGGCCTGCCCGACGGCGTGGTCAACCTGGTGCCCGGCAGCGGCGGCAAGGTGGGCAACCCCGTCATGCAGAGCCCCGAGCTGGCCGGCGTGCACTTCACCGGCAGCACGGAGGTCTTCCAGGGCATGTGGAAGACCATCGGCGAGAACATCCACAACTACGGCTGCTACCCGCGCATCGTGGGCGAGACCGGCGGCAAGGACTTCGTGTTCGTGCACGAGAGCGCCGACGAGGACGCCGTGGTGGCGGGCCTGGTCCGGGGCGCCTTCGAGTACCAGGGCCAGAAGTGCTCGGCCGCGAGCCGCGCCTACATCCCCGCCGGCATGTGGAAGACCCTGAAGAAGAAGCTGCTGGCCGAGGTCCGCTCCATCTCCATGGGCGACGTCTCGGACTACCGCAACTTCATGGGCGCGGTGATCGACGAGGGTGCCTTCGACGAGATCAGCGGCTACATCAGCCGGGCCCGGAAGTCGAAGGACGCCAAGATCATGGTGGGCGGCAAGTGCGACAAGAGCGTGGGCTACTTCATCGAGCCCACGGTCATCGAGGCCGCGACGCCCGACTTCGAGACCATGCGCGAGGAGATCTTCGGCCCGGTGCTGACGATCTACGTGTACGAGGAGAAGGACGTGCTCAAGACCCTGCGCCTGTGCGACCAGGGTTCGGCCTATGCCCTGACCGGCGCCGTGTTCTCCAAGGACCGCACCTTCATCGAGAAGGCCAAGTCCGAGCTCGAGGGCACCGCCGGCAACTTCTACATCAATGACAAGCCCACGGGCGCCGTGGTGGGCCAGCAGCCCTTCGGCGGCTCCCGCGCCTCGGGCACCAACGACAAGGCCGGTTCCTACCTGAACCTGATCCGCTGGACCTCGCCGCGGACCGTGAAGGAGACCTTCGTGCCCCCGAAGGACTACCGGTACGGGTTCCTGGACGAGAAGTAGCCGGTCGACGGCCGAAAAGGGAAGGGGCGCTCCGGTCGGAGCGCCCCTTTTCGCATGTGGTGGTGCCGGAGGTGGGGATCGAACCCACACGACCCGAGGGCCAACGGATTTTGAGTCCGTCGCGTCTGCCATTTCGCCACTCCGGCGCCCGCGGATGATAGGTCGCGGGTACGGCCTCGTCAAGGCGCCGGCCCGTCCATGGATGCCCTCGCCGCGGGGACGCGCCCGCCGGACTTCCTGTCCGGCGGGTGCTCCGCTTCGGCGGCCTTCCGCCGTCCTGGCTCGCGGCCGCCTCAGAGGCCCCGCGGCGAGGGCATCCATGGACGGGCCTGCAGACGAGGCCGTACCAGCGGCCTACCACCGGCGGGCAATGGTTTTGGTTGTACCTCGGAAAATGTCCTTAGGATCCCGGATGCGATTCCAGGCCATCCCTGGTGTTGAAAACAAACGAGATACCGGTTTGTAGGAGCTCTGCCGTGGTCGAGGGTCATTTTCAGAGGCACAAGCAATGGATTTGACAGGGGAGGGGAGTTGGCACATATTATGGCCTCCGGTGGGGCCATAGCTCAGTTGGGAGAGCGCATGACTGGCAGTCATGAGGTCAGGGGTTCGACCCCCCTTGGCTCCACCAGCCGCATCTGGAACGGGGTTCGTCGTAAGACGGGCCCCGTTTCTCGTTTGGGTCAAAACTCAGCGCATTCGGCATTGTCGTAGGTATAGCTGAATGGGGCGCTGGGCATCCCAGCCAGGAAATCCTCGACCTCGCATACGGGCAGTTGGTCGTTGCCGGTGATCCAGGCGAGCTGGGTGATGTCCTCGATCCAGTCCAGGCCATTCATCGAGGTCAGAGATGAATTGTTTTGGATAGACAGCAGGGTCAGAGCAGGTGCACAGCTCAGACCGCTCAGGGAGACCAGCGCGTGATTGTTCAGGAATTGGAGTTTCGTGACTTTCGGCAGTTTGAACCGCCCCGGGATTGCCGGAGACTCCATTTCCTGAGAGGATGGGGTCATGA
>CAYFKR010000020.1:0-32717 GCA_964343835.1 uncultured Fibrobacteraceae bacterium
CTCTTGATGGGAGTGGCGAGCATGTAACTATACAGGCAGCTATGGATGTATGTGCGATTGGGGACACAATACTTGTAAAGAGTGGTCGCTATGACCAGTTCGCTGACTGCCCCATAGGTCCGGACTATCAGGCGGTCGTTACAGTCAGTGTTGACAGTGTTGCCATCATCGGAGACAGTCGTGATGGTGTTGTCATCGGACCAGCTATTGGTGCTGGCGAGGATAGCCAGAGTGTAAATATCGTAACGAAACATGGTGTATTTGTAGAGCCAGGGATCTCATGGGTCGATATTCAGAACTGCACAATAGAACATGTGAATGTTGGCGTACGGCTGTTGCCGGCGGGGTCTGTACGCGCGTGTACGCTGCGCTCAATTGGTCAGGTGTCGATCTACTCACAGAATCCTACGGCAGAACAGGTGCCCCATAATGTGGCCGTTGTAGACTGTTCAATTATTGAGAGTATTAACGCGGAGGGAGTGCGTATACTCGGAGGGGTTGGGGATTACGAGGGCGTCGCTATAGTCGAAAACCTGGTAGTACACTCAGCGGCTTCGGCAATTACTGGAACTCATGATAATATGGTAGCGCGTTTCATCCAGGCGGCAGAGGTCGGCACTGGTATCCAGGTCGATGGACCTGGGGCTGCGCATATAAGTGATGTGGCAATATCACGGGCGGGGGTTGGCGGTATTGTCGCAGGTACTGGCGGTGCAATTGATATGGTGTCGGTGCGCGTGGAAGAGTCAATAGATGTAGATGTACATGTGCTAGGGGGCGCACGTATTACTGCGGCTGCATGCTACTTTAGCGGCGAGGGGTTGTATTCAACGATAATGATTTGGGGCGGCATAGCAGACATCCGCCGATCAGACGTGTTGAATGCTGCTAGTGGGCTCGCGGTGTGGGTTGTTGATCATGGGGGTCCGGACGGCGTGATAAACATGCCGGAAAACTGGTGGGGGGTGACAGATGAGCAGGAAGTGTCATCGCTCATCCATGATGCGTACGATGATCCAGGCCTTGTTGTGCACGTTCAGTATAGTCCAATATTGGATTCTTCAGTTGGGCAGGAGAAGAGGACTATGGGTGGTGTCAAGGCCATGTATCGATAAAGCTGTTGCCTATTGAAGGTTGCAGGGGGGGGCTGCAGCCTAGAGCAACAACCTCCGACACACCCCCAAAATCCTCCCCGCCGCCTCCCCATCCCCATAAGGATTCATCGCCCGCGCCATCTCCCCATAAGCCCCCTCATCCGTCAGCAACCGCGACGCCTCCGCCACGATCCTCTCCTCGTCCGTCCCCACCAGCTTCACCGTGCCGGCGGTCACGGCCTCGGGCCGTTCGGTGGTGTCGCGGGTCACGAGCACGGGCTTGCCCAGCGACGGCGCCTCCTCCTGCACTCCCCCCGAGTCGGTGAGGATCAGCGTGGAGCGGTCCATCATGCGGATGAACGGCAGGTAGGGCAGGGGATCGATCAGGTGCACGTTGGGCAGGTCTTCGAGCAGTTCGTGAACGGGCTTCTGCACGTTGGGGTTCAGGTGCACGGGGTAGACGAAGGCGTGGTCGGTGAACCGCTCGGCCAGGCGCGCGATGGCGCGGCAGAACGAGCGGAACCCCTCGCCGAAGTTCTCGCGGCGGTGGCCGGTGATCAGCACCAGGGGGGCGTCGCCGTCCACGATCGATGCATCCAGGCCCGGCACCTCGGGGGGCTCGGCGCGCACGCGATCGCGGGCGGTGAGCAGGGCGTCGATCACCGTGTTGCCCGTCACGTGTACGCGGTCGGCGGGCACGCCCTCCTTCAGCAGGTTGTCGCGGGAGGTCGCGGTGGGGGCGAAGTGCAGGTCGGTGATCCGGGAGGTCAGCACGCGGTTGGCCTCTTCCGGGAACGGCGATCGCAGGTTCCAGGTGCGCAGCCCGGCCTCCACGTGGCCCACCGGGATGTTGCGGTAGAACGCCGCGAGGGCGGCGCTGAAGACCGTCGTCGTATCGCCCTGCACCAGCACCAGGTCGGGCTGGGCCAGGTCCAGGTAGCCGTCCACGCCGTCCACGGCGCGGGCGGTGAGGCCGGCCAGGGTCTGGTCGGGGCGCATGAGGTCCAGGTCCGCGTCGGGGACCACGCCGAACACCTCGAGCACCTGGTCCAGCATCTCGCGGTGCTGGGCCGTCACGCACACGTGGGGCTCCAGGTCGGGGTCGTCGCGCAGGGCCAGGATCACCGGGGCCATCTTGATGGCCTCGGGGCGGGTGCCGAACACCAGTGAGACGCGGGGCATCGGGTCCTCCGGGGGCGTGTTGATTTCGCGTGCGGTCGCGCTTACAATAGCCGCTGTCGCATCGACAGACCAGTCTGGATCCCACGACGCCGCGGCCGAGGCCGCGGCTTTTCAGGACGCCGTCCTTCCGGAGGAAAGCCGTTGAACGCCAAGGAGATCCGCTCCCGCTTCCTGGACTTCTTCGCCCAGCGTGGCCACACCGTGGTGGCCTCGAGCTCGCTGGTGCCCGAGGACGACCCCACCCTGATCTTCACCAACGCCGGCATGAACCAGTTCAAGGCCGTGTTCGTGGGCAAGGAGAAGCGCGACTACGTGCGCGCCGCCAGCTGCCAGAAGTGCATGCGCGTGAGCGGCAAGCACAACGACCTGGAGGAGGTGGGCCGCGACGCCCGTCACCACACCTTCTTCGAGATGCTCGGCAACTGGTCCTTCGGCGACTACGCCAAGCGCGAGTCCATCGAGTGGGGCTGGGAGTTCCTGACCAAGGAGATGGGCCTCGATACCTCCAACATCTGGATCTCGGTCTACAAGGACGACGACGAGTCCTTCGACCTCTGGCGCGACGTGGTGGGCGTGCCCGAGGACCGCATCAAGCGCCTGGGCGACCTGGACAAGGGCGACGAGGAGAACTTCTGGTCCATGGGCGACGTCGGCCCCTGCGGCCCCTGCACAGAGATCCACGTGGACCAAGGTGCCGACATGGCCTGCGACCATCCCGACGGCTGCGCCCTCGGGGTCTGCGACTGCGACCGCTGGCTCGAGATCTGGAACCACGTCTTCATGGAGTTCGAGGGCAACCTCGCCAAGCTGCCCATGCTCAGCGTCGACACCGGCATGGGCCTCGAGCGCCTGGTGGCCGTGTGCCAGGGCGTGCGCTCCAACTTCCTGAGCGACCTGTTCACGCCCCTGACCGACTTCATGGTCAACATGACCCGTCGCGAGCCCGAGGGCGAGGACCGCATCTCCATGCAGATCATCGCCGACCACGCCCGCGCCGTGACCTTCGCCGTGTGCGACGGCGCCGCCCCCGGCAACGACGGCCGCGGCTACGTGGTGCGCCGCATCCTGCGCCGCGCCGCCCGCGCCGGCCGCCGCCTCGACCTCAAGGAGCCCTTCCTGTGGAAGGTGGCCATGGTCGTCATCCGCGAGATGGGCGAGGCCTACCCCGAACTGCTCGAGAACCAGGAGCGCATCCTCAAGACCATCCGTCGCGAGGAGGAGCGCTTCAACCTGACCCTCGACCGCGGTCTGCAGGTCTACCAGGAGATGAAGGACGCCGCCGACGGCGCCATCTCCGGCGAGGACGCCTTCAAGCTCCACGACACCTTCGGCTTCCCCCTGGACCTCACCCGCGTGATGGCCGAGGAGGACGGGCTGACCGTGGACGAGGAGGGGTTCAACGCCTGCATGGAGAAGCAGCGCGCCGCCAGCTCCAAGGAGCGATCGTTCATGGCCGGCGTGGGCGACTGGATCGCCCTGGGCGACGACGACCCCGCCGCCTTCCGCGCCACGTTCACCGGCTACCTGGCCGTCTCCGGCACGACCCGCGTCGTCGGCCTGCGCGCCGCCGGCGAGGGCACGTCCCAGCTCCTGTTCGCCGAGACCCCCTTCTACGCCGAGGCCGGCGGCCAGGTCGGCGACCGCGGCACCGTGAAGCTGGCCGACGGCTCCGAGCTGGAGGTCCTGACCACCGTGGGCGGCGAGAACGGCGCCCTGTCGGTGGTGGACGCCGACGCCGACAAGCTGGCGGCGGTCCTCCGCGAGGACCCCGACGTGGAACTGACGGTCTCGTCGGCCCGCGCCCACACCATGCGCCACCACACCGCCACCCACCTCCTGCACGCCGCCCTGCGCCGCGTGCTGGGCGACGGCGTGAGCCAGGCCGGTTCCGAGGTGGGCCCCGAGAAGCTGCGCTTCGACTTCCACCACGACGCCGCCGTGACCGCCGAGGAGCAGGCCCGCGTGGAAGCCCTGGTCAACGCCGAGATCCTCGCCAACTCCGAAGTGATGGTGCACGACGACGTGCCCCTGGACGAGGCCCGCGAACGCGGCGCCATGGCCCTGTTCGGCGAGAAGTACGGCGATACGGTCCGGATGATCGAGATCCCCGGCACCACAGCCGACTTCTCCCTGGAGCTCTGCGGCGGCACCCACGTGGCCCGCACCGGCGACATCGGCCCCTTCCGCATCATCAGCGAGGGCAGCAGCGCCGCCGGCGTGCGGCGCATCGAGGCAGTGGCCGGCGCGTCGGCCCAGTCGGTCATCGACGCCGACCGCATCCAGCTCGAAGCTCTGAAATCCCGCCTCCGAAAGGACGCGGACGTGGTGGAGCAGCTCGACGCCCTGATCGCCGAGCGCGACGCCCTCGCCAAGGAGCTCCAGGACACGAAGCGCGCTTCGGCCGCCGGAGGCCTGGACGACCTGCTGGCGGGCGCCGTCGACATCGGCGACCTGAAGCTGCTCTGCGCTCGCGTGGACGCCGACGGCCGCGACGCCCTCATGGAGCTGGGCGACCGCGCCCGCGACCGCCTCGGCCGCGGCGTGGCTGTGCTGGCGGCCGAGTGGGAGGGCAAGGCCACCCTGCTGGTGACCGTCACCGCCGACCTGGTGTCCGACAAGACGCTCCACGCTGGCAACCTGGTCAAGGCCATCGCCGAGGCCGCGGGCGGCCGCGGCGGCGGCAAGCCCAACACGGCCCAGGCCGGCCTGCCCGGCTCCGAGGCCGTGACCGCGGCCCTGGAGGCCGCGCCGGGTCTGGTGCAGGAGCAGCTCGGCTGATCCCATGACTGATCGCCCTATCGAAACCGTCGCCCGCCTCTCCTCTCCGGAGGGGCGGGCGTTGGTTTCCGACCTGGCGGCGCTGGCTCCTGAAGAGGCGTCCGCGCCGGGCAGGCAGACAGCGCTGCGCAAGCGCTGGGACGCCGACGAGGTCCGCCTCGCCCTTCGCCTCGCCGAGGCCCGCCGTCGCGCCCCCGACAAGTTCCCCGACGCCGACCGCCTGCTGTTCACTCCCGAGTTGCTGGAGCAGTCCACCGCCCACCCCGTGGCCGCCCACCGCGCCGCGCGCCTGGCGCCCCACGGTCGGGTGCTGGACCTGGGCTGCGGCGCCGGAGGCGACCTCACGCGCATGGCTCTGGCCGGGTCGCCGGTCGTCGGCGTGGAGCGCGACCCGCTGGCGGCGGCGCTGGCCCGCGCCAATCTCGCGGCCGTCGGGGTGCAGGGGGAGGTGCATGAGGGCGAGTTCCCCGGCACGGCGCTGCCGGACCACGACGTCCTCTTCGCCGACCCCGCCCGCCGCACCGGCCCCCGCGGTCCCGGCGGCAGCCGCCGCCTCACCGACCCCGCCGACCTCTCGCCCCGACCGTCCGACCTGCGCCCCCTGCTGGACCGCGCCCGCGCCTGGGCCGTGAAGTGGGGCCCGGGCCTGGATCTCACCACCGAAGCCATGACCGCACCGGGCGCCCTCCTCGAAGGCCTGTCCACAGATCGATGGTCCCTCGAACTCGTCTCCTGGAATGGCGGCGTGCGCGAGGCGGTGTTCCTGGGCGGGGAGGCGGCTCTCGACGGCCCCGCGGCCACCATCCTGACGGGCGCGGCTGACGCCGCCGAGACCTGGACGTACCATGGCGACCCCACGGCCCCGCCCCCCGGCCTCACGCCCCCCGCCGACTGGCTCCTCGAACCCGACGGCGCCCTGCTCCGCGCCGGCCTCATGAACGCCTATGCCCGCGAGCGCGGCCTTGGCCTGCTGGCCGAGGGCATCGCCTACCTCACGGCCGATGCACCGCCGCAGGATCCCGGCGTCCGCTCCTGGCGCCGCCTCGCCTCGACCCCCTGGTCCCGCCGCCGCGTCCAGGACCTCTGCGACGATCACGGCGCAGGCACCCTCGTCGTCAAGACCCGCGGCTTCCCCCAGCCGCCGGAGGAGGTGCGCCGCAGCCTGGAGCTGCGCGGCCATCGCACCCTTGTCCTGTTCCTCCATCGCGGCCATGATGGGCACCACGCCCACCTGTGCCTGCCTCCGGACTCCGAGGAGAAGCCCGCGTGACCCAGCTCCACGCCCTCGACTGGACCATCATCGCCGTCTACGCCGTCGGCACCATCGCCCTCGGCATGGCGTTCCGCAGGCGCGCGTCGGTGTCGGGGGAGCAGTACTTCCTGGCCGGCCGCACGCTGCCGTGGTGGGTCGTGGGCACGAGCATGGTGGCCACCACCTTTGCCGCCGACACGCCCTTGGCCGTCACCGGCTTCATCCGCAACGACGGCATCTGGTACAACTGGTTCGGCTGGCACTACGTGCTGGCCCAGATCCTCGCCGTCTTCCTGTTCTCGCGCTTCTGGCGCCGGGCAGGCGTGCTCACGGACAACGAGCTCATCGAGCTGCGCTACAGCGGCAAGCCTGCCGCCGCGCTACGAGCCTT
This sequence comes from uncultured Fibrobacteraceae bacterium, assembly GCA_964343835.1. Lineage (GTDB taxonomy): Bacteria > Krumholzibacteriota > Krumholzibacteriia > LZORAL124-64-63 > LZORAL124-64-63 > CALEMW01. The sequence goes on from CAYFKR010000020.1 coordinate 6,698, forward strand.
CAAGGCGGGCTACTTCTCCATCCTCTACAACCTGATCGTCATGGGCTGGGTGCTGCTGGGCCTGGGCACCGTGGCGGAAGCCGTGTTGGGCGTGCCGAAGGAGACGGCCATCCCCGTGGGCGCCGCCCTGGCCCTGAGTTACGCCCTGCTGGCCGGGTTCTGGGGCGTCGTGGTGACGGACGTGATCCAGTTCGGCCTGGCGATGTTCGGGGCGATCGCCCTGGCCGTGGGCGCCGTCGGAAAAGTGGGCGGCCTGGGCGCCCTGAAGGAGCGGCTCGCCGAGTCGCCCCTGTTCACCGACGGCACCCTCGCCATGATCCCCGGCGGCGACCTCGGCCTCGACTCGGACCTGCTGAAGTTCCTGATCTTCGTCACGATCATGTGGTGGGCCAGTCACAACGCCGACGGCGGCGGCTACCTGATCCAGCGCATGTCCGCCGCGAAGGACGAGCGCCACGCCCGGGGCGCCACCCTCTGGTTCGCCGTGGCCAACAACGCCCTGCGCTACTGGCCGTGGATCCTGGCGGCCCTCGCCTCGCTGGTGCTGGTGCCGGCCGTGCCGGAGGGCGCCACCGAGGAGGCCGCCTACCCCGTGCTCATGCGCGAGGTGCTGGGGCCGGGACTGCTGGGCGTGATGCTGGTGTCGTTCTTCGCCGCCTTCATGTCCACCATCGACACCCACCTGAACTGGGGCGCGAGTTATCTCGTCAACGACATCTACCGGCGTTTCGTGAAGCCCGGAGCGGGGGAGAAGGAGACGGTCCTCGTCTCCAAGCTCTGCGTGGCCGGATTGATGGCCCTTGCCGTTCTGGTGGCCCTGTCGCTCACGTCCATCGGCAAGGCGTGGCTCTTCGTATGGGCCATGGGGGCGGGCATCGGACCGGTGCTGATCCTGCGCTGGTTCTGGTGGCGGTTGAATGCGTGGAGCGAGATCACGGCATTGGCGTCGTCGGTGGTGGTGGCGGCTGGGTTCGAGATCGCGTCGGCGATCCAGAGCGGCGCCGACTACCGCCTGTTCTCCACGCCCCTCGAGATCGCCGGCACGAGCCTGGGCACCCATCACAAGGCCCTGGTGCTGGTGCCGGTCACGGTGATCAGCTGGTTGATCGCGACGTTCGCGACGCGGCCGGTGGAATCCGAGCGTCTGGAGGCGTTCGTCCGCCGCGTGCGACCCGGTGGCTGGTGGGGACCGGTGGCCGCCGCGACAGCCGACGTGCGTCACGACGGCCTCGGCCCACGCACCGTGCGCGCCTGGCTGTCGGGCGTGGCCCTGGTCTACGGCCTCACCTTCGGCATCGGACAGGTGCTGATCGGGGACCCCGTGAAGGGCGCGGTGCTGCTGGCCCTGGCGGGCCTCGGCGGATTCGGGGTGTCGAGGGAGCTGGCGAAGGACTAGTCGCCGGACGCGGCCGGGATCACGAACCGGAACGCCGCGCCGCCGTCGGTCCCGTTGGCGGCGAGGGTCAGCGTGCCGCCGTGGTTGGCCACGATGCGGTGGGCGATGGCCAGGCCCAGGCCCGATCCCTTGCCCTTGTCGGTGCGGCTCTTGTCGGCGGTGTAGAAGCGCTCGAACACGTGGGGCGCGTCAGCGTCCGACACGCCGGCGCCGTCGTCGCGCACCGTCACCTCCACGCCCTCGTCCACCCGCTTCAGGTCCACCCACACGTGGCCGCCCTGCCGGTTGAACTTCACGGCGTTGTCGATGAGGTTCTGCAGCACCTGCACCATGCGCAGCGGGTCGGCGTGGACCAGGGGCAGCTCGCCCTCCACGCCCATGTGCAGGCTCACGCCCCTCTGCTCGGCCTTCACCGATATGCGGTCCAGCACGTCGGCGGCCAATTCCTCCAGGGAGAACTCCTCGGGGCGGAACTCGGCCTGGCCGCTGTCGAGGCGGGTGAGCTCGAAGAGGCGCTCGATGAGTTCCTCGAGGTTGTCCAGGTTCGATGTGATGGTCTTGAGCTGTCGGTCGCGGGAGTCGGCGTCGAGGCGCTCCCAGCCCAGGGTGAACGACTCCACGTAGCTGCGCAGGGTGGCCATGGGCGTGCGCAGGTCGTGGGAGATGTTGGCCACCAGCTGGCTGCGGTACTCCTCCGATTGCTTCAGCTCGCCGATCACCGTGTTCAGACGGTCGGCCAGGCGATTGAAGTCGCGGGAGAGCTGGCCGATCTCGTCGGCGCCGGTCGCGCGGGCGCGGTGCTCGAAGTCGCCGTCGCGGAAACGGGCCATGTCCGTGGACAGGGTGCGCACGCGCTGGCTTACCCAGGTCAGCAGCACCAGCCCCACCACGAAGGCGTAGAACAGGATCACCGCGGCGCCCACGGTCGTGCGGAAGCGGTTGTTCTCGTCGAACTCGCCGGCATAGGTGGTGAAGGGTCGGAACGAGTTGGTCAGCCAGCCTTCGGGAGGAGACAGGGTGTCGCCGTCGGCCTGCAGGGGGATCACCCGCTCCAGGCGGTTCACGTAGGCGCCCATGTCCGTGTGGTCGGGGTAGCGGGTGTAGTCCCAGTCGTCGCGGCTCATGGAGTCCAGGATGGCGGCGTTCACGGCGATGAGCTTGTCGGACAGGACGCTCCGCTCGGCGGTGGTGAACAGGAGCCTGCCGTCTGCTGCGTGGAGGGAGAGCTCGGAGTCGTAGGGGCGCAGGCGTTCGGTATAGGTCGCGAAGACCTCGGCCACGGCCGTCGAATCGGCCAGCATGGGAGTCAGCAACGCGGCCAGGCTGTCAGATTCCACGCCCTGGATCTCCTCGTACCACTCCTGCTCCCCGGGAGCCCACTTCACGCCGTAGAGTTCCTGGTCCACCCACCAGGTGTAACCCGCGAACACCAGAACCAGCAGCAGCAGGAACACCGCGGTGATCCTGAAGTGCAGGCTGGAGAGGACGAAGCGGGCGCTCACGCTCTAGTACTCCTCGGTGAATCGGTAGCCGATGCCCCACACCGTCAGGATGTAGCGGGGGCGGTTCGGGTTGTTCTCGACCTTGCCGCGCAGCCTGTTCACGTGGGAGTTGACGGTGTGCTCGTACACGTCCGAATCCTGGTCCCAGACCAGGTCCAGGAGCTGCCGCCGGGAGAACGTGCGGCCGGGCTTGGCGGCCAGGGTGTAGAGCAGGTCGTACTCCTTGAGGGTGAGCTGCACGGTCTCGCCGCCCACGGTCACCTTCCGCTTGGCGGGCTCGATCTTCAGGCGGCCGAAATCCAGCACCTTCTCGTGCTCGCTGCCCTCGGCGATGCTGCGGGCCAGCTCGATGCGGCGCAGCAGCACCTTCATGCGCGCGGTCAGCTCACGCAGGCTGAAGGGCTTGGTCATGTAGTCGTCGCAGCCGAGCTCCAGGCCCAGGACCTTGTCGGTCTCCTCGCCGCGGGCGGTGAGCATGAGCACGGGGATCTGGCGGTTGCGCTCGCGGATGGAGCGCAGCACGTCCATGCCGGACATGCCCGGGAGCATCCAGTCCAGCAGGACGATGTCCCAGTCGCCGTCCGGGAACGCGGCGGCACCGTCGCGCCCGTCGTGGATCGCGACGACCTCGTAGCCCTCGTTCTGCAGGTGGACGGTCACGACCTCGGCCAGGTCGCGGTCGTCCTCCACCAGGAGGACCCGGTTCGGTCGGTTCACGTTCGTCATCATGATTCTCCACGGACAATGATCGCACAATTGTCTCACGAACGTATCACACGGCGCAGTTGCAGGTTGCACGCACGAAGATGGGCCGTGAGGCGGGTGCGGGCAACAGGTTCCGTGGGGTTTTCGGCCGCCCGGGGGACGCTTGGAGAGGAGGAATGCATTCCTGGGCAAAAATATGAGAACTCCGTGACGGTTTTGTGAGATTTGGAGGCTATCGCTATCTGCGTCGGGGGCCTTCAACGGCTCCGTCAGACGTTCGCAGGGACCGGGCAAGAGCACCGCTCTTGGTCGGTGTCCAGAGACTCGGGGTCACCGGCGGGGGTTGCCCCGAGTTTTTTTGCCCTGCGGTACCCATATTTCCGTGAATGATGCCGATATTTGATCTCTCCGTGATTCTTCCGTGATCCTCACCCTCTACGATGATTGCAGTCGAGCAGACAGACACGACAGAGCAAGTCCATGTCACGCCCGCTGCTCTTCGACATCGGATCCCTCAGGTCGCCGTCGCGATGGGATCCAGGATTTCGCAGCCACGCGTCCCTGGGATGCCATGAGCGAGGAAGCGGGCGCATTTTCTGACCGGTGCGGTCTCTGACCGGGCCGGTTCGGACCCGGAGTCCCGGCGGGGGGGCTCCGGGTCGTTTTTTCATCCCTGCAACATTTCCGCCGCCCCTCCGTTGTTGCCCCCGCCGGGCCGCACACCTATCCTGCGTTGGCACCATGAGCGAAAGGAACGCCATGTCCCACCCTGCCTCCGGCTCGGCGGCGCCGGTCCTCGAGATCCGCGGACTCCGCAAGAGCTACGGCGACGTCCATGCGGTCAAGGACGTCTCGCTGACCATTCCCCGCGGCTGCGTCTACGGGTTCCTCGGCCCCAACGGCGCCGGCAAGACCACCACCATCCGCAGCATCATGAACATCGTCGTGCCCGACGGCGGCGATATCCTGTTCGGCGGCGAACACCTGGACCGTGCACGCCTGGACCGCATCGGCTACCTGCCCGAGGAGCGCGGCCTCTACCGCAAGATGACCTGCGTGGAGCAGCTCATCTTCCTGGCCGAACTGAAGTCGGTGCCCCGCGCCGCGGCCCGCGAGGCGGCCCTGAAGTGGCTGGACCGCGTGGGACTGGCCGAGTGGGCCGACCGCAAGGTCGACGCCCTGAGCAAGGGCATGCAGCAGAAGATCCAGCTGGCGTCGGTCTTCCAGTTCGACCCCGACCTGGTGATCCTGGACGAACCCTTCAGCGGCCTCGATCCGCTGAACGTGGAGGTCCTGCGCGAGATCATCCGCGAGGAGAACCGCCGGGGCTGCACCATCATCTTCTCGACCCACATGCTGGCCGAGGCGGAGAAGCTCTGCGACTCCATCTGCCTGATCGACGGCGGCGAGGTCATCGTGGACGGCACCCTGGACGAGGTCCGGTCGCGCTTTCCCCTGGATGCGGTGCGCGCCGCCTTCGCCGACGGCGCGGAGCCGCCGGCCGGTCTGCCGGGCGTGCTGGAGGTCACCCGTGACGAGGGCGCCTGGCGCCTGCGCATGGCCGAGGGGACCGATCCCCAGGCCGTGCTGGCGGCCCTGTCCGACGTCGGGCCCGTGAGCCTGTTCTCGGCCCACCGACCGACCCTCGACGACATCTTCATGACGGCCGTGCGCGCACGCCGGACCGACGGAGCCGCGGAGGTCGCATCATGAGCAAGCTCATCGCCATCATCCGGCGGGAATATCTGGAACGGGTCCGCAGCAAGGGCTTCGTCATCAGTACGGTGCTGATCCCCATGCTGATGTCCCTGACCATCGTGGTGCCCATGCTGGTGGGGGAGAAGGTGGACGAGCGCAGCACCGTGGCCGTCCTCGACCCCAACGGCCGCTGGCTCGCGGACATCGAGCGAGTGGTCGCCGAACGCTCCGGCGGCAACGTGGAGATCATGCCTCTGCGCCTGGACGGGCAGTCCCTGGAGGTCCGCGAACAGGCGGTCCAGGACCTGGTCCGCGAGGGCGTGGTCAAGGGCGGCATCGTGCTGGACGAGGACTTCATGGGCACGGAGAAGCTCCGCTTCTACGTGAAGTCGGTGGCCGCCGGACTGGCCAGCGACACCCTGCGCCCGGCCATCATCCAGGTGCTGCGCAGCGCCCGCTTCGCCGAGGCCGGCATTCCCGAGAGCCAGACCGCCTACCTGCTGTCCTACACGCGCTGGGAGCGACTGACGGTCCAGGAGGAGGGCGGCGCCACGCAGCGCGACGAGCGCGCGGTCTTCGGCATGGCCATGACCCTGATCATGATGCTCTACATGATGGTCCTGCTCTACGGGCAGCAGACCCTGACCGGCGTCATCGAGGAGAAGACCACCCGCGTGGTGGAGGTGCTGCTGTCGAGCGTGCCTTCGCGCACCCTGATGCTGGGCAAGATCCTGGGCATCGGGTCCGCGGGGCTCACCCAGGTGCTGATCTGGACCCTGAGCATCTGGGCCGCCTCGACGAGGGGGCTCAACGTGGCGGGGATGACCTTCGACGCCTCGGTGCTGTCGCCGTTCATCCTCGTGTCGTTCCTGATGTTCTTCGTGCTCGGCTTCCTGATGTTCTCGGCCCTGTACGCCGGGGTGGGGGCCGTGTGCAACACGCTGCAGGAGGCCCAGCCCTTCTCCACGCCCATCATGATGTTCATCATCATCCCCATGGTGATGATGATGGTGGTGATGAAGGACCCGGGCGGCACCGTGGCCACGGTCATGAGCCTCATCCCCATGTTCACGCCCATCATGATGTTCATGCGCGTGATCCTGGAGACGCCGCCCATGTGGCAGATCGTGCTGAGCTGGGTGCTGGTGGGGGGCTCCATCATCGTCTTCGCGCGGGCGGCCGGTAAGCTGTTCCGGGTGGGGATCCTGATGCATGGGGCGGCGCCGACCTGGGGGACCCTGGTGAAGGTGCTGCGACAGCCGGACTGATGCATCCTCGATCGTGATCGAAGCCCTCCTCCTCAAGGGGGAGGGCTTTGTCGTCCCTGCCTGTTCGGGCCTGTGATAGAATGAAGCGTCTGCATCATCGGGAGGACGAATTGAAACGGATCATCATCGCAATGCTCCTGCTGGCGGCCTGCGCGGCCCTGGCGAGCGACGGCGTGCACACCACCTACCTGTGGCACATGCACCAGCCCATCTACTGGCCCGACCAGAGCACCTGGACGCCGGGGCGGTACGAGACGGTCTACGAGACCATCACCCTGGGCCATTCCCAGAACGACGAGTTCACCATCTTCAACTCGGACGACCGGGTGGCGGACTACCAGTGGTATCCCAAGGACGCCATCTCCTCGATCTCCGATCTGCCGGAGGCCGGGGCGCAGATCTCGTTCGCCGGGGCGCTCATGGAGAACCTGTTCTCCCTGGGCAACGCGGGCTGGAACGGGGGACGCTATGCGTCGAACTGGTACGACCACTACCGCACCGCACGGGGCTGGCTGAACACGGCGGGCGACCCGCGCCTGGACCTGGTGATGGTGGGCTTCCACCACGCCATCGGGCCCCTGCTGCCCGACGCCGCCTTCCGCATGGAGCTGGCCTGCGCCGCCGAGATCTACGACGACGCCTGGGGCGGCGGCACCCGGTCGGTCGGGTTCTTCCCGGCGGAGATGTGCTTCAGCGAGCGGCTGATCCCGGCCCTGGTGGACGCGGGGGTGGAGTGGTCCATCGTGCCGGACCTGCACATCGCCCGCTCCTGCGCCGACTATCCCTGGGCCGCCAACGAGGACAACTGCGACGCCCCCAACCCGGCCGACCAGGTGAACCCCTCCCAGGCGAACTGGACCAACCACTTCATCAGTCGCGGCGTGTCCCTGAAGATCCCTTACCCGTACGGCTTCACACCCCATCGCGCCGTGCACGTGGACCCGGCCACGGGGCTGGGCGACACCCTCGTGGTGGTGCCCGCCGCCAACGCCATGGGCTGGGAGGAGGGCTACGGCCTGTTCGGCACCGGCGGCATCGATGCGATGGCCTGGGCCAACGACCCCGCCCGTCCCATGCTCGTGCTCTTCGCCCACGACGGCGACAACGCCTGGAGCGGCGGCCACTCCTACTACAACGAGAACGTCACGGGCTTCAGCCACGCCGCTGCGAGCCAGGGCTACACCCCGTCCACCGTCGCCACCTACCTGCGCCATCACCCGGTGCCCTACGCGGACGTGGTCCACGTGGAGGACGGCGGCTGGGTCAACGCCGACGGCGACTTCGGCTCGCCCCAGTACATCAACTGGAACTGGCCGCTGGTGAACGCGTCGGGCGAGTTCGACATCCCCGGCGGCTGGGCCGAGGACGAGCGCAACTGGGCCGTGCTCATGGCCGCCCAGAACCGCGTGGAGACGGCCTGCGCCCTGCTGCCCGCCGTGGACCCCGCCAAGGTCATGGACCCCCTGTCCGGCGCCCACGACGGCGAGCGCGCCTGGCACTACCTGCTGGCGGGCTACGAGAGCGGCTATATGTACTACGGTGCCTCGCTGGACATGGAGATCAAGCCGACCCTGGCCTGCAACGAGGCCACCGCGCTGGTCGACCCCATCGTGGCCGGCGGTTCCGACCTGGTGCCGCCCACGGTCTGGCTGCCCCAGCGTCTGCCCTGGAACCCGGGCGGCCAGGGCGGCGGCGCCCTGTGGGGCTACCCCGGCGGCCAGGGAGTGACCCTGCCCTCCGACTTCCACGTGTGGACCTTCGTGCACGACGTCAGCGGCCTGGCCCGCATCGAGCTCATGGTGCGCGAGGACGCGGACGGAACCAACGACACCGCCACCGTTGCCAACGAGACCTACGCCGGCGGCGCCGGCGTGGGGGCGTGGACGGCCATGCCCATGACCCTGCGCGCCATGCCCACCGGCGAGCCCTGGCCCATGGGCGAGATCGACTTCACCGAGCTGCCCACCCACATCGCCGATCAGGCGTGGGTCGAGGTCGCTGGTTACTCGAACGTGCTGCTCGACTACTACATCGAGGCCGAGGACGTCCACGGCCACGTCACCCGTTCACCCATCCAACACGTGTGGGTGGGTGACGCCACGGGTCCCGGCCCCGACGGCGACGTGGTGTGGACCGACCCCGACACCCTTACCGCCGGCCAGCCCGCCTCCCTGTGGTACGACCCGTCCGGACGGGAACTCGACGGCGCCGCATCGGTGCTCGCCCACCACGGCCGCAACGGCTGGCAGGCCGTGGTCGACTCGCCCATGACCTGGGACGCCGACTCCCTGGCCTGGCGTCTGGACTGGACCGTGGCCGCCGACGCCACGGTGGTGGACATGGTCTTCACCGACGGCGCCGGCACCTGGGACAACAACGGCGGCTCCGACTGGCACCTGCCCGTGGACGGCGGCGAGCCCGTGGTGTCGCCCTTCGTGATGGACGGCCAGGCCGATGCATCGGCCGACGTGGTGTCGTCGTGCGGCGGCGTCACGTTCTGGGCCAAGTGGGACGAGCCGTGGCTCTACGTGGCCACCGACGCGCCAGCATCCTGGACCACCGACGACGTCTTCCTGATGGTCGGCGCCGGCGCCGCGGGCCCCGCTCCGTGGGGCAAGGCCGGCCAGGCACCCGCGTGGGACGCCATGCTGGCCCGCGAGTCCACCAACGGCTGGTCCGGCTGGTTCGACGCGGCGGGCAACACGCCGCCGGCAGGCCGGTTCGAGCAGACGTCGGGCGCAGTGTTCGAGGGCGTGCTCCATCTGGACGATCTGTATCCGTCCAACCGTCCGCTCGAGCTGCTGATCGGCCTGGCCGGATGGGCCACCGCCGACGGCGGCGCGCTCGCGCACCAGTGCCCCACCGGCAACGGCGATGCCGACCTGACCGCCGACGAGTACGTGCCCGTCTGGGTGCCCGTGGGCGTGGACACGCCGCCGGTGCGCGACCTGTCCCTGACCGCCGCCCCCAACCCCTTCAACGGGCGCGTGGCGCTGCGGCTGGAGGGCCTCGGCGCGGGCATGGTGGACGTGACGATCCACGACGCCGCCGGCCGCGCCGTGCGCCGCCTCTCGGTGCCCGTGGACGCCGCCACCGTGACGGTACGCTGGGACGGCCGTGACGACCGCGGCCGCCACGTACCGAGCGGAGCGTACTTCGTGCGGGGGAGGCAGGGCGGACGGACGGCGTCGGCCCGCGTGACTTACCTCAAGTAGATCGAGGGGGGACGGCCGTTTGCCCGGCCGTCCCCTCCGTCCGTAAGATTATCGTTGAACGACCGTATCCATTCCGATCCGTGTCTTATCGAAACCCCATCCGGAGGTCCCACCATGAGGAACCTGACCCTGCTGCTCATCCTCCTGGCCGTCCTCGCTTCGGCGTCGGCGGCCTCCGTCCGCACCGAGGGGCTCCTGCCCGTCGACGGCTCCGAGACCACGGCGGTGCTCACGAGCGCCGCTCCCTCGGCCGCCAAGTCGGACACCGTGTACCTGCTCGGCGGTCCCGGCCGCTGGGACGGCACCTTCCAGACCGAAGGCTCCACCTACCTGCCCGATTGGCACGGCTGGTACGGCGTGGACCTGACGGAGCGGAGCTACGAGATCTGGCACGTCGACACCTTCAACTCGCCGACCGGCACGTCGGCCGCCTGGTGCGGCGAGCTGTTCGCCTCCTGCGGGACCGGGGACCCCGCCGAGGGCTACGGCAACGGCTACGAGGAATTCCTGGTCTGGCGGGGAGTGGTGGCCGACGGCGCGCTGCCCGTGAACGTCACGGTGACCTTCGATCTGAACTACGACAACGAGCCCGGCTACGACTACCTGTATCTCGAGTACGAGACCGACATGGGCTGGCAGGAGGCCGCCGTCTACAACGGCAGCACCTACGACTCCGGCTCCGGCGCCTGGGTGCCCCTGCTGGGCGAGACCGCTTCCTTCACCATCCCCGGTGGATCGCTGGTCGGCGCGGCCGGCAACGAGGTCCACCTGCGCTTCCAGGCCATGAGCGACGGCGCCTGGTCCGACGCGGACTGCCTGTGGCCCACCTCCGGTCACAGCCAGGTCGACAACATCGCCGTGTCCGGCGACAACGGCCTGGCCGGCACCTACGACGACTTCGAGGGCGGCGACCTGGGCAACTGGGAGCTGGAGTTCCCCACCAGCGTGGGCGACTTCTCCAAGATCTGGCCGTACCTCCACGACCTCGATCCCTGCGTGGACAACGAGACCTGCCAGGTGGCCTTCATCGACGACGGCGTCGTGGTGCCCTGCACCGGAGGCACCCTCGGCATCACCTGGACCTATGGTCCGGGATCCTACATCCACAACCTGACCGGCGGCTGCTTGGGCCCCGGCGGACATGTCGAGAACGAGGTCTGGTCCGCCGCCATCGCCTACGCCGACGAGGCGGGCACCCCCCTGGCCGCCACCCACGAGGGCGCGCAGTTCGCGTTCACCGTGTACCCGCACCTGCCCATCTCCAACGGCCTGTTCTGGGTGTGGCACGTGCAGTCCAGCACCGACGGCGGCGCCACCTGGCCCGCATGGGCCGACCGCAACTTCGTGCACTACGGCGACACGTCCTACCAGCGCGTCCACCAGACCGTCTCGGACCTGATGCAGCAGAACGCAACCCATGTCCGGGTGGCGCTGGGCATCTACGAGATCGGCTGGATCTGGGGATTCGTGGGCACCGACGGCACGCCTGCACCCTACTTCGACAACGTGTCGTTCAAGGTCTACGCCATCGACGGCCCGCAGATCACCACCCGCGAGCTCCAGCTGGCCCAGGACTCGTTCCCCACCATCGGCGACATCGACCTGGTGGACCTGGGCGCCAACGACATCCGGTTCGACATGGCCAACGACATCCTGGGCGACAGGGGCTCGGCCGTGCTGCCCGGCGACTCCATCACCTTCGACATCACGGCCATCCGTTCGGGCTCGGTCCTCAACTCGCGGCCCCGTCTCTACTACTCCATGAAGGCGAACCCGCTGTTCGACCCCTACCGCCTGCACGCCACCAGCGGCTATGTGGAGGGCGATACCGTTTATGTCGGATCCGGTGCCGTGGTCCCCGACCGCTGGTCGTTCGACCTGCCGGACGAGGACTTCTTCTACCCCGGCGACATGATCCACTACTACATCTGGGCCGAGGACGACCAGGCCGGCGACATCGGCGTGACCACCATGCCGGCGGCGCTGGACGGGTTCGGCGTCTTCCCCGGAGAGCCCGGCTACGTGTCCATGCTGTGGCCCCAGAGCTTCATCGTGCGCGGCCTGCCCTCCATCGACCACGCGGACGGCCGGCATCCCGACATCCTGTTCTGGAACGACTTCGGCGACCGCGGCGGCACCAACGAATGGCTCCACTCGTTCCACGAGTTGGGTCTGCAGGAGGGTATCGACTACGACATCTACTACACCAACGCCCCGTCGTCCGGCGTGAGCAACGGCCTCGGGTCGCGGGCGAGCCTCACCCAGATCGACGGCTACGAGAGCATCTTCTACACGTCCGGCAACCTGTCCGCCTACACCATCTGCGGCCTGGACCTGTACGGGGACAAGTCCGACGACATCGGCCTGCTCGACTCCTGGCTCCTGGGCGGCGGCAACCTGATGATCACCGGCGACGGCGTCGCCAGCGACCTGGTCTACAGCCACGGTTCCGCCGGCGCGGCCTTCCTGTCCAACCACATGTCCGTGACGGTCCAGGGCAGCGACGTGTCGCAGCTCCTCGGAGGCATGATCTCGCCGACGATGGTCCCCGTCTCCGGCAACCAGCTCTTCCTCGACCAGGAAGTGATCGCCTACGGCTCCTGCCCGACCCTCAACTACTTCGACGCCATCGTCCCCACCGGCTCCGCCGAAGCGGTGATGGAGTGGGAGGGCCACTCCGGTCTTGAGGTGGCGGGCGTCCTGAACGAGACCGCGTCGTCCCGGGTCGCCACCTTCCCGGTCGGCTTCTCGTTCTGGTGGACTCCCCAGGGCTACACGCCGCCTCCCGGAGCCCCGCATACCGCTGCGCGGACCACCCTGCTCTCCAGCATCCTGACGACGTTCGGTCACATCTGGTACTGGGTGGATGCGGACCTGCCCGCGGTGCTGTCCGCTGAAGTGGCCCCCAACCCCTTCAACCCCCTCACCGAGATCCGCTACACGGTCCCGTCCCGCGGCCCCGTCTCCGTACGCGTCTACAACGTGCGCGGCGAGCTCGTCCGCACGCTGGTGGACGAGGACGTGGAAGCAGGCGCCCACAGCGTGCGCTGGCAGGGGCGTGACGACCGCGGTTCCTCCGCCGCGTCCGGCGTGTACTTCTACGAGGTGCGCACCGGGGGAGAGGCGGTGGTGGGGAAGATGAGTCTGGTTCGCTAAGCAGGAACATCCCAGATGCCATGAGGGGGCGGCCGCTTGCACGGTCGCCCCCTCGTTCCGTACAATACAGGTTGAATACCTTTCATCGATCGTCGACCGACATTCCAATCCAGGGACAGGAGACGGGATCATGCGCCCCTACCCGCTCGTCGTTCTTCTACTCGTTGTTCCCCTACTCGCCATTGCATCCGACCGGACTGCCCGACTCATCCCTGTGGATGCTTCGGATCGATCCGCCGTGCTTGTCTCGACCGGCCTGGCTGGGGCCAAGGCGGACACGGTCTATCTGCTGGGCGGTCCCGACCGGACCGACGGCAAGTTCCAGGACGACGCCGATCCGTCGCTTCCGGACTGGGAGGGGTGGACAAGCGTCGATCTGACGGAGCGGACCGAGGAGATATGGCACATCGACACCTGGAACTCGCCGACGGGGACGGCGGCCATGTGGTGCGGGGAGGTGTTCGCGTCTTGCGGACTGGGTGATCCGGCCGAAGGATACGGCAACGACTACGAGGAGATTTTGGCATGGAGTGCCACGGTGGCGTCCCCTGCTGCGGATACCGACGTGACCCTGACATACGATCTGAACTACGATAACGAACCCGGCTACGACTATCTGTATGTCCAGTACGAAGCTTTTGACGGCTGGCGCGATCTCATCGTCTACAACGGCAGCACGTACGACCAGGGGTCGGGCTCTTGGGCTCCCCTGATCGGCGAGACCATCACATTCACCGTCCCGGCCGGTGAACTGGCGGGTGCCGGAGCGGACGAATTGCACATCCGTATCCTTGCGACCAGCGACGGAGGCTGGTCGGATTCTGACTGTCTGTGGCCCACATCGGGGCATTGCACGGTCGACGAGATCTCGGTCTCGGGCAGCAACGGGGTATCCGGGACATATGATGATTTCGAAGGCGGAATGGGAGCTTCGAACTGGCAGGTGGAGTTTCCGACCGCGGTGGGTGATTTCGCCGCCATCTGGTCGGGTCTGGTGGATCTCGACCCTTGCTCGAACGGGAATGCGACGGCGGCGGCGTTCATCGACGACGGTGTCGTCGTGCCGTGTACCGGAGGCACGCTCGGAACGACCTGGACATATGGACCGGGGTCCTTCGTCCACAATCTGACCGGTGGGTGCTTCGGCCCATCAAAGCATGCCCACAACCAGATATGGTCGCCTGCGTTGGCCTGGGTCGATGAGGCAGGGAGTCCCTTGGGTGAGTCCCATGCAGGCGCGGAACTCGAATTCGATGTCTACCGCCATCTCCCTCTGGACAACGGCATGTTCTATGTATGGCACGTGAGGTGCTCCGATGATGGCGGTTCGACGTGGAGGAATTGGCGCAGCAGGAACTTCGTCTATTACGGCACGACGCATGACTGGATCAGGGTGGGTCAGAACGTGACGGATTTGATGTCGCACGAGCCCACACATGTTCAGATATCGCTGGGTATCCATGAACTCGGTTGGGTATGGGGTTTTATCGGCACCGACGGCACGCCTGCACCCTATTTCGACAACGTCGCATTCAAGACCTACGTCATCGACGGCCCGGCCATCACGGCCAAGGAAGCGGAGTTGGCCCAGGACAATTTCCCGACGATCGGCGACATCGATCTGAGTGACCTGGGCGCCAACGACATCCGCTTCGACATGGCTTCCGATATCCTCGGAGACGCCTCGCCTGCAATCCTGCCGGGGGACTCCCTCGTTGCCGACATCAAAGCTGTCAGGCCGGGGGCGGTATTGAACTCCAGGCCCAGGCTCTACTACACGATGAAGACCAACCCCCTGTTCGACCCCTATCGGCTCCACCCGACATCCGGTTATGTCGAGGGCGACACTGTATATACTGACAGCGGTGTCGTGCACCCGGATCGCTATTCGTTCGATCTCCCCGATGAGGACTTCTTCTTCCCGGGTGACGTGATCCATTACTACGTGTGGGGTGAGGACAACCAGGCAGGAGACATCGGGGTGACAACGCTTCCCGCTTCATTGGACGGCTTCGGCGACTTCGTATGGGGCCCGGGTTTCAATGACGTCACCTGGCCGGAGAGCTTCACCGTCAGGGGATTGCCGACAATCAGGAACAGCCTCGGTACCCAGCCTGAGATCCTGCTCTGGGACGATGCTGGCAAGTCTGACGATCTGGGAGACTGGATCTACCTCCTGAATCTCTTGTCCTATTATGAGCGCTTGGATTTCGACGTGTACTGCACGAACAGCCCGTCCTCAGCGCTGAGTAACGGGCTGGGCTCGAGGGCGACTATCAGCCAGATCAGCGGTTACGAGACGATCATCTACACGGCCGGTGACCTTTCCGCCCATACGCTCTGCGGCCATGACCAGGTGTCCGACAAGTCCGATGATCTTGGGCTGCTCCATTCATGGCTTCTGAACGGCCGGAACCTGATGATCACGGGTGACAACGTCGCTAGCGATCTGGCGACCTCACAAGGAGCGGCTGGTTCATCATTCCTATCCCAATGGATGTCCGTCTCGGTGACGCAGTCGGATGTATCTCCGCTGCTGGGCGGGTTGACGACGCCGATCATGCGCCATGAACCGGATAACCCGGCCTTCGTGACCGTGGATCTCGTGGCTCTTGGCGGTTGCCCGTCGATCAAGTCCTTCGATGCTGTGATCGGAGGGGGGACGACCGCCCCCATATGGTCCTGGGACGGCTATGGAGGAAGCGAATCCGCCGGGGTCTGCAGTATCACCGGAGGTTCCATGATCCTGACGGTGCCCGTCGACTTCGCTTCTTGGGGAGCACCGGAGAACTATACGCCACCTCCTGGCTATTATTACCACCACACCGCCAGGGGCGCGGCCTTGGGGCAGATCCTCTTTGCACTCGGGTATGGTCATGCTTACGTCGGAGTCGATCCGATTCCCGCTCTCGGGGCCATGAACGCTCCCAACCCCTTCAACCCCCTCACCGAGATCCGCTACACCGTCCCGTCCCGCGGCCCCGTCTCCGTGCGCGTCTACAACGTGCGCGGCGAGCTCGTCCGCACGCTGGTGGATGAGGACGTGGAGGCCGGCGCCCACAGCGTGCGCTGGCAGGGGCGTGATGATCGCGGTTCCTCCGCCGCGTCCGGCGTGTACTTCTACGAGGTGCGGACCGGGGGAGAGGCGGTGGTGGGGAAGATGAGTCTGGTACGGTGATCATTTTCTCGTCCATGGTCGACAGGGCCGCCCTTGCGGGTGGCCCTGTTAGATTACGACCCGTCTCGCGTAGATGAATGACGCATATCATCGATCATGATCACTGAAGGGGGACTGGCATGCGTTCATCCGTTCTCTGGCTTATCCTCATGTCGATCGCCATGGAAGCGTCCGGTGGACAGCCCGGCTCGGCGGTGCACAGACCGATGGATGCTTCCGCGACCTCTGCGGTCCTGACGGCCACGGCGCCGTCCACGACCAGATCCGATACCATCTACCTCATGGGCGGCCCCGACCGGGACGACGGCAAGTTCCAGGTCGTCGGCCGTCCGAGCGTTCCCGACTGGCAGGGGTGGACGAGCGTCGACCTGACGGCGCGGACGGACGAGATCTGGCACATCTCCACCTTCAACTCGCCGAACGGCTCCGCCGCCATGTGGTGCGGCGAGGTGTTCGAGCCCTGCGACGACGATGATCCGCCAGAGGGTTACGGCAACGGTTATGAAGAGTACCTGGATTGGGTCGGCACGGTCGACGATCCGGGGCAGGCGACCCAGATCACAGTGACCTTCGATCTCAACTACGACAACGAGCCGGGGTACGACTACCTCTACCTGATGCACGAGTCAGCAGGTGGCTGGGATGTCGTCGCCACCTACAACGGCAGCACGTACGACACGGGCAGCGGGACCTGGCAGCCGCTGATCGGGGAGACGGTCGCATTCACCTTGACGGCATCGGATCTGGTGGGCGATGACGGGGACGAGGTCCATCTCCGCCTGTGGGCCACCACAGACGGCGGCTGGGCCGACTCCGACTGCCTCTGGCCGACGTCGGGCCTCGCCCAGATCGACAACATCTCCGTGAGCGGGGACAACGGACTGTCGGCTACGTATGACGATTTCGAGAGTGGGCTGGAGTCGTCATCATGGCAACTCGCCTTCCCGGCCGGTGTAGGCGATTTCGCATCCATCTGGCCCTATCTCGAGGACCTGGACCCCTGTGCCAGCGGCATCAGTTGCCAGGTAGGGTTCATCGATGACGGAGTCGTGGTGCCGTGTACCGGAGGAACGCTCGGATGGACTTGGACATACGGACCGGACAGCTATGTCGTTAACCTCACCGGAGGTTGTGTCGGTCCTACTGACCATCTCAAGAACCAGGTCTGGTCACCACCTCTGGCTTGGGTTGACGAAGCCGGGAGTCCTATTGGCAGCAGCCATCAGGGTGCGGAGCTGGCGTTCGATGTGTATCGCCACCTCCCTCTGATGAATTCGGTATTCTACGTTTGGCATATTCGCTCGTCGGACGACGGTGGGGACACCTGGTCGCCGTGGCGCGACCGCAATCTCGTCTACTACAGCAATATGCCCGTCTGGCTCAGGCATGGAGAGGATGTGACGGACCTGGTAGTGACCGATCCAACGCATGTCCAGATTGCTCTTGGCGTGTGGGAGATGGGCTGGTATTGGGGCCCGATTCAGGAAGCGACCCCCGCCCCCTACTTCGACAACGTCGCCTTCGCCGTCCACCCCATAGGCGGTCCATCCATCTCGACCCGCGACCTGGAACTGGCCCAGGACAACTTCCCGACCATCGGCACCCTCGACCTTGTCGACCTAGGCGCCAACCACATCCGCTTCGACATGGCCTACGACATCATCGGCGACACGGCGCCGGCCATCCTGCCCGGGGATTCGATCACCTTCGACGTCAAGGCGGTCCGGCCGGGATCGGCGCTCACGGGGGCGCCTCGCCTCCACTACGCCATGAGAGCGAACCCACTGTTCGATCCGTACCGGCAGCACCCGACCTCAGGCTCGGTCGAGGGCGACACCGTCCGTACGGCGACCGGCCAGTTGGTTCCGGATCGGTTCGCCTTCGATCTCCCCGACGAGGACTTCTTCTTCCCCGGCGACGTGATCCACTACTACATCCGAGCCGAGGACGATCTGGGCGGTGCGACCACCATGCCGGCCTCCCTGGACGGATTCGGCGTCTACCCGGGCGAGGTCGGATTCACGTCCCTGCTGTGGCCCAACGCATTCACAGTCCGTGGTCTGCCGACCCTCGTGGACGCGTCGGGACTCCAGCCGCCGATCCTCTTCTGGAACGATTACGGGGACAGGGGAGGACTCGACGAATGGATCGCGAGCCTGAACGCCATCGGCCATGTGGAGGGTGTCGACTACGACATCTACTCCACGAACTCTCCGGGATCCCTGATCAGCAACGGTTTGGGGTCCAGGGCAAGCGTAAGCCAGATCTCCGCCTATGAAACCATGCTCTATGCATCCGGCGACATACCCTGGGGCACGATCAGCGGCTTCGACCAGAACAGCGACAAGTCCGACGACCTGGGTTTGCTCCACGACTGGCTCCAGCTTGGACGGAATCTCCTGATCACGGGAGACAACGTCATCTATGACCTGGCGAACAACCAGGGCCCGGCCGGAGTGGAGTTCATATCCCAGTGGCTGGCTCTAGCGTACGTCCAGCACGACGTGTCCTCTCTGCTTGGTGGCGCAACCACTCCTGTGATGATCCACGAGCCCGGCAACCCGGCCGGTGTGACGGTCGATCTCATCGCCTACGGCGGTTGCCCGACACTCAATACGTTCGATGCGATCACGGTTGGGACCGGCGTCCCCATCTGGTCCTGGGAAGGGCACGACGGACCGGAAGTAGCAGGCGTCTACAACATGGCATGGGGCTCGCGGATCCTGACGGTCCCGGCTGCTCTCTCGTCATGGTGGACCCCGACGGACCATGTTCCCCCCGCCGGCTACGCGGGCATGTCGGCCAGGGCCGTCGCCCTTGTGCAGATCCTGCTCACGTTCGGGCATGCTCCGAACGCCGTGGCCGTCCAGCCCGCTCCGCCCCTGACGGCGGATGTCGCCCCCAACCCCTTCAACCCCCTCACCGAGATCCGCTACACCGTCCCGTCCCGTGGCCCCGTCTCCGTACGCGTCTACAACGTGCGCGGCGAGCTCGTCCGCACGCTGGTGGACGAAGACATGGAGCCCGGCGCCCACAGCGTGCGCTGGCAGGGCCGTGACGACCGCGGTTCCTCCGCCGCGTCCGGCGTGTACTTCTACGAGGTGCGGACCGGGGGAGAGGCGGTGGTGGGGAAGATGAGTCTGGTGCGTTAACACTAAGTCATAACGTCAGACATGAGGGGTCGCGCACTACGCGCGGCCCCTCGCTCAAAATATTGGATAATTTTCGTTAGAATTCCTCTCCACCCCCCGTACTCCTCCCGCTCCGCAGTGTGCGAACATCCAATCATTCGGGAGTGGACCATGAGAAACGCCATCGCCGTCATCCTGTTGATCACCGCAGCCGTCGCCGCAACGGCCGCGACTCCGGACCACGGGCGCTACCGCCCCGTGAACTCCGGCCTGGCCTCGCCGTTGCACATGGCGACGCCGATCTCCGCCGCCAAGTCCGACACCGTCTACGTGTTCGGTGGCCCGGACAGCGGCGACGGCAAGTTCCAGAGCGATACCAACGCCTACATGCCGGACTGGGAGGGCTGGACGAGTGTGGACCTCACCGCCAGGACCGACTCGCGCTGGCAGGTCAGTCTGTTCAACTCGCCCTCGGGCACCAACGCGGCCTGGTGCGGCGAGGTGTTCGTCTCCTGCGGTGGCGACGATCCCCCGGAGGGCTACGGCAACGGCTACGACGAGATGATCGTGTGGGAAGGCGCCGTGGCGGACCACAACGCGTCCACCGACGTCACCATGATCTTCGACCTCAACCACGACACCGAGCCAGGCTACGACTTCCTGAAGCTCGAGTACGAGACGCCCTCGGGTTGGGTCACCGTCCGCACCTTTGACGGCTGGAACTACGACAACGGCATCGGCCAGATCGTCCCGCTGATCGGCGAGACCGAATTGTTCACCGTCCCCGCCGGCTCCTACACGGGCCCGGGCGACAACCTGCTCCGCATCCGCTGGCACGCCACCTCCGACGGCGGCTGGTCCGACGCCGACTGTATGTGGCCGTCCACCGGACACAGCCAGATCGACAACATCTCCGTGTCCGGCTCCAACGGCCTGCCGTCCACCGTCGACGGCTTCGAGACGGGCGGCATCGAGGCCTCTTCCTGGACGGTGGAGTTCCCGGTCAGCGTGGGCGACTTCGCTCACATCTGGCCCCATCTCGACGACCTCGACCCCTGCGTGCGCAACTACACCGCCCAGGTGGCCTTCATCGACGACGGCGTGGTGGAGCCCTGCACCGGCGGCACCCTCGGCCAGACCTGGACCTACGGTCCCGGCGGCTACATCCACAACCTGACCGGCGGTTGCGCGGGACCCAGCGAGCACGTGCAGAACGAGGTGTGGTCGCCGGTCATTGCCTATGCGGACGAGGCGGGCAACCCCCTCCACGCGACCCACGAGGGCGCCACCTTCGCCTTCGACGTCTACGAGCACATCGACCTCCTGCCCGGCCTGTTCTGGGTCTGGCACGTGCGGGCGTCCACCGACGGCGGCGCAACCTGGGAGCCCTGGGTGGACCGCAACTTCGTGTACTACGGCAACGCCACCTACAAGCGCCGCGAGCAGGAGGTGACCGACCTGCTGCCGGCCGGCACGAGCCACGTGCAGCTGGCCCTGGGCATCTACGAGATCGGCTGGGTCTGGGGATTCGTCGGGACCGACGGTTCGCCCGGCCCCTACTTCGACAACGTCAACTTCCACGTCTACGCCATCGACGGCCCGGTCATCACCGCTCGCGAGCAGCACATGCCCCAGGACGCCTTTCCCACCATCGGCGACATCGACTACGTGGATCTGGGCAACAACGACATCCGCTTCGACCAGTCCCAGAACATCGACCAGGCCGGGAACTACGTCCTGCACGGCGACTCCGTGGTGTTCGACGTGTCGATCAGGCGCGCAGGCGCCGACCTGGCCCGTCCGCCGCGTCTGTACTACACCATGAAGACGAATCCCCTGTTCGATCCGTACCGTCTGCATCCCACCAGCGGCTATGCAGTGGGCGACACCGCGGTCTCCTTCAACGGGTACTATTTCACGAGTCAGGGCTTCGCCTTCGACCTGCCGGACGAGGACTTCTTCTTCCCCGGCGACGTGATCCACTACTACATCGAGGCCGTGGATGATCTGGCCGGCGATCAGCGCACCTCGACCCTGCCCCAGGACCTGAGCGCCTTCGGCGTCTTCGAGGGCGACCCGGGCTACACGCCCATGGCCTGGCCGGAGGCCTTCGCCGTCAGGGGACTGCCGACCCTGAACAGCGCCACTCCCGACGACCACCCGTCGATCCTGTACATCGACGACGCCGGCACCAGCGGCGGCACCCACGAGTGGGAGCATGCCTTCGATCGTCTCGGCTTCGTTCAGGGAGTCGACTACGATCTGTACACCACGATGGGCGCCAACGCCGGCATCTGGAACGGTTTCTCCACCCGGATGACCCTGAACCAGATCGACGGCTACGAGACCATCGTCTTTTCCTCCGGCCGGCTCACCAGCGAGGTCCTGACGACGACGGACGGCGGATTCGTGCCGCTGCCCGGCGACGACGTCGGCCTGCTGACGTCCTGGCTCCAGCTGGGCCGCAACGCGCTGTTCACCGGCGATCACCTGGTGTCGAGCTTCAACAGCTCGGCGGCCGTCACCTTCGGTCGGGACTGGCTCGGCTGCGAGATCGTCGACAACGACGTCACGCCCTACGTGGGCGGCCAGCAGTCGCCCGTGGCGGCCCCCCTGGCCGGCAACGCCCTGGGGCTGGACCAGGAGGTCGTGGTGTTCGGCGGCTGCCCGTCCCTGATGACCTTCGACGGGATCGAGCCCTACGGCACCGGCGTCTCCCTGTTCGAGTGGCTGGACCGCGACGGCAACGGGGGCGCCTACCCGTTCGTGTCGGCCGGCGTGCTCAACCAGGTGTCCGGTTCGAACATCGTGACGATCTCGTCGGACCTGTCGAGCTGGATGTCGCCTCCGGGCTGGACGCCCCCCGCCGGCTTCTCTCCCCAGTGCGCCGCCCGCGACGTGCTGCTGCACCAGATCCTGGCATCCTTCGGCGAGGCGCCCACGGGCACGCCCACGGACGTGGACACGCCCATGATCGCAAGCACCAAGGCGTTCCCGAACCCCTTCAACCCGATGACCACCATCGAGTACGCGGTGCCCCGCCGCGGCGCCGTGGACCTGCGGATCTACAACGTGAAGGGCGAGCTGGTGAAGGTGCTGGTGGACGAGGTGCGCGAGCCCGGCGTCCACAGCGTGACCTGGACCGGCGACGACGCCGCCGGCCGCCGCGTGTCCTCGGGCGTGTACTTCGCCAGGACGTCGGTGGGCGGGGAGGTGTTGTTGGATCGGTTGACGCTGATCAAGTAAGGGCCGCCTGAAGCGGCTGAGAGGCCCCGGACTTCGGTTCGGGGCCTTTCGCGTTCGAGTGTGAAAGCGAGTGTTAGAACAGGGAGATCAGGGCGTATGCTGAGAGACCTATCGGAATTCCATGTCGTACAGGGGGGATCCCATGGTTACCAGATCGATCATCTTCTTTCTCGTCATTGTCTCGACCTCCATCGCCGCCCCCCGGGGGAAGGAACGTCCCGTTCCTGCTGATCCGTCATACCCGGCCAACATCCTCATCTCCGAGCGGGCTGCCGCGAAGGCGGACACCGTCTACCTGCTCGGCGGCCCCGATCGTGACGACGGGACCTTCGAATCGGGCGGCCTCCCGGACTGGCACGGCTGGTACGGGGTCGACCGTACGGAACGGACCGACACCAAGTGGCGGGTCGACCTCTACAACTCGCCGACCGGCACCCCGGCGGCCTGGTGCGGCGAGATGATCCCCTCCTGTGGGGGCGACGATCCCGAGGGCGGCTACGGCAACAACTACGAGGAGTATCTCGACTGGACCGGGTCCGTGGCCGACCCGGGCCTGCCGACCGACGTCACGGTGACCATGACCCTCAACCACGACAACGAGCCCGGTTACGACTACCTCCACCTCCAGCACGCTTCGGCGGCGGGGTGGACCACGGTCCGGACCTGGAACGGCAGCAATGCGGTCGGGGGAGTGTTCACGCCCTTGGACGAGGTGATTCCATTCACGGTGGCGTCCGAGGATCTCCAGGACGGAACCGTGGTCCTGCGGCTGTCTGCGACCAGCGACGTCATCTGGTCGGACGCCGACTGCCAGTGGCCGACGGCGGGACATGCCCAGATCGATGATCTCGGTGTCCAGGGCGACAACGGCCTGGTCGGGACGGTCGACGATTTCGAGTCGGGATTGGAAGCATCGAATTGGCATCCCGGCGCCCACGTAGCCGTCGGCGACTTCGCCAAGGTCTGGCCGCTGCTCGAGAACCTCGACGAATGCACGGACAACCATACGCCCCAGGCCGCGTTCATCGACGACGGGGTCGTCGTGCCGTGCACGGGTGGAACCCTCGGGACGACGTGGACCTACGGACCGGGGGGATACGCCATCAACCTGAACGGTGGTTGTGCCGGCCCCGCCGAGCATCTCTGGAACGAGATCTGGTCTCCGCCCATCGCCTACGCAGATCCTGTCACAGGGGCTCCGCTCGGGTCGTCGCATACCGGTGCCGTACTCGAGTACGAGATCATGAAGCATCTGCCGCTGACGAACGGCGCCTTTGCCGTGTGGCACGTTCGCTCCAGCACGGATGACGGGAACAACTGGACGGAGTGGAGGGACTGGAATTACATCAGCTATTTCTATTCGTCGGGTTACATCCGACTCGCTTGGGATGTGGGCCGATTCCTCGTGCCGGACCCGACCCACGTCCAGATCGCCCTGGGCGTCTACGAAATCGGCTGGATCTGGGGTTTCACGGGACAGGATCCGACACCGGCACCCTACTACGACAACGTGGCGCTCAAGGTCTACACGATCGACGGCCCCACCATCTCGACCAGGGAGCTCGAACAGGCCCAGGACTCCTTCCCGACCATCGGCACCATCGACTACGTCGACCTGGGGGCCAACAGCATCCGCTTCGACATGGCCAACGACATCATCGGGGACCTGGTGCCGGCGATCCTGCCGGGCGACTCGATCACGTTCGATGTCGTGGCGACGAGACCGGGCTCCGTCTTGACCGGTCTCCCTCGCCTCCACTACGCGATGAAGCCGAATCCGCTGTTCGACCCGTACCGTCTCCATCCGGTCGCCGGTTCGGTGGCGGGCGACACCGTTTTCACTTCGACGGGCGTCGTCGTGCCCGATCGTTATGCCTTCGACCTGCCCGACGAGGACTTCTTTTTCCCCGGCGACGTCATCCACTACTACATCCGAGCCGAGGACGTCTCGCCGGGATTCGAAGGAAGCTCGACCCTGCCTGCCGATCTCTCCGGCTTCGGCGTTTTCCCTGGCGATCCGGGGTACGTACCCAACCTCTACCACTCCTCGTTCACCGTCCGGGGCCTGCCGTCGCTCGGCTCGGCCACTCCCGGCGACCACCCTCCGATCCTCTTCTACAACGACTTCGGCAGCAGGGGAGAGGAGAACGAATGGATGACGGCCCTGGGCAACCTGGGCTACGTGGAGGGCGAGGACTACGACATCTACTACACCAACGCACCGGGCTCGGGCGTCAGCAACGGGCTGGGCTCCCGAGCGACGCTCGACCAGATCACAGGCTACTCGACGATGCTCTACACCTTCGGCGACCTGACCATGTTCAGCCTGACGACCTTCGATCAGGCATCGGACAAGTCGAACGATCTCGCACTCGTCGACGCCTGGCTGCAGACCGGTCGGAACATGATGCTGACGGGGGACAACATCGCCCACGATCTATCCCTGGCTCAGGGCAATGCCGGTGTGGACTTCGTGGATACGTGGCTGTCCATCGATTACATCCAGCACTCCGTGAATCCTTTGCTGGGTGGCGACCTGAATCCCGTTGTCGTTCCCGTGGAAGGCAATTCGATGGGCATCGACACCGAGTTTCGCGCTTATGGCGAATGTCCTTCCGAGAACTCGTTCGATGCCGTCGCACCGGTCGGGGATGTCGAGACCCTGCTCAGGTGGTCGGGCTTTCTCGGCGTCGAATCCGCCGGCTTCCTCAACACCCACATGGGATCCCGGGTCGCCTTCTTCCCTGTGTCGTTCTTCAACATGTGGAGTCTCGAGGACAACCCCGGCCCCCTCGCCGCCCGCACCCACCTCCTCGACCGCGTCCTGACCTACTTCGGCGAGACCCCCTCGGGTCCCCCGACGCAGGTCCCCGGCGACGTCCCCCGCGTCCTCACCGCCGACGCCTATCCCAACCCGTTCAACCCCGCGACCACCGTGGCCTACGAGGTGCCGCGCCGCGGCCCCGCAACGGTGCGCATCTACGACGTGCGCGGCCAGCTCGTGCGCACGCTGGTGGACGAGGCTCACGAGGCGGGCCGGTACACGGCGGTGTGGAACGGGAGGAACGACGACGGGGCTGCCATCGCATCCGGCGTGTACTTCGCGGAGGTGCGGTCGGGAGGGGAGTCGGTCGTCAGGAAATTGGCGCTGGTGAAGTGATCTCAACTCCATGACGAACGAAGGGGACGCCCCGCGGCGTCCCCTTAATCTTCCCGGTCGATGCGGCCCGTCAGTCCTTCCCGAACGAAATCTCGTCCGACAACTCGTTCACATCGTCCGTCTGATACGGAAAGTGCTCCCGCATCTTCTCGCCGATCTGCAGCACCCCCGCGGCGATCCCGTCGCCGAACAGGTCCTGGGCGAAGTGCTGGCGCATGGCCTCCACCACGTCCGTCCAGAATCCGTCGCCCACGCGCTGATGCAGCTCCTCGTCGCCCACCACCGCATACTTCCGCGAGCGCACGGCCATGTACACGAGCACGCCGTTGCGGGCCTCGGTGGCGTGCATGCCCAGTTCGGCGAAG
>CAYFKR010000020.1:32846-70886 GCA_964343835.1 uncultured Fibrobacteraceae bacterium
CCTCGATGGGGGCCTTGGCCGTCACGTCGCGCTCCACGTGGAAGCGGATCTCGCCGCTGGTCTCGAGCTCGGCCGCGCCGATGGCGTCGACGATGCGGGTCTGCTCGTCCTTGGTGAAGAAGCGACGGGGAACGTCGCTACGCTTGATGTCCGTCATATCACCAACCTCCACTCGCGCCGCCGCCGCCGCTCATGCCGCCGCCTCCGGAGAAGCCGCCGCCGCCACCGAAGCCACCACCGCCGAACCCTCCGCCGCCCCGCCGCGAGCCGCCGCTCATGGCGGACATGAACAGCACTGGGCCGAGCCAGCGGGAGCGACCCAGGCCGCCGCCGCCGAAGATGGCGACCAGCACGATCAGCTTGATGAGGGCGCCCAGGCCCGAGCTCTTCGACCTGCTCCCGCCCTCGCGCTGCACGCGGACGTTGCCGGCGAACTGCCCGGATGCCAGGGGGTCGTCCGGCGCGATCTGCGCCGCGATGTTCGCCAGCACGAATGCCACCCGCTGTCCCGCCTGGTCGGAGGGGATCTCGGTCATGGCGCGCAGGATCCTGCCCGCCTTGGCATCGTTAAGCTCGCCCTCGAGCCCGTAGCCCACCTCGATCCGCGTGCGCCGCTCGTTGGGCCACACGCAGAACAGCACGCCGCGATCCTCGCCCTTCTGGCCGATGCCCCACGCTTCGTAGAGCCGCACGGCGTCGATCTCCACCGACTCCTCAACGCGGTCCAGCACCGCCACGAGCATCTGGATGCCCGTACGCTGTTCGAACCCGGACAACGACTCGGCCAGCACGCGCCGTTCCGACGTCTGCAGCAGACCGGCACCGTCGTGGACGTGGGCCCTCGGAGCGGAGGGGAGGGCCGCGGCGACGGCCGCGGCCCCCAGGAGCACCATGAACGCGAGGAGTCTCTTCGCCACCCCGCTACTCCCCGAAGCTCACGGCCGGGGCCTGCTCTGCGCCGGCGGCAGCCTCGAAGTAGGCTCGCCTCTCGAAACCGAACATGCCGGCCAGCAGGTTGGTGGGGAAGCGACGGATGTTGGCGTTGTAGCCCTGGACCGCCTCGTTGAAGCGGCGGCGCGACACCGTGATGCGATTCTCGGTGCCGGAGAGCTCGTCCTGCAGGGCCAGGAAGTTCTGGTTGGCCTTGAGGTCCGGGTACCGCTCCACCACGACCATCAGCCGCGCCAGGGCGGAACTCAGGCCGTCCTGGGCCTCCTGGAAGCGCTGCAGGGCGGCGGGGTCGTTCAGCGTCTCGGGGCTGATCTCGGTGGTCATCTGGGTGGCCCGGGCGCGGGCGCTGACCACGGCGTCGAGGGTCTCGCGCTCGTGGGCCGCGTAGCCCTTCACCGTTTCGACCAGGTTGGGGATGAGGTCGGCCCGGCGCTGGTACTGGTTCTCCACGTCGCCCCAGGCGCCGTCGATGCCCTCTTCCATTCCCACGATGCCGTTGTACTTGCCGATCATGCTCATGGCCATGAAGCCGATCACGGCCAGCACGGCGATCAGAACGAGAAGTCCCTTGGACATGATTCCCTCCGTGTGTTGTCAGTCTTGCTCGACGATCTCGAGCCGGAACGTGTCGTCCGGCTGCACAAGATCGACGATCTCCATGCCGTCCACAACCTTTCCGAACACGGTGTAGCGTCCGTCGAGGTGCGGCTGGGCCGAATGGGCCACGAAGAACTGGCTGCCGCCGGTGTCCTTGCCGCTGTGGGCGATGCCGACGGTCCCGCGTTCGTACGGGGCGTCGCTCCATTCGCTGCGGATCGTGAAGCCGGGGCCGCCCCAGCCGGTGCCGTCGGGGTCGCCGCCCTGGATCACGAAATCCGGCACGACCCGGTGGAAGGCCAGGCCGTCGAAGAACCCCCGACGGATCAGCTCCAGGAAGGTTGCGCAGGTGTTGGGGGCGCGGCGGCCGTCGAGGCGGATCGTGAACGTGCCGCGGTCGGTGACGCAGCGGACTTCGGGGGCGTCGAAGGGCAGGGCGACGGTGCCTTGGTCAGCATGGCGCACATGGGCGGGGACGGTGGCTTTCAGGCTGGCTTCGCCGGGAACGGCCGTGGCGGGCACCAGGCCGGAGGCCAGGGCCACGGTGCGGGCGCGGAGGCGCTGGCGGACGTCCGGGGAGTCGAAACCCTCTTCCAGGACGCGGCGGGCTTGGGCGGCCAGGGAGTCGGCGGGGGCGAAGGTCCCGTCCTCGGGGAAGAAGGCCGCGAAGGCGCCCAGCACGCCCATGCGGATGTCCGGTGCGGTCCAGCCCTCGGCGGTGTCCCAGGCGGCGATCAACGCTTCGAGGTTCCGGTCGGACGGATGGGCGCCGAGCAGGTCCGCGCTCTGGGCGGCGGGGGCCCACGCGCCGTCGGCGAGCACGAAGCGCAGGATCCCCTGGGTGACGGTCCTCACGCTGTCGACCAGCGCCGCCGGTCGGCCCTCCGCCTCATAGCGGGCCAGGGCGTCGGCCATGACCGACGTGGCCGCCAGCAGCACCCGGGCCGGGGCGTCGGGGCGGGCGGTGGCGGCGGCGGCCAGGAAGCGTTCCGGGGGCAGCACGTGCCGGGCCAGACCGATGGTGGCGGCGTCCTTGACCTGGGGCGCCGGGTCGCCGACCACGCCGCGCAGGTCCAGGTCGGCCATCAGGCCCTCGCCGCGCAGGGCGCACACGGCGGCGGCCGCGGCGGCCCGCACCACGGGCTCGGGGGAGGCGTGCAGATCGGGCTCGCCGGCCTCGTCGAACCTCACCAGCAGCTTGCGGGCCGACTGGAGCAGGCGGATGCGCCACACCGGCAGCAGGCTCTCGCGCTCGGCGGCCTCGGCCGGCAGGGGCATGTCGGCCACCGCGGCGTTCATGGCGTCCAGGGCGCAGCGGGACACGTGGGGCGACTCGGCGTGGGCGTGGGCGGTGAGGGCGGTGACCAGGGCCACGTGCTCGCCGTCGGTGGCGAGGCGGGCGGGGGCCAGGGCGCCCAGGGCGCGCAGGGCGGCGATGCGCACGCGGTCGGCGTCGCGGGAGGAGAAGCGGCCGAGGTCGTCGATGGCTTCGAGGACGGCGTCGAGCGCAGCAGGGTCTTCTCCGCCGATTCGCCCGAGGGCCCGGCAGGCGTGGACCCGGACCTGGGCATGTCGATGGGTGGTGAAGGCCGCCACCTCGGGCACGATCTCCCGCGATCCGGTGCGCTCGGCGCAGCGCAGCACGCGCCAGAGCACGTCGGGTTCGGAGCGGACCAGGCCGGAGCGCACGGCCTCGGCCAGGCGGGTGGAGTCGAGGTCGGCGGCGCGGTCGCGCAGGGCGGTCCAGGCCGCTGCGGCGTCGGCGGGCTCGCCGTGGAGGGCGGGATCCCAGAGGGCGGCGCCGTCGTGGGGCACGCGGGCCAGGGCGAACAGGGCGGCACGGCGGACGCGGGCGTGGTCGCCGGCGACCATGGCGGCCAGGGGATCGGCGGCGGCCTCGTCGCCGATGAGGCCCAGGGCCCGGGCGGCCTCGGCGCGGACGGCGTCGCTGGGGTCGTCCACGGCGTCCAGCACGGCGGGCAGCACGTCGGTGCGGCCGATCAGGCCGGCGCAGCGCAGGGCGGCGCGGCGCACGTGGGCGTCGTCGTCGGCGATCAGGGCCGCCAGGGAGTCGGCGTCGGCCAGGCGACGGTCCTCCCAGCGGGCCAGGACGGCGCGGGCGTCGTCGCGGGCGGGGGGCTCGGCGCAGCCGAGGGCGAGCAGGGCACCCAGCAGAGCGCTCATCAGGAGCGAGGCGAACAGCAATCTGCGGATCGTCACGTCGGTACCTCCAGGGAATGCCGCGACGGTAGCACCCGCCGCGGCGGGCGTCCACGGCGAGTGGTCTTGGACAGCGGCGGGGACATCGGGTACATTGCGGGCGGGCGCGAACGATTCCCTGGAGGACCCATGCGCATCGCCGTCGTCGGCGCCACCGGACTGGTGGGCCGCACCATGATCCGTCTGCTGGAGACCCGCCCCTGGGCGGAAGCTCCGCCGCGCCTGCTGGCCAGCGCCCGGTCGGCCGGATCGACGCTGCCGTTCCGCGGCATCGAGGTGACGGTGGAAGACGTCGCCGGCTTCGATCCCGCCACGGTGGACCTGGCCCTGTTCAGCGCCGGCGGCGCGTTGAGCCGCGAACTGGCGCCCCGTTTCGCCGAGGCGGGGACATGGGTCGTGGACAACTCGTCGGCCTGGCGCATGGACTCCGATACCGCCCTGGTGGTGCCCGAGATCAACGCGGCCGCGTTGCCGGCAGCCCCGGCCATCGTGGCCAATCCCAACTGCTCCACCATCCAGATCGTGATGGCCCTGGCGCCCCTGCACGCCGCCTTCGGCCTCGAATCGTTCCACGCCGCCACCTACCAGTCCGTGAGCGGGGCCGGGGCTACGGCTCGCCACGCCCTGCTCCAGCAGATCGACGCCCGTCGCCCGGACCATCCGGAAGCGGACCTGAAGCCCAGCGACGCAGGACCGTTCGGACGACCAGTGGCCTTCGACGCCGTCCCCGCCATCGGCGCCGCCCTGGACGACGGCTCCTTCGAGGAAGAGGCCAAGGTCGTCCGCGAGTCCCGCAAGATCCTCGGCCTGCCGGACCTGAAGGTGAGCTGCATGGCCGTGCGCGTCCCGTCGTGGAACGGTCACGGTGCAGCAGTTCGGGCCGTCTTCGCCAACGACGTGGACCGCGACCGGGCCCTGACGGCCCTCGAGGCGTTCCTGGGCGTGACGGTGACCACCTCGCCCCACGACTACGCCGCCCCCTCGGCCGCCTCCGGCCGCGACGACGTCTTCGTCGGCCGCCTGCGCACCGACCCCGACGACCCGTGCGCCCTGACCTTCTGGGTCGCCGCCGACAACCTCCTGAAGGGCGCGGCCCTGAACGCCGTGCAGATCGCCGAGGCCCTGCGGTGAGCCGCACCGTCCGCATCGACCTGGCCTACGACGGCGCGGGCTTCCACGGCTGGCAGATCCAGCCGGAGCTGCGCACCGTGCAGGGCATGCTGGCGGCCATGCTGGAGCGCCTGCTGGGCCGCGAGGCCACACCGACGGGCGCCGGCCGCACCGACACCGGCGTCCACGCCCTCGGCCAGACCGCCCACTTCGGCGGCCTCAACGAGGACGAGACCGGGCGTCTGATCCGGGCCCTGCCCGGCGTCGCCCCCGACGACATCCGCATCACCCGCGTCGTGGAGGTGTCGCCGGCCTTCGACGCCCGCTTCTCCGCTCGCTGGCGCCGATACGAGTATCGCCTGGCCCTGCGCGACGACCTGTTCCGCCGCGGCACGGAGTGGCAGCTTTCCGGCGTCGACCTGGACCGCGACGCCATGGACGCGGCCTGCGTCCACCTGCTGGGCAATCACGACTACCGCAGCTTCTGCAAGACGTCGTCGTGGAAGGAGACCAACGACTGCGACGTGAGCACTGCCCGCTTCGAGTGGTCGGACGACGGCGCCGTCTTCCACGTGACCGCCGACCGCTTCCTGCACCACATGGTCAGGACCCTGGTCGGCACCCTGGTCGAAACGGGGCAGGGCCGACGCGCCCCCGACGACCTGCCCGCGATCATCGCCGCCAAGGATCGGAGTGCGGCGGGAACCATGGCCCCCCCTCAGGGATTGTACCTGGCCGAGGTGGGCTACCCGGACGAGCTGATGGATCCCGGCTTCATGCCGGATACGGACCCCCGAACCGAGGAGACCCCATGAAGTTCTTCATCGACACCGCCGACCTGGACGAGATCCGCGACGCCAAGGCCATGGGCGTGCTCGACGGCGTGACCACCAACCCCAGCCTCATGGCCAAGGCCGGCCGCACCGACACCGACGCGCTCCTCAAGGAGATCTGCGACATCGTGGAGGGCCCGGTCAGTGGCGAGGTGGTGGCCCTGGACGCCGACGGCATGATCGAAGAGGGCAAGCGCCTGGCCGCCCTGAGCGAGCACATCGTCGTGAAGATCCCCACCACCATCGAGGGTCTGAAGGCCTGCCGCGCCCTGGCGGACGACGGCATCGACGTGAACATGACCCTGGTCTTCTCCAGCAACCAGGCCCTGCTCTGCGCCAAGGCCGGTGCGGCGTACGTGTCGCCCTTCGTGGGCCGCCTGGACGACATTACCGCCGACGGCATGCAGCTCATCCAGGACATCTGCGAGATCTACGAGAACTTCGAGTACCCCACGGAGGTCATCGTGGCCAGCGTGCGGCACCCCGAGCACGTGGCCCAGTCGGCCCTGCTGGGCGCCGACGTGGCGACGATCCCCCACAAGGTCATCAAGCAGCTCGTGAACCATCCCCTGACCGACAAGGGGCTCGAGGCCTTCATGGCCGACTGGAACAAGCTGCAGGGTTAGGCCCGCGCGCGGGCGAGGAGGAACGGACATGACGAGGGCACCGGTCTGGACGGGCGTGGTGATCGGCTTGCTGGCGGGCATGCTGCTGGGAGCGGCGTGGCTGGTGGGACGCAATTCGGCGGGCGTGGCGACGGGCGGCGGTTCGGCGAGGCCGGACACCGTCTACGTGGCCCAACCCGCCGTCCACGTGGAGAATCCCGACGACATGGGCCGTCGCAACGCCGTGGTCCGGGCCACCGAACTGGTGGCCCCGGCCGTGGTGAGCATCAACGCCATCGACACCCGCGTGCTGAGCCGGGCGGTGGTGCCCAGGGGCATGGAGTTCTGGGAACGCTTCTTCCCGGGCTCGTTCCCCCGCCAGCAGTTCGAGCACGACTTCTCGAGCCTCGGCTCCGGCGTGATCATCTCGCCTGACGGCTACGTGCTGTCCAACGTGCACGTGGTGGAGAACGCCGACCGCGTGGTCGTGACCCTCAACGACGGCCGCCAGTACGATGCCGAAGTCCTGGAGATCGTGAAGAACTGGGACCTGGCCCTGCTCCAGATCCAGGGTGCGGAGGGCGGCCTGCCCTTCGCTCCCATGCACGACGGCACCGACCCGCTGTACATCGGCGAGTGGGCCATCGCTATCGGTTCGCCCTTCGGCTACCTGCTGGCCGACACCCAGCCCACCGTCACCGTCGGCGTGATCAGCGCCCTCAACCGCGACATCAAGAGCCAGCAGGGCGAGCAGACCTTCCTGGGCATGATCCAGACCGACGCCGCCATCAACCCCGGCAACAGCGGTGGCCCGCTGATCAATTCCCGGGGCGAGGTGATCGGCATCAACACCTTCATCTTCACCGAGAGCGGCGGCAGCATCGGCCTGGGGTTCGCGGTGCCGGTGTCGCGGGCGCGGCTCATCGTGGACGACGTCCGCGAGCACGGCCACTACCGCCGACCCTGGTCGGGCATCAACATGCGCCTGCTCAACCAGGACCTGGCCAGCGCCTATGGCCTGGACCGGGCGGTCGGGTTCGTGATCCTGGCGGTGGAGGAGGGGTCGCCGGCCTGGAAGGCGGGCCTGCGCTCCAACGACGTCGTGTTCAGCTTCAACGGAGTGGAGCTGTCGGACATGGACACCATCCGTCGCTTGCTGTACGAGGCCACGGTGGACTCGGAGCTGGAGTACATAGCGGATCGGAACGGGGAGCGGATCACCGGGACGATCCTGTTGGAGGAAGCGCCGAGGCGTTGATCCCCCAGATGACGACGACGATTCCGCGGCACGCGCCCTGCAAGCGCGTGCCGTAGCATATGGTGTATCCAGGGGATGGCCGATGACATTGTTGCCCACGGGGAGGGGCTTGACGTTGAATGCTTGTTGTTATACAATCACAGCAGTATGTATAATAGCGTTGCAGCAAAGGAAGCCGAGTATAATTAGATGAAACCTGCGGAATTCGGGCCCAATCACCCGGGAGAGCTCATTCGAAGTGAGTTGGGATATTGGGCATTCGTCCCGGCTCCTCTGGAACCGGTGCTGACACTGGACATCCAGATAGTCAGTGCTCTCTCAGCTGCAGATCGCGCTCTGAGCGAACTCGCAGGAATCGCACGAACACTCCCGAACCCCAATCTTCTCATCCGCCCCTTCATGCGTCGTGAAGCGGTGCTGTCCAGTAGGATCGAGGGAACTCAAGCCTCGTTATCCGACCTGCTGTTCTTCGAGGCGGCCGGTTCGAGTGAACCTGAGATTGCCGATGTCCGTGAGGTAGCGAACTACGTTCGTTCTCTCGAGTACGGCCTCGACCGGCTGAACGACTTTCCGCTGAGCTTGAGGTTCATTCGGGAGATTCACGAGCGCCTCATGCAGGGGGTAAGGGGAGAAGCGCAGACTCCTGGAGAGTTCCGCAGGTCCCAGAATTGGATAGGTGAGCCTGGCTGTACATTGATGGATGCCAAGTTCGTGCCTCCACCCGTCGATGAGATGAACGATGCTCTCAGGGCGTTCGAGCAGTACCTGCATGCCGAATCCCCGACGCCACCGCTCATTCGGATGGCCATGATTCATTACCACTTCGAGGCGATTCATCCGTTTCTGGACGGGAATGGGCGCGTCGGTCGTCTGCTGATCGCGATATTGATGCGGGAGTATGGTCTGCTCTCTCAACCAATGCTCTATCTGAGCGCGTTCTTCGAACGTCATCGGGACAAATACTACGATTTTCTGCTGCGTGTGAGCCGTCAGGGTGACTGGCGCTCCTGGATCAAGTTCTTCCTGGTCGCGGTCGAGGCCCAGTCCCGTGACGCGATCACGCGGTCGGACGCAGTCCTGTCGTTGTGGGGCGAGTATCGCGAGAGGCTCCAGGAAGCCAGGGCTTCGGCTCTACTGCTGAGTCTCGTCGATGAGTTGTTCTCGTTCCCGGCGACGACGACGAAAACCGCATCGCAAACGCTCGGCGTTACGCAACGCTCCGCACAGTTGAACATCAACAAACTGGTCGAAGCCGGAGTACTGGAAGAAGTGACAGGCAGGAAGCGTAACCGTATCTATGCAGCGAGGGAAATCATCTCGATGGTGGAGAGAGGAGAGATCGATGGTCCCAAAGCCTGACGCGCAAGTATCAAGCGAGAGAGTGACGATCTCATTGGCAAGTGAATCACTCGATCTGGTCGATGCTGCCGCAGCTCGCATCGGAGTCACTCGCCGTGAATACTGCCGCCAGGCTGTGATGGCGTATCTCAAGGTACACGATCGGGTCGTTGATACGTCAACCCTGGATGACATCTACACTGACCCTGACGACTCGATGCTGGATCCACTGCTGGACGAGGCTCAGGCATTCTCAGTGCTCAACTAGGCTTGAGATCCGTCCTGGAGCATAAGGCCCTACCGGAACCGATTCTTCATCCCACCCACCGACAACGTCTCCGCCGGCGCCGTGCTCCCGGCCGCCGCCGCCACCAGCGCCGCCACGAACTGCGGGCCGATGGTCTCGTTGGCCAGGGCGTTGGGGTGCGAGTCGTCGCCCGTGTGGGAGATCTCGTAGTCCCAGCGCAGCATGTTGCGGGCGTCGCTGCCGTCGTCGGGATGGGCGAGCAGGTCGAAGAAGTCGAAGTACTTCACGTTGGGGTGGCCGGTCAGGAATTCCTCGCTGCCGAGCCAGTTCGCGAAGGCGCGGGCGCGGTCGGCCTCGGCCAGGTTCGTGGCCAATCGATGGCGCGGGGGCTGGCTCATGACCAGGAAGATCTTGTCGGGGTGCTGGTCGAAGACGTCGCGGATCTCCAGGTACCAGCCCTTGCGCTCCTCCAGCATGGCGTCGCTCGTGATGTTGCTGGCCGGATAGCACGACTTGAAGGCGATGACCTCGTGGTTGCCCAGGATGGCAGTGCGCGCGGCGTTGTCGGTGGTCCACAGCACGTGGAGGCCGTCGGGGTCGGTGTTGTCGTCGGGGATGTCGTAGGTGCCCACGAAGGTGCCGTCGGGGTTGCGCAGGCCGATGTGGTTGTAGTCGTGATCCCAGAGTTCGAACGACGTGCCGTCACGCTGATTCATCTCCGCCAGCATGGTGCGCGCATCGGCGCCCTCGAGCATGTAGCGGCCCGTGGAGTGGTGGAGGAAGAAGAGGTTGGTGGCGTCGGCGGCTGCGGCGCCGGTGGCGGCGGCCAGCAGGACGGCGATGGCGATGAAACGTCGCAAGTCGGTCTCCCCGGATCAGGACTGGGCGGGTCTATGTTCAGGATCGGTCGCTCGGGCCGGTCCTTGAGTAATCAGCGGAAACGACGCTTGAGGTCCCCGAAGGACGTGTGCTCGTTGGGCACGCCGCAGCCGGTCTGGTCCACGGTGAGGTTCCCTTCGGCCCACTCGGCGGGCTCGGCGTCGCAGCACTTCAGCAGCACGCTCGAAGTGCCGGAGAACCAGCCCTCGGGGCCGTTCGGCGCCGAGCTGCCGGAGAACGTGCACTCGTTGAAGGTATAGGCCCCGCCGCCGTGCACGTTGGAGAAGGCGCCGCCGCGGGTCAGTGCCGTGTTGTCGATGAAGGAGCAGGCCTCGAAGGAGGCCGTGGAGCTCAGGGCCTGCAATCCGCCCCCGTTGACCCCCGCGTAGTTCCCCTGGAAGAGGCAGCCGGTGACGGTGCCGCCGGTGAGGATGGCGCCGCCGCCCACCGAGTTGGCGTGGTTGTCCACGAACTCGCAGTTGGCGAGGGTGAGCAGCGGAGCGGCCTCCAGGCCGCCGCCGTGGTAGCCCACCTCGTTGGCCTCGAACCGCGACCCGCCCACGATGGCGTTGGTGGCGCTCGCGCCGCCGCCGCTGCCGGTGTTGCACATGTTGCCGGTGAAGGTGCAGCGCTGGATGCGCACGGTGCCGCCGTCGGCCCGCAGGCCGCCGCCGGACAGGCGTGCCGCGTTGCCGGTGAAGGTGGAGTCGGCGATGAGCAAGTCGCCCTGGTCGTGGTCGAGGCCGCCGCCGGTATTGCCCGACGTGTTCCCCGTGAAGTCGCAGAACCGGACCGTGGCCGGGTCGTAGATGGCGGCGCCGCCGCCCTGCAGCAGGGCCTCGTTGTTCTCGAACCGACAGCGCTCCAGCAGCAGCCCGCCGCCCATGATGCCCAGGGCCTGGTCCAGGTGCAGCCCGCCGCCGCTGTTGTCGGCGTGATTGCCCGTGAACACGAGATCGCGCAGCGTGACGTCGGCCCAGTCGGTGAGCTTCATGCCGCCGCCGTAGGCCGCGGTGCCGTTGGCGAGGGTGAGCATCTCCACCGTCACCCCGTCCAGGAACTGGGGGCCGCCCAGCACGCGGCCGGCGCCGCCGGCGTCGATCACCACGGCCGAAGGTAGGGGGCCGGCGCCCCGCAGCGTGACGCCCGACTTGAGCTGGAGGTCGTGCTCCGCGTACGTCCCCGCCGCCACCAGCACGATGTCCCCGGATCCCGCCGCCGCGAGCGCACCGCCGATGGTGGCGTGGTCGCCGGGCACGTGGATCTGGGCGGCGCACAAGGGCGTCGCCAGCATCAGGGCCAGCAGCGGGATCAGGTATTTCATGGAAACCTCCGACCCATAAGTATAGCACAGAAGTGGGAGAATCACCGGTAGAGGGACTTGAGGCGGCTGAAGGACATGGTCTCGGAGGGGACTTCGCAGCCTTCGTTGTCCAGCGTGATCGAGTGGGCGGCCCATGCGGCGGGGTCGGACGAGGTGCAGGATAGGATCACCGAGTCGGCGTATCCGTCGGGACCGACCGGGGCCGTATTTCCGTCGAACCTGCAGTCCCGGAGGGCGAGCGCCTTCAGGGACCACACGGCGCCGCCCCTGGCGGCGGAGTTGTCGATGAAGGTGAGGTTCTCGACGGTCTCAGTGGCGAGGACGTGGAGAGCGCCACCGTCACCGGTGGCTGCGTTGTTCTCGAAGATGCAGTCATCGATGTCGATCGTCCGGGCGCTGATCGCTCCGCCGTCGTCGGCATGATTGCCTTGAAAGAAACAGCCGATCACCTTCACGTCGGCGTAGGGCCATGCACCGATGGCGCCGCCGTTGCCATGCTCGACGTCGTTGTCCAGGAATGAGCAACCCTCGATGACGACTCGAGACCTGGTGCCGGCATTGACCGCTCCTCCTCTGCCCCACCTCAGCGTGTTGTTGCGGAAGGTGGAGTCCACGATGCGAACGTTCGTGTAGTTGCCGATGCAGATCACGCCCCCGAGTTCATCGGCAAAACACTCCTCGAAGGTGCACGACTTGATCGTCAGGTTCGTGGAAATCGACGGCGACTGACGGGATGTTACACAGATCGCTCCTCCGAAATAGCTCTCGCATTGTCTGAAGACGCAGTTCTCGATGAGGACGTCGTCGGCCGAATCGCAGTAGAAACCACTGCCGACAGCGCTATGACCGTGATAGAGGGTGGTGTCCTTCACGACGGCGTTGCTGCACGGTCCGATGACATAGAAGACTTCCGCCATGCCAGGGTCCAGAACCACGTCCGCCGGATCTCCCGTCGCCCCCCTGACCAGCACGCCGGAGGGAAGGGGCAGCATCCCCGTCACGTGCACCCCTGCCAGGATCGTCACCGTGTCGCCGTAGGCCGCGGAGGCGATGGCGTCGCCTAGGTAGTCGTATTCGCCGGGGTACAGAATCTCGCGGGCGTTGGTCTGACTGCCGATCAACATGATCAGGATGCAAAGTCTGAGCGTCATGCTGCACACCCTCTCGGTTCGTCGGAGCCGATGTCGTGACATCATCAGCGATACAGATTCTTGAGCCGACCGAAGGACATTGATTCGTTCGACGTGCCGCAGTCCGTCTCGATCACGGTCACCGAAACAGCTTCCCAGCGTTCAGGCATCGTATCGGAACAGTCGATGGTGAGATCCCGGGCCGTGCCGGCCGGTCCCAGCGGGGCATCGTTCCCCATGAACCGACAGTCGTAGAGGACGACGTCGGTCGAACAGTCGAGCCCGCCGCCTGCTTCCAGCGCGGTGTTGTCCCTGAAGATGCAGTCCCTGTAGTCGCTGTGGACGACGATGCCGGGCAGGACGTAGGCGCCACCGCCCCGGATCGCGTGGTTGGAGTCGAAGGTCGAACCGAAGACGCTGTCGTAGAACCAGACCACGGCGCCTCCGCCGTACCGGCCGGCCGTGTTGCCGATGAATTCGCAGTCGAGGACTCGTGTCGGTCTTTGGATGCCGCCGCCGTCCCGGCCGGCGTCATTCCCGGCGAACATGCAGCGTTCAGCGGATGCGGGGCCGAAGACGGCGCCTCCGTCCCTGCCGGCTGCATTGTCGTGGAATCCGCAATCGATGGCGGTCCTGAGCCTGGCCGCCCCGCCGTCGAGGAGCGATTCGTTGTTCCGGAACTCGCAATCCACGTACGTCGACGCCGCCGTATACACGGCTCCGCCGGTTTCGCCGCACGTATTGTCGTGGAACTGCAGCGAACGTCCCTCGACCGATCCGTTCTCCGTGTAGATGGCCCCGCCCCTGAGCGCGGCCGTATTCCGTTCCAGGATGCAGTGCTCCATTCCGGCCACGCTCATCAGGAAACAGACTGCGCCTCCGCTGTCGGCCTGATTCGAAGCGAACGTGGAACCAACGATCCGGCACTTCGGCCCCACATGAAAGATCGCCCCGCCTCGACCGACCGCGGTGTTTCCGGTCCAGATGCAGTCCCTGATGTCGAGATCACCATTGACATGAATGGCGCCGCCGTCGGTATCCGCCTCGTTGCCGGTGAACTTGCAGCCGACGAGCAGGACGTCGGCGCCGGCTGCCGGGGTCTCTGCGGGCACGACATGGACGGCTCCGCCCTGGGCAGAGGCATGGTTGGAGAGGAACACGCAATCACGGATCACGACGCCGCTCACCTGTTGCAGCCTCATGGCGCCGCCGGCCAAAGCGGCACCGTTCTGGATGGTCAGTGCACGAACCTCCGTCCCTGTCGCTCCATCGGTGTCGAAGAAGATGGGGCCGCTGCCATCTCCGTCGATGACGACATCGCGGGGGTTCCCGGTCGCGCCCCTGATGAGGACTTCGGAGGGCAACGGAAGCGAGGACTCGTAATAAAGCCCTTGAAGGATCGTCACCGTGTCTCCAGGGGCGACATTCCCGAGAGCCTCGTTGATGGACCCGTAGTCCTGCGGGACGATGATCTCCGCCCCCGAAGCCCCACAGACCCCCAGCATCACCACCAGAATCACGATCCTCACAGCCATATCCTCCGAATAAGGTCATTCATCCCCCTAAGTAAACCCCCTCCGGGCCCCCCAAGGCAACCCATGGGTTTCCCGATACGGCGAACGCGGGCCCTCAGGCATGGAAAGGGGGGCGAACCGGAGTTGTCGCAGACCTGAGGATTCGCCCCCCTTTCCATGCCTGAGGGCCCTCTTTCGGCTTTCCATCGGGAACCCCATGGGTTACTTTGGTCCCGGATCCTGAATCGGAGCGGATAGGCTCTGAGGACCGGATCGTCCTCCGTCACTCCCGACGGGCAGGGCTGCTGATGAAACGAAGTCCGTAATCCGTTCCGACTCATCGCCTTGCGACGAGGTGCGCCGTGATTTCCCGTTATGAGACCCCCGAGATGAAGGCCGTGTGGGCCAACCAGCGGAAGCTGGAGATCTGGCAGGAGATCGAGATCCTGGTGTGCGAGATCCGCGCCGAGCGCGGCGAGATCCCCGCCGAGGCCGCCAGGGTGATCCGCGAGAAGGCCGCCTTCGAGGAGGCGCGCGTCCTGGAGATCGAGGAGACGGTCCACCACGACGTCATCGCGTTCCTGACCAACCTGGCCGAGAACATCGGCCCCGAGTCG
This sequence comes from uncultured Fibrobacteraceae bacterium, assembly GCA_964343835.1. Lineage (GTDB taxonomy): Bacteria > Krumholzibacteriota > Krumholzibacteriia > LZORAL124-64-63 > LZORAL124-64-63 > CALEMW01. Next base: position 47,470 of record CAYFKR010000020.1, read on the forward strand.
CGGTTCGTGCACGAGGGCATGACCAGCAGCGACCTGGGCGACACCGCCTTCGCCGTGCAGATGAAGGAGTCGGGCGAGATCATCCGCGGCGCCCTGGTGGAGCTGCTGGACACGGTCAAGGCCCGGGCTCTGGAGCACAAGCGCACGCCCATGGTCGGCCGCAGCCACGGCATCCACGCCGAGCCCACCACCTTCGGCCTGAAGCTCATGGTGTACTGGGCGGCCCTGCGTCGCGGGCTGAAGCGTCTGGACGCCGCCATCGAGGACGTCACCGTCGGGCAGATCTCCGGTGCCGTGGGCACCATGGTCCACCTGGATCCCGAGATCGAGGCCGAGACCATGAAGCGCCTCGGCCTACAGGTGGCCCCCGTGGCCACCCAGGTGCTGCAGCGCGACCGCCACGCCGGCTTCCTCACCGCCCTCGCGCTCATCGGCGCCACCCTGGAGCAGATGGCGGTGGAGATCCGCAACCTCCAGCGCACCGACGTGCACGAGGTGGAGGAGCCCTTCGCCAAGGGGCAGAAGGGCAGCTCGGCCATGCCCCACAAGAAGAACCCCATCATCAGCGAGCGGATCACCGGCATGGCGCGGGTGCTGCGCGGCTATGCCCACACGGCCATGGAGAACGTGGCCCTGTGGCACGAGCGCGACATCAGCCACTCCGGCGCCGAGCGCGTGATCTTCCCCGACTCCTGCCACCTGCTGCACTACATGATGAAGAAGATGATCTGGCTGATCGGCGGCCTGAACGTCTTCCCCGAGCGCATGCTGGAGAACATGGGGCGCGTGAAGGGCATGGTCTTCTCGCAGACCGTGCTGCTGGCCCTGGTGCGGGCCGAGGTGAGCCGCGAGGACGCCTACGCCGCGGTGCAGCGCTGCGCCATGCGGGTCTGGGACGAGGACATCGAGTTCCTGGACTCCCTGAAGTCCGACGAGTTCGTGATGGAGAAGCTGGGCGAGGACGGCCTGGCCCGTTGCTTCGACTTCGCCCATCACCAGCGGAACATCGACCACATCTTCGAGCGCACCCTCGCCGGGGCGTGATGCGGAGGGACGGATGAGCCACCACGACGCCAGCTTCGACCGGCTGGACACGACGGCCCACGACGACGCCGGACTCAAGAAGGCCCTGGCCGGCCACGCCCTCACCCTGAGCCCCGACGAGGCCCGCCGCGTGCAGGAGCTCCTGGGCCGCGCGCCCACCGTCACCGAGCTCACCCTCTTCGACACCATGTGGAGCGAGCACTGCTCCTACAAGAGCAGCAAGCCCACCCTCAAGGAATTCCTGCCCACCGACGGCTCCAACGTGGTGGTCGGGCCGGTGGAGGACGCCGGCATCGTGGAGTTCGGCGAGGTGGACGGGGTCAAGTACGGCATCATCTTCGCCCACGAGAGCCACAACCATCCCAGCCAGGTCATGCCCGTCGAAGGCGCCGCCACAGGCATCGGCGGCATCGTGCGCGACGTGTACTGTATGGGCGGCGAGGTCATCGGCACCCTGGACCCGCTGCGCTTCGGCTGGCCGGAGGGGGAGAAGGGCGCCCACAGCGTGGACATCGCCCGTGAGGTCGTGACCGGCATCTGGGAGTACGGCAACGCCCTCGGCGTCCCGAACCTGGGCGGCGACGTCTACTTCCATCCCAGCTTCGACGACAACTGCCTGGTCAACGTGGTGGCCCTGGGCATCGTGCCCGTGGACCACGTGACCCACTCCCGCGTACCCGAGCAGGCCCGCAACGAACCCTACGACCTGATCCTGGTGGGCAAGCCCACCGACTGGAGCGGCATGGGCGGCGCGGCCTTCGCCAGCGCCACCCTCGACGCCGAGGCCGCCACCGAGAACAAGGGCTCCGTCCAGGTGCCCGACCCCTTCCTCAAGCGTGTGCTGACCGTCGCGAACAAGGCCGTGCTGGCCCTCGCCCGCGACAAGGGCGCCGTGGTGGGCTTCAAGGACCTGGGCGCCGGCGGCGTGAGCTGCGTGACCAGCGAGCTGGCCGACGCCGGCGGCTTCGGCTGCGACGTCGACCTGGCCCTGGTCCACGCCGTACCCGACTGCCCGGCCCGCGTGGTCGCCTGCTCCGAGACCCAGGAGCGCTACGGCCTGGCGGTGCCCCGCTGGTTCACCGACGACGTGCTGAAGGTCTACAACGAGGACTTCGCCCTGCCGTCACTCTACGAGGGCGCCTGCGCCCGCAAGGTGGGCGTGGTGACCACCGACGGCATGTACCGTCTGCACCACGGCGACGACATGGCCGCCGAGGCTCCCATCGAAACCATCACCTGCGGCGTGAGCTACCAGCGCGAGGAGGCCGCTCCGGCCACCTCGACCGTAGGCGATAAGGCCGCCGAGGCCCCCGTCGAGGCCCTGGCCGCCGAGTGGGTCAGTCTCATGGGTCATGTGAACGCCGCCTCCCGCGAGCACCTGTTCCGCCACTACGACCCCGAGGTCCGCGGTTGCACCGTGCTGCGCCCCGGCGAGGCCGATGCGGGTGTCGTGGCGCCGGTGCCCGGCTCGCCCCTGGGCGTGGCCGTGAGCGCCGACGGCAACCCGCTCGTCGGTGAGGCCGACGCCTACCACGCAGGCGCCCGGGCCGTGATCGAGGCCGCGCGCAACGTGGCCTGCGTCGGTGGACGTCCCGCCGCGGTGACCGACTGCCTGAACTTCGGCAACCCCGAGGTGCCCGAGGTCTTCCGCCAGTTCCGCGAAGCGGTGCGGGGCGTGGGGGAGGCCTGCCGCGGCCTCACCCTGCACGCGAAGGGCGGCGAGGCCCTGCCGGTCGTCTCCGGCAACGTGTCGTTCTACAACCAGAGCGCCAGCGGCAAGACCGTGGCGCCGTCGCCCATCGTGGCCTGCGTGGCCAACGTGGCCGACACGGCGAACTGCCGCAGCTCCCACTTCAAGACCGCCGGCGACAAGCTGTACCTGGTGGGCCTGCCCACCGACGCCCTGGGCGCCACCCTGGCCCGCGACGCCGGCATCGACGCCGGCCGAGATGTGCTGCCGGAGATCGACTTCGCCGCGGTGCGCGCCGAGATCGACGTCATGTGCTCCCTGGTGGAGGCCGGTCTGGTGCAGGCCGCCCACGACGTCAGCGACGGCGGCCTGGCCGTGGCCCTCGCCGAGATGGCCCTGGGCCTCGAGGGCCACCAGCCCCTCGGTGCCGCGGTGGCCCGCCCCGAGGCCTGCGCCGGCCTGACCGACCGCGAGTTCCTGTTCGGGGAGCGGGGCGGTTTCGTGATCGAGGCCCGCGCTGCCGACGCCGCCCGCGTCGAGGAGATGCTCGCCGCCTCCGGCTGCGCCTGGGCTCCCTTGGGCGAGGTGACCGCCGACGGCGCCCTGACCCTGGCCGACCCCGCCGGCGCCGAGGTCGCCCGCGCCGACCTGGCCGACCTGGACCACGCCTGGCGCGAGGGCCTGACCCGCGTGCTGGCGACCCGCACTCTGCCCGACCTGGCCGACCGTCGCCCGCCCAAGGGCAACTGGGACGCCCACCCCGCTGCCGCCGCTCCCGCCGTTCTGAAGGGCGCGAAGCCCCGCCTCGCGGTGCTGCAGCTACCCGGCATGAACTGCGAGGACGAATCGGCCCGGGCCATCATGGCCGCCGGGGGCGACGCCGAGATCTACCGCTGGACCCGCGACGCCGCCGGCCTGGCCGCCTTCGACGGCTACCTGGTGCCCGGCGGCTTCTCCTACCAGGACCGCGTGCGCGCTGGCGCCGTGGCGGCCAAGGACCCGCTGCTGGGCGCCCTGCAGGAGGCCTCGGCCGCCGGCAAGCCCATCCTGGGCATCTGCAACGGCTGTCAGGTGCTCGTGGAGGGCGGTCTGGTGCCGGCCCGCGAGGGCATCGGCCACATGGAGGTGGCCCTGGCTCCCAACCGGATCCCCGGCCGGCGCGGCTACTTCTCGCGCTGGGTCGTGATGGAGCCGGTGGAGGGCAACAAGTGTCGGTTCCTCGAGGGCGTGGACGTCACCATCCCGGTGCCCATCGCCCACGCTGAGGGCCGGTTCACCCACGGGGATCCCGCCGTGTTCGCGGCCCTGCGCGACGAGGGGCTGCTGGCCCTGCGCTATGCCGGCGCGGCCGCCGACGGCTCCGGTCCCGGCAACCCCAACGGTTCGCTGCTGGCGACGGCGGCCCTGACCAACCCCGGGGGCAACGTGCTGGCCATGATGCCCCACCCCGAGCGGGCGGCCTGGCTCTTCCAGGTGCCCGAGGACCTGGACCACCCCTGGGGCCGCGCCCGCCGCGCCGCCGCCGGGGACGCCGCGGCCCTGCAGGGAGCAGGCCCGGGCATGGCCCTGATCGCGAGGCTCGTGGAGCTCTGTTGACGCATCCGCCCGCTGCGTGGGCGCTGGAGGCGAGGGATGAGCATTCAGGTTACCTTGATGACCGGCCACAAGGGCGTGGATCTCCACGCCGAGACCGCCGGGCGCGTGATCCGCACGAATCTGGAGGGCGGAGAAGATCTCCTCTCGCTCCATCGCGCGGAATACCATACGTTCTGGCGTGAGGACGGTGCCGAGGCGCCGGAATCCGTGGCGAGGCTGCTGGGTGTTGGGCGGTTCTTCAACCCCAACAAGCACCACTTCGCCCACCTCGAGCATCATGGCGCCCACGGCCCCTGGTACGCCGCCGACGCGGCGACGGGGGGCGAGGCCCTGGCCGAGGGCTGGCCGGGTGAGGTCGTCGAGACCGACCTGCCCGCCGGCGACGACATCGTGACCCGCCTGCTCGGCGGAACCGCTCCCGAGGGCGCGGGCGTCGTGGACGTCGTGACCTTCCCCCTGGGGGAGGAGGGGCCGCTGCTGAGCGGCGTGATCTGGAGGTTCGTGCTGGCGCCCGGCGCCGCCGACCCCCTGGCTGCGGCCGAGAAGCTGGCCGTGGCCCGCAGCGCCCGCGAGGGCCTGCTGGTGAACCCCCACATGCAGGGCTGGCGGACGGCCCTGCGCACCTGATCCCGGACGGAGGACCGATGGGTCTGGACGAGAGGCACTGGAACGAGGAATGCGGCGTGGTCGGCATCGCCGACTGCGAGGGCGCCGGCGAGCTGGCGGCCCTGGCCCTGCATTCGCTCCAGCATCGGGGACAGGAGAGCGCCGGCGTCTCGGTGGCCGACGGCCACGTCGTGCGCACGTTCAAGAAGATGGGACTGGTGGCGGACGTGTTCACCGAGCCCGTCGTGAAGGGACTGGGAGGGACGTTCAGCCTCGGGCACGTCCGCTATTCCACCACGGGGTCGTCCCTGGTGGAGAACGCCCAGCCCATGCAGGTCACCTGCCATCGCGGCAAGGTGGCCGTGGCCCACAACGGTAATCTGGTCAACGCCCATGTGCTGCGGCGCGAGATGGAAGCCGAAGGCTCCATCTTCAGCACCACGAGCGACACCGAGGTGTTCCTGCACCTCATCGCCCGCAGCAGGGCAGAGACCTTCGAGGACGCGGTGGCCGAGGCGGTCGCGCAGGTGCGCGGCGCCTTCAGCCTCCTGGTCCTGACCCGGGACCGCCTCATCGCGGTCCGCGACCCCCTCGGGTTCCGTCCCCTCAGCCTGGGACGTTTCAAGGACTCGTACGTGGTCGCCTCGGAGAGCTGCGCCTTCGACATCATCGACGGCACCTACCTGCGCGACGTGGAGCCCGGCGAGATGATCGTCCTGGACGGGAACGGTCTCAAGAGCCGGCGCATCGCGGAGGAACAGGGATGCAGCCAGTGCGTGTTCGAGCACATCTACTTCTCGCGACCCGACAGCACGGTCTTCGGTCTGAGCGTCGACGAGGTCCGCCGCCGCTGCGGCGAGATCCTGGGCCTGGAAAGCCCGGTCGATGCAGACCTGGTCTGTGCGGTTCCCGACTCCAGCAACACGGCCGCCCTGGGCTTCGCCCGGCAGGCCGGACTGCCCTTCGAGCTGGGTCTGATCAGGAACCACTACGTCGGACGGACCTTCATCTCTCCCGCTCAGAAGGTCCGGGACATGTCGGTGCGCATCAAATTCAATCCCGTCCGCCGTCTGATGGAAGGGAAACGCGTGGTCCTGGTGGACGATTCCATCGTCCGCGGCACCACCATGCGGAAGCTCGTCAAGATCATCCGCGCCGCGGGCGCGAGCGAGGTGCATCTGCGCATCGCTTCGCCGCCGGTCACGCATCCCTGCTATTACGGAATCGACACGCCGGTCAGGCAGGAACTGATCGCCTCGTCCCATACGGTCGAGGAGATCGCCACCTACCTGCGCGTGGATTCCCTCGGCTATCTGTCCCACGATGGGCTCATGCAGGCCACCGGCGACGCGGGGCGTTACTGCTCGGCCTGCTTCACGGGCGACTACCCCGTGCCCTTCGATACGGATCAGAGCAAGCAGATGATGGCGCCGGACTTGGAGATCCCGGGGGTGGGCGCCCCGGGAGAGCGGTGACGTCCGGGCCGTCCTCGGAATAGAGGCCCGTTGCAGGAAACCCGGCACGTCGGCGGCTTCCGCCCCGACCCCGCTTACGACGACCCGGCCGCCCTCGGCCGGACGGTGCGTGCACGCCTGTTGCCCCTGGTGAACCGCCCCGGACGCTATCTGGGCGGCGAGCTGGGTGCGTCGCGCGCGCCGTGGAGCGACGACCGGGCCAACATCCTGCTCACCTTCCCCGACGCCTACGAACTGGGCATCTCCAACAACGGCCTCCGCCAGCTCTACGCGGCCCTCAACCGTCATCCCGACACCTTCGCCGACCTGGCCTTCGCCCCGTGGCGCGACATGGAAGCGCGCATGCGCGACGAGTCGTTGCCGCTGTGGGGGCTGCAGTCGTCGGCGCCGGCCCGCCGCTTCGACGTGCTGGGCTTCTCCCTGGGCTACGAGCTCTGCTTCACCAACGTGCTGACGATGCTCGACCTCTCGGGCGTGCCCCTGCGCTGCGCCGACCGCGGCGACGGCGACCCCATCGTGATCGCCGGCGGCCACTGTGCCACCAACCCCACCGTGCTGGCTCCCTTCGTGGACCTGTTCTGCATCGGCGACGGCGAGGAGATCGTGCTGGAGTTCGCGGACGCCGTGAACGCCTGGAAGCGCGACGGCGGCACCCGCGACGACCTGCTGACCCGCCTGCGCGCCCTCGAGGGCGTGTGGTGGGAGGGCAAGACCGACACCACCACCGGCCGCGTCGTGAAGGACCTCAACGCGTTCCCGCCCCTGAAGACCCTGGTGCCCACCATCGAGGCCGTCCACGACCGCCTCAGCCTGGAGGTCATGCGGGGCTGCGTGCGGGGCTGCCGCTTCTGCCAGGCGGGCATGATCACCCGTCCGGTGCGCGAGCGCGACGTCTCCCAGGTGGTCGAGACCAGCCTGGAAGGCGCGAAGGACCTGGGCTGGAAGGAGATCTCGCTCCTGAGCCTGTCCACCTGCGACTACACGGGCCTCGGGTCGGCCATGCACGGCATCCTGGACGGCATCGAGGGCACGCGCACCAACCTGGAGCTGCCCAGTCTGCGCGTGGACGCCCTGGACGAGAACATCTACGAGCTGCTCAAGCAGGAGCGCCCCGGCACGTTCACCTTCGCGCCCGAGGCCGGCAGCCAGCGCCTGCGCGACGTGATCAACAAGAACATCACCGAGGACGACGTGCTCACCAGCGTGAAGCGCGCCTTCGCCAGCGGCGCCAAGAAGGTGAAGCTCTACTTCATGCTGGGCCTGCCCACGGAGACCGACGCCGACCTGGACGAGGCCTGCGCCCTGGTGCGCAAGGTGGCCGGCGCCGCGCCCCGCGGCGGCTCCCAGGTGACCGTGTCGTTCTCGCCGTTCTCGCCCAAGTCCCACACACCTTTCCAGTGGGCCGGGCAGATCTCCGCCGACGAGATCCGTCGCCGCAACCGCTACGTGCTGGACGCCTTGCGCCGCACCAAGGTGAAGGTGAGCCTGCGCGACGCCGCCGTGTCCGAGCTGGAAGGCCTGCTGGGCCTGGGCGACGGCCGCCTGGCCGACGTGGTGCAGCGCGCCTGGGAGAAGGGCGCCCGCTTCGACGGTTGGGACGAGGAGTTCTTCCCCGAGAAGTGGCAGGAGGCCCTGGAGGAGTGCGGCGTGGATCCCGCCCCTTACCTGGAGCCCCGCGACGTGGCCGACCCCCTGCCCTGGGACGGCGTGTTCGCCCAGGTGGCCAAGGACTTCCTGATCGAGGACTGGAAGAAGTCCCTGGACGCCGTCACGGTGCAGGACTGCCGCCTGGAAGGCGGCTGCGAGCGCTGCGACGCCTGCACTCCCATCCAGAAGCACATCTTCGCCGAGCAGCCCGACGGCAGCCGCGCCAAGCGCGGCAAGGTGGACCTCGGCCACGACGAGGTGCTGGCCTCGCTGACCGACGCCCGCCGGGCCCGCGACGCCGAAGCTGCGTCGGGACCCGCCTTCGACCCCCGCAACGCCAGCGACGACGACCCGTCCGTGGAGGACGACCGCTGGCCTCGCTGGCGCAGCCGCGCCATGCAGAAGTGCTGGATGCGCCTGCAGTACGCCAAGACCGGCGACGCGGCGTTCCTGGGTCATCTCGATTTCCAGCGCCAACTCCAGCTCGCCCTGCGCAGGGTGGGGCTGCCGGTGGCGTACAGCCAGGGGTTCCATCCCCATCCCCTCGTCAAGTTCGGCCCGCCCCTGCCCGTGAGCGTGGAGGGTGAGCGCGAACTCATGGACGTGTGCTTCACGCACAGGCCGCACGGCTGGATCCCGCGCCTCAACGAGCAGCTGCCCCCCGGCATGCGCGTGCTCGCGGAGGAGTACGTGGGCGTGACCGTGCCCGAGGCGATCGACCGCAGCGTCGATCGCATGGACTACCGCATCGTCCTGCCGACGGCCGCCGAGGGCGGCCCGGAGCCGGAGGTCGTCGCCCCGCTGGTGGCGGCCTTCCTGGAGCAGGACCGAGTCATCCACCTGCGTCGGCGTCCCAAGGGAGACGTCGAGGTCGACGTGCGGCCCATGGTGCCGCACGGGGGCCTGCAGGTGATCGCTTCAGCCGGTGTCGGGCAAGGGCCCGAACTGGCCGTCTCCCTGTTGTGGCGGGCCGACAAGGCCGGCCTGCCCATCCACGACTTTCTCTCGGCCCTCCTCGGAGACGCCCTGCCCGAGCCGCGGCACTGCCGCGTGCGCCGGACCGACCTGCTGATGCAGGCGGACGACGGGTCCTGGACGTCGCCCCTGGAACGGGTCCGTGAACAGAACCAGCGGCTCTGGCTGCGGAAGCACCTGTCGGCCTGACCGCCAACCGAACGGAAACGGACATGCGCAAGGACATCATCATCAACGCCAATCCCCACGAGATCCGGATCGCCATCCGCGAAGACGGCGACCTGGTCGAGCTGCTCATCGAGCGGGCCGACGCCAAGCGGATCGTGGGCAACATCTACAAGGGCAAGGTCACGTCGGTGAAGCCCGGCCTGCAGGCCGCCTTCGTGGACATCGGCCTCGAGCGGGCGGGCTTCTTGCACGCCTCGGACGTGATCCACGAGGATCCCGACTCCGCCGACGCCGTGGACGGCCCCGGACCCGCCGCCAGCGGTCGCCCCGGCCGCAACGCCAACATCCCGGCCATCGAGTCCATGCTGAAGGTGGGCGACGAGATCCTGGTGCAGGTCACCAAGGAGCCCATCAGCACCAAGGGCCCGCGCCTGACCGCCGACATCAGCCTGCCCGGCCGCTTCCTGGTGCACATGCCCAAGGGCACCCACGTGGGCGTGTCGCGCAAGATCGAGGACCGCCGCGAACGCGTGCGGCTGAAGCAGATCCTGCAGGAGACCCGCCCCGACACCGGCGCCTTCATCATCCGCACCGCCGCGAGCAGCGCCGAGGACAAGGCTATCCGCAACGACGTGAAGTACCTGTCGGAGCTGTGGCAGGGGGTGGAGGAGAACGCCAAGACCCCCGAGTGCCCCATGCTGGTCCACGAGGACGTGGGCATGGTGGTGGGCCTGATCCGCGACATCTTCAAGGAGGACGTGGACGAGCTGGTCATCGACGACCGCGACGACTACGACCGCCTGATGAAGTACGTGAAGATCTTCGCCCCCGACCTGAAGAAGCGCATCCGCCTGTACCGCGACGCCCAGGCCATCTTCGAGCACTACGGCATCGAGCAGGAGATTCGCAAGAGCACCGAGAACCGCGTGTGGCTCAAGAAGGGCGGCTACATCATCATCGAGCAGACCGAGGCCCTGGTCTCGGTGGACGTGAACACCGGCCGCTTCACGGGCAAGAGGAACCAGGAGGACACCATCGTCGAGACGAACCTCCTGGCCGCCCGGGAGGTCGCCCGCCAGCTCCGGCTGCGGGACATCGGCGGCATCATCGTGGTGGACTTCATCGACATGGAGCACGAGGGCAACAAGCGGCGCGTGCAGAACGAGCTGCGCGGCGCCCTGAAGCGCGACCGCGCCCGCACCAAGGTCTTCCCCGTGAGCAACCTGGGCCTGGTGGAGATGAGCCGCCAGCGCGTGCGGCCCTCCCTGGTGAGCTTCCTGAGCGACGACTGCCCCTACTGCAAGGCCACCGGCAAGATCCTGAGCCTCGCGACCCTGGCCAACCGCATCGAGCGGGAGATCCACCGCGTGCACCACCGCACCGGCGAGACGGCCATCCAGATCCGCGCCAATCCCGTGCTGGCCCTGCACCTGATGCAGGACAAGAACGAGCAGCTGGCGGAGCTGAGCGAGGAGCACGGCCTGAGCATCGACATCATGGACGACCCCGCCCTGCACCGGGAGATGTTCAAGGTGGTGTCGCTGCGCACGGACAAGGACCTGCTGGCCGAGGCGGACCGCAAGAGCGGCGGCGGTCGCAACCAGCCCCGTGGGCGCGGCAACCGGGGCAAGCCCTCGGCGTCAACGGCGGCCCGGAATCCCCGGTCCGAGGCCCCGCGCGAGCGCAGCCAGGAACAGGGCGGCGGCGAGGACCAGCCGCGCCGCAGGTCGCGGGGCGGACGGCGGCGGCGCCGTGGCGGACGCGGGCGCGGCGGTTCCGGCGGCGGTTCGGAAAGCTAGGAAGGCGAGCCGGGCGGCCTCGGATCCAGTCGATCCTTGAGCTGCAGCCCGGCCACGAAGGCGTGATCGGCGGCCAGCCCGCGGTTGCGCGGTCCGTCGGAGACCACGGAAAGCACGGCGCGGAACACGGCCTTGGCCAGGTTCTCCGCCAGCAGGACGGCCCGGAACGCGGCGACGCGGCCCGGGCCTTCGTGCTTCCGGAGGTAGAGCCGCAGGCTGTGGTGGAACTGGGTCAGGCTGAACCGGCTGGCCCGGGCGGCGGCGCGGCCCTCCAGGTGGGCCACCTCGATGCCGGCGGCGTGCCACACGGCGTAGCCGGCCTCGCGGGCGCGGCGGCACCAGTCGGTCTCCTCGAAGTACATGAAGAACCGCTCGTCCAGCGGCCCGATCTCCTCCAGCACCGTCCTCGGCATCAACAGGCACGCGCCCGCCACGTAGTCCACGCGGCGCGGCGGGGCGTTCGGATGAGGCGTGCGCACGAAGGTCAGCCGCTTCAGCGCGGGGGAGAGGCCGCGCAGGGGCCCCAGCAGCTCCAGCAGGTGGAAGCGTGGCGAGGGCTCGTTGCCCCAGGTGATGGTCGGGGCGCCGGCCTCGTCCACCAGGGTGGGGCCGCAGGCGCCCAGGCCGTCGCGGTCGCGGGCGAAGGCCACGAGTGCCGCCAACGAACCGGGCGGGCACACCGTGTCCGGGTTGAGCAGCAGCACGAACTCGCCGTCGCAGCGGGGGAAGGCCAGGTTGTTGCCGCGGGTGAAGCCGAGGTTCCCGCCCGATTCGATCAGCTCCACGTCGGGATGACGCTCGCGGACCATGGCGGCGCTGCCGTCGGACGAGGCGTTGTCCACCACGATGATCTGATGGGAGAGATCCCCGACGGCGCCGGGGACGGAGGCCAGGCAGGCGTCCAGCAGCTCGCGCGTGTTCCAGCTCACGACGACGACGGAGAGGTCTCTCGCCGTCTCCCCGCTCATGACGCCTTGCGCGCCCGCGCGATGAGGAAGATGCCGTCGTCGGAACCGGTGTGAGCGGCCTCGGCGGCACGCAGGCGGCGGGTATGGCCCACCGTGGCGATACGGCCGAAGTTGAAGCCGCGCCGGATGCCCCGCTCGAAGAGCTCCACCGCCACGTCGCTGCGGAAGATGGGCGTGACCTCCACGTCCACGAACCCCATGCCCTCGAGCAGCTCGTGCAGTTCGTCGGGCGTGTAGTAGCGCTGGACCCAGTGGTCCTTGCGGTGCTTCTCGATCAGGTCGGGGTCGGTGATGGTGGTCAGCGAATCCACCGAGAAGATCATCTCGCCGCCGGGCTTCAGGCTGCGCAGGCAGTGCTCCAGCACCTCGGCGTGGTTGGGAATGTGCTCCAGCACGCAGATGGAGAAGATGCGGTCGAACTCGCCGTCGGCGAAGCCGGCCTTCTCCACCGGGTCGGAGGTGAACTCGGCCTTGTCGCCACCCGTCACGAACCCGGCGAACCAGCGGGCCCGTGCGATGAAGTCCGGGTTCACGTCCACGCCCACGATGGACCCCGCGTTGCGCCCGATCAGGAAGGTGTGGTTGCCGATGCCGCAGCCGATGTCCAGCACGCGCTCGCGCCCGGTCCACTCCAGACCGTCCATGAGCTCCTCGAACTCGAGGATCTTGAAGGGGCTGTAGGTGAAATGGATGCCGGGGTAGAGGCGCAGCAGGGCCAGGAGCCTCCAGACGAGCGACTGCATGGCGGGTCCTCCGTCAGTGCTTGCTGGCCCGGCGCAGGACGTCGAGCTCCTCGGGGGTGAGGCTGTCGTAGCCCTCGCGGGAGATCTTCTCGAGGATCTCGTCCACGCGGGGGTCCTTGGCCGTCGAGGTGCGGGGGCGGTCGTCCACCACGCGGAACTTCGACTTGGCCTTGTTGCGGGCGCGGCCGCGCTTGAACGAGTCCAGCCAGCTCTTGCCGCCCTTCAGCCACAGGAAGCCCACCAGCGCGCCGCCGAGGTGGGCCAGGTGTCCCACGCCGTCCACGCTCCACATGGACATCATTTCCAGGGCGATGTAGCCCAGCACGAGCCAGCGCACCGGGATGGGGATCGGCAGGAACATGTAGTAGACCTTGCGGTCCGGGAAGATCACCGCGTAGGCCGTCAGGATGCCGTACACCGACCCCGACGCGCCCACCAGGGGCGAGTACTGGGTGCCGGGGGCGATCAGCGGCATGAGCAGCGCGTAGATCAGGCCCGCACCGACGCCGGTCACGAAGAAGTAGTTCAGGAACGGACGGCGGCCCCACAGGCGCTCCAGCTCGGAACCGAACATCCAGAGCATGAACATGTTCATGGCGATGTGCCAGAACCCGCCGTGCAGGAAGATGTAGCTGACGAACTGCCAGATCTGGAGCTTGTAGAGGCCCTGGGCGGGGGTCAGGCCGAACCAGCGGATCAGCACATCGCCCATGATGAACTGCAGCAGGAAGACCGCGACGGTGGCCATGACCAGCGTCTTCACGGCCGAGCCGGCCGGCTGTCCGAATCTCATTCCCTGTACGTACGGCACCGGTTCTCCCCTGGAATCGTGGTTCGGGAACCAAAGCTACATCAGAACATCGGCGATGGCACGGGGATATTGAGGGGGACGGAAAAGGGCGGGGAACCGGAGTTCCCCGCCCTCGTGCGTCCCTCGCGGGAGGGCTACTGCAGGATCGCGTCCACGGCGGCCGCCGCCTGGGGCGACAGCGTCGGGAAGGCGGCGGTCTCCTCGCCGCCCAGGCCCGTGCCGTAGGAGGGATCCCAGGCCACGGCGCCCAGGTCGACCATCGGGAATTCGGTGCCGAACACGCCGTTCATCACCTCGAGGAATCCGTTGGCCACCCGCGCGTAACCGCGGTTGTTGGGGTGCACGCCGTCCAGGGAGAACAGCGTGGTGTTGGCGGCGTCTGCGGGGCTCATGCTGCCCAGCAGGGCCAGGAAGTGCATGGACTCGAACATCGACAGCGTCTGCAGATCCGCGTTGGCGTCGTAGAGGAAGACCTCCGGACGGGCCGCCACGGCGTCGTCGATGATCGTGTTGTACTCGTCCACCAGGTTCTCGACCACGGCCACCTCGTCGGCGGTCAGGGTCCACTCGCCGTCCAGGGGCAGGGCGGCGATGCCCTCGCTGCCGATGTGGCCCAGGGCCGGGAAGCGGAAGTAGGCCACGTCCTCTTCCACCGTGGGCACCTCGGTGATCATGCCCTCGGTGGCCGCGGCCACCAGGCCGTTGAACACCGCGGGGGGCATGAAGTACGGAATGCTCGTGATGCTCGGGATGTTGGCCACGAACAGCATGGGCCGGTACCCGTGGCGATCCTCCACACCGTCCAGCACGCCGTCCAGCAGCGCCGTGTACATGGCGCCGAAGGCCGCCGAGGGAGTCAGCGTCACGCCGACGATGGGGGTGCCACTGGTGGCGCCGCCCAGGATGTCGTTGTTACCGATCCACATCGTCGCGATGGTCGGGCCGCGGGCAATGAGCTGCTCCATCATCGTCTTGTTTCCGAACCCGTACGGGTTGCGCAGCACGATGTCGAAGTAGGAGTTGCCGGGGGCCTGGCTCGTGGTCGAGTCAAGGGCCTCGGTCATGTCCAGGGTGGTGGCGCCGGGCACGCCCAGGTTGCTGTAGGGCACCGGCCAGTTGGCGGCCAACAGCAGGGTCGGCACCTCGGCCGGAGCCGTCATGCCCACGGGGAAGATGCTCTGGGCGGCCACGTTGTAATGCAGCACGCCGGAGACCATGTCCTCATGTGGCTCACTCAGTTCCGTGGTGCCCACGCCGGGGAAGGCGATCATGGGCTGCACGAAGGAACCCGCGGGATAGCCGAACGAGTTGGCGATCAGCTGCGGATAGCTGGTGGCCTGGCCGTTCATGATCACGCCGGCGTCCATGTAACCGGCCGTCAGGCTGTTGCCCACGGCCACGTAGTTTCCGAAGATCTCGGCGCCCTGCGGCTGCAGGTCCACCTCGACCACCTGGGGCGTATCGACCGAGCAGCCCGTCGCAAGGAGGGCCAGCAGGGTCGTGCCCGCGATCATCGTCAGGAACTTCCTCATCACTGTCCTCCTCCTAGAAACGGTAGCCGATGCCGATGCCGAAGATGTTCGCGACCGAGTCGTACGAACCGGCGGGGTTCGTCTCGGTGTCGAACGACACGTGCTCGCCGTCGACCACGTTGGAACGCTCGTCGAAGTTCACGGACATGTAGGTGCCCGTCAGGGTGATCTTCTCGTTCAGCTCGTAGACCAGGCCGAAGGAGTAGTCGTCGCGATCGGAGTCCGGCAGCAGCGGGCTCATGGACTCGACCGGCTGGGGCGTCTGGTCCTTCACGTAGCCGCAAAGGAAGGTCAGTTCGGGGTTGACCTCGTAGGACAGGCCGGCGCGGAACTGCCAGACGTCCTCGTAGTCCTCGCGGATGGTCGCGTCCAGGGCGTCCACCTCGAAGTCCAGGGAGAGCTCGTCGAAGTGAGACCAGCCGAAGTGCACCAGGTTGATCTCCGTGCGGATCTTCGGGGTGAACTGGTAGGCGGCGCCCACGGAGAACATGTGGGGCAGCTTGAGGTCGGCGGAGCCGTCGATGTGGTAGACGCCGTCGTCGTCGGGCGTCACGCCCATGCCGGCCAGCTGGGCGTCCACACCGGCCCGCAGGGCCGCGTACTCGGCGGTCTCGGGGATGGCGTTGGTCATGGACATGACGCCGTCGTTCACGGCCATGGTCTTCTCGTGGTGGTACATGGCGCCGAAGTTCAGCTTGTCGCTGGCCTTGATCAGCACGCCCATGGTGGGGGTGTAGTTCAGGTCGGCGGTGCCCTCGATGGTGACGTCGACGGCGTTGAGCTCGGTCATGTCGCCGCCGAAGTAGGTCGGGCTGTAGCGGTTCAGCTCCAGCTCCGAGTAGGCGATGTCGATGCCGAAGGACAGGGCCACGTCCTCATTGACCTTCCACGCCACCGCGGGGGTCACGTAGATGGTCTTGAGGTCCACGTTGTGGCTTTCGAAGCGGCCGGCCCAGGTCTCGGGGTCGGTCCACTTCACGCCCATGCCGAAGGGGGCGTACAGACCGAAGCCGAAGGCCAGGTCGCCCGTGTTCTTGTAGTAGTAGACGCCCGGGATGGGGAACGTCTGGTCGGCGGTCACGCCGGTGTGGGGGTCGTTGGCGCCGATCTGGGCTCCGGTGAACCGGGCCTCGGGCAGGATGGGCATGAGGTTCAGGTCCAGGGCGCTGCCTTCCAGGAAGGCCAGCCCGGCGGGGTTGTAGAAGATGGCCGAGCCGTCGTCGGCGGTGGCCGTGAACGCGCCGCCCAGGGCGGTCGCCTTCGCGCCGGCCTCGTAGATGTTGAAGCCGCCGGCCAGGGCCTGCCCGGCCGCCAGCAACACCACGATCGCCAGCATGGTGGTACGCTTGGTCCCTCGCATCGTGCCTCCTTTGGTTCACCGTCGCTCGGCGGCGACGGGGGTTCGGGGACGGATCTATGGTCGTTGGAATCGGTTTCCGTTCAGCACCGGGCACCCTACCACACGATTGCGGGATCTTGAAACTCCAAATCCGGAGGGAAACGGAAAGGGGCCCGTCGTAACGGGCCCCTCCCATATCGCGTAGTCGTATGCGGCGTCAGGACTTCTTCGGCGCCTCCCACGAGCGGAAGCGGTCCGAGAGCCACGAGGCCAGGATCAGCGCCAGCATGATGCCGCTGCCGATGAACACCCAGTCCGGCACCTTGGCGGCGTCGCCCTGGGCGTAGCTGTGCAGCCCGCTCAGGAAGTAGTTCACGCCGAAGTAGGTCATGACCACCGAGGCGATGCCCGCAAATCCGCTCGCGGCCAGCACCCAGGGACGGTTCAGGGACGGGATCCAGCGGAAGTGGATGGCGATGGCGTAGACCAGGATCGTCACCAGCGACCACGTCTCCTTGGGGTCCCAGCCCCAGTAGCGGCCCCAGGATTCGTTGGCCCACACGCCGCCCAGCAGCGTGCCGATGCTCAGCAGCCCGAGGCCCGTCACGAGCACCGTGAAGTGCAGGCGGTCCAGGGACTGGATGGCCGCACGGATCTGGGGACGGCCGGGGCCCTTGAACAGCAGCAGGATCAGGGTCAGGCCGCCCAGCAGCGAGCCGAGGCCCAGGAACCCGTAGCTGCCCGTGATGATGGTCACGTGGATGTTCAGCCAGTACGACGCCAGCACCGGCACCAGGGGCCCGATGGCGGGGTCGAAGGTCGACAGCATGGCCACCGACAGGATCACCGTGGTCAACAGGGCCGACACGCCGCCCGACGAACCGCGCCTGTCCTTCACCTCGAAGATGATGCCGGCAAAGGCCGTGGCCAGGGCGATGAAGATGAGCGACTCGTAGCCGTTGCTCAGGGGCGCGCGGCCCGAGGCGATCCACCTCAGCACGTAGGCGTAGGTCATGTACGCCGTCGAGCCCCAGAACAGCAGCGAGCCGATCAGGTACAGCGGGTGGCGGAACGAGTACTTCTCGCCCTGCATCCTGCCGAGGTTCCAGAAGAACGCGATGATCAGGACGACGAAGGCGGCCAGGTACGGCATGGTGACGTTGCGGAACGGGTGGGACCGGTTGAGCCACAGCTCAGAGTCAACGGCGCCCGAAGAGGGCAGCACGGCCGAACCGTAGCGCTCCTGGACCGCGCGCAGGGACTCGAGCCCCAGGTGCACCCGGCCCATGTCGCCGGCGGCGTACCCGCCGAAGAGGTTTTCGGCGATGCGTTCGTACTCCTCCACCACGGCGGAGTCGTTGATCGAACCGAATTCGCCGGGCTCCACCCAGGTGTTGTTCGGGTCGCCGGGAACGGGGAACAGGCGCACGCCGCCGCCGCCCATGGCGTTGTTGAAGATCTGCGCCCGCTCGTCGAACTTCAGCAGCTTGCGCTGCACCTTGTTGCGGTCGCGGTCGGGGGTACGCAGGGCCTCGCGCACGTCCTCGGTGAGGCGGTAGCGGCCCGACTGGTCGAGCAGGCTGGCCAGGCTGACCCACTTGGTCTCAGCGGACACGCCCAGCAGGTCCTTCACGCCCGGGAAGCGCACCGAGAGCAGCGGGTAGTTGAACCAGAAGCGGGGGTTGGTGACCCAGCTCAGGTACAGGTCCGCGGGCTCCCACTCCTCGAAGTTCTCGCGCTTGGTGACCTTCATGCTCAGCTCGCGGACGTAGGTGTCCACGGGCTTCATGCGGCCCCGGAAGTCCTGCATGGCGAGGCGCGAGAAGATCTCGCGGTCGCCGTCGGAGAGCGGGTTCATGACCGGGGCCGTGGGGCCGTGGTCGTGGTTGTGCTCGCCGGGCGGATGGTTGTGGCCCTCGTGGCCGTCCTGGGCGAAGGCGGCCAGGGGCAGCAGCAGGGCCAGCAGCACGGCGGCTGCGGCGGCGGTGCGGATCGTGGTGCTACGCGTCACGGCCGGCTCCTTCCGTCGTCATGTCCTTCTTGGGCCAGATGAGGTCCCGCGCGAAGATGAGCACGAATCCCAGCGAGATCAGGATGTAGCCGATGTACGTGGGGATCTTGCCCGGATCGTAGTTGACCGAGAGGATGGTTCCCTGCTCGTCGTTGTCGTAGGACGACTGGAAGTGCTTGAACCCGCGGTGGGTCAGCGGATGGTTCATGTAGATGCGAACCGGGCGGCCCTGGATGCCCTGGGCCTCGTCGTAGAGGCGCACGTGGCTCTCGTAGCTCGCGGGGTTGCGGCTGCCGGGGTAGTTGAGCAGCAGGAAGTCGTCCAGGGCGATGCTGTAGGGCACCGGGATGCGGATGGCGGCCAGCTTGACCCAGGCGGTGGTGCCGCCCACGTCCACGGCCGTGGCGCGATCGGCGTCCTTGGTGACCACGGTTTCGGCCCGGGCGCCGTCGGGGGAGACGACCGACAGGAGTGCGGCGGCGGGGGCCCGCTCGTCGGAGCTCATGCCGGGAGTGCTGGCCACGTGGGCGAAGGTCTCCTGCATCACGAAGGAGATCCAGCCGTCGGGGGTGCGGTAGAGGGTGCCGTCCTCCACCTCGATCACGTCGCCGGCCTCCCAGGTGGCGTCCACCTCGCCCGAACCCATGTCGGTGCGGTCCAGGGCGGCGTCGGCGCGCAGGCGCACGGTGCCGTCGTCGGCCAGGGCGAAGACGAGACCCTCGCCGCCCTCGGGCGGAGCGTCGCCCCGCACGAGGCGGTAGGGGACGCCGCGGGTGCGGCCCGTCTCGCCCTCCACCAGCAGGCTGGTCTCCATGCCGTCGTTGCCGACCACCGCCAGCTTCAGGGCGGCGGGGCCGGAGTCGGAAGCGCGCCAGCTCTCCTCGTAGTGGGGCCAGTAGTTCTCCACGGCCACGGTCCAGCTCGCGCCGCTCATGTCCAGCGACTTCGAGGTGACCTCGCCGGGGCGGAACAGCCGGACCGGGTACGACGCGAAGTCGTCGCCGACGGTGAGCTGCACGTGGGGCTCGCGGGACCAGATGAAGTCGGCCGACGACCCCTCGCGGATGTGCATGATGCCCTCGTACCCGAACCAGCGGGTGATGCCGGCGCTGACCAGGATCACGATCATCGCGATGTGCACGATGACCGCGCCGGTCTGGCGGGGCTTGTAGGGCATGCGCTGGATGAACACCAGGATCAGGTTGAGGCAGAACAGCCCGAGCAGCAGCTCGAACCACTTGGCGTTGTAGACCAGGCTCCGGGCTCCCTCGGCGCCCCAGTCGTTCTCGATGAACGTGGCCTTGGCGATGGCCACGGCGAAAACGATCAGCAGGGCGGCTGTGAATTTGAGGGATGTGAGCGCGGCGACGACGGGATTCTTGAAGAACGTCTTCACGATGACCGTCCGTGGGTGGGTGAACGCCCGGTCCAGGGCCGTGGCCGTGGGGCCGGGCGGGTTGTCGCTCAAGGCGTTTCCAAGATAACAGCCGTATGGTGCCCCCACAAGATCCAGCGAACGGCTCGGAGTTCTTTGCTCGGCCCCCCCTTGACGAAATGCCGGGGAATGATGATCGTGAAGTCAACGATTAGTCCGAGGTCCGGTGAGCGGAGGCTCCATGTTCAAGGTCGAGACGCGTTACGCATTGCACGCCATGGTGGTGCTGGCCCAGGAGGAAGGGCTCGTGCCCAACGCCCGCCTCGCCGAGCGCCTGGACGTGTCGCTGCCCATGGTCGCCAAGATCCTCAACCGGCTCGGTCGCGGAGGGCTGGTGGCGAGCCGTCCCGGCCCCGGCGGAGGCTATTCCCTGGCCCGGGACGCCGACAAGGCGTCCATCATGGACGTGGTGAAGCTCTGGGAAGGGGAGGACTGGGGCATGCGTTGCCTCCTCGGCCTGCCCAACTGCGGCGACGACCAGCCCTGCTCCATGCACGAGACCTGGGGCAAGCTCCGCGGCCACGTGCGCGCCATGCTCGAGGGCCACACCGTGGCCGAGATGGCGGCGGGGCAGGTGGACATCGACCTGCCCGGAGCACCTCCCCGGACTTGATCCCGCACCCCGGACGGTGGCATGATGGCGGCCTGTATCGACCGCCCCACGTCCGGAGGTTCCCCGTGTTTCCTCGCATCCTGTCCCTTGCCGCCGTCGCAGCGCTGTTCCTGCTGGCCGGCTGCGCCGAGCGCGCACCCGCTCCCCGCTACGACGACCTCACCCGGGTCGACACCTCGTACGCGCCCATCGAGATCACGGACGTGGAAGGGGTGGCGCGCCGCCTCTTCATGGACGGTCGCGTCTACGTGGCGGGTCAGCCCTCGGCCGACGCCATCCGCGCCCTGGCCGACCGCGGCGTGACCGCGGTGGTGAACCTGCGCACGCCCAAGGAGATGGCCGACACCACGTCGGTGGACTTCGACGAGGCGGCCCTGGTCACGGAGCTGGGCATGGAGTACGTGCACCTGCCCCTGGGCGGCGCCGACCATCCCTATCGCCCCAGCGTGCTGAGCACCTTCGACCGCGTGCTCGCCGATCACGACGGCCCCATCCTAGTGCACTGCCGCTCCGGCGGCCGGGCCAGCTACGTGTGGGCCGGCTACCTGGTGCGCCATCGCGGCTGGACCCTGGACGAGGGGTTGCGGCGGGGCATGGCCATCGGGATCTCGGATCATCCGCTGCAGGGGCTCCTGGACACGGAACTGACCCTCTCGGAACGCTGAGATCACGACGATTCCAGCAAGGAGCGACGGCCTCCGGGAGGGGGTCGTCGTTTCGTTATAATCCCTTTTGGAACAGGAAGTTGAAAAAAGTGGAAAAAAATATCCCTGAATCTTGACGAATCCGATCTCCATTCCTAGCGTGTGCCCTCGTTGACAATCGTTCTCAATACGCCCGCGCCTGCGGGCGTTCGAGGGAGGCACCATGAAGATCTCCAAGGCCGAGGAACAGTCCCTGAGGCTCGCGGTGGCCCTGGCCGGTCACGGCGGACAGCTCACGCTGGCCGACCTGGCCGAACGGGAACACCTGCCCGAAGCCACCATCGCCAAGCTCCTGGGGCGCCTGCGCCGTGGTGGGCTGGTGCTGGCGGTGCGCGGCCGCAACGGCGGCTACGTGCTGAGCCGGCCGGCGGGGGAGATCAGTGCCGCCGACGTGATCCGGGCCCTGGGACGTCCGGTGCTGGAGGGGAGCGAGTGCTCCTCCGACCGACCCTACGATGCCGAGTGCCCCCATGCCGGCGACTGCGGTCTGCGCAGCGTCTGGAAACACCTCTCCGACCGCATGACCGCGGTGCTGGAGTCCACGAGCCTCGCCGACCTGGGTCGGACCGAGGCGGCCGTCCAACTGCATCTGTCCGATCTCGACCCGGAGCCCCTGAGCCCCGCCGTCGGTGATTCGGGAGGGAGCTGAATAGAATGAGCAGTCAGAACACCCCCGTCTTCGAGTGCCGGGACCTGCGCGTCTCGGTCGAAGGCAAGGAGATCGTCAAGGGCGTGGACCTGGTCGTCCGCGCCGGCGAGAAGCACGCCCTGATGGGCCCCAACGGCTCGGGCAAGTCGACCCTCGCGAGCGCCTTGATGGGCCACCCCGCCTACGAGGTCTCGGGCGAGATCCTCCTGGAAGGCGAGCGCGTGGACGGCATGGAGCCCGACGAGCGCGCCCGACTCGGCATGTTCCTGGGCTTCCAGTACCCGGTGGCCGTGCCCGGCGTGTCGGTGGCGAGCTTCCTGCGCGCCGCCCTGTCCGCCCGCCGCGGCGCCGAGATCCCCGTGCGCGAGTTCCGCAAGGAGATGGACGCCGCCTTCGCCGAGCTGGACGTGCGCAAGGACTTCGTGTCGCGCTACCTGAACGACGGCTTCTCCGGCGGCGAGAAGAAGCGCCTGGAGATCCTGCAGATGCTCATGCTGCAGCCCCGCTTCGCCCTGCTGGACGAGACCGACTCGGGCCTGGACATCGACGCCCTGAAGGTGGTGTCCGAGGGCATCGTCAAGGCCGCCGGACCGGACCAGGGCGTGCTGCTGGTGACCCACTACCAGCGCATCCTCGACTACGTGAAGCCCGACGTGGTGCACGTGTTCATGGACGGTCGCATCGTGCGCACCGGCGGCTTCGAGCTGGCCGGCGAGCTGGAGGCCCGGGGTTACGACTGGCTCGAGCCCGTGGCCGCCGCGGCCGGGGAGGGCGACGCCGCATGAGCACCGAGCGCGCCATCGCCGGGATCAACGAGGACTACGCGTCCCGTTACGGCTTCCACGATCCCGAGGACTACCTGACCAAGCTGCCCAAGGGGCTGGACCACGGCGTGGTCGAGGCCATCTCGCGCAAGAAGGACGAGCCCGAGTGGATGCGCACGGCGCGCCACGAGGCCCTGGACGTCTTCGTCGAGAAGCCCATGCCCGAGTGGGGAAACACGGAGTTGCTCGGCGGGATCGACTTCGACGACATCCACTACTACATCCGCCCCAAGGGCGAGGGCTCGCGCAGCTGGGACGAGGTGCCGGAGGACATCAAGAACACCTTCGACCGCCTGGGCGTGCCGGAGGCCGAGCGCAAGTTCCTGGCCGGCGTCACGGCCCAGTACGAGTCCGAGGTGGTCTACCACTCCATCCGCGAGGACCTCGAGAAGCTGGGCGTGATCTTCATGGACATGGACTCGGGCCTGCGTGAGCACCCGGACATCGTGAAGAAGTTCTTCGGGACGGTGATCCCGGCCCGGGACAACAAGTTCTCGGCCCTGAACACCGCCTGCTGGTCGGGCGGATCGTTCATCTACGTGCCGCCGCACACCAAGGTCGACATCCCCCTGCAGGCGTATTTCCGCATCAACGCCGAGAACATGGGGCAGTTCGAGCGCACGCTGATCATCGCCGACGAGGGCAGCTCGGTGCACTACATCGAGGGCTGCACCGCGCCCACCTACTCGTCGGACTCGCTGCATTCGGCGGTGGTGGAGCTGATCGCGCTGAAGGACGCGCACATCCGCTACACGACCATCCAGAACTGGTCCACCAACGTCTACAAC
>CAYFKR010000021.1:0-57105 GCA_964343835.1 uncultured Fibrobacteraceae bacterium
CCCTGGCCGCCGCCCTGGCCGCCGCCACGGTTGCCGCCGCCCTGGCCGCCCTCACCGCCGCCGAGGAACTGGACGCGCCGGGCCTTGATCTCGGTGGCCTTGCGCTGGTTCCCGTCCTTGTCGGTGTATTCGCGGGTCTGCAACGACCCCTCGATGTAGACCTGCCGCCCCTTCGTGAGGTACTTGCCGCAGTTCTCGGCGTCGTCGCCCCACACCACCACCGAGTGCCACTCGGTGCGCTCCTGCTTGTTCCCATCGCGGTCGGTCCACCGCTCGTTGGTCGCGACGCGCAGGTTGCACACCGCGGTCCCGCTGTTCGTGTAGCGCACCTCGGGATCGGCACCCAGGTTGCCGAGGATGATCGCCAAGTTCACACCGCTCATTCGTCACCTCCTGCCTCCGCCACCACCGGCGAGGCACACATAAGCTCGGCAGCCACCAGCCACCGAGACGGATCGCGCGGCTTCCCGCGCAGGGTTTGAGGCGCGACTACCACCACGGCGTCGCGCGCCCGGGTGATGCCCACGTAGAGGCACCGCCCGCTCTCGTTGATGTCGTCGGGGGTCTTGTCCCACCGGGCCGGGAGGCCGCCTTCGCAGGCGCCGCACACCACCACGGCGGGCCACTCCAACCCCTTCGCGCCGTGGAAGGTGGTCACGCACACCGCGTCGGGCCGCACCTCGGCGCGGTTGGCGTCCTCGCCCGAGGCCAGCCACAAGAGCCAGTCCGCGGGCACCGGGTAGCGGGCCACCTGCGACCCGTCGTTCGTGGGCCGCCAGCTGGCCGCCTCGTCGAGCGCTTCGCCGAAGGCCGGGCCAGTGACGGGGGTCACCGCCTGGGCCAGCTTGCGCACGTCCTCCAAGGTCTCGGCGCCAGCGAACGCTGCCCACCAGCCGGGGGGCGTGTGCCGGGCCGCCTCGCTGTTGCGGTCCAGTGCGCCGGCAAGCTCCACCCGCTCGGCCACCGCCCCGCGCATGGCCGCCTCGACCACCGCCCGAGGGTCGGGGTTGCACAGCGCGCGCAGGATTACCTCGGCGTCGAAGCGGTCGAGGTGCCCGCGATCGGCGTAGCGCACCAGCGCCACGACCGCCCGCCCTGCCAGCGTGGACCACCGATCCCGGGACCGGGCCGGGGCCGCCACCGGGACGCCGCGCTCGTCCAGCAGCGCCGCCACCTCGCCTACCTCGCCCCACGACCGGGCCAGCACTGCCACCTCGCCCGGGGCGCGCCCGAACAGCAGGCGCCCCACCTCGTCGGCCGCAGTCTCGGCCCACGGATCCGGGGCAGACACAAAGGTTGCCTCCCCGGGGTCGGTGCGCGCGGCGTGCAAGGCGACCGCGGTGCAGGCGCCGTCCGCCACCAGCGCGTCGCGGACGCGCCCGCCCGCCTCGACCACCTCGGGCGCGCTGCGGTAGTTCGCGTCCAGCTGGTGCACCTCCCACTCCCCCGACCGCACGCGGTCGCCGAAGCCGTTGGAGGCGGTGCCGCCTTCGCGCCGCGCGAGGAAGCCGTAAAGCCGCTGGGCGTCGTCACCCGCTGCCGTGATCTCGGCGGGGTTCCATGCCTCGATGATCTGCCAGTGCAGGTCGGTGAAGTCGGGGGCCTCGTCGAGCACGACGCAGGGGTAGCGGTCGCGCAGGTGCGGCACCCCGGGCCGCGGCTTCGCCTGGGCGATCACCAGCAGCATCTGCAGGAGATCGTCGTAGGTCGCCAGCCCGCGGATCGAGAGCGCCTGTCGCACTGCGGCTTCCTTCGGCCACCCCTCCAGCTGGGCGCCACGGTGCAGGAGCGCAGCCTTGAGATCCCGCTTGCGCACCTTCTTCCGCATATCGTGGTAGGCCGCGTCCAGCACGTCCGCCACGTCCTCGGGTAGCGCCAGCCCGAACCGGGCGGTGTCGATCCAGCCGAGGGCGCGCACCTCCGGGCCGCCGGCGATCTCGCCTGCCAGCGCCGCACGCGCCCACCGGGCCGCCAGCGAGTGCAGGGTGCCGCACTCGGGGGCGTGGACGAGGATCTGGCCGGTGCTGGCGCAGGCGCCGCAGCCGTAGTTCCCGATCTTGCCCGTGCCGTTGCACGCGGGGCAGGCGCGGCGCTCGGGCAGGCGCAGCGCCACCCGCTCGGCCAGATCGGCTGCCATCGACCGGGTGTAGGTGATCGTCGCGATCTGCGCCCCGATGAAGCGGCCGCTGGTGATCAGGTGCGCGACCCGGGCCGCCACGGTCTCCGTCTTGCCCGCCCCGGGCCCGGCGTCGTAGAGCACCCGCGGCGCGGGGCTGGTGGCCGCCGCCAGCTGCGCGTCACTGAGCATCGCTCACCTCCGCCAGCAGCGCCGCCAGCTGATCCAGGGTGCGACCCGCCAGCACCTCGCGGGCGACCGCCCGCCGGCTGTCGAGCCGGTGTGGGATCGGCGACCCGCCCTGTCCGTGATCGCCGTCCCACTCCCCGCGCGCCAGCAACCCCTCCAGCATCTTCGTCAACGCCGGGCCGGATGCCGCCTCCACGAAGGACGCCACGTCCTCGGCCGTGGCCGCCGCCGCCAGCTGCGGGCCAGCGGGGTCGGGGTAGACGGTGGCCTTGTAGCTGCCCTTGCCCTCGCACGTGCGGCAGCGGTCCGAGGCGCTGCGGCTCCACCCACTGCCGGCGCACGCACGACAGCTGCGCGTCACCTCCCGGGCCTGGGCCATGAGGCCGAGGCACTCGGGGCAGTCCACGGCGTCGTCGTGGTAGCTGCCGTGGGGGCTGTCGGTGTGCTGGCAGACGATCTGCCGCTGGCCGTCGCGCGTGGTGTAGCGGTGGCACGGGCCATCGTAGGGCTCGGGCTCGGGCTCGGGCTCGGGGGTCGCCACGGATCCTTCTACGATCGGATCGGGATCGGATGCGCGCTTGGAGGACAGGGTGGTGGCCGGGGGATCGGCCGGGGGATCGGTCGACACGTCCACCACCTGCCACTCGCCCGGCATTGCCCACCCCGGCTGCTGCCACTGGCAAACGATCGCCTGCGAGAGCCTACCGGCGTCGACCGCCTGGGCCAGCGCGCGCAGCACGTGATCGCGGGTGATCTCGTCGGCGTGCTCAAGCTCCAGCAGCGAGAGCCGGAACCGCCGGTCGTAGATCGCGTCCAGCGCCCGATCGATGCCGAGCGCCAGCGTGGCCGCCTGCGACGCCGAGAGCGCTGGGCCGGGGGCGAAGTGGCCGCGGCTGGTGATCAACCCGACCCGGTCGCGGATCTCGACGGTCCAGGGGACGAACGGCTGCGCGTGCTCGATCACCAGCGCCGCGCCCGCACCGCGGACCCGCGCCTGGATCTCTTGCACCGCCTCCAGCAGCGCCGCCGCCGCCGCCGCCTTCACCTCGGCCGCCTCGCGCAGCTGCCGGTCGCGGGTGAGGCGCTCCAGCTTCGCGTGCGCGTCCACCGCCGCCCGGTAGGCGGCGTCCGCCTCGCGCGCTGCGGCCGCCTTCGTGCTGACCGCCTCGGCCGCCGCAGTCTCCGTTACCTGGGCCGCGCCGATCTGTTCGTTCAGCTGACCGAGGCGGATGGTGATCTCGGTGACCTGCGCCGCCGCCCGCTCCACCTCGGCCGCGCCGGGCGCGCCGGTGACCGCTGCGATCCGCTTGCGGATCGCCTGGAGCCGGTTGTCTGCCTCGCGGTAGCCCTGTCGGGCCGCGGCGAGCGCCTCGGCCTTCGAGCGCCAGCTGCCGTCCGCGTCTGCCGCCCTGGCCGCCGCCGCCTCGGCCGCGCCGGTGGCTTCGGCTGCCGCCGCGTCCAGCGCCGGCAACTGCGCTGCAGCTGCGGCCGCGTCCGCCACGAACGGGCACTCGCTGGCAAGCGCGCGGGCCTCGGTGAACGGGTTCTGGTAGTGAGCCTCGGCGTCGATCCAGGCGTCGCACGACTGGCAAGGGGCCGACACCGTGCCGGCCGTGTTCTGCGCCACCTCCGCCGCCTGCGCCGCCTGCGCCGCGTTCCCGGCAGCCTGGGCCGCCTGTCGCGCCGTTTCGGCCTGGGCCGCACGTGCCGCACCCTCGGCCGCCTGCGCCGCCTGGACGGCTGCCTGGGCCCGCTCAACGGCTGCCGCCGCCCTCGCCTCGTCGGCCCGTGCCGCCTCCAGATCCAGGGTCACCGCCGAGCCGCTGCTGGCGCGCAGATGAGCCTCGCGCTCCCGAGCCTCGCCGAGCGCCCGTTCACCCTGGGCGATCTGCTGGCGCAGCTGGGCCAGCGTCGCCTCGGCCTGGGCGTGCTCGCCGATCGCCTGCCGCTGCGCCGCCTGGGCGTCGTTGAGCGCCGCCTCGGCCGCGGCGACGGCGCCGGGGTCCACGTGCTGCCCAACCTCCGACCGGCTGCGGTCGACGCTGCCCTCCAGCCCGCGCAGGGCGCGCCGGGTGGCGTCGCGCTCGCGCTTGGCCGCGTCGTAGGCACCGGACAGGATCACGCTCGGGTCGCTGCTGTTGGGCGGCGCAAGCTCGCCCGAGTAGGCCGCGAAGGCTGCCCGCAGATCCTCGAACCACCCCTCGGCGCGGCGCGCCCCGATGGCTGCGAGCGCCACCGTGAGGCGTTCCTCAGACTGGTCCAGCCACACCCGACCAGGCGTGCCCGCCAGCCTGCCAAGGAGCGCTTCGGGATCACCCTCGACCCCGTCGACCTTCACCACCGAGCGGCCGAACGAGCCGCGGTTCCAGCGCCGGGCGCGCTCGACGGTGTGGGTCACCCCGTCGACGTCGTAGTGGCCGGTCACCACCATGTCGACGCCGGCGGTGGACAACGCACGGAGCCCCGCCCCGTTGACCGACGCCCCCGACACCTCGGCGCCGTGGAGGAAGGCGATCGCCTCCAAGAGCCGCGTCTTGCCCCGCCCGTTCGGGCCGAACACCATCGTGAGCGGGTGCAGGTCGTAGCGATTGGGACCGCTCTTGAAGCCCTGGACGTCCAGGCGGCAGAGGCGGATCACTTCGCCGCCCCGCGCAGCGCCTCCAGCAGCGCCAGCACCAGCTTCGTCGAGGGCGCGCCCTGCTGCCCTTCCGGCTTCTTCAACGTCCACGGGCGCACGTCGGGCTCACCGTGCTCGCCCACCAGCTTCTGCAGGAGCGGGGTCGCCACGCCGTTCCCGACCTTCTGGACGAGCCCCATGATCTCAGCGAGCGCCGCTTCGCGGTCGGGCTGCTGGGCCGCGGGCTGCTGCGCCTGGGCCGCGGGCTGCTGCGCCTGGGCCGCGGGCTGCTGCTGGGCCGCGGGCTGCGCCTGGGCCGCGGGCTGCGCCTGGGCCGGGGGCTGCTGCTGGGCCGGAGGCTGCTGCTGGGCCGGGGGCTGCGCCTGGGCCGGGGGCTGCTGCGCCTGGGCCGCGGGCTGCTGCGCCTGGGCCGCGGGCTGCTGCGCCTGGGCCGCGGGCTCGTGGGAGATATCGTCGGGCTGCTGGGCCTGCCCGTCGATGAACACCGGGAAGGGGATCGGCTGGCCGGTGCAGAGGTTCTGCCACGGGATCTTCCGGCCGCGATCGTCCAGCGCCTTCGCGCGCATCACCGCCAGCCCGAACTGCTGGCCGAAGGTGATGAGCGCGCTCTTGCGGGCGTAGGTGAGCGCGCTGCCGAGCGCGTTGTCCAGGGCGTCGCCAGCGCCGGGCGCGGTCTTGCTGTCGACCCCGGTGCCGAGGCGCTTGATCCACTGGCCGCCGGCAAGGCGGACCCGGACGAACATCACCAGCGACACCCGCACCGTGAAGGCGGGCTTACCGCCGTTCGTCGTGGTGGCCTCGGGCGGGCTGATGTTGAGGTTCACCACCTCGCCGTCCTCCCACCCATCGAACCCGAACAGGCGGTTGGCCGTGTTCAGCGCGTTCGCGCCGGGGACGTAGACGTACTTGTGGAAGGGGTGGACCTTGGGGACGTCCTTGTGGATCGGCATCGCAAGGACGCGAAGCTGCTGCTGGCGGATCTCGGCTTCGTTCATGGTGTGCTCCGTGGCGGGGGTTGACGCTCCGCTCCTGACGCTGGAAGGTAGGCGACGCCGGACACGCTGTCAAGCGTTGCGCGTGTCAAAACCGGGGGGTAGTGTGATCGGCGCCCGGAGCAAGGAGCAAGGCTTTGGAGTGGACGTTCGTCGTTGATGGCTGCCCTGTGCCGTGGAAGCGGCCGGGGCAGCGAGGGAAGCGCTCGCGCTTCACCGACACCGCGGAGCGGGACTACCGCCGCAAGGTGGCCGCCGCCGCCCTGGACGCGCGGGTGCAGGTGGGCGACCACCCCTGCGCCCTGGAGGTGGTCGTATGGCTGCCCGACCGCCGGGTGCGTGACGCCGCCAACATCCTCAAGGGCATCGAGGACGCGCTGCACAAGGAGGCGGGCGAGCGCGTGCTGGCCGACGATCGGATCACCATCGTCACCGACACCCGCTGCCGCCTGGGCGGGATCGACCCGCTGAACCCGCGCGCCGAGATCACTGTGCGCCTCGTGGACCCGGCTTCGATCCCGGGGCTGGTGGCATGAACTTCGGCGGCAACGAGATCAACCCGCGGGCCTACCAGAAAGACGCCGCGCAGGCGGTTCGGATGGGGTGGGATCGCGGCGACCCGAATCAGCTGGTGGTCTTCGCCACCGGGCTCGGCAAGACGATCCTCTTCGCGATGATCGGCGCGATGCTGCGCCGCGAGGGGCTGCGCCGGATCCTGATCCTGTCGCACCGCCGCGAGCTTGTTCATCAGGCGATCGACAAGTGGCGCAAGGTGGACCCGTCGGAGAGCGTCGGGATCTACATGGGCAGCCGGCGCGACCTGCACGCCTCGGTGATCAGCGCCAGCGTCGCCAGCTGCTACCCCGACAAGTACGACGAGGGCGACTGCGCGTGCACGCAAGGCGAGCCGATCCTTGACGCCAGCACCGGGCTCCCCTGCGGCGTGGAGCGGCTGGAGCCTGACCCCGAATGCGAGGCGTGTGGGGGCACCGGCCGGGCCGTGGTGCTGGTGCGCGAGGGGCGCATCCGCGAGCTACCCCTGGCCGAGATCGATCTGGTGATCATCGACGAGGTGCACCACATCACCCGCGAGAGCTTGTACGCGCAGGTGCTCGCCGAGATCCGCAAGGTGAACCCGTGGTGCCTGCACCTGGGCGTGACCGCCACGCCGTTCCGCAGCGACAACCGCGGGCTCGGGTGGCTGTACCGCGACATCGCGCACCGTATGTCGATCAAGGACGGCATCGACGGCGGGTGGCTGATGCCGCTGCGGGGCGTCCGCGTCGAGCTTGATCTGGACCTCGACAACGTGCGGACCAGCGCCCGCACTGGCGACTTCGTGGACGAGGACCTGGGCCGGGTGATGGACAGCCCGAGCGCCCACCGAGAGCTTGTGCGCGCCTGGATCGAGCACGCCGGGCCGGGCACCCCTGGCGGGGGCGGCCTGGGCCGGATGACCGCAGCCTTCGCGGCCGGGGTCGACGCCGCCGAGCACCTCTGCGAAGCCTTCCTCGAAGCCGGCGTCGCGGCCGGGTGGCTGTGCGGGGACCGAAAGCGGTGCCCGCCCGAGCGCCGGGTGGACCTGCTGGCGCGCTACGCCCGGGGCGAGATCCGGGTGCTGGTGAACGTGGGCGTGCTGACCGAGGGGTGGGACGAACCGCCCACCAGCTGCATCCTCATCGCGCGCCCCACGAAGTCGAAGGTGCTGTTTATCCAGATGGCGGGCCGCGGTGTGCGCCCGCTGCTGGAGCCTGCGAAGCCCAACGACGGCGAACTGCCGGTCGAGTGCAGCGAGCGCAACGGGAAGCCCGACTGCCTGCTGATCGACTGTAGCGGCGCCACCGCGCTCGGGCTGGCGTCGTTGGCCGACTTGTCGAAGGACGAGCCGGTGGAGGTGCAGCTGGAGGACGACGAGGATCCCGAGCCCGAGGCCGACGAAGAGGAGCCGGAACTGCCGTTCCCCGACGCGCCGAGCACGGTGCAGGTGAAGGGGTTCAGCGCCTACGAGATCGACGTGTTCGGGGGCCGGGTGGAGTGGGCCCGGCTGTGCGGGGCCCGGGTGGCGTGCGTGGCCCGGTCCACGACCGCGATCGTGTTCCCCTCCCCCGAGGGCGGGTTCTCGGCGGTGGTCACGCGGCCGGGCGAGGTGAAGTGGCTGGCGCGGGCGCTGCCCGAGCGCGAGGCGCTCAAGGCGGCCGAGGTGTTCGCCACCGAGCACGGGGTCAAGGCGTTCCTCCAGCCGAGCGCGTACAAGCGCCGGATCCCGTGCACGCCGAAGCAGCAGCGCCACATCGGGCGGCTCCTGGCGATGCCAGCGGTGGCGAAGGTGGTGGGGGGCCGGCTGACGCCGGCGGACGTGCCGGGCCTGTCGATGGCGCTGGCGCACGCCTGGGCCGGCTACTTGGAGGCGACCCGTGTGTTCTACGGGGGCGGGCCGGCATGATGAAGGAAAGGTTGGGGCGGGCGGCGGAGCATGCCGCCCGCCCCGGAGCGATGCACCTGACGGCACAGCACGGAGCACGGCCGATGGTACAGGAGAAGGGGCGGGCGTCAAGACGATCCGCTGGGCTGGTGAACCTCCGGGGGATCGAGACGCTCGGTTGGGCGGGGCCGGCGACCGAGGTGGTCACCCGCTGGTGCTGCCACCGCTGCGCCGAGGCGGGCGAGGTGCTGCCGGGGCATGAGGACTGCCAGTGGTCGCCAGCTGCAGCGCAGCTGGTGGCCGAGGGGGTGCTGGTGGCGCGCAAGCTGGACGGGGAGTGGCGGCTGGTGCTGACCGACCTGGGCGTGGTGACCCTGGCCGCGGTCCACGAGGGGCGGGTCACCCGAGCCCGCGCGGCTGCGCGCACCCGCCGCGGGGAGGCCACCCCGTGAGCAACGCAGGGTTCCAACTGACGCCCGGCGTCGCGCCCTACCGGCAGACGTTCGACGCCTGGAGCTTGGCGTCCTCGCACGGGTTGAAGCCCGTGCGCAGCGGCCGGCGCGTGCGCTTCTACTGCCCGCTCTGTGATCAGGCGGGGGAGAAGCGGAGCAAGGGGCGCACCACCTCGGTCGACATCACCGAGGAGCACCACCCCTGGAAGTGCTGGCGCGGCTCCTGTGGCGTGACCGGCACTGCCCGTACCCTGGCCGCGATCCTCGGCGAGTTCATCGACGAACCCGAGCGGCACCAGCCGATCCGCCGCCCTGCCCCGCTGCCGAAGCCTGCGCCGCGCACTCGCTTCCTCGACGTGGGCGAGGCGTGGGATCAGCTGGTGCAAGCGGCGACGCCTGCGGCGATGGACCGGGTGGTGCGGTGGGGACGCCTGCAGCGCGGCTGGCCCGGCGATATCGCGGAGGTGGTGAGCCACCTCGACGACGTGGCGCTGCCGAGCCCCGACGAGGTGGGCGGCCGCGGGGGGCGCCGGCTGTTCCGCGAGGGCGACCGGATGGGCCTGCACCTGCTGGTGGCGATCCAGAACCACCTCGGGCAGATCGTGTCCGCGAGCCGGCGCTGGGCCGGCTTCGGGCAGCGCCGCCCCGGCGGGCCGAAGGCTGCGACCCTCTCCACGAAGGTCACCGGGCCGAGCGACCGCTGGGGGTCCTCCTGGGCCTACGGCAGCCTCACCGACGCGGTCGATGCCGCCGAGCGCGGCGAGCCCGTCTACTTCGTGGAGGGCGCGCCCGACTACCTCGCGGGGACCGCCCTGCTGACCGTGAGCGGGCAGCAAGGCGCGGTCGTGGGCTGGTACAACACCACCACCGCGAAGGGGCTGACCCGCCACTTCGTGACCGCCCTGTCCGAGCGCGGGCTGATCGCGCCCCGGGTGGTGCTGATCCCCGACATCGATCGCGGGGGCGTGGGCCTGCGCGTCGCCAAGGAGTGCGCGGGGATCTTGCGTGGCCGCGCCGGCGTCGCGATGGTGGAGCTTCCAGCCGACGAGGACGGCTCGGCCGACCTCTCGGCCCACCTCGCGGCGCACGGGATCGAGGACACGCTCGCCCGGCTGCGAACGGCGAACCCGCTGTTCCCCGCGCCGGTGAGCCTGCAACGGAGCGCGAGCGAGATGGAGGCGATCCTCGGGCGGGCGATCATCGAGGCGTCGAACCGCACCAGCCACGACCGGCGGACGATCGTGCTGGTGCAGGTGCCCGCCGGCGTCGGCAAGTCGACCCGGATGCTGATCGACGCCGCCCGGGTGGCGAGCGGCGAGATCCCCATCATCTACAACGGGCGCCGCCCGAAGGCGTGGCCGGCTGCCAGCTGGCCGCCGCGCGAGCGCCGGGTGGTGTTCGCCAGCCCCGACCACGAGGAGTGCGAAGCCAAGATGCAGGGGCTTCCCGCGGGCACCCCTGCCCGGCACATCTACGGGGCGCTCCACTACTGCCAGTTCGCCGAGAAGGTGGACAGCGTGTTCCCCTCGGTGGGCCGCCGCGGCATCTGCGGCAAGGGCTACGCCGAGGAGCAACAGTGCCCGCACCTCAAGACGTGCCCGGGTGCCAAGGATCCCGAAGCCTACATGGGCGACGTGACCTTCGTGCCGCACGCGCTGGTGGGCTCGTCCACGTTGAAGGCCGACCTGTTCGTGGTGGACGAGAGCCCGTCGGTGGACGTGACCACGGTGGCGACGGCGGCCGAGGTGGCGACCCTCTTCGCGCACACCGGGCTCCCCCGGGTGAAGCGGTGGCGGCGCGAGACGAACCCCGAGGCGGCCGACGCGGCGCAGCTGTTGTGCGACCTCGTGCAACCCCTGGCGAACGCGCACGCGGCCGAGGTGTCGCGCGGCACCCGCGACCCCTACTCGCTGCACCTGTTCGGCGAGGAACTGGCGAAGGCGCTGGGGATGAGCCCGCACCTTGAGCCCCTGCTGGACGCCGGGTTCTGCAAAGGCGCTGTGCCGCCGCCGGTGCCCTTCCCTACCGAGGCGCGGGCGGGTGTGCACGGCGGGGCGTTCATGCCGAGCCGCCCCGCCTTCGAGGTGATGCGCGCGCTGCGGGAGTACCACGGCCGCCTCGTGGGCAAGGTGCCCGACCCGGACGCCGACGACCCGCTGCGGGTGGTGGATCAGGATGGGAGCGCCGTGGGGCGCCCGCGGCTGCCCATCGTGGCGATCCGCCTCGACACCGACGGGACGTGGTGCCTGGAGGCGCGCAAGGTGAAGAAGCTGCCGAAGGCGCCGGTGCTGGTGCTGGACGCCACCGGCGACGACGTGCTGGCGCACTGGCGCGCAGCCTACCCCGACCGCCGGGTGGTGATGCGCAGCCTGGACGTCCAGGGCACCGCCCCGGCGACGGCGATCCACCTGTCCTCCCCCGGCTTCACCCGCCGGTCCATGCTGGCGCCGACGGGCGCGCCGCGGCCGGTGGCCGTGCCCCGCATCCGGCAAGCCCTGGAGACCCTGGCGCAGCGCACCCGAGGGCACCACCCGCGCTTCGCGGGCGGGGCGCCGACCCGCCTGGGCATCATCACGCACAAGCCGATCGCGGACGTGCTGAACGGCGAGGGGCCGCACGCGCACTCCACCGCCGGGGCCGAGCTACGCAACGCCGTCCTCGACCTGATCCGCCGCGGCTTCGACGTGATGGTGGGCTACTTCGGCCGGCACGACCGGGGCACGAACGCATTCCAGGCCGTCGACGGGCTGGCGATGATCGGCGACCCGGTGGGCAACCTGTCGGACGTGGCGATGCGGGCGCAGCTGTTGGGCCTGGACGCCGAGACCATGAGCCGCCAGCTGACCGCCGCCACGTGCAAGCAAGCGATCGCGCGGGCCCGGCACATCCGCCGCGGCACCGAGGGCGCGGCCGAGGGGCGGGCCGTGCTCATGTTCGCGGGCCGCGAGGCGCCCGAGGTGCCCGGGGTGGTGTGGACCGAGGGGCGGCTCAAGGAGGGCGCGCCGCAGCAGCAGACGACCGTCCGGCTGTACGACCTGCTGCACCACATCGCGGGCACCGAAGGCGTCCTCGGCGTGAAGGTGGCCGAGCGCTTCGACCCGACCGGCACCCCGCTCGAAGGCTTCGACGTGAGCAAGGTGAGCCGGTCGACCCTGGCGCGCACGTTGAAGCGGGTGGCGGTGGCCCGGCGCTTCAAGAGCTACCGGGTGTCCACGGGCGCCGCCTCGGTGGTCCTCTACGCGCAGGACCCCGAACAGGCGCGCCGCTGGGCCGCGGCGAACTTGGCAGCGAACGACAGCGCGTGACACCCCGACGGGGCGTCCGGTATGGTGGGCACCATGCATCGCGTTGAACACTGCCGGCACGAAGACCTGACCCCCACGATCGACGACGGGGCTGTGTCCCTGATCGTGACAGACCCGCCGTACTACGGGGCCAAGGGTTCAGATTGGGACAACCAATGGGCCAGCGCCGAAGCCTTCCTTGAATGGATCGACGGGCTGGCCGTGGAGTGGGCCCGGGTGCTGGCCCGGTCGGGGAGCCTGTATTGCTTCGCCTCGCCGCAGCTGGCCGACGGTGTGGCTGGTGTGTTGCGCCGACACTTCGCCGTGCTGGCGCACGTGGTGTGGGTCAAGCCGCGGGGCATGTTCCAGAAGACCAGCCTGCCCGCCCTGCGCACCTACTTCCCCCGCACCGAGCGGATCCTGTTCTGCGAGCACAAGGGGGCGGGCTCCACGGCCGCCGACGCGGACGGTTGGGCCGCCGAGCGGGACCGGCTGCGGGGCGAAGCCTTCGAGCCGCTGCGGGCCTACCTCGCCGCCGAGCGGGACGCCGCGGGGATCACGCAAGCTCAGATCCGCGAGGCGATCGGCAGCAGCCCCACCAGCAGCCTCCCGGGGCATTGGTTCGGGCGGAGCCAATGGTTCCTGCCGAAGCGGCGCCACTACGCGGCTCTGCAGCGGTTGGCGCCGGGCCGGTTCGAGCGCACGTGGGAGAGCCTGGACGCCGAGCGGCAACAGCTGGAGGACCGGCTGGCCGAAGGGATGCAGGCGATCGAACACCTGCGCCGCCCCTTCCACGCGGAGCACCGCCTGCTGGCGACTGACGTGTGGGACTTCGAGCCGGTGCCGCCGAAGGGTGAGGGGCGCCACCCCTGCGCGAAGCCGCTGGCGATGATGGAACACATCGTCCGCACCAGCAGCCGGCCGGGCGATCTGGTGCTCGATGGCTTCTGTGGCAGCGGTGTCGCTGGGCTGGCGGCTGCGAACCTGGGCCGCCGGTTCGTGGGCTGCGACGCCGACCCGCGCTGGGCTGCGCGCACGCGGGCCGCCCTGGGCGCCGCCCGCGACGGTGTGATGCTGTCCGAGCCCACCGTTCGCGGGACGCGGATCAAGAATGCCAACGACGGCACCGGGCAAATGAGCCTCCTGTAACACCCCGAACACATAGCCGAATGTCGATTGTTTGCAAGAAAGCGACATCGGCGCTTGCGCACCGGACAGGGTGTCCGGCATAGTGTCCTCAGTTGCCAAGGAGGACACGATGAGCCGCACCGCCCTGATGAACAGCCTGACCGCCGCCAGCGACGCCCGCGCCCGCCGCCGCCTGCCCGACAACTTGGCGATGCTGTTGAGCGCCGATCACGAGGGCGGGGTGGTGGTGAGCCGCCGCAGCAGCGACCTCGCGACCTGCTGGTGACCCGCGGGCTGGCGACCTGCGAGTGCCTGCGCGCCGCCGGCGACTACCGCCCGAACCGCCTGGACTGGAACTACCAGCTGACCGCCGCCGGCCGCCGCGCCGCCCGCGCCTGAACACCCGAGCAAGGAGAGACCGATGGGAGCCCCGATCCAAGACGCCGCCGACGCCCGCCGCTTTGCCATGGCCGGGCGTGCCCGCGTGACCGTGGTGAGCGACAAGACCGGCAAGCGGTTCACCTACAGCGTGCGCCGCAAGGAGGACGCCGAGACCGACCTGTGGTTCGTGGGCGTGCTGGCCGGGCCCAACAACGACGCCGACTACAGCTACCTCGGGATCATCCGCAAGGACGGCAAGTTCTTCCACGGCCGCAACGCCAAGGTCGGCCGCGACGCCCCGAGCGCGAAGGCGTGGGCGTGGTGCTGGCGCCGGCTGACCGCGGGGCAGCTGGAGGGGTTCGAGGTGTGGCACGAGGGCAGCTGCGGCAAGTGCGGCCGCGCCCTGACCGTGCCCGAGTCGCTCGCCACCGGGCTCGGCCCGATCTGCGCCAGCCGGGCGCACCACGCCGAGCGCGTGGTGCAGCGGGCGGGGTGAGCCGATGCGCGACGACCCGATGCGCAGCTGGATCCAGGGGCGCCAGCCGGGCGGGCCGATCACCGACCGCGAGGCGGCCGAGGCCCGGTGGCTGACCCCCGAGGGCGGCTACGCTGTGTCGCTGGCGATGACCCGCGGCGCCGTGGCCGCGGAGCACCCCGACCGGCTGTTCATGGACCGGGTGCTGCGCGCGCTGTGCGTGGCCCGGATCTTCGATCTGCCCGGTGGGCACGTGCACCGCCTGGGCCTGGAAGCTACCGACGCGGTGGCCTACGGCCTGTTCGGCGACCCGCCCGAGGTGCTGGGCCCGGCGCAGGCGGACGCCGTGCTGGAGGGGCTGTCGGCCGCGTCGCGGCGCCTGCCCGACACCCTGCCCGCCCGCCCCTTCGACACCATGTTCATCAGCTACGGGCCGCACGAGCGGCACAGCCCCGCTGCAGCTGGGGTCGTGGTGCCGGCCGAGCTTGCCCACGAGGTGCAGGCGGGGGCGCCCTGTTGGCTGGTGGGCCACCTCGTAACCGACGCCTGGATCGCTGCCTTCCACGCGGTGCTGGGCGACAACGCGAACCAGCTGGTGACCGAGTGCTGGAGCGTCGAGCGCGGGTGGAACCGCCCGCACGTGGCGCTCGGGTTCCCCTGGGCGCTGGTGGGGATCCTGCGGTGGCTGTTCCAGCACCGGGCCTTCGTGGACGCCAGCTTCGGCAGCAAGCGCCGGCAGCGCCGGGCGATCCCTGCGCCCCGCCGGCCGAGGGGCTGGACGCCTCGCCCGTTCTACCGGGTGCAGATGGACGACCGCCTCGTGCGCTGTCGGCCCGACACGGGGCGACAGGGGGCCGCCCGGGGTGAGCAGGAGCACGCCTGCGACGTGCGCCGCCACGAGCGCGTGCGCGTGCTGCGGGGGCCCCTGCCGCTGGATCCGAAGTCCGCCCGCCAGCTGCGCCGCCGGGGCTACGTGGTGACGGTGACCGGCCGCCTGCCTCGGTGGGTCCGCAAGCGGCTCCGCAAGCGCCGGGCGATGAGCCCCGCTGCGAAGTGGGCCGAGCCCCGCCCGGGTGAGTGGACCGCCGTGCTGGTGAGCCGGGTGGACGCCCACGTGCGCCGCCCGGATCTGCCCTACCGACCGGCGGTGCGCTACAGCGCGAAGCTCGCCCGGGGCGACGGCCCGACACTGGCCGAAGTGTCCGGCGATCAGCCGTGACCGGGGGGAGCCCGCCTGGGCCTGAAACGGCCTGGGGTGTCGGCCGATTCCCTTGTGATTCCGGGGGGTTGAGTGCCGTGCGCAAACTTCCTCAATGATTTCAAGGGTTTACCCACATCGAACGCAAAGATAGGGAAAGCGGCAATTCAAACGAGGGGGTGCCGCACGATTTGTGTAATGGTTTCGGAGGTTTGCCCGGATCCGCCTATATATATATAGGGGGAGGGGTGGATCTGAGCCCGGATCGGCGGGCCAGCGAGCCTGCCCGGATCCGGCGGACACTTGACGGGACGTCCGGGCTTCGGCACGATCCGCGGACCCGTCAACAGGAGGACCAGGGTGGCGAAGGACAACGACGAGAAGCTGGTGCAGTCCGGCATTCGGATCCGCGGGGTGCTGTGCGCGGCCGTCGCGGAACTGGCGATCAAGCGGCGGCACAGCCTGGACACGGTGGCCCGGCTGGCGATGCGCAAGCTGGCCCGGGAGCGCGGGGTGGAACTGGAGGGGGGCGACCACGTCCGCGACAGCCGCACCGGCGACGATGAGCTTCGGGCGCCGGCCGAGCGCAAGGTGTGGGTCGCCTACCCCGAGGCGTGGAAGCCGGGGATCAAGCGGCTCATGGCGGCGCACCCCGAGATCACGCACCAGAGCGGGCTCTGGAAGCAGGCGCTCGTCGCGGCCTGCCGCGAGGGTGGCACCCTCGTCGGCGCGTGAGGGCGCTGCTGCTGGTGGTGCTGCTGGCCGGCTGCGGTGGGCGCGAGCCCACGTGGCATGACCGGTGGCTGGCCGACAGCTGCGCGCGCTGCCCGTGCTGCTGCACTGTCGAGGAAGGGGACGAGGATGCTGTTCGAGGCGACCTGCCCGCGGTTCGGGCCGCGGCGTGTGACGGCGACGTTCGAGCCGGGCGAGGTGAAGGCGACGGCGGCCGGGCCGGGGGCGACCCGGCTGGTGCTGACGCTGGATCTGGCGGTGCCGGCGATGCTGGACCTGCTGCGGGACGGTGATGCGCAGGCGGCGCTCGGGGCTGCGGTCGCGGTCGCGGCGCTGCGGGCGCACACCCCCGAGGAAGCGAACGAGGTGATCGTGCCCTACGAGGTGGAGGTGCCGGCCGGCGAGTCGGCGGTGTGGACGCGGGTAGCCGCGGTCGATCTGGCGGTGGGCGACGTGTTCCGGTTCCGGGCGGACGGCGAGGTGTACGGGCCGTGGAAGGTGACCGGGCCTTCGCAGGTGGTGGGCGAGTCGCTGGAGCGCGCTGTGCTGGTGGTGCGGGCGTGAGCGGGCCGGGCGACGATCGGCAGCTGTCCGCCGAGCTACGCGAGGCGCTGGAGACCCTCGGGATCAAGGTCGAGGATCTGCCCGAGGACTACGACGAGGCGCAGCTGGTGGCGACCGCTGCAGCGAAGCGTGGGCAGGGGGCCGCCGGGTGGGAGGCGCAGCGCGAGGCGATCATCGCGGGGACCGCGCCGCGGCCGCGGGGGCGTCCTCGGGCTGGCAGCCCTGCCATCGACTGGCCGGCTCGTCCACGGGGAGCTTCGCGACGGCACGGACGGGACCCCGGTGCTGCACTACCCGAGCGACGCCGAGATCGCGCGGCGCTTCAACATCGACCGCAGCACCGTCCGCAAGTACCGCCAGCGGTCGAACGTGGAGGACCGGCGGAGCCGGGTGCAGGAGCGCACCGAGGCGCTCGTCGACGAACAAATGGCGACCACCGCGGCCGCGGCGATCGTGGAGGGGCGGTCGCGGGTGATGCGGATCTGCGACAAGTACCTCGCCCGGTTCGAGCAAGCGTTGGACGACGGCAAGCTGCGCGCCGACAGCGTCGCGGATCTCAACACCGTGTTCCGGCTGATGGAGTTCGCCAGCGGCGGGGCCGACAGCCGAACCCAGCAGGAGGCGACCGTCACCCTGGAGGCGGTGCAGCAGCGGTTCCGCGAGCGCCGGGTGGTGTACGCGGCCGAGACCGCGCAGATGGGCGTGCCGAGCGCCCTGCCTGCCGCAGTGCCCGAGGCGCTGCCCGACCCGGACGCCGAGGGGGAGTGACCGTGGTGATCGAGATGGTGCGGCGCCGGGCCGAGGGTGGTGGGCGACTACAGCTGGGCGAGGACGAGGTGGCGCAGCTGGACGGCGCCCTGGCCCGGGTGCGGGCGGCGCTGGTGGCGGACGCGGCCGGCAAGGCGACGGGGCTGATCGAGGCGCTGACCGAGCCGGGCGACGGGCCGCGCGACGTGCTGGAGCGGTGGGGCGTGCGGGCCGACGAGGTGCCCGCCGGCAACCCTGCCCGCCCTGGGCGAACGCTGGTCGAGGTGTTCGCGGGCGACCCCGAGGCGTGGCCCGGGGACTGAGCCCCGGCAACCCCACCGACACAAGCTGCCGACTTCCCTGTGGAATGTCGATTGTTGGCAGAAAAGCGACATCGTGGCTTGCACGCCGGACGCCACGTCCGGCATAGTGTCCTCAGCACGGAGACACGGACACACAAGGAGCCCACGATGAACACCGACGCCACCTACAGCCGCCCCGGCCTCGCCAACACCGACGACCGCTTCACCTGCCCCTGCTGCCTGCGCGGGATCAAGCTGAACCGGACGAGCTACCGGCTGGCGCGCCACGGCTGGCGCGAGAGCGGCCGGGTGGCCGGCAGCTACGGCAACGGGTTCCAGTGGGGCGCCTGCGCCGGCAGCGGGATGCGGCCGATTGAGGTGACCGACGCGGACGCCCTGCCGATCGTGGCGCGGATGCTGGCCGAGGCCGACCGGGTGAGCGAGCGCCGGGCGCTGGTGCTGGCCGACGGCCTGGACCGGATCGACGGCGTGCCGGTGAAGGGCCACGCCAACCTGCCCGGGATGTACCGGGTGCGCGGCAACAGCGAGGCCGACCGCCGCAAGCGCGACGCCCTGCTGGTGCAGGATGAGGGCGTGCAGGCGGCGGTGGCCGCGGGCGTGACGATGCAGAGCCGGCAGACGCAGAACAGCGGGCGCGGCCGAGGGTTCACCTACGGCCGCTACACCGTGACCGCCAGCGTGCCCCGCGGGTTCATGGGCGCGAACAACTACTACGTGAAGATCGCCAGCTACGCGGCCGCCCGGGACGCGATGGTGAGCCAGCTGGC
This sequence comes from uncultured Fibrobacteraceae bacterium, assembly GCA_964343835.1. Lineage (GTDB taxonomy): Bacteria > Krumholzibacteriota > Krumholzibacteriia > LZORAL124-64-63 > LZORAL124-64-63 > CALEMW01. Next base: position 18,409 of record CAYFKR010000021.1, read on the forward strand.
GAAGCTGGAGAACGACCTGCGCGCCGGGGCCGAGGCGGTGACGTGGGTCGTGGACGAGGGGCAGCCGTTCAGCACCCTCAGCAGCGCCGTCGAGGCGGCGTCTGCGCAGGAAGCGGCCGAGGCGTATGCCCTGGCGCGGGCGGGCGGCGCGGGCGGGAGCCTGCTGCACCGGCTGCTGGCGGGCGAGGACTGGCTCACCGAGTTGAGCCTGGATCTGGTGGTGTGGGTTGCCCCGGGGGAGCGGTGGCTGTTCGGCGTGCGCGAGCGCGGGCCGGCGCAGCGGTTCCGGGTGCGGCTCGCGGTGACGATGACTGCGACAGCGAGGAGCGAGTGATGTGGATCTGTGACGACGACCTGGGCCTGCCGGCCGCGGAGGTGCTGCTGGAGCGCTTCGGTGGTTCAGAACGCGCAGCTGTGCCAGCCCGCGGCGCGGGCCGAGCGGCTGCGCGAGGCGCTGCTGCGGCGGATGGGGGAGCCGGGGCGCTTCGTGGACCTGTCGCTGGTGAGCTACTTCCGCGGGCGCTTCGTGGCGCCGCCGCTGGAGCACCAGCTGGCGGCCGCGCGGGTCCGGGCGGCGGACGCCGTACGCTCGGTGTGGTGGTCGCTGGAGCAGGCGGCGCAGCGCGTGGGCGGGGGTGCGGGGTGGGTTGCCTGCCCCGAGCCGCTGATGCCGCTGGTGTGCGGCGAGTGCGGCGAAGACGACCACGACCCGCGCGACGGGCACGTGGTGGGCGGGCCGTGCAAGTGGCACGACGCGGAGGGGGACGAGCGCTGCCCTGGCCGGCTGGAGGCGAAGGCGCCCGACCCTGACTACGACCACGACTACAGCTGCGTCCGCTGCGGCGGTGGCTGCTGGTACTACGCGGGGCAGCTGACCCCGTGGCAGATGTACGAGCGCGCCGAGCCGCTGGTGGCCGCCCGGCAGCTGGCGCGCGATGTGGCGCATTGGGAGCGGCAGGCGGGCTTCCTGGCGAAGCGGGGCCGCAAGCCGCGCAAGCCGCGCCCGACCCTGGCCTCGGTGCGCGGGGTGGTGCCGCCGGTGCGGCCGGACCTGCCGCAGCTGGAGGCGACCCACGTCCTCGACGTGAACCCGGGCGACCACAGCGACGGGACCCGGGTGCTGCCGATCGCGGAGGCGCGGGTGGAGGGTCGGCACGCGCGGACCCGGGCCTACCTGCGCGGGGAGATGCTGGCGGTGCCCGCCTGGGCGGCGGAGGTGCTGGCGAACGCCGAGGCGCTGGCGACGGCGGCCGAGGCGAAGCGGATGGAGGCGTTCCAGGCGGAGCGGGCGGCCGAAGAGGCTGCCCATGTTGAGCACGACCGGGCGCTGCTGGCGTCCTTGGAGGTGAGTGGTGAGTGAGCAAGGCAACGGCAAGGCGCCGGCGGGGCACCCGCACTGGATCGAGGACTGTTGGGTGTCGGACTTGAAGGTGATGCGCAGCGCAGCGGGGCACTACATCGGCCGCAGCTGCGTCGACCCGGAGATGGGCGGCGGGGCGATGCCCTACAGCCGGGAGTCGGGCTACTTCGGCAGCTACGAGGACGCCGAGGTGCAGTTGGCCGAGGGGTTCGGGCTGCGGCAGTGCGTGGAGAACGACGCGGCCTACGACGCGGGCGCGCTGCCGGACCTGCGCGGCGGGCCTTCGGTGCACTGACCCCGGACGGGGCGCCCGGTAAGTGCCCGACCTTCCTACCGAATGTCGATTCTTCGTAGAAAGGCGACATCACACCTCGACTCCTGCCGCAGCGTCCGGCATAGTGTCCTCAGTTGCACGGAGCAACGACACGGACACGGAGCCCACGATGACCACCACGAAGCAGGCCAACAGCCGCAAGCCCGGCCAGAAGTTCCGCCACACCGACGGGCGCACCGGGATCTTGTACGGCGAGCCCTGCCGGGTGACGGGCACGACGATCGGGTTCATCGACGACCGCTGCGGCGGCTACGTGCGGGTCGCGACGGTGCGGCTGGCCGACCTGACCCCCTGCAAGTAAGGAGCAAGACGATGAGCGCACCCCGAGGGGTTACCAACGAAGAAGCCCGCTGCAGCGGCATTGTGCACGCGGCGCTGAACTACCGGCGGCACGGCAGCTTCGGCATCTGTAGCCCGAGGATGCGGGCGGCCGCCGAGGCGCTGGATCTGGACGACGCCTGGGCGAAGGGCAAGTTGGCGCGCGAGTTGTTCCTCCAGACCTACATCCGGCGCAGCTGAACAGGAGCAAGACGATGAACGCGATGACGATGGTGGCGGTGTACGGGAGCCTGCTGCGCGGGCTCGGGAACCACGGGGTGCTGCGCGGCGCGCGGCAGGTGTGCGAGGCGCGGGTGGCCGGCTGGCGGCTGGTGGACCTGGGCGCCTTCCCGGGCGCGGTGCCGGGGGACGGCGAGATCGACGTGGAGGTGTACGAGGTGAACGCGGACACCCTGCGCTGCCTGGACCAGCTGGAGGGGTACGTGCGGCCGGGCGTGGGGATGTACGATCGGCGGGCGGTGACCACCACCTGCGGCCGCGAGGCGCTGATGTACGTGTGGAACCGCGACGTGAACTTCGGCGATGACCGGGTGGTGGACGGCGGCAGCTGGCGGGCGCACGTGGCGCAGCGGGCGCCGCGGCGGTTCGGCTGGTGAGTCGGCGCGAGCGGCTGATCGTGGCGGGCGCCTTCGTGGCGCTCGTCGTGTTCGAGGTGTGGCTGCTGTGGCTGGCCGAGCCGCTGCTGCTGTGGCTCGCGGACGGGCGGCTGCTGCCCTACTGAGCCAGATCGTCGGGCCAGTCGGTGCCGACGCGCAGCACTTCCACCTCGGCACCGTTCCAGATCTCCACCTCATCGACCACCAGCGCCACGTCGGGCACCTCGTAGGCGCCGGGGGCGGGTGCGCCTGCGGCGTAGGCGAGGGTGGCGTGGGGGATGAAGGCGTGGGCCTGCGGCAGCCCGAGCCGGGCCTGGAGGGCGCGGTGCAGGCGGACGGCGCCGGTGGACTGGACGGCGGCGACGACGGGCGTGCGGCCGTCGCTGCTGGCGGTGGGGATGAGGGTGTGGACCCCGCCGGTGAGGTGCAGCTGGAAGGGCATCGTCCGGGCCACCACGCGGCGGATCGCCTCGGCGGTGGTCTGCCACTCCATCGGGCCGGTCGGCTTCGCGTAGTAGAGGGTCACGTGCGGGGCGTCGACCCGGTCGGCCTTCGACACGGGCCAGCGCTCGGCGACGTGCTGCGGCAGGCGGTAGGCAAGGGCAAGACCGGGCAAGGGGCACCTCCAGCAAAGAAGCGCCGGCCGCCTCCGCCCTGCTGCGCATATCGGCGGTGCCACGGCCGCCGGGGAAGGCCACCACGAGCCCGGGGACGCCCTCTGCCAGCATCCGGGCGTTGCGCGCGTGCCCTGCGCCCCTGCCGGTGGACCAGTCGGCGGGGAAGGCGCGCACGGGCACACCCCGCGCTGCAGCCCACTCACCCGCGAGGGTGTCCGCGCCACGGGCCGCCCCGTGGATCAGGGTCGCCACCGGCCGCAAGGCGTGGAGGACGTCGAGGGCAGCAAAGACCGCCGCCCGGTTGCTCACGTTCCGCCCACCGCACGCCAGCACCACCAGCCCGCCGTCTTGCCTGTCCGCCACGTTGATCCCTCCACCCGACGCGCTGCGCGCGCCGGGCTCCGGTTGCGGGTCCAGCCTCGCACGTGGGCGCACACGCACGCGAGGGCGCGCCTGCGCCCCGGCCCACCGATCCGTCTGGAGCCAGCCCGCGTCCGCAAGGCGCAGCGAGGATCGGGCGATGATCCGGCCGAACGCCTGCCCCGCCTGGGCGCGAGCCCGGATCCGGTCCACGGGGGACGGATAGGGCTGATCGGGTGATCGTGCTGCCCACCACGCACGCCGGGCAGCTGCCAGCCACGCAACACGCCAGCAGGTGAAGGGTGGGGAAGTGTGGGGAAAAAGGGACCTTTGGCCCCTCAGAGGCGCGGCGCCAATTCGGAAACCCCTGCAATTCCGGGCACTTACGCGCCCGGCGGTTCTGGCGCGGACGGCGGCAAGGAAAAAGCCGACGAATGCGCGACGAATGACGCTCGAAGTAAGCGGACGACAGGCGGACGACAAGACGGACGGGTTTTAGAGAAACGTAAGGAAGTCGCAGGGTTACAGCTAAACGCGGTTTGGAGATGTCCTCGACGAGCCTTGGAGATGTTCGCGGATGTTCGTTGAGGACGCGCCGGTGTTCGGGCTGCCGGCGGCGGGCACTCGGCGAGCACTCGGTGAGGCGTCCGCCAGCCGGGCGAACACTCGGCGAGCACTCGGCGGAAGGGCCGCGAGTGATCGGCGGCACTCACGAGCAAGGCGGCGAGCACTCCTGGCCGCGGCGGTGAGCACTCTGCCCCGTGCTCATGAGGGGCCGCGGGGCGCTCACGGGGCGCCGGTGAACTGCCGGGTTCATAGGAAGGCGGCAATCCAGGCGCGGGCGGTGGCCGTGTGGCGGGGGTTTGCGGCGGGCAGGGCGGGCGCATCTGGACGGATGGACTGCCGCTTTCCTCGGGGGCGCGGGTGTTCGCCCGGTGTTCGCGGCTGTTCGTCCGCGGCGGCGAGTGTTCGTCGAGCACTCGGCGACGGCCGGCGAGTGCCGGTGAGGACGCGGCGACCCCTCGGTGAGCACTCGGCCGGGGGCGGTGAGTGTCCGCGGAGCGCTCGCGGACACCTCGGGCGGCTCACGGTGAGCGGCGGCGAGCACTCCTGGCCGCGGCGCGAGCACCCTGCGAGAGCGCGGCGAGCACTCGTGGATCGGGCGGCTGTGCTCGTGGGCGCCAGCTGGGCTGCAGCTGTTGGGCAAGGCGTGGGCCTGGGCCGCAGCTGCAACAGGCGACAGCGGGCAGCGACGGGCCGCCTGGGCAGCGAAGCGGCGCAGATACGGCCGGGGGGTCGCCAGCGAAGGCGCCCGCCCCTGGGCGCGGGCGTGCTCAACAGCCGGCCGGGGGTGGTGGGCAGCGCGCGAGGCGTGGCGCGGGCCTGGGCCGGGGCAGGGGGGGGAGGGGGGCCGCGGCTTCGAGGCGGCCGGCGCGGCTGCGCAAGCTCCAGTCCCTTTACACACACGGGCCAGTTTTCGGAAAACCCCACCCGCCCCGGTGTCCGGCGGGTTTGCGCGCGGAGCGTGTGCGTGTCGAGGGAACATCGACTTGACGTCTGTCGGGGTGTCCGGCAACGTCCGGTCGTGCGTGACGCCTCACGTGGGCGGCGCGTGCGGAGCGATGGAGCAAGGAGCAAGGAGCAAGCGATGCCGAAGTGGAGCAAGGGGGCGTTCGGTCGCCTGGAGCGCGTGGTGCGCGAGGCGGTGGCGGCAGACCCGGACCTGATGGGGCCGTGGCGGCTGACCTTCGGGTGGCAGCGGGGCGGGCGCGGGATCGGGACGCAGGGTGGGTCGCCACCGAGCATCGGCTGGATCCGGCTGCGGCTGCGCGGCGCGGAGGGTCGGTCGGTGACGAAGGTGGTGCGTCGGTGCCACTCGGGGGACGAGCGGGCGGCCGGGGCCGGGTGGGTCGGCAAGGAGCGCGACGCGGTGCTGGTGAAGCTGCGCGCGGTGCTGGCCGAGACCCGGGCCGAGCGTGCGGAGCGCGACGCGGCCTTCGAGGCGGTGTGGACGCCGGCGCGGCTGCGGATGTTCGGCGAGGAACTGATGCGGCTGGAGGCGCGGCTGATCCGGGCGGACGGGTTCCAGGGGATCGGGATGGGTGAGCGCGAGGCGCTGCGCAGCCTGGGCCACACCTTCGACAGCCTGTTCCCGGGGCTGGCGGCGAGCTTCCACGCGGGGGCGGACGCGATGGCGCAGGTGGACGAGGTGCACCGGCACAGCCGGCCGCGGCGCGGGGCGTTGGATGCGGCGCGGCGTGCGGCGCAGGCGGCCGCGGGGCGCCTGGAGTGCGACAGCTGCGGGGCGGAGTACGAAGCCGGGGACGAGCCGCACCAGCGGCGGCTCGGCGGGACGTGCGGGTTCCATCTGGACGCGCCGGGGGCGCCGCAGTGCGACGGGAAGATCGTGGGGGCGCTGCCGTGAGCGGGATGCAGCTGTACGAGGTGATCAACCCGAGCGACCCGGTGACGGTGGAAGCGCCGTCGGATCTGGTGGCGGGGCTGGCGGGGATCCTGCTGGGCCGAGGGGCCTACGGGATGGCGGGCGAGGACGGCGAGATGGCGCTGCCGCTGATGCTGTTCGGCGTCGAGGTGGCGCTGGCCGAGTGGCTGGCGAAGCAGGGCGAGGACGACCTGGGCGCGGCGCTGGAGGCGAACCGGGACGCGGTGATCGCGTGCCTGCGGTCGGCGACGCTGTGCAAGCCGGCCGAGCGGGCGTCGCTGGTGGCGGCGGTTCGGGCGGGCGGCGGGGACCCGGTGGCGGCGCTGGCGGCCTTCAACGAGTCGCGCCGGTCGTCGATGAACAACATCTGCGGACGGGCCTTCGGCATCGCGGAGAGCATGGAGGCGGCTGCGGCCGCGGAAGGAGCGGGAGCGTGAGCGAGCACGAGCGGACGGTGGCGGTGCAGCTGCCGGCGAAGATCACCGGCATCCAGCCGGAACTGGCGCAGGCGGTGGCCGAGGGCAACCTGCCCGACGGCACCCGCTACGACGTGGCGGTGGGCCTCCAGAGCAAGGCGCTCAAGCTGACGATCGGGCCGACGCAGGTGCGCTTCGATCTGGAAGGCGTGCTGGCCGCGGCGGTGTGCGCCCGGGACGCGGTCCAGGCGGCGGGCGAGACCGCGGCGTGGCAGGCCACGAAGGCGGCGCACGGCTACAGCCTGGAGGACGAGGTGGTGGTGGGCGGGCGCAGCCTGTTCGGGACCGACGGCGTGGCGCTGGTGCGCGGCGGCGAGGTGGTGTGCGTCCTCGACGAGGTGGACGGGGACCGGCTGCTGTTCGCGCTGGACGCGGTGTCGAGCGCCCCGGTGCCCGAGGGCGTGGTGGCGCCGGTGGAGCGGCCGCGGCTCAACCGGGCGGTCCACTTCGCGCCGGCGGCGGAGCCGGCCGCGCCGCTGCGGCCGCGCGACCCCCGGACGATGGGCCTGCTGGCGGGGCTGGTGGACGGCTTCGGGGCCGACCCCGAGGATCTGGACGGGCAGGCGGTGGCGGGCGTGCTGCGCGCGGCGATCGCCCGGCTGGAGGCGCTGGAGGCGGCGACGCTGTTCTGGCAGCCGGGCCCCTTGCCCGATCCGGCGGTGGGGCTGCGGGCGCTGGTGGAGCGCCGCGACGGCAGCTTCGAGGCGATCGAGGTGTTCGACGACGGGGTGTGGAGCGCGCAAGCGGGCCACGAGGTGCGGACGGTGGGCCGCGGCTTCGCGGTGCGCTTCGCGCTGCTGCCGGCGGTGGGGGAGGTGACCCGTGGCTGATCGTGTTCGACGGCCGGGGCTGTCCCCGCGGGCCGAGTGGGAGCGCAAGCGGGACATCCTTGAGGCGAAGCTGTCGACGGTGGTGCCGAGCCCCGCGGCCGAGATGCTGTGGCGGGCCGAGGTGACCCGGCTGGTGGCGGGCGGGACGGACACCGTGGTCGCGCTGCAGAGCGTGGTGGACCGGGCGATGGCGGGGCAGTACCCCCCGGGCGAGGGACCGGGGCTGGTGGAGCGCCGGGCCGACGCCCTGGCGCTGCCGGCGGTGCGTCGCGAGGTGCAGCTGGAGGCGCACGAGCGGGTGCGGGCGGCGACCGAGGTGCTGTGCGCCCTGGCGATGGGCCTGCGCGTCAAGGACAAGGACGGGCGGGTGTGGTGCATCACGGCGGGCGGCGGGCTGGCCGTGGTGGGCGTGCGGCAGCGGATCGGCGAGGCGCCCGAGGAGGTGCTGCTGGGCGGCGGCGCGATGGACTTCGCGACGCTGATCGAGTGGGTCGAGGCGCTGCCCGAGGATGAGCGGCGGATCCTGCTGGCGAACTACGCGCTCAACGTGGCGACCGGCAAGCTGCGGCCGCGGGAGGTGCCCCGTGGCTGACCCCGAGGACACCCGCGGGCCGCTGCTGGAGCCCTGGACGATCGCGCCGTGCGTGACCTGCGGCGCCGACTATCAGGCGACCCGGACCCGCTCCGGGTACGCGGGCGAGTGCGAGGCGTGCGAGAGCTACGGGCGGGGCTACGCGGACGGCTCGAAGCAAGGGGCGCTGCAGCTGGACCCCGAGGGCAGCTGCCGGCGTCGCTGGTGGCCGCCCTGGACCGGGTGCTGGCCGCGGCGTCCGCCCTGGGCGACGTGGAGGCGGGCCTGGGCAGTCCCGAGGCGGTGCGCGAGGTGCGGACGTGGCTGGAGGCGCGCCGTGGCGACGCGTGAGGATGAGGCGCACCGCGAGGTGAAGGCGGCGACGGAGGCGCTGGTGCGCGCCGAGCGGCGGCAGGTGGCGGACGTGCTGGGCCGTGAGGTGGCTCGGGCCTGCGATGAGCGCGACGACGCCCTGGCACAGCTGGACGCGGCGCGGGCGGCCGGGCGCAGCTGGCGGCGGGCGTTCTTCGGCCTGCTGGTGCTGGCCGCGGCCTGGGCGGCGATCGCCCACCTGTAACTCCCCGAGTCTGTTGAGGAATGTCGATTGTTGGCGGAAACACGCTATCACTCCTCGACGCCGGACGCTGCGTCCGCTAGTGTGGTCGGCGTGCGGCATGGAGCGGCCGCGGGAGATGAGCGATGAGCCAGAACCGACCGAAGGGTGGCCCGAACCTCTGCGGCAAGTGCCACGGGACGGGCGACTGCCCGACCTGCAACGGGGCGGGCGCCCTGCGCGTGGACCCGCCGGTGGACCCCGACGACCTGACCACCGACCGGGACAAGTGCCCGGATTGCGCCGAGCCCTGGAGCGGCAAGTGCGACGGGTGCGACGGCACCGGGTTCGCGACGTCGTGACGACCCTCGCCGAACAGGTGGCGCTCAACGCGATCCAGGCGAGCGCGAACCGCACCGGGAAGAAGGTGGTCGTGGTCCTCGACGAGCACCGGGTGGCGATCGCGCGCCCCGGTGGGGACGGCGCGGTGGTTCGGGATCGGGACGCGTGGGTCGCCGAGCTTGCCGATGAGGTGCTGGCGAAGCTGGACGCGGGGCGCTTCCACGAGTGGCACGGGAACAACTGCGGCGGGGCTGACCCCGGCGCACAACGGAGCAAGGAGCACGAGATGGACGAGCGGATGCTGGACGCCCTGTGGGGCGCAGGGATAGGCGGCGAGGCGCGGGCGATGGCCCGCAAGCTGGCCGACGAGGTGGCGAAGAAGGTGGAGGGGCTGGCGCGCTACCGCGCGCAGCTGGACGCCGAGATCGAGAAGCTGGAGGCGCTGCAGCTGGCGCTGATGGCGGCCGAAGAGGCGGCCGAGGCGGTGCTGGGAGCCGGCAAGGCGCCCGCGGCGGTGGTGCCGGTGCCCGTGGTGGCGCCCGAGCCGCCCGCGGCGGTGACGGTGCCCGCGGCGCCCGCCCCGGTGGAGCCCGAGCCCGAGGACCGCCCCTGGGCGACCCCCGACGAGCGGCTGGCCTGGGCGCAGCGGTGGTCGCAGGAAGCCGAGGCGGCGAACGACCCCGACGAGGTGCGCCGCGCGCACCGTGCGCTCAACGACGCCGAGGCGGCGATGGGGCTGGCGCCGACCGAGTTCGTGGAGCCGATCCGGGTGCAGCTGGCGCCGGTGCTCGCGCTGGGCCGGATGGTGCAGCTGGAGGGCGGTGAAGAGGTGGCCGCGGGCGTGCTGACCCTGGGCACCCGGTTCTGGTGGACGGCAGCCGAGGGCATCGACGAGCGGCTGGTGGAGGTGAGCGAGCGGCCGAAGCTGCTGGCCGGTGACGAGGTGCGCGTGCCGATCAAGGTGGTGAAGGGCAGCGACGGCGAGCCCGTGACCCGCGACAGCAGCGGCGCGGCGGCGCGGGCCGCTGGACCGATCGGGCACCACGCGGTCGCGCTGGTGGTGCGCCGCCCGGGGCGGTGGTTCCGCGCCCGCGAGGTGGCCGAGGCGGTGGCCGCCGAGCGGCGCAAGGCGCCGAAGAAGGTGCGCGACGCGGTGCGCAAGGGGCTGGAGAAGGGCGTCGCGGACGGGGTGCTGGTGCGCAAGCGGTTCGGCAAGATCACGGGCCGGCGGGTGCCGGTGGTGTACCAAGCGAAGGCGGCGCAGCGTGACTGATCACCGGCTGGAGTGGGTCGGCGACGGCGAGGCGCACCTGCGCCTCTCGGATCGCTACGTGATCCACGTGGCGGGGATGGGCGCGGTGGTGATCCCGGGCCCGGACGTGCGCCTGGGCGCGGGGACGCTGCTGCCCCGGGTGGCACACGATCCGAGCATGATCGGCGCGGCGGATCTGGCCGCGCCTGCGCCGAGCCCCGTGACGGTCAGCGCGACCCGCTTCGGCCAGCAGCGCTTCGTGTTCATGCCCGACCCGGGGCGCCGGCCGCGGGTGCGCCGCCTGGGTGTGGCGATCCACGTCCAGCACGGCGTCGACTTCGACGGGCCACAGCTGACCGCGACGGTGATGTCGGCGGCCGCCCTGGCGTGCCGCGAGGTGACCGATCTGATGGTGGCGGAGGCGACGGGCTGGCAGCCTGCGCCGGCCGACCTGCCCGACCTGCGCGTGTCGGTGCGGCACGCACACTGGCCGCGGGAGCGGCCGGACGCCACCGAGCGAACCGCGGCCGCGATGCGCGCGGTGGAGGCGGCGCGGACGCCGCCGAGCGCGGAGACGGTGCGCGAAGCTGTCGAGCCGCCGGCGCGGCCGATGGAGGCGGCGTCGCGATTCATCTGCCCGGTGTGCGATGCGCCGGTGCTGGACCTGGGCGCCCACGACGGGTGCTGTTCGAGCGAGTGCCTGGAGCGGGCGCAGACGGAGGAGTGGTGAAGGTCAACGATCTGGAGGTGGACGCGCGGGTGCTGTGGCGCAGCGAGCCCGGTGCGGTGGTGTGGATCCAGCTGGTGGCCGGCGGGGGCGTGCCCAACTGCGACGCGATCTACGGCGAGCGCCCCGAGCCCGCGGCCTTCCCCTTCGTGCACCGCTCGGGGGTGTGGTGGCTGTGCCCGCCGGAAGGTGGCGTGGCGTGATCTACACCGATCCGCCCTACCTCAACCCCCTCGCGGACCTCGGCCGCGCGTGGCGCGGGCTGGCGCCGGCCTTCAAGCGGGCGTCGGCGGCGGTGGGTCGGTTCAGGGTGGCGGCCGCCGGGTGGAAGCCGGCGGGCCTGGATCTGGCGATCGGGCCGACCCGGACGGTGGTGTCCTCGCTCCGCGTGCCTGAGCACCTGCTGGGCAAGGCGGACCACAACCGGGCGACGGCCGAAGCGACGCTCCAGCTGGGCCGGCAGCTGGTCGCGGACCGGGAGGCGGAGATCGAGCGGCGCCTGCGAGGGCGCCCGATCCACGTGCCCGACGACCCGGTGTTCCTGCGCGCGCCCAACGACCCGGGCCGCCCTACCCTGCCGGGCATGTTCCGGCGACAGACGGCGACGACGGGCGCGACAGGCGTGCCCGTGCGCGAGCCCTGCCCCGCCTGCGGCGCGGCGGTGCACAACGACGATCACGATGGCTGCTGTTTGGCGCCGTGCCTGGAGCGGGCGCGCGCCGAAGAGTGGTAGCAAGGAGCGAGCGATGGACAGCAACGGACAGAAGCACGAGGGGCCGGTGTGGGGTGGGCACCCTTCGATCTCGGCCTACGCCCGGCGGGCCGCCCGCTTCGGGCAGCCCTTCGTGGTGCGCGTGGCCGGCACGGTGGACGGGCGCGGCGCGACCTCCCCGAACTACCAGACGGCGTCCTCGTGGCCCGAGGCGATGGCGCTGTGCGCGGGCGATCTGGACCGGATCATCATCTGGACCCCGGGGAAGGGCTGGTGGCCGGCGAAGCCGCCCGAGTGGGCCGACGCCACCGAGCGCGCCGAGGCGGTGTCCGCGGCTGCCGTCGATGAGCGGGCCGGCTGCTGGATCTTCGAGGGGCGCACGCCGAGCCGGTTCTGGTGGTACAGCGAGCGCGGCGAGGTGGTGGTGGTGGACGACGACGGCGAGGAACAGCTGCGGCTCCCCGACGCCCACCCCTGCGCCCCGGACGTGACCGCGGGGCTGGTGTACGGGGCGCTCGTGGGGATGGCGGCCGGCTACCGCCTGGGCCGCAAGGCGGGGGCCTTCGAGGCGCAGGCGGCCGTGCGCAAGGCGCTCGGGATGGAGGCGTGATGCAGCACCAGCGACCCTTCCCGCGGCCGTGTGAGCCGCTGCCGCCCCTGCCGCCCCGACCGAAGCCGAAGGGGGGCGCGACGTGGGCGTGAGGCGCCTGGACGCCGCGGTGCGCGCCCACCGTGGCAAGACCGCAAAGCTGCCGGCGGAGGCGCCGCAGAACCGCGCCCTGCGCCGCACGTGGCGCGCGCGGCTGCGGTGCGAGGGCGCGCTGTGGGCGCTGGCGGTGCTGCGCCGCGAAGCCGAGGTGCTGGACCTGACCGACGAGTGGCTGTTCGACGCGGCTGACCTGCTGGTGCAGCTGGAGGACCGGGCGCGCCGAGCCGAGATCAAGATGAACGCGGATATCAGCGCCGAGGGGCTGGCGGCGATCTACGCCGAGGCCGCCGATGCCGACCCGGACGGCGACGCCGCGCGACGCTTCGTGGCGAGCTACCACGCGGCGCGCGATGACCTGCGCGCCCGCGGCTACGACAGGAGGACCGAGTGAAGTGCCCGAACTGCGGGGAGAAGAACCGGGTGAAGGACAGCCGGACGGCGTTCTCAATGAAGTCGGGCCGGGCCGAGGGGCTGGTGCTGCGGATCGAAGAGGCGGCCGGCTGCGCGTGGGTTCTGCGCCGCCGGGTGTGCGAGCACTGCGGGCACACCTTCCACACCGGCGAGATTCCCCTGGACCTGCTGGACGCCCTGCTGCCGCACCTGCCACCCGAGCCGCTGGTGGGTCCGGTGGCCGAGGCGCAGCTGGACGATCTGCGCGGCGAGGTGCGCTGCTGGCGGTGGGGCCGCAAGGCCAACGGGGGCGGCTTCGACGGCGCGGTGGTGGCCCGGCTGCAGACCGTGGTGACGAACCGGGCCGGCGAGCGCGAGGTGCTGCTGGTGCGCGAGGACAACGGGTTCTCGGTGCGGGTGGAGGTGTACCGCCTGCTGGCCGTGGAACCTGCCCCGGATCGGGATGAGCCCGCCCCGGACGACGACAACGATGGGTCGGTGCTGCTGCCGCCTGCGGAGGATGACGACGATGAGTGAGGACGGCGACGGGAAGGTGGCGGATCTCGACGCCTTCCGCGCGGATCGTGGTGAGGCGCGGGTGGGGCAGGTCGGGCGCGTGCGCCCCTTCCTCGACGACGGGCTGCTGGTGGTGGAGTTCAGCGACGGCGGCCGGGCGGGGTTCTGGCCCGAGGAGGTGCGGCGTGTCTGAGGACCGGGTGGCGCAGGCAGCGATCCTGGCGCAGATGGTGGTCGAGGCGCAGGCGCGCCTCGACGCGGTGTGCGGGCTGCTGGGCGAAGTGCTGGCCGGGGCACCGGCGCAGCTGGTGGTCGCGGGCCACGAGGCGACCGCGCTGCTGACCGACGGGGAGGCGCGGCGCGTGCTGCTGGCGGTGCGCGCGCGGGCCGCCCGCACCCTGGCGCAGCGGCAGGCGCACGAGGGGGCGCAGGTGGCGGCGGCGCTCACCGAAGCCGAGCGGCTGGAGCTACTGGATGGCAACGCGGACGGCGAGGCGATCGCGAATCTGGTGAGCTTGAAGGTGCTGACCCCGTGCCTCGCGGGCGTGGAACGGACGGGCCTGGGCAAGCGGGTCGCGCTGATCCTGGCCGCGCAGACCCCCGAATAGACTACGGATTGTCGTTTCTTTGCGATAAAGCGACATAGGCGCTGGACACCGGACGCGAGGTCCGGCATTGTCGTCCTCGTTGGCACGGAGCCAACACGGAGCAACCCGGAAGGACGAACCCATGAGCGCCAGCACCCCCGCCACCACCGCCACCCCCGCCACCCTGAACATCGAGTGGATCGGCGACGCCAGCCACCTCGACCCGCAGCTGAACGCGATCGTGGCCGCCGTGGTGGCCGAGACGGATCAGGACTACGCGACGGGCCTGACCTTCACCAGCCCGCGGCGCGAGGTGCTGGGCCGCCGGATCGAGTCGGCCGCCGAGCGCCTGAACGACGGCCGCAAGAGCGCCTACGAGCCGGCGGTGGAGGATGCGTTGACCGCGTGCCGCGAGGCGGCTGGCGACGCGGACGTGGTGTGGGACGCGGCCTACCGGCTGGAGCAGTGGGCCTGGGAGATCGGCGCCGGCGAGCGGGCCGCCTGACCCGGGCGCGCCGCGCACCCCGAGCCCGCCACCGGCGGGCAGCGGCAGTAGGAGCCCTGGACCGAGCACAAGGAGCGAGCGATGCAGACCCTCACGATCACCGACACCGCTACCGGCCGCACCGAGCACAGCGTGGCCGCCACCCTGGACGAGTTGACCCGCGTGGCGAACATGATCCGCCGCCGGGGCCGCCGGGGCGCGCGCCGGTCGCTGCTGGCGACGGGCCTGCGCCCGCGAGCCGTGGGGCAGCTGATCAGCATGGCCGCGACCGCTCGCACCGTGGGGGTCGCATGAGCCCCGAGCGCACCCCCGAGGCGGCCGACAGCGCCGCCACCGACAACCCCTTCACCCTGGCCTACTTCTACGCCGAGACGGGCGCCCTGCGCGCCGTGTGGGCGAGCGGGCCGCGTGGCGCGATGGCCGAGTGGAGGCTGCCTTCCACGGCTGGTTCCACCTGCGCGGGCTGATGACCGAGGCGGACTGCTATGCCTCGCGGACGGTGTTCGAGGCCACCTGCCGCGAATACGCGATGCGGGCGATGCTGACCGAAGAGATCGAGGCGCTGGACCGCGCCTGCAACGGCGACTGGCCCGAGATGCGCCCGGCGGAGCGGGCCTTCAACGCGGGCTACCGCGACGAGTGGAACGGCGGGGCGGAACCCCGGTTCTTCCCTGCGCGCTGGCGCGATGACTACAAGCGGGGCGCGGCCGACTGCCGCGACGTGATGGGAGGTGGTGCGTGAACGGCTACAAGGCGAACGACGGCAGCGTGGCGCTCCGCTACGAGGGCGGCGAGCCCGAGCGGCGCAAGGACTACGAGGCGACGTGGGAGCCGCGGGTGTGGGAGAACCTGGGGTGGTTCGCGGCTGTGCGCGCCCACGTGGAGGGCGCGGCGATCTCGGTGACGATCCACCGCTCGGGCTACGCGAAGGTCGACGGCGAGCACTGCGTCGTCCAGCTGGGCGACCGGGTGAACGGGGGCACCCCTGGGCGGTTCGGCCGCCTGCCGGCGCACCACGACCCGGTCCAGGCGGTGCGGCTGGCGCTCGACGTGGCGATCCCCGAGGCGCGGGCCGAGGCTGCGCGGTGGGCGGCGATGGCGGACGGCTTCAAGGCGATGACCGGGTGGGAGGGCGAAGCCGATGTCGTGGGCTAATCTGGTGCCACCCGCCGAAGGCGCGGGCCTGAACTACCGCAACACGATCCGCCGGGAGATCGGCCACTCGGCCGGCAACGTGCCGATCGACGGGTGGCTGTACCAGATGCCCGGCGGTGGCTCCGACGCCGCCTTCGTGCTGGACCCGCCCTACCAGCGGGGCCGGGTGTGGACCCGGGCGCAGGCCGAGAGCTTCGTGGGCTTCGTGGCCGAGGGCGGCCGCGCCCCGGCGATCTACGTCCGCGAGCGGCCGAGCTTCTGCGACGAGATCGTGGACGGCAAGCAGCGGCTCCTGGCGCTGTGGGGCTTCGTGACCGGCGAGCACGGGGCGCGCCTGGAGAGCGGCCGGGTGAACTGGTGGCGGGACTTCAACGTGGCGGATCGGCGCGGCTTCAAGACCCGGACGATCCCCCGGATCCGGCTGCGCGAGGAGATCACCACGGCCGACATCTTGGAGATCTACCTGCGCCTCAACCGGGGCGGAACGCCGCACACCGACGCCGAGATCAAGCGCGTCGAGGCGCTGCTGGACGCCGAGCGGGCTGCCACGTGAGCCGGGTGACCCGGCTGATCGGGCACTCCGCGAACGCGCGCGGCGCGGCCGCCGAGGCGGTGGTGCTGGCCGCGGCGCAGCTGGCCGTCGAGCGCCACGAGTGGCTCACCGAGGCGCGGGCCGCGACCCCGGCGGAGGACCGCCGGGGGATTGACGTGGTGGTGGGCAGCGACGTCGGGCCACTGTTCCTGCAGATCAAGGAGGGGCGCGCCGCGGCGCGGGCCTTCAACACGGAGCGTCGTGGGACGCTGATCGAGGCGGTGGCCGTGCGCGGCCGCCGCAACCCCGAGGACGTGGTCGGGAGCGTCGTGGGCGCGCTCGGCCGGATGCGCCGGAAGGTGCTGGACAAGCGGGGCGGGGCGTAGCGCCCGCCCGGAGGAAGCGATGCAGACGAACGAGATGAACGAGATGATCGCGGGGCAGCTGGCCGCGAAGCGCGGGATCGGGCCGAAGGCGCGCGGGGCGCGCTGCGACAAGATCACGATCGGCCGGTCGAAGCACGGGGGGACGGCGAAGCGCAAGCGGACCCGGGCCGGTAGCGGCGGGCTCCGCCACACGAAGCTGCTCCGCCAGCGGGAGTACCTGCGGACGCAGCTGTACCCCGCGATCGTGCGCAAGGTGCGCCCCGGCAGCGCCAACCCGCCCGTCGGGCTGCTGCGCCGGGCCGCCCGCATCGAGGACCGCCTCAAGGCGGCGGGGCTGCTGTGATCTACCGCGACCTCAAGTGGGTCGGCGCCCTGCCCATCGGGCAGCAGACGGTCTACCTCTGCGGCGAGGGCAGCATCACCGTCGAGCGCCGGCTGGCGCCCGATCCGCCCTTCGCGCTCGGCCGGGCTGTCCGCCTGGGCGACGCCTGGGCGGTGCAGCTGTTCCAGACCGTCGACACCGAGATCGGGCCTGGGCCCGGCGACCCGGTGGCAGAGGTGGCCGTCGAGGGCGCCCTGGAGCACGTCGGGGACTACCGCGAGGGGTGCCCCGGGATCGGGGTGCGCCTGCCGGGCCGGGCTGATCTGGCGCTGGTGCCGCTGGTGCGCGAGGACGTGGCGCGGCTGGCGCCGCACCTGTTCACCCGCGTCCGCCTGCGGATCGAGGCGCTGGGGACGGAGCCGGTGTTCACCCGCGCCGACCGCGACGCCTTCGTGGAGATGGTGCAGGCGGTGTTCGACGAGGTGCCCGGCGGGCACACCGTGGACGACCTGCGCCGGCTGCTGGCCGACCGTGGGCTGACCCGCGAGGCGTGCGAGACGCGCGACGTCGAGCCCTTCGTGGTGCGCGCTGCCGACCTGGGCGAAGACCCGGCGGAGGCGTGCCGGGTGATCCTGACGGCGGGGCAGGCGCCCGGTCGGTGGGTCGTGGTGGTGGACGGCGACGAGGCGCTCACCGAGGCGACGGCCAGGATGCGGGTGGCGGTGCTGCCACCCCGGGAGGTGACCGATGACGCGTGACGAGTCGGCCGTGCTGCTGCTGGCGCGCTCCAGGCTGGCCGAGGCGCAGCTGGAGATCGACGCGGCGCTCGGCACCGGCGACCCCGAGCGGGCGGCGGAGCGCGCCGTCCGCGCCCTGGCGCTGGCCCGGTCGGGCGAGCGGCTGGTGGATGGGGTGACGACCGGGCTGGTGGCGGACGGCTGCGAGGGCGTGCCTGGACGCCCGCACGTGTGGGCGCCGGCGGGTGCGCAGCTGGTGTGCGAGCGCTGTGGCGCCACTCGCGCCCGCGTGGAGGTGGTGTCGTGATCTGCCGGGCGATCGACCGTGGGCTGGACTGCGCCGCGGCTGTGGTGCTGGCGGGGACCGACACCCTGGACCGGGCGGCCGCGCCCTACGTGGCGAACCCCGTGGGGCTTGTCCTCGTGGGGCTGGTGCCGCCACTGGCGCTAGCCTTCACCGTGGCCGGCGCGGCGTCGCTGTGGGCCTCGGGCCGGCTGGATCGGAGGCGGCGATGATGGTGCTGGTGCTGCTGGCGCAGATCATCATCCCGCCCGGACCCGGCGAGCCGCCGATGGAAGGGGCGCCAGCGTGCGACGTCGGCTGCGTCGCGGCGCTCTGCGCCGTCCGGGTGCGGCGGCAGGGGCTCGGCGGCGCGGCCGCGACAGCGGCGCTACGGGCCTGTATCGGCGAGGCGGACGCCGCGTGCCCGGCGACGTGCCTGCCGGGCGGTGCCTCGTGAGCGGCCGGCGGCGGCTCGGCCGCGGGCTCGGCGCGCTGCTGGCGATGGACGCGCTGGCGGGTGACCACCTGCGCCTCCCTGGCGGCGAGGACCCGTCGTGGGCGCAGGTGGTCCTCGATCGGGCGGCAGCGGGCGGCAACGAGGCGGCCGATCTGCGCCGCGCGGTGGAGGCGATCGCGGGCTTCGTGCCGCCCGGCTTCGTGCCGGACGTGCTGCGGACGCTCGGTCTGGACGACGGCGAGGCGGAACCCACCCCCGAGGACGCCACCCCATGAGCTTCGCGGGCCCCGGGTCAGCTGATCCAGGGGCTCGCGGACGCGCTCAACACCCCGCCGGGGCGGCATCACACCGAGAAAAACGAGGTGAAAAGCGCAGCGTTTACGCGGACTTGTGAGATAGTTCGAGAAACATCGTTTGGGGGGTGTTGACCTCTGACGGGGTGTCCGGCATAGTGGGTTCACCGCTGGAGGGCAGCGGCACCGCAACCCGGAAGGACGAACAGGATGCCCCGCAACAACGCCCACAAGATCAACCCCGTGATGAAGACCCTGACGATTGGCGTGGAGATGGAGCTTGTGGGGCTGAACCGCGGCACCGCCGCCCGCGCGATGCAGGGTGTTGTGGGCGGCACCACCCGCCACGTTGGGAGCCCCTCCTGCTACGACCCCTGGAAGGTGACCGCCACCGACGGCCGCGTGTGGACGGCGATGGCCGACAGCAGCCTCAGCGGCCCCCGCCACCTCCAGAGCGAGATCGTGAGCCCGATTTTGCGCTACGAGGACATCCCCACCTTGCAGGAGGTGCTGCGGGCCTGCCGCCGGGCCGGCGGCCGCGCCGACAGCAGCTGCGGTGTGCACGTGCACATCGGCGCCGACCCCTTTAAGCGCGACCCGAAGGCGCTGATCCGGTTTGCCAAGCTGGTGAACAAGAACTACGACCTGCTGGTGCGGATGCTGGGCTGTGAGAGCCGCGCCCGCCTCTGGTGCCGCCCGGTGCCCCGGAGCTTCTTTGCCGCGCTGGAAGGCAAGCGGAACCCCACCCTGGACGACGTGAAGAGCGCTTGGTACGGCGAGGGGCGCGAGAGCCGCAGCGCCTACCACTACGACGACTCCCGCTACTGCCTGCTGAACCTGCACAACGTGTGGTTTCGCGGGACCGTGGAGTGCCGCGCCTTTAACGGCACGACCCACGCTGGCAAGGTGAAGGCTTTTGTGCAGCTGGTGGCCGCGATGGCGGCGACCGCGCTGGTGTGCAAGCGCCAGAGCAACAACCCGACCCCGGTGCGCCCCGAGAGCGTGAAGTACGACGCCCGCTGCCTGCTGATTAAGCTGGGCCTCGTGGGCGACGAGTTCAAGACCGCGCGGCTGCACCTGCTGGCGAACCTTGAGGGCGACGGGAGCCGCTGCGGCCGCGGCACCAGCCGGCGGGCGGCTGCCTGACCCGGGACCCCCGGACGGGGAAGGCCCACCCCTGGCGACGCCGGGCGGTGGGCAGCGGTGGTAGGAGCCCTGGACCAGCACAAGGAGCGACACGATGAGCAAGCGGCGCAAGGGACGGACGATGCCCAATTACTTCGCCTACGGGAGCAACATGGACGCGCGCCAGATGGCGCAGCGGTGCCCCGGCGCGCGCCGGGTGGGGGTCGCCACGTTGCGCGATCACCGGGTGGCCTACGTGGGCCACAGCGCCCGGTGGGGCGGCGCGGTGGCGACGGTGGTGCCGAGCCCCGGCGACCGGATCGAGGGGGTGCTGTGGGCCGTGGACGAGGGGCACGTGGCGGCGCTGGACCGCTACGAAGGGCACCCGACCTGCTACCGCCGCCAGCTGGTGCGCGTGACCGCCGGCGGCCGCACGAGCCGCGCCCTGACCTACGTGCACGGGCTCGCCAGCGAGACCGCCTGGACGGGCAGCCCGAGCCCCGCCTACCTCGACCGGATCCTGCGCGGCGCGAAGGCGGCCGGCGCAGACCAGCGCGGCGCGCTCATGGGTTACGGGTGGCACGAGGTGCTGGTGTACGGGACGCTCCTGACCGGCGGCGCGAACCACCGGCTGCTGCAGACGGACGGCGCGGTGCTGCTGGACGGCGCAGCCTCGGCGCCTGGGCTGCGGATGTACCACCTCGGCAGCTTCCCCGCATGCGCCCGCGCGGCCGACGCCCCGGGCGTGGTGGGCGAGGTGTGGGCGGTGACCCCCGAGGTGCTGCGGCGCCTGGATCAGCTGGAAGGCCACCCGCGCTTCTACCGCCGCCAGATGGTGCGGCTGGCGGACGGGCGCGCGGTCGAGACCTACCTCATCAAGGGCAAGCCGGGCGGGCGGTTCCGTGGCGCCCCGGTGATCGAGGGCGGCAGCTGGCGCGAGGTGGCGTAGACGGGCGCTCACTGGCGGCCGGGCACCCGCCCTGCGCGGGAGATTGCCCGCCGCCCCGGCGGCGTAAGACCCCGGACACTTTGGCGAATGTCGTTTCTTTGCGAGAAAGGGACATAGCCGCTCGACACCGGACGGGATGTCGCGTAGTGTTGACGCCGTGGAGAGGAACTGGACAGCACGGAGCGAAGCGATGCCCACCGCGAGGAAGCTGACGAAGACCGACCGGGCGCTGCTGGAGGCTGTGGACGGCGGGCTGACCGAGGTGTGGGCGATGGACGAGAAGCGACGCGCGAACAGCGTGCGCAAACTGGCCGGCGCGGGCGTGCTGGCCTACGAGCGACAGCAGGTCGGCCCCTGGGCTGGCGACGAGCGGTACTACAACATCCGGCGCGCCGCGGCGTGACGGGGAGGAGCGACACGATGAAGGCCCTGAACAACGACGAGCGCAGCGAGGGCGACGCGGGCCAGCTGGACCGTAGCACGCACCGAGAGCACGCGGAGCGGATGGCGCCGATGCTGGCCTACGTGGTGGCCCGGGTGTTCAACCGCAAGGAGGAGGACGTGCCGGTGATGCTGGCCGAGGCGGAGGACCGCGGCGGCGAGCCCACCACCAGCCTCACCATCGACGGCAGCCTGATCGCGTTCCGGCAGGAGGGCGCCTGGACGCTGGACCGGATCGTGAGCGGCTTCGACCCGCAGAGCGGGCCGTGGGAGGACTTCGAGCCGGCCGGCAGCTTCGCCAGCGACGCGGCGCTGGTGGGCGAGGTGGTGGGGCACTTCGCGGCCGTGGCCGCCGAGAGCCTGCTGGAGAGCTACGACACCGAGCGGGGCGGCGACGCCTACGCCAACAACGAGCGCGACGTGATCGAGGCGGCGCGGGAAGCGGGGATCCGATGAGCGACAAGGTGGTGATCAAGTTCCGGCCCGACGGCGACGGGCCGCTGGTGGCGCTGGTGGACGGCGCGCTGGTGCGCGGCTTCGAGGACGGGGCGGCCGAGGGGCGCGGCGAGATGCTGCGGCCCGGCGGGTTGCGGGCGCCGCACCGCAAGCTGCCCGAGGGCGTGACGCCGGGCGCGCTGGCGGTGGTGACCTTGGACGACGAGCCGAGCCGGGTGGTGTTCGTGGAGGACGTGGACGCCGCGCGGGTGCAGCTGCGCACCGGCGACGACGGCCCCTGGAGCGAGATCCCGATCGAGGCGGTGGCGGCGCTGCCGCACCCGCGGGACTACTGACCCCGTGGTGCAGCTGGTGATCCTCCTGCTGGCGGCCCTGCCGCGCCTGGACGTGCCGCCCGATGAGGCGGTGCGCCTGGGCGCGGCGATCGTCTGCGCGGAGGCGCGCGGGGAGAGCCCCGCCGAACAGATGGCGATCGGGGCCGTGGTGCGCAACCGCGTCGACCTGGGCATCGGGGGCGACGACCCGGTCGAGGTGATGCTGGCGCCGCGGCAGTTCGCGGAGCCCTGCGACGCAGCCGACGTGCGCCCGTCGCACGCGACGGCCTTCCTGCGCGGGTACACCCGCACGCACTGGCTCCCGTGGCTGTCGAGCGACGTGGTGGGGTTCTGCACCCCTGCCGCGGCCGCACGCGTCGGCCGACGGTGGGAGCGCAGGTGGGACCGGGTGCGTGCGCCCGGGATGGCGCACGTGTTCTGGCGGGTGCCGAAGTGACGCCGCGGCGCCGCGACGAGCCCCGGCGGTGGGCCGGGCCGAGCTTCCTGCGCGTGTTGCTGGGCGCCAGTCCCTTCGGTCTGGACCCGAGGACGAGACCCGGCTGGCGCGCGCGTGCCTGCTGTGGGGGTTCCTGGCGGGCCTCGGGGTGGGCGCCTGGATCGGCGGTGCCCTGTGAGCCGGCAGGCGAGGTGCCGCAGCTGCGGCGCGCCGATCCGGTGGGGCCGGACGGCGGCCGGCAAGCCGATCCCGCTCAACGACGAGACGCCGTGGTGGGTTCTGCCCGGTGACGGCGCCGACGTCGGCGTCTGTCGCGATGGACGGGTGCTACGGGGGGCTCGGGTGCCGGCGGGGACCGACGGCGCTGTGGAGGTGCTGACAGCGCACTTCGCCACGTGCCCGAAGGCGGCACACCACCGGAAGGGAGGCAAGGCGTGAATCTGTTGCAGGTAGAGGCGGGCGATCACGTGGTGCTCACGACGGGGTCGACGGCCGTGCGTGGCGACTGGCTCACCGCGGCGCAGGCGGCGAACACTGGCGACCCGCTCACGAAGGCGATCGTCCCTGGGCGGTGGTTCCAGACGTGGTACAGCCCCGCGCTCGGCGACCGCGAGGCGCGCACCTTCCACCGCGGGTGCGGGCCGACGATGCGGACGGCGCTCACGAGCGAGGGGTGGAAGCCGATCATCTTCCTCACCAGCGCGGGGACCGTGAACGCCGTGCGCCGGTGGGAGCGCAAGGCGCGGGCGGAGAACCCCGACGCGGCGCAGCCTTTGAACGTGGCGACGCCGACCGACGCGCTGCGGGAGAGCCTGCTGTGCGTGGGGCGTGACCGCCGGGCCTGGACGATCCAGTGCAGCCCGCGGGCGCAGTACGGCGAGGTGCTGGACGGGCAGGTGTGGTCGCTGGCGCCCGACGCCGGCGCGAAGGACGCCGTCAAGGCGGGCGAGATCACCGTGGCAGCCGCGCGCGAGGCGTACCTGGGCGGATTGGCCTTCGGCCCGATGGGGCCGAGCGACCCGTCCTCGGTGGCGCCCCGGTGGGCGCAGCCTCTCGCCTTCGGCAGCCTGTCCGCCCTGCCGCGCGACGGCGGCTGGCCGGTGCTGGTGCGCCCGGGGGACACGCTGTGCTGCAGCGCGGGGCGCAACGCGGGCGCCGACCGCTTCTGCCCGCGCGCCTGGGCGGCCGAGCTACTGGCGCAGCACGGGTGGTTCCCCGTGCTGGACGGAGCGGCGGTGCAGTGAAGATCACCGAGGCGACCCTGCTGGTGATCGACACTGAAACGACCGGGCCCGAGCCCACCGAAGCGCGCGTCGTGGAGGTGGGCGCCGCCTACATGGTGGCGGGGCTGGACGGGCCGACCTTCCGCCAGCTGGTGAACCCCGGGGAGCCGATCCCCGAGGACGCCTCGGCGATCCACGGGATCCACGACGAGGACGTGGCGGGCGCGCCCACCTTCGCTACCTTCGCGCCGCAGCTGCGGCACCACGTGGACGGCTGTTGGGCGGCCGACAACTTCATCAACCCACCCGTCCTCGCAGGCTACAACGCGCTCCACTACGACGTGCCGCTGCTGGATCTGGAGCTTGAGCGGGCGTGCGCCGGGTGGCGCCTGGGCCAGCTGCCGACCCTGGACCCGATCGTGTGGCTCAAGGTGCACCAGCGCGGGCTCAAGGCGAAGCTCGGGATGGTGTGTGCCCGCTTCGGGATCAGCCTGGAGAACGCGCACACCGCGGCCGCCGACGCCCGCGCGACCGGGCGGCTGCTGCTGGCGATGGTGGCGTGCGGCATGGTGCCCGACAGCGTGCCCGAGGCGCTGGCGCAGCAAGCGACCTTCCGGGCGAGGCTGGCCGTCGAGGACGCCCGCTGGCGCTACCACCTGTACCAAGACCGCGAGACGGGGGTGCTGCGCGTGGGCTTCGGAAAGCACCGCGGGGACCGGCTGGTGGACGTGCCGACCCGGTATCTGGAGATCGTTTTGGGCTTCGACGACCTGCCCCGCGAGGTGCGGTGGGAGGTGTCGTTCGAGGTGAACAGGCGGCGTGGTTTCCGCGCTTGACGCCTGCCACGGTGTCCGGCATCGTGGCCGGACACAGCAACGGAGGACGTAGCAAATGGCGACTGTGGATCTGAGCTTTGGCACCCTGGGCGGTGGCAGCCTGGAGGAGAGCTTCCAGCGGGCGCTCGACACCGTGAGCGAGAACCTGGGCGACCCCGATCTGGTGGGGCAGAAGCGCACGATCACCGTGACGATCGAGTTCCAGCCGAAGGGGGACTATGTGCACACCAGCACGAAGGTCGCCACGAAGCTCCCCACGAAGGCCGGCACCGGCATCGCGTGGGTCTCGGGCTCGAAGCTGGTGACCGAGAGCCGGGCGCGCGAGGGTGCGGGCCGGCAGCTGGACATCGTCAACGAGATCGGGGAGCGCCGGCGCGCGAGCGAAGGCGGCAACGACTGAACGGCAGCCGGGGCCTATGCCCGGCGACCTGAATGGCGAGCCGGGGGCCGATCCCGGCACACGGAGTGATGATCATGTTGCAGGGAGCGAAGGCGCTGCTGGAGGCGGTGCTGGATCTGGCGAAGCCGATCGAGATCAAGCTGGAGCCGGGGAAGCGCGAGCACCGGCTGGTGCGGGACGGCTACCGCTTCGAGGCGGTGGACACCCGCTGGCAGGAGCGGAACCACGTGGTCGGCGACCTGCCGTCGCTGGTGGCCTACCTCAAGCGGCACGGCAAGGCGAAGGAGACCACGGTGTTCGCGGGCGACGCCTTCGTGGCCGTGCTCCGCGACAACACCGACCCGAACGACGCGAGCGGGCGGGTGACCTTCCGGCCGCAGCTGACCGAGGAGGTGCGGTTCTGGCAGGCGCTCGCGAATCGCGGGCTGATGCCGCACGTGGACTTCCGCGAGGCGATCGAGGTGCGCGGCGCGGACGTGGTGGGCGAGGAGTTCGTGGCCGCGGTCCAGCAGTTCCAGGCGCGCAGCGAGGTGAAGTACGACGCCGATCTGGACGACGACAGCCGCAAGGTCGCCTTCGTGGTGCTCCAGAAGGCGGGCGGCCGGGGGACGGCGCGGCTGCCCCGCTCGATCGAGGTGGAGATCCCGGTGCACCTGGGCCGCGAGGACGTGACCTACACCTTCGAGTTCCGCCTGCGGTGGGAGATGTGCGAGAACGGGCCCGTCCTCGGCGTGACCGCCGTGGGGTGGGACAAGGTGATGCAGGTGGCCGGCGACAAGCTGATCGAGGACTGCGCCGCCGACCTGGGCTCCGGGTGGCTCGTGGTGCGCGGCGCGCCGGCGATGGCCGCCCTGCGCGACGGCACCAGCAGCCGGTCGCGCTGATCGGTGCCCCGCGTCGAGGTGTCCGCCGACGTTGCGGCTGAGATCCGCAGCGAGGCGCGGCGCCTCGGCGTATCCCCCTCCCGGGTGTGGGCTGCGGCCTGGGCTCTTGCCCGCCCCACGATCGAGGGGTGGCGCTTCCCCCGACGCAAGCCTGGGCGCAAGCCGCGGCCGAAGCCGCGCAAGCCCGAGCCCCTGCCCTACGATCCGCCCGACCCCGACGAGGTGTTCGACGCCCTGCCGCGGCCGCAGCTGCCGACGGTGGCCGATCTGGTGCGACAGCGCCGACAGGCGCGGCTGCAGGCGGAGCGCGAGGCGCGGGCAAGGGACCGGGCCGCGCGGGCGTGGGAGGGGCGGCTGGTGGGCTTCCTGGGCGGCGTCACCACGGCAACCCGGGCGCAGCTGGACGCGGCGCTGGAGTGGCCGAAGGGGACGGCGGATCGGGTGCTGTGGGAAGCGGTGAACGCAGGGCAGGTCGACCGGGTGGCGATCGGGGTCTACGCGCTCGGCGGGCGCGTGGACCGGGTGGTGATCCCGGTGCGCCAGCGCGTCCTCCTGGCGCTGCTGGACGTGGGCTCGGTCGCGGAGGTGGCCGAGCGGACGGGACTGCCCCGGCTGCGGGCGAAGGACGAGGTGAAGCGGCTGCGCCGCGACGGGCTGGCCGTGCGGCTGGCCCGAGGGATGTACGTGACGACCGCCCGCGGTGTGGAGCGCGCGGGCGAGGTGATGGATGCACTGCGGGCCGGGCGGCTCGCACTCAACGAGGGAGCGGAGCGATGAGCGTGACGAGCCGGGGCGCGAACCCCAAGAGCAACCCCAACGACAACTACCCGACCCCGCTGTGGGCGACGCTGGCCTTCCTGGGCTCGGCCTGGGCGGGGCTGCTGGACAACTGGCACCGGCGGCAGGTGGCCGGCGGGCTGCCCGTGATCGTGGACCCCGCCTGCGGCGGGGGCGCCCTGCTGCGGGCGATGGTGGAGGCGGGCGTGGACCCCGCGTGGCTCCACGGGGCGGACGTGCGCCCCGAGGCGGTGGAGGCGTGCGGCGAGATGCTGTGGCACGCGGCCGGCGGTGGGCACGGGGTCGACTCGGCGCACGTGGGCGCCTGGAACATGCCAGCCGAGGCGGACTTCCTGTCCTCCGACTGGCGCTTCGCGGGCGATGGCCCGATCGACGCCTTCGTGATGAACCCGCCCTACGGTGGGCGCAAGGGGTGGGCGTTCACGTTCGTCCGGCTGGCGTTGGAGCGGGTGCGACCGGGTGGGGTGGTGGCGGCGCTGGTGCGTACCAACTTCCTCGCGGACGGCGCCTCGCTGGACCCCTGCCGCCCGGACTGGCTCCGCGACGGCCGGATGCCCTTCGAGCACCGCCTGGACCGGCGGCCGAGCTTCACCGGCAAGGGGGCGGACGCGACGACCTACTGTTGGGCCGTGTGGCGCCGGGGTGAGGACCACCGGGAGATCCGCGGGCGCCTGATCGAGTGCACCGAGGGGGCGATCAACCGGGCGCTCGTGACCGTGGGCCTGCGCCCCGCCTGCCCGCCGTTCCCGCGGGATCGGCGGGGCCCCTACCCCGGGACCGCCGACAACACTTGACGCCCGCCGGGGCATCCGGCATCGTTGACGGTGCCACTTGGAGCAACGAAACGAGACCGGAGGTTCTGATGCAGGTGAGCACCTTGGAGCGCCACGTCCGACAGCAGGGCGTCGAGGCGACCACGAAGCGGCTGGCGGGCCTGACCCTGCCGAAGCTGCGGCAGTACTACGAGCGCGAGGTGGGCGACGGCAACCGCTCGCCCAACAAGAAGTTCCTCGCGCGCAAGGTCGCCGAGGCGATCAAGGCGCGCCTCGCGGCCGCCCCGCCGCCGACCGAGCCGGCCGCCGACGGTGGGCTGCGGGTGGTGCCGGCGGCGCGCGTGGACGAGATGACCCCGGCGCAGCGGGCGGACGCCTACCTGCGCGGGGAGTTGAAGCCGCGGCATATGGACGTCGAGTCGCTCCAGCTGGCCTTCGCGCAGGCGGTGGGCCGCCCGACCGACAGCGTGAACGCGGGCTATCTGGTGTGGAAGATCCGCGTGGCGAAGCGGGGCACGATCAAGACCGGCCCGGTGGACCGGACGCAGGGGGCGAAGGCGCAGAGCGCGGTGCTGCCGCTGCGGGTGCAGCCCGACAAGGTCGACCCCCTGAACGCGCTGGCGAAGGCGATGGGCTTCGGCAGCCGCAACCGCTTCCTCAAGGCGGCGGTCGCCTTCTATGCGGCGGGTGCCAACCCGAACGGGCTGCCGGCGTCGCTCGCCAGCTGGCACCCCGAGGACGAGGCCGCGCTGCCGATCCGCCCGCAGGGGGCGAAGGCGCAGAGCGCGGTGCTGCCGCTGCGGGTGCAGCCCGACAAGGTCGACCCCCTGAACGCGCTGGCGAAGGCGATGGGCTTCGGCAGCCGCAACCGCTTCCTCAAGGCGGCGGTCGCCTTCTATGCGGCGGGTGCCAACCCGAACGGGCTGCCGGCGTCGCTCGCCAGCTGGCACCCCGAGGACGAGGCCGCGCTGCCGATCCGCCCGCCGGCGGCTGCCTGATCCGACGTGCCCTACGTCCAGCGAGCCCCGAGGACCCTGACCGATGCAGAAGTGGCGGCGCTTCTGCGGGTGACCGGCGAACACCGCGCGGGCTTCCGCGATCACGTGCTGTTCGCGCTGGCGCTGGGGACCGGGCTGCGGGAGCACGAGTGCCTCGCGCTGAACTGCGGGGACGTGTTCGCCAGCGGGGAGGGGACCCCGCGGCGCCGGGTGCAGCTGCGGGTCTTCAAGGCGAGCAACCCGAACCCGAACCAGCAGATCGTCCACCTGCCGGACCCGCTGCGGCGCAAGCTGGCGCGGCTGCGGAAGAACCTCAAGCGGGACGGGCGCCCCGTGGGCGCCAACGACCCGATCTTCGTGAGCCGGCGCAGTAGGCGGCTCTCCGACCGGATGGCGCGCGAGGCGTTCAAGACGTGGCAGCGCCGGGCCGGCTTCGACGACCCCCTCTTCCACTTCCACGCGCTGCGCCACACCGCGTGCACCGCGCTCTACCGCCGGACCCTGGACCTGACGCTGGTGCAGCGGTTCGCGCGCCACGCCAGCATCACCTCGACGATGATCTACACGGCCGCCTCGGATGAGGATCTGCGCCGTGCGGTGGCCGATCAGCCCTGCTGACCCGGGCCGACACCGGGCCGCGCCGGCGCCCTGACACAACGTCCGGGGTTGAGCCCTGGGCCGCGTCCGGCGAAGATGGGCGCGTGAGCAACGCTTCCCCCGGCATCATCGTCAAGCGCGACGAACAGGAGTTCGCGGACTGGATCGCCAGCGAGCGCGGGTTCCTTGAAGGGCTGGCGACCTTCGAGGACGAGCCGCTGGTGCTGGAGCCCTACCAGCGCACCGTCCTCGACTTCGAGGTGCGCCCTGGCCGGCGGCCGCGGTTCCGCTGGATCACGAAGGCCCGGCAGGTGGGCTTCTCGTTCCTGATCGGCTGCGAGGCGCTGGCCCGGTGCCACCTCACCGACCACCACCGGGCGACGGTGGTCTCCTACAACATGGCCGACGCCAAGGAGAAGATCGTGGTCGCGCGGGCGATCCACGAGGCGCTCCCCCTGGCCTTCCAGAAGCCCCTCGTCACCGACAGCAAGACCGAGCTTGCCTTCGGTAGCGCCACCGGGCGCCACGGCCGGATGAGCCGGCTGGTGAGCCACCCGAGCAAGGCGCCCCGCGGCAGGAGCGGCGACGTGTACCTCGACGAGATCGCCCACTATATGCACGACCGCGAGGTGTTCACGGGCGCGACCGCGCTGGTGGCGCGCAGCCGCGGGCAGCTGACCGGGTGCTCGACGCCCCTGGGCCGGCGCGGGGTGTTTTGGGAGGTGGCGACCGAGGAGGACAAGCCCTACCCCCGGTTCCAGCGGTTCGAGATCCCGTGGTGGCTGTGCTCCACGTTCTGCAGCAACCCCTGGGCGGCGATGATCCTGGCGCCGGGCCTGCCCACCGAGGAGCGGGTGGCACGCTTCGGCAGCGAGGCAATCAAGGAACAGTTCGACGCCCTGCCGCTGGAGGACTTCCAGCAGGAGTACGAGTGCCTCTTCGTGGACGAGGCGGTGGCGTTCTACCCCCATGCGCTGATCGGGCCGTGCACCCGCGAGATCGCGGTGGCCGAGGACCCGAGCGACGTGCCCCGTCCGAAGGGCAGGCTGACCGGCGGCTACGACGTGGGCCGCACCCGCGACCGCTCGGTGTTCACCCTGTTCGACACGCACAAGGGCGAGCGCCGGATGGTGATGAACTGCGTCCTCAACCGGGTGAAGTACGCGGCGCAGGAGGGGCTGCTGCGCCGGGCGCTGAACATGCTGCCGATCGCCAGCCTCAAGATCGACAAGACGGGGATCGGCGCCAACCTCGCCGAGAACCTTGAGACCGACTTCCCGCAAGTGGAGGGCGTGCACTTCACGAACAGCCGGAAGGAACAGCTGGCGGTCGACTTCAAGGTGTTGCTCCAGGGCGAGCGGATCGTGCTGCCGAAGGACCGGAAGCTGGTGTCGCAGATCCACTCGGTGCGCCGGCGCGTGACCGCGCAGGGCAACATCGTGTTCGATGCCGAGCGGACGCGCGACGGGCACGCTGATATGTTCTGGGCCTGCGCCCTGGCCTGCGAGAAGGATCGCACGCCGGGGGCCGGCGAGGTGAACGTGCGGGTGATCGGAGGCGCGGCGTGAAGGTGCGGACCATGATCGTCGGGGCTAGCGTGCCCCGTCCCGGGCCCGAGTTCGAGGTGGCCCCTGCCACCGTCGACGAGGCGAAGGCGGCCGCCTGGGCGCGCCTGGGCGCCTCTGGCGGGGCGAAGGTCCGCGCCCTGAACGTCCAGCTGGACCGGGACGGCACGCCGTCCCTGCTGGCCTACGTGGAGAAGGCATCGTGAGCGAACAGCGCGGGGTCGTGGTCAAGGTGCTCGACGGCGAGGCGGTGGACCGCCCGACGAGCGTGGGCGCTGGCGAGCGGCGGCCGGGGCAAATCTTCCAAGAGGCGGGGGCGCTGCTGCCGCCCTACGACCCGCTCAAGCTGGCCTACTGGCTGGAGCACTCGACGGCGCTGCGGCCGTGCGTGGACGCCTACGCGACCGCGATCGACGGGCATGGGCACCATCTGGAGCCGGTGCTGGACTTCGAGGCCGAGGATCTGCGGGACCGGGTCGAGGACATCCTGTTCGCGCGCGCCGTGATGGCGGGCAACATGGACCCGCCCGACGTCACCGACGCCGAGGTGGACGCCGAGATCAAGCGGCTGCGCCGCCGGGCGAGGGCGGAGAAGGCGATCGCCACCGCCTTCCTCGACCGCTGCTGCTACGAGCCGGGGTGGACCCTGCCTCGGCTACGCCGGGCGACCCGGATGCATCTGGAGGGCACCGGGTACGCCGGGTGGGAGGTGCTGCGGGACCGTGCTGGGCGGCCGAGCCGGTTCAAGCTGATCCCGAGCTACCTGCTGCGGATGCTGCCGCTGGACGAGGACTGGACCACCGTGCCCGAGTGGACCCGGGTGACCGAGGTGGATCTGGAGCGGGTGAGCGTGCCTCGCCAGCTGCGCCGGTACGTCCAGCTGGACGAGGCGGGCGGTGACCTCGTGTTCTTCAAGAGCTACGGCGACCCGCGCGTGGTGAGCGCCGCCGACGGCCGGGTGGTGGCCCGGGAGGCTGACCTGCCCGATGGGCACCGGCCGGCGACCGAGGTGCTGTGGTTCGCGATCCCGTGGCTGACGAGCCCGTATGGGCAGCCGCGGTGGACGGGGGCCTTCCCCGAGGTGATGGGCAGCCGGGCAGCCTCAGAGGTGAACTACCTGCTGTTCGATAACAAGAGCGTCCCCCCGCTGGCGGTGCTCGTGTCGGGTGGCAAGCTGGCCGCGGGTGCCACCGGCAAGATCGAGACCTACATCAAGGATCACATCAAGGGGCGCGAGAACTTCCACTCGGTGCTCGTGATCGAGGCCGAGAGCGACGGCAAGGGGGGCACCGCCGCCCGGGTGGAGGTGAAGCCGCTGCGGGACGCGATCCCGGGCGACGGGCTGTACCAGAACTACGACGAGCGCAACCTCGACAAGGTGGGGTCGCAGTTCCGCCTCCCCCGGATGCTTCGCGGCGACACGCGGGACTTCAACCGGGCGACCGCGCACGCGGCCGTCGCGCTGACCGAGGACAGCGTGTTCGGGCCCGAGCGCCTGGACTTCGACGAGGGGTTTGACCGGCAGGTGATGACCGCGCTGGGGATCCGCCTGTGGCGCTTCCGCTCGCGGACGCCGGTGACCCGCGACCCGGAGCGCACCGCGAAGATGATGGCGCTGTTGGGGCAGGCGGGCGCGATGAACCCCGGCGATATGCGCGACCTCCTGCCGGACGTGTTCAACCGCCGGTTCCCCACGGTGGCCGGCGATTGGACCCGCCGCCCGATGGCGTTCACCCTGGCCGGGATCCAGACGGGGCGCGACGGCGAAGGCGACGCCGGCGACGTGCGCCAGCAGGCGCGGACCCTGATGACCCTGCAGCAAGCCCTGGAGAGCGAGCGCGACGCCCTGGCGCAGCGCCGCGAGCACCTGTCGCGGGTGGCCGCCGGCGAAGGCGACGCGATCGTGCTGAAGGTGCCGTTGGAGGAGTGGGACACGTGGTTCGCCGAGGACGAGTAGGCGATGCAGCTGGTGGACGCCGCCGGGTGCGCGCTGCGGCCTGGGCAGGCGCGCCGGGTGCCACGCGACACCCGCTTCGGGCTGGTGAGCTACGGCGGGCTCTGCGGGCGCTGCGGCACCCGCTTCGAGACCTTGGGCCGCCACGTGACCGAGGTGGGCGGCCGGGTGCACTTCGCCACGACGTGCGCGGCGTGCGGGGAGGCGCTGGTAGCTGATGGGGCACCATCACCACGAGGACGGCGATCTCGGGCTGGCGGGTGCTGCCGCGATCGCTGATCTGGACGCCGCCCTGGCGTTCATCGACGGCGTGTTGCTGCGGTGGGGGGCGCTGCGCAAGGCGCGCCCGGACGTGGCCTCGGGTGCCTGGGTCGACTCGGTGTCGGGGGTGCTGGCGGCGAAGCTGGCGAAGCAGGCGGCGATCACCGAGGCGGCTGCGGCGCAGAAGATCGCGCGGGCGACCCGCGGGATCCGCTGGGCGGATCTGTCGAAGGACGACGCGCTGCGCCGGGTGAACAACGCTGTCCTCGGGGTGGCGAACACCCTGAATCCGCTGACCCGGCAGGTGGGCTTCGAGACCTCGAAGGTGGCCGCCGAGGTGGTGAACGCGGTGCGCGGCGATGCCCGCGCGAAGGGGCTGGCGATCGCGGCCGACTGGAACGCCTTCGACAAGCGCATCGCGGCCGGCATCGTGGGCCACCAGACCGCCTTCGTGACCGCGGCGAACGGGGCGCTGCTGGAGAAGGTGTCCGCCGAGGCACAGCAGATCGTCGCGGACGGGCTGGCGCAGGGGCTCGGCAGCGCGGACATCGCGGAGCGCCTGCAGCTGAACGTGGGCGCCCGGGTGAACCGCCCCGCGTCTTACTGGAGCGTGATCGCGGTCCAGTTCACGAACAGCGCCCGGTCGATGTCGCAGATCAGCGGCTACGCCGAGGCGGGGATCAAGACCTACCGCGTGGAGGCGGTCCTCGACGAGGTGACTACCGAGCAGTGCCGGTTTATGCACGGGAAGGAGATGAGCGTCGCGGGCGGGCTCTCCACCGCTGCGAAGGCGCTGCGCGCCAAGAGCCCGAACACGATCAAGGCGGCCGCCCCGTGGCTGCGGGTGGGCGTCGGCCCGGGTGGGCAGCGCCGCCTCTTCTACCGCGACCGGGTGGGCCGCAACCGGCCGGTCGCGAACATCGTGCGGTCGGGGGTGGGTACGGCGGACGACGCCGGGGCCTTCGGCCGGGCGCTGACCCCCGACAAGCTCCAGTCGGCCGGGGTGTCCTTCCCACCCTTCCACGCGCGGTGCCGCACCACCACGATCCCGGTCGTGCGCGGGCCTTCAAGCCGCCCGACGATCCCCGGTGGTGGGGGGCCGAAGCCGCCACCGCCGCCGCCACCGCCGCCACCGCCGCCACCACCGCCACCGCCACCGCCGAAGCCGAAGCCGAAGCCGAAGCCGAAGCCGCGAGCGCGGCGCCCCGCCCCGCGGCGCCCCGCCCCGCGGCGTCCTCGGCGTCCAGCTGGGCCGAACACCGAACGCCCGATCCGGTTCGGGCGGTCGACGCCGGCGGAGCGCGAGGCGTACTACGACGCACTCGCGAAGCGGTTCCGCGGCGAGGTGGACCGGGTGTTCGAGGCCGAGCATGGTGCGCGCGCCCTGGCGCAAGCGAAGCGGGACCGATGGTCGCGCAACGGGCGGCTCTACAACGAGACCCACCAGCGGGTGTTCGAGGAGTGGCGGGATGCCGCCGGCGGGCGATCTGGCGCCTCGTGGGACAAGGTGGTGTCGAAGAAGGGGGGCACCTACATCCCCGAAGGGCGCGATGTGCGCCCCCTGCGCGCAAGCGTGCGGGAGGAGGTGGCGCGGGAGTACGGCATCGGCAGGCGTGGGCGGCACCAGATCCTCTACCAGCAGCACCGCTCGCGGGCCTTCCATCACCGGGGGCAGGCGCGGATCAAGGGCAAGGGGCGGTTCAAATACGACAGCTTCATTCAGACGCGCCCCGGTGATCTGCCGACGATCGTGCACGAGTTCGCCCACTACACCGAGGCGCAGGAGTTTTGGCTGACCAGGGCGTCGGCCGAGCTACGCGACCGCCGGGCGGTGTCGATGACGCAGCGGCGGCTCCGCGACATCACCGGGAACGCCGGGTACAGGCCGGGCGAGACCGCGCTGGAGGACAAGTGGTGGAACCCCTACGTCGGCAAGGTCTACACCTCGGGCGGGATGGACCGCGCGACGGAGGTGCTGGCGATGGGGCTACAGAACTTCACGACGGGCCTCGATATGCGCAAGTTCATCGACGCCGATCCTGACCACTTCGGCTACTCGCTGGCCGTGTTGCTCGGGAAGCTGCGCAAGTGAGCCTCCGCATCCTGGCCCGGATCGGGACGCGCCCCGTGGGCACCATGAGCCTCACGGGCGGCGCGCTGCGCGTGGGCGGGACCGCCACGTTCAAGCGGTACGTCCGCGAGGCATTCGACAACGGCGCGGCGCTGCTGTGGGACCCTGACCTGGGCGTGATCAACGAGCCGCGACGGGACGTTGAGGCGCACGTTCTGGCCGTCGCAGGGTGGGTCGTGGGGCGCTACTCGGGGGCGCGCCTGGAGGTGCGTAGGGCGTAAGGGTTGCGCGCTTGTGTCGCGCATCTGATATACCTACGGCAGAACCGACAGTCGGGAGGCTCGACGTGGACGAGGTGCAGGAGGCGGTCGACGCGCTGGTGGCGGACGGGCTGGTGAAGGACGCCACCGCCCGCGAGGCGCTCGCGGCGATGCTGGAGAAGGCGGCCGAGCGGCTGCGGCAGGGCAAGGCGGACGATGAGCCCGCCGACAAGCCCGACGCCGACGCCGAGAGCGCCGAGGACACCGACACCGCCAAGGACGACGCCCCCGAGGGCGACGCCGAGGACGGCCGCGAGGACGCCAGCAAGAGCGCCGGCGACTTCGACGGGTGGGGCTTCGACCTGAACGACTGACCCGGGGGGCTTCGTGGCCGACATCTGGCCCGACGATCTGGCTACCGACCTCGCCGCAGCTGGCGACGAGGGGCTGGTGTTCAAGCGCCGCAACGGGCGGCGCGCGCGGGCCATTTGGGGCAGCCCCGCCGGCAAGAGCGATCTCGCGAACCGGCTGGTGAAGTGGTTCCCGTCGCACGACACCTACGTCGAGCCCTTCGCGGGTTCGGCCGTGGTGTTCTTCGCCAAGGAGCCGTCGCGCCGCGAGGTGCTCTCCGACTTCGACGCCGACATTGCGGCCGCCTTCGCGGCCGTGAAGGGGTTGAGCAAGGGGTCGCTCGCCCGGCTGCGGTCGATGGACTGGACCAGCCACCCGCGCACGTTCAAGCGGCTCAAGGCGTCGAAGCCGAGCGGGCCGCTGGCGAAGCTGCACCGCTTCCTCTACCTCTCCAAGTTCAGCTTCAGCCGCGGGCGCACCAGCTACGACACCACCAGCCGCGGCAAGGTGACGCAGGTGGTCCGCCAGCTGGAGAAGCTGGCGCCCCGGCTGGCCGACGTGATCGTGCGCTCGGGTGATTGGGAGCCCGTGGTGCGCGAGTTCGACGGGCCGGGGACCTTCTACTTCCTCGACCCGCCCTACGTGGGCACGAACAACGGGGTCGGGGAGAGCAAGTTCGACGAGGCGCGCTTCGCCGAGTGGCTGGACAAGAGCCACGGCCGGTGGATGCTGACCTACGGCACGAAGGGCAAGCTGCCCGGGATGCTGAGGGATATGGACGGCGTCGCGATCCGGCGGGTGATGACCGACCGGGCGATCCGCCACCTGCGCGGCAGCGGGCCGTCGAAGATCGTGACCATCGTCGCCACGAAGGGCTACGAGCCCACCGCGAAGGCCGAGGGGCTCTTGCGGGCGGACGGCTACGAGGTGGCCCGGTGGCCTGGGGTGGGTGATCTGTACGACTGGCTCGGCAGTTCCCCGCCCGTCGCCAAGGAGGACATCAGCGACGGGATCACCGTCGAGGGGCGGATCTTCAAGGCGGAAGAGCGGCCCGGCGAGGACGGCGGCGACCCGAAGCGCATCGTGTGGGGGGTTGTGCTGGAGCCGGAAACCCCCGACACTCAAGGCGATATCTACTCTGCCGACGAGGTGGAGAAGGCGTGCCACGGGTTCATGCGCAAGTTTGGCATCGGCAAGTCCGGGCCGGGGTTGCAGCACCAGCAGCGGCTCAAGCTGGGGTCCAGCGTGAACATCGTGGAGTGCGGCATCGAAAAGGCCGACCTCACCGTGGGCGACACCACGATCAAGGCGGGCGCCTGGACGATGGGGATGGAAGTGTTGAGCGACGCGCTGTGGGGGGCCGTGCAGCGCGGTGAGCTTACCGGGTTCAGCATCGGCGGGAGCGCGATGCGCAAGCCCTTGGAAGGGGATCAGGCATGAACGTCCGCAAGAGCGACGACGCCACCGACCGCGAGGCGACCCACCGCCTGACCGACATCGACGTCGACGAGGTGTCGCTGGTGGACCGCGCTGCCAACGGGCGGCGCTACACCGTGGTCAAGGCCGAGGACGGCGCCGCCGGTGACGGCGAGGGCAAGCCCGAGGAAGAGGGCAACGAGCCCGCCGACGCCGCCAAGGACGCCGACGCCACCGAGGGTGAGGGCGCCAACGCGGGCGACAAGGGCGACAGCAAGCCCGACAGCGCCGCCAAGGACGCCGACGCGGAGGACGACCCCGCCGAGGGCGACGCGGCCGCAGAGGGCGACGACGGCGCCGAGGAAGGCGAGCCCGAAGGCACCGGCAAGGGTGCCCCGGCGCACGCCGCTCTGGCCGAGGAGCGCCTGGGCGCCCTGAAGGCCGACGTGGAGGCGATGCTGTCGATGGCCGCCAGCGACCCGGACAAGGCGTCCGAGATCTACTGGCGCGCCCACCGGCACCTGACCGCCTACCGCGACCTCGTGGACGTGGCGGCCGTGTCGAAGGGTGCCGAGGCCACCGCCGCGAAGGCGGTGATCGAGCCCCTGATGGCGCAGGTGAACGCCGAGATCGCGAAGGCCGAGGAGGGCGAGGGGGAGATGCCCGAGGGCGACGCCCCCGA
Organism: uncultured Fibrobacteraceae bacterium; assembly: GCA_964343835.1. Taxonomy (GTDB): domain Bacteria; phylum Krumholzibacteriota; class Krumholzibacteriia; order LZORAL124-64-63; family LZORAL124-64-63; genus CALEMW01. The sequence continues at coordinate 55,604 of CAYFKR010000021.1, forward strand.
GAACGCCCCCGACCCGATGGCCGCGGTGATGGACCTGGGCCGCGAGATCCTGGCCGAGATGAAGGCGCTCAACGCGCACTTCTCGGCCGCGACCGAGGCGCAGGCGGACGCCGACAAGGAGCGCGACGACGCCGTGGCCGCGGCGAAGGCCGAGACCGCGAGCGTGGTGAAGGCGCTCGACGGCCTGCGCGCGACGGTGGCGAAGCTGGAGCGGGCGCCGAGCGCGCCCAACAGCCGGGGCAGCGAGCGCCCCGGCAGCGAGCGTGGTGGCGAGCGTCCCCCCGAGGCCGGGTGGACCGACGATCTGGCGCGCGAAGACTGTTCAACCGCGGCGTGGTGCCGCACGTGAAGGAGGCGATCCGGTGAACAACCGCACGCTCTTGGTGAAGGCCGATCTGGCGCTGAACGACCTGACCGTGGGTGGCGGGGTTCTCAGCGAGCAGCCGGCAAAGCAGTTCCTCCGCCTGCTGGTGCAGCAGTCGGAGGCGATGAAGCTCTTCACCGTCCGGCCGATGAAGGGGCCGCGCGAGCGGATCCCGCGCATCGGCATCACCAACCGGGTGCTGCGCCCGGCGACGGAGAAGACCCCGCTGGACGATCCGGCCCACCGCGCCACCGTGGACAACTCGTTCGTCGAGTTGGACGCGCAGAAGTTCATCGGCGAGGTGCAGATCCCCAACGAGGTGCTGGAGGACAGCATCGAGCAGGGGCGGCTCCAGCAGACCATCATGGCGCTCACCAGCGAGGCCGTCGCGCGCGACATCGAGGAGATGGTGATCGTGGGCGACACCGGGCTCGGCGCCCCGGCGCACCCGAACCTCGCGGCGATCGACGGCGTGCTGAAGCAGGCGGTGAGCCACCCGGTCGACGCGGCCGGCGGCCGCATCAGCTTCGACCTGCTGTCCGCGATGATGCGGCAGATGCCGAAGCCCTACCGCCGCCTCAAGGGGCAGATGCTGTACATGACCTCGGACAACGCCGAGGACGACTACCGCAAGCTGCTCCAGAACCGCGAGACCGCCGAGGGCGACAACCGCGTCGAGGGCGAGTCGGTGGTCAAGTACCACGGGCGCGAGGTGCGGCCGATCAGCCTGTGGCCCGAGGAGCAGGGCGGCGGCAGCGACGAGACCTCGATCCTGCTGACCTTCCCGAAGAACGTGGTGGTCGGCATCTGGCGGCAGGTCAGGATGCGCCTCGACGAGAACATCCGGGGCGACTACATCTCGATCGTGGTGACCACCCGCTTCGACGTGAAGTACGCCGTCGAGGACGCCGTGGTCCGCGCCCACTCGGTGCTCAACAGCTGATCCACCTGGGCGCCGGCTGACTCGCCGTAACCCACCCCACCACCGACAGGGAGGCCACCGTGCCCGATTCCAACCCCCTGACCCACGAGGCCCGGCTGCTGCCGCACAACCCGCGGCAGGGCTACGTGTTCAAGGACTACTCCATCGTCCGCGACGGCAGCCGCTACGCCTTCAAGGCGGGCGGCGACTGGCTGC
>CAYFKR010000022.1:0-55276 GCA_964343835.1 uncultured Fibrobacteraceae bacterium
CTCGGGCTGGAAGCAGGACCGCAAGGACGGCTTCATCAAGAACGAGACGTCCAAGATCTTCAACGGCGTCACCTCGACGGCCACCGGGCTGCGCATCCACGATCACAACTGCGGCCTGAAGATCTACCGCCGCGAGGTCTGCGACGCCGTTCGCCTGTACGGCGAGATGCACCGCTTCGTGCCCGCCCAGGCCCACATGCAGGGCTTCCGCGTGGCCGAGCTGCCGGTGCGCCACGCCAAGCGCGTGCACGGCGTTACCAAGTACGGCCCGGCGCGATTCCTCAACGGTTTCCTGGACCTGCTGACGGTGGTGTTCCTGGCCAGCCGCTCCAGCTCGCCGCTGCACCTGTTCGGCCGCATCGGCATGGGGTTCTTCGCCGTGGGCGGCGGCATCCTGGCCTGGTTCCTGGGCCAGTGGGTCATCACCCACGCCCTGCGCATCCGGCCGCTGCTGCTGCTGGGCGTGACCTTCGTGATCCTGGCCATGCAGTTCGTGAGCCTGGGGCTGGTGGCCGAACTGGTGGTGGCGGGGCAGAAGCCGGAGTCCGAGTACCGTGTCCGACGCCGCGTCTAGTCCTCCGTCCCTGGCGGTGGTGGTCGTCAACTGGAACGGCCGCGACCTGCTGGACGACTGCCTCGGCTCCCTCCGTGGCGGCTATCCCGACCTGCGCGTGATCCTGGTGGACAACGGTTCGGTCGACGGTTCCGCCGAGTATTGCCGCGAGCGGTTCCCCTGGGTCGAGCTCATCGAGAGCCCCGAGAACCTGCGCTGGGCCGGTGGCAACAACCTGGGGCTGCGCCACCTGCGCGACGAGGGCTGGCCCGACCACGTCCTGCTGCTCAACAACGACACCATCGTTCCCGAGGGCTCCCTGGCCCGGCTGGTGGAGGCCTGCGAGTCGGACGACGGCGTGTGGGCAGCCACTCCGCGCATCTGCTACGCCGACGAGCCGGGCCGCATCTGGTACGACGGCGGCCGCGTGAACCCCTGGACCGGCTGGGTCTCCCACCGCGGCATCCGCATGCGGGCCGGGCACCGCCCCCTGACGACCCACGTCACCGACTACGCCACAGGCTGCGCCATGCTCCTGAGCCGTCGTGCCCTCGAGACGGTGGGGCTGTTCGACGAGACCTACCACCTCTACGCCGAAGACAGCGACTATTCCCTGCGCCTGCGTGCGGCGGGGGGCAGGATCCTCCATGCCCCGACGTCGCTGGTGCTCCACAAGGTGAGCCGCACGGTGGGGGCGGGGACGCCCCTGAAGGCCTACCTCAAGGCCCGCAGCCACGTGCGCCTGCTGAAGCGTCACTGGCCCCGGCGGTCGTGGCCCGTGCTCATGCCCAGTCAGGTCGCCCTGGTCCTGGCCACCGCGGCCTGGCACCTGTGGCACGGGCGGCCGGCCACGGCCCTGGCCTCGGCCGTGGCGGTGGTGGACGAACTCTCCGGCCGGGACGTTCGGGCCGGATCCGCCGATCTCGCAGCCCTTTAGGGGGCGCGACCGCCCCCTCCGCGGTGGACACGTGCTCCGGCACGGTGATATGCTCCCCCGGTTCCCCACCCCCTCGGCCACGCGAAAGGACCGACTTGGCCCTTCACGTCCCATCCACGGCTCCTGCTGGACCCGTCCGGAACCGTCTGCTCACCGCGGCCCTGTACGGGCTCGCGCTGCTCGCGCTCATCGGCGCCGTCCATCCCGACGCTTTGTTCGGGGGGAAGATCTACTGGAGCGCCGACGCCGCCAACTACGACCACTTCCGCGTGGTGGGCGACACCTGGCGGGCCGAGCACGGCGACTACCCCGAATGGAATCCGTACCTCTTCGCCGGCATGCCCACCTACGGAACCACGGCCTACCGGGCCTGGGCCTATCCGGTGGGAGAGGTCTTCAACGTGCTCCAGAACGGGGCCGGATTCCCGCCCATGACCTGGCTCGTCGGGCACCTGCTGCTCGGCGGTGCGGGCATGATCTGGCTGCTGGGGCGCTGGGGCCTGCCGCCCTACGCCCGGGTGCTCGGGGCCGCGGTCTGGATCCTCTTTCCCAAGGCCACGGCCTGGGCCGTCCACGGCCACGGCTCCAAGCTGGTGGCCGCCATGTACATGCCCTGGATCCTGGGGCTGACCCTGGAGGCCTTCGACGGCCGCGCCCGGAAGGCGGCGGGCTGGGTCGCCCTGCTGCTCGGGCTCCAGCTCCTGCGGGCCCATCCTCAGATCACCTGGTACACGATCCTGGCCATCCTGGTGGTGGCCCTCGCCCGGTGGATCGGCGACCTGGCTTCGGGCCGCCGCGGCCGTGACCTGCCCCTGGGCGCCACCGGCTGGGGTCTGGCGGCCCTGGCGGCCGCGGCCCTGGTGGGCGCCGTGTCCATCCTGCCCGTCCAGGAGTACTCGGGCCTCTCGGTCCGGGGGGCCGCCGAGGGCGGTGGCGCCGCCTACGAGTACGCCACGGGCTGGAGCCTGTCGCCGCGCGAGCTGGGCACGCTGCTGATGCCGTCGATCGCCGGTTTCGGTCAGGGCACGTACGTGGGCGCCATGCCCTTCAACGACTATCCCAACACCCTCGGCTTCACGGCCCTGATCCTGGCCGTGCTGGCCTGGCGCGACCGCCGCCGCTGGGCCGTACGCGCGCTGGTCGCGGTATTCGGCGTGGCCGTGCTGGTGTCGTTCGGCAAGCACTTCCCGGTGCTCTACGACCCGTTCTACAACCTCATGCCCTTCTTCAACCGCTTCCGCATCCCCTCGATGATCCTGGTGCTGGCCGCCCTCGCGGTCTCGGTGCTGGCGGCCGTCGGTGCACGTCGGCTCATGGAGACGGGGTCAGCGGAGGCGGCATGGCGGGATCGGCTGTCACTGGTGCTGACGGTGCTGGGCGTCGCCATGCCCGTGGCCTCGCTGGGGCTGACCCAGGGGCTGCACGCCTCGGTGATGCGCTCCATGGCCGCTGCGGCCGGACGCCCCGAGCCCTCGACTGCCGTGTTGGCGACGGCCTGGGGCCTCCATGCCGCCGACCTCCTGCGCATCGGCCTGGTGCTGCTGGCCCTGGGCCTCGGCCTCCGCTTCGCCTTCCGCGCTGGCGGGGGAGGGCGTCCCTGGCTGGGATGGCTGCTGGTGGCCTGCGTGGTCGTCGAACTGCTGGGCGTTGACGCCCGCATCACCCATCCCGAACGGTCGCTCGTTCGGGCGGCGTGGGATCCGTCCGGACGGATCGTGACGGTGCCGTCTTCGCCCCTGGTGCGGGAGTGGCGCCCCGGCGCCGAGCCTGCGGGCGCGCCTGCCTACCGCCGTCTGGCCATGGCCCTGGGCCACGAGCGGGTCTGGCCCCTGGGTCGCGACTCCGGCCTGAACGACGGCATGACCTCCGGCGTGCGCTCCCTAGGCGGCTACCACCCCACCAAGCTGGCCGCCTACGAGACCATCCGTCAGCGCCTGTACAACCCCGACCGTCCGGCCGGCCGCGTGGCGTCGTGGCTGGGGGCGTCCCGCCTGAGCCTGGACCAGGCCGTCCCCGCCGACGCCTTGCCCGCCCTGGCGGCCCTGGGCGCTCCGGTCGATCCCACGCCGGAGCGCATCGGCGACCTGGTGGTCTACCGCAACCGCGGCGCGCTGCCGAGGGCCCGGCTCGTCCACCGGTGGGGCCCCACGCCCGACGAGCCCCTCGGGTCGTTCCTGGATCGCCTGCAGGCGGGGGAACTCGATCCCGCCGCGACGGTTCTGCTGGATTCGGCTCCCGCCCCGGTTCCCGCCCCGGCCCCCGCGGACATCCTGGAGGCCCCGGTGGAATTCGTGAGCGACGGCCTCGACGAGATCGTCCTGGTGGCCGAGCCCGCGTCCCCGGCCATCCTGGTCCTGGCGGACATGAACCATCCGGGCTGGGAGGTCACCGTGGACGGCGAACCCCGGCCCCTGCTGGGCGCCGATCACGTGTTGAGGGGCGTGGCCCTGGAGGCCGGTCGCCACGAGGTCCGTTTCGTCTACCACGATCCCAGCCTCCGCTGGTCGCTGAAGCTGACGATCGTCGGGGTGCTGATGGCCTCGATCTTGCTTTTCCTGGGGGTTCGGGCCGGACGGTCCGCGACCGCCGCTGGATCCGGACCCGCGCACGAGGGGTGAGCGTGAAGAGCATCGTCGTCATTCCCACCTACAACGAGGCCGACAACATCGGCCGCATCGTTCCCGAGGTCCTGGAGAGGGACCCCGGCATCCGTGTGCTCGTGGTGGACGATTCCTCGCCCGACGGCACCGCCGGGGTGGTCAAGGCCCTGCCGGAGTTCGGCGACCGGGTCATGATCCTGGAACGGCCGGAGAAGCAGGGGCTGGGGGCGGCGTACATCGCCGGCTTCCAGTGGGTCCTCGCGAACACCGACGCCGAGTGCGTCTTCGAGATGGACGCCGACTTCAGCCACGACCCCTCGGCCCTCGACGAGTTCCTCCGCGAGATCGAGACCCACGACGTGGTCCTCGGCAGCCGCTACCTCCACGGCATCACGGTGGTGAACTGGCCCCTGCGCCGGGTCATCCTGAGCGTGGGCGCCAACATCTACGCGCGGTGGGTCACCGGCATGCCCATCAAGGATTCCACCGGCGGCTTCAAGTGCTTCCGCCGGGAGGTGCTGGAGGCCCTGCCCCTGGACAGCATCAAGAGCGACGGCTACTCGTTCCAGATCGAGATGAACTACCACTGCTGGCGGCGGAAGTACCGCATCAAGGAGATCCCCATCATGTTCGTGGACCGTCAGGTCGGGATCTCCAAGATGTCGCGCCGGATCATCTGGGAAGCGATGTGGATGGTGTGGGCTCTGCGCCTGCGCCGGATCCCGTGAGGCGACCTTGAAGCTGTCCATCGTCATCATCCACTACAACACCAGCGAGGACCTGGGGCGCTGCCTCGGGTCGCTGCGTCGGTATCCGCCGTCGTGCGACCATGCGGTGACGGTGGTGGACAACGCCTCCACCGACCCGGGTCTCGACGCCGTCCGCGCCGAGCACCCCGAGGCGCGGTGGCTGATGAACGAGCGCAACGCGGGCTACTCCCGCGGTGCCAACCAGGGCATGGCCGAGGCCGACGCCGACTACTGGCTGATCCTCAATCCCGACATCGTGATCCGGCCCGGGGCCCTGGACGCCCTGCTGGCCTTCGCCGACCGCACGCCGCGGGCGGGCATCGTCGGGCCTCAGCTCCTGAACGAGGACGGCTCGGTCCAGGAGTCCTGCCGCCGCTTCTACACCTTCGCCACCCTGCTCATGCGCCGCACCATCGTGGGGAAGATCTGGCGCAACACCGACATCGTGGACAGGCACCTGATGCGCGATTTCGACCACGCGTCGAACCGCACGGTGGACTGGGTCCTGGGCGGGTGCATGCTCGTGCGACGGGAGGCGGTGGAGCGCGTCGGACCCATGGACGAGCGCTTCTTCCTCTACTTCGAGGACGTGGACTGGTGCACCCGCATGGGACGGGCCGGCTGGGACGTGGTGTACACGCCCGAGGCCAGCTTCGTGCATCGGCACCGCCGCGAGTCGGCCAAGGGCGTGACCGGCCGCAGCTTCTGGCTCCACCTGGGCAGCCTGTTCTCGTTCTTCGAGAAGTGGAGCATGGTGGTGTGGCTGCTCAAACGCTGGCGTGACCCCCTGGGGTCGCTGCTGCTCTGGGTCGGCGACGCCGCGGCCCTCAACGTGGCCTTCGCCGGAGCCTGGGGCGTGCGCCGTCTCATGGATCCCCTGTTCGCCGAGGCCCTGTATCCCCTCGCCGAGTACCGGCCCCTGCAGCTCTACGCCACGCTCCTGATGACCCTGACCTTCGCCTGGCAGGGACGTTATCGGGTGGCCGCCACCCGCGTGCCAACCGCTCCCGCCGAGCGGGTACAGCAGGTGGGCGTGGTGGCGCTGCTGCTGCTGGCGAGCACTTTCCTGAGCCATCAGGACGTGTACAGCCGCGCCGTTCTGCTGCTCTTCGTTCCGCTGTTCGCCCTGATCGCCGAGGCCGTGGAGCGTCTGCTGCGCCGCGGTCGCGACCGCATGGAGGAGGGCTGGCTGTCCCTGGATCGCTGCCTGCTGGTGGGCGATCACGACGAGGTGGCGCGCTGGCTCGAGGCCCGCGGCGACCTCCGGCGCCACGGCCTGGACGCCGTGGGCCGTCTGCGCACCGGCCCCGGTGACGACGGCGCGCCCCTGGCCGGCGGCGACATCCCCTGCCTGGGGGAGGAGGCGGACCTGGCGGCCATCGTGGAGCGCTACCGCATCTCGCAGGTGCTGTTCTGGCGTCTGCCGCGTCACGACCTGAGGGAGCTGCGTACCCTGGCCCGGCTCCGCGCCCGCCGCATCCGTCTGCGCTGGTGCGTGGCCGAGGGCGGGCTGCTGGAAGCGGGAGCCAGGCCGGACACCGTCGGCGGCGGCCGGGGCATCGTGCTGGACCCGGGCCCGGCCCGGCCGGCGACGACGGCACTGGCTCGGCTGGCCGCCGTCGTGCTCGGCACGGTCCTGTTCGTGCCGTCGCTGCTGCTGCGGCTATTCGCCGCCCTGGCCCCCGGCCTCTCGGTGGAGGACCGCGACGTGGGCCCCGCCGTCGATCCCGCCTCGTGCTGGCGCGTCGGCCTGGTGGTCCGCAGCGACGGCGGCCCCGCTCCGCTGCCGTGGCAGGCCGGGCTCTTCGCCGCCCTCGTCCGGGGCCGCCTGGAACTCACCGGCCCCCCTCTGGTGTTCACCGGATCCGATTCCACCCCCATCGATCACGACCAAGCCGACCCCTGGCTCCTCGAGGTCCCCCGTGCCGGGCTCTGGCCCGACGGCACGTGGCGCGATCCCATCCGCAATCCCGCCGGCCTGTCCGGCGGATCGGTCCGCCCGGACCGGGAGGTATGACATGACGTCCGCGATCCGGAAGCTCATCCTCGTCCTCGTCGCCGTCACTTGTGTCGGCGCTCATGCCGCCGCACCGCCCGCGGAAGTCACGAACCTGCTCAGCAGCCGCGAATGCACGGACCTGCTCCCCCTCGACGGCATGCTCTATGGGGCCCTGGCCAACGGCGGCGTCGCGGTGTGGGACCAGGACGATCCCTCCTCGTTCACCCGCTGGACGGCGGTGGACGGCCTGACCGCGAACCGCACCAACGCCCTGGCCTGGACCGGCTCCCACCTGTGGGTGGCCACCGAGGGCGGCGGCCTGACCCGGGTGTCGCTCACCGGCACGGGGCCCGAGTTCCGCCAGTACGCCAACCTGGGCGGCGTGGAAGCCCTGTCCGTGTCCTGCGTCGCGGGCGTCACCAGCGACGGCGGCGAGCGCGTGTACTACGGCCTGACCGAGGGCGGCGTGGGCATCATCATCGACGGGTTCGCCGGCAACATCTTCAGCGCCGACTCCTTTCCGGGCCTGGTGGACGACCGCATCCGCGCCCTGGTCCTCGACGGCGACGACCTGTGGATCGGCACCGCCGACGGCGTGTCCCTCTACGCCGGCGGCGTCTTCCAGGACCTCAGCGCCGGCCTTGTCGACCGGGACGTGCGCGCCCTCTTCATGGACGCCACCGGGCCCTGCGTCGCCACCGGGGACGGCCTCTACCGCTGGTCCCCGGGCGATGCGTCCTGGCAGGACCAGGGCGGCCTCGGCGTGGCCCTGAGCGATGCCGTCCCCCTGGGCGGGTCCGTCTGGTGCCTGACCGAGGGTACCGGCACCGGATCCCGGCTGCGCATCTGGGACGGCTCCGCCTGGTCGGTGGAGAACGTGCCGGAGGGCCAGACCACCGTCCTTGCCGCCACCGACCGCATCTGGCTGGCCGGCTCCCAGCGTCCCGTCGACGGGAACTTCGATGCGGAGGCGGGCGTGCTCTGCGCCCGCGACGGCCTCGACGACTGGCGCACCTGGACCACCGGCGACCTCCTGTTCAGCTCCGTGGACGGCGTGGAGATCACGCCGGACGGCACCGTGTGGCTCGGGTCCCGGTTCGCTGCGGGCTGGTCCGGCATCGACACCGACGGCGCCTGGGCCCAGTTCGTCGACCTGGCCGAGACCGATCCCGACTCCCTGGGCCTGATGAACTTCAACGGCGGCGTGCTGAGCATGGAGTCCGGTCCCGACGGCACCCTGTGGATCACCCAGTTCGGTCAGGGCGGCGTGATCCGCTACCGCCCCTGGATCCCGGACTGCGACCACATCACCCCCTGGAACTCGGGCCTGACCGAGGCACGCATCCGCCGCATCCAGGCCCTCGACTCCGGCGCCGTGCTCCTGATGGGCGACCGCGAGGGCGTGGACCTGCTGACCGACCCCGACGCCTGGGAGGACCCCGCGTCGTGGCACAACCTGCCCAGCGACGTCACCGGCCTGGCCGGCGTGAAGCTCCGCGACGCCGAGGTCGCCCGGGCCGACCGCGTGTGGTTCACCAGCGACGACGGCGGCCTGGTGCTCTGGGACACCAACGGCAACGCCGGTCCGGACTCCGACCTCACCCTCGGCGATCTCTCCGACGACTGGTGGTCCCCGGCCGTCACCACCGTCACCGGCTCCACCTACGACTTCCGCGGCACCAAGGGCCTGGCCGTCACCCCCGACGGCAGCCTGTGGGCCGGCGGCGGCGGCGTGGCCCGCTTCCGCCTCGTCGACGTCTCCGATTCGTCCATCGAACTGGAGCCCCTCGGCACCTGGGGCGAGAAGATCGACCCCGACGAGCCGGGCCTGCTCCGGGGCATCGTCAACGACATCGCCGTGGATGTGAACGGCCACGTCTGGGCCTGCCACGACGCCGGACTGGATCGCATCCGCGTGAGCGGCATCGCCGTGGAGATCGACGGCTTCACCAACGCCGGCGCCTTCGAGTCCATGGGGCTCGGGTCGGTGGTGGGCACCTCGACCATCGTGGGCGTGACCGAGGGTACGCTGCGCGAGATCGACGTCTCCGACGACGGCCGCACCCTGGTGGCCGGGGGCGACTTCGGCGCGGTGACCGTCCGCGTCGGTCGGGCGCAGGACGGCTCCGACGGCCCCCTGGCGTCCCTGACCCTCTACCCCAATCCCTTCCGTCCCGCCGACCACCCCGACGGCCTCCGCGTGGGCGGCTTCGACGCCGCGGTCACCATCGGCCAGATCTCCATCCAGGGTGGCGCGGACGTGAAGATTTTCGATCTCGAGGGCAAGCTCGTGCACCGGGACCCCCACGTGGAGCAGGACGAACCCTTCTGGGACGGCCTGAACCTGGACGGCGCCCCCGCCGCCAGCGGCACCTACCTGCTCCGGGTGGAGCTGGACGGACAGGTGTCGGTCAAGCCCCTGGCGGTCCTACGGTGACGACCACGACCGCCGTCGACGCCGGCCTGAAGGTCCGGCTGGGGGAGGGGCCCCTGCCTCCGGCGTCGTGGGCCCGCCTGCTGGCCGACGCCGAGCGACCCGTCTTCTCCCACGACCCCCTGTGGACCGCCGCCGTCTGCACCCGGCTGCCCGGCCGCTCCGGCCTGTGGCTGCTGGTGGAAGACGACGGCCGCCCCGTCGCCGGGCTGCCCCTGGTCCGCGTGCAGCGCGGCCCGCTGACCCGGATCCAGGGCCATCACGAGGGCGTGACCGTGGCGCCCCTGCTGGCGGCGGACCTGCCTCCGTCCCGGGCCGACAGGGCCCTGGACCTGCTGGCCGAGGCCTGTTCCGTGCTGGCCGGCGGTTCCCGTTCGGCCGGCCTGATGCTCCATCTCCGCCCCGAGTGGGATGCCCGGTTCGGGCCGCGTCTGGCGGCCAACGGATTCCGGCGGTCCGGTGAGCCGTCGTCGGTCCTGCCCCTGGCCGGTGGGGAGGAGCACGTGCTGGACCGCGTGCTGGGGCGGACCCGGCGCAAGGAACTGGCCCGTAGCGATCGCGCCGGCGCGACCACCGGCGTCAGCACCGACCCCGCGGACCTCGACGCCTTCGTCTCCCTCTACGACCGTGTCAGCGCCGAGCGCGGTTCGCCACCCGCGCCGAGGGAACTGCTGTCGGACCTGCTCGCCGACGGCGCCGGCCGCATCTTCCTGACCGTCGTCCGCCACGAGGGCGCGTTCCTGGGCGCCCATGTCTGCTGGTGCGACGGGGACCACCTCACGGCCTGGATCGGCGCCACGGTTCCCGCCGCGGGAGAGGTGGCCCCGGCCACGCTCCTGATGCGGGAGGACGTCCGCGAGGCCTGCGCCCGCGGCTTCACCCATCTGGACCTCGGGGCCCACGGCGGCAACGACGGCGCCGCCCATGCCAAGGCGCTGCTCGGGGCCGAGACGGTGGAGCGGGGCTGCTGGGAACGCATCCCCTGGACGGGACGCGTGGCACGCGGCGCCCTGCGCCTGGTGCGCGGACGGGGACGGGCCTGATGCTGCTGCGGCGCGGCGGCGGCGTGCTGGCGACCCGCCTCGGCCAGGCCGCCCTCAACGCCGTGGCCGGCTGGCTCGTGGCCGACCGCCTCGGTCCCGACGTGCAGGGCCGCTACGCCCTGGCCGTGTTCGTGGCCCTGATGCTCTCCTCCCTCCTGAACGGCGGCGCCGGGATCGCCGCCGTCCCCCTGATCCGTCGCGGCGAGACCGCCGCCCGCTCCGTGATCCGGGCCCAGACCGCGTGGGCCATCGCGGCCGTCGCCGTGCTGGGCGCCGCGTTCGCCCTGCTGTGGACGACCCCGGCCCGGCCGTGGCTGGACCAGGCCCTGGCCTGGGAGGGCGGTCATGCCATGGCGGTGCTCGCGGCCGTGGCGGGCCTGCTGCTGTTCGATGTGCTGGTCTACGACCTCAACGCCCTGGGCCGCGTGGTGGCCGGCCCGGCGGTGAACCTCGGCCGGGCGGCCCTCTTCCTGGGGCTGATCCTGGTCCTGACGGCCGACGGCGGAGGCGACGCGCTGACCGTGCTGGCCGCGTGGGCGACGGCCCAGGCCGCGGCGGCGGTGGCGGTCCTGGTGCTGGCGACCCGCACCGCGGCTCCCGACGCACCTGCCCGGACGCCGATTCCCCTGATCCGCACGCTGCTGTCCCGGGGCTGGGTCGGCCAGATGTCCGCCGTGGTCTCCCTGCTCCACCTGCGCCTGGACCTGGCCCTGGTGGCCGTCTGGCACGGTGCCGCCGTGGTGGGCGTGTACTCCGTGGCCGTGCTGGTGGGGGAGTTGCTCTGGCTACTGAGCGGGGCCCTGCAGCCGGTCCTCGTGCACACGGCCAGCGCCGTGGACGATCCCGCCGGCCGGGACCGCATCACCGCCCGGGCGGTGCGCCTGGCCCTCGGCGCCACGGCCCTGGCGGGTACCGTACTCTGGCTCCTCGCTCCGTGGCTCATGGCCCTGCTCTTCGGGCCCGAATTCGAAGGCGCCGCCGACGCCCTGCGCGCCCTGATCCCGGGACTGGTGATCTACGCCGCCGGCGCCGTGCTGGCCAGCGACTTCATCGGCCGCGGGCGTCCGGCGTGGAACACCCGGGCCAGCGCGGCCACGGTGGTGGCCAACGTGACCGCCGGCCTGCTGCTCATCCCGGCCCACGGGGCGGTGGGCGCCGCCTGGGCCTCCACCATCGCGTACGCCGTGGGGGCCGTCGTCATGCTCCTGCGCTTCCGGGCCGCCACCGGCCTGTCCTGGGGCTCCATCCTGCGTCCCGACCCCTCCGACCTCTCCCTGCGCTGATTCCGTAGCTTCCGGCCCCGTCCGGGTGCGGGGGAGTCCCTCTCCTGGTGTCCAGTATCAATCGGCAAAAAAAAGTCCAAGAACGGTAGTTGACAGCTCCGGGGGCGGCGGATTACTGTCTGGTGGCGCTGAGTGGTGAAAAAAGGTGAATATTGGTGAAACACGAACCTGAGCCCGGAGCCCCATGAATCCCACGTCCCCAAACGGTCCCGAACAGGGCAACGCCTTCTGCTTCCACGGCGCCTACGAGCGCTCCGTGGACGCCAAGGGCCGTTTCAACCTGCCCTTCCGCTTCCGCCACGGCGGCGACGTGGAAGACGAGCAGTACGTGGTGACCGTGGGCCCGGACGGCAACCTCAGTCTCTTCCCCAAGGACGAGTGGGAGAAGGCCTTCAACCGCATCCGCAGCCAGTCGTCCGCCTCCGAGTGGCGGGCGAGGGTGCGCCAGATCAGCGCCAACAGTTCCAAGCTGAAGCCCGACGCGCAGGGACGCGTGTCGATCCCCGAGGGATTCCTGGGCGACGCCGGCATCGAGCGGCGGGTCAAGGTCGTGGGGATGGGGCACTACATGGAACTGTGGGATCCGGACCGCTTCGACGACGGCCAGAAGGACCTGGCCGCCCCCGATCCGCGGTTCATGGACGAGTTCTTCGCATAGGTGCCGGGCCCCGACGGATCGGGGCCGTAGGCAGGATGGAGCCGGGCCGGCCATGGAGGGCCGGCAGCCAAGGGACGGAGCCCCGATGCCGAGAGAGTCGACCCGTTGGACACCGCGCCTGACCCTCCTGGAGGGCGATGTCGGCTTCGAGGTCCAGCAGCAAGGCCCGGTCCTGCGGGTGACTCTCCTCGGTGTGTTCGACAGGGATCGACTGGCGCGGCTGAGGCGACGGATCGCCCCGGATCTCGTCCGCAGGGGACGACGGATCGTCCTGGATGGACGCCGGCTGCGCCATGTCGACTATCGGACCGTGGCTCCGCTGACCGCCTGGAACGCGGAGCTGCGCTCCTACGGCCACGAACTCCTGCTCTCCGGCTGGAGCTCCTACCTCAAGACGATCCTCCTGCTCGGCGAAGCCGCCGCGGCGGTGGAACCCGCGACCGGCGCACGGCGAGCCGTCTCATGAGTGGCGCGCCCCACGTGCCGGTGCTGCTGGACGAGGTCCTCGACCTGCTGCAGCCCGGCCCGGGGAAGCGCATCGTGGACGGCACGTTCGGATTCGGCGGACACACGCGGGCCATGCTCGAAGCCGGCGCGGACGTGCTGGGCGTCGACCTCGACCGGGACGCCCAGGACGCCGGCCGCACCCTTGCCGCCGAGACCGACCGCTTCCGCCTCGCCTCCGCCTCGTTCCGCCACTGGGACACCGCCGTGCGCGAACGGGGCTGGGAGCACGCCGACGGCCTGCTCCTGGACCTGGGCGTGAGCTCCCTCCAGCTCGATGACCCCGACAAGGGATTCTCCTACCGCTCCGATGCCCCCCTGGACCTGCGGTTCGACCAGACCGTCGGGGAGTCGGCGGCCGCCCTCGTGGCGCGCCTCGACGAGCGCGGACTGGCCGACCTGATCTGGCGCTACGGCGAGGAGCGCGGCAGCCGTCGCATCGCCGGGGCGATCGTGCGGGCCCGGGCCGAGGAGCCCGTGGCCACCACCGGCGCCCTGGCCGACGTCGTCCGCGGCTCCGTGGGGCGCGGACCCCATGTGAACGCCTGCCTGAGCCGCGTCTTCCAGGCCCTGCGCATCGCCGTCAACGACGAGCTGGGCGCCCTCGAGGACGCCCTGGCGGCCGTACCGCGGGCCCTTCGCCCGGGCGGACGCTTGGCCGTGATCGGGTACCACTCCCTGGAGGACCGCATCGTGAAGAAGTGGCTCGCCAGGGAGAACAAGGAATGCCTGTGCCCGCCACGCTCTCCTGCGTGCACCTGCGGGCACCGGCGGACGGTCCGTCTGCTGACCCGCCGCGCGGTGGTGGCGGGCGAGGACGAGACCGAACGGAACCCCCGGGCGCGCAGCGCCCGCCTGCGAGGAGCGGAGGTCCTGGGATGATGGCACGCGGACGACGCAGCGGTTTCATGGCGGCGCCCACGGGGCGCGGCGCGGGTTCCATGGCGCGGTCGCGCCGCGTGATGGACCGCGGCACCCTGGCGGGCGTCGTGATCGGACTGGCAGTGCTGGCCGTGGTGGTGGGACAGATCGCCCTGGCCAACGGCATCATCCGGCAGCGGACCGCCCTGAGCGACCTGCGCGCCGACCGCACCTACCTGCAGGCCCGCATCGGGCTGCTGGAGCTGGACTGGAACCGCCAGACTTCGCGGGAGGCCATCGCGCCCCGCGCAGCCGCCATCGGACTGGTGCGCCCCGAGAAGCCGTCGGTGCTGCTGGTGCTGGACGATGCGGGTGCCGACGGCGGCGGCTCGTTCCTGCAGCGCGCCCTGGCGGTGGTCGGTGCGGCCGAGGCCCGGGCGTCGGATCGGGAGGCCGTACGGTGAATCGCCCGCGTCCCTTTCGCACCCGCCTGAAATGGGTGGAGACCGGGGCGCTGGTGCTGTTCGCCGGGCTGGCCGTCCGCCTCGTGGACATCCAGGTCCTCCAGCACGACGAACTCTCCGAACGCGGTCGGATCCAGTGGCAGACCCTCGTGCCCGTTCCCGCGGAGCGCGGCAACATCTACGACCGGCACGGCCGTTCCCTGGCCCTGTCCGTCTCGACCTGGCGGGTCGGCGTGGCCACGTCGCACCGGGTCGCGCGGGGAGAGGGGGCCCTGGAGCGCGTGGCCGACCGGGTGGCGTCGGTGCTGGAGCGCGAGCCCGCCGACGTCCGCGCCCGGCTGCGGGCGGGGGCGGGACGGCACGTCGTGCTGGAGCGCCGGGCGGTGCTGCATCGCGACTCGCTGGCCGTGCTGACCTCCCTGGGCGCCGTGACTCTTGACGTCCAGCACGACCGCATCTATCCCCGCGGCGGGGTGGGCGCATCGCTCATCGGGCATTACCGCGACACGGGCGACGGCGCCGTGGTCAACGGGCTGGAGCAGGCCTTCGATTCCATGCTGCGGGGGACGCCCGGTGAGGCCTGGCGCCACCGTACCCCGACCCTCGGCCCCGGCGACGGCCTGGAGATCGTGACCCCGGCCCGCGACGGCCACGACGTCACCCTGACCATCGACGCCGACCTGCAGGCCATCGCCGAGACGAGCCTGGCAGACGCCGTGGTCGAGTGCAACGCCATCGGGGGCGTGGTGCTGATCATCGACCCGGGGACGGGGGAACTCCTCGCCGCCGCGGACACGCCGGTCATCACCGACCGTTCCGAGGCCGCCGAACACCAGCGCTTCTGGGACAACTTCAACTTCACCGGCAGCTACGAGCCCGGGTCGGTCTTCAAGATCTTCTCGTCGGCCTCCCTGCTCGGCAGCGCTGAGGTCGACACCTCCCTGGCCATCGATTGCGACGACCAGCAGTTCGACGGCTACCGCATCCGCAACTCCGAGGGCCACGACTTCGGCTACATGAGCTTCATGGACGCCTTCGCCCATTCCAGCAACGTGTACTTCGCCCGCATGATCCTGAACCTGGCCCGCAGCGAGTTCGAGCGCGACCTGCGCCTCTTCGGGTTCGGCATGCCGACGGGCGCCGTCTACCCCGGGCAGACGCGCGGCCAGCTGGAGGCGTGGGGCGAGTGGTCCGGCAGGAGCCAGTCCACCATCGCCTTCGGCCAGGAGATCGGGGCGAGTCCCCTGCAGCTGGTCCTGGCCGGTGCTTCCGTCGCCAACGGGGGGCGCCTGATGACGCCCCTGATGGTGCGCGAGGTCCGGACCAAGGACGGCGAGACCGTGGAACGCGGCGAGCCCCAGGTCCGCCAGGTCGTGATGGACGAGGAGCTGGCGCAGGTGATCCGCACCGCCATGCGCCGCGTCGTGACCCACGGCACCGGTTCCAATGCCGCGGTGCCCTGGACCGAGGTGGCCGGCAAGACCGGAACGGCCCAGAAGGTCCGCCAGGGCGAGCGCGGCTTCCAGCCCGGCGTGTACACGGCCAGCTTCCTGGGGATGGTCCCCGCCGAGGAACCGC
Source organism: uncultured Fibrobacteraceae bacterium (assembly GCA_964343835.1). Taxonomy (GTDB): domain Bacteria; phylum Krumholzibacteriota; class Krumholzibacteriia; order LZORAL124-64-63; family LZORAL124-64-63; genus CALEMW01. The sequence continues at coordinate 15,664 of CAYFKR010000022.1, forward strand.
GCCTGATGATCCTGACCATGCTCGACGAACCCGACTACGCTCACCACTACGCCGCACAGAGCGCCGCCCCCCTCTTCGCCCGCGTGGTGGAGGAGATCGGGCGCAGCACCAGCTGGCTGAGCGGCGTGGCCCTGGGCCACGGCGACGGGGAGGCTGCGGCATGGCGATGACGGTGAAGGAACTCGCCCGCACGCTGGACGGGCAGGTGACCGGGGGCGATCCGGGAACGACGGTCGACAGGGTGTGCGTCGACTCCCGGCACGTCGCCCCCGGGGATCTCTTCGTGGCCGTGCGCGGCCACGCCGTCGACGGCCACCGCTGGATCGACGCCGCGGTCGCCGGCGGCTGCAGCGCCCTAGCGGTCATGGACATGCCCGCAACGGATCCCGGTGTCCCGGTGATCGTGCTGGACGACACCCGCCCGGTCCCGGCCCTGGCCGCCCGCGTCCTCCTGGACCGGCCCGACGCGTCCCTGCGCCTGGCCGGCGTGACCGGTACCAACGGCAAGACCACCACGGCCTTCCTGCTGCGCGGCATGCTGGCCTCCCTGGAGGGATCCTGCGGCCTGCTCGGCACCATCCGCTACGAGACGGGCGCGCGGATCGAACCCGCGCCCCTGACCACGCCGGACGGCCCCACCCTCTACGGCCTGCTGGCGGAGATGCGCGGCGCAGGCATGGCCGCCGCCGCCCTGGAAGTCTCGTCCCACGCCCTGGACCAGGGACGTACCGCCAGCCTGGAGCTGGACGTCGCCCTGATGACCAACCTCAGCCGCGACCACCTCGACTACCACGACACCCTCGAGGCGTACCTCGCCGCCAAGTTGCGCATCCGCGACCTGCTCGACGGCGACGACCGCGCCAAGGCCCCCGGCGTGCTGGCGGTCAACGCCGACGACCCGGCCTTCGCCGACGTGGACCGCCCCGGCCTGGAAGTGGTGCGCTGGTCGACGGGCTGGCGCGGCGATCCGGGACGCACGGTGGACGTGCGCCTGACGTCGGCGGAGCCGGATCGGGGAGGGACGGTCCTGGAGCTGGACGTTCGCGGTGCAACGTGCCGCCTCGCGAGCCCGCTCGTGGGACGCTTCAACATCGAGAACCTGACGGCTGCGGTGGCCGGCGGCATCGCCCTTGGCCACGACGCCGACGCCTGCTGTGCCGCCCTCGCCGGCGCCGCCCAGGTGCCCGGCCGCATGGAGGGGTTCCTGTTGCCCTCGGGGGCCCTGGCCGTCGTGGACTACGCCCACACCCCGGACGCCCTCGACGCCGTGCTGCGCTCGAGCCGCGAGCTGTGCGCGGGACGCCTGGTCGCGGTCTTCGGCTGCGGCGGCGATCGCGACACCGGAAAACGAAGCCTGATGGGTGCGGTCGCCGCCACCGGCGCCGACGCGACCTGGATCACCTCCGACAATCCGCGCAGCGAGGATCCCGAGGCGATCTGCGCCATGATCCTCGACGGCTACCTGGCTGGGCCGGGCGCGGACCGGGACGCCTGCCGCGTGGAGGTCGACCGCACCCGTGCCATCACCGGAGCCCTGGCCGAGGCTCGCGACGGCGACGTCGTGGTGATCGCGGGCAAGGGCCATGAGGACTACCAGATCGTCGGGGACAAGCGGCTGGATCTGGACGACCGTGCCGTCGTGCGGGACTGGATCGCCACGGCAGGGGAGGCGGGTCGTGAGTGACGTGCGCTACGATGCGGCCCGGGCCTCAGCCGACCTCGCCGTCGAGGGCCTGCTCCACGGCGTGCTTCTGCACAGGTCCGGCGCCTGGTCCGTGCACGGCCCCGACATGGCCGGAGGCGCCCTCGGCGGGCTCGCGTTCCTGGGGGCGACCCTGGACTCGCGGGAGGCGGCCGACGGCATGCTCTTCGCCGGGCTGGCGGGAGAGAACGTCGACGGCCGCGACTACGTGGGCACGGCCCTGCGCAGCGGGGCGTCGGTGGCCCTGACCCGTCCCTGGGACGGCGAAGGTCCCGACCCCATCCCTTCCGGGGATCCCGGCGGCGACCGCGCCGTCCTGCTGAGCACCGATCCCGCTCGCGCCCTCACGCTCCTGGCGGCGAACTGGCGGCGCCGCCTCGGCACCCCCGTCGTCGGCGTGACCGGGTCCAACGGCAAGACCACCACCAAGGACCTGCTGGCCGCCATCCTGGGCTCCGACGGCCCCACCCACGCCACCGGCGGCAACTTCAACAACGAACTGGGCGTGCCCCTCACGTTGCTGGGACTGCGGGCAGAGCACCGCTGGGCCGTGGTGGAGATGGGGGCCTCGCAGGCCGGGGACATCGACGCCCTGGCCGCCCTGGCGCGGCCCCGCGTGGGTGTGATCACCAACGCATCCGGTGCCCATCTCGAGGGCTTCGGCAGCCTGGACGGCGTGATCGCCACCAAGGGCGAGCTGCTGGACCACCTGCCCGCCGACGGCGCGGCGGTCCTGAACCGCGACAGCGCCGGCTTCGCGGCCTGGCGCGACCGGGCGCCCTGCGACGTGCTGGACTGGGGACGCGGGGACGGAGCCCGTCGCTGGTCGTGGAGTGCGTCGCCTGACGGCTCCGGCGGCGTGGTGGAACTGGCCGGCGAGACCTTCGCCCTCGCGCTGCCCGGCCGCCACAACGGCGCCAACCTCGTGGCCGCCGTGCTGGCGGCGCGCGCCCTGGCCGGTCCCGGTCTGGACATCGCCGCCGGCCTGGCCCATCTTCGCACGTCCGCCCACCGGAGCCGGGTGCTGACGGTGGACGGCGTGACCGTCCTCGACGACACCTACAACGCCAATCCCGACAGCGTCGTGGCCGCGGCCGCCGCCCTGGACGACCTGCCCGGCCAGGGGCGCCGGATCGCCGTCCTGGGGGCCATGGCCGAGCTGGGCGACGGCGCCGACGAACTCCATCGCGACACGGGTCGCCGCCTGGCCGCCCTGGGGCTGGACGCGGTCTGGGCCGTGGGCGCCCGGGCCGACCACACGGCGTCCGGCGCCGTCGACGGCGGGGCCGAAGGGCGCACCTTCACCGACGTCGAGGCCGCCGCCGTCGCCATGGTGGCGGAACTGGCGGCCGGGGACCGCGTGCTGGTCAAGGGCTCCCGCTCGGCCGGCATGGAGCGCGTCGTGGAGCTGTTCCGCACCCGTCGCGAACCCGACATGGGGCATCTCGAAAGGGCCTAGGATGTTCTACCACCTGCTGTATCCCCTGCACGAGCACTGGTCGGTGCTGAACGTCTTCCAGTACATCACCTTCCGGGCGGCGTACGCGGCGGTCACGGCCCTGCTCATCAGCTTCGTCTTCGGCGACTGGGTGATCCGTCGGCTGCAGGCCCTGCAGCTGGGCGAGACCATCCGCGAGGAGGGGCCGGCCCATCACGCCGTGAAGGCGGGTACGCCCACCATGGGCGGTGTGCTGGTGCTGACGGCGGCGGTCGTTCCGACCCTGCTGTGGGCCGACCTCACCAATCCCTACATCCAGCTCTGCGTGCTGGCGACGGTGTGGATGGGGACCATCGGATTCATCGACGACTACCTCAAGGTCGTGAAGAAGCGCCCCAAGGGCATGGTCGGTCGCGTGAAGCTGGCGGGCCAGGTCGGCTTCAGCCTGGTGCTCTATGCCGTGCTGCGCGAGATCGGCGGCGAGGACGTGGTCCACTCCCGCATGTCGGTGCCCTTCATGAAGGACGTCTTCGTGGACCTGGGCTGGCTGTACCTGCCCCTGGTGGTCTGCGTGGTCACGGGCACGAGCAACGCCGTGAACCTGACCGACGGCCTGGACGGCCTGGCCATCGGGCTGAGCGCCTTCGCCTTCATCGGCTTCGCCGCCCTGGCCTACCTGACCGGCAACGTGATCTTCTCCGACTACCTGAACATCACCTACATCCCTGGCACCGGCGAGATGGCCGTCTACTGCGCGGCGGTGGTCGGGGCGGCTCTCGGCTTCCTCTGGTTCAACGCCCACCCGGCCCGGGTCTTCATGGGCGACACCGGGAGCCTGGCCCTGGGCGGCGCCCTGGGCACCGTGGCCATCCTGGTGCACCGCGAGCTGCTGCTCATGGTCATCGGCGGCATGTTCGTGGCCGAGGCCGTGAGCGTGATGCTGCAGGTGGCGTCGTTCCGGTGGCGGGGTGGACGGCGCATCTTCCGCATGGCGCCGCTGCACCACCACTTCGAGCTGGCCGGCTGGTCGGAGACCCAGGTGGTCGTGCGGTTCTGGATCATCGGCATCCTGCTCCTGCTGGTCAGCATGAGCACCATCAAGCTGCAGTAGGGGGACGGGGTGGACTGCAAGGGGACCTGGATCGTCGTGGGACTCGCGCGCAGCGGCATCGCCGCGGGTGCGCTGCTGCGTCGCCACGGCGGGCGGGTCATCGGCGTGGACGACGCCCCGCGGGACAAGGTCGACACGCGGCTGAAGAGCCAGGGGCTCGACGGGCGCATCGACGAGGCTTTCGACGAGGTGCGCACGGGTCCCGGCTGGGACGCCGACCTGCCTCGCCTGGCCGGCGCGGTCCTGAGCCCGGGCGTCCCCACCGACCATCCCGCCGTCAACGCCCTCGGCGTCCCCGTGATCGGGGAACTGGAGCTGGGCTGGCGCGCCTTCGCCGGCGACGCCGTGGCCGTGACCGGCACCAACGGCAAGACCACCACCACCGAACTGACGGCCCATCTGCTGCGGGTGGCGGGTCGCGACGCCCGCGCCCTGGGCAACGTCGGTCGGCCCTTGTGCGACGTGGCGGACACGCTGGCCGCCGATGCCGTAGCCGTGATCGAGTGCAGCAGCTTCCAGCTCGAGACCGTCGACGCCTTCGCCCCTCGCTCGGGTGCCGTGCTGAACCTGGCCCCCGACCACCTGGACCGCTACCCCGACCTCGACGCCTACTACGCCGCCAAGCGTCGCCTCACGGCATGCCTCGGCGACGACGGACTCTTCGTGACCTGGACCGGATGCCCAGAGGCGCTGTCCTGGCCCGCCGCACGGCGCACCCTATTCGGCGCGCGCCGGGACGGCGCCTCGGTCTTCGTCCATGACGGTCACATCGTCCGCCTTCGCGACGGTTCGGAAGAGGAGGTGCTGCCGGTGGCCGATCTCGGCCTGACCGGCGGACCGAACCTGCTCAATGCCCTGGCCGCCACGGCCCTGGTCGAGCCCTTCGGCCTCTCCGCTACCGACATCGCCACCGGGCTGCGCTCCTTCACCGGCCTGGCCCATCGCCAGGAGCTGGTGGCCGAGGCCGGCGGCGTGCGCTGGGTGAACGACTCCAAGGCCACCAACGTCCACGCGGTGTGCGCCGGCCTGGACGGCTACGAGCGCGACGTGGTGCTGATCCTCGGCGGCAGCGGCAAGGGGGAGGACTACGCCCCCCTGCGCGAGGCCCTGGGGCCGGTGACCCGCGTGGTGCTGATCGGCGACGAGGCGCAGGCCATGGCCGTCGCCCTCGAGGGTGCGGCGCCTCTGGAGCGGGCGGCCACCATGGAGGAGGCCGTGGCGGCGGCGGCCCGGGCGGCCGCAGGCCGTGGCACCGTCCTGCTCAGCCCCGCCTGCGCCAGCTTCGACATGTTCCGCAGCTACGAGCATCGCGGCGAGGCCTTCCGCGACGCCGTCCTCGCCGGTCCGGCCCGGGAGCCGGGATCGTGATGCGCCGCCTGCGCGAGCAGCTCCACCTGGTGCGGGAATTCGACCGCTGGCTGTTGATTTCGGTCGGCGTGCTCTGCGTGATCGGCGTGGTCATGGTCTACGACGCCGGCTCGTTCCGCAGCGAGGCCCGCTCGTCCACCACCTACCTCATGAAGCACGTCGTGCGCCTGGGCCTGGGGCTGTGCGCCCTGCTGGCCGCCGCCCGCTTCGACTACCACCGCCTCCGCTCGCCCCTGGTCCGCCACGGCCTGTCCCTGGCCGGCGGCGGGCTGGTGCTGCTGACGGTACTGATGGCCGCCTCCGGACTGGTGGGGAGCCGCGAGGGCGCCTCGCGCTGGTTCCTGTTCCTGCAGCCGGTGGAGATCGCCAAGCTGGCGGTGATCATCGTCATGGCCCACGGCCTGGCCTCGGGCTGGGAGCGGGCAGCGCGCGAGCCCAGGAAACTGGCCGCGACCCTGGCGGTGCCCGTCGTCACGGTGATCGCCCTGGCCCTGCAACCCAACTTCGGCAACGCCATCGTCATCTCGCTGCTGACGGTGCTGGCTTTGGCCCTGTCCGGTCTGCCCGCGCGGTGGATGGTGCGGCTGGCCGCGGCCGGCGTGGCGTTGGTGGCCCTGGGCGTGGCGTTCGTGCCGCGCATCCAGCACCGCGTGACCATCTGGTGGGACGCGCTGCGCGGGGAGGGGCTGCCGTACCAGGTCCAGCAGGGTTTCATCGGCATGGGCAGCGGCGGGATCGTGGGGCCAGGGTTCGGCGGCAGCCGGCAGCGGCTGGCGTTCCTGCCCGACGCCCACACCGACTTCATCTTCGCCGTGCTGGGGGAGGAGGCCGGCCTGGTGGGCGGCCTGCTCGTGCTCGTTCTCTTCGTGATCTTCGCGCTGCGCGGGTATAAGATCGCCCGGGAGGCGGGCGACGGGTTCGGGAACCTGCTGGCGGCCGGTCTGACCACCATGATCCTGGTCTACGCCGTCATCAACCTGGGCATGGTCACGAGCCTCCTGCCGGTCATGGGCCTGCCGCTGCCTTTCGTCAGCTACGGCGGGTCCGCCCTGATCACCAACCTGGCCGCCGTCGGCATCCTGCTGAACATCGACCTGCAGAGGCGGGAGATGCGGGCGCGGCTGCAGAGGATTCGCCGCTGATGAAGATCCTCGTCACCGGCGGCGGCACCGGGGGGCACGTGTTCCCCGGCCTGGCCGTCGCCGACGCCCTCCGCACCCTCGACCCCGGATCCGGGATCCGCTTCGCCGGCACGGCGCGCGGTCTGGAGGCCCGCCTGGTGCCCGGTGCCGGCTGGCCCTTCGACACCGTCTCCGCCTCCGGCGTGCGCGGCCTGGGCTGGGGTGCGCGGCTCCGGTTCCTGGCGAACCTGGCGGTAGGCACCATCCAGGCCCTGGGGATCATCTTCCGGCATCGGCCCGACGTGGTGCTCGGGACGGGAGGCTACGTGAGCGTGCCCGTCATGCTCGCCGCCCGGCTGACCGGCCGCCCCATCGCCGTCCAGGAGCAGAACTCCGTCCCCGGCAGCACGAACCGCCTCGTGGGGCGATGGGCGCGCCGGGTGTACCTGGGGTTCGCCGAGGCCGCGGACGATTTCCCCGCCGGCGTCACGGTGCATACCGGCAACCCCGTTCGCCGCGACGTGGCCGCCGCCCTCGGTGACGGACCGCCGGAGCACTGGGACGGCCAGCGCCCTCTTCGCGTCCTGAGCGTCGGGGGGAGCAGGGGAGCCCGCTCCCTGAACGACGCCCTCTGCCAGGCGGCGCCCCTCTGGCTCGAACGCGAGGACCTGGAGCTCTGGCTCCAGACCGGGACCGAAGACCACGCCCGGGTGTCGCTGGCCTACGGCGACGCCTTCGAGCGCTGGCGGGGGACCCGGCGTCTGCTGCGCGTGGAACCCTTCGTGGAGGACATGCCGGCCGCCCTGCAGTGGGCCGACCTGGTGGTCTGTCGCGCCGGGGCCATGACCCTGGCGGAACTGGCCGTGGCCGGAAAGCCGGCCGTGCTGGTACCCTTCCCCCACGCCACCGACGACCACCAGGCCCGCAACGCCCTGGGCGTGGCGAAGGCCGGCGCGGCCGAGGTCATGCCCGACGACATGTGCACCGGGGAGGCCCTGACGGCCATGGTCGACACCCTGAAGTCCGACCCCGACGCCCTGGCGGCCATGGCCCGCGCGAGCCTCCGACTGGCCCGCCCCGACGCGGCCATGGACATCGCCCTGGACCTGATGCGGCTGACCGGCGACCTGCCGCCGGCCGAGGAACGGAGCTGACCGTGTTCCGCAATACCCGACACATCCACCTGGTGGCCATCGGCGGCATCGGCATGAGCGGCATCGCCGAGATCCTGCTCAACCTGGGCTTCAAGGTCAGCGGCAGCGACCTGAGGGCCGGCCAGGCCACCGAACGGCTGGAGCGCCTGGGTGCGGACATCTTCGTCGGTCACGAGGCCGGTCAGATCGACGGGGCCGACGTGGTGGTGCGCTCGTCGGCCGTCTCCATGGCCAACCCCGAGGTACGCGAGGCCGTCGAGCGCGGCGTACCGGTGATCCGCCGGGCCGAGATGCTGGCGGAACTCATGCGGCTGAAGTACGGCATCGCCGTGGCCGGATCCCACGGCAAGACCACCACCACGTCGCTGGTGGCCGAGGTGCTGGCCGCGGGCGGCCTGGACCCCACCGTGGTGGTGGGCGGACGGGCCCTGGCCACGGGCGCCAACGCCATCCTGGGGCGCGGCGAGTACCTGGTGGCCGAGGCGGACGAGAGCGACGGCACCTTCCTGCAGCTCGTGCCGACGGTGGCCGTGGTCACCAACCTCGACTACGAGCACGTGGACTTCTACGAGGACATCGACCAGCTCCGCGACGCCTTCCGCCGCTTCCTCGCCAAGGTGCCCTTCTACGGCGCCTGCGTGGTGTGCTGCGACGATCCTGAGCTCCGCGCCCTGCTGCCCGCCCTCGAACGCCGCACCGTGACCTACGGCCTTTCCGACGACGCCGAGGTGCGGGGCGAACCCCTGGACGAGGTGGGCCGCCGCGCCAACGTCCACGTGGACGGACGCCTGCTCGGCGAACTGGAGCTGCGCACCGGCGGCCTCCACAACCTGCGCAACGCCCTGGCCGCAGTGGCCGTGGGCATGGAGCTGGGCGTGCCCTTCGGCGTCACCGCTGCCGCCCTGGGCGCCTTCGCGGGCGTGGGCCGCCGCTACGAGGACCACGGCGTCCACGCGGATGTGCACGTGGTCGACGACTACGCCCACCACCCCACCGAGATCGCCGCCACCCTCAGCCTGGCGCGGGCTTCCGGCCGTCGCGTGGTGGCCCTGTTCCAGCCCCACCGCCATACCCGGACCGCCCGGTTCCGCGAGGAGTTCGCCGACGTGCTCATGGCCGCCGACGTGGTGGCCCTGCTGCCCGTCTACGCAGCGGGCGAGGACCCCTGCCCGGGCGGAGACAGCGCCGCCCTCGCCGAGGCCCTGGCCCGCAAGGGCTCGACGGTGGAGCTGCTCGAGGGTGCCGACGCCGTCCCCGTCTGGCTCGACGCCTCCGTCGGCGGAGGCGACCTGTTGCTGACCCTCGGCGCGGGCAACGTCGGTCGCCTGCCCGCGACCATCACCGCCCACCTGGCCGGAAGGTCGGAGTCGTGAGCCGGCGCGGCCTCTCGCTGGGCCGTCGGGGGAGCTCGTCCGGCGGCATGGCCCGCTCCCGGGAGGGAGGAGGGACCCTGCGCCTGGTGGTGATGGCCGCCTCGCTGCTGGTCCTGGGTGTGGGGGGCGTGTTCGGCGTGCGCTGGGCCCGCACCGCGGACGTCTTCGCGGTGGACCGGATCGAGACTTGGCGGTATCGTTACACGCAGAAGGCCGTGATCGACTCCCTGCTCGGAGCCAGGCTCGGCCACAACATCTGGACCTGCGACGTCGATTCCCTGTCCGCCGACATCACCGACCTGCCCTGGATCCGCGAGGCGCCCGTCATGAGGCGTCCTCCGGGCACCCTGACCGTGGCGCTGGTGGAATGGGAGCCGCGCCTGCGGTTCCGCGACCCCGACGGCACCCGCCTCCTGCTGCTGGAGGACGGTCGCCTGGTGGACCAGCCCGATCATGCGTCCGAGCCCGACGTGCCGCTGTACGTCGGCCCGGGCATCCCGCAGCGGGAGATCCGCGGGCTGTATCTGGACCTGCTCGACGCCGCGGCCGAGACGGGGCTGGAGGAACTCCACGGCGTGGAGGCCGTCGACGAGATCCGCTCGGGCCTGGTGGTGGTCCTGGACGACGGCGCCGGCCGCCTGGACGTGGGACGCGAGGCCTTCGCGGCGCGGCTGAAGCGCTACATGGCCGTGGCCGGCGATCTGGCCCGCGGCGCATCCGTGGACCTCCGCTTCAACGGCCAGGTCTACGTGAAGGAACCCGAAGCGACGACACCGGGGGAGGACTCCTGATGGAGCAAGGACAACTCATCGTCGCCTGCGACTTCGGCACCACGGCCTTCCGGGTCCTCGTGGTGGACATCGACGACGGCCGCATGCGCGTGCTGGGCTGCGGCCGGGCCGACGCCGTGGGCTACCGCGACGGCGATTTCGTGGACCTGACGTCGGCGAGCCGCGCCCTGGACCGGGCCGTGTCCGACGCCGAGGCCGCCGCGGACGTGGACATCTCTGGCTTCTTCTTCAGCATCTCCGGCTCGCACCTCCGCTCCATCTGGGCCCGCTGCCAGCAGCAGATCGGGCCCGAGCGCCGTCCCATCGAGGCCCTGGACGTGGACGCGGTGATGGAGAAGGCCCACGGCCTGCCCATCCCCTTCGACCACGCGATCCTGGTGGCCAACCCCGTCGGGTTCACCGTCGACGGCATCGCCGGCGTGGTGGATCCGGTGGGTCGGACCGGCAGCCACCTGGAGGCCGACGTCCACCTGGTGACCGGCTCGAGCACCGTGCTCCAGAATCTCGAGACGGCCATCTCGCGCACCGGTCGCGAGGCGGTGGGCTGGTGCGTGGACGTGCTGGCCTCGTCGTCGCTGCTGCTGACGGACGTGGAGAAGGAGGCCGGCGCCGCCCTGGTGGACATCGGTGGTTCGGTGACCCAGTGGGCCCTGTTCCACAACGGCGAGATCGCGGGATGCGGCCAGGTGCCCTGGGGCGGCGACCACCTCACGGCCGACCTGTCCCACGGCCTGCGCCTGCCCCTGCAGGACGCGGACGCCGTGAAGCGTGCCCGTGGTGTGGTGCTGCGCAGCATGGTGGAGGCCGTGGATCCCGAGGTGCTGTTCGAGGACGAGGCGCCCGCCGAGTCCCCGGGACTCATCGCGGCCATCCTGGAGCCCCGGCTCGAGGAGATCCTGGCCCTGGTGAAGAAGGACATGACCCAGGCCCTCGGCCTGGGCGAGCTGCGCGCCGGCCTCGTGCTCACCGGCGGCGGTTCCCGCTGCGCCGGCACCGAAGACCTGGCCGAGCAGGTGTTCCAGGTGCCCGTCTCGTCCCGGATGCTGCCTTCGGGCCTGTCGGGGGCGGACCGCCTGTCCGACGACCAGTGGGCCACGGCCTTCGGTCTGGCCGCCTGGGCGGTGGGGGACAGGGCGGGAGAACCCGAGTCGGAACCCGGCGCCGGAGGCACCCTGCGCAAGGTCCTGCGCCGTTTCTGGCCCGGACGCTGATCCGCCTGCCCGGACCGCAAAAATCCTCTTGGCCGCCGGGGCGCGATGTGTTAATCAGGAAGCGGGGAAGGATCCCCGTCACACCTGCCGACACGACCCGATCAAGGACGAGAGGGGCTGTCCATGATGTTTGAACTCGTCGAGCCCGCCGATCGGTTGGCCCGCATCCGAGTCGCCGGCGTCGGCGGCGCGGGCGGCAACGCCGTCAACCGCATGATCGAAGCCGGCCTGAGCGGCGTCGATTTCATCGCCGTCAACACCGATCTCCAGGCCCTGCGGCTCTCGCGGGCGCCCCAGGTCGTGCAGATCGGCCACGACGTCACCCGCGGCCTCGGATCCGGCGGCGACCCCAGCGTCGGTCGCGACTCCGTTCTCGAGGACGAGCAGACCGTCCGCGACCTCCTCGCCGACAGCGACATGGTCTTCGTGACCGCCGGCATGGGCGGCGGCACCGGCACCGGCGCGGCCCCCGTGGTGGCGCGCATCGCCCGGGAGATCGGCGCCCTGACCGTGGGCATCGTGACCAAGCCCTTCCGTTTCGAGGGCCGCGTGCGCCTGGAGCAGGCCGAGGCCGGCCTGGCGGAGCTGCGCGAAGCCGTCGACACCCTCATCGTGATCCCCAACGAGCGCCTGCTGGAAGTGGTCCCCAAGACCACCAGCATGATCGACGCCTTCCGCTACGCGGACAACGTGCTCAACGAGGCCACCCGCGGCATCCACGACATCATCATGAAGCCCCACATGGTGAACCTGGACTTCGCGGACGTGCGCTCGGTGATGGAAGGCATGGGCGTGGCCCTGATGGGCACCGGCAAGGCCGAGGGCGACGACCGCGCCGAGGTGGCGGCCCACGCCGCCATCAACTCGCCCCTGCTGGAGGATGTGGACATCCGCGGCGCCCAGGGCGTGCTGGTGAACCTCACCGGCGGCGACGTCGGCCTGATGGAGACCAACACGGTCATGTCCATCGTGCAGGAGGCCGCCGGCGACCAGGCCCACATCATCTTCGGCTACGGCATCGACGAGGACCTGGGCGATACGCTGCAGGTCACCGTCATCGCCACGGGCTTCGACAAGGAACGCCACCGCGCCCCCGCCGCCCGTCCGGCCGCGGCCGTGGCCCCCGACGTCTTCGAGGACGTCGCCCCCGAGCCCGTGCAGGACGACATGCCGGCCGAGGATCTCGCTACGGTCGACGACACGCCTGCCGAAGATGTGGTGCGAGAGGAACGACCGGAACCGGCCCCCGAGCTGAAGGTCATGGCCGCCGCCGCCGGCGCCATCGAGCCGACGGTCACGGCGGCCCGGACTCCCGAGCCGTCCACGGCCATGCGCTTCACCATGGTCGAGAACGACCCGGATCCGAGCCTGAGGCCCGAGCCCGCCGCACACCCGGTCGAGATGGACGAGGACCTGCCGTCCTCCGATTTCGTGACGTCCCGCGAGGAAGCGGCCCCCAGGGTCGCCGAGGTGAGGGACTTCCCGGGCCGACCCGCCCCGGCCGCCGGCCGTTCGCCCCACATGAGCGACGACCTGCGGCGCGATCTCTCGGAGCCGGCGTACACGCGGAAGTACATGGACTGACATGTCGTTTCTGGGACGCCTGCTGGGCCGCAAGAGCGGTAGCGCGTACACGGACGGAATCGCCCTCTACGAGGAAGGCCGCTTCGACGAGGCGGCCGCCGTCCTGCGGGGGGTCGTCGATTCCGCACGGAACGACTCCGGATCCCTTGCCGACTTCTACCTGCGCCAGAGCCTGACGCGGGAGGGTCGTCGCCTCATGGACGGGGGCGACGTCGAGGCATCCCTGCCGTTCTTCGACGAGGCGGCCCGCCGCTGGTCCACCTTCCCCGACCTCCGCTTCTGGTACGGCCTGGCCCTGGCCCGCGCCGACCGCTGGCCCGACGTCCTGGACACTGTCCGCATCGCCCTGGAACGCAACGGCGACTACGTGGAGGCCCGCCTCCTGGAAGCGGCGGCCCTGGTCAGGCTCGACCAGCGCGAGGCCGCGGCCGAGAGCCTGAACGCCCTGGTCTCCGCCGGCGCGCGCGTGGAACATCCCCTGATCCGCTACCTCACCAACGAGGCCCCCTACGACGCCGAAGCCGTCCCCGACGACCTCGTCTCCCTGCTCCATGAATCCGCCGGCCAGGACCGGGGGCGCGACGCCGTCCAGCAGGCCGTCGACATCTGCCGCGACGGCAGCTGGGAAGAGGGCATCGAGCGGATGCGTCAGCTCTGCGAGGAGAAGCCCGCCTATCCCGACTTCCGGGTCAAGCTGGCCGCGGCCCTCTTTCAGACGGGGCGCAACAACGAGGCCCTCGAGGAAGTGGCTCAGGCCCTCGTGCTCAACCCGCGCTACCGCACCGCGGCCCACCTCAAGGCCCTCATCCTGGCCGACCAGCACCGGTTCTCGGAGGCCCGCGAGGTCATCCAGGCCCAGGACGTGCTGACCGACCCCGCCAACGGGCACCCCGGCGAGGAGCTATTCTGCTCCTACCTGGCCGCCACCCTGTCGCTGCTCACCGGCCGGTTCGACGAGGTCCGCGGTCAGCTCGAGCGCTGGCACGACCTGGCCACGTCATTCCCCACGGCCGAACTGCTCCTGGCCGCCGCCGACGAACTCCAGGGCCGCCACGCCGCGGTCCGCGACCGCCTCTCGACCCTGGCCGACCAGTGGGCCGTGGACGACCAGTATCGCCGTCATCTGGCGTGCCATCAGCTCCGCCACGGCGACCTGGATGCTCTGGAGCACTCCCTGGAACGGCTGTCCGCCCCGGAGAACGGCGACGACGATTCCCTGAAGTCGTACCTTTCGGCTCGCCTGGCCGCCGCCCGGGGGCGCGACCTGGACGGGATCGTCATCCCCGAGGACAAGGCCCACGAACCGGCCTGGCGCTACCTGGGCGCCGACATCCTGGCGGCCCGCGGCCGCTGGCTGGAGGCCCTGCTCGAACTGCGCAAGCTGGCGGCCGAAGGGGCCGGCACCGAGCGTCTCGCGAGCCTGATGTCCCGTGCCTACCTGGCCCTGGACGAGTCGGAGGACACGCCCGTTCCCGACGTGATGCCCGACTCGGTCCTCCAGGACCGCGTCTGCCTGCTGCACCGGCAGGAGCGGACCGGAAGAGCCCTGTCCGTGCTCCGGCATCATCAGGAACTCCATCCCGAGGACTTGCGTTGGGTGTGGTTGAATCCGACCTTCTGGTTGGACCCGATCCGGCGCTGGATCGGTTGAGACGTTCCTGATTCCGGTGGAGACCCCATGATTCCGACCCCCGACCGACGTTCCCGCCGGTTCCGCCCCGTTGCCGTGGCGGCCCTTCTGCTGCTCGTCGCCGTTGTGCGACCCGCCTCCGCCACCACCGACCTGCCGCCGCCTCCCTGCGACCAGGGCGTGCGCTATGCCGTGGAGGGACGCTTTCAGGAGGCCCGGCAGGCCCTGCTGGAATGCCTGGACGCCCGCGGCGAGGACCTGCGGGCCCTGTCTGCCCTGGCCATGATGGCCGTGGAGGAAGACCTGCGCGCCGAGGCCCTGGACTGGAGCGCCCGGGCCGTGACCGCCTTCCCCGACTCCGCCGACGCCCACTACTGGCAGGGGCGCGCCCTCGCCGCCGTGGACGACGTGGACGCCGCCCGCGAGAGCTGGGAGGCGGCCCTCGCCCGCGACACCGACCACGGTCCCACCCTGCGGGCCCTGTCCTCCCTCATGCTCGCCACGGGGGACGAACGCAGCGCCTACGGCCTGCTGTCCCACCTGGTGCGCGTGGAAGGTCCGGACCCCTGGGCCCTGAAGACCCTCTCGGGCCTGGCCCGGCGCCGCGCCCTCTGGGGACAGGCCCTGGCCCACTGGGACATGGCCCTGAAGGTCACCAACCCGTCCGGCGCGGACCTGCGCATGGCGAGCGAGCTGGCGATCCTCGCGGCGGATACCACGTACGCCCTGCTCAGCAGCCAGGAGGCGGTGCGGGTCGATCCCGGACCGGAGTCGTGGGCCGTCTTCGGCGAGGCCCTGTTCAGCGCCGGCCGCATCGGCCAGGCCGTGGGCGCCTTCGAGCGCACCCTGGAGCTGGATCCCGACATGACCCGGGCCCGCTTCCACCTGGCCAACGCCTGCGAGATCCTGGACAGGTCGGAGGATGCCGAGGCCCATTTCCGCAGGTACGTGGCCCAGGAGCCCGGCGACCCCGCCGGCTTCTTCAACCTCGCCGTCCACCTGGACAAGCGGGGGAGGACCCGCGAGGCCCTGCAGATGGCCGAGCAGGCCCGCCTGCTGGCCCCGGCCCAGGTGGGACCGTCCATGCTCGTGGCCGGGCTGCTGGAGAAGGAGAACGACGACGACGCCCTGATCGCCGTCATCGACGAGATGCTCGCCGGCGGCGTCGGCTCCGCCGAGCAGCTCACGGCCTGGCGCGGTCGCGTACAGCAGCGCCTCGACTTCGCCGACGCCCACGCCGGCCAGGTCATGCTCATGCACATCGTGACCCCCGACTCCACGGCCCTGCGCCTGATCCAGGAGGATCTGGTGGACGGCGTGGACTTCTCGGTCATCGCCACCCGCTACAGCGTGGGCCCCACCGCAGGCAAGGGCGGGGACATCGGCTGGGTCGATCCCGACGACATGGTGGACCTGCTGCGCGACGCCATCCGGGACCTCGAGCCCGGCCAGGTGAGCCCCGCCGTCCGCGAGGACGATCTCTTCCATTTCTTCAAGCGGGTCCGCTGACTCCCTGTGGAATCGACGGTTGCGGCCGTGGTGCCCGTCCCCTAGGATGCGGGCGGGCCCCTGCGGAAGGGAACGGGATGCCGGCCATCGACTGGACCAGCGACGTGCAGTACCTCAAGGGCGTGGGCCCGGTCCGCAGCCGCGCCCTGACGCGCCTCGGGATCCACACGGCCGGCGACCTCCTGCGCCACTACCCCCGCCGCTGGCTCGACCGCAGCCGCACCGTCACCGTCGCCTCGGCCCGCCCCGGCGACGACGTCACCATCGCCGGCGAGGTGCTCACCAGCGGCGGCCGCCGCACCCGCCGCGGCCGTTCCCTCCAGACCGTCAGCGTGGGCGATGCGACCGGGGTGCTCTTCTGCCAGTGGTTCGGCCAGTCCTTCGTCCTCAAGCAGTTCCGCAGCGGCGTGAAGGTCCTGGTCAGCGGCGTGATCCAGATGCACCAGGGCCGCAAGCAGCTCGTGCACCCCGACTGGGAGATCCTGGACGACGATGGCCCCGGCCTGCACACCGGGCGCCTGGTGCCGGTCTACCCCCTGACCTCGGGCATCGGCCAGCACTGGCTCCGGCAGCTCGTCCACTCCACCCTCGATGCGCTGTTGCCGGGCCTCGAGGATCCCCTGCCGCCGGACCTGCGTGAGCGTCGCGGCCTCTGCGGCCTGGCCGACGCCCTGCGCGGCATCCACTTCCCGGCCGACGCGGCGGAGCGCGACGAGGCCCGCCGCCGCCTGGCCCACGACGAGATCTTCACCCTCCAGGTGGCCATGGCCCTCCGTCGCCGGGGCCTCGGCGATACCGCGGGGATCCGCCTGAACGAACCCGGCGACCTCACCCGTCGCCTCGTGGAAGCCCTGCCCTTCTCCCTGACCGGCGCCCAGCGCCGGGTGCTGGCCGAGATCCTGCGCGACCTGCGCGGCGGCACCGCCATGCACCGCCTGGTCCAGGGCGACGTGGGCTCGGGCAAGACCCTGGTGGCGTTGATCGCGGCCCTCTTCGTCATCGAGCAGGGATGGCAGGCGGTGCTGATGGCGCCCACCGAGGTGCTGGCCCGCCAGCACGGGGCGTCGGTGGCCCGTCTCTGCGCGGCCCTCGACGTGTCCGTGGAAACCCTGACGGGCTCCACACCGGCCGCACAGCGCCGCGCCATCCTCGCCGGCGCGTCGGCGGGGGAGGTGGACCTGCTGGTGGGGACCCACGCCCTGATCCAGGACGAGGTGCACCTGCCGCGGCTCGGGCTGGCCATCGTGGACGAGCAGCACCGTTTCGGCGTGCGGCAACGCGGCAAGGCGGGCGCCGCCGAGGACGGCCATTCGCCCCACGTGCTGGTCATGAGCGCCACCCCCATCCCGCGATCCCTGGCCCTGACCCTGTGCGGCGACCTGGACCTGTCCCTCATCGACGAGATGCCCGCCGGCCGCAAGCCCATCGCCACCGAACTGCTGGACGGCAAGGGCCTGGACCGCGTCCACGAGGCCATCCGCAGCGAGGCGGCGGCGGGACGCCAGGCCTACGTGGTGTACCCGGTCATCGAGGAGTCCGAGGGGCAGGACCTCAAGGCCGCCGAGGCGGAGTACGAGGCCCTGAAGACGGGTCCCCTGGCCGGGCTCGAGGTGGGCCTCATCCACGGCCGCATGAAGCCTGCGCAGAAGCACGCGGCCATGGCGGCCTTCCAGGAGGGGACCATCCAGGTCCTGGTGGCCACCACGGTGGTGGAGGTGGGGGTGGACGTGCCCAACGCCACGCTGATGGTCATTCACCACCCGGACCGCTTCGGCCTGGCCCAGCTCCATCAGCTCCGCGGCCGCGTGGGCCGCGGCGAGCACGCGTCGCGCTGCCTGCTGGTGAGCGACCGCTGGCTCGCCGACGAGACCCGCGACCGGTTGCTGACCTTCTGCCGCACTACCGACGGCTTCCGCCTGGCGGAGGAGGACCTGCGCCGCCGTGGCCCGGGCGACGTGATCGGCGTGCGCCAGCACGGCGCCCCCGCCTTCCGCCTGGCCAACCCCCTGCGCGATGCCGAACTGGTGGAGACGGCCCGCGCCGACGCCGTCGAGCTCCTGGCCTCCGACCCCGACCTGCGCTCGACCCGTCACCGTGCCCTCGCCGCCTCCCTCGCCCGAGAGCACGGCCGCCTGCTGCTGGCCGCCGCCGGCTGACCGCCTCAAGATCCTTCCGTTCCGGCCGATCCAAGGGTGGACCCGCACCCCGACCGGAGGACGCCTTGGACATCCGCTGCCCCGCCTGCCGAACCGTCTACCGACTGGACGAGGCCCTGACGCCCCGCCGCGTGCTCCGGCTGCGCTGCGCCGCCTGCGGCACCGCCTTCCGCTCCGACTTCACCGACCGCCGCCGCCCGGCCCCCGCCGCCGACACCGGCGACGCCGAGTCCGTGTGGGCCCGCCGCCTGGCCCGGACCCTGGTCTCCGACATCGTGATCTACGACCGTGTCCGCCGCGATCGCGCCCTGGCCGAGGGACGCATCCTGGACGAGTACGCCGAGGACCTCTCGGCCGCCTGGGACGTGTTCCGCGAGCGCACCGACGCCGAGGCCCACGGCCACCTCTTCCGCGACGCCGTCAACGCCCTGCTGGCCGGAGGCCGAGCACTCCTCTGACCGACATTCACGGATACGCAGAAGCGGGGCCCCCGCAGAGGGAGCCCCGCTCTCGTATCGGTGCCGGCCGGGCTACTCGTCCCAGCGGTGGCTGACGTCCGACAGGATCGTGTCGATGTGCTTGCGGATGCGCATGTTCTGGTCGGGCTCGAAGAGGGCCTTCTTCACGCGGCCGTCCGAGTCCTTCTTGATGTAGCGCAACGAGCGGATGTCGTCCATGGCCAGCAGGATGTCCTTGCAGACGCGCACTTCCACCGCATCGCCGTCGATGTTCTCGCCGGGGTTGTTGTGGGGGTGCATGCCCAGGCCCCAGCCGTGGGCCACCATGGAGCAGAGCAGGGCGCGCATCATGTTCTGACCCTGGACGGTCTCGGTGTCCAGCGACTCGTGCAGGCGCTCCATCACGCCGTCGACCACGGGGGTCAGCTTCTCCACGATGTCGGCGTCGAGCTCCATGTTCAGCAGGCGGCTGAACATCTCGTTCAGGATACGATCGGTGTTGGTCCCGGTCATGGCGATCTCCGGTCTTGGGTCCAGGGGGGTGGCGTGAGGATCTCATCGGCAGGCGACGGGGCGAACTTGAGGGTTGTGCCCCTGAAAATGTGTGTGGCCTGCCCCCTGCGTGGTGGGTCACATGCACTACTATGACAAGGGCTGGCATCCCCCCTTCTGCCCCAACCCCAATTGCAAGTACCACAATGGAATCCATGATTCCTGGCCCTGGCGCCGCCACGGTTTCTACAGGCGACGCCTTCACCCGAAGCGAGTCCAGCGGTTTACATGTCGGCACTGCGGCCGCTCCTTCAGCACTCAGACTTTCTCGACAACCTACTGGCTAAAACGTCCCGACGTGCTCAAGGCCTTGCTCCTGAAGGTCGTCGGCGGTATGTGCAACCGGCAGGCGGCTCGTGACATGGGTGTGAGCCCCACGACCATCGATCGTCAGATCTCGAGGCTGGGAAGGCATTGCCTCCTGTTCCATCGGTCGATGATGGAAGGAGTGGGTCCGCCCAAGACCATCGCCATCGACGGGTTCGAGTCTTTCGAGCTCAGCCAGTACCACCCATTTCACTTCCATCTGGCCGTCGAGCCTGACACCAGCTTCTTCAACCATTTCACAGACAGCGAGTTGAGGCGCAAAGGTCGGATGACCGATGCACAGAAACAGCGTCGATTCAAGCTCGAGCGGAAGTTCGGAAGACCGGACCCCAAGGCTGTCGAAAAGGATGTCGGGGAGCTGATGCAGACAGTCATCGGGCAGGCAGACCGGATCACAGTTCTAAGTGATCAGCACCAAACGTATTCCCGGGTATTGAAACGCATGGTTTGTCGGGTCAAGCATCGGACCGTCTCATCCAAGGACCATCGCGATCGAAACAACCTGCTATGGGAGATCAACCGGCTGGATCGGATGATCCGGCACAGTCAGGCTGGCCATGTTCGGGAGACGTTGGCCTGGCCGAAACGGCGCCAGCGGGCATCGGAGCGTTTGGGGGTCTTTCTGGTGTGGTGGAACTACATGCGGCCGCGGTGGGCGAAGCGGGGGCGGGCGAGTCCGGGGATGTTGAGAGGGATCGTCGACGATGTGATCGGTGTCGGGCGGTTGTTGTCGGAGAGGATCTTCCGGAGCAGGGTGGAATGTCCGGGGAGATGGGGTCAGTACTATGATTCCACCATCATTACCAGGGGGCTTGAGGGACAAGCAAGGCACAGATTGACATTAGCTTATTAGAAGTACCAACACAGTACTACCCCTGCAGCAGATCTCGAAAAACACAATATTGAGGGCACAACCAACCCCAACAATTCGTTGACCCTGGCGCGCCGGGTTGCGTAGTCTGCGCCCATGTCCACGCCGGAACACACCAGCAGCGCCTCCGGGATGAGTGCGAGCGATCCGCAGGATTGGTTCGCACGGGCCCGGGCGAAGGAGACCGACGGCGATCTCCCCGCGGCGGAATCCGCCTATCGGGAGGCCCTCGCCCAGAACGCCGGTCCCGCGGAATGGCACTACCGCCTCGGTTGCGTCCTGCGCAAGCAGGGGCGCGTGGACGATGCGGCGGCCAGTTTCGAGGCGGCCGTCGTGCGAGACGGCAACGAGTCCCGTTACCTCACCAATTACGGCACGGCCCTCGACGCCCTCGGCCGCCAGGACGAGGCGGCCGAGATGTACGCCCGCGCCATCGCCGCCGGCGGCGACACCGCCGATGCCCAGCAGAACCTCGGCGCCCTCTATGCGGAGATGGGCCGCACCCGCGAGGCCCTGCGCTGCTTCGAGGCGGCCCTGCGTGCCAGGCCGGACGCCGAGGGGCACCTCAACCTCGGCCTGCTCCATTTCCACTCCGGCGACCTGGAACCCGCCCTGGAGGCGTTCGAGACCGCCGTCGAACTCGCCCCCGACACGGCCCAGGCCCACTACTTCGCCGCCCTGACCCTCATGAAGAAGGGCGTGTTCCGCGAGGCCCTCGACCGCTTCCGCAAGGCCTACCGCCTTGACGATCGCCTGGTCCGTGTCCATTTCTATGCGGGCACATGCCTCCACAAGCTGGAGCGGTACGACGAGGCCCTGGAGCACCTGCGCCGGGCCCAGAACCACCTGCCCGACGACGGACGGCTCCATTACCAGATGGCCCTCACCCTGGACGCCCTGATGCTGCACCAGGAGGCCCGCCGCCACTACAGGCTGGCACGGGGCGAGAGGGAGTAGAGGAAGGAATCCGGATCGTGGCCCTGTTCCAACTCATCGTCCTGGCCGTCATCCAGGGACTCACGGAGTTCCTGCCGGTGAGCAGTTCCGGCCACCTGGTCCTGACCCAGTACTGGCTCGGCGCCTTCACGGGCGACGTCTTCCTGGACGTGGTGCTCCACGTGGGCACCCTGGCGGCGGTCGTCGTGGTCTACGCCAGGGACCTGAAGCGGCTGCTCTCATTCGACGCCGCGGCCGTGCAGTACATCGTGGCCCTGGGCGTCGGCACGATCCCGGCCGTGCTCGTGGGACTGCTGCTCAAGGACACGGTGGAGGGGCTCTTCCACAATCCCCGCCTCACGTCCGCAGCCCTGATCGCCACGGGGCTGATCCTGCTGTCGACCCGGGGCGCCCACGGCCGTGAGCAGACGCGTCGTTTCCACGGCGAGTGGCATCCGGTGGCGCCGCCCCTGTTCACGGCCCTGCTCATCGGCTGCGCCCAGGCCCTGGCCATCATGCCCGGCATCAGCCGCTCGGGCTCGACCATCGCCGCCGCCCTCTGGCTCGGTCTGGCGAGGGAAGAGGCGGCCCGTTTCGGGTTCCTGCTCGCCGTCCCGGCCATCGCCGGCGCCCTGGTGCTGCAACTGCTGGAGGGGATGCCCACCACCGAGGCCACCCCGGTGGGGCTGGTGCTGGGGGCTCTGGTGGCGTTCCTTGTGGGACTGGTGGCGATCCGGTTGACGGCCCTGATGGTCGTCCAGCGCCACTTCTGGAAGTTCGCGTTCTACACGCTGCCCCTGGGCGGGGCGATGCTCGTCCTGCTCCGCTGATCCCGATCCGTCAGACGGTCTCGGGCTGCGGCAGCGCGGCCCTCAACGCCTCGTCCACGGCGTCCGGGTCGAAGGGCTTGACCAGGACGTCCCACGCTCCGGCCTCGCGCAGGTCCCTTGCCGCTTCCAGATCGTCGACGCCCGCCACGGCGATCACGCGCGGGGGCTCCTCGCGGGCCTGCAGGGCGCGGACCAGGGCCACGGCGTCGTATTCCTCGCCGGTGGCGTCCACCACGGCCAGGTCCGGCTCAAGGGCGTCGCAGAGATCGAGGGCCTCGTCGCGCGTGCCCGCCTCGGCGATCACGCCCACGCCGTGGTCCTCCAGCAGATCCCTCAGCACGAAGCGCATGAACTCGGTGTCGTCGACGATCAGGATGGTGTGCTGCACGGGAGCCTCCGGGGACGGCGCGGAACCGCGGCGTCGTCGAGGGGTTCGATGGGGACGCGAACGATCGGGCGGAGCCGCGGATCGCGTCGGGGCGTGACCCTGACATCGGCCGATTCGCCCCGGGCCTTGACCCGGAATCCGGCTCCGCCGCAAGGAAGGAGAACGCCATGACGACCAGGATGCTCACGACCCTCGCCCTCCTCTCGACCGTGCTGTCCGCGGCGGCCTCGACCACGCATGCCGCCCAGCCCACGGCCGTGGCCAGCGACCCCGCCGACCGCACCGGCCTCGAGCTCACCGTCTACAACTCCGACCTGGCCCTGGTCCGCGAGACCCGCACGGTGGAGCTCCCGTCGGGAGAGGGGAGCCTGGAGTTCCGGGGCGTGCCGTCGCGCATCGAGCCCCGTTCCCTCATCGTGGACCACAGCGGCGGCAAGCCCTTCCGCCTGCTGGAGCAGAGCTACGAGTTCGACCTGATGTCGCGCAAGCGCATCCTGGAGAAGTACGTGGGGCGCGAGCTGACGTGGATCCAGGAGGACGGACGCCGCGTCACCGGCACCCTGCTGGGCATGGCCGAGGGGCCGGTGTTCCGGGTGGACGGCGAGATCGTCTTCGAGGTGGAGGGCCGGCTGGCCCTGCCCAGCCTTCCCGACGACCTGCGGGCCCGGCCCACCCTGGTCTGGCGCACCCGCGCCGACCGTGCGGGCGAGCGCGACCTGGACGTCTCCTACCTCTCGGGCGGCCTGTCCTGGTCCGCCGACTACGTGATGCAGCTGGACGATGCGGGGGAGAGGGCCGAGGTCCAGGCCTGGGTCAGCGTCGAGAACCGCAGCGGGGCCACGTTCCGCGATGCCGGGCTGATGCTCCTGGCCGGCGACGTGAACCGCGTCCGCGAGCAGCGCCGCCGGGGCGACTACAAGCTCGCCGTGGAGGCCATGGCCGTCATGGCCGACGGCGTGGCCGAGGAGAGCGTGGGCGACTACCACCTCTACACCATGCCCGAGCGCACCACGCTCAAGGACAACGAGATCAAGCAGCTGTCCATGTTCACCGCCGCCGGCGTGCCGGTGACCCGTCACTACCGGCTGGATGGTCGGGGCGGTTACCGCTCGACCGGCGACTCGGGTCGCCCCCTCGAAAAGATCAGCGTGGTCCACGAGGTCCGGAACACCGCCGACGACGGTCTGGGCATCCCCCTGCCCTCCGGCGTGGTCAGGCTGTACGGCAGGTCCTCGTCCGGATCCCGCCAGCTGCTGGGGGAGGCCCGCATCGACCACACGCCCCGCGACGAGTCCCTGTGGCTCCACACGGGCAGCGCCTTCGACCTGGTGGCCGAGCGCACCCGGGTCTCCCACCGCAAGCGCGGCGACCGGACCTGGGACACGGAGTGGCGGATCGAGCTGCGCAACCGCTCGGACCGGGACGTGGTCATCGAAGTCTTCGAGTCCCTGGGCGGCGAGTGGACCATCCTCCATTCGAGCCACGACCCCCGTCAGCTCGACGCCCACCGCGTCCGTTTCGACGTGAGCGTACCGGCCGGCGGGACCGTCCCGCTGACCTACGGTTGCCGTGTCAGCAGCTGATCCGAGACGATGACAGCCTGTCCGGCGAAACGGGCCTCTCTTGACAAAATGTCGAGAGAGGCCCGTTTTCAGCCTTGAATCTCTTGTTCACAAGTTATCAACACCCCGCTAACAAACGACATACCAGGAGGATATGAATGAGGACGGGAGTTCTCTGCAATTCTTCGCAGATGGCATGGAACTTGGAATAGAGAAGAGCGAGCCTACGGAAAGACCCTGAATGGAGCGTACGAGAATGGCCGTCAAGACCCGCAAGACCACCGCCCGGACCGCCAAGACCAAGGCGAAGTCCAAGGCCAAGCCCCGTCGCGAGAGCGCCCGCATCATGTCGAACCTCGACCTCTACTTCCAGGAGGTCAAGGCCTTCCCGCTGCTGACGCGCGAGGAGGAGTGCGAGCTGGCCCGCGGCATCCGCAAGGACGACGAGGCGGCCCTGCACAAGCTGGTCAACTCGAACCTGCGCTTCGTGGTGTCCATCGCCAAGGAGTACGCCCACTACGGCGTGCCCCTGGAGGACCTGATCAACGAGGGCAACCTCGGCCTGCTGAAGGCCGCCCAGCGCTTCGACGAGACCCGCGGCTACAAGTTCATCTCGTATGCCGTGTGGTGGATCCGCCAGTCCATCCTGGCCGCGCTGGCCAACCATTCCAAGATCGTGCGCATGCCCCTGAACCGCGCCCGCGTGCTGAACCAGATCAAGCGCGTGAGCAGCGAGCTCCAGCAGAAGCTGCGCCGCAAGCCCATGCCCGAGGAGATCGCCGACAAGCTGGGCCTGTCGGTGGACGAGGTGAAGGACACCCTGCCCCTGATGCAGGACAACTTCTTCCTGGACGACTTCGTGGGCAACGACGAGGACTCCACCTACATGGACTTCCTCGAGGACACCAAGAGCAAGACCCCCGACAGCCCCGTGCTGGAGGAGGACCTCGCCGACAGCATCGAGCGCATGCTCTGCGACCTGAAGCCCCGCGAGGCCAAGGTCCTGCGCATGTACTACGGTCTCGGCACCGATCGCGAGATGACCCTCGAGGAGATCGGGCAGCAGATGAGCCTGACCCGCGAGCGCATCCGGCAGATCAAGGAGGAGGCGTTCGAGAAGATCCGCAACTCGAAGGCCTTCCGCTACATGCACGACTATCAGGACATGCATGACATGACGGCTTGAGTGAGCGCCACCAACAGAGGCGACGAGTGCAGCGGACCCCGGCGGAAACGTCGGGGTTCGTGTTTACGGTGGTGTCGGTGGAAAGGGGTCAGCGGGTCTCCGGGCCCAGCCTCACGACGGCGAGACGGCCCTGACCCGCGTCTTCCACGGCGCCGACGAAGGCCTCGACGGTGTCGGCCGGAAACCACAGGGTCCAGAGGGCATCCTCGCCCCAGGCCTCATCCACGCGTTCCCCGCCGTGGGCGTCCAGGAAATGGCTCACGGTCTTCTGCAGGGGGTAGGGGAAGCGCACCTCCACCGTCTCGCCCAGCCGGATCCTGCGCCTCGGGGCCGCTTCGAGGGCTTCGGCTGCCGCATCGCGGTAAGCGCGTCCCAGGCCTCCCGTGCCCAGCTTCACCCCCCCGAACCAGCGCGCCACCACTGCCACGACGTCGTGGACGTCGGCCCTGCGCAGGGCGTTGAGGATGGGTTCGCCGGCCGAGCCCGAGGGTTCGCCGTCGTCGCTGCGGTGCTCCACGAGCTCGTCGCCGCGGCCCAGGCGCCAGGCGAAGCAGTGGTGGCGGGCGTCGTGGTGGAGGCGGGCCATGTCCTCCAGGGCGGCCCGGGCCGAGGCCTCGTCGGGGGCGTGCCGCACCTCCGCCAGGAATCGGGAGCGCTGGACCTTCAGCTCCGCGCTGCCGGGAGCCGCGAGGGTGTCGTAGCCGGGTCCCTGGGGTCGGTTCGGGTCGGTCGCGGCCAAGGGAGCCTCCGGGGTGGTCGATGCGGTGCGTTGGTTGTCGTGAATGGCCATCCTAGCGTGTTTCCCCTTGAGTTGCACGGCTTCGCGGCCGATGACCGGATGGAACGCTTCACCGGACGTATCCTGGAGGATCCGACCATGCCCGGACATCGCGGCCGCTGCCTCGTGTGCCTCGTCGTCGCCCTGACGACGGCGTCGTCCATCGCGGCCGAACCCTTCGTCTCCGCACTGGACCGCCCCGACGAGCCGGGGCCGGTGTACGTGTCCGTCGGTCCCACCTACGGCGGCAGTCCGGACTACGCGCCCGTCACCTGGGGCTTCGCCGGTTCGCTCCTGTTCCGGCCGGACCGCGCGGTCGACTTCTTCGAGCCTCTCTACCACGCGAATACGGCCATGGTCGTGGAGACCGAGTGGCACCGCGTCACGGACGACCGGACCATCCGGACCGGCGACATCGTCCTGCGGAAGTATCTCGGCGAGACGGGACGGCACCTGCGCAGCCCCGTCCTCTTCGCGGGACTCGGTGGCGGCATCGCACGGGTCACCTACCCCGTCGAGCCGGACACCACCGGGAACTCGGGGGAGGAGCCCGTCGACCCGGCGACCCTCGTGACGACGATCGAGGACCTGCGCTGGCTGTCGCTGGTCGTGGAATTCGGCTACGAGTCCGAGCCCTGGCCCGACGTGGTGCTGACGGCCAAGGGCCAGTGGCGCAGCTTCGTGAAGCGTCCCATCGACTACTCCGGCTGGGCCTTCCATGTCCTGGTCGGCGTCCCGGTGCCCTGGTAGGGAACCCTTCCCCCTCCCTCGTGTTGGCGGTCTGTTGCGGGTGGACGCCCCCACCCCCAACCGTTATCGTAGGCCCCGTCGCATTCCGTGAACCAGGGAGAACGCCATGCCCGCTCTGCTGCGCAGGAGCCTCCTCGCCGCCGTGCTCGTCGCCGCCGTTTCCGCGTCGGCCCAGCAGCCGTTGACCTACTGGGACTACCACGACGCCATGAGTGCCGCCTTCCGCCTGGACCACATCACGTCCGTGGACTCCCTCGAGGACGAGTTCGGTCCCTACCTGGCCATGGGCGATCGCTTCGGCCTGGTCCGCCTGTTCCACCTGACCGACGGGGGCAGCCGCCAGATCTGGGTCTCCAAGCAGCTCAACGGCGTGGTGCAGGAGGTCGTCAGCGGCGACCTGGACGGCGACGACCGCGACGAGATCGTGGCCTACACGAGCGCCGGCGTGGTCTACGTGTGGTCCTCGTCCGACAACCGCCTGAAGTGGGAGTCCCTCACCGGCGACTTCCGCATGGTCCACTCCCTGGCCCTGGGCCAGGTGGACGACGACGACGCCCACGAGGTCGTCATCAACGCCGACAACAAGATCCACTACGTGGACGGCGAGACCTGGAACCGCGAGTGGACCAGCCCCATGGACTACGAGGCCACGCGCATGGCCATCGGCGACGTGGACGACGACGGCGTCGAGGAGATCGTGCTGAACACCGGCCAGGTCGTGGATCCCCGCAGCGGCGACGTGGAGTGGGAGGGGGAGACCTTCGGCGCCCGCATCCAGCTGCTGGACATGGACGGCGACGGCATCCCGGAGGTCCTCGCCGAGAGCGACGGCACCATCCTGCGCATCTTCGACGTGGACCTGCGCCGCGAGAAACAGCTCCA
The DNA here is from genome assembly GCA_964343835.1 of uncultured Fibrobacteraceae bacterium. Lineage (GTDB taxonomy): Bacteria > Krumholzibacteriota > Krumholzibacteriia > LZORAL124-64-63 > LZORAL124-64-63 > CALEMW01. Next base: position 43,332 of record CAYFKR010000022.1, read on the forward strand.
GTAACGTGTCATGATCCGGAGGCTGGGCGCACTCTCGCCCGAGACGCCACGCGCCCCCGACGAGGAGAACCCATGAGGACCACCCCCCGGACCCCGGCGATCCTGCTGGCCCTGCTGCTGCTCCCGACCGTCGCCGCCGCCGGCCTCGGCTTCGGCGACGACCCCGCGGCCGTCCCCGAGGTCGAGCTCGAACTGCGCCCCCTGGGCGACGCCTTCGCCTCAGGCGAGGCGTTCCAGCTCGGCGTGATCTACCACGTGCCCGACGGCACCCACATGACCGGCGCCTTCACCCGCATCACCGTGACGGGCGACGCCGACGTGACGACGGGCGAGCCCGTCTTCCCGCCCCTGAGCGTGGAGGGGGAGCTGCCCTACTGGAAGGGCGACGTCATGGCCCTGGTGCCGGTCACTCCGGGCGCCGAGGGCGAACTCACCCTGACGGTCACCGCCCAGTCCCAGCTCTGCCGCGAGGGCGACGCCGGCCTGTGCTACCCGCCGAAGGACGCCACGGCAACCGTCACCGTGAGCGTGACGCAGGGGACCGGTGCACCCGCCACCGCCGAAGCGGCGCCGGCCGCTGGCGGCGGCCTCCAGGATCGTCTGGCCCGCGCCCTGGACGAGGGCAGCTGGATGGCCTTCCTGCTGGTCTTCCTGGGCGGCGTGCTGGCGAGCTTCACGCCCTGCGTGTACCCCATGATCCCCATCACCATCAGCTTCATCGGCGGCAGCGCCAAGGGGAACCCGGTCAAGGGGTTCATCCTGTCGCTGTGGTACGTGCTGGGCATCGCCATCGTGTACTCGGTGCTGGGTCTCGTGGCTGCTGCCACCGGCGGCGCCTTCGGGCAGGCCACCCAGAGTCCGGTTTTCGCCTACTCGGTGGCGGTGGTCATCGGCGCCATGGGTTTGTCCATGGCCGGACTGTTCGACATCCAGCTCCCGAGTTCCCTGACCAGCCGCGTGGGCGGCGGCCGCACCGGCTTTCTCGGTCCGCTGCTGATGGGCATGGCCATGGGCCTGATCGCGGCACCCTGCGTGGGCCCGGTGCTCATCGTGCTGCTGACCTGGGTCGCGACCACCGGCAGCATGATGCTGGGCTTCTGGCTCCTGTTCACCTTCGCCCTGGGCCTGGGCATGCTGTTCCTGGCCCTCGGCACCTTCAGCGGCCTGCTCACGGCCCTGCCAGGCGCCGGCGGCTGGATGGACACGGTGAAGCACGTCTTCGCGGTCGTCCTGTTCGCCCTGGCCCTGTGGTTCGTGCGGGTGTACGTGCCGTCGTGGCTGCTGACCGGCGTGTTCGGCCTGGCCCTGCTGCTGAGCGTGAGCGCCTGGGGCGCCTGGAAGCCCCTGCCTGAGACGGCCGGGCCCCGGGCCGGCCTGGACAAGGGCTTCATGCGCTTCCTGTGGGTGTTGGGCGCGGTCCTGGCGATCCTCGGCGGCCTGCGCGGCTTCGCGCCGGGGCTGCTGCCCGCGGGCGGGACCGGCGTGGTGGCGGAGCAGGCCCACGTGGAGCCCGACTGGATGTGGGACGAGGAGGAGGCCTTCGCGGCCGCCGCCGCCCAGGGGCTCCCGGTCATGATGGACTTCTGGGCCGAGTGGTGCGCCGCCTGCATCGAGCTGGATCACCAGACCTACAACCAGGCCGTCATCCTGGATCTTGCCGAACGCTTCGTGTCGGTTAAGATGGACATGACCGAGCGCAACGCGACCAACGACGAGCGCAACCGCCGCTTCGGCGTGATCGGCATGCCGACGGTCATCTTCTTCGCCCCGGACGGGACGGAGATCGAACGCTTCTCCGGATTCAAGGACGCCGACGACATGGCCGCCGTGATGCGGCGCGTGCTCGCGGCCGTGGAATAGAGACGACGGACCCTCACCCCTGAGAGGCCGGAAGGCCGGGAGGAACCATGAGCGAGATGATCCACGTGACCGATGAGAACTTCGAGGCCGAGGTCCTGCAGAGCGACGTGCCCGTACTGGTCGACTTCAGCGCCACCTGGTGCGGTCCCTGCAAGCAGCTCAAGCCCATCGTGGAGGAGCTGGCGGGCGAGTACGCCGGTCGCCTGAAGGTCGCCCACGTGGACGTGGAGGAGGCCCGCAACCACGCCATGAAGTTCGGCGTGATGTCCGTGCCCACGGTGCTCTACATGAAGGGCGGCGAGGTGCAGGACCAGCAGATCGGCCTGACGTCCAAGGACAACATGGTCGAGAAGATCGACAAGATGCTCTAGGAGGACCCATGCGCATCCGCTACGCCATCCTGCTGACGCTCGTCCTGATCGCGGCCCTCGCCGGCTGCTCCAAGGACGACGGCCACATGGACGATACCCCCGCCATCGTCGGCCCGCCCGACCTGATGGGCGTGCCCTTCGACCTGACCGCCTACGAGGGCGAGGTCGTGATCCTGGACTTCTGGGCCACCTGGTGCCCGCCCTGCCGGCGCGCCATGCCCCACCTGCAGGAGATCCACGAACGGCACGGTGACGACGGCATCCACGTGGTGGCCGTGGCCACCGACCGCCAGGGCGCCGAGATCGTGGCCCCGTTCATCGAGCAGAACGGCTACACGTTCCGCGTGGTGCCCGACGACGGCACCCTCGCCACGGCCTTCGGCGGCATCGCCAGCATCCCGACGACCTTCATCATCGGGCCCGACGGCGAGGTGAAGCAGAAGTTCGTCGGCTACCAGGAGATGGACGTCTACCTCGAGGCGGCCAAGGCCGCCGGCCACTGATCCCCGCTGATCCCTTCGGCGGCCCGCGCCTCCATGGCGCGGGCCGCGACGGAGGCCCGCCATGCCCCTGAAGAAGAAGCTCATCGTCGTCGGCGACCGGCTGCTGGTCCGCCCCGAACAGGGGGAGGAGAAGACCAACACCGGCCTCTACCTGCCGGCCACGGCCCTCAGCTCCCGGGTGGCCCAGGGCGGCTGGGTGGCCGAGGTGGGCCCCGGCCTGCCCCTGCCCGACTTCCACGACATCTCCCTGGACGAGCCCTGGGACCGCTCCGACCCCCAGCCCCGCTACATGCCCCTGCAGGCCCAGGAGGGCGACTACGTGCTCTTCATGCGCAAGGCGGGGGTGGAGATCACCTTCGAGGGCACGCAGTACCTGATCGTGCCCAACTCGGCGGTGCTGGTGCTGGTGAGGGAGGATTGGCGGGACGAGGAGGGGCCGGAGGGTGGTGACGGCTAGGAATCCACGGTTTGACGGATAAACAGTGAGGCCGGGGAGGACGCATTCGTTCCGCTCCCCGGCCTCAGCCGCTCTCTGTCATCTGCATGTTACTTCCTCAACCAGCAGAGGAAGCGATTTTGACAATCCCCCAACTCGTTGTCATTTCAAGGTGTTCGGTGAAAACGCGGATCTCCTGAATGAAGGGCCTGAGGGCGTGGAGATCGTCGGTCTCCGGAAGGGTCGCTTCGAGCTCCGCCACGGCCTCCTCCAGAGAAATCGGCTCCCGCGCCGTCGCCAGTCCGGCGACCTGCGTCTCGAGCTCCTCGCGCTCCTTCTGGATCTGCTGGACCCTCTGCCGGATCAGGTTCGTGGATGACCCGCCGACGGTGAGCTCGATCAGGGACTGCTCCTGGCGGTCGAGGTCGCGGAGGCGGGCTCGCGCCGGCTCCACCTCTCGCTCCGCCTCGAGGGCCTCGCGGTACTCCCTCTCGACGAGCTTAGCCGCGGCGGCTTGGATCGAGGCCGGATCCCGCTGGCTCTCCCACCAGGTGCGCACCAGGCGCTCGGCCTTCACGCGGCTGATGTGCCTACGGGCCTCACAGCCCTGCTCCAAGTACGCGGCCCTGCACAGGTAGCAGCGGCAGCGCGGGGAGCCGACGAGCCAGCAGGTCTCGCCACAGGCCCCGCAGCGCATCAGTCCGCTCAGGGGGTGCTTCCGCCGCTTCGCCGATTCAGACCCGCGGCTGACGGCCTGGCAGTCGGCCACGACGCGGCGCCAGGCGGCCTCAGCGACGAGCCCGGCGTGCTTTCCGGGGACCAGGCGGCTGGTGTCCAGCTGCCGCATGCCCGGCCCCACGAAGCCGCCTACGGCCGCGCTGGTCATCGTCTGGCGGACGGTGGTGTTTCGCCAGGCGCCTCCGCGCTTCGTGGCGTGGCCGAGCTGATTGAGGCGGCGGGCGATCTCGTAGAAGTTCGCCCTGCGCCCGTACAGCTCGTACATGAGCCGGACGACGTCGGCCTCGACCGGATGCTCCACCAGGGTCGGTCGTCCATCCTGGCGGGCGTTCTGGAAGCCGTAGGGGGCGTTGCCGTGCCACCAGCCCTCGCGAGTGAGCGCGGCGATGCCCCTCTTGGCGTCCTCGGAGATCTGCTTCCGGCGCTCGGCCGCCACCTGCTCCTTGAAGGTGATCAGCAGTTTCCCGCCGAGGTCTCGGCCGAAGACGCCGTACTTGGTGTCCGCGACGTCGACCCCGCGGCGCTGGACGTCCATGCGGTGCATGGGCCCGTCCCACTCGTCGCGGCTCCACCGATCCCAGTCCCAGGCCAGCACGACGCCTCCGGCCGGCAGGGACTCGTCCTCGATGAAGCTCAGCAGCGCATCCCAGCCCCTGCGGGCGTCGCGGCCCAGGGCGCCGGAGATGGCGTCGTCGCGGAAGACCTCGACGACAGACCACCCGGCCTTCGCGGCGAAGTCTCGGCACTCACGAATCTGGTCGTCGCAGCTCTTGGGGTTCTGGGCCACAGAGGAGTACCTGGCGTAGATGACGCACAGGACCTCAGCGAGTGGAGATCGCTCAGCGGTCACGCCTCCTCCTCTCGCTGTTCGGTGTCGTCCGGCATGTCGGTGGGTAGCTCGGTGGCCTCGGAGACGATGTTGGCCAGTTCGGCCAGGAGGCTATTGATGGAGTCGTCACTGGCGAATTCATTGGGAATTGCGTTGTCGGGCATAGGATGTACCATACAGGGGCAGACGTAGGAGTGTGTCCCGACCAAGAGGGGTCGTGCCTGCCTGCGGCGTATCGTCTCCCGGAATACCGGGGGAGGTGCGGAGGGAAACCTCCGCGTCGCCGGCCGGGCCGACAGCCGCCTGCGGCGGTGGAGCGTGGTGCTGGTACCACCAATGCTTCACGTCGGTCCGGTCGGTTGGTATCTGAACTCAATGCGCGGGAACGAGATCCGTTGCATAGATATTTGGGAGGGGCCCTCATGGGGGCCCCTCTTTCGATTCCTCGATGAGGTCCATGACGTCCAGGGCGTCGGTCATGGGCGTGCGGCCCTCGAACTGCATCCGCAGGGGAGGGTGCTCGCAGCGGGGCTGGGGCACCTTGTGACCGCGGTCCCGCAGGGCCTCGAGGGCCGGGATGTAGCGATGGCGCAGCTCGTGGACGACCTGGTCGATCTGCTTGGGGGTCAGCTGCGGGATGCCCTCGACGGGGCGGACGTGGCTGAGCATGACGGACCAGGCGGACTGGAGCGCACAGCGGACGCGGAAGTCGTCGGAGTGGATCGGGCGGACGCTCATCAGGTCTCCAGTCTCTAGGCCAGGCCACCCCGCTCAGGCGCTCGTGGAGGAGCAGCAGGGTGGCCCAGCCCGGGCGAAGATGTATAGCCTCATCTATCTCGCTCAGATACATCTATGAAAGTAAGCTGTGTTGTGTTAATTGCTCACTCGCTCTGGTTCAGAGTTATCTCAATCTCATGAGATGTGCCATCCACAAGTGAATAGCACCATAGTGTCTGATACGGAATCAGGCCACTTGATGGAGCTGTGTATACTACTATGTCACAATCTACTACCGCAGTTGGCTGCCTGCATGGTGAAGCCAGAACGCGAACAGACTGATCAAATAGAGATATGCTGCACAACCGGTAAGGAGAGTGGAGTGGTTTGTGCTCGTAGAGTACTAGAGTGCCACCTGATACGAGGCTTGGATATCGCTCTGCGCCGGCACTGCTAGTGAGTCTGCTGAGTACCTCTGTCTTTGAGTCATATCGATATAGATCGGCGGGCTGCCCAGGCGAGGACGATGATAGAGGCACTGAGGTTAATAGAGATGAGTCCGTATCGGCGTATAGGTGGGTGAACGCAACCCCTGGGGATAGAGACAGGATTGTGTCTCTAACTGCATCCTGAATAGAGATCCGTACAATGCCATAACTACTGACGGTGGAGCTTGTATAGGCATAGTAAAGGTAGTTGCCGCATGGTGACCATGCTGGATATCCTTGCGACCCAGCGCCTCCTAGGCTATAGCTGACCGTGCTATCCAGGTGTGTTATGTGAATCGCGCCGCGGTCTACGTACGCCAACAGGAACCCATCGCGAGAGATTGCGGGCGTATGTCCAAGACTCGAGTGCCGTATATACGAGTCGTCGTGAATGGAACCTGTCCAGATGCCTCGGACGTTGGGGTCTATGTCGTAGGAGCCATCATCGCGAATGTTGGTAGCGCCTGTTGCAACAAATGCGTACTTGCCGCAAGAGGCAAGAGTGGGTTGTTCATAGAGGACCGGCCATGACACATCATCAGGTGGTGAAGTGGGAGCCGAATCGTCTTGTGAGCAGGACGCAAGACTGAGCACCAGTATTGCGTATGTAGTTGCGATGCGGCTGAAAATCATGGCCGATCCTCCGTGTGACTTACTTTATGAGAGTTACCGAGTCACTTCGCAAATCGGTCTCTGTGCGAAGGACAATGAAGTACTTGCCGGAGCTAACCAAGGTGCCAGTCATGCTGCGGGCATCCCATTTAACATCAAACGGCACCTCGGCCGTCGCTCTCCCGTGGGTCTCGTACACAGCACGCCCGCGGATGTCGTATATTGATAGCTCATAAGAGCTATCTCTGGCCAGTGAGTAGGTGGCGGTTACGGAGGAGTTGAAAACAGATGGTGTAATTGTACAGCTAATAGAGGAGCCAGTAGAGTGGGTATCGTCGATATCGGATGCTATGTCGGAAATTGGCCCAAGGAAAGACACCCCAAAGTTTGCAGAAGATAGGGCAGCAGGGTGGTAGGAGTTAAGGCTGCCATCAACACGCCACAAATGAAGCCGATAGCCGCCAACAGTATAAGTACCATTTGCAGAGTTAACAGTAACAGATGCGCCAAAGTTCTTATGATATAGTTTATCAGTTAGATCGTGATATATATCAGTATATACCCTGGTGATCCATGCTTTGGGAACGTCAGAAAAGACAGGGGGAATTGTCCGAGTCCACTCTAAGTACTGGCATTCAACATTTGCGAGTCCCATGTAACCATCAAAGCCGACCACTAACTTCTCTCCAAGTGGCTCCCAATTACCAACGAACGTCGGATTGCCTGTTATGATGGTACGCTGCACCACGTTGGGAAATGTGATGGCTTCTAAGGCGTTGACGGCTGATACGAGGCCCCACCCGTACTCATCAGAGTGCTGGCCGCTGGTGTGGTGAGGAAGGGAGTTGGTCGTAAGCATGAGAATGTTTGCGATGTCATCATTGAGAAGGGTGGGAGCGTGGCCTTTAAGAAGGGCTGCAATGCCAGTTACGTGGGGAGCAGCAAAGGATGTCCCATCTTTGTGAGCATAGTCATGATTGAGTGTAGCAGTATAGACACTATGGCCAGGAGCGACTAGATCCACAAATGGACCGTAAGTAGAGTCATGAGCCAGAATGCCCCTGTTGTTGATACTGCCGACAGTCAGTGATTGGTTGTATCTGGCAGGAATCTGAAGATCATTAGTGTCGTGCCCTGTATTACCAGATGCGCTCACGTTCAGGATATTGGCTTGATGCGATTCGTAAAATAACTGACTATACTCCACGTTGTCATACGCTATGTTGCCATCAGAATCCTCAAGATGATATGAGTGATTGATGATATCTAAGTTCGTGTCGATGCCATTCTGCAGGGCGTTAGCATAGCTGGCAAACCCTTGCTCTGTTCTTGTGTCAAGAAGAATGAGAAAGCACTGGTCGTCAATCCCTCTGACGCCACTACTGTCATTGTGAGCGCCAATGATGCCAAACACACTGGTGCCGTGAGATGTAGTTTTTTGGTGCCCCTCATCAAAGCGTAGATCTACGCGATCAACCAAGTCGGGATGAGTATAATCAAGGCTAGACTCAATGGCGCCAACACGAACACTTGATGAGCCTGTAGCAATATCCCAAGCAGGAAGGATGGAAACATCATACCCAGGGTCGCCGGCGTTGTTGTCTCCATCAATTTGGCCTGTGTTTTTAAGAGACCATTGTTTGTGAAAATGGTCCACGGGCTCCTTAGGCTTTTCAGAAATAGAGCTATTGCTGACGAATGTTGGAGGCTCTGCGGCATAGGGAATCAGTTCAGTGAGGAGAAGATCGCTGGCCAGGTTGGCAGAAGCTTTTGATGCAGACCAAATAGTGAAGTACTGTGATAGATCGTCATGAGCTACTACGGTGCCATTGGGAAGCGTAGATGTAGGTGTGTTGCCATAGTGAGAGGGATGCGCTCGGGTGATGTGGGTAACATTGTGGCTCGTGAGCACATCGCGGACGCGAGGGTCGCTAAAAGTGCACTTGGCGACCTGATTCATTGACGTAGGGTTGGCGAGAGTGATCGAGCCAGGTGGAGTCCAAAAGGTGACCATGGCCGATGAGTCTGGCGAGAATAAGGTGTCACCAGGAGCGTCAGCTGTATCGCTGTCGTAGACGTTAAGAGTCGGGCAATCAAGGCTGCCAATCGTCGCCACCGCTGAGTTCTGACCGCCGTAGACGTATTCTGTTGTAAACAGAGGTACGAGGCTGTTGCTAGAAGAGACAATTGGGCAGGTAGCGTTGTCAATCGAGGGAGATGAGATCGGCCCCAGATGTAACCCGCCTGGGGCAAAGGCTAGTACATCAATTGTAGCCAACACGATCACAGAGTCCGGAGCAAGTGGCGCGCTGAGACCGACGCTATACTCAGGGGCAGTTCCTGCGTTGAGGGCGTCGCCGTACATTGATACATTAGATAAAACGATCGACGGATCAGCAGTGATTGTGCACTCCCAACCACGTACTCTTGTACTCGAAGAGTAGTTGGTCAGGATTAAGTAGGCAGTAGTAACGTGCGGATACACTGAGACACTATCCATGCATGCCGTAGTGCCAGCACTGTCAAAATATATACCTATGCCGTTTGGGACATCAGCGCTGTAGGACGGCGCAGAAGCCATCAGGTACAGTAGAGAGGTAATGACAATCATGTGGAAGTAGTGTTGCTTTAGTGACATAACATTCTCCTTAGAATATGGAAGAGCACATCACATGGCTGCGAACCATATGCTCTTGCAGTTGTGTAAACGCTTAGCCCTGCGCACAATGACGTTGCCATAGCCCCCTTTCTTGGTGCTAGTCTACGGGAATCGTGCCTGCCTCACATAGCATCATCCCCCGAGCCCCCACCACCGCCTTCGCGATCTCCTCAAACCCCTTCGCCTCGAACGGCACCGACAGCATGTGCCGCTCTCCGTCCTCCACGACGTAGAGGTCGATCCCCAGCTGGTGCACGTGGACGCGCTCGATGACCGCGGCTAGGGTGACGGCGGGGGAGTGGCCTGGCTTGCGCCATTGGAGCGGGGGCCAGGGGGTGATGTCTCTGATCGTGGCCACCTCTACCCCTCGTTCTCGATATCGGTCCCCGGCTCCAAGCCAGGTAGCTCAAGCTCGAAGTTGGAGCCGTACTTGGGGCTCACGCGATCCAGGGCCTTCATGAAGCCGTTCCATGTCTTTGAGGCCTTCATGAGCATGACGACTCCAGCCAGATGCTCTTTGAGGCGAGGGTGGCCCTTATCTGTCGTGAGGAGCTGGTGGTGCTTGGCTTTGCGCCGGCCGCCGGCCTTCGTTGGGTTGAGCCGCTTTAGCTCACTGAGAACGCCAGGCGCCAAGCGGCCGTATACGATGTCATTGGTCAGGTGTCCGACAACGCCAGGGCGCTTCTCATTTAGCTCCAAGTAGGGCCAGCCCCTGAGCCGAAACATCTCCTTGTAGTAGTCATCCGGGAAGGTCTTCTGCCACTTGTTGAGTTCATCATCGATGAAGTCCCTGAGGATGCGCTCGAGGTCCGCTCGGCCGCGTACGTCCTGATAGCCAGTAGCCTCATCGACAAGGGCGATAATGCCGACATGTGCGAGGCCTCGCATCAGAACCTCGGCGGCCTGGGCGATGTGTGCTTGCTGCTTCGTCAGTACGCCGTGCTCACGGGCAGAAAGCCAGACGTTGCACACCTGGGGGAGGAGGCCAGCCTTGATCCCAAGGGCGTTTCTGCCGCCGTGGGTTGGGGTGTATTCGATGGGTGAAACCAGCGCCACCGTCAACTCTTCGTCGATAAAGGGCATAAGCCTCTTTGCACCCACAAAAACAGGCAAACCGGCGGCGCCGTCAGAGCTCTTTTTTTGAGCATATGCGCGCCCGCCTGCTCTCACCTTGAGGATCTTCGAAACAGCGCGCTCCGATAGGACTCGGGTCCCATCCTCGAGGACAGCACAGGGAATCTCGATCCCGCCGAGGTTCAGGTCTCCCATGTGGGTGGCTTTCAGGGTCTTGGTCATCAACTAGCCTCCTCAGGCCTTACTGCGACTCGAGAATCTCCAGCACCTGCTCCTCCGTAAGCTCATAGCGGTCAGGGAGCCCCTTCCAGGTCTCCACCATGCTCCCGTACTTAGATGCCTTCTGCATGTGGCTATTGAACCTGAATTCCTCAGCGCCGCGCACCTCCTGGAACTTCCCTTGTTTCTCGATCAGGAATCGCGCAAACGAGTACATTTCAGTTTCGTTGTTCCCATCGAAGCCGTGAAAGTGCGCATGGGTGTGACTGCTGGCATCAGATTCGGGGTGCCTCGAATAGAACTGTTCAAGGAGCCAGAACATATCGAGGGTGTCCAGCACCAGTCGGCACTCAGATAGAGGTAACTCCTCGTCTACATATGAGAGAACATCGTCGTAGAATACTGTGAAGCCCTTGGACAGGATCTCGCCTGCCTCTCTGTAGTCATCGGCGATTTCGGGGCTGAGGATCGCCAGAATCTCGAGCTGGTTAATCAGGATGGCACGCTCGGTCTTAGTGAACTCCATTGTGTACTCCTTGTAGCTTGTGAGAGGGCATCGCCTCAATCTGGTAGCTGCTTCCTTGTATCGGTCACCGACCCTCGCTGATAGGGGCGGTGGTCATGGGATCTCCTTGGTGGTTGCCTACCGGAACAGTGTCTTCACTTCACTCCAGCTCATGTCCTCGTTCGAGACGACGCCCCCGCAGCCGGACATGTCGTTCACGAGAATGCCGCTGAATTCTAGGTGGAAGCCAGATTCGTCGAGGTCACAGCAAGTGGCGTCGAAGATGCCTTTGATGAATCCATCAGGACCGTCCGGAGCCGAGTTGATAGCAAAGTCAGTGTTGTAGGCAGTAGACCATGCATATGTGTCGTAGTAGGCGCCTCCGCCTATGGAGTCAGCAGTATTGCTGGTGACAGAAGAGTTATCGAAGTCAACACGGCAGTAGTTGCCGATATCTAGCCCTCCGCCAAAGTAGTTGGCATGATTGGAGGTAATTGAGGACGAAACAACCTGGGACTGTGTGTACGGGGAGCCGTGATCCTGGAAGCTAATGCCGCCACCATAATTGGCTGTGTTCTCGGAAATGAGGCATGTGTTGAGAGAGGCGGATCCCTCTGGGCCGAAACAGAGCCCTCCGCCATGAGCGGCTTCATTTGACACAAACCGGCAAGAATCGAACGTAGGTGCACAGTATTCGATCCAGCATCCACCGCCACGGCCTGAGGGAATGCCAGTGTTATCCGAGAATTCACAGCTTGAGAAGCTAGCGGTAGAGTGGGCGATATATGCACCGCCGCCTTCGTTGGTCGCGTTGTTGGTTGAGAATGAGCAGTTCGAAAAGGCGGCATCCGAGCTCCATAGGTACAGGCCGCCCCCACGGCTGCTATTGCCGCCCAAGAAGGTGATTCCAGAGATGGTGACACCTGGGCTGTTG
>CAYFKR010000023.1:0-50864 GCA_964343835.1 uncultured Fibrobacteraceae bacterium
CGGGGAGCCACTCTTTCCCCCGCAAGATATCTCTACCTGGACATCAGCGGCTCCCGCCAAGCGCGCCCCCATTACTGATTGTTTTCACTCCACTCCAGTTGCCCCCCTACTTGCCCCACCCCCTCCAACCATGTATCCTCGCCCACGCATGACGACTGTACTCTAGGCAACCGCACGTCCCGACCTCGATCGGGTTTGCGCTCTCCAGGGAGCGCCCTTCCTCGTGCCGTTGCCCATCCCCGTGACATGAAGCCGATTCGAGTAAACCCGCCGCGAGCATGGCGACGCTCCGTGTCCCCATGCCGGCCAACTTGTTCAACGGGAGAGAACCCATCATGAACCACGACAGGGTGATGAACGCCATCCACGAGATCTTCGACCCCGCGCTGCCGCGCCTGGCCCCCGGGGACGACGCCGTCACCCGCCGCGCCCTGGACCTCCTCTTCAACGGCGACCCGGGGCGCCTGTCCAGCGACCTCCGCGTGTTGGACGTGGGCTGCGGCAACGGCTCCCAGACCCTGTGCCTGGCGCGTGAACTGGGTTGCCGGGTGACGGCACTGGACAACCACCAGCCCTACCTGGACGAACTGCAGCGACGCGCCCAGGCAGAGGGGCTGAGTCACCTGATCCAGACCCGCTGCGCCGACATGAACACGTTGTCCGACGGCGAGGGCGAGTATGACCTGGTCTGGGCCGAGGGCTCGGCCTTCGTCATGGGCATTCCTCAGGCTCTGCGTGCCTGGCGGACGCAGCTGGTTCCCGGTGGCGCCCTGGGCTTCACCGACCTGGTCTGGCTGCAGGACGAGGCGCCCGCCGCATGCCGCGACTTCTTCGCGGGCATCTGCCCGGACATGCCCCACGCCGACGCGGTGGAGCAGACCGTGGCTGACTGCGGGTACGAGCTGGTGGATCGCTTCACCCTGCCTAGCCATGCATGGTGGGAGAATTTCTACGTGCACCTGAAGGCACGCCTGGTGGGGTTTGAGCCGGCCGAAGATTGCGAAGAGTCGCGCGCCATGCTGGAGATGGCCCACGGCGAGATCGAGAACTACCGCAAGCACTCGGACTGGTTCGGCTACGTGTTCTACCTGATGCGCAGGGCGGACTGATCGAGTCATGGCCATCAATAGAGGCGCCGGGGCCCGGGGTGGTTCCGGCGCCTGCCCCCACCCATCCACCACCCCCACCATTGGGCACCACCCCGAAATGAGCTATCATGTCCAACTCACGTTGACCGTCCCCGCCGGGCTCGCCCCGGACGCCGCACACCTCAGGAGCCCTCGATGACCGCACGCCTCGCAACCGCCGCCGCCTGCCTCATGCTTCTCGGCGGCCTGACCGCCGCTCCGGCCGCCGCCGACACCCTGCAGACCCTGACGCCCGAGCAGCAGGAGCTGCCCGAGGAGCTGTCCGGCAATCCGCTGTTCGGCGAGTGGACCGCGCCCTTCGAGGCTCCGCCGTTCGACCTCATCGAGCCGGCGCACTTCCTGCCCGCCTTCGAACGGGCGATGGCGATCCACCGCGCCGAGATCGAGGCCATCGCCTCCAACCCGGCGGCGCCGACCTTCGCCAACACCATCGAAGCCCTCGAGCTGGCCGGTCGGGACCTCGACCGCATCCAGCGCACCTTCGGCATGTATGTCTCATCGGCCACCGGCGACGAGATCCGCGCGGTCCAGACCGAGATCTCCCCGCGCATGGCCGTCCATGCCAGCGACATCGCCCTGAACGAGGAGCTTTTCGGCCGCATCGCCACGCTCCATGGGAACGCCGGATCGCTCGGTCTCGACAGCGAGCAGCACCGCATCCTCGACCGCACCCACACCCGCTTCCTGCGGGCGGGCGCAGAGCTGACCGGCTCGGATCGCGACCGCCTCGCGGCGATCAACGAGGAGCTCGCCTCGCTCCAGACGGCCTTCGGCCAGAATGCCCAGAAGGACGCGGAGCAGTTCGCCCTGGTGCTCGAGACCGTCGACGACCGGGCCGGCCTGCCCGAGGTCGTGCTCTCGGCGGCCGCCCAGGCCGGCACCGAGCGTGGCATGGACGGGCAGTTCGTCATCACCGTCGCACGCTCGAGCTTCGAGCCGTTCATGACGTTCTCCACTCGCCGCGACCTGCGCGAGAAGCTCTTCCGCGGCTGGACCAACCGCGGCAACAACGGCAACGAGTTCGACAACGAGGACACGATCCGCCGGATCCTCCTGCTGCGCCTGGAGCAGGCCCGTCTGCTCGGCCACGAGAACTACGCGGCCTACCGCACGGCCGACACCATGGCCGGCACGCCCCAGAACGCGAAGAACCTGCTGGACGAGGTCTGGGCCGGAGCGCTGGCCAAGGCCGAGGCCGAGGCCGCCGAGATCCGCGCCATCATGGTCGCCGAGGGCGCGGACCACGACCTGATGCCCTGGGACTGGTGGTTCTACGCGGAGAAGGCCCGCGCCGCGAACCATGCGCTGGACGAGGACGAGGTGAAGGCCTACCTCTCGCTGGACAACATCCTGCGCGCCAAGTTCGCGGTGGCGGAGCGGCTGTTCGGCGTGACGTTCCATGAGCGCGACGACATCCCCGTCTTCCACCCCGACGTGCGGGTCTGGGAAATGCTCGGCGAGGACGGCGAGCACCGAGGTCTGTTCTACGGCGACTACTTCGCCCGGCCGGGCAAACGCTCGGGCGCTTGGATGAGCGTGCTGCGCAACCAGCACAAGCTGGACGGCGAGGTCACGCCGCACATCACCAACAGCCTGAACTACAACAAGCCCGCCCCGGGACAGCCGGCGCTGATCACGCTGGGCGAGGCCGAGGTCATCTTCCACGAGTTCGGGCACGGTCTGCACGGGCTGCTCTCGGACGTCACCTACCCGTCCATCGCCTGCACGGCGGTGGACTTCGACTTCGTGGAGTTCCCTGCGCAGATCATGGAGCACTGGATGCGCGAGCCGGCGATCATCCGCGAGTTCGCCCTGCACCACGAGACGGGCGAGCCGATGCCGGTGGAGCTTCTGGAGCGCGTGCAGGCGGCGGCCAATGCGAAGTCGGGCTTCGACAACGTCGAGTTCATCGCCTCGGCGTTCGTGGATCTCGCCTTCCACCGCCTGACCGATCCGGAGATCATCGCCGCGCTGGACGTGAACGCCTTCGAGGACGGCGTGCTCGCCCAGGCCGGCCGGCCCGACGCCATCGAGATGCGTCATCGCTCCCCGCACTTCCGCCACTCGTTCGGCAGCGCGTTCTACGCCGGCGGCTACTACACCTACCTGTGGGCCGGCGTGCTGGACAACGACGGCTACGCGGCGTTTACCGAGGCGGGCGACCCGTTCGACCCGGCCGCCGCGGGCAGGCTCCACGACCAGGTCTACTCCGCCGGCAACAAGCGGCCGGCGATGGAGGCGTTCGTGGGCTTCCGGGGGCACGAGCCGGATACGGGGCCGCTGATCGAGAATCGGGGGCTGGACGTCGGGACGGGGGAGTAACCCGGAACCGGAGGATGGCAGTATCCGCGCCGGTTGCGCGTCGATGCGAAGGCCGCCCGCCATGGGCGGCCTTCTCCTTGATACCTATGTAAGACTGCATACAAAACCAAAACTGTCTCCATTGTTCGACGACAAAGCGCCCCCGAAGGCGCCCCCCTGGTCCCGGAGACAGATCATGAAACACCGCCTCACCGCCTCATTCGGCCTCAGCCTCATCGTCGCCGCCCTGCTGGCCCTGCCGGCCCTGGCGGACGATTTCAACGTCAAGCAGGAGTTCGGGCAGGTCCAGGGACGCGGCGCCGCCCAGATCCAGAACCCCGTCAACGGCCCGCTGACCGTCTCCAACATCGGCAGCAGCGGCCTGGACGGCGTGGCCTTCGCGACGGGCCGCGGCGGCAGCATCGGGCCGATCCGCTGGATGGCGCCCGAAGCGCTGCCCGGGCGCGGACTGAATGTCGTGGTCGGTGCGGAGGACGCCGCGGGTGCGCCGAGCGGATTCGCTTCGTCGTTCGTCTTCGACGACATGGGCGGCGTGGCGATGCACGTCAACCCGATGGCCACCGGGGGAACCGTCGCCGTCGTGCGGGTCTACGACAACGGCAACCCCGTGCACGAGGCCCAGACCATGATCGGCGTGAACCCGTTGTTCCAGGGCAGCGCTCCCCCAAACGGCTTCGGCACCACCGGCCCCTACCTGCCGATCCCTCCCTACGACGACTCCATCTTCGGCTGGATCTTCCCCGGCGGCACGGGCTTCGACCTGTCGGACGGCACCGTGGCCTTCGGCGACCTCGTGACCTTCTCGTTCTCGGGCTCGGTTCCGGAAATGACCCTCACCGGCTGCGAGATCCTGGGCATCGAGCCCGACGGTTCCACTGGTCAGCTGACGGTCACCGACTTCCCCTCGACCCTGTTCCACCACCGCTTCGGCAGCATCGGCCAGGCCGGCGTCCAGATGGTGGACAACCTCGGCAGCAGCGGTCAGGACGGCGTCCGCGTGAGCGGCATCGGCAGCAGCGCCTACGACGGCGTGAGTGTCGCCCTGAACCCCGGCGACACGGGCTTGGGCGTGCATCTGAACCCCCAGATCGCCACGTCCGGCGACGTGCTCCGCTTCGGCGGCCTGAGCCTGAGCGAGCAGCCCCAGGGCCGCACCCCGTTGCCGAAGGTCACGTGCAGCTACGTCGATTCCTTCTTCGACATCTGGACCGAGCTCTCCTACGAGCGCCCGAGCGCGTTCCGCTTCACCCTCGACGGTCGTGTGGTGGACGAGCAGACCGCGCCGAGCGGCCCCGCCCGCCTCTGGGCTCCCCTGGGCGAGAAGACGAGCGTCCAGTATCCCTACCGCCTCGAGATGCACGCCACGGCGAACGGCGGCTTCCGGGTGGAGATCGCGTTCCCGCAGACGATGCGCTTCACCACCGGCGGCGGCATCGACGAGGACTGCGACGCCGTGGAGCTGGACTTCGAGGCGCCCATCGGCGGCCCCTGGTACGACTGGGACGCCATCGAGCTGGCCGCGCTGTTGATCCTGCTGGGCGAGATCGACATCAACGGCGCGCCCAACGGATCGGGCGGCTGGAGCGATGATCCCGTCATCCTCGACGCGGCCCGCGGCATCGAGAAGACCGACATCCGCCGCGGCGCCGACGGCACCCTGATCGCCGACAATCTCGGCAGCAGCGGCCAGGACGGCGTCCGCCTGTCGCCCCCGGGCGGCGGCACCGGCAGCGGCTTCGGCGCCGAGTGGGCCCTCGCCGCACCCCTCGATCCCCACCGCGGCCACGTGACCGTGCTCAAGGCCCACGGTGGCGGCGGCGGTGGCGGAGCCGGCGGTGTGATCAGGGTGGGCGTCGCGCCGGCCGACACCAACGGCGGCGAGTGGGGCGTGTCCGCCGACTTCAGCGACCTCGGCACCGGCGGCGTCTCCTACGAGATCTACGACGCGGGCCAGCTCGTCGACACCATCATCTGCGCCGGCACCCTCGAGGAATGCCTGGGCCTGACGGCGGTGCCGACCTCCTGCGAGGTCCTGCCGGGCCACGACGGTCGCCCCCGTATGCGACTGGGCCTGCCGCCCCTGACCCGATACATCGACAAGTCGAGCCCGGTGGCCTCGCTGCTGCCTGCCGACGAGGTCGTGGTGGTCGCCAACGACGTGCCGGCCACGCCCTTCGACGAGGTCACGCAGCTGGACATCCTGATGGGGAACATGGGTGGCGGCCTGATCGTGACCTCCGCGGGCACGACGACCACCACCACGGCCATCGACCCCGTCATGCCGACGGCCCGCCCCATGTCGCTGGCCACCCCCAGCCCGAACCCCTTCAACCCGCGCACCGTGGTCGCCTTCGACGTGGTCCGCGGCGGCGAGTACGCCCTGAACGTCTTCGACCTGCGCGGCAAGAAGATCCGCGAGCTGTTCTCCGGGTACAAGCCCACCGGCACGTACCACGAGACCTGGGATGGCCTCGACGACGGCGGCCGCGCCGTGGCGTCGGGCACGTACATGTTCCAGCTGGTGGGGAACGGGGATCGGCAGGCGCGGAGGGCGGTGCTGGTTCGATAACGACTCGGCTTGATATGACGAGGGGGGAGTGTTCGGTTCGGAACACTCCCCCCGTTCGATTCGATGGTCGGTGTCAGGAGCCGGCGGCCCCGATCACCTCTTCGGCCGACGCGGCGTCCGCCGCATCGACCAGCCACTCGCGGAGCCGGTCGACGGAGTCCTCGGACTCGATCCGCTCTCGCTGCTCGACGTCGAGCGCCAACCCGCGTCCCTCCAGCAGGATCAGCAGGCTATCGCGGAGCGCGGCCGCTTCGGCCCGGGTCTTCGCCTCGCCCGCCTCGCGCCGCTCGATCTCGGCGGGCACCTCGATGTTCGCGTAGCGATCACCCGTCTCTTCCACGATCGTCCGCAGCCACTCCTCCGGATACCCCTCGAACTGCGGCTTGCCGAACTCGTCCTTCACGTTGCCGTCCAGGTACTTGTAGAGGAGCTCGTCGAAGAGCACGTTCCACCGCGCGACGACCTCGTTGCCGGCGTCGCCCGAGTACTGCGTGAGGTAGTCCCGCGCCAGCCGCGGCGACTGCTCGTACAGGGCCAGGGCCGCCGCGTCCACTCCGGCGACCTCGGCCAGGAAGCGCCCCTCCAGCTCCTGCTGCACCCTCTGGATGTCCACGATCATGTCCGAGTAGCGCGAGTAGGCGTAGTTGGCCACGCGGTTGAAGGCCCAGAACGCGGCGTCGTAGTCGACGTCGTGGTAGGAGCCGGTGCCCTCCCTGTAGGCGTACGGCGCCTCGGTGATGCCGGCGTAGGCGGGGAACCATACGGTGGTGTAGGTGTCGTCCACGCCGAACCAGTTGATGCCGCCGATGGGGTCGGGCAGCCAGTCGCGCATCTGGGCCACGAACGAGAATCCGGTCTGCTGGGTGGAGGTGGCGCGTTCGTGGAAGTAGCGCTCGCCGTCGACCTCCCAGCGCATGGGGCGCCAGCGGTAGGGCAGCGCGTAGGGGCCGGCGCCGACGTCGGTGGTCATGTCCAGGGCGGTGCCCTCGTAGTGGTCGCGCATGATGGCCATGACGTCGGCCACCGACAGCTTCTCCTCGGGGCGGATCCACAGCGGCGGTGGAGCGGCGCCTTCGTCGCCCAGGATCCAGCCTTCTCCGTGGTCGCCGCCAGGGGCGGCCCGCTCGAACATGCACCACACGCGGGCCTCGCAGGCGCGGCGGGTGCCGAAGGCGTCGGGGTCGTAGACGGCGGTGAAGTCGAAGTCGGCGTCGTCGCCCTCGTACCAGCCCTGGTCGCGGGCGAAGTCCACGACGTCGGGGGCGTACAGGGTGTTCTTGTCGTTCCGCGGGAAGGTGCGGATGCGCGCCGCGTTGGCGTGGCCGGACACGTAGCCGTCGGGCACGCGGCGGGCCACCCAGACGGCGCCCTTCTCGACCTTTCCCTTGCCGATGAGGTCCATGATCCAGACCTCTTCGGGGTCGCCGATCGAGAAGGTCTCGCCCTTGCTGTAGTAGCCGTACTCCTCCACCAGCGAGGTCATGATCCCGATGGCCTCGCGCGCCGTGCGCGCCCTTTGTAGCGTGATGTAGATGAGGCTGCCGTAGTCGATGATCGCATCCGGATCGCGCAGCCGCCGGCCGCCGAAGGTCGTCTCGCCGATGGTGACCTGGTGTTCGTTCATATTCCCGATCACGGAGTAGGTGACCGGGGCCTGGGCGATCTCGCCCAGGTACGTACCCGTGTCCCACTCGTAGACGGGGATCATGGTGCCCGGCGCGTGCTCGCCCGGCGGCCGGTAGTACAGCTCGCCGTAGAAGGAGTGCGAGTCGGCCGTGTAGGTGACCATGGTCGAGCCGTCGGCCGAGGCGCCGGCGCTTACCAGGAAGTTGGTGCAGGCGGTGGCCGGAAGGCAGGCGAAGAGGGTGGCGGCGAGGGCCAGGAGGGCGACAAAGTGCATGGAACGGTTCTCCGGGGCTTGGATGGGGTGGTGGAGAGGTTTGGGCGGTCGAGGTGCGGTCGATGCGGGATCCTAGCATATGGGGGGCCGGGCCGCCCGGCACGATCGGCGTCACTCCCTACCCGGCCCCCGCCGTCCTGACGAACTCCCGCAGGTCCGAGTGAAGCACCCACTCCAGCTCATCTCGCCGCTCCACCGGCGTCTCGACGAACAGGAACCCGAACACGCCCGTCTTCCGGACGTCCATGGGGCGGTGCTCGAGCGTCCTGGTGAAGCGCTCGGCCAGCCGGTCGTGGTCGAATCCCGTGATGGAAGCGGGGTCGACGCCCGTGGAGTCGTCCAGCACGACGATGGCGTAGAGCCGGTCACGCCGCTCCGCGAAGACGGTCGGCCAGTCGGGGCGCTCGTCGTTCAGGAAGGCCAGGTACGGGTTCAGCCCGTAGCCCAGCAGGGTGAGGTCCGCGGTGGTGCACCAGCCGCCGAAGCGCAGGGGGTTGAACTCGATGGGCGTGATGCGGCCGTCCTCCGCCACGCGGATCTCCACGTGGACCGGGAAGTCGCGCCAGCCGGCTGTCCGGCCCACCTCGGCGAGGAAGGCCGTGAAGGGTTCGAGGTTGTCGAGGACGATCCGTTCGCCGGTGAGGTAGACCCGATCGCTGACGTCGTTGTCGGAGCTGAACAGGTGCTGCAGGATGTTGGTGACGACCGGCACCCCGCGGGAGTCGTAGTACGCGTCGACGGCGTACTCGGTGCCCGCGACGATCTCCTCCAGGATGAAGCTGGACGAGTCCAGCACCTCGCGCGGGTAGAGGGTCGACGTCGCTTCCAGCTGGTCGGCGAGGGCACGTCGCACGGCGGACCACTGCTCCGGCCGGTTCACCACGTGGACGCCCAGGCTGAAGAACCCGACGGCGGGCTTGATGACGAACGGATGGCCGACCGCCTCGGGATCGAGGGCGTCGAGCTCGTCGGGCCGGACCTCGCGGAAGCGGAAGTCCGGGTAGCGGTCGCGCAGCATGCGCCGGAAGGTGAGCTTGTTCTTGCAGCGCTCGACGGCGGCGGGCAACCCGGTGAAGCCCAGGTTGGCGGCCACCCACCCGATGGCGTTCTCGCTGTTGCTGAGGACGCGGGTGTGCGGGTCGTCGTGCAGGAGGGCGATGGCGTCCTGCTCGGTGACGGCGCCCGGCGCGTCGGCGAAGCCCATCTCGAGGGCGGCCGGGGTCAGCACCACGGGCAGCCGGTGGTCGATCACCGTGCGGCGCAGGATGTCGGAGACGTAGGGGTGGTCCAGGAGGAGCATGGGTTCCCGTCGGGTGGAGGACTGGTCGGCGATTCCCCACAACATAAGCCCTGGCGGCGCCTTGGGGGGCGTGAAGTCCCGGAATGATGACCCGAATGTCACGACAATGTCGCTTCAATTATATGGGATTAAAACAGTCGATCATGTATAATGGTCGGTCCATGAGGATCATGCGGGGGAATCAAGCGAAGGGATGAACATCATGAGAGCAATTCTACTGGTCGCGATCACGGCGATCCTGATGCTGGGCGGCACCGCCCAGGGCTGGAACGCTTTCAACGACGGTTCGGGCAACAACTGCGCCGAGTGTCATGAGGGCAGTGTGATCATGCCGATCCACAGCGGTGTCGACTGCCTGTCCTGCCACGTGGCCGCGCCGGGCGATACGCCCGCGCCGTCGAACTGCGCGGTCTGCCACGACGCGGGCGACATCGTGAACGGCCATCACGGCATGGGCATCTCGGCCTGTGCGATGTGCCACTCCGAGCTGCCCAACGCCGAGCACAGCTGGGGCCAGGTCAAGCGGTTCTGGAAGTAGTCCGGATCTCCATTCCGGCATCGGGCCGGCCGGTGGGTTACAACCTCATCGGCTGGCCGTTGTGTTCCCGCCCCAATGCCAGCAACTGGTCCACGGCGCCCGGCGCCCACGCCTCCGGTGTCGGTGAGTTCTTCGCCGTCTCGCCCCATGCCAGCCTCAGCATGTCCGTGTCGATGACCCCGGGGCTCAGCGCCACCGCCGCCAGCGGTGCCGGCAGTTCCGCGGCCAGGCTCCCGGTCAGACCCTCCACCGCGTACTTGCTCGCGCAGTAGGGACCCACCTCGGGCGACGTGCTCCGGCCCCACCCGCTGCTCAGGTTCACGATCACGCCGCGCCCGGCCGCCAGCAGGGCGGGCACGAAGGCCCGGATCACGTTCACGGTGCCGTCCACGTTCACGTCCATCAGTCGGCCGAACTCCGCAGCGGTGACCTCCCACAACGGCGCCCGTTCGTTCATCAGGGCCGCGTTGTTGATCACCAGATCAGGGACCCGGCCGTCGGCGAGCAGGCGGCCGGCCCAGGGCTCGACGGACGCCGGATCGGAGACGTCGACGACGGCGAAGTCGTGGGGGGCGGGCAGGTCGGCGGTGCAGCGGGCGATGGCCTCCGTGCTCCGGCCGCAACCCAGGACGGTGTGCCCGCGTGCGGCGAACTCGTCGGCCAGGGCGCGGCCGAGGCCGCGGGTGGCGCCGGTGATCAGGATGGTCTTCTGGCGATTCATGGGAACCGTCCTCCTCCGAAGGGCATGTCGAGCCGACGGCCGATGGTCGACCGCCATGGACATTGAAGACCAGGACGGGGGGATGCGCCAACAGCGGAGTGCGGTTCAGAAGGAGAGTTGGACACGGGCGCGGCTGCTCAGCGGATCGAAGTCGATCCCCAGGCCGCTCTCGAACTGATGATAGAGGAAGGAGCCCGCCAGGCTGCCCAGGAAGTCGGCCACCAGGTCCCTCTTGCTGAACCCGCCGTAGTCGAACTCGTCGTAGAGCTCCTTGGCGATGCCGAACGCCAGGGTGGAGGCGTGGGCGTAGAGCCAGCTGTTGTCGTAGTCGTCGAAGACCCGCAGGGCCGAGAAGGAGAGCGTCGCGCTGATCGACATGTGCTGGATCTTGTCGTCGGGGAAGGCGTCGGCCGCCACGGGCAGGCACAGGAGCATGACCACAAGGAACAGTGCCCGCTGAGGTTTGCCTTTTGCCTGAGATGCCCTTCTGATTTGTTGCATAATGAGATTATATGGCAAAATGTTGTGAAATGTCAACAATTGTTGTCTTATTGTGAGATCATTGTCCTGTCCGTGCTGTCAAGGAGCGGGCAAAGTGCAGGGGAGTTCAGAGCATTCGTCATGGCAATTCGGCGATCCGGGCCGTTCGATGGGGCCTGACGTGTTACCTGCCATGAGTTATACTCATCGATATGATCCAGGCAGGAACGCCCCTGAATGGGAGGAACCCGGATGATCCGCCGTCTGCTCCCCAGCATGAGCATGCTGCAGGCCTTCGACATGGCGGCCCGTACGGGCAGCTTCACATCGGCCTCGCGCGAGCTCAACATCACCCAGGGGGCCGTCTCCAAGCAGATCATCGCCCTGGAGGAGCAGCTGGGGGTGGCCCTCTTCGATCGTGGGCGCAATGCCATCGTGCTGACCGAGGCCGGACGGGCCTACGCCAAGGACGTGCGCTCGGCCCTGGACACGATCCAGACGGCGTCCATGCGCGCCATGGCGGATCCGCGCAGCGGCACCCTGACCCTGGCGGTGCTGCCCACCTTCGGTACGCGCTGGCTCATGCCGCGGCTGCCCCGGTTCCTGAAGCAGCACCCCGGCATCACCGTGCATTTCGTGACCAGGGTGTCGCCCTTCGACTTCCACACCGACGCCTGCGACGCCGCCGTCCACTACGGCACGGCCGACTGGCCCGGCGGCGAGTGTACCTACCTGATGGGGGAGGAGACGATCCCGGTCTGTTCCCCCGCCTACCTGGCCGACCGTCATCCCGACGGCCCGGCGGACCTGGCCGGCCACATGCTTCTGCACATCGAGAGCCGCCTCGACGCCTGGCCCGACTGGTTCCGCGCCCAGGGCCTGGAGATGCCTGATTGCGAGGGGGCGTACTTCGAGCAGTTCACCACCGCGGCCCAGGCCGCGGAGGTGGGGGTGGGCACGGCGCTGTTGCCGGGGTTCCTGGTGGAGCGGGAGCTGTCGGAGGCGCGGCTGGTGAAGCTCTTCGACCTGCCCTACAGCAGCCCGCAGGGCTATCACCTGGTGCTGCCGCTCGAGCGGGCGGACTACGCGCCGGCGCGGGCGTTCCGGGAGTGGCTGCTGGGGGAGATCGGGGACGCCGGCTAGCGCGGCGCGCCTTCGCTGAACACCATCATCGTGGCCGTGGCGCGGGCGATCACCCGGCCGTCTTCCCTTTCGATGCGACCCTCCACGTAGGCCGTCCGCTTCGTGCGGTCGGTCACCCTGGCTCGGGCCGTGAGCCGGCCGCCCTTGGCGGAGCCCAGGAAGTTGACCTTCATCTCGAGGGTGGCGGCCGACAGCGTGTCGCCGGTCTCGGCCATGAAGAACGACCGCGCCATGGCCGTGTCCAGCAGGCTGGACAGCACGCCGCCGTGGACGATGCCGCCGATGTTCAGGTGGCGGGGTTCGAGGTCGAGGACGACGACGTACTCGCCGTCCTCGAAGCCGCGCGGATCGAGGCCGAGGTCCGCGATGTGATGCACGTCGCCGCTCACTCCCCGGTCCTCTCGATGACCATCGCAATCCCCTGCCCCACGCCGATGCACATGGTGCACAGCGCATAGCGTCCGCCCGTGCGCCGCAGCTGGTGCGCGGCGGTGGTCACCAGGCGCGCGCCGCTCATGCCGAGGGGATGGCCCAGGGCGATGGCGCCGCCGAGGGGGTTGATGCGGGAGTCGTCGTCGGCCAGGCCGAGCTCGCGGGTGCAGGTCAGGGCCTGGGCGGCGAAGGCCTCGTTGAACTCCAGGACGTCCATGTCGTCCAGGCTCATGCCGATCCGGTCGAGCAGCTTGCGCGTGGCGGGCACCGGGCCGAGGCCCATGATGCGCGGCGGCACGCCGGCCGAAGCACAGCCCACGACACGGGCCATGGGCGTCAGCCCGTGCTTCTCCACCGCGGCTTCCGAGGCGACCAGCAGGGCCGCCGCACCATCGTTCACGCCCGAGGCGTTGCCGGCGGTCACGGTGCCGGGGTCGGCGAACAGGGGTTTGAGGCTCGCGAGCTTCTCGAGGGTGGACAGGCGGGGGTGCTCGTCGCGCTCCACCACCACCGGGTCGCCCTTGCGCTGGGGGATGGTGACCGGCGTGATCTCCTCGGCCAGGCGGCCGTCTTCCTGGGCGGCGGCGGCCTTGGTCTGGCTCCAGTGGGAGAACGCGTCCTGGTCCTCGCGGGAGATGCCGAAATCCGCCACCAGGTTCTCGGCGGTCACGGGCATGGCCTCGGTGCCGTACATCTTGTCGAGCTTCCGGTTCACGAAGCGCCAGCCGATGGTGGTGTCGTACATCTCGGCCTTGCGCGAGAACGCGGTATCCGCCTTGCCCATCACGAACGGGGAGCGCGACATGCTCTCCACGCCTCCCGCGATCACCAGCTCCGCCTCGCCGGCGACCACGGCCCGTGCGGCTTGCCCCACGGCGTCCATGCCCGAACCGCACAGGCGGTTCACGGTGACGCCGGGCACCGACTGGTCCAGCCCCGCCAGCAGCAGCGCCATGCGCGCCACGTTGCGGTTGTCCTCGCCGGCCTGGTTGGCGCAGCCGTAGATCACGTCGTCGAGCTGCATCCAGTCGACTCCGGGATTGCGCTCCACGAGGGCGGCGATGGGGATCGCGGCCAGGTCGTCGGTGCGCACCGCCGAGAGGGAGCCGCCGTAGCGGCCGACGGGGGTGCGGATGGCGTCGCAGATGAAGGATCGGCTCATTCGCTTCCCTTCCTACATGTCCTTGATTTTCCGCAGGGCGCCGAGCATGGCGTCGAGCATCTGTTCGATCTCGGCTTCCGTCATGACCGTCGACAGCGCGCCGGAGCAGGTGTTGATCATCATGACGTTGTTGTCGAAGAGGTGATCCAGCACGACGTTGAGCCGGGCGGTCTCCTCGGGCCCCATGAAGGTCTCCCGGTAGTTGTTGGGGACGTTCTCCTTCATGTGGACGCGGAACATGGATCCCTCGCCGGTGACGCAGGCGGGTGCGCCGGAGATCCTGATGGCCTCGGCGATGCCCCTGCGGGCGCGGTCGCCCAGGGCGTTCACGTGGGCCACGGCCTCGCGGTCGTAGAGGGTCATGGCCGTCAGCCCGGCGACCATGGTGATGGGGTTGGCGCTGAACGTGCCCGAGTGGGGCAGCAGGACCTTGTCGGCCAGGGGGTTCATGACCTCCATGACCTCGCGCTTGCCGCCGAGGGCGCCCACGGGGAACCCGCCGCCGATGAGCTTGCCCATGGCCGTCAGGTCGGGCTTCACGTCGTAACGCTCCTGGGCTCCGGCGTACTCGACCCGGAAGGTGACGACCTCGTCGAAGACCAGCAGGGCGCCGTTGTCGTCGCACCACTTGCGCATGGCGCGGACGAAGTCCTCCTCGGCGGGAAACAGGCCGATCCGGTGGGGCAGCACGTCGATCAGCACGCAGGCCAGTTCGTCGGCGTACTGGTCGAGGATCTTCACGGCCCGCTCGGGGTCGTTGAAGGGGATCACCACCACGTCGTCCAGGGTGGAGCGGGGCGTGCCGTGGCTGACGGGCACGCTCTCGGGTTTGTCCACGTCGCCCCAGGTGTCGGGGTTGGCCAGCTGGCTGACCTCGGCATAGTCGTACAGGCCGTGGTAGGCGCCCTCGGCCTTGGCGATCTTGGGCCGGCCGGTATAGGCGCGGGAGGCCTTCAGACAACCCATCACGGCCTCGGTGCCCGAGTTCACGAAGCGGATCATGTCGATGCTGGGGATGCGCCAGACCAGGTGCTCGGCGTAGCGGATCTCCTGCTCGGTGGCCATGGTGAAGGAGGTGCCCTTCATCATCTGGTGATGCACGGCCTCGACGATCAGGGGGTGGGCGTGTCCGTGGATCAGCGCCGCCATGTTGTTGGCGAAGTCGATCCGGCGCTCGCCCTCCACGTCGGTCACCCAGCAGCCGTGACCCTTGACGGCGTACTGGGGATGGGGTTTGCGCAGGACGGTGTTGCGGCTCACGCCGCCGGGCATCAGCTCGAGGGCGCGCTCGTACATGGCGGCGCTCTGGGTCATGTTCTTGGACACTTCGACTACCTCGGGTCAAGGGTCACGGTCGAATATGCGACCCCGCATCCGGTCCGGGTGCGGGGCGCCGGAATGTACTCGTCCTAGAGTCCGGGTCCGGCGATCAATGCGGTCCCGGTCCTCTCCTGCACCTGGTCGAAGGTGATGCCGGGGGCGAGCTCGGTGACCACCGGCCCCTCCGGCGTCACGTCGATGACGGCCAGGTCGGTATAGATGCGGTCCACGCACCGGCGCCCCGTCAGGGGGTAGGTGCAGGCCTCGACGATCTTGGGATCGCCGGTCTTGGTCGTGTGCTGGGTCAGCACGAAGATCGTCCGCACGCCCGCCACCAGGTCCATGGCGCCGCCCACGGCGGGGATGGCGTCCGGTGCGCCGGTGGACCAGTTGGCCAGGTCGCCCTCGCGGGACACCTGCATGGCGCCCAGCACGCACAGGTCGATGTGGCGGCCGCGGATCATGGTGAACGAGTCGGCGTGGTGGAAGTACGCGGCGCCGGGAACGGCGGTGACGGCCTTCTTGCCCGCGTTGATCAGCTCGGGATCGGCGTCGGCGGGGTCCGGGTCGGGACCCATGCCCAGCAGGCCGTTCTCCACGTGGTAGACCAGCTCGCGACCCTCGGGCACGTACTGCGCCACCAGCTCGGGCATGCCGATGCCCAGGTTCACGTAGGAGCCGTCGGGGATGTCGCGGGCCAGGCGGCTGGCCATGTGGACGCGGTCCCAGCCTTGGAGCTTCTCCGGTGCGTTGCTCATGGGTAGCTCACCCCTTCCCTCACCAGTCGGGATTCCAGCAGCGGGTCCGGCACCTCGATGATGCGGTCCACGTAGATGCCCGGCGTGATCACATGCTCGGGATCGATGTCGCCCGCCGGCACGATCTGCTCCACCTGCACCACCGTCGTCTCGGCGGCGGTGCACATGATGGGGGCGAAGTTCCGGGCGGTCTTGTTGTAGACCAGGTTGCCGTAGCGGTCGGCGCGCTTGGCCTTGACCAGGGCGAAGTCGGCGGTCAGGCCCATCTCCATCACGTATTCGCGGTCGTCGAACGAGCGCTTCTCCTTGCCCTCCTCCAGCACCGTGCCCACGGCCGTGGCCGTGTAGAAGGCCGGGATACCGGCGCCGCCCGCGCGGATGCGCTCGGCCAGCGTGCCCTGGGGCACCAGCTCGAGCTCGATCTTTCCGGCGCGGTACAGCTCGGGGAACACCGTCGAGTTGGCGGTGCGCGGGTAGGAGCAGATCATCTTGCCCACCTGGCCGTTGCGGATCAGGGCCGCCAGGCCCACCTCGCCGCTGCCGGTGTTGTTGTTGATGACCGTGAGGTTCTTCGGCCCCAGGTCGATCAGGGCGTGCACCAGTTCGATGGGGCTGCCCGCCTCGCCGAAGCCGCCCACCATGACGGTGGCCCCGTCGCGGATGTCGGCGACGGCGGCGGCCGCGGTTTCCATGCGTTTGTCGATCATTCGGTCCCCCGGTTCCGGGTGCCTAGTTCTGCTTCTTCAGGCGGGCCTGCAGGGCCTCCGCCAGTGCGGCCTCGATCTCGCGCTGGTTCTCGCGATAGAAGAACTCGCCGCCGTCGAACGGTTCGAGCAGGTCGACGGTGTTCTCACGCTCATCGTATTTCGCGAGGAATACCTGGTCCATCCATTCCATGTTCCGACCCTCGGTGAATTTCAGGGCGAAGGCCTTTTCGCCGTCGACCATGCAGGTGCCCAGCACCGAGATCTTGCCGGCCGACGAGGTCATGGAAATATAGCGCGACGGGCGATTGATGCTCGCCAGGGAGCGGTGGATCTTCGAGGCGATCCGGTCGATGTCCGCCAGCGGCGCCGTGAAGTAGTGGTGCTCGCCGGTGGGCCGCGCGCAGTACATGCTGTGGAAGCCCACGCGCATGGTGGCCATCATGTTGGCCAGGTCGATCCAGTTCTGCGCCGAGCGGTCGACGTCCACCGAGCCGTCCTCGTTCTCGAACAGGCTGATGTGCCGCATGATGGGGCTCTGGCTGCGGATCGTCACGCCGTGGGCCTGGAGCCGCCGCATGGCGGCGATGGTGCTGGGGTTCAGCACCTCGCGCGGCGTGGAGAAGTGCCCCATCCACGCCACCTGCAGGCCGCCCGCCACCAGCTTCTCGAAGAGCTTCAGCATGGGGTCGTACTTGGGCGACAGGATCATCTCCGGGCTGTAGCTCAGGGCGCGGCTGGCCAGGCGGATGGTGCGCATGTGCAGCAGGTCCGGGTCGTCGAGCAAGGGCAGGGCGTACTGCTCCAGGCGGTTGACGGGAATGTAGCCGCCGTCGCCGCCTGTGATCAGCAGGTCGGTGACCTCCTGGTGTTTGCGCAGGTAATCGTGCACCTGCCGGATCTCCTTCTGCAGGAACATGTCCTCGTCGCCGCGCACCTGGGCGTGGCGGAAGCAGTAGGTGCAGAAGGCGAAGCAGTTCTGGGTGGTCTTGTCGAAGATGAGCTGGCACTGGGGATACTTGTGCTGGCTGCCCTCCACGAATTCCACCACGCCTTCGTCGTTCACGAACCAGGGCTTGTTCAGCAGCTGGTTGCCGTCGTGGGGGTTGGTGTGCTCCTCGATGTAGTCCATGGCGATGGCCGTGCGCGCCTCGTCGTCCGCGGCGGCGAGGTAGGCGTCGACCGTCTCCCGAGGCATCATGCCCGGCTGCGGAAAGACGAGCTGGAACAGCGAGTCCTTCTCGAAGTCCTGCCAGTTGACGGCGTTCAGGGCGTGGCGCGTGGCGAGGAAGCGGTAGACCTCGATGAAGAGCTCCCGTTCGCGGATGTGCCCGATGTCGATGCCGTTCTCTTCCAGGATCGCCACCACGGCGCGGAACCCGTTCAGGCCGGAGTAGTGGCTGCGGTCGGTGAACAGGAAAGGCGCCGTCTCCAGCAGGCCCGAGTGCTGCGGGTACTGGGCGTGCAGCCGGCTCAGCAGACCGGTGGGCAGCAGGTTCTCCCGCTCGATGATCTCCCGCTCCTCGGGGGAGTAGTGGTAGCGGTCCATCATGGCCAGGACGTCGGTGGGGGTCACCATGGAGGTGATGGACGGGGAGTCGGGATTCGCGGTCGGGTTCATGATGTCTCTTTCGGTTGTGCCCCGGAGAATGTGTTTCCGCGTCGTGACCCTGCCGGAGGCACCGTAAGTCCAATGAAATCAATACGTGTTCCGTGTCCGGAGCACCCGGACCGGCCGAAACACAATTTCAGGGGCACAACACAATGATTCGGTAGCGGGAATTCGTTTTCAAACGAATTGAATTCATCAGCACATGAGCATAGGTAATGCAGGGAGAGGCGCCGACCATGGCGCAGATCGAAGAGGATCGAGGCCCCGGCCGAGTGGCCGGGGCCTCGTGAAGGCCTATTCGCTGATGGTCACGACGAAAGGTTGCGAATCGATCGATTCCACGTCCGGATGGGCAGCGCAACGAGCCCTGACCTTGAGCACGCGGACCCCCGGGGAGGCCCAGGTCATGGACAGGTCCTCCATGGCGACCCACCCCTGGGGGGTTCCCGGCACGGACTCGTTGTAGGAGTCGTAGAGCTGATACTCCAGCTCATGACCCATGGAGCTGGAGACGCCGGTCACGGTGAAGTACGAGGGCACGCCCACGGTCGCGGTGTTGGAGCCGTTCAGGACGGGCCAGCCGTCGATGGATTCGAGCTCCTGGACATGCAGGGTAACGCTGGGGCCCCAGTCCGAGACCACGTCGGGATGGTCCTGGCAGCGGGCGCGGGCGCGGGCCGTGAAATCGCCCTCCACGTCCCAGCGCTTGCTGAGGGACCAGTTGACGGACCAGTCGCGGATCGTGCCGTCGCCCCACTCCACGTAGTACTCCAGGGTGTGGCCGGTGCTGCTGGACGCACCGATCAGCGAAGGTACGTACCAGCCGCCGATGTCCACCCAGACCTCCTGGTCGCCGTTGAAGGACGGTGGGGAGACGGTTTCCTCCGCCATGATCTCGATGGAGACCGGTGTCCTCCAGTCCGACACGGCGTCGGGGTGCTCGATGCAGCGGGCCTGGGACGAGACGTCGTAGGTGCCGGCCGCGGTCCAGGCGTGGCTCAGCGAGGTGGAGCCGGTGGTCGGCGGCGTCCATTCGGAGATCGATCCGTCGCCCCAGTCGAAGCGGTACTCGACCTGGTGGCCGAGGTTCGTGCCGGCGCCGTAGGTGCTGAACGTGAGCGACTCGTCGGCGAGGCCGGTCTCGGGGCCGTTGAGGTGGGAGGGAACGGTCACGGTCTCTGCCGGATCGGAGATGGTCACCGTGGTCGCGGGCGACCATTCGGACAGCACGTCGATGTGGGTCTGGCAGCGGGCCTGCACGCGGACCTCGTAGACGCCGGCGGCGACCCACTGGGTCGCTCCCCACTCGTTGTTGGTCCATGCCGTGATCACGCCCGCACCCCAGTCGAAGCGGTACGACAGGTCGTGACCGTTGCTGTTGACGGCGCCGGTCACGTCGTACCGCATGGACGTGAAGGTCTCGCCCTCGGTGGGGCCGTCGGGGGCGTCGGGGGTGGTGATGGCCTCGGGGCCGACCACCGTGACGGTCAGGGCGTTCGACCAGTCGGACACGATGCCGGTGTGGTCGGCGCAGCGGGCCTGGGCCTTCACCTCGAAGGTGCCGGCCATGGGCCAGGTGCGGTCGGCGCGACCGAGGCCGCCGACGGCGGCGGTCCAGTCGCTGTACGTGCCGTCGCCCCAGTCGAACCGGTACTCGACGTCGTGGCCCTCGGAGCTGGCGGCTGCGGAAGAGACGTACTCGACCGACGTGTCCGTCTCGGGGTTCGCCGGACCGGCGGGTGTGGACGGGGTGGAGACCGTCTCGGCGGGAGCGGCTTCCACGGTGAAGCTCCACACCGGCGAGGCCGTGGTGTCGGTGCCGTCGCTCGCGACGATCTGCCAGTAGTAGGTGGCGCCCTCGTCCAGGGAGGCGGGGTCGTAGCTGAGGCCGGCCTGGGAGGTGCTCACCGAGGGCGGCGGCGAGGTGGTGCCGAGGCGGACCGTGTAGGTCAGGTCGTCGCCGTCGGCGTCGGTGCAGGTCCAGCGGAGGATCACCGAGTCGTCCACGTTCGTGGCGCCGTCGGCGGGGGCGCCGCCGGCCGTGTCGATGGCCGGTGCGGTCGGCGCGGTGTTCTCGGACGGGGGCGTGACGGGATCGCTGCCGCCGCCGCAGGAAGTCAGGCCGATCGTCAGGGCCACCGCGACCAGGGTCAGCAGCACCGGGAGTCTCGGGGTGGTGAGCGGGCGGATCATCGGGTCGTCCTCTCGCTGGGTGGATGCGGGGCGCCCGGCGGGTCCGGGCATGCGGCGGCCCTCGGCAGGGTCGCCGCGCCGCAATCGAAATCGTCGATTCGACAAGTCTAGGGAGCGCCGATTGAGGCGGACACCTGCACGAACGGGGGGATTCGTCCCTGTCGGGCAGGGTGGACCTGCATGGTCATGCGGGTCCTCGCCACCCGGACGGCATTCTGATACAATCGCTCCGGAAACCCGGAACCCTCGACTGCACACCGCCTTGGGAAAGACGACGCCGGATGATCAGGACCGTCATCGTGGAAGACAAGCGCCCCGTCCGCGAAGGGCTCGCCATGCTGCTCGGGACGCCGGGCGAGGTGGAGTGCGTGGGCAAGTACGCCGATGCGGAATCCATGCTCGCGAGGCTCGAGGCGGACGCTCCCGACGTCATCCTCATGGACATCGGCCTGCCCGGCATGTCGGGGATCGAAGCCACCGCGAAGGTGCGGGCGGAGCGGCCCGACACGGAGGTCGTGATCCTGACCGTGCACGAGGACGAGGGGAACATCTTCAAGGGGCTGTGCGCCGGCGCCTGCGGCTACCTGGTGAAAGACACGCCGCCCGCGGAACTCATCGACGCCATCCGCACCGCCAAGCAGGGCGGCTCGCCCATGACGCCCCGCATCGCCCGCCGCGTGGTCACCCTGTTCCAGGACCGGTTCAGGCCCGAACCCCGGGACAAGGTCCAGCTCACCTCCCGGGAACAGGAGGTGCTCACCGGCCTCGCCGCCGGCGACAGCTACGACGCCATCGCCTCCAGCCTGAGCGTGGCCACCGACACGGTCCGCTTCCACATCCGCAACGTCTACCGCAAGCTCCAGGTGCACTCCCAGTCGGCGGCGGTGGCGCGCGCCATCCGCGAGGACCTGATCTGATGCGGCGCCTCGTCCTGTCGATCGTGCTCGGGTGCGTGGCGGCGGGATCGGTGGACGCCGGGATCGTGATCCACCGCAGGCTGCAGGCGGAGGACGGCATCGTCCAGTCCCAGGTCAACGCGGTGCTGGAGGCGTCGGACGGGATGCTCTGGCTGGGGACCTTCGGCGGCGTGACACGCTGGGACGGCACCCGCTGCGACAACTTCGAGCTCCACGACGGCCTGGCCGGCCTCGACGTCCGCGCCTTCTGCGAGACCCCGGACGGCGGCATCCTCATCGCCACAGCCGACAACGGCATCAGCCTGTTCCGCGATGGCGCGTTCACGAGCGTTGGACCCGAGCAGGGGCTTCCCTCCGACAGCACCCGCGGCTTCCACATCGACGAGCGCGGTCGGGTCCTGGTGGCCACCGCCGACGGCCTGGCCGTGTTCGCCGACGCCTCCCTGGACACCGCCACCCTGCGCCACGAACTGCCGGGCACCCGCGTGTCCGGGTTCTCGCCGCGCCGCGTGGGCGGCTGCTACATGAGCACCTTCTCCCACGGCGTGCTCGTGTGGGACGGCGAGCGGGCCGAGCCCCTGCTGCCGGCCGAAGAGCTGCCGGGGCGCATCATCCGCGCGGTCCACGAGCGGGCCGACGGGTCGGTGCTCGTGTCCGTCTACCACGCCGGCGTGTGGGTGTGGCGCGACGGTGCGCTGACGCGTTGGGAGCACGATGCCGTCCTCGACGGCCACGACGTCATGGCCTTCGATTCGGCACCGGACGGCACCCTCTATCTCTCCACCCTGGGCGGCGGCGTCCTGGAGGCCGGACCCGACGGCGTCGCCCGTCTGGACACCGCCGCGGGCCTGTCCAGCGACACGAGCTGGGACGTCCACGTGGGGCCGAGCGGCACCGTCTACATCGGTACCTGGGACGGCGTGGCCATGTACGATCCCGGCCGCACCATGACGCTGAACGGGGAGTCGGGACTGGCCGCCGAGATCGTGCTGGCGTCGGCCGAACTGCCGGACGGGCGCATGGCCGTCTCCATGATGGGCGCGGGCGTGGCCCTGTGCCGCGACGGCGAGGTCGTCGACGTGCTCGACACCACCGACGGCCTGGAGCACGATCGGGTGTGGTCGCTGCTCACGGCGTCGGACGGCGCCCTGTACTTCGGCACAAACGCCGGGGTCGACCGCCTCGTCGACGGCCGCCTCGAGACGGTCTACCGCGAGTCGGAGGAGCCGTCGGGCCGCATCTACGCCATGCACGAGGCGCCCGACGGCGTGATCTGGCTGGCCACCTACGGCGGCATCCACAGCCTGCGAGAGGGCGCACCGGAGCTGCTCTACGACGAGCAGGACGGTCCCCGCAGTTCCGTGTACGCCGTGGCCGGGACCCGCTCGGGCGACCTGCTGTTCGGCACCGGCCGCGGCCTGATCACCGTGCGCGACGGCCGCGCGATCCTTCCCCCCGACGACTCGCCCCTGGCCGACCTCCACGTGTGGTCCGTGCTCCAGGCGAGCGACGGCACCCTCATGCTCGGCACCAACGGTCGCGGCCTCTGGACCACCGATTCCGACCGGCCCTACGAGGCCGAGTGGACGGTGCTGATGCCCGAGGACGGCCTGTCCGGCAGCACGATCTACGGCCTGGTGGAAGACGGCGACGGCCGCGTGTTCGCCGCCACCCGCAGCGGCGTGACGATCCTGGACCGCGCCCATCCCGAACGCCCGCTGCGCCGCATGCACGCGGCGGACGGCCTGGCCGGCGAGGAGTGCACCCAGGGCCGACCCTTCGTCGACTCCCGCGGCCGCGTGTGGCTCAACACCATCCGCGGCGTCACCCGCTACGACCCCGCCCGCGACCACGGCTCGGACCGCCCGCCCCGGATCCACTGGCGCCGCGTCCGCCTGTTCGACGTGGACCTGCCGCTGTCCGACTTCACGGAGGCGCCCGAGTTCGGCCACGACGAGAACTTCCTGCGCTTCGAGTTCGTGGCCACCGATCCGGCGGCCCCCCATCGCGTGCGCACGCGCCACCGGCTGTCGGGCGTGGACCGCGACTGGGTGGAGGAAGGGCGCACGGCGGTGGACTACTCGTCGCTCTTCCCGGGCAGCTACGAGTTCAGCGTGTCGGCCCGCAACGACTGGAGCGGCTGGAGCGAGCCGGTCACCCTGGCGTTCAGCATCCGGCCACCGTTCTGGCGCACGTGGTGGTTCATGACCCTGGTGGTGCTGGGCGTGGCGGGCATCGCCGCGGCCGTGGTGTGGCTGCGGGCGCGCCAGCTCCTGGCCATCGAGTCGCTCCGCACGCGCATCGCGGCCGACCTGCACGACGACATCGGCGCCGGCCTCACCGAGGTCGGGATCCTGGCCAACGTGATGGAGATGAAGCTGGGCGACGGCGGCCGCGACGCCGTGGGCACGGAGCTGGACGGCATCCGCACCCGCGGCCGCGAGCTGGTGCAGTCCATGAGCGACATCGTGTGGCTCGTGCATCCCCATCGCGATTCGCTGCGCGACCTGCTGCAGCGGCTGGTGGACGGGTTCGGCGGCGTGTGCGAAGCGTCGGGCATCGACTTCCGGGTCGAGGGCCTGGAGTCGGTGGACGACCTGTCCCTGGGCCTCGAGCGCCGGCAGCATCTCTACCTGATCTTCAAGGAAGCGGTGAACAACGCCGTGAAGTACGCCGGGTGCTCCACGCTGCGCGTCGAGGTCCGCGCCGCCGGCCGACGCGTGGAGATGCGCGTGCAGGACGACGGCCAGGGCTTCGATTCCGCCTCCGCCTCCGCCGGCAACGGCCTGCGCAACATGCGCCGGCGGGCGGAGAAGCTGGGGGGCGGGCTGGAGATCGACTCGACGCCCGGGGCCGGCACGACCATCACCTACCGCGATCGCTGACCCCCGTCCTGCATGATCATGCAGGGCATTTCCTCCCGATGACGCAAG
This sequence comes from uncultured Fibrobacteraceae bacterium, assembly GCA_964343835.1. GTDB lineage: Bacteria > Krumholzibacteriota > Krumholzibacteriia > LZORAL124-64-63 > LZORAL124-64-63 > CALEMW01. The sequence goes on from CAYFKR010000023.1 coordinate 24,153, forward strand.
GACTGCACGGTCGTGCGGTTATCCGGATCGTTCCCAATCGATAGAATTGTATCGATCGGTTCGTGGAAGCCGCTCCTCGTGGGGGGGATCGGCCCGAGCGGACCCGTTTCGGGGGAGACCCGACATGCGCGCGTGCCTTGGCAGACCGCTTCCGACGTTCCTGGTCGCAGCCGTGTTGGCGGCGGCGGTTCCGGCTGCGGCCCAGACCCTCGACCCATGGGTCGTGGGCAACGGTGCGGTCTCGGCTGCCCGCAATGAGATGTCCCTGACTGCGACGGTGGGCCAGCCATTCGCCGAGACCGTGTCGAGGACGACCCGGACGGCGGAGATGGGCTTCTGGTACCAGATCGGCGCGGCGGGCGGCACCACCACCGCCATCCCCCTGCCCGATCCCGGGCGCACGGTGCTCCACCAGAACGCACCCAACCCCTTCAACCCCTCGACCGCCATCACCTTCGAGCTGGCCCGGGAGGGACGCACGAGCCTCGCGCTCTACGACCTCCGCGGCCGCGAGGTGGCGGTCCTGGTGGACGCCGTGCTGCCCGCCGGCGTCCACGTGGCGACGTTCCGGCCGCGCAACCTGGCCAGCGGCGTGTACCTGTATCGACTCCGGACCCCGGACACGGTCCTGACCCGCCGGCTCATGCTCACGAAGTAGCGGCCGGACCATTCATCGCAGGAGAGTTCCGAGATGCGTAAGCGAGCGACCATCATCCTGACCGTGATCCTGGCGGCCTTCTGCGCGACGACCGTGGCCCATGCCCAACTGATCGCCCAGAAGATCAGCTTCCAGGGCGTGCTGCGGAACGCCGACGGGACCGTCGTCGCCGACGGCGACCACGATGTCCTGTTGGCGATCTACCTCGTCGAGTCGGGACCGATGACGCCCATGTGGAATGAGGTCCAGACGGTGACCACGGTCGACGGTCTGTTCAACACCTACATCGGCGAGGTCACCCCCCTGCCCGACAGCATCTTCCAGGTGTCGGGCTGGTTGGAGGTGTCGCCCAGGATCGACGGTGAATTCCTGCCCCTGTCGCCCCGCATCCAGCTCACGCCGAGCCCCGCTGCGTTCTATGCGCTGAATGTCGCCATCGACGCCGTCACGACCGAGGGACTGGCGCCCTCGGCCGTCCTGGAGGTCAACATCGGCTACGGCGCGGTGACCACGAACAAGCTGGCCGACGGCGCGGTCACGGCCGCCAAGATGGACAGCACGGCGTACGTCGGTTCCCTGAACGGACTGCCCGGCCACCTGACGCTGGTGGGCGGCGACAACGTCACCGTCACCCCCAGCGGCAACGACCTGGTGATCGACGCGGCCACGGGGGCCGGCGGCGGAGACGACGGCGACTGGACCGTCAACGTGGACGACAACATGTACTACGACCACGACAACACGGTGACCATCGGCTCGTTCGTGCCCATCCCGATGGCCACGGGCCAGGCCCACCTGCAGATCACCGGCGATACCACGCCCGCCCTGTCCATCGACAACCTGGGCACCAAGCGCTGGTCGCTCGTGAACCAGCTGGCCCAGCAGGACCTGCACATCGGCTACACGAACAACGCGTTCGAGGTGCCGGCCGGCATCCTGATCGTGGACGACGACGGCGAGGTGGGCATCGGCCGCACGCCCGGCGCCACCCTCGACATCCTGGGCGGCAACTACGACCTGTCCGACATCGAGAGCGACCTGCGCATCGGCGACGGCGGCGACGTCCTCCAGATCAGCGTGGACACCGTGGACCCCGGCGCCGGCCGCGCCAAGTTCGTGGCCAAGGCGGCGGACGGCTCGCCCCTCATGAACTTCGAGGCGGGGACCACCACCCTGAGCCTGATCAACGACTACATCCGCATCTACACCGACGGCACCCAGCGGGCCCGCTTCTGGGGCGGCGACTCCAACGACCAGGGCGGCCTGCTCGAGATGTACGGGCTGAGCTCCACCGTCTCCACCGTCGAACTGGACGGTCACGACGGCAGCGGCGGCTACGTCGGCGTGAAGTCGGACGGCGGCACCCTGGCGGCCTCCATGGGCGTCACCTCGTCCGGCGGCCTGATCCGCGTCCGCGACACCGCCGGCAACGTAACCGTGGAGATCGACGGCGAGTACGCCGACGGCAACGGCCGCGTGACCACCGAGGTGCTGGAGATCACCGGCGGCTCCGACCTCTCGGAGCAGTTCACGGTGGCGTCCATGCTGGACCGCGCGCTGGAGCCCGGCACCGTCGTATGCATCGACCCCGACAACCCGGGCGGTCTGCAGGTCAGCGCTTCTGCCTACGACCGAAAGGTGGCCGGCATCATCAGCGGCGCCGGCGGCGTGCGCCCCGGCATGCTCATGGGCCAGCGCGGCAGCGTGGCCGACGGCGAGCACCCCGTGGCCCTCACCGGTCGCGTGTACGTGAAGGCCGACGCCTCGGCCGGCCCCATCGCGGCAGGCGATCTGCTGACCACGTCCGACAAGCCCGGCCACGCCATGCGCGTGACCGACCACGGCCGCGCCAACGGCGCCATCCTGGGCAAGGCCATGACCGCACTGGACGAGGGCACGGGCCTGGTGCTGGTGCTGGTCTCGCTGCAGTAGGAGGGAAGCATGAGGATCATCACCATCATCCTGGCCCTCGCGCTGCCGGCCGTCGCCACCTCGCAGACCCTGTGGTCGGAGGACCGCGGCGCCGTCGACGTGGACCGGAGCCTGCTGGAGCGGGTGCTCGACGACCGGGCGTCGTCGTTCACGATCGAGGCCGGCGGCTCCCGTTACGCCGTGGCCGTGACCGGCGTCTCCCGCTCGCCCATCGGCGTGCGCAGCCTGTCGGGTTCCATGGGCGATCCCGCCACCACGTGGTTCCTGCTCTGCGCCACCGACGACGGCGACGTGGTCGCCATGTTCCGGCCGGTGGAGGGACCGGCCTACCGTCTGGAGATGCGGGACGGGCGACCGGCCCTGCGTGTCGTCGACGACGACGGTGCGGGTGCCTGTGGGGGCGGGGTGGCCCTGCCGGGCGTTCCCGTCGACGCGGGTCGATCCGCACTCCGGACGGACGAGCCGGCGGGGGACCGGGCCGGGGAGACGGCGGACGACGGCAGCCGCCACGACATCCTGATGGCCTATACGGCCATGGCCGACACCGTCTGGGGTTTCGCCGCCAGGGCCGAATGCCAGCTCGCCGTGGACGCCGCGAACCTCGCGTACGCCAACAGCGGCATCGCCTCGCGCCTGCGGCTGGTCCACGTCATGTCCACCGACTACGCCGAGAACACCGTCTGGGACTACGAGGATCACCTGACCCGGCTGTGGGACCCCGCCGACGGCCGCATGGACGCCGTGCTGGCCATGCGCGAAATGGTGGGCGCCGACTTCATCTCCGTGCTCATCGACGGCCGCGACGTCTGGGGCAACGTGACGACCTGCGGCATCGGCTACGTCATGGGCACTGAGTGGATCGGCCCCCAGTTCCAGGAGGGCGCCCTGTCCATCGTGTCGGTGCAGTGCGCCGCCGAGAAGTGGACCCTGGCCCACGAGGTGGGCCACAACCGCGGCTGCGCCCACAACCGCGAGGACGCCACGGTCCTGGGCGCCTACGACTACGCCTTCGGTCATCGCTTCTTCGCCGGCAGCACCGGCCTGCGCACCGTCATGTCCTACGACGACGCCTCGGGCACCTACGCCCGCATCCCCCACTTCTCCAACCCGGACGTGGACTACGCATTCGAACCCACCGGCGTGGCCATCGGCCTGGCCGACGAGGCCCACAACGCCCAGGTTCACGCCAACACGGCGGGCGTGTGCGCCGACTTCCGGATGGAGCGGACGTTGTGTACTTCGGCTGGGGGAGCGCGTCCACCGGCCTGTACGCCGCTCCGTTCCCGACCATCGCTGGTGCGCTGGCGGCGGGGCGTCCGGGCGGCGCCATCGCGTTCAGGAACGGGAGCGCGGTCTTCACCGGTGTGCTCGACGGGGCGGGGACCTACGTCAGCGCGTTGGAGGGGGGCGTGGTGCTCGGGGGGCACTGATCGCTTTCACAAGGCTCCATGGAGACGGCTCCGGTCCTCTGACCGGAGCCGCTTTATTGAATGGAAGGCCGTATGAAGCGACCGACGGAACCATGAACACGTTGCAAGACAAGAAGATATGAGTATGTGAAATATATATTCGAAAACATTGCTTATTTCGAAAAATAACTCTAAACTAGATGTCATGGAAACACGGAACCCAACGACGAAGATGGTACGGACCTCCCGCCAGCGAGCAGCCCTCGCCTCGCCCATGCGCCTGGAGATCCTGGGCCTGTTCACGTCCGGGTCACCCCTGTCGGTGTCGGACATGGCTGCCCTGGTGCGGCGTCCGGCGAGCTCCATCCACTACCACGTGGACATGCTGGAGGAGTGCGGGCTCATGCGCCGCACGGGGACGCGACCCAAAGGCAAGCGGTTCGAGGCGCTCTACGAGCTCACGGCGGCGGCCTTCGAGGTGGAGGCGGATCGGGACGACCCGGAGTCCACCGAGCACATCATGAAGGCGATGTCGTCGGCCTTTCGCATGACCGAGCGTGACCTGGAGGCCGCCCTGACCGACGGCACCGCGGTAACCGACGGCGACCTGCGCAACACGTACGCGGCCAGGGTGCACATGCGGGCTTCGCCGGAGCTCCTGAAGGAACTCAACGGTCACATCGCCGCCATCGAGCGCATCCTCACGACCCAGCACGAGCAGCAGCCGGAGCCGTCGCCCGACGACCGCCACGTCTCGCTCACCCTCGCCCTGCTGCCCCTCCGCGGGCGCTCGGGCCCGAAAGGCGGTTCCTCATGACCCCCACGACGACGCTCCTCGACCTCGCCATTCTGCTGGACCTGCTGCTGGTCACCCCGCTCCTCGGACGCTGGTTCATGAGACGGCTCAGGACCTGGACCACGGCGGGACTGCCCCAGGCGCGCATGTCCACCTACGGATCCATCCTGGTGATGGAGTGGAGCATGACCGTGGCGTTCGCGGCCCTCTGGCTGCTGATCGGCCGATCCCCGGAGACCATGGGCCTGAGCCTGGACTTCACGGGTTGGCGCTGGCTCGGGGCGGGGCTCGCGGTCGTGGCCGTCGCGGTGCTGTGGGTGCAGTGGAAGACGACCGTCGCGAACCCCGGCAAGCTGGAGGGAGTCAGGACAAGCATCGGCGACCTGGCGGACATCGTGCCGCGCGACGACCGAGAATCCCGCATGTTCGCAGGGGTGTCCCTGACCGCGGGCATCTGCGAGGAGATCCTCTACAGGGGCATGCTGCCCGTGATCCTCCTGCCCTGGCTCGGCATGTGGGGGGCGCTCGTGGTGAGCGCCGCGATCTTCGGCCTGGGGCATCTCTACCAGGGGCCGGCGGGGATCCTGAAGACCGGAACGGTCGGGCTGGTGCTGGGGCTGCTGACCATGCTGAGCGGGTCGATCGTGCCGGCCATCCTCGTCCATGCGGTGATCGACGTCACGAGCGGCAGCATGATGAGGGCGGCGCTGGAGGAGTGACTCGTCGGGAAACCCGCTCGAACGAGAAGGGCCCCGGTCGGGAGACCGGGGCCCTTGCTCATCCTCGTGTCGCGAGGGATCACTTCATCAGCGTCATCTTCATCGTCGTCTGCTGACCGGCGCCCTGCACGCGGCAGAAGTAGGTCCCGGAGGGCACCTTGCCGCCGCGGTCGTCGTTGCCGCTCCAGGTGATCGACGCGTCGCCGGCGGAGGCGTGGCCGTCCACCAGGGTCTTCACGACCTGGCCGCGCACGTCGTAGATCTTCACCGACAGCGGGCCGGACTTGTGGACGGTGTAGGAGATCACGGTCATCGGGTTGAAGGGGTTGGGCGAGTTCTGCTGCAGGGAGAACACGGTGTCGGGCGTCTTGTGGTCCACCGGGGTGGCGGCGGAGCCCATGGCGCGGAAGTCGGCGGCGGCGTCGCGCAGCACTTCCTGCATGGTGACGGGCTCGAGCAGGTCGATGTCGGCCATGGCTTCCACGTGGAAGGCGGCGATGGCGTCGATCTGGTCCATGGTCAGGCCGGCGTCCAGGTAGATGTCCACTTCCTCGGCGGGCAGGCCGTTCACGGCCATCCACTGGCGGGCCTGCTCGATGAGCTGGGGCGTGAACACGACGCGGGTGCTGGAATCCTCGACCTCGAGGATGTCGAGCCAGTCGGCGATCTCGTCGAGCTGATCGGCGGCGGCGCGCATGTCGGCCTGCACGATGTCCAGGCCGGAGCCGTCCAGCATGTGGTCCTTCAGGGGGTTGGTCATGAAGGTGTTCACCGCGGCGGTCAGGCTGTCGACGGTGGGCGACGTGCCCGGCAGGGGCAGGGCCCGCAGGTGGGCCTGGCGGATGGCGGCGATGGCGTCGCAATCGTCGTCGCCGCCGGGGCAGAACTCGGGCAGGGACGGGCCGCTGAAGGCGGGCTGGGCGTCGTGGATGCCGCCCGGCACGCCGCCGCCGTTGTTGGAGCCGCCTCCGGCAGCCGTACCGAGCAGCCCGGTCTCGACGCCGCACAGCGGCACCACCACGGCGGCTCCGGCTCCGGTCAGGCCGGCGGCGACGGCGCCACCGGTGGCGAGCAGTCCGCCGACGATCTTCCACCAGGGCTTCTTGGCCTCGGCGGTAGCGGGGGTCATGGACATGCAGAGGATCGTGACGACGAGGATCATGGCGATGGACTTGAAGCGATACATGACGGCCTCCTAGGCGGGGGTCCCGGCGGTGCCGGGGTTCGGAGGTCGGAGCGGCTCTGCGAGTCCGGCCGGGTCCTCCCTGGGGCTCGGAAGAGGGGTCAATCAAGACGAATCTCCTCCGCGATCACTGAGGAGATTTCGTGGGGGCTCGAAGTCTTACCAAGTTGGTATGAGAAAAACGAAACTACTTGGGAGACAGTCGATTGACGAGTATGTCCAAAGCGGTATGATTTAGTCCCGTATGGAAGACATCACCGAATCCAGGAGAGTGCAGCAGTGATCACGCATCGTACCGTGTTCGTCGCGGCGGCCTTGTTAGCCGCGGTGGTCGTCGCCCCGACCGTCGCCGTTTCCGCCTCCGTCACCACCACCGGCTTCGTCGCCGCTGGCGAAGGCACCATCGGCCACGGCTCCATCCAGCCCGCCCCGGCACCCTTCGACGCCGTGACCGGCGTGAACCTCGGCACCCATCCCGCGAGCGCCTACATCGTGGGTGTCTACACCCTGCTCTGCTCCCGCGACGTGTTCAACACGTCCACCGGCGCGGAGGCCGCTTTGGGTACCCACGGCGGTGCGTTCTGCGGTACCGGTGTCGCCGGCCCCGACATGAACGCCCTGGGCGTGTCAGGCACGGTCTTCTACTCGTTCCGCGACCTGGCCCTCGACTACAACGACCCCTTCGACTTCACGTTCGACCTCTCCACCAATGTCGAGAGCCGCATCTACCGCGGAGGGCAGATCGAGTTCTACTACAGCGCCCCCGGCGACACCGGCGATCCCACGCCCTTTGCCCGTTCCACCGACCTCGTGCTCATGATCAGCATCGACTGGGACACCCTGGAGATCGTGCAGACGGTCCTGGGCTCCACGCCCGACACGGGCCCGGGCATGCTGGCGCTCCTGGTTGGCATGAACGGCGTGAGCGACACGCCCGTGCAGCAGTCCGGCGTGACGAGCGAGGGCGCCCCGTACACCGGCGCCTACGGCGCGTACAACGACGACGGCTCGACCTGGGTGTTCACCGAGGGGCCCGTGGCCAATGAGGAGAGCACCTGGGGTGCGGTGAAGAACGCGTTCCGGTAGATCGCATCCGGTCGGATATGAAGAGGAGCCCGGCCATGGCGGCCGGGCTCCCGTGTTTCTGGAGATGTGGAGTCCCTACCGGAACATCCCCTTCACTCCCCCCATCGACTTCTTCTCCGTCGGCACCAGCGACGACGTGAAGACCTTCACGACCTTGAGGTTCCTGTCGCACACGTAGATGTTGCCGTCCGTATCGGCGGCGATGTCCGCCGGGTACTGCAGCTGGTCCTCGCCGTAGCCCTGGCTGCTCCAGCGGACGACCTCATCCATGGCGCCCTCCGCCTCGAAGATGAGGGCCTGGCGCCAGGACCAGGAGACCGTCAGCACGCGGCCGTTGGGGGCGATGGCGATGCCTTGGGGGTCGTTGATGAAGCCCGAGTTGCGGATCGGGGTTCCCGTCGTGTCGAAGACGCGGATCAGCTCGTAGTCCGCCGCCCACAGGGTCGCATAGATCAGCCCGTCGGGGCCGAACACGATGCCGGTGGCGCCCGTGTTGTTCACGGCATCGCGGGGAGTGGCCGAGAGCTGGTTGCCGTCGGTGTCGTACTCCACGAACCGGTAGTTGAAGCGGTCGTTCACCCAGACGTCGCCCTGGGGGTCGATGGTGATGCCCAGCGGCGTGTTGAGCTGCCCGTCGCCGTTTCCGTACCCGCCCCACTCGGTCACGAAGGCGCCTGCGGCGTCGAACTTCTTCACCTTGTGCTCGTCGTCGACCGTGACGTAGCAGTTGCCCGCGGCGTCCACGGCGATCTTCTGGGGAGTGCCGGAGAAGTTCGCGTTTCCGAAGCTGCGCTGGAAGGTCCCGTCGAGCGTGAAGACGGAGACCTCCTTGTCGGTCTGCTCGACCACGTAGATCTCGCCGTCGTGGAGGGCGATGCCCGACGGGGTCCACAGGTAACCGGGCTCGCCGAAGGCGGGGTTGCCGATCCGGTGCGAGTAGGCGGGAGCGTCCTGGGCGATGGCCGGGAGAGCCGAAAGGCAGAGCAGAACGAAGAGAACCGCATGGCGGGTGCGGACGTGGATCATGGAGTGTTCCTTCGGCTGGCGGGGAGCGACATCGAAACGGATCAACAAAGACTATAACAGTCCGGATAGCTGTTCGACAAGGTGTCGGGCTGCTTCGGGGGACCTACCGCCCCACGAGCTCCGCAACCGCCGCATGCGCCCACGTCGCCGCCTCGCGCAGCTCCACCGTCTCGGGGGCATCGGGCAGGAAGCCGGCTGCGACCTGCACGCAGGCGTCGACCACATCCAGCCGCTCGACCATCTCCATCGCCACACTGTCCGGCAGGAATCCGCGCTCGCGGTAGCGCTCCAGGTCCGGGACGAACCCGTTCAATGCGCAGTAGCCCAGCCCCATGTACGCGGCGTAGCACTCGATGGGCTTCAGGTCGAAGCGCTCGGCGAGCCGCTCCGGCTGCAGGGACAGGTGACGTTCGTCCACGGGCAGGGCCTTGAGCCCGAGATCGTAACCCTCGCTCCACTCCTGCAGCTTCACCGCATGGCGCAGGTACTGGAAGCCGGCCCAGCCGAGCTGGCCGCGGGCGCCCGACTCGCGCTCCAGCATGATCTGGCCCACCTCGATCAGGGTCCGGAGCATGGTCAGGTAGCTTGCGGGGTCGGCGCCGGTCCGGATCAGCTTCTTCGAGCGGACGCGGCACGACACCATCTGGTTCCAGATCAGGGCGTGTCGCTTCTCGACCAGCCGTTCCCACGTCTCCGCGGTGATCAGCCCTTCCCGATGGAGCTCGTAGGCCCGCAGGGTCTGCTCGGCCGACCACACGACCCGACCGTCTCCGGGGTCGCCCACGTAGAGGCGGTTGGCGAAGCCCAGCAACGCGTCCGCGTATCCTGCGGGGTCGCCGTCCTCCAGGCAGCCCGTCACGAAGGCGTGGAGCAGGATCAGTTCCTCCGGGTCGCCGCCGTTGCGACGCAGACGGTCGTAGCGGCTGCGGGCCTCGTCGCGGGCCCAGCAGGGGGGCGTGTCCCAGACGGCCTGGTCCACGTCCACGTCGCTCTCGTCCTCCCAGTCGAACTCCATCACTTTGATGCCGCCGGGGCCGTGCAGACCCGCCGCCCACACGTAGAGGGGCAGGGTGCCGCCGTCGGACAGGTGAGCGGTGGCCAGGAACTCCATCTCGTGGCTGATGAACTGGTCGGTGACGGGCAGGGCCTCCAGGAAGAACTCGTCCAGCACGACGGTGTCCACGCCGGCCGGCGCGATGTGCCGCTTGAGGTTGACGCCGAACCAGTACGAGGCCAGGTCGGGCTCGAAATGGAGGGGTGCGCCCCAGTAGCCCAGCCACTCGTCGGGGAAGGCGGCGCGGTCGTCGGGGAGCATGCGGTTCTCCGCATACCAGACGGCGCCCGAGGGATCGGGCTGCAGGGCGGCGTAGCCGAGCAGGTCCTCGGTCAGGATGCTCGTGATCAGGCCGTGGGCGAAGGCGCGGACCGTCGGCCCCGGCACCTCGACGGGGTAGAACTCGAAGTCGAGGATGAAGTGCTTGTCGCGCAGCTTCGTCGCCTGGAACTCGACGTGGTAGAGCAGGGGCGGGGCGTCGGGCCAGCGGGCTTCCAGGTCCAGCCACAGGAAGACCGACGAGTCGTCGAAGGCGGCATAATCGTGGTCGTCCAGCACGCCCCCGCCGGCGAAGGTCAGGCTGGAGACGGGGATGCCGTAGTACTCGGTCTCGAACGCCGCCACGGCTTCGGCGAAGTCCTTCCTGATGTATCCGAAGTGCCCCGTGTACCAGTCGCGGCCCCACTGCTCGAGGCGCTCGTCGTGGAGGTTCCGCTGCTTCCACTCGTGGAACTCGTCGTAGTCGGGGAGCAGAGCCGCGAAGGCCGTCGTGTCCGCCGCCGTGACGGCCGCCGCCAGCTCGCGCGTCAGGGTGTCGACGCTGCGGGCGTGGAAGACGGCCGAGGCGGGGGCGGCCCATGCGAAGGCGAGGGCCAGGGCGACGAAGACGGGGAATCGGCGGGCCATGGTCATCTCCTAGCGGAACAGCGCCTTCACCTGGCCGAAGCTCAGGTCCTCGTTGGACACGGCCAGCGGACCGGCCTCGAAGCGGATCCAGTCCCACTCCACCTGGCCGCCGCCGCTGTGGGGGCTCAGCTCGATGCGGAAGCCGTTGCCGCCGTCGGTGATGCCGCCCTGGTTGTCCACGAACATCACGCCGTCCACGTAGGCGCTGAACGGACCGCCGCCGTTGCTCTCCATTCGGATCACGTGCCACTGGGAGATGTCGCACGGATAGTCCACGTAGGTGATGGCGCCGTACTTGTTGGCGCGCACACCGGTGGCGGTGTGGAAGATGCGGTAGCGCTTGTTGCCGGTCCAGACCGTCAAGCCGCCCACGATGTGGTTGGGGTGCGACCCGGCGTGGACCGGGACCCGGACGCGGGCCTCCATGACCCAGGGCTGGGCGGCGTCGATGCCGCCGGCCGACGGGATGCCCCCCGCATAGTACATGTCGGGCCACGAGTAGAAGGCCTGCTGGCCGCCGGAGGGCAGCAGCGTGCTCATCATGGTGCCGCCGGACACGTCGATGGCCTCGGATTCGGTCAGGGCGGAGGAGTAGTAGTGGAGCTCGGGGTCGCTCGACGGCATCACGCCGTCGGAACCGAACTCGAGATGCTTGATGATGTCGGCGCCGGCGACGCCGGCGAGCAGCGCGACCAGAGCGAAGGCGGTGGCGAGGTGGCGGATCATGATCCCCTCCGGATCGATGCGTCCCTGTCGGGACCTGTCGGTGTCGGACTCGGGAATAATGATCGCAGAGACCGCAGGCAGGGGGTATTCGGCAGATGGCGTATTCGTGCAGCGGCCGCCCCTCCAGGCGGAAGGGCGGCCGCATCGAGCTTGCGTGCGTGTCGGGTCAGGCTTCCGTCGGCGACGGTTTGTCCAGCCCGTGCCCGTGCGGTCCCCGCTCGGCGATCAGCAGCGCGATGGCGAAGGCCAGGGCCAGGAAGCCCAGGATGCTGAATATCCACATGCCCGTGGCGTAGCCCGCCGGGTTATCGGCGCCCGCGGCCGAACCGTCGTTCACCCGACCGATGAGCCAGTTCATGCCGGCCACGCCCACCTGCTGGATCAGCGTCATCACCGAGTAGGCCGACCCGAGCCGGCGCTCGTCCACGATGTACGCCACCGCGGGCCACATGACCGCCGGCACCAGGGAGAAGGCGATGCCCAGCATGGCGATGGGCACGCCGAAGGGCAGCAGCTTGTAGGCCAGCAGAACATAGACGGGCATCAGCAGGAACGAGCCCACGATCATCATGTGGCTGCGCCGGCCGAACTTGTCGACCATCAGGCCGAAGAGGGGCGTTGCGATCATGGACGCGAAGATCATCACGCTGTTGGCCTGCCCGGCGTCGGCGCGGCTCATGTCCCACACGTGCTGGAAGAACTTGATGGAGAAGGTGCGGAAGGGAAAGATCGCCGAGTAGAACGTCACGCAGAGCAGCACCACGAACCAGAACGAGCGGCTGAACTTGAAGAGGTCGGCGAAGCGGAACTTGTCCGTCTCGCCCGCCTTGCCCAGGCCCCACTTGCGGTTGGCGTGGGTCTCCATGGCGCCGTAGCCCAGGGGCGAGATCACGCACAGCGTTCCGATGATCGCCGCGATCACCAGCGGCATCTGCCAGCTCTCGTACGCCTTCTCCGCCCACGTGGGAGACCAGTCGGCGGCGAACGACCCGAGCCGCGCGATGGTCAGGTTGATGCCGAAGGCGAAGCCGAGCTCGCGGCCCTTGAACCACTTGGCCAGGGCCGTGGTGATGGCCACGATCAACGGTTCGGCCCCCAGTCCCAGCACGAAGCGCGACGCCGCCATCATCATGAAGTCGGAGGTCATGGCGTTGATCACCGCCGCCACGGTGCAGAGGGCGCCGAAGAAGATGGTGCTCTTCACCGTCCCGTAGCGGTCGATGGCGATGCCGCCGATCAGCAGCACGAGCACCGCCGCGATGCTGTACATCGTGTTGAGGGTCCCGATGTTCGCGTCGGTGAACCCGAGCTCGTCCTGCAGCATGTCCGCGATGGGCGCGATGCTGTCGTACACGTAGTAGTTGCCGAACATGGCCAGGCTGATCACGACCAGCACGATCCAGCGGTAGGCGGGCGACGGTCCCTTGGGGACGGCGGCGGCGGCGGCATCGAACATGGGGGCTCCCATGGTTGAAGGGCGGAGAGAATCGCTCCGGCCGACTATGGGGCATGACGGGGGGAGGCTTCAATGGATTCGTGGGGGAGGGGCTACTCGGCAGAGCACGCCCCCGGCGGCACCCCATGTTTCCGCAGATCCGCCAGGTCGACGAACTCCAGCGTCAGGATGTGGGTCGCCTCCAGCACCACCGGCGGCGCGGACCCGGCCTCGAAGGCCTCCTGCCAGCGCAGGGCGCACAGGCACCATTGGTCTCCGGGCTTCAGGCCGGGGAAGCCGTACTCGGGGATGGGCGTGGACAGGTCGTTGCCCACCGAGCGGCTGAACGTGAGGAACTCGGCCGTAGCTCTGATGCACACCAGGTGGTGGCCGAGATCCTCCGGACCGGTCGCACAGCTTCCGGTCCGGTAGAATCCGGTCAACGGGTCACGGCTGCAGTCGACCAGCTCCGTGCCCAGAACGTTGAGGGGTCGGTTCTCCATTACCGGTATCGGGCCTTCACGCCGCCCCAGCTGCTGTCCTCGTTCCCCACCACGTACCCGCCGCACTCGTACGAAAAGTAGTGGTCGTAGGGGATGATGTTGTCGGTCACGACCCAGTCCCCGGCCAGGCTCGTGCGGGCGATGGAGTAGCCGGCGGGGGCGTCGGCCACGTCCACGGCGCCGGGCAGCCCGGTCTCGTCGATCAGGCCGTTGGTGTTGGCGCCGCCGTAGATCACCGCGTCGATGGGCGTGTCCGTGAGCACATTCGCGCCGGGGGCGAAGAGGGCCACGGCGTCGGCGGTGGAGCCCGAGTTCTGGATGTCGGGGGTGAAGTCGACGGCCTCGGAGAAGTTGATCGGATCTCCGTTCTCGGTGTCGGAGAACGGACCGCCCACCAGGAACGTGGAGCAGTCGCCGATCGCGCCGGTGATCACGTGCTGGCCGTAGGAGTAGTCGGTGCCGCCCCAGGCGATGATGTAGCCCGTGAGGTCGAGGGTCTTGGTGGCGACGTCGGTGTTGGTGATCTCGACCCACTCGTAGCCGGTGTCGGTGCCGGAGTGGTCGTAGAAAACCTCGGAGATGACGAGTTCGGCCGAGGCGGGTGCGACGGCAAAGGCGATCACGGTGATGGCGGCGAGGAGGGTTTTCATGGCATCCTTCCCGGGAAGTCGTCTGGCTGTTGGGAACATGTACCGATAGTATACCATATAAGTCGGAATTGCCGCCACGGCCGTGGAATCAACCCGGGAGACCCCTGACGTGAAAATCCTGACGCTCGCCCTGATCCTCCTGGCCGCCGCTCCCCTCCACGCATCCGACTCCGTCATCGAGTCGCTGGAGCACGAGTTCAACGCAGCCCTCCTCGCCCGCGACGCCGCGACCCTCGACCGTCTCCTGGACGACGCCTACGAGGACGGCCGCGACCGGACCTTCTCCAAGCCCGAGGTGCTGAAGGAGATCGAGGCGAACATTCCGCCCAAGACCAGCACCATCGACGAGCTGTCCGTGAGGGTCTCCGGCGACACCGCCTACGCCACCGGCCTCACGACCATGTCCTGGCTGAGCCCCGCCGGGGCCGAGACGCGGATCGTTCGCTGGGTCCATGTCTGGGAGCACGGGGAGGACGGCTGGCGCGTGGTGTACGGACAGTCGACGACGGTGGGGTATGGGGAGGATGGGGGCTGTTAGGCAAACAGGGGCGATCACTCCCATCCTGATACTCGCTTCGATTCTTATTCCGTGATAAAGGTTCTGTGCGAATCTGCGATACCAGTCGTGTGATGCAGACCCCATGTCATTGAACCCACGGAGCCCCCATGAACGCCTCGAAGCTCGTCCTCGCCGTCCTGATCCTCTTCGCGGCTGCGACCGCCTCCGCCGACCACACCGCCGACGGCATGTTCATCTTCTTCGCCAGCGACACCTTTTTCGAGGAGTTCAGCGGTCATCAGTCGGAAGGGGACCTCCTGATCGACTGGGCGGTCGAAGCCTCCGATGCGACGATCTGGTTCCTCGGCACTCCCGGCGGCGACGGCGTCCTCCTGGCGGGCTTCGACCTTCGCTGGAATGCTCCGGACCCAACCATGCCCATCGCGATCAACGTCACCTCCGCCAACGACGCGCCGTACACCTTTCATCCGTACTTCAAGCGCTACGGCGAGGATGATCCCGACTTTAGCCTCGTCCAGACGGGCGTCACGAACGACTTCACGTTCGGCCACCACTTCTCTCCCTGCGAGTGGCTGAGCATCGCGCTCGTCCTGGACGATCCCGACAGCGACTACGACCTCACCGTCTCCATGGAGTGGGGCGACGGCGTGGCCGCCGAGGAGAAGTCCTGGGGGGAAGTGAAGCAGCTGTTTCGGTAGGCGGACGACGCTCGGGCCGGTCCGGCGCTGCCGGCTCGGCCCGACTCATTCGCAGGGGTATCGGAACCCCCACTCCTTCCTGAGTGCATCCATGCTCTCCATGACCTCCACGCTCCCTCTCCACGTCATCACGTCTGGCTCGCGACGACCGTCGCGGATCATGTCCATGAACGCCTCGGCCATGTGGGCATAGCCGCCGCCCTCGAGATCGAAGGCCTCGGCTGCGGGTTCGTTTCCATCGATACGCAGGGTCAGGGTATGGGCGGCCCACCAGGGTTCGTGCAGGAGGACCGAGCCCAAGGAACCGGTCACGCGGGCTTCCAGTGGAGAGGCCGCCCTCAGTGACTGGCGGCCCTCGCTCGTCCGCCCGCTCATGTGCCGGAACGAGAACGAGGACTCGTCATCCACTCCGGTCGGGCCGATGACGGCATCGCCTTCGCTCGATTCCGGCGGCCCGAACAGATGATGCGCCATGGATACGGCGTACACGCCGAGGTCGAGGAGCGCGCCGCCGCCCAGGGCGGGATCGAAGAGGCGGCTCGTCGGGTCGAACGACGGTGCGATGCGGAAGTCGGCGGAAAAGGACCGCGGCTCTCCGATCACCCCCGACGCGATGATCTCCACCAGCCTCCGCGTCGAGGGCAGGAACCGCGTCCACATGGCCTCCATCAGCAGCCGGTCGGCGGCCCGCGCGGCGTCGATCATGCGGCGGGCCTGCTCCGCGTTGATGGCGAGGGGCTTCTCGCAGAGCACGTGCTTGCCGTGTTCGAGGCAGAGGATCGCGTCGCGCTCGTGGAACGCGTGGGGGGTGGCCACGTAGACGGCGTCCACGTCCGGGTCCGCGGCGAGGTCGGCGTAGGAGCCGTGGGCGCGGGGGATGCCGTGGCGGTCGGCGAAGCGGCTGGCGTCGTCCGCAGAGCGAGAGCCTGCGGCGACGATCTCCGCACCTTCCGACTCCCTCAGCGCCTCCGCGAAAACGCCGGCGATGCTGCCGGTGGCGAGGATGCCCCAGCGGATGGTCGATCCCTTCATGCCGTCTCCATGACTGTTGCCTTCGTCGAGTCGCCAGTATAGACGATCCACCGCCGAAACGAAGACCGCCCTCCCGAAGGAGGGCGGTCTCGTCGCACTGAATCCGAGTGCTACCGGAACAGGTTCTTCACGTCCCCGAAGCTCATTTCCTCGGCGGCGATCACACCCTGGTCCAGGACCACGTTGTCCACGTGCATCTTGCAGTTGGAGCCCGCGGTGGCGCCGGTGACGCACTCGAACTGGATGGTCAGGAAGTCGGTGCCGGCCGGGGCCACGAAGGAGCCCGCGTAGGTGGTCCAGGCGTTCCAGGGCCAGAAGGGGCCCAGCAGGCCGGAGCCGCCGACGATGCCCACGCCCGACTGCTCGGCGAAGATGTTCACGAAGAACACGCCGCCCACGTCGGCCTGGTCGAGCTTCAGGTCGAAGGAATAGTTGGTCTCGCCCGCGACGCCGGTGCCGACGGGAGTCGTCTGCTTCAGCAGCAGAGCGATGGCCGCGCCGGTGTCGTTCTCCATGTAGGCGTTGTTGCTGCCCGGGTACGAGGGGCCGTTGTCCGGGCTCTGCACGGCGACGAAGGCGCCGGGGCTGCCGCCGAACACCTGCCAGCCGGTCAGGTCGCCGGTCTCGAAGTCGGGGTTCATGACGACGTTGTCGGCGACGGCGACGCTCGCCAGGGCGAGGATCAGCACTGCCAGGATTGCGTGAGCAGACCTCATGATGGTTCTCCTTCTCGTCGTTCGACGATGGGTCGGGTGTAGGTCTTCAGGCTCCGCGGCTCGTCGCTTCGGCTCGACCCGAGATGCTCCTGCCATGTCGAGCAAGGCGGATAGGGTCGAAACGGCTGACCGAACTCCCCGTACCATACAGTATGTTCGGTTTCCGTACAATAGAATTGTACGCTTTCCGAACAAAGTGTATACTCCTACGAGGGTCCCGCCGTCTCCACCCTGGAGCCGGGCCGCCCGGCGTCCCGCACCGCATCTGCGCACCAGCGAATCGAGGCTCCCCATGAAGACGCTCTCCATCCTGCTCTCGCTCCTGATCCTGGGGGCCGGCACTTCCGGAGCCCAGGTCGGCGACCTCATCTGGGCGGAAGAGTTCACTTCCCTCGACAACTGGCTCATCTCCACCGGCAACGGCTCGTGGGGCTGGGGCAATGGTGAGCTGGAGTACTACAGCGGGGACAACGTCGACATCGCGCCCATCCCGGGCGAGCCCGGCAACACGGGGCTGCGCCTCACCGCGCGCCAGGAGAGCGGGCCGGACATCGTGGACCAGTGGGGCAACCCGTTGCAGTACACGTCGGGCAAGGTGACCACCAAGTCGTTCGTCACCGTGAAGTACGGCATGATCGAGGCGCGCGTCCGCGTGCCCGACCTGGACCTGGGCGGCTGGCCCGCCGTGTGGCTGCTGGGTAACGCCAACTACGCCTGGCCCCGCTGCGGCGAGATCGACATGATGGAGATGGGCGGCCAGCAGTCCGGCCGCGACCTCCACGACACCCACAACGGCGGCAACGGTCTGGACAACGCCACGGTCAACCAGGCCGTGGGCGCCAACGCCATCTACTACACCGACGCCGCCGTGGTGTCGGGCAACCCCTCGGGCGCGGCCAGCCTGTCCTGGGATCCCGACGACGAGTACTGCCGGCCGTACTACGACTACGCCCCCGGCCTCACGGACCGCTTCCTGACCTACCGCCTTTACTGGGACGACGCCAGCCTGCGCATGACCGTGATCGACGGCGGCGTGGAGTCGGACCTCTACGAGACGCCCTTCGCCATCGACGCCGAGTCGGACGAGTTCCAGTCGCCGTTCTACCTGATCGCCAACCTCGCCATCGGCGGCGCCTTCACCGACGCGTACAACCTGGGCGACCCGGGCAGCGGCCTGCCGGTGAGCATGCCGTTCCCCGCCGAGATGTACGTGGACTACATCCGCGTGTACCAGTGGAACGGCCAGGGCGAGGTCCATCTGGGTCCGCCGACCCAGAAGCACGGCACCTTCGGCGTGTACACCGACCTGACGCCCGTGGACGACGAACTCGTGGCCGAGGAATCGTCGCAGATCTACGTGTGGGAGGGAACGCTGGTGGACGGCACCATCCCGCCCTACGAGGGCGGCAACGCCCTGTCGTGGCAGTCGGCGGGCAGCGGCTGGTTCGGCGCCGGCATCATGTCCATCCAGCCCCTGAACCTCTTCGATTTCGGGGAGGGGCACATCGAGTTCATGATCAAGATCCCGGCCCACGTGGCCTTCCAGATCGGCATCATCGACGCGTGGGGGAACCAGAGCTACGTGGAGTTCCCGGCCCACCAGACCACCTATGGCCTGGTGCGCGACGGGGAGTGGGGCCGGGCGGCGATCCCGGTGTCCGACATCCGCGGCCTCTACATGGACCTGCGCATGCTCAGCTACGCCTTCGTGATCCTCGAGGTCAACGGCACGGCCTGCGAGTTCGCCCTGGACGACGTGGTCTGGACCGGCGGCACCGAGGTGACCGGCGTCGACGGCAACGCGACCCCGCGCCGCGTGGAGCTGCTGACCAACGCCCCGAACCCCTTCAACGCACGGACAGACCTGCGCTTCGAGATGGAGACGGCCGGCACCTACGAGATCGTGGTCCACGACCTGGCGGGTCGCCGCGTGCGGACCTTCTCCGGCGTGGGCGTGCGGGGGATCAACATGCTGTCGTGGGACGGCCGCGACGACGCGGGCGCCGACCTGCCGTCGGGCGTGTACTCGTACAGCCTGCGGACGGCTGCGGGGGTGGCGAGTCGGACGATGGTGCTGGTGAAGTGATATGAAACCCCTATCGAACAAGAGGCTCGTCATGCATCCCGGGACTTCGCTCCGCTCTGTTCTGCTCATTCTGATCGTGGCCGTCGCCCTACCCGCATTCGCCGCCACGGTCCCCGTGGGCCTCGGCAGCTACGGCACCACCCTGCCGCCCGGCGAGGTGGGGCCGTCGAACTCGTCCGGCGCGAGCATCACGCCGAAGGTGGCGCCCGGGTTCACGCTGCCGGTGCAGTCGAACGACTTCTGGAGCAGCCTGATCTATCCCTTCTACGGCGACCCGCACTCCAACGCGCTCTACGCCCATCCGCTGACGGTCAAGGCTCACGGTTCGGGGCTGCAGATGGGGCACACGCAGACCCACGTATTCGTCGCCAACGACTACCTGTTCCCGTTCTACAGCCAGCTGACGGTGGGTGTGGCCGGGCTCACCGCCCCGCAGACCACCACGCTCGGCTATGGCGACTGGACCGCCACCGCGCTCTGGGACGACGGACCGGTGACCATGGAGGCCACCTTCGGCCACGGTCTGCCGTACGTGTTCTTCCGGATGAACGGCGGCGACGCCGTCGTGACGCCCGACGGCGCGTACACCACCTGGTACGACCAGGACGGCGTGCTCGGGATCTCGATCCAGGGGCGACACTACGGAATCTTCGCGCCCACCGGCTCCACGTGGACGGGGAGCGGCTCGTTGCAGTCGTCGCTGAACGGCCAGGACTACCTGTCGGTGGCGTTGCTGCCGGACGACCAGCTCGCGACCCTCGAGCTCTTCCGCAAGCACGCCTATGCCTTCGTCACCGACAGCCGCGTCGACTGGGTGTACGACGAGACGGCCGCGATGGTCGAGACCACCTACACGTACGAGACCGTGCTCATGGAGAGCAACGGGACCAGCGTCGACGAGACCATGACGGCCCTGTACCGCCATCAGTGGCTCAACACGTCCGCTCCCATGACCGGCTACTCGTACCCCTCGGTCAACGGGGAGATGAAGCTGTACGAGGGGAGCGTGTTCACGACCGACCTGCCCTTCCACGGCGTGCTACCGGCGCTGCCGGACCGCGGCGACTACAACCCCGCCACGCTGCTCGCCCACGTGCAGGACGCGGCTACGGAGACCCTGCCCATCGGCGGAACGTACGAGAACGGCAAGGCCATGGGTCGCTTCGCCCATCTCGTCCACATCGCCGACCAGCTCGGCGCCACGGCCGAGCGCGACCACTTCCTGGACGAGATCAAGATCAGGCTCGAGGATTGGTTCACCGTGGGCGGCGCGCAGCAGTACTCGTACATCGACTCGTGGGACGTCATGACCGGCTACCCCTCCGGGTTCGGTGCGGACGACCAGATCAACGACCACCACTTCCACGCGGCCTACGCCATCCTGAGCGCGGCCACCGTCGCGCGGTACGACAGCACGTGGGCGGCCCAGGACAACTGGGGCGGCATGGTCAACCTGCTGATCAAGGACGCCAACAACTGGGACCGCACCGACACCATGTTCCCGTTCCTGCGCTCCCACGATGCGTACGCGGGCCACTCCTGGGCTGCGGGGCACGGCGACTTCGGGGACGGCAACAACCAGGAGTCCAGCTCCGAGTCCATGAACTTCGCCACGGCTGCGATCCTCTGGGGAGAGGCGACCGGCCAGACCGACATCCGTGACCTGGGCGTGTATCTCCACGCCACCGAGACCACCGCGGTCCAGCAGTACTGGTTCGACGTGGACGACGAGGTGTTCCCGGCGGACTACCCGCACGTGGCCATCGGCATGGTGTGGGGCGGCAAGGGCGTCCACTCGACGTGGTTCGGGGCCGATCCCGAGTTCATCCACGGCATCAACATCCTGCCCGTCCACGCCGGGTCGCTGTACCTGGGCCACTACCCCGACCACGTGCTCGCCAACTACGCCGAGATCGTGGAGGAGCGCGGCGGGCAGCCGGTCATCTGGCAGGACCTCCTGTGGGAGTATCTGGCCCTCGCGGACCCGAACCTCGCCCTGTCCCACTACTTCGCCGACATCAATTACGAGCCTTTCGACGGCGAGTCGCGCGCCCACACCATGCACTGGCTCTTCAACATCAAGAAGATGGGCCGGGTGGAGACCGGGATCCTCGCCGACATCGCGACCTACGCCGTGTTCCGCGATCCAGCCGGCGACCTGACCTACGTGGCCTACAACGCCGGCCCGTCGGAGCGGCTCGTCACGTTCACCGACGGCTTCTCCTTCGCGGTGGGTCCGCGCGAGCTGGCCTCGCACACCACAACGCCTGCGAACCCCGACGCACCGGTGGTGCTGCTGCTGGCGGACAAGACGTCGGGCAAGTCCCCGCTGACCATCCAGTTCCAGGGCAGCGACAGCTTCGACCCCAACGGCCACGCCCTCACGTACGACTGGACCTTCGGCGTCGACGGCTCGAGCGCCCAGGCCGACACGTCCTTCACCTTCACCGAGGTCGGCGACCACTGGGTCCACCTCGAGCTGACCAATACGCTCGCCCTCACCTCGCGGGACAGCATCATGGTGACGGTGCTGCCCAACGGTGGTCCGTACCTGGGCTCGCCGGTGCCCGTGCCCGGCCGGATCGAGGCGGAGCACTTCGACCTGGGCGGCGAGGGGGTCGCGTACCACGACGTGGAGCCCGCCAACATCGGCAACTTCTTCCGGGTGGACGAGGGGGTCGATCTCGAGCCCGTCGCCGGCGGCTACGCCGTGTACTGGATCGTGGCGGGCGAATGGCTCGAGTTCACGTTCTCGGTGGCCGAGGCGGGGTACTACGACTTCGTACCCCACGTGGCCACCGTTCCGGGCTACGGCAACTTCACCCTGTCGGTCGACAACGTGGACGTGAGCGGAACGCGCTACGTGACGTCCACGGGAGGCTGGCACTTCTGGTCGCCCATCCGCGTGGAAGGCGTGCCCCTCGATGCCGGCGTCCACATCATGCGCTTCGACTTCGACTCCGACTCGGACCCGGCGGGCTGGCTGTTCAGCCTGAACTACATCGACGTGGAGGTGTCGGCGACGACGACGGGTGTCGGCGACGGCCTCGTGCCCGATGCCCTCGACCTGTCGGGGAACTACCCCAACCCGTTCAATCCGGCCACCACGATCGCCTTCGCGGTGCCGTCGGAGGGGCCGGTCCGGCTGACGGTCTTCGACGCCCGCGGGCGCCAGGTCCGCACCCTCGTGGACGAGGCCATGCTCCCCGGCCGGCACGAGGTGGACTGGGACGGCCGCGACGGTGACGGGCGGCTGCTCGCCGGGGGCGTCTACTACCACCGGCTGGAGGCCGGCGGGGAGGTCCGGGTCGGGAAGATGGTGCTTCTGAAGTAGTTACTCCAGTGCCACCGTCTGAAGGCACTCGGCCGGCAGCGTCATCTCGACCTGCCGGCCTTCCTTTTGCAGGACGAACGTCACAGCTTCCGTGCCCTGGTTGAGCATGTGCACCGCGATCGTCCCATCCGGATTCTCCACCGCCGTCGCCATCACCCCGTCCGGCACCCCCTCCAGCCCGATCCGCACCGCCCCCGGCCGCAAGTACCGACTGAACTGCGCCAGCACGTCGAACATCGGCGTGAAGTACACCTCGCCCGTCTCCGGCCTGGCGATGACCGGCGCGCAGCACCAGTTCTGCGCCAGGTTGGGGCCGCCCTGCGTGTCCAGCACCATGTTCCAGTCCACCCATCCCGTGAGCCATGCGTTCAGCCCGCCGATGATGTCGCGGGCGTAGCGGTAGACCGGCACATAGGGTGGGTGCAGGTGCTTGCGGTCTTCGGCCGCCCAGTGGTAGCCCCAGTCGGTGGCCTCGGGGCGCCAGTACCAGTCGTCGTCGCGCCACACGGGCACCTGGTTGTCCACGCAACCCTCGCTGTGCAGGAGGTGCTTGTCGGGGTGGCGGTCGTGGACGGCGTTGAGGGCGTCGGGGCACCAGTCGATGGTGCTCGAGTACCAGTGCACCGCCGTGCCCCACACGTGGCGGGCGGTCTGCGGGTCGCCCAGGATGGCGTCGGCCCACTCCACCACGTGGTCGCGGTTCTGGTCGAAGATCAGGATGCGGGTGCCGGGGGCGCTGCGCTCGAGCTCGGGGCCGAGGTGGTCGCGGATGAAGGCGCCCATGCTCTCCGGCGTGAAGTGCATGCTGTCCCACTGGCCGTTGTTGCCGAGGGGCTCGTTCTCCGGGGTCACGCCCCACACCTCGATGCCCTCGTCGCCCATGGCCTCGACGTACCGGGCGAAGTAGCGGGCCCACACGCCTTCCATGCCGGGCTTCAGGGAGCCGGCGTACCAGCTGTCGTTGTCCTTCATCCAGGGCGGGGCGGTCCAGGGCGATGCGACCAGGCGGAAGCCGTCGCGGCTGGCGGCCTGGGCGTCGCGGATCAGGGGGATGAGCAGCTCGCGGTCGTGGTCCAGGGTGAAGCTCGCCAGCGCCGTGTCGCCGTCGTCCACGTAGGCGTAGTGGTCCAGGGAGAAGTCGCAGCTGTTGATGTGGGTGCGCGTGAGGCTGTAGGCGGCGCCGTCGGGAGCGAAGTAGGCGCGGATCACCGAGTCGCGCAGCGCCGGGTTCAGCCTCGAGAGCACGTGGGCCGTGGACTCGGTGAACGAGCCGCCGATGCCCACGAGGGTCTGGAAGCGCTGCTCCGGGTGCAGCTCGAGGACGGGCAGGTCGGTG
The DNA here is from genome assembly GCA_964343835.1 of uncultured Fibrobacteraceae bacterium. GTDB lineage: Bacteria > Krumholzibacteriota > Krumholzibacteriia > LZORAL124-64-63 > LZORAL124-64-63 > CALEMW01. The sequence goes on from CAYFKR010000023.1 coordinate 47,958, forward strand.
TCGGCGGCGGGGACGAAGGGCGGAGCCTCGGAGACGGCGCGGCGGTCGCCGGCGCGGGAGGTGCGGATGATGGTGGCGGCGGGCATGGGCTTCCTTTTCCAGGTGGTGTTCCGGCCCAGCTTCACGAACCCCAGCTTCACGTAGCCGAAGATCTCCAGCGTGTCCGGGTCCTTCAGGGTCAGCTTGCAGCGGTAGGTCTTGCCGTTCTCCGGATCGTAGATGCGGCGGTCGGTCCACTTGCCGTCGTCGGGGTCGAAGCGGAATCCGTGCATCAGCTCCAGGCCGATGATCGGGCGGTCGCGCAGGTCGGCCTCGGGATTCTCGCGGTCGTGACGGGGGAGGCCGGCCTCCGGATCGTCGTCGGGAAACAGGGGCTGATCCAGCCACACGATGCGGCCGGAGAACACGCCGTCGTGCTCGATGATCTCCACGTGGGAGTAGGGGTCGCCGGGTTCCTTCTGCTCGGTGATCCAGGTGCCGACCACGGCCAGGGGATCGTCCGCGGCGAGCGCACGAGCCGGCCCCAGGACCGCCAGGAGACCCGTCAGGAGCAACATTGATCGATTTCGGCGTCTTTTTGTCATGATGATCAGGCCTTGTACGGAGAGCGAACAAAGTGTATCATGGTAGGGACAGCGGAAGTCTACAACTTTGTTCCGACCATGTCCCGGCCCGAGGTCCCGACCCGGCCGCGTGACGGAGAGGTCCGACCGTGAAGATCCGGATCCTGATCGCCCTGATGGCGACGATCGCTCTCGCCGCACCCGCGTCGGCCACCTGGTCCCTCGTCTGGTCCGACGAGTTCAACGGCACGGCCCTGAACACGGCCGACTGGAACTACGACTTCGGCAACGGCTGCCCGGATCTCTGCGGCTGGGGCAACAACGAGCTCCAGTACTACCGCTCCCAGAACGTGACGGTGTCCGGCGGCAACCTGGTGATCACGGCCAAGGCCGAGAACTACGCCGGCTACCAGTTCACCTCCGGCAAGATCCACACGCGGAACAAGCAGTCGTTCCTCTACGGGCGCATGGAGATGAGGGCCAAGCTGCCTACCGGCGGCGGCATGTGGCCGGCCTTCTGGATGATGCCCCAGGACGACGCCTACGGCGGCTGGGCCGCCAGTGGTGAGATCGACATCATGGAGTCCATCAACGACGCCGACTCCATCGCAGGCACCATCCACTACGGCGGCAGCTGGCCGGCCAACGTCCACTCGGGCGGCTCGTACGCTCCCGGCGTGGATTACTCCGCCGACTTCCACACCTTCGCCGTGGAATGGGAGCCCGACGAGATCCGCTGGTACGTGGACGACGTGCTCTATTCGACGCGGACCAGCGCCCAGTGGTACTCGGCGAATGCCCCGGAGAACCCCCGCGCACCCTTCGACCAGCCCTTCTACATCATCCTGAACGCGGCTGTTGGGGGCAACTACCCGGGCTGCACCAGCCCGTCGTGCATCTCGGCGGACCTGCCCCAGGAGTACGTGGTGGACTACGTGCGGGTGTACCAGGACATCGCGAACGTCGCGCCGACGGTGGAGATCATCGCGCCGCAGTCGGGCGCCAACCCGCCGGCCGGCGACATCGGCATCGAGGCCACCGCGTCCGATGCGGACGGCAGCATCGCCACCGTCGAGTTCTACCTGGACGGCGCGTTGCTGGGCTCCGACACGACGGCCCCCTACACCTGGCTGTGGAGCGGTGCGGCCGACGGCTGCTACACCGTCACCGTCCGCGCCCTCGACGACCTGGGCGCCGAAGCCACCGACGGCGTGGACGTGACCGTGGGCGCCGGCTGCGGCCAGGCGTCGTACCTTGGATCGCCGACCCTGCTGCCCGCCCGCGTCCAGGCCGAGAACTTCGACGAAGGCGGCAACGGCGTGGCCTACGCCGATGCCACCGCGGGCAACTCGGGCAACCAGTACCGCACCGACGAGGACGTGGACATCGAGACCTGCTCCGACGTGAGCGGAGGCTACAACGTGGGCTGGGTCACCCCCGGCGAGTGGCTGGAGTTCACCGTCGACGTGCCGGCGGCCGGCCAGTATCCCATCGACCTGCGCGTGGCGTCCCAGTCCACCGGCGGCACCTTCCGCATCGAGTTCGACGGCGCTGACGCCACCGGCGAGGTCACCTTCGGCTCCACCGGCGGCTGGCAGAACTGGACCACCGCGTCGACCACGGCCATGGTCGCCCCCGGCGTGCAGGTGATGCGCCTGGTGCTGATCGACGGCGAGTTCAACGTGAACTGGCTGCACGTGTGGGAGTCGGTCACGGCCGTCGAGCCGGAACTGCCCGCCGGCGCCTGGACGCTGCACCCCTGCTTCCCCAACCCCTTCAACCCGTCCACCACCATCGCCTTCGACGCGCCGCGCGCCGGCGCCTACTCCCTGGTCGTCCACGATGTGGCGGGCCGCGCCGTGCGGACCCTGGCCGCGGGGGAGACGGTGGAGGCGGGGCGTCATGAGGTCGTCTGGAACGGCCGCGATGATGCGGGCCGGACGGTCCCCGCCGGAGTCTACTACGGACGGCTCGTCGCCGCCGGGTGGGCGACCACGGTGAGGATGGCGCTGCTGAAATAGACGGTTGTGCCCTCATATTTGTGTTTCATCAGAGTCTGCAGCTTTGTAGAACCGACCATCACTTCAATATGCGTATGACAGATTGTGCCGTGCCTGGACCCCTGGCCCTCTAGTAGTGATGTCAGAATCGTAATATCGCCCCCATCTCCCCGGACACTCCACCCTGCTCCGAAAGATCCTCTCCGACAGCATCTGCCTGACGCCGATCACGCCATCCACGACCCCTCTCAACATCCCCGGACTCGCACTTCCTCGCTTCGCCCACCGTGGCCGCATGTAGTTCCACCACACCAGAAAGACCCCCAAACGCTCCGATGCCCGCT
>CAYFKR010000024.1:0-46414 GCA_964343835.1 uncultured Fibrobacteraceae bacterium
CCACGGTGCCGAAGATGGCGGGGAACACGCCGCCCTCGCTGTTGGCCTCGCGGGGGTCGTCCAGCAGGAACTCGCCCCAGCGGGCGAAGTAGAGCCCCAGCTTGGAGCCCAGGTCCAGCCGGTTCGCGGGGTAGGCCCGCACCACGTCGGCCAGGGCCACGGTCTTGCGGGCGCCGTCGGCGGTCTCCAGGACCAGGCCGTAGCGGTCGTTGCGCTCGTTGAGGCGGGCGATCTCGGCGCGGATCTCCGTGAAGGCGCGGTCGGACTCGCGGCGGACGTCTTCGTACTCGCCGCGGACTCGGGCGAGATCCTCGGGCGAGGCGTCGGGGTCGCGCTCCACGGCCCGCAGGGCCAGGCGCGCCTTCTCCTGGGCGCGGTTTACGCGGCCGATGTCGTGCTCCTCGAGGTGCCGGCGCTCGTCCCAGCGCCTGCGGACCTCGGGGTGGTACTCCCGGAAGTGGTCCCAGACGTCGCCGGGCTCGGTGGCCACGGTCTCGCCGTCGATCTCGAAGCCCACGGGCAGGCCGTAGAAGCGGCCCCAGGTCATGCGCTCCAGGACCAGGGCCCACTCGGGGCGGGTGGAACCGCCGGTGACCAGATCGTAGTCCTCGATCCAGTTGAAGTGCTCCTGGGTGAGGTCGAAGTTGCCGGTCCGCACCAGGCGGCGATGCAAACGGCCGTCGTCGCGGGCCAGGGCGGCGTCGGCCAGCTCCAGGGCGCGGGAATCCAGGCCCTCCAGGACCGAGGGGGAGGGGCGCCAGGTCTCCGTGCGCGTGACCTCGCCCATGTGCACCGCACCGCCTCCGGTCACGAACCGCTCGACGGGCTTGGGCCAGAACGTCACGAGCCCCTGCCAGGCCACCAGGGCCATGAGGCCGGCGATCATCAGGGCGCAGATCACCAGGCCGCCGCCGGTGAGCCACATCATGGGCTCGCCGCGGGCGATCAGGGAGCCGGCGGCGCTGATGCGGCGGGGCCGACGCTTGCTGGTGGCGGTGCTCATAGCTGGTAGGCCTTCCTGCGGAACTTCATGCGGACGATCTCGGCGACGGTGTTGAGCAGGAAGGTCATGACGAAGAGGGTCAGGGCCGCCAGGAAGAGGGTCCGGAAGTGGGTGCTGTTCTGCACGGCCTCGGGCAGCTCCACGGCGATGTTGGCCGACAGGGTGCGGAAGCCGTTGAAGATGTTGCCGTCCATGATGGGCGTGTTGCCGGCGGCCATGAGCACGATCATGGTCTCGCCCACGGCCCGGCCCAGCCCGATCATCGTGGCGGAGAACAGGCCGCTCATGGCGGGCGGGATCACCACGCGCACGGCGGTCTGCCAGGGCGTGGCGCCGGCGCCCAGGCTCGCTGCGCGCAGGTGGTCCGGCACGGCGCTCAGGGCGTCCTCGGCGATGGTGTAGATGATGGGGATCACCGCGAAGCCCATGACGAAGCCCACCACCAGGGCGTTGCGCTGCACGTAGGTGCCCACGAAGGAGCCACGGGGGTCGAGGCCCACGCTCGCCAGGAGCCAGGAGAAGCCGTAGGCCAGCAGCAGGGTGCCCAGTACCGAGGCGGCGAACTTGGCCAGGTCGGCGGTGGCGAACCGGCGCGCGGTCCAGTCGGCGCCGATGTCGCGGAGCCAGCCGTTGACCCAGCGGTCCACGCCCCAGCCCACGGCGAGGGCCGACAGGGGCAGCAGCATGAACATCCAGCCGGCGGCGCCGTCGCCCACCTGGCCGTCGAGCCAGGCGACCAGGTCGCCGGCGAAGAACAGGGACTCCACCGGTCCACCCAGGACCGAGGCCGCCAGGAAACCCAGGGGCAGGAACAGGGCCATGGCCGGCAGCTTCCAGGAGCGCAGCCTGATGCCCAGGTCCACCGGCAGGAGCTGCCACAGGTGGGCGCCCAGCAGGAGCGAGACGGGCACGGTGACCATGGCGGCGAGCACCGCCGGGACCCGGCTCTCGAGCCAGGGCGCGAAGACCAGGGCGGCCAGGAAGCCGAGCACCACGCTGGGCAGACTGGCCATCATCTCCACGGCGGGCTTCACGCGGGACTTCACCGAGGGCTCCAGGAACTCGCTGGTGTAGATGGCGGCGAGCAGGGCCAGGGGCAGCCCGAAGATCATGGTGTAGAACGTGGCCTTCAGGGTGCCGAAGACCAGGGGCATGAGGCCGTACTTGGGCTCGAAGTCGTCGGTGCCGCCGGACGACTGCCACACGTGGGCGGGCTCGTCGTAGCCCTCGTACCACACGGCGGTGATCAGGGCTCCGGGGCTCGCCTCGGGATGTGCCATCGCGATGGATTGCAGGGCGAGCCCGGAGCCCGAGGCCGAGACCAGGGCGTCGTCGCGGGGGGAGAGGGCCAGGGCGGTCACGGGGGCGCCGTCGCCGGGGATCTCCGCCAGCAGGCGTTCGTTGGTCACGTAGAAGAGGCGGATGGAGCCGCCGGCATGGCCGGCGGCCATGGTGCGCGAGCGGAGCGAGGCGGCCAGGACGGTCACGGGCGTGTCGCCGCCCGCCAGCGTCTTGGCGCGGCGCATGGCGAGGCCGTCGGCGGTGTCGGAGGCCTCGGGGCGAACACGGTACCACACGGTCACGCCGCCCTCGGAGTCGCCCGCCACCAGGGAGGACTTGCCGATCTGGAAGCCCAGGGCCGTCAGCTCCACGGCCGGATCGGCGGTCACGTCGAAGGTCTCGGCGGCCACGGGGGAGGCGATGGTGCGGGTGTCGAGGCGCAGGATGCGGCCGTCGCGCCAGGCGGCGAACACGTTGTCGCCCTGGCCGTTGAGGAGCAGCCAGGCGGGTGCGCCGTGCTCGGCGAAGCCGGGCAGGTCCAGGCCGCCGCCACGCAGGCGGGTCACGGTTTCGCCCGTCAGCAGGTTGCGTCGGCGGGTGGCCGAGCGCAGGGACACGCGGCCCTCGGCGTCCAGGGCGGCCACCACGGGGCCCGTGGGGCGCATGCTCATGTCGATGGCGGTGATCGGGGCCTCGGACAGCTGCGCCGGCTCGTCCAGGGCGATCTCCAGGCTCTGCAGCCGGAACTGGTCTTCGGGGGTGCGCTCGATCATGCCGCCCGCATGGGGGGCGGCGGCGCCGACGTCGATGCCGCGCAGATCGTCGGTCAACTCGTCGGGATCGACGTAGGAGGTCACGAACCCGACGCTGCCGAAGCGGATCGAGCCGTCGTCGTAGCCGAGCACGATGTCACCCTCGGCGCCCGCGGAGGCACGCGCCGTGGGGGTGCCGTCCCCGGGGAGATCCCGCACCGACAGCGTCGAGCCGTCGGTGAGGTCGATCAGGCGGATCCGCCCGTCGCCGGTCCAGGACCACGCCATGGTCATGTACTCGTTGGGAACGATGTGGACCGGAGTCTCCTGCCCGGTCGGCAGGACGGCCCCGTCCCCCAGGGACGGGGCCGTGAACAGCGGGGCAGCCACCCAGACCAGGAACACTCCCACCATGGACACGGCCGCGATGCTGCCGAGTCCGCCGAGAGTGATCACCGACTGCGCGATGCGGTCGATCACCTTCACCGAGCGCTTGGGAGCGCGGTTGCGCGTGCGCCCGGTGAAGGCCTTGTGTTCCTGGTTGGTCGGCATTCCGTTCATCCCGCCTGATTGGATCCTAGTACCAGGGCTCGATGCCCACGGACTTCAGCTCTTCGCGGGCGATGGCGGCCGGCACGGGGAAGTACCCGTCCTTCACCACGACCTCCTGGCCCTCGGCGCTGAACACGTAGCGCACGAACTCGCGGCGCAGGGGATCCAGCTCGCCGCCGGGCTTGGCGTTGACGGTCAGGTAGAGGTAGCGGGCCAGGGGGTACTCGCCGCTGTACGCGTTCTCGGGGACGGCCTCGACCAGTCCGCTCTCGGCGTCCAGGCCGATGGGGATGGCGGCCACGTCGGCGGTCTTGTAGCCGATGCCGCTGTAGCCGATGCCGTACAGGTCGCTGGCGATGCCCTGGACCACGGACGAGCTGCCGGGCTGCTCCTTGACCTCGTCCTTGTAGTCGCCCTTGAACAGGGCGTGCTTCTTGAAGTAGCCGTAGGTGCCGCTGGCGCTGTTGCGGCCGTACATGCTGATGGGCTTGTCGGCCCACTCGCCGGTCAGGCCCACGTCGCCCCAGGTGCGGATGTCGTCGGCCAGGCCGCCCTTGCGGGTCTTGGAGAAGATGGCGTCGATCTGCTGCAGCGTCAGGCCCGTCCTGGCGATGGGGTTGTCCTTGTGGACGTAGACGGCGAGCATGTCGATGCTGGTGCGCAGCGCCACGGGCTTGTAGCCGAAGCGGGCCTCGAAGGCGTCGATCTCCTTGGCCTTCATGGCGCGGCTCATGGGGCCGAAGTGGCTGGTGCCGTTGATCAGGGCCGGGGGAGCGGTGCTGGAGCCCTTGCCCTCGATCTCGACCTGGACGTTGGGGTAGTGGACGTTGAAGCCCTCGGCCCACAGCGTCATCTCGTTGTTCATGGTGTCCGAGCCGATGCTCTTGAGGTTGCCGGAGACGCCCTTGACGGGAGTGTAGTTCCCAAGGTCGGGATCCACGCTCACGCCGGCGACGGCGACCACGGGGATGGTGGCGAGGAGGGCCACGGCGAGCACGCCCGCGAGGTTCCTGCGGATCGACGTCATCTCGTTGTCCTTTGTTGGGATGAACGGTGTCCCGGCGGGACGGCCTCGGATGCCTCGGCGGCGGACCTGTCCGACCGGAGCGGCGGGGGATCTCGGCAAAGTCCCCACTGTCCTTCGCGGCCCATGGTAGTTTTCGTGTGTGAAGATCCCGTCCGGGGAATGTGAAAATACGGTGAACTCGCGTGTATCGGCGCCGCAGGCCCGGATTTTCCCCCCTGACAGGGGCTTCCCGAGGCGCTACACTGTTCCGTCGACTCCGCAGACCCCCACTTCCGCCCACGGGAGCCATCCATGACCACCAGCGGCCTCACCTGGCGCTTCCCGCGCATGTTCTGGACGGGCAACGTCGCAGAGCTGTGCGAGCGCGCCGCCTACTACGGCACCTTCATCGCCCTGCGCACCTACCTGATCCGCGTCGTCGGACTGGACGACGTGCAGGCCGGCCTGGTGGCCGGCGCCTTCGGCGGCTGGATCTACCTGGTGCCCTTCTTCACCGGGGCGGCCGCCGACCGCATGGGCTTCCGCAACGCCCTGATGCTGGCCTTCCTGCTGCTGACCCTGGGCTACGGCGCCCTGGGCATGTTCTCCACCCTCGGCCCCGTGAGCGTGGGCCTGGCCCTGATCGTGCTTGGCGGCGCCTTCGTCAAGCCGGTGATCACCGGAACGGTGAGCAAGTCGTCGTCGGACGAGAACCGCGCGCGGGCCTTCAGCATCTTCTACATGGTGGTGAACATCGGCTCGTTCACGGGCAAGACGGTGGTGGCCCCCATGCGCATCCAGATGGGGGTGGAGACGGTGCCCTGGTTCTCGGCCGGAGCATCGCTGCTGGCGCTGATCCTGGTGGCCCTCATCTACCACCCGAGTCGCGACGGCGCCGCCACCCATACCCGCAGCTTCAAGGAGACGCTGGAGGGCATGTGGGAGGCCATGAGCAACGTGCGCTTCCTGATGCTGATCCTGATCACCGCCGGCTTCTGGGCCATCCAGGGCCAGCTCTACGCGTCCATGCCCGACTACGTGCTGCGCATGGCCGGCGAGACCTACAAGCCCGAGTGGTACGCCAACATCAATCCGCTGGTGGTCGTGCTCTTCGTGGTGCTGATCACGCAGCTCGTCCACAAGTGGAAGCCGCAGAACTCGATCCTCGTGGCCATGTGCATGATCCCGTTCTCGGCCCTGGCCATGGCCTCGTCGGCCTGGTTCGACGGTCACGTGAACGTGTTCGGCCTGGAGATGCATCCGATCACCTTCATGATGATCATCGGCATCGCCATCCAGGGGCTGGCCGAGTGCTTCCTCAGTCCCAAGTGGCTGGAGTTCGCCTCGAAGCAGGCACCCGAGGGCAAGGAGGGCACCTTCCTCGGCTTCGCCCACATGAACACCTTCTTCGCGTGGATCTTCGGGTTCGCTTTCTCCGGCTACCTGCTGTCGAAGTTCTGCCCCGAGCCCACGACCCTCGACGCCGCCGTCCAGGCCCAGCACACGGCTGCCCTGGCGGGCACCGGGCCCATGCCCGAGGCCTACGCCCATGCCCACTACCTGTGGTACGCCTACGTCGGCGTGGGCATGATCTCGCTGATCGCGCTGCTGATCTTCATCGCGGTCACGAAGAAGATGGACGAGGGCAAGGCGGAGGCCTAGCAGGCCTTCAATGCTGGCAACACCGTGCCGGACCGGCTCCACCGAGGGCCTGTCCGGCGCGTCCGTCTTCGACATCAGCGGCCGTGGGGGCGGCCCGGAGGGAGAACACGTGAAAAGGACGATCCTGCTGTTGATGCTCCTGGGGGCCGCCGCGTCGTCGGCGTCCACCGTCTACAACATCCATCTGCACACCGACAGCACCCCGGACTGGACCGACCGCGAATCGTTCCTCGCTTCGACCATGCCCGTCTGGGACGACCCCCAGGACCAGGGCATCGCCCTGTGGCGCTGGCTGGTGCGGAGCCACCGCCAGACCCACGCCACCCGCGAGGACGGGCGCTACCTCTGGGACCCGTTCCACTTCTATTCCAGCTACGCCAACACCTACTGCGGCTTCATGGCCGCCTTCATGACCACCCTGGTGGACGGCATGGGCGGCGACTGGCGGCACCGCTACGTGGAGCTGGGCGACCACACGGTCATGGAGATGTCCTGGGACGCCGGCGCCACCTGGCACATGTTCGACACGTCCATGGTGATCTACGCCCTGAACCACGACGGGACGGTGGCCTCGTGCGCCGACATCGCGGCGTCGATGTCGTGCGAGGTCTCGGAGGATCTGGGCGCGCCTGGCCCCGAGCCGGGCCACCTGTACTACTACCACGGCGCCCTGCCCGCGGTGACCAACCCGCCCGACCCGGACCACGCCGGCGAGCTCGCCCACCCGAGTGGCTATCGCGCCGCCTGCGACAACCCCATCCCGTACGACCGGACCCTGCGCAACGGCGCCGACTCCTACATCTCCGGTTTTTCGCCCCAGGAAAACTACACCCACGTGCGCCACGGCTGGACCCACCGGCTGCACCTGCGTCCGGGGCAGTCGTACACCCGCTACTGGACCCGGCAGGGATCCGGGCCCGACTACTACCGCCCGACCACGGGCGGCGAGGACCCCGACGACGCGGCCTGGATCGCGGGTTTCCACGGCAACGGCCTGTGGACCTTTGCTCCGGACCTGTCGACCACGGCCTACCGCGACGGGGTCTTCGACGAGCGGAACGTGGTCCACGCCTCGGAGGCCGGGGGCGAAGGCCCGGCGATCCGCGTGGCCGGGGGCGGGGAGGGCGTCGTGGTCTGGAAGCAGGACTCGGCCGACGTGACCACCTCCTCGACACTGGAATTCAGCGGATCATGCCCCGCCGGCGACGCCGTCCTGCTGTCCGTCTCCCGCGACGCCGGCGCCACCTGGGACACCGTCTGGTCCGCACCGGGCGGCGACTTCGCCGAGACGCTGTCCTTCCCGTCTGCCCAGGTCGGCGGCGCCCACGAGGTGCTCTACCGCGTCGAGCTGCACGAGAACGGCTCGGAACCCGCCTGCGGCCTCGACGCCTTCCGCATCGAGACGGTGACCCAGGTCAACGCCTTCACCCTGCCCCGCTTCCAGACCGGCGCCAACGCCGTGCACTTCCGCCTGGGGCCCCAGCACGAGACCCTCACCCTCTGGCCGCCCCTCCACGGCGGCCAGTACGACGACAGCGCCTGGGACTGGGACAACGTCTTCGCCCTGCCGTCGTCCGACGCCGTCTACAAGTGCGTGATGATGCCCGCGACGGCCGGCGAGGCTCACGTCACCTGGCGCCTCGAGGCGCCCACGGACATTCTCCGGGCCGAGTACGGCGGCAGCTTCCTGACGCGTCGCTCGGGGCCGGGGGAGAGCGTGTCCCTCCACCACGCCTGGGACGACGGCCCCTTCGAGCAGGACGCCTGGTACGGCCCCGGGAGCACCTCCTGGTGGGACGACCGCGTGTACGCCGAACCCGTGCCCCCGGCGGGCACCCGGGCGGCGAGGCTGCGGGTCGCCATGGAGAGCGGCATCGGCTCCGACTACACCAGCACCGGCGTCAACGACATGCTGCTGCAGCTCCACCACGCCCCCCGCACCCCCGGCTCGTCTCCGGTGGCGGTGACGTGGTGCTGGACCGAGCACCGCCCCGACGGCGACGTGACCCGCGAGCACACCCGCGTCGTGACCGTCGACGACGAGGCCTGGACCGTCAACGTGGCCGGCTACCGCGACCCCACCATGGAATGGGTCCGCATCCGCCCGGCCGGCCCCGCCGACCTCGAGGGCTACTCCGACGGCGACGACGTGGGCCCCGGCGACGGCCGCGACAAGATCGCGGTCTCCTTCGCCTGGAACGACGATCTGGCCCGAGGCCGCTCCTACACGGTGAGCCGCCCGTCGGCCGGCACCAACCCCGACACCGACGGCGCCGAGCTCACCGACGGCGTGATCATCCCGCCCACCACCTGGACCGGCGCTTCCCGGGTGCAGGGCCAGACCGCCCACTGGGCCGGCGACGATTCCCTGACCGTGACCATCGACCTGGAGTCCGCGTCGACGGTGGCCGCCGTCCGCGTGACCACCCACCAGCCCGTGGCCGAGTTCGCCCACGCCGGCACCATCGAGGTGCGAGGCTCGACGGACGGCGCGACCTGGGAGTCCCTGGGCGTGATCCAGCACGGCGACGTGTGGGCCCCCACCGGCGACGACCTGGCCTGGGGCTACGAGCAGTCCCCCGAGTTCGCCGACCTCCCCGCCGGAGGCGTGCTCTCCCACGGCTTCTGGCTGCTGCCCCCGACGGCGGTCCAGGTCCGCTGGCTCGAGCTGCAGTTCATCCCCCTGGAGGGGTATGGCCTGAGCATCTCCGAGATCCAGGCCTTCTCGGACGTGACGGTGACCGACTGGCCCGACCGCGAGGTCGTGGTGCCCGACGCGACGACAGGTACCGAAGGCGGCGGCGATTCCGGAGAGGACGCGCCGCCCCGTCCCCGCACGTCGCTCCGCGTCTGGCCCAACCCGGCCAACCCCCTGGTCAACGTGGCCTACGAGACGGCCCGTCCCGGCCCCGTGACCCTGGAGATCCTGGACCTGCGGGGGCGCGTGGTGCGCCGTCTGGCCGATGGCTGGCGCGCGTCCGGCGCTCACACCGCCGTCTGGGACGGCCGCGACGGCACCGGCCGCCCCGCCCCGTCGGGCACCTACCTGGCGCGCCTGGTCGACGGCATGCGCGATACGTCGGCGCGGGTTGTGCTGGTGCGCTGACGTCGCGCCTTGACCGTGCCATCCGCCCCGCCGACAATGGCCGCCGAACCCGAACACCTCGACGAGGAGCGCCCATGACCGCCCTGCCCCCCTGCATCAAGGCCTACGACATCCGCGGCCGCGTGCCCGCCGACCTGGACGCCGACCTGGCCCGACGTCTGGGCCACGCCACCGCCCTGGAGCTGGGCGAGGGCGCCTGCGCCGTGGGCCGCGACGTGCGCGAGAGCAGCCCCGAACTGGCCGCCGCCGTGGCCCAGGGGCTGATGGCCGGCGGCTGCGACGTCATCGACATCGGCCTCTGCGGCACCGAGCAGGTCTACCACGCCGTGCAGCACCTGGGCCTGGCCGGCGGCATCATGGTCACCGCCAGCCACAACCCCCTGGGCTGGAACGGCATGAAGCTGGTGCGGGAGGATGCCAAGCCCATCAGCGGCGACACGGGCCTCCACGACATCGGCCGCCGCGCCGCCGCCGGCGACCTGCCCGCCGCCGCCGCGCCCGGCTCCCTGGAGAAGCGCGACCTTTCAGCCGCCTACGCGGATACTCTGCTGGGTTTCGTGGACACGGACCTGCTGAAGCCCCTGAAGATCGTGGTGAACGCCGGCAACGGCTGCGCCGGCCCCGCCCTGGACCTGCTCGAACCGCGCCTGCCGGTGGAGATGATCCGCGTCCATCACGACCCCGACCCGACCTTCCCCAACGGCATCCCCAACCCCCTGCTGCCGGAGAACCGCGAGGCCACCGCCGCCGCCGTGCGCGCCCACGGCGCCGACCTGGGCCTGGCCTGGGACGGCGACTTCGACCGCTGCTTCTTCTTCGACGACGCCGGCGAATTCGTGGAGGGCTACTACCTGGTGGGCCTGCTGGCCCGCGGCGCCCTGCGCGCGGCGCCCGGCTCGCGCATCATCCACGACCCGCGGCTGACCTGGAACACCATCGACGTCGTGCGCGCCGCGGGCGGCACGCCGGTGATGAGCAAGACCGGCCACGCCTTCATCAAGGAGCGCATGCGCGCCGAAGACGCCGTCTACGGTGGCGAGATGAGCGCCCACCACTACTTCCGCGACTTCGCCTACTGCGACAGCGGCATGATCCCGTGGCTGTTGGTGATCCAGGAGATGGGTGTGTCGGGCAAGGGGCTGGCGGAGCTGGTGGGGGATATGCAGGCGGCGTATCCCGCTTCCGGCGAGATCAACCGTCGCATGGACGACCCCGAGGCGGTGTTGGCGGCGGCCGAGGCCAAGTGGGCTTCCGGAGCCGAGGCCGTCCACCACGTCGACGGCCTCTCGGTGGAGCATGCCGACTGGCGCTTCAACCTGCGCATGTCCAACACGGAGCCGCTGGTGCGGCTGAACGTGGAGGCGCGGGGGGACGAGGCGCTGATGAGGGCGCGGACGGAGGAGATCCTGGGCTGGATGGATGCGATTACTTCGCCATGATCACCTTGCGCGCGTCGACCCCGTCCTCCGTGGTGATCCTGACCAGATAGACCCCCGAAGGCGCTGTGCGGCCCGTCTCGTCGGCGCCGTCCCAGGCCACCTCGTGCATGCCGGCCGACCGCATCCCACTCGCCAGTTTCCGCACGACCCTTCCATCCATGGCGTACACGGTCAGGTCCGCCGCCATCTCCCGCGGCAGCGAGAACGCGATGGTCGTGGACGGGTTGAACGGGTTGGGCCGGGCGCCCAGCAGCGCCGCCGGCCCCGGCACGCCGTCCACCGGCGTCGAGGCGTACGACCCGCGGAACTGCAGGATGGCCGTCCGGCCGAAGTCCCCGTCCATGTCCCAGCCGCCGTCCAGATACGACCAGGTCTGCGTGCCGTTGAAGGAGATCTGGCCGCCCATGCCCGGGTTGCCGTAGCCGAAGTACATGCTCTCTCCGGCGGGGATCACGATGGCCTCGGCGCTCACGTCGACGTAGGTGTAGAGGGACGGGGGGTACTCGGTCTCGTCAGCGCTCGCGGCTACGAAGGAACCGTAGTACTCCAGGCCGAAGGGACCGGCCGGCAGGGTGTCGGTGATCCACACGTACCAGAACTGCGACCACCAGCCGCCGCAGGGCCAGCCGAACTCCTCCAGCATGACGTCGGCGCCGGTGGTGTTGTCCCAGCGGGTCAGGAAGTCCGATCCCCAGAAGTCGCGGTCGCCGCCGGCAGTGGCGGGCAGGTCCATGGTGCCGGTGGTGCTGTATTCCACGTCCCAGGCGGCGGCGGTGACGGCCAGCAGGAGCAGGGCGAGGGGGAGGAGGCGTCGGATCATGGGCTCGATTCCTTCGGTGCGTGGCGTGGCGACGGATCATTCATGATACCAGATCCGGGGGCGGCTCTGTTAGGGTCGGCGTCATATCCATCGGGCGAGCCGCCATCGACGTCATCCGGAGCCCAGCCCATGAAGAAACTGATAATCCCGGCAGCTATCTTCATCACCCTCATGACCGGCTGCGCTTCGGTGGAACACGCCAGCTTCAACCTCGGTGCGCAGGATCCGCAGGCCCGGCAGGAGATCGTCGATGTCTGGCAGGGGGATCGGGTGCGGATCACCCTGGCCTCGGGCGATGTCCGGGAGGGTGTCGTCGCGTCCGTGTCGAAGCGGGAGATCGGGCTGCTGGTCGAGGGAGTGCCGGGGGATGAAACCGTCATGCTGATGATCGATCCGGGTGATGTGCGGGATGTGGACGTCCTGGCGTCGAGGAGCGCGACGACGGTAGAGAGAGTCAATTTCACGCTTCTTATGGTGACCCTCCCGATCTTCTACATCATGAAGAGAGGGTTCGGGGGAGCAAACTAGAGCTGGACCGCCGGGAACCATGCTATGCTTCCCCCCATGAACCGCATCGTAGCCACCCTCCTCTTCCTGGTCGCCGCAACCCAGGCCGCCGCCGCCCCCTGGCAGCCCCTGGAACCCGGCCTCGACCTCGTCGACCTCCCGTCGACGGCCGACCCCGACGACCGTTCCCTCCACGTCCTGCGCATCGACCCGGGCCTGTGGGAGCCCGTGCTGCTCAACGCCTCCGCCCCGGGCGAGGGCGAGTTGCACACCGCCCGCAGCTGGGCCGAGACCCATGGCCTCGCCGCCGCCGTCAACGCGTCCATGTACCAGGAGGATCACCGCACCAGCGTGTCGTTGATGCGGACCCGCGACCACGTGAACAACGCGTACGTGTCCAAGGACAATTCGGTGCTGGCCTTCGCCCCCGCGGACTCCTCGGCTCACCCGGTCGCCCTGCTCGACCGCACCTGCGAGGACTTCGCGTCCGAACGCGACCGCTACGGCACCCTCGTCCAGGGCATCCGCATGGTCTCCTGCCGCGGCAACAACGTGTGGGCGCAGCAGAAGCGAAGGCACGCCACCGCCGCGATCGGCGTGGATCATGACGGCCGCCTGCTTTTCATCTTCTGCGAGAAACCCCTGAGCACCCACGACCTCATCAATGCCCTGCTGGCCGCGGACATCGGCCTGGCCCGTTGCATGTACGCCGAGGGCGGCCCGCCGGCCCAGCTCTGGGTGGGCGCCGGCGACGTGGAGCGCGAGTTCACGGGCGGACTGGTGGGAGGCGTACGCCTGGGCGACGCGTATCCGGTGCCCAACGTGATCGGGATCAGGAAGCGTTAGGAGCGAGGGTCGGCGCCGTCGTCGAGGCCGTCGAGGGCGCCCAGCTCCAGGGGCAGGAGCACCGTGAAGCTCGAGCCCTCGCCGTGGGTACTCTCCAGACGGATCTCGCCGCCGATCTTCTTCAGGATGTTGTGCACGATGGACAGTCCCAGGCCGGTGCCCTTGCCGGCGGGCTTGCTCGTGTAGAACAGGTCGAAGACCTGGGAGAGGTTCTCCTCGGGGATGCCGACGCCGTTGTCGGTGATGGTGGCGGCCACGCGCATGGATTCGTCGCCGGGATCCTCCAGCAGCGACACGAAGAGCTCGATGATGGCCCGTCCCGGGCGCCGCTCCTCGATGGCGTCCATGGCGTTCTTCAGCAGGTTCACGAAGATCTGCTCGAGGAGCTGCGGGTCGGTCACGATCTCCGGCACCGCGCGGGCATAGCGCCGCTCCACGCGCAGGCTCAGCCTGTTGGCCTCGGGCCTCAGCAGGTCCAGGGACTGGTCCAGGACGTCGGCCACCGACACCAGCCGCCGCGTGCTGGCCGACCGCCGCGCGAACCCCAGCAGGTTGTGGGTGATGGAGGTGCAACGGCTCGTCTGCACGTAGAGCTTGGCGATGCCCTCGGAGAGCTCCTGCCAGGTCTCCTCGTCCAGGGCGCCCTTCTTTTCCGACAGCAGATCCTCCAGGACGCCGGCGATGGCCTCGATGATCGTCAGCGGGTTGTTGATCTCGTGGGCCACGCCCGCGGCCATCTTGCCGATGGCGGCCAGCCGCTCCGTCTGGATCAGGTCCTCCTGGAGCTGCAGCCGCTCGGTGATGTTGCGCGCGATGCCCACCAGCTCCGTGGGGCGGCCCATGGGGTCGTTGACCCGGGTCAGCGAGACGTTGGTCACGATCTCGCCGCCCCCGCGACGGTACAGCTTGAGGTCGTAGGACGCCGCATGGCCTTCCGACACGGCCTGCGCCACCAGGCCCGTCAGCGTGTCGCCCTCCACGGCGTATTCGTGGACGCGGGTGCCCACGGCCTCGTCGCGGTCGGCTCCGAAGACCTCCTCGGCGCTGTTGTTCCACGACTGCAGCCGCCCGTCGGGTCGGGTGATGAAGATGATGTCGAGGCTGTTCTCCAGGATCCCCTTCAGCTCCTCGCGGGTCTCCACCAGCTCCACCCGCTGGTCCAGGAGCAGCCGCTCGCTGTCGTGCAGCTCGGTGATGTCCTCGATCAGGCCGAACAGGCCGATGGGCTTCTTCTGGCGCACCACGGGGAAGAAGGTGGCCGAGAAGTACATGCGCTCGCCGTTGGGCAGGGGCAGCACGCCGTTGAAGGTGGCGGGCTGCAGGTCCTCGAGCACCTGACGTTCGCGGGCGCGGATGCGCCGGGCCACCGCGGCGGGGAAGATGTCGAAGTCGCTCTTGCCCAGCACCTCGTCGCGCTCCAGCCCCAGCAGGTCCAGGGCGGTGCGGTTCATGACCCGGTAGGCCAGGTCGGTGTCCTTCATGTAGATGGAGATGGGGGCGAACTCCATGAACTGGTCGAGGCGGGCGCGGGTGTCGTCCAGTTCGGCCCGGTCGTCGGCGTGGGCGCGTTCGCTGTCGCGGGTCAGCTCTAGCATGTTGAGCAGCAGGTCCACGCCCTGGCTGCCGAGCACCTGCACGCCGCGGGGCAGCATGTCGGCCACGCCCAGGCCGGGCTCGGCCACGTCGCGCAGGTCCACCACCACGTCCACGTCGTCGTGGCCCAGCACTTCGGCGGCAAGGCGGCCCACGTGGGGTACGCCGGCTTCCCGGGCCAGGCTCAGGGCCGGGGAGCGGGGGTCGGCGTCGCACACCGCGATCACGCGGAGGCGTTCCCCGGTGGGGCAGAGGGTGCGGATGGTGCCCAGGAGTTCGGCGGCCTGATCGCCGCCGCCGAGGAGCGCGACACGGGACACGCGGGGCGGGACCAGGTCAGTCCTGCTCATACTTCTGCCGCAGGCGCTCGCCCGCCGCCAGGATGTCGGCGGCGGTGGAGGACTGGCTCATGGCCGTGCGCATCTCCTCCTGGAAGCGTCGACGCAGCTCCGCGAGGCGGAAGCGGTGGGCCTCGCGGATGATCCCGACGAGGTCGTCGAAGGGGCAGGGCTTCATGACGTAGCGGTAGGCGTTGAGCTTGCCCGCTTCCAGGGCCGACTCGGTGGTGCCGTGGCCGGTGAACATGACGGTCTGCAGGAAGGGCTGCACGGCCTTGAGCTTCTGCATGACCTCCACGCCGTCCATGCCGGGCATCTTAAGGTCCACCACCGCCACGTCGAAGCGGCGATGCTCGCAGACGGCGAGGGCCTCGGCGCCGCTGTTGGCCGTCAGGACGTCCATCTCCCGCTTGCGCAGGCGCTGGGCCAGGAGGTCGACGAGATCCTGCTCGTCGTCGACCAGCAGGACGTGGATGGTGCGATCGCCGTCGGTCATGAGATGCGGACTTCCGTGGTCGGGGACGCCTCGCGGCCCGGGCGGGCCGGTTCGGTCCCATCATTGCCCCGCCGCCGCGGCGTGTCAAGACGCGGCAGGGGCGATCAGAGCCCCCGCCAGGATTCCGGCACCAGCAGCGAGGGATCGCGCAGGCGCAGGGCCTCGCGCAGCATGCCCAGACCCCGCTCCCGGTCGGCCGGCAGGTTCAGGCGCAGGGGCAGGTAGTTGCTGGCGTGGTTGGCGTTGAAGGTGCAGCGGGACAGGCGGCTGCGGTCCACCAGGGTCTCCAGTTCGGCGAGCATGCCCCAGGGGTCGGGCAGGTCGAAGCGGCCCGCCGTCGCCTCGTCGGCCAGGGGAGAGCCGGGCACCACGGTGGTGGTCAGGGCGCCCACGTAGGGCGGGTCCATGCGGGACAGGAGGTCGGCGGTGGCCTCGGCGTGTTCACGGGACCGCTCCGTGCCGCCGATGCCCAGCATCACGATCACGGAGTGGCGGATGCCGGCGTCGCGGAGCAGGGCGGCGGCCTGTGCGGCGTCGTCGGCCGTGGAGCCCTTGTCGATGCGGCGCAGGGTCTCGTCGTCGCCGCTCTCGACGCCGTGGTAGACGATGCCCAGGCCCAGCTCCCGGATCGTCTGCAGCTCTTCGGGCGACTTCCGCAGGACGGAACGGGCGTCGCCGTAGATCCCCACGCGTCGCACCGACGGCAGCCGGTCCCGGATCGCCTCGAGGATGCGCACCAGGCGTTCGGTGGACAGGATCAGGGCGTCGCCGTCGCACAGGAACACGCGGCGGACGGGGAAGGGGAGGGCGGCGGCCTCGTCGATGTCGGCTGCCACCGTCTGCCAGGGCTTGGTGCGGAAGGCCTGGTCGCCGTCGCGGTACATCATGCAGTAGGTGCAGCGGTTCCAGCTGCACCCCACCGTCACCTGGAGCAGCAGGCTCTCGGCCTCGCTGGGCGGACGGAAGATCTTGCCGACGTAGTCCACGGCGTGTTCCGACCCTAGAAGACGCCGGTCCAGGCGCCGTCGCGCATGACCTCGCGGGGACCGTCGGCCATGGCCAGGGTCAGCGAGCGCACCACGACCCCGGGCTGCACCTCGGGGATGTACACGCGGTCGATATGCACCACCGCGTCGGGGGACGAGAAATCCGACGGCCCCACCGTACCGCCGAAGTGGTCGCTGCGGCCGAAGGCGATGTGCAGGCCCAGCTTCTCGTCCAGCAGGATGGAGCCCGTGGGCTTCAGCCCGAAGTCGCCGAGCACGCCCAGGCCCAGTTCCGACAGGTTGGCGTAGGCGGGCTCGTCCACGATGCGGGCGGCCTCCTTCGTCGACACGGGTCCGTCGGTGAGCACCTCCACGGCCCGGTTGCCCTCGATGCGGTACAGCACGACCTCGCCGTCCAGCTCCACGGGCATCACGCCGGCGCTGCGGCTGGGGTCGTCGTCGATCTCGCCCTCGTAGGGCACGATGTAGGTCTCGCCCGACGGCAGGTTGCCGGCCACGCCGTTCGCGGGGAACAGGCCGCCGGAGGCGTGGCCCGTGCGGTGGCGCAGGTCCAGGTGCAGACGGTGCTCGGCGCCCAGGGCCTCGAAGACGGCGTCGGCGCCCGTGGCCTCGTCCACCAGGTCGCGCAGCAGGTCCACGCGGCGGTTCACCTCGCCGTAGTCGATGCGCAGGGCGGGCACCATCGACGCCAGGAAGCCCGGCATGGTGGCGGCGCGCATGGGGAACTCCCGGGCGGCCACCTTCAGGGGAGCCGTGGCGGAAAGCTCCGTGGGGGCCATGATCATGCTGTGCTCGGCGAAGAGCGAGGCGAAGGGCACGGCGTCGCGGCCCTCCAGCTCGTCCACGTGGTCCAGGCGCACGCCGGGGGTCGCGGGCACGCACAGGGCCGGCAGGTCGGCGTTGTTGCCGCCGGCGTTGGGGTACCAGGCCAGGGTCACGCGCTGCAGGCCCATGTCCGGGGCGGCGTCGGCGAGGGCCTGGGCCCAGCCGGCGGCCAGTTCGCGTCGGGCGCGCCATTCGTCGTTGTCGGGCAGGCGTTCGTCGGGCAGGTCCACCATGACGGCGAGGCAGGCGTCGTGGGGGCCGGGGCGGAACACGCGCTCCACCAGGCGGGCGAGCTCTTCGGCGGTGAGGATGTCGGACATGGTCGCTCTCCGGGTTCGGGTTCGACGGGACATGGTAGCACCGCTCCGACGCTCCCCCAAGTTTCTATGGCGGTCGTGGCGCCGGCGGAGCTATGTTCCGGGCGAACCGCAACAGCAACCGGAGGCATCATGAGCCAGCGCGAACCCAACCTCGCCCTCTTCCTGGACTTCGACAACGTGGCCATCGGGGCCCGCGACGCCCGCCAGCGCTTCGACATCCGCGTGGTGCTCGGACGCCTGCTGGAGAAGGGCAAGATCGTCGTCAAGAAGGCGTACGCCGACTGGAGCTACTACAAGGACTACATGGGCGACCTGCACGGCGCGGCCATCGAGCTCATCGAGGTGCCCAGCACCCGCATGAGCGGCAAGAACAGCGCCGACATCCGCATGGTCGTGGACGCCATGGACCTGTGCTACAGCAAGGACCACATCGACGCCTTCGTGATCGTCTCCGGCGATTCCGACTTCTCGCCCCTGGTCTCCAAGCTGCGCGAGAACAACAAGGCCGTCATCGGCATCGGCATGAAGGGGTCGACCAGCGAGCTGCTCATCGCCAACTGCGACGAATTCATCTTCTACGACGATCTCGTGCGCGGCCCGGTGAGCGTGGAGACCGTCAAGATGGACGGCGTACCCTCGGACAAGAAGAAGCTCTACAACCTGGTGGTGGAGACCATCGAGGGGCTGCTGGGCGATCAGCGCGGCGTGCTCCACTCGTCCCTGGTCAAGGACACCATGAAGCGCAAGAAGCCCGACTTCAACGAGCGCAGCTGGGGCTTCTCCTCGTTCAGCGACCTGCTGGAGGAGGCCATGTCCTACGGTCTGTTGACCATCGAGCGCGACGAACGGGCCGGCGGCTCGTTCGTGGTGACGGGTCTGGGCGGCGAGCCCGCCCCGGTGCCGTCCGGCGGCCGCAAGCCGTCGCGTCGTCGTCGACGTCGCGGTCGGGGCGACGACCGCACCGAGCAGCCGACCAAGCCCGAGGCCGTCGACAAGGCCGCGTCCGAGGCTCCGGCGAAGGATGCGGAGAAGAAGACCGACAAGCCGGCCGAGCCCGCGCCCAAGGAGGCCGCGAAGGAGCCGGCCGCCGAAAAGAAGACGACCAGGAAGAAGGCCGCCAAGAAGACGACGACCAAGAAGGCCGCCACCAAGAAGACCGCCAAGAAGGCGCCCGCGAAGAAGGTCGCCGCCAAGAAGACGACGGCGAAGAAGACGACCACCAGGAAGGCCGTGAAGAAGGCGCCCGCCAAGAAGACGACGGCGAAGAAGACGACCGCCAAGAAGGCACCCGCGAAGAAGACCGCCGCCAAGAAGGCTCCGGCGAAGAAGAAGGCCGCCAAGAAGACGGCCGCCAGGAAGACGGCCAAGGACTCGTGATCGCCGGGAGGCGCGACGCATGACGGACCGCACCCCCGATCTCGGCCACGATCCCGACTGGCGCGAGCAGCTCGAGTTCTACAGGGCCGAGGAGCCGGTCCTCTACGAGAAGATCATCCGCCACTTCCTGCTGGCGCTCCTGGAGGAGCGCCTGCTGAGCATCGAGGACCTGGAGCGCGCCGTGGCCGACGTGGGCGGCGGCATGGAGTTCCTGCACTGGTCCAACCCGAACCGTCCGGAACCCTCCCTCGGCCCCGACCAGATCGAGACGCTGCGGGCCCTGGTCCGCGACCTCGCCGCCGACCTCTGGTCCGACACGCGGATCAACGACCTGATCATCATGGCCATCAAGAAGGACCTGGCCCTGCGCCTGGCCGAGATGGCCGACGACCCCTTCTCCTCCTGGGAGGAGATCCGCCACGAGACCCTCGAGTTCTCCAAGATGCCCATCGGCGGCTCCAGCCTGTCGCTGCCCGACGCCATGGGCACCCGCGTGGCCCTGATCCGCCGCCTGCTCTCCGACCAGCTCGAGTTCCTGTCCATCGCCAAGAGCGTCCTGACGATCCGCGACTTCTCGGAGATCATCTCCCGCGTGATCGGCCCGGAGCGCGGCCTGGGCAAGCTGGGCGGCAAGGCCGCCGGCTTCATCCTGGCCCACGACGCCCTGGACAAGGCCAAGAAGGAAGGCCGCCCCGTCGGCGACTTCCGCACCCCCCTGACCTACTACATCCGCTCCGACGTCATCCTGGACTTCCTGAAGGCCAACGGCCTGGCCGACGTGGCCAACGTCAAGTACAGCGAGTCCGACGACCTGCGCCGCGAGTACCGCATCCTGCGTCGCCTGTACCGCACCGGACGGTTCCCGGGGTACGTGGTGGATCGCCTGTCCACGCTGCTGCGCACCCTCGGCGAGGTGCCCCTGGTGGTGCGCTCCAGCAGCCTGCTGGAAGACCGCCTCGGCGCCGCGTTCTGCGGCAAGTACGTGAGCCTCTTCGTGGCCAACCAGGGCAGCCACGAGGAGCGCATGGCGGAGCTCCTGCAGGCCATCACCCAGGTCTACGCGAGCATCTTCAACCCCGACGCCGTGCAGTACCGCAAGGAGCGGGGCCTGCTGGACTTCCGCGAGGAGATGGCCTGCATCATCCAGCCGGTGGTGGGTCGCCGCTTCGGCCGCTACTGGATGCCCGCCTACGCCGGCGTGGCCTTCGGGGCCAACGAGTTCCCCTGGTCGCCCCGCCTGAACCGCGACGACGGCATGGTGCGCCTGGTGGCGGGCCTGGGCACCCGCGCCGTGGACCGAGTGGGCGACGACTACCCCAAGCTCTTCAGCCCCGGCCAGCCCAGCCTGCGCACCACCGTGCATCCCGACGAGATCCTGCGTTACAGCCAGTCGAGCATGGACGTCATCGACCTGCAGGAGAACAAATTCGACACCCTCCCGGTCGAGACCATCATGCGGGAGGTGGGCAACCGCTTCCCCGCCAACCAGCACGTGTTCTCCATCCTGCGCGACGGCCAGCTCATGCCCGTGATGGGCGCCCTGATGAACGTCGATCCCCGCGACCTGGTGATCACCTTCGACGGCCTGCTCGAGCGCACGCCCTTCGCCAGGCAGATGAAGGAGATCCTGGACGTGCTGGGCGAGGTCTGGGGCGTGCCCGTGGACGTGGAGTTCGCCCACGACGGCGAGGCCCTGCACATCCTCCAGTGCCGTCCCCAGAGCCGCGGCGGCGAGCAGCTCCGGGTGGAGGTTCCCGCCAACGTGCCCGACGACGACAAGGTCTTCACGGCGAACCGCTACGTGAGCACCACACAGGCCCGGGGCCTCGAATACGTCGTGTACATCCCCTTCGACGCCTACGACGCCGTGGCCGAGTACGACGACCTGGTGGCCGTGGGCCGCACCGTCGGCGAGCTGAACCGGGTGCTGCCGCACCGCTCGTTCATCCTGATGGGGCCGGGCCGCTGGGGCAGCCGCGGCGACATCAAGCTGGGCGTGCGCGTGGACTACGCAGACATCAACCACGCCCGCATGCTGGTGGAGATCGCCCGGCAACGCGGCAGCTACGTGCCGGACGTGTCCTTCGGCACCCACTTCTTCCAGGACCTGGTGGAGGCCGACATCGCCTGCCTGCCCCTCTATCCCGACGAGGAGGGCAACGTGTTCAACGAGGCCTTCCTGCGCGGGGCGCCCAACGCCCTGGCCGACATCCTGCCCGACCGCGCCGGCCTGGCCGACGTGGTGCGCGTGATCCACGTGCCGGCCGTCACCGACGGCGGTCTGCTGGACGTGATCATGGACGGGGAGGCCTGCGAGGCCCTCGCCCACATCGTGCATCCGGACTAAGGAACCCCCGCGACCTGCCGATTCCTGACGACAGGGAAACATCGGAGATACGTGAGGGAACATGTCGACGACCGGATATCGGTCCGACGGGAGCGTCGATCTCCGCGACGCCGTCGAGATCGCCGACCGCCTCTGGTGGGTCGGCTGCCATTTCGAAGAAGATCATTTCCAGTGCCACACCTACCTGCTCGAGGCGGGCGACGAGTCCGTGCTCTTCGACCCGGGCTCCATGCTCGGCTGGGAGACCACGCACCGCAAGATCGAGCAGATCGTTCCGCTGTCGTCGGTGAAATGGGTGGTGTGCCACCACCAGGATCCGGACATCACGGCCGCGCTGCCCGCCTTCGAGAAGGCGTCCGGCCGGTCCGACGTGCGCCTGGTCACCCACTGGCGCGCCGCGGCCCTGCTCAAGCACATGGGCCTGGACATGGAGTTCTGGAACGTGGAGGAGCACGACTGGCGCCTCGAGTTGGGCGGTCGGCGTCTCTCGTTCATCCCGACCCCCTACCTGCATTTCGCCGGAGCCTTCTGCACCTTCGACGAGGACAGTGGCACCCTGCTCTCCAGCGATCTGTGCGGCGGGTTCACGTCGGAGCCGGGGCTGTACATGGAGGACATCTCGGACCTGGACGGCATCGAGGCCTTCCATGAGCACTACATGCCCAGCCGCGACATCCTGATGAACGGGATCCTCGAGCTGGAACGCCATCCCGTGAAGCGCATCGCGCCACAGCACGGCCGGGTCATCCCCGAGGAGTTCACGGCGGCCGTCTTCAATCGCCTCAAGACCCTCGACTGCGGCCTGTTCATGCTCCAGGCCGGCCAGAGCGGCTTCGAGATCATGCAGGTGTACAACCGCGTGATGCGCGAGACCATGGATTCCCTCACCCGCGAGCGCCACTTCAGCGCCTCGGCGGCCCAGCTGGCCAAGGGCCTGGCGCTGGTGCTGCCCCTCGAGTCCGTGTCGTTCCTGGTGCCCTGGGACGACGATTCCCTCATGGAGCTGACGGCGGAGAACCTGTACCACGGCGAGGTCAGCCCGGGCACGCGCTGCAGCATGATGTTCGGCATGACCCTGGCCCGGTTCGAAGAGGAGTTCGGAGCCGGCGTGAGCGTGTTGACGACGGAGCAGGCCACCGGCGCCGGGCTCTGCAACCGCTGCGGACACAAGGGGCTCGTGATGCCCCTATTCTCCGTGGTCGACGGAACGGTCGGGGGGGTCGCCCTGGTCCATACCCGGGAGAAGGTGGACCTGACCCCCGAACTCGCGGAATCCCTGGCTCGGATCAGCATGCCGCTGGCCGTGTCCCTGGAGCGCGAGATGATCCGCAGGCGTCTCGAGAACGAGCGCGACCGGATCTTCGAGCGGTCGATCCGCGACCCCCTGACCGGCCTCTACACGCGGCGCTACATGGACGACGTCGTGAGCAGGCTCCTGGTCACCAACTCGCGGGGTGCCGTGTCCAACGTGGCGCTGCTGATGCTCGACATCGACCACTTCAAGAAGGTGAACGACACCTTCGGCCACCAGGTGGGCGACGAGGTCCTGCAAGGCCTCGCCGGGCTGCTCATCAGCGGAGCACGGGAAACCGACATGCCCGTCCGCTACGGTGGCGAAGAGTTCGCCTACTTCGCCGTCGTGCGGGACGAGGAGGAGGCCCGCGGCCTCGCCGAGCGTCTCAGGACGAACCTCAAAGACATGGAGTTCGAGGCTGCGACCGGCGTCTTCTCCGTGACGATGAGCGTCGGCATCGCGCTTCACGCCGACGGCGAGGACCTGGACGGCCTGCTCCGCCGGGCCGACAAGGCCCTCTACGAGGCCAAGAACGCGGGCCGCGACCGGGTGCACACGGCACCCGGACCGGTCCCGGTCCTCCAGTAGACGCCGACGGCCGGCGGTCGCCGAACCGCCGGCCGTCGCACCGGATCCGCCGCCGGGATCAGCGGGTCCGGCCCTCCTTTACGACGTCGTCCGCGAGGGCGGCGGCCTTCCTGACCAGACCGGCCAGCTCGCGGGACGCCTCGTCGCGGCAGTCGGCCGCCGCGGCGTCGGCCACGGGCACGAGGTCGGCCAGGGTGCTCTCCTTCGCCCAGTAGCTCTTGCGCAGGATCTCCGCGAACTCCGCCGCCACGGCCTGGACCCGCAGTGCGGCCGGAGCGATGCCGAAGCTGCGCGCCAGGTCGGCGACGGTCACGTCCAGGGAGATCTCCTCCACCTCGCCGGCCCGGGCGGTCTCGTGGGCGGGGACCTCCCAGCGGGCCCGCACGGTGCCCAGCCGCGTGCCGGCGCCCCAGGCGGTGCTGCGGTCCATGTTCTCCACCACGGCGGGGGCCAGCTTCACCTCGTAGAGGGCGGTGACCACATGGCCGGAGCCGACCTCGCCGGCGTCCACGTCGTCGTTGCGGAAGTCGCGGTCGGCCACGTCGCGGTTCTCATAGCCCAGCAGGCGCCAGCGCAGCACGCGCTCGGGATCGAACTCCACCTGGATCTTGGCGTCGCGGGCCACGGTCTGCAGCAGGCCGGTGAGGTTCTGCCGGAACACGCGGCGGGCCTGGTCCAGGTCGTCCACGTAGTGGTAGGTGCCGTCGCCCGTGTCGGCGAGCTTCTCCATGAGCACGTCGTTGTAGTTGCCCATGCCGAAGCCGACGGTCGTGAGGTGGATCCCCCTGTCCGTCGCGTCGCGCACGTCCTCGAGGATCCGCTCCGCGACGGTCTCGCCGGTGTTGGCCACGCCGTCGGAGCAGAGCACCAGGCGGTGGATGCGGCCGGCGTCGTAGTGGCGGCGGGCCATGTCGTAGGCCAGCTCCAGACCCTCGTGGGCATTGGTGCTGCCGCCGGTGCGCAGCGAAGCGATGGCCTCGCGCAGGGCGCCGCCCTCGCGCAGGCCCGTGGGCTCCAGCACGACCCGGCCGCTGCTGCCGTAGATCACCAGTCCGACGCGGTCGTCGGCGTGGAGTTCGTCCACCAGGGACAGCAGGGCCTCCTTCACCAGATGGAGCCGGTTGCCGCCGGCCATGGAACCCGACACGTCCACCACGAACACCAGCAGGGCGGGCTTGCGGTCCACCGCATCCACGGTGCGGGCGCGAAGGCCCACGCGGAGGAGGTGGTAGCCCTCGCCGAAGCGCGAGGGAGCGCCGTCGGCGTGGATGCGCAGGTCGCCCTTGCGGTGCTCGGGCCAGCCGCCGTCGTACACGTTCACGAACTCCTCCACCCGCACCGCGTCGGGGGGCGGCAGGTGGCCGCGTTCGATGTAGCTGCGGGCCAGGGTCCAGGAGGCGTCGTCCACGTCCACGGCGAAGGTGCTCAGGGCGTCCTCGTCGGTGGCCACGAAGGGGTTCACGCCGGCGTGGTCGAAGTACATGAGCTCGTAGGGCTCGCCGTTGGGGGGGGTGGTGCCGCCGGTGATGGAGCCGGGGGCGTTGGACATGGCCATGTCGTTGAACATGACCATCCGGTTGGTGTCCATCAGGGTGTCCGCGATTTCCGCGTCACGGGGTACGGACTCCGGAACCGGGGCGGGTGATGCGACCCCATCGACTCGCATCGATACGAGGTCTGAGCGCCCTCCGCGAACGTAGAGCTGCCCGTCGCGACGCACGGATCCGGCGCCGGCGTCCATGCGGAGCGCTTCCTCAACGGAATCGATGGCGTACTTCTGCATCCTGTCACCGCCGAGGGACTGGGCCTGGACGGTCGACTTGACCTCGACCATGTACTTCGCCCCCTGCACCTCGATCGCGTCGAGGGAGGCGACCATCATGGGCTCCATCTCCAGCGCCACCACGAGCGTCTCGCCGGGCGCGGCGGTGAGGGTCGTCTCGGCGGGAGCATAGCCGAGGCGGCTCAGCCGGAAGGCGAGGGGCTCGCCCGGCGGGACGTCGCGGAAGCGGAACCGGCCGGCGCTGTCGGCGGCCACGCTGCGGGTGCCGTCGGCGATGGACAGGGCGGTGTGGCCCAGGACCTCGCCGGTCAGGGCGTCGCGGATCTCGCCGCGCACCACGGCGGGGGGCTCCTCCTCCTCGATGATCACGGGGGTGAGCCGGATCTCGGGGACGGGGCGGCCGGTGGCCCTGTTCAGCAGGACGGGTTCGGATGCCGTTTCGACGGGCTCGTTGTGGATGGCCCCGCAGTAGATTTTGTCGGGATCGCCGGGCCAGATCGCGAGAGAGCCGATCACTGCGACGGTCGCGATCACGGCCGTCGCCGCCAGGGCCGGCCCGAACGAACTCCGCGGAACGGGCGGCGCCACACTCTGCGTACGGATCTCGCGCCAGAGCTGCTCGCGCTCGCGGTCGTCGAGGGTGAAGCGGTGGGGATCGAACTGGTTCTTCATCTCAGACACCTCCAGTGGTGCCGTCGGGGACGAGCTCTGCGCCCTCCCCGAGCAGCCGCCGCATGTTGCGGCACGCCCGGTGGTGATGGACACGCGCCGTGGCCTCGCTGCAGCCCAGGGCCGCCGCGACGTCGCGGAACGTGAGGTCTTCGAGTTCCCGGAGGAGGAGGGCCGCGCGCTGCTTCGAGGACAGCCTGGCGAGGGCCGCCTCGAAGGAGTCGCCGAGCACGCGGGTGTCCGCCTCCGGGGATCGGGCGAGGGGTGGGGGCATCTCGCGGGCCAGCTCCGCCAGCTTCCTCAGGCGCGTCGCAGCGCGCCGCCGCCAGTCCAGGCACCGCCGGAGGGCGATGGTCCGCAGCCACGAGAGCAGGCTCCCGTCGCCCCGGTAGTCGCCGAGCCGGTCCATGGCCGCCACGTACGTCTCCTGCAGGAGGTCGCGCGCGCGGTCCCGATCACCCGTCTGGTAGCAGAGGAAGTTGAAGAGGGGCTGGCAGGTCCCGTCGTAGATCTCGCGCCAGGCGCCGTCGCGTCCGGCCCGCGCCGCTCTCGCGAGCACCATGTCATCATGTCGTCCTGCATCCCGTTCCATGATATCCCTCCTCGCTCGTATACAGAGACGCCCCCCGCAGTTGTTCCGTTTACGCGCATATCTCAATATGCGGAATCGTGGTCATGAAGGCGCCATGGGTCGATGCCGAGAGAGGGGTTTGAAGAGGCGGGTCCCACGGGTCGAACTTCTCATAACGCCCCGTGGGACCCGCCTCTTCAAACCCCTCCCACGCCAACGGCTCACGGGCTGCATGACCGCGATTCCGCATACCGTGACATGGCGCGTAGAGGGCTCGTGTGGGACGGGTGGAGGGGGAGATTGGTCAGGAAAAACAGAGCGCTCCGGGGGCGTTAGGAGAAGTTCGACCCCGGAGCGCTCTGTTTTTCCTGACCAATCTCGGCCTACGCGTGTGCTACACGAGCCCCCTCAGGCGGCATGCCTCGGCGACGCGTTGGATCGCGATCATGTAGGCCGCATCCCGCATGATGACGCCCTGGGACTCGGCGAGATCGGTGACCGCGTGGAATGCCCGCGTCATGATGGAGTCGAGGCGCTCGAGCACCTCGTCCTTGGGCCAGAAGTAGTTCATGTTGCACTGCACCTGCTCGAAGTAGGAGCAGGTCACGCCGCCGGCGTTGCACAGGAAGTCGGGGATCACGAAGACGCCCTTCTCCGCGAACACCTCGTCGGCCTCGGGGGTGGTGGGGCCGTTGGCGCCCTCGGCCACGAACTTCACGCGGTCGGAGATGCGCTTCACGGTGTCGGCGTTGACCTGGTTCTCCAGGGCGCAGGGCATGAGGATGTCCACATCCTGGGTGATCCAGTCGTCGCCGGGCAGCACCTCGTAACCGGCCTCGACGGCCTTGGCCTTGTCGATGCCGCCGAAGCGGTCGGTCATGGCCCGGAGCTGCTCCAGGTCCACGCCGCCGTCGCGCTTGAAGGTGTAGCTGCACTGGTCGCCCTGGTCCCAGCTCGAGACGCAGACGACGGTGCCGCCCATGCTCGTGTAGAGCTCGATGGCGAACTGGGCCACGTTGCCGAAGCCCTGCACCGCGGCGGAGGTCGCGGCGGGATCGACGCCCTTGCGCTTCAGGGCCTCGCGCAGGGTGTAGACCACGCCGTAGCCCGTGGCCTCGGTGCGGCCCTCGCTGCCGCCCTGGCCCAGGGGCTTGCCGGTGATCATGCCGGGGAAGTGGCCGCCGTGCATCTTCTCGTACTCGTCCATCATCCACAGCATGTGCTGGCCGCTGGTCATCACGTCGGGAGCGGGCACGTCCTGCACCGGCCCGATGGCGCGGCCCACCTGGCGGACCCAGCTGCGGCACACGGCCTCCTGCTCGCGCATGGACAGATGGTGGGGATCGCAGATCACGCCGCCCTTGCCGCCGCCCAGGGGGATGTCCACCACGGCGCACTTCCAGGTCATCCACGTGGCCAGGGCCCGCACGGTGTCGACGGTCTCCTGGGGGTGGAAGCGGATGCCGCCCTTGCAGGGGCCGCGGGCGTCGTTGTGCTGCACGCGGAAGCCGCGGAACACCTGGACCGACCCGTCGTCCATGCGGACGGGGATGTTGAAGTGGAACTCGCGGTCCGGATTGCGCAGCAGGCTGCGGGCGGCCTCGTCGAGTCCGAGCATCTCGGCCACGCGGTCGAACTGCCGCTGGGCCATGGCGAAGGCGTTGAACGACTGGTCGGCCATGACGGCCCTCCTGGAAGTCGTGACGTGGATCGGGTCGATGGGCGAAACTTAGCAATCGCGGAGGGGATGCCAAAAGAAAAACGGAGCGAATGATCATGTGGTATCATCCTGGCGAGCCCCGCGAATACGGAGGGAGAGACCCATGATTACCAGGATCACGATTCAGATCGCCGTTGCGGTGATCGCCGCGCCGGTCGCCGCCCAGTGGGAACCCACCCCGAACGGGATCGGCGTCTACTTCGATCTCGACGGCGCCGTTTCCAGCCATCATACGTCGGCGCCGTTCGAGCAGGTCACGGCCTACATGCTGGCCCTGAACATCACGGATCCGTCGGGGATCTCGGGATGGGAGTGCTCGGTCGTGATGCAGGGAGCGCCCGTGGCGCCGACCTGGGTCGTGACTGCCGGCCTCAACGTGGCCGACATGGCCGCCGGCCTGTTCAGCGTGGGGATCGGCGTGGCCCCGGCGGCCCTCCCGGCTGCGCCGGAGATCCACCTGGCCACCTGGACCGGCTTCGTCACGGCGCAGACCGACGTCGTCAGTTTCCATGTGGGCGCCTACCCGGGCTCGGCCTCGTTCGACGGCACGCCCGGCTATGCTTCGGGTGCCGACGCCGGGGTCCTGATCCCGTTCGAGCCGACTCCGGGATGCTTCGGGGACGGCAGCGCCTGGATCAATCAGGACTGTCCGTTGGCGGGCGAGACCGAGACTTGGGGGGACCTCAAGGCGCTCTTCCGCTAGCCCCGACCCGCACGCAAGCGAAGGAGGCTCCCGCCCCCGGGAGCCTCCTCTCATTCCAGCCCGACCGTTCCTAGAGCCCGCCCCCCAGGGCGACCTCCGAAGCCTCGGCCACGGCCGCGGAGTCGGCGACGGCGCTCGCCGTGGAATCGGGCGCATGATCCACGGCACCATCGTTGCCGGCCGACTCCGCGGCGTAGCGCGGCAGGGCCTCGAAGGAGGCGGCCACGGCCGCCAGGTCCAGGGTCTCGCCGGCGGAGCCGCCGGCGGCGATGAAGTCTTCCAGGCGGGCCAGGCTGACCTCGGCCTTGGCGTGGCCGGCGTCGGCGGCCGTGGTGTAGGCCTCGACGGCCTGGGCGGCGTGGCCGGCGCGCTCGAGGGCCATGCCCAGGTTGTTGGCGATCACGGCCGTCTCAGGGGCGAGACCGGCGGCGCGGGCCAAAGGGGCCAGGGCCTCGGCGGGGCGGTCCATCTCCAGCAGGATCAGGCCCACGTTGTTCAGGGCCCAGGCGTCGTCGGCGCGGCGGAAGAGGGCCTCGTGGTAGGCGTCCACGGCCTCGTCGCGACGGTCCAGGTTGTGGAGCACGCGGCCCAGCACGCGGTAGCCGTCGGTGTACTCGGGATCGATGGCCAGGGCGGTCTCCACCGGCAGCAGGGCCTCGTCGGCGCGGGCCAGCTCCAGGCGCACGCGGGCCAGGTTCACCAGGCTCTTCACGTGGTCGGGGCGCAGGTCGAGGGAGCGGACCAGGGCGATTTCGGCGTCCTCGGCGGCGCCGGCCTTCCACAGGGACAGGCCGAGCATGTAGTGGCCCCAGGCGTTGTTCGGGCGGCGCTCGGTGTAGATGGCGAAGAGGTCGGAGGCCTCGTCGTACGAGCGGTCGAAGTAGGCCGACTCGCCGTCCTGGTAGATGACGGTGGGGGACACGGACGCGTCGTAGCGCTCGGCGAGGGTGGGCTCGGGAGCGGGCTCGGGCTCCACGATCTCCTCGACGGCCGGTTCCTCCACGACGATCTCCGCCGCCTCCACGACGGCGTCGGCCATCGCCCGCGTGTCCGGTGCCTGGGTCACGACGACGGGCTCGTCCCCGCCGCCCATCTTCACGCCGACGGCGATGATCACGCCCAGCAGCAGGACGAACAGGATGCCGGCTTCGGCGAACTTCAGGGAGCGCTTGCTGTGCTTCTTGGTCTCGGTGGTCATGGCGGTCTCCTTCCGCGGTGGTGCTCGGGATCGTTGGCTCGATCGGCCATGCGCAAGGATGCGGCCAGTTTCCGAGAGAAGTTCATGTGACTTATTTACAACGAGTTGACTATTGAGAGGCCCGTCGACCAACTCGTCGCTGTGTCCCCGTGAACACGGCCGGCCGTGTCGGCCGGGACACACTTACCCAAAGAAAACAGCTTTTCACCTCCGATCCCCATCCGCTACGCTTCCCTCGGGGCCGCACCGGCGGTTCCGACCCTCAAAGCAGGAGGACGACCCATGACGATCGTCGTGCCCACCGCGCGCATCGCGGTCTTCGGCCTGGGAGACGTCCGCATGGGGGACGACGCGCTGGGGTCGCTCGTGGTGGAGCGGCTGCGGTCCGAGTTCGTCTTCCAGCCCGAAGTGCTGCTCCGCGACCTCGGCGGGGCGGACCCCGACCTGTTCCCCTACCTGGCCGGCCGGGAGACCGTGATCCTGGTCACGACCCTGCGTCCCGACGGTCCCGCCGGCGAGGTCCGCGTGCATTCCAAGGACGACCTGCTGCGCACCGCTGCGGGAGTCCGCGCGGTGCCGCTTCATCCCTCGGTGCGGGAGACGCTGTTGTCCCTCGAACTGTCGGGCGACGCTCCCGACGACGTGGAGCTGGTGGGCGTGATCCCCGGCGACGTGAGCGAACGTCGCGGGCTGACGGAACCGGTCCTGCAGTCGGTGAGGACGGCCATGGCCGCCGTGCTGGAGGCGCTGGTGAATCGAGGGAGCCGGTTCGGGCGTCGGCGGCAGGTTCTTCGCGGATCGGACCTGGGCTACAGGCGGGAATCGGGTCAGGGCACCTGACCCTTCACGCCGGACGTGTCCCTGATCGCAGCCGAGAAATCGGGCGTGTCGCCCACGGCGCGGGCCCGGTCGTTGATACGCCAGATGCGGCGGGCCTCGTCCAGGTCGGCGTCGCCGCCCAGCAATCCCAGCCCCGCCATCAGTTCATCCGTGTATCCCGGCAATATCACGCGCCACGTGGGCGGCACCAGATCCGGCGCCACCTCCTCCACGTGGTCGTGCAGGCGCGACGTGCAGTTGTCCCACAGCGTGTTGTACCAGTCGGGTTCGCGGCCCAGGCGGTCGCCTTCGCGGAGCAGGGCGACCAGGAGGTCGCGGATACCGTGGGCGGGGGCGTCCACCGGGAACAGGTAGACGTCGTCGGGGCGGGCGGTGGCGCGGTCCAGCAGCAGGTCCCGCTCGTCGCCCACCACGTAGATCAGCTCGAAGGTGCGCAGCAGGCCGCGGTACACGCCGTAGGGCTCGCCGCGCTCCTTGCGGGCCTCCACGCTCACCGCCAGGTACGAGCCGTCGTCGAACCCGAAGCTGAACAGGCCGTGGGCGGGGCCGCGCCAGCCGTCGGGGTTGAACACGGACAGGCCGTACCACAGGGAGTCCACTCGGCGCAGGTCGTAGGTGCGGGTTTCCCAGGAACCGGTGGGCCGGGCGTCGGGGGAGAAGCGGAAGTTGCGCACGTTGTCGATGGTGACCTGGTCGCCGTCGAAGTTCACCCGTGGGTGGCGGGCGTGCTCGGGCGTCCAGTCGCGGTCCAGGGAGGGCGGCAGGGCCAGGAACCAGATCACGGCGGTGGCCGCCAAGAGGACGACGGCGAGACCGATGCGGCGTCGGATCGTCATGACCGTCTCCTCTCCCGGATCACCAGCCACAGGCCCACGGCCAGTGGCGGCCCGGCCAGCATGACCGTGCCGAGGGCGGCCTCGGCGCGCTCGTGCTCCTCCACGCCGCCGGTCAGCAGGGCGACGCCTACCAGCAGGGCCATCAGAGCGCCGCCGCCGGTCAGCACGACGCCGGCGATCATCCGGATCCTCGACATCAGCGGAGACGGCGGACCGGCCGGTCGGGCGGGGCGGACGGGAGACGCCATCGTGTCCCCGTCGGCCAGCTGGGCTGCGCGCAACCCGGCCACGCGGGCCTTCACCCAGACCCAGGAGAGGATCAGCACCAGGGGCACGAGCAGCATCCAGGCCCCGGGGCCGTGCTCGGGCATGCCGGCCTCGTCGGCGGCGCCGGCGGCCAGCAGGGGGAAGTCGTAGAGGCCGTGCAGCACGATGGGCCAGAACAGGGCGAGGGTCATGTGTCTGTTCGCCCGGGCGGGCTCGAAGACGGCGCGCCCCACGTACACGCCCATCACCGCACCGTAGAGGGCGTGACCGGGAACCGCGGTCACGGCCCGGATCAACGCCACGACCAGGCCGCCCTCGGCCACGTAGAGCACGTTCTCCAGGGTGGCAAATCCCAGCGAGGCGGCCACGCCGTAGACGATGCCGTCCATGGGCTCGTCGAAGTCCCGCAGCCGCGTCGCGAAGCCGGCCAGCACCACGTACTTGAAAAACTCCTCGGGGATGGCGGCGCAGAGGAAGGCTTCGGCCAGGCCCAGCATCATGGGATCGGTGATGGACTCCACGGCACCGGCATACGTCCTCACGACGACCAGCACCGGGATGATGGACGCCACGCCCCAGCCGAACGTTTTCCAGAGGGCGCCACGGGGTTCGGGTGCGGCGTCGCGGGAGTGGAACCAGCGCATGATCACGGCCGAGGGCAGCAGGGCGGCGAGCAGCAGGGTCAGGGTCATGACGGCGGGTTCCTCCGGATCAGGGGCGCTTCAGCCCATGGCGCTTCATGACCTTGCTCAGGCTGGCGTGGTCGGCCAGGCCCAGCTCGCGGGCCGTGTTGGTCAGGTGCCAGCCGTTGCGCTCGAGGGCGGCGACGACGATGGCGCGCTCGGCCTCCGCCCTCAGCTCCTGCAGGGTGCCGCCGGTCGTCCGGAGGGAGGGACCGTCGGCGGCCGGAGAGGATGCGGTGCCGTTGCCGATGCCCGTCGGCACGTCACGCTCCAGGATCTCGTCGCCGTCGGCGGCGAGCACCATGCGCTCCACCGTGTTGCGCAGCTCGCGCACGTTGTTGCGGGCCCAGTCGTGGGCGCGGAGGCGGTCGGCGGCGGCGGTGGACAGGGGCTTGTGGCGGCAGCGGAAGCGCTCGCAGGTGAGGCGCAGGAAGTGTTCGGCCAGGGGCGCGATGTCGTCGGGCCGCTCGCGCAGGGGCGGCACGCGCAGCACGTGCACGTTGAGGCGGTAGAGCAGGTCCTCGCGGAAGCGGCCGTCGCGGACCTCGGCGTCCAGGTCGCGGTGGGTGGCGGCCAGCACGCGGACGTCGGCCTTGAGCACGGCGGTGGAGCCGAGCCGCGAGAACTCGCCGGACTCTAGCACCCGCAGCAGCTTAGCCTGGACCGTGGCAGGCAGCTCGCCCATCTCGTCCAGGAAGAGGGTGCCGCCGCGGGCGGTCTCGAAGGCGCCGCGGCGCAGACGGTCGGCGCCGGTGAAGGCGCCCCGCTCGTGACCGAAGAGCTCGCTCTCCACCAGGTTCTCCGGCAGCGACGCGCAGTTGAGGGCGACGAACGGACCCTTGGGGTTCGCTCCGAGCCGGTGCAGCTCACGGGCCACCAGCTCCTTGCCCGACCCGCTCTCGCCGTTGATCAGCACCGGGCTCGGGATGGGCGCCACGCGGGCGATGCCCTCCTTCAGGTCCGCCATGGCGGCGCTGTGCCCGATCATGCCCGAGGCGTCGCCCAGGCGGCGGCGCAGGGCGGCCACCTCGGCGGCCAGGCGGCCGTGCTCCAGGGCATTGGCCACCTCCTGGGCCACGCGCTCCACGGGCTCGTCCTTGTCGATGAAGCCGTAGGCGCCCAGGCGCACGGCACGGATGCAGCGGTCGAAGTCGCCGGTCCCGGTGTAGACCACCACCGGCACGTCGATCTCGCGCTCCTTCATGGCGCGCAGCACGCCGAAACCGTCGGTGCCGGGCATCTCCAGGTCCAGCACCACCACGTCCACGGGTTCGGCCTCCAGCATGCGCAGGCCCTCGGCGCCGTCGGCGGCCTGGAGGATCTCGTGTCCGCCCATGCGGTGCAGGTCGTAGGCGTACTGTTCGCGCAGGGCGGGGTTGTCGTCGACGATGAGCAGTCGGGTCACGCGGGGACCTCCTCGTCCGCGGCGTCCAGCAGCAGGGTGACGGTGGTGCCGGCGCCGGGGGCGCTGTGCAGGTCGATCTCGCCGCCCAGGTCGCCCACCAGGCGGCGCACGATGGGCAGGCCCAGGCCGGTGCCGCCGGCCTTGGTGGTGTGGAACATGTCGAAGGCGCGGGCCAGCTCGTCGGGAGTCATGCCCTGGCCCACGTCCGAGATCTCGATGCGGATCCGGCCGCCGTCTCGGGCCGCGTCCAGGCGCACCGGGCCGTCGCCGCCGGCCTCCAGACCGTTGCGGATCAGGTTCTCCAGGATGCGGCGCAGGGCGGTGGGGTCGGCGTTCAGGGCCAGTCCTTCGGCACAGCGCATCTCCAGACGGTCCCCGTAGTGGTCCGACAGTTCCGCGGCGACGTGGTCCAGCCGCAGCACGGCCCGTGACCGGGCGGGAGCGTTGCGCTTCCAGCTCGTGGCCAGGTTCTCCAGGTAGTCCAGGCTCATCTCGAGGGTGCGGGCGCGCTCCAGGAACACGCGGGGGAGCTTGTCCGGCTCTTCGCGGGCCACGCGGTCCAGGTGCCGCACGACGTTGCGGATGGGGAGGAAGCCGTTGCGCAGATCGTGGTTCACCTGGCGGGCGAGGTCGCCCAGCAGGGCGCGGCGATCGGATTCGCGCAGGGTCTCCACGCTGTTGCGCAGGCGGTCCTGCATGGTGCCGAGGGCGGAGGCCAGCACACCCACCTCGTCGGTGGAGGCGTCGCCGAAATCGGCGTCGAGGGTATCGAGCTCCACGGCCTCGGCGCGGGCGGCGAGGCGGCGCAGGGGGGCGGTGAGGCGCCCGGCGAGGAACGTCGAGGCGATCAGGGCGATCAGTGCCGCGGCCAGGGCGGCCAGGAGCACGCGCAGGTCGAGGTCGCGGAGCAGGCCGTCGCGACCCGACAGGGACTGGCTCAGCACGAGGGTGGCTGGCACCAGGGGGATGGGGGTGGGACGGGCCGAAGCGGCGTCGTCGCGAACCCGGGGATAGGGGACCTGGTGGATGAGCCAGCGGCGGCGGTCCAGGACGGACCCGGGAGAGGACAGGCGTTCGCGGCCCGCGCGGTCCAGGGGCTCGGCGATGGCGTCGTCGGGGCACAGGGCGCCGCCGTGGAAGACGAGGGACGCCGTGATGCCGCCTCCCGACAGGTCGGCCAGGTCGTCGACGGACACCGATGCTCCGCCCAGCAGGGTGATCGTCTCGCCCGCGAGGGTCAGGGAGTCGAGGCGGGCCAGCATCAGTCCGTCCCCGTGGCGGGCCAGGCCCAGGCCGCCGTCCACGCGGCTCAAGGCATCGCGCAGGCGGCCGGGATCCACGGCCTCCAGGGCCGTCGGGTCGCCGGCGGAGGCGAGCAGGCCGTCGTCGGCGCCGATCATCATCAGCACGTCCAGGCCCGTGAGGCGGCGGGCGGAGCCCAGGAACTCGTCGGGCCAGGCTGCGCGCTCACGGAGCCCCGCGACGGCGAGGGCCAACCCCTGGTCGACGGCAGCCTCGTCCCGCAGCGAGGCCAGCCGTTCACGGAGGTTCCGGTCCCTCAGCTCGATCCGCTCCTCGATCACGTCCACCAGGGCCTCGGCCCGGGCCCGGTCCAGGGTCACCAGCCCCTCGCCGGCGGACCGGTGCAACAGCACGCCCAGCAGGCCGAGGGGCAGCAGGGCGGCGATCAGGATGGTGGCGAAGGTCTTGGCGCGGATCGACATGGCTCCTCCGGTCGGTGGCATCACCTTACCCCGCGGCGACGGCCCGGACAACTCGCGCCTCGAAAAACGCAGGGACGGGGTTGCCGTTCCGCGGAATGGCATTATTCCTGTGGATGCTTGTTGCAACAAGTAACTCCGACGAAAGGCGGCGCCTTGGACAAGCCGAGAATCGCCGACGTGAAACCCTGCGTGCTCGAACTCGAGCCGGGGACCTACGCCTACTGCACCTGCGGACTCGCCAAGGAGCAGCCGTTCTGCGACGGCTCCCACGCCGGGACGGACTTCCGCCCGCAGGTCTTCGAGGTGACCGAGACGAAACGCCTGGCCGTGTGCCAGTGCAAGATGACCCGTGAGGCGCCCTACTGCGACGGCGTCCACAAGCTCTACACGAAGGATGACTGACATGCGCAAGACCATGATTCTGACCCTGGCCCTGCTGATGTCCCTGTCCGCCGTCGCGGGCGCGGCCACCTACGCCATCGACGCCGCCCATTCCAGCGTGGGCTTCAAGGTGAAGCACATGATGGTGAGCAAGGTGCGCGGCAACTTCGACGCGTTCGAGGGCACCGTGGAGTTCGAGGAGGGCAAGCCCGAGACCTGGTCGACCACCGCGGTGATCCAGGCCGCCTCCATCGACACCGACGACGAGAAGCGCGACGGCCACCTGCGCAACGCCGACTTCTTCGACGTCGAGACCTATCCGACCCTCACGTTCGCGTCGACCGGCGTGGTCGCCGACGGCGACGACTGGATCCTCAAGGGCGACCTCACCATGCACGGCGTCACCCTGCCGGTGGAGCTGGAGATGGAGTTCAACGGTTCCGTGGACGATCCCTGGGGCAACCACCGCATCGGCTTCTCGGCCGAGGGCGTGATCGACCGTCGGGACTTCGGCATCACCTACAACAGCGTGCTCGACAAGGGCGGGCTGGCCGTGGGCAACGACGTGACCATCCAGCTCGAGATCGAGGCCATCCGGCAGTAGTCGCCCGGTTGCCGGAATGGAAAAGGGGCGGGCCTCAGGGCCCGCCCCTTCTTCATGCGCAGCGGTCGGATCAGCGGACCAGCAGCACCCGGCCGGTGGCCGTGCGGTCGGCGGAGCGGGCCCGCACGAAGTACATGCCGCTGGCGGCGGAGCGTCCGGAGGCGTCGCGGCCGTCCCAGGTCAGCATGTGGGGGCCGGCCTCGCGGTGGCCCGATGCGAGGGTGCGCACGACCTGGCCGCGGGCGTTGTACACGTCCACGCGCAGGTCGCCGGCGCCCGGCATCTGGAGCATGAGGTCGGCGCCGCGGGAACCCGTGGCGGAGATCACGCGCAGGCCGAAGTCCGCGGGCAGGTCCACGCCGGTGGTGGTGGAGACGGTGAAGGTGCCGGTCTCGCCCATCAGGCCCCACTCCACGGAGTCGGCGCCGAAGGCGCGCCACCAGTAGTCGCCGTCGGTCAGGGCGGCGGGGGTCCAGGAGGCCTGGCCGCCGGAGGCGGCTTCGCCGGCCGTCGAGGCCACGAGCTGGGTCATGGCGGCGTCGGCGAACACGCGGAAACCGTAGGTCACGGTGTCGCCTTCGGGATCCACCGTTTCGCTCACGACCAGGGCGGGGCTCGCGCCCACCGTCTCGCCCGCGGCGGGCGACACCAGGGCCGGCGCCTCGGGGAGCTGGTTGCCGGAGCCGGAGCCGGTCACCGTCACGTCGTCGATGTACCAGCCGTCGTAGGTGATGGAGTAGTCGGTCTCCATCTCGAACTGCACCCAGACGTCGCCGCCGGCGAAGGGCGTGAGATCGTAGGTCTTCTCGACCCAGGCGGTCTGGCTGCCGGTGAAGGAGTCGAGGGTGGACCAGGTGGAGCCGTCGGTGGAGACCTTCAGGTTGCCGTAGTCCCAGCCGCTCTCGATGGAGTGGCTGTGCCAGAACGACAGCTCGCCGCCGCCGCCCAGGGCGATGGGGCCGGCGGTGGCCGAGGTGACCGAGTCGTTGACGTAGCTGCCCGACGGGGTGTCGGTCAGGGAGTACGAGGGCGAGTGGGACGACGAGGCCGTCAGCCCCCAGGTGCCGGTCAGGGCCCAGTCGCCGACGCCGGTCTCCATGTCGTCGGAGAACACCGCGAGGGTGCCGCCGGCGGTGAAGGCCAGGGCGTACTCGGTGACCACGCCGTCGGCGTCGACGGTGGCGGTGACCTTGATGCTGCGGCTGCCGGGCAGGGCGGGGTCGACGGTCACGGCGAACGGGTCGGCCGCGAAGTCGTGGCTGCCGAGGGCGGCGATGCCGGCGATGGTCTTCTCCGTGTCCACGAGCTGGAGGTAGGGATCGTCGCAGCTCAGGGTCACCGTCGCCGAGGCCACGGGGGTGACCACGCCCAGGTTCTCCAGGGTGAACGCCAGGCCGGCCGACTCGCCTGCGTCCAGGATCTGATCGCCGTTGCCGCCGGCCACGGCGGGGGAGTGGGCCTCCACGTAGGCGCCCGCGGCCATGATCTGGTAGAGCGACGGCCACAGGTTCTCCTGGAACAGTTCGTCGCGGCGCGACTCGTCGGGCCAGAAGCCGTCGCTGCTGCCGCCGATCTCGTTGGAGAAGGCGAAGCACTTGTCATGCTCGGTCTGGGCACCGTAGACCCAGTCGAAGGAACCGCCGTTCACCTCGTACAGCAGCTCGGGGGCGGTGCCCGGCGCGTAGCCGTTCTCGCGGGTCATGATGGCGGCCATGTGGGTGAACACGGCATGGTCGGGGGACTGGGTCAGGGTGTGACCCCAGGGGTAGAGGGTCAGGTTGCTGTAGGTGTGGAAGCTCTGGGACGTGACGAACTCGTGGGCGTTGACCAGGGCCATCATGGCCTGGACCTCGGGCTCGGAACCGGCCGAGGGGCCGCGGTACACGTCGCTGGAGGGATCGGTGCTGCTGCCCGATCCGACCCACTCGTAGGGGTAGTTGCGGTTGGGGTCCACGCCGTAGGTGCCGTCGCCGTTGTTGCGGCGGTTCTTGCGCCACATGCCGCCGCCGTTGGGGTAGTTGGTCTCGTTGTAGACCGAACCGTCGGGGTTCACCACCGGCACCACGTAGATCTCGCGGGTGTCCAGCAGGTGGGTGATGACCGGGTCCACGCCGTAGTTGGAGGCCAGGTGCTCGATGAGCATCACGGGCATCTCCGAGGCCATGATCTCGCGGGCGTGGTGCATGCCGTCGAACAGCACCTCGGGCTCGCCGGTCTCGTCCGTGCCCGGGTTGTCGGACACGCGCACGCACCACAGGTCGCGGCCCTCGTGGGTCTGGCCGATGCTCCACTTGGCACTCACCACCTGGGGGTAGGCCGCCGTGAGCTGGTCGAGCCACTCCTCGATCTCGCTGTAGGTATGGAAGAGGCCGTAGCCCACGCCCTTGTCGGCGTGCATTTCGGCGTACTCCGCCTCCATGTCCCGCGACAGCACCTCGTAGCGGGCGCCGATGGAATCCAGCCACTCCAGGTCCACGGGCCGGGCCACGATCTCCGCATGGCTGCCGGGCTTGTGGTGGGCGATGTCCAGGTCCCGGTTGCGCAGCAGGAAGCCGTCGTAGGCGGGGGGCGTCACGTCGACGCGCACCAGGGCGTAGGGGGGATGCGCGGGCCGGGCGACGGCCATCGAGGCGCACAGGGACAGGGCGATCAGGGCGAGGACGATGAAACGGCGCATGCTTCCTCCGGAACCGAACGGGCCGGCGGGAGCCGGGGCTCTGGTCGTGAGGTGGGGGTCGGGCGATTTGGAGTCGGCGGGTTCCGCCTATTTTAACAGATCGTCAGGCCGACGACAATGCCGACGCGCCGATCCGCCTGTAGGCCAGGACGTGGCAGATCAGGGCCGTGACGGCCAGCACGGCCATGCTCGCCGTGGTGACCGGCACGAGCCCGGCCGCGGCGGGGAGCCAGGCGCAGACCACGTGGAGGGCCGTCAGCCATCGCGTGTCGGCTCGGAGCGGGTGCCGGTCGCCGTAAGTGGTCAGCGGGGCCGCGACCAGCAGCGCCGGCCAGCCGTAGCTGAGCAACCGCCCCACGGCCGAGCCCACGCACGGCGCCAGGGCCAGGGCGATCAGGCCGTAGGCCAAGCCGATCCCCAGGGCGAGGTCGGCGGCGTCGACCAGGGGGCGCCCCCGTCGTCGACGGTGCAGCAGCGCCGCAGGCATGACCCCGAAGGTCGTCAGCAGCATCCCCAGCATGAAGACGGGTCGCAGGGGGTTCCAGCGCCAGATCCCCACCGACGTCACGCGGCCTCCCGGCACCCAGTCGGGCAGGTCCCAGCGCAACACCGGGTCGGGCAGCGGGAGGGTGTCGGCCCAGAGCTCCACGCCCAGCAGGTTGCCCGCCACGTTGAACGGGACCTTCAGCATCAGGTAGGCCCCGGGTCCCAGGCCGTGGACGTCGCCCGTGGCGGTGCCGCCGCTCCACAGCCAGGCCGCGAAGGCCCCGGCGGCCGCGCTCACAGCCA
Organism: uncultured Fibrobacteraceae bacterium; assembly: GCA_964343835.1. Classification (GTDB taxonomy): domain Bacteria; phylum Krumholzibacteriota; class Krumholzibacteriia; order LZORAL124-64-63; family LZORAL124-64-63; genus CALEMW01. The sequence continues at coordinate 40,010 of CAYFKR010000024.1, forward strand.
TACTGACGCCCCACCCGCGCTCACCCCGCCGCCAGGTGAGCAGGCCGGCCACGATGCCCAGCAGAATCGTGCTCTCCCTCACGAGTCCCGCCGCCAGCATCACCGCGAGGGCGGTCCGGCGGCGACCGTCCGCCACGGCGGCCAGGAACGTCGCCACGAGGGCGGCGTGGGGCAGGTCGGGCAGGTAGTAGTCGCGGAACAGGAAGATCGAGAAGGGGACGGCCAGGAACAGCGGCATCAGCAGGGGATGGGCTTTGCGCCGTCGCGCCAGCCGAATCAGGCTCCAGGCGAACAGCAGCACCGACGCCATGCCGAGGCCGCGGAAGGCGGTGTCGGGGGAGCAATCCGTGGCGTGGGTGAGGGCGGCGACCAGTTTCGGCACCAGGATGCGGTTGGCGAAGGGGCGCGGCAGGTCCTCGCCGCCGGCCATCTGCAGGTAGGCGCCGGCGTCGCTGTCGGTGTAGGGGATCAGGGGCCACGCGGCGGCACACACCAGCACGGCGACGAGCAGGGCCGAAGCGAAGGACGAGCGGAGGATGCGGTCCGGGATGGCGGCGTTCATCCGACGATGGTACCCGCCGCCGCCGCCGTCGGCAACCGGTCCGATGCGAAGAGGCCCCCCGCGGGTGCGGAGGGCCTCTCGTCGATCGCCGTCGGGAGCGGGCTACTTCTTCTTGCGCCCCGTCAGCTTGTCCACCTCGGCGGCCGTCTTCTTCACGGCGTTGACCGAGTTGCGGAAGGCCTTCTTCTCGTCGGCCGTCAGCTTCATCTTGATGACCTGCTCCACGCCGTCCTTGCCCAGCACCGCGGGCACGCCCACGAACAGGCCCTTCACGCCGTACTCGCCCTCGAGCAGCGTGCAGACGGGCAGGATCTTCTTCTTGTCGAAGACGATGGCCTCGAGCATCTCCAGGGCGCTGACCGCGGGGCTCACGAAGGCCGAGCCGCTGCCCAGCAGACCCACGACCTCGCCGCCGGCCTTGGCCGTGCGGGCCTCGATCTTCTTCAGCTTGGCGGCGCTGACGAACTGCTCCACCGGCATGCCCGCGATACGGCAGGCGCTGCGGATGGGCACCATCGTGTCGCCGTGGCCGCCGAGCACTATGGCCTCGACGTTCTCCACCGACACCCCGGCCTCCTTGGCCACGAAGTAGCGATAGCGCGCCGAGTCCAGCACGCCGGCCATGCCGATCAGCCGCTTCTTGCTGCAGCGCAGCTTCTGGTGCAGCCGGTAGACGATGGCGTCCAGCGGGTTGGCGATGGAGATGATCGTCGCCTTGGGGCAGTAGGTCTTGATGCCCTTGGCCACGTCGTCGGTGATCTTCAGGTTGATCGTCAGCAGTTCCTCGCGGGTGGGCATGGAGCCGTCGGGACGCCGCGTGCGGGGCACGCCCGCGGTGTTGATGACGTACTCGGCGCCCTCCAGCGCGCTGAAGTCCTTGGAGGCGGAGTAGTCGAAGTCGGTCCCGAAGACGGGAGAGGCCTCGGCCACGTCCAGGCACTTGCCCTCGGCGAGCGCGGGGGGCTTGATGTCCACCAGGCCGATCTCGCGCGCCAGCCCGCGCGTGGCGATCTCCGACAGCAGCACGCCGCCGATCATGCCTCCGCCGACGAGTCCGATCTTGCTGACCATGACGATCACTCCTTCGTGATGATTCGGGTCGTATGGATGGCGGGAGGACGCGCCTCCCACGGGTTCGCTGTTGCGAATGTAACCAGTGGCGGGGGGCGGGAGCAACGTGAAAACGTGGGGGTTAGGGCGAGTGGAATGGTGGGGATTGGCAGCTTGCCGCCACCCGGGATGTTGGGGGTATCTCGTGGTGCTGCAGATTTGATATAATCGTCCGGACCATCAGTAACCGACCACCCTCGCCCCACCGGACCCCATGCTCTTCAACTCCATCGCCTTCGCCGTCTTCCTCCCGGTGGTCTTCGCGTTGTACTGGCTCGTGGGCCCGCGTCGGCGTGGGGTGCAGAATCTGCTGCTGATCGTCGCCAGCTACGTGTTCTACGGCTGGTGGGACTGGCGCTTCCTGCTGCTGATCGTCGTGAGCTCGGCGGTGGATTACGGCATCGGCATCGGGCTGGGCAGGAGCGACGACGAACGCCGCCGCAAGATGCTGCTGACGGCGAGCCTGCTGGTGAACCTGGGCTTCCTGGGCTTCTTCAAGTACTTCAACTTCTTCGTGGACTCGTTTCGCGGATCTGCTGGCGTCGGTGGGGATGCATCCGAACATGCCGGCCCTGCGCATCGTGCTGCCGGTGGGCATCAGCTTCTACACGTTCCAGACCCTGAGCTACTCCATCGACGTGTATAGGAAGCAGATCAGGGTGACCCACGACCCCCTGGCCTTCTTCGCCTTCGTGAGTTTCTTCCCCCAGCTCGTGGCCGGCCCCATCGAGCGCGCCAAGGCGCTGCTGCCCCAGTTCGAGGTGGACCGAGTCTTCGACCCGGACCGCGCCCGCGACGGCCTGCGCCAGATGCTCTGGGGCTTCTTCAAGAAGATGGTGGTGGCCGACACCATGGCGCCCCACGTGGAGGCCATCTTCGGCGACGTCGGGAGCCAGGACGGCGTGACCCTGGCGTTCGGGGTGTTCTTCTTCGCGCTTCAGATCTACTGCGACTTCTCGGGGTATTCGGACATCGCCATCGGCACGGCGCGGCTCTTCGGGTTTTCCCTGATGCGCAACTTCGCCTACCCGTACTTCAGCCGCGACATCGGCGAGTTCTGGCGGCGCTGGCACATCAGCCTGTCGTCGTGGTTCCGGGACTACGTGTACATCCCGCTGGGCGGCAGCTTCTGCTCGCGTCAGCGCAGGATCTGGAATCTGGTGGTCACGTTCACCGTGAGCGGGTTCTGGCACGGCGCCAACTGGACGTTCATCGTCTGGGGCGCCCTCAACGGCCTCTACTACATCCCGCTCATGCTGAGCGACCGGCACAAGGCCCACACCGATACCCCGGCCGAGGGGCGCTGGCTGCCTGGCCCGGCCGAGTTCGGGGCCATGTGCATGACCTTCGCCATGGCGCTCTTCGCCTGGATCTTCTTCCGGGCGCGGTCGCTGGATCACGCGTTCGCGTTCATCGGGCGCATGGTCACCGAGCCGTACGCGGGGCTCGACTATGCCCGCTACACCGAGCCCCTGATCATCGCCCTGGTGCCCCTGGCCTGGGAGTGGGGGCAGCGGACGAAGCAGCACGGGCTCGACGTGCCAGAGTATCCGGTGGCCGTGCGCTGGGCCCTGTACGCGGCCGTGACGGCGGGAATCCTGGTGTGCGGTCGATTCGGTTCGCAGGAATTCATCTACTTCCAGTTCTAGGTGCGTGATGGTCAGGTTCGTCGTCAGATTCGGTCTCTTCCTCGTGGTGCTGCTGGTGGCCCTGGAGGTGCTGTTCCGCACCCTGCTGCCGGCCACGGTCATGCCCTACGGCGAGCAGGACGTCGAGGCGGGGATCATGAAGCACGAGACCGGCGTGCGCGACGGCGTGCACGGCATCGGCCGCTACTCGCATCCGCGCTTCCACTGGCACATCAACGACGACGGCTGGAACAGCGCCTGGGAATACCGCGGCCCCGACGAGCGCGACGTGCCCTGCGTGGCCGTGGTGGGCAACTCCTACGTGCAGGGTCTCTACAGCGACGTGGAGGATCACCTGGCAGGCCGCCTCCAGCATCGTCTCGATGGCCGCGCCGAGGTCTACAACCTGGGCACCTCGGGCATGCCCCTGTCCCAGAGCCGCCGCGTGGTCCGCCACGCCCGCGACGCCTACGCCCCGTCGGCCTACGTCATCCTGGCCGGCTTCAGTTCCCTGAAGGCCAGCATCCGCGACCTGGGGTTCGTGCCCCTGAGCGAGCAGCTCGAGGTGGACGGCGACGGGTTCCGCGAGGTGGGGCCGAGCCGTCAGAGCGTGAGCCCGAAGCGGCGGCTGGCGTCGAAGAGCGCCATCGTGCGCTACCTGTACCACAACGCCAACCTGGACCTGGGCGGCGGCGGCCAGGTGGTGAAGGCCCGCAACGAGGGGCCGGCGGTGGATCATTCGGAACTCTATCTGCGCGCCGCACGCCACGTGCTCGGCGGACTGCGCGCCGACGACCCCGACGCCGACTTCGTGATCGTGGTCGACGCCGACCGCAACGCCATGTACGACACGGGGGAGAAGCCTTCACGCCTGCCCAGCAGCGACATCCTGGAGCAGGTCTGCGCAGAGTTCGGCATGGCGTTCGTGGACATGACCGACGCCTTCTGGACGGACTACGAAGCCCACGGTCGGTTGCTCAACTTCCCGGACAACTACCACTGGAATCCGTACGCGGTGGACCTGGTGGCGCGGACGGTCCTGGACGAAGTCGGGCCCGGCTTCCCGCCGGGCCCGGAGTCGGTGGTCGGTTCCGCGAGGTAGCGGGTCAGTCGGCGAACATTCCCTCCACGACGATCCGGAGCACCGCCCCGTAGTGCACGATCGACACATCCTCGCAATCCGAGTTGATGGGAGTGGAATCTTAGCGTTTCCGATTTTCTCATGTCCGAGAATTGAATCACGCCATGGTGAGATGATATCCTAGTCGCAGTATCAATTGCCGAGTATTTCTACATGGGAGTATATGGGAATGGTTCGCATTGCTGTCTGTACCTTTTCCAGTTCGTCCGGTTCAGCGCTGATCTACCTATTCCTGCTTCTGGTGCCGACGGTGTGCCCGGGAGTCGACTATTTCGATTATTCGACTCTACCATCAGAGTTCACTCTCGGAGTCCAGGCTGATTTCACATTTGACGAAATCGTCCTGCTTGGTGACAGGAATGTGATGGGGCTGGCCAAGCATCATGCTGCTGTTTTCTATGAACTCGAGTCCAATGGGTCCATGACCGACCTGGGACGATGTGAGTTCGGGAACGTCATCATCGATTGGGATCAGGATGGATCCTTGTTCTTCTTCCTCGACACCGCCGGGACGATCACGGTAGTCGAGTTCCAGGTCGATGCTGTCCCGTCTGTACTTGGAGAGGCCGATCTTGCCGTTTCCGGGTCCGTGATCGGAGTGGATGGTGGACGTGGAATCGTCGACAGGACCCTTTATGACGTCTCAGATCCTCTCGAATGGGTCTTGCTCGATATTGATGCGTTGACGAGGACACCGATGCTGCTGGACTGGGATGACGACAGGCTGGGCTACATCATCACTACCAAGAGTGAATTCTATGTGAGTGGTTCGCGGACTTTGCATGTCTGGGATACATCGGTCTTGCCTTGGGATCATATGTCCAGAACAGGTGCCGGAGTGGACTACGACAACCAGTACGGGTACAGGTCATTACGGTTGGGGGCCAGTAGCGCATTGTTGAGATATGGCACGAGCCGTGACATCGGTGGAGGAATGGAGGCTCGAGGATCGAATGTCGTGTTGGTTGATCTCATGTCAGGGGAGGATCATCTCAAGCGCCGTCTGAGTCTCACAGGGCCATTGATCGATCATCATCCGGGTGGGTACATGATCGGTTTCGAGAAAACCGTCATAGGATACGAATGGCGAGCGGCCAGCGATCGGTACACACTGGCGCAGCACGCCTCAGGGCTCGGGAATCGTCTGATCCGTATCGGAGATATTCTTCTATTCCAGGCAGCCGATTCGAGAATCGTGAGCCTGGAGTCTGCAGACCGTGTCCTGAGTGTCTTCTCGGGGACCGCCGGGACAACGAGATTCATGACCCCGGATATGGTGGCCGGCAGTGGAGCTTTCTTCTATGCATCTCCACCTGATCCCGAAGCAGCACACTATCGAGTCGATGACGAAGGTGCTTTCCATGATCTAGGACCCAGCACGTTCGACTCCTATTCCGTCCACGGGGCGGCGGGTGATTGGGCACTCATCAGGAAGAATGGTCAGTATGGTCTGATGGATCTGTATTCTCCGCGCGACAGGACCTGGCTTGGAGACGGGGATTCGGGGGTGGGGTTGGCTCAAGATGAATTCGTCGTGTTTTCCTCAGGCACCGAGTTGCAGGTCTTCATGGTGACGGATGCATACTCTGCGGATCATATCGCATCAACTGGTCTCATATGGGGTGACGGTTTCAGGGCCTTGGCCGGATACGGCAACATCGTTTATGCGTTCGAAGGGCTCACCGACAATCCCGGCCGATGGATGATCAACGTTCTGCAGATTGGCACCGATGAAATCGTGAGTCTGCAATCCCGCATTATTGATGCAGAGGATCCACAACCCGTCGTGATGGGTCGTGTTCTGAAGGTTGGGCACGAAGACGGCTCCAACGTTTTTTCTTGGTTCGAGATCGATGAGACTGGAACCCTGGAGAAAGTCGATTCTCTTCCTCATCCATGGCCAGAACATCGCATGGCACTCCATGATGACCTCGCTTACGTAACGCCGGTCACCAATATCTATG
>CAYFKR010000025.1:0-45457 GCA_964343835.1 uncultured Fibrobacteraceae bacterium
AAAGTGGTACGCGAGCTGGGTTTAGAACGTCGTGAGACAGTTCGGTCCCTATCTACCGTGGGCGGAGGAGATTTGAGGGAAGCTGTTCCTAGTACGAGAGGACCGGAATGGACGTGCCTCTAGTGCACCAGTTGTCGCGCCAGCGGCATGGCTGGGTAGCTATGCACGGCAGGGATAAACGCTGAAAGCATATAAGCGTGAAGCCCCTCCCAAGATAAGATCTCCCGGGCGTAAGCCCCTGAAGACCCCTCGAAGACGACGAGGTTGATAGGCTGCAGGTGTAAGCACAGCGATGTGTTCAGCCGAGCAGTACTAATCGGTCGTGAGGCTTAATCATCTTCATTCCCCCGTGGAATGAAGCTCAGCGGGAATTTTCGTCAGATGCGTTCGCTCTGCCCCCTCTATTCGGTGATCAAAGAACACCACCAATTTTCGGTGGCTATGGCACGACGGAACCACCTGTTCCCATTCCGAACACAGAAGTGAAACGTCGTAGCGCCGATGGTACTGCACGGGTGACTGTGTGGGAGAGTAGGTCGCCGCCGAAATACCTCGAAGGACGCCGGTCTTATGACCGGCGTCCTTTTTTCTTGCCTGGCAACGTCGCTGTGAGACACTTCCATCGACCGCCAGACCAATCGGAAGGAGCCGAGATGAGACACCTGATCCTCGCCGCCGCGCTGATCGCGGCCCTTGCCACCGTCGCCACCGCCGGAGTCGGTGCCTTCGTCGGGCCGACCGTCCCCATGGGCGACCTGGCCGACACCGCCGACACCGGGTACCACGTCGGTGCGAACATGGGCTTCCCTGTGGTGCCGCTCGTGCTGTCGGTGGGCCCCATGATCGTTTACCACGATCTCGGCGGTCCCTCCGCCGACGATTCCTTCACCTGGATCGAGGCCCTGGCCACGGCCAAGGCCAGCTTGCCGGCAGGCCCCACCATCACCGCCGGCGTCGGTTTCGCCATGCCCGGCGGTCAGATCGGCGGCATCGACGTTGATGCCGACAACGAGATCGCATGGGTCTTCGGTACCGGCACCTCCGTGTTGATGCTGGAATTCAACGCCCTGTGGCACCATCTTGGTGACCACGACATGATCACGGTCTCGGCCGGCCTGGGATTCTGACCCCATCGATGGAGTCCCGACCGCCAGCATCACGGAGGCGCGAGGGATGACAGGGATCGCAAGGGGACTCCAGGACACGCTCGTGGGCCTGGCGACGGCGACGGCTGACGGATCGGGTCGCCTCAACGAATTCGAGGTCTACGGGCTGCTGGCCCGATGCGGGATCGAGACCTGCGACACGGCTGTCCTCGCCCCCGACGCCGGGGATGACGAGCGCACCGCGTGGGCCGCGTCCTGCCTGGAGATGGCGGCTGCGACCGGTCGGATCGTCCTGAAGGTCCTCGGCCGGGACATCCTGCACAAGAGCGACGTGGGCGGGGTCCGCATCCTGGATGCGGGCCCCGACGTCGTTGCAGGGGACCTGCTGCGCGAGGCCGACGCCATCGTCGCCGGCGCGAGCGGAGCGGGCGCGGTCGAGGGCGTCCTCGCCGCCTCCTTCACTCCCCACCATGCCAATCGTCCCGGCGCGGAGGTCCTGCTCAGCCTGCGTCAGGACGCGGCCTTCGGCCCCGTCGTGGTCGTGGGCGTGGGCGGTCTGCTCACCGAGTGGTGGGGCAAGGCCACGGCCGGCGCCAGCCGCATCATCCTGCCGGCACGGGGGCTCGACGCCGCGACCGTCGAACGGGTCCTGCTGGCCCATCCGCTCCTGTCCATCCTGGTGTCGCCGTCGCGACTCCACGGGACCGCGCCCCTGGAGCCGGCCGTGCTGGCCGACGCCGTGGTACGGCTGGCATCCCTCGCCGACGAGGCGGCAGCCGACAGGCCGGGACCGACCCTCGAGGAACTGGAGATCAACCCCGCCGTGGTCTCCGACGGACGGCTGGTCGCCATCGACGGCGTCGGGCTGGTGTCGGACCGCAGCATCCCCGCCCGCGAGCGTCCCCTGCAGCGCATCGCCAATCTGCTGGATCCGCGCAGCGCCGTGGTCCTGGGCGTCAGCGCCAAGGGACCGAACCCGGGCCGGATCATCATGAACAACCTCAAGGCGTCACCGGGTGTGGATTCCGGGCGCCTGTACGTGGTGCACCCCAAGGAGACGGAGGTGGACGGCGTGCCCTGCCTGCCGTCCCTGGCCGACCTGCCCGAGCGGGTGGACCTGGCGGTGGTCTGCATACCCGCGGAGGGCGCCCGCAACGCCATCGCCGAGCTCGTGGACGGCGAACGCTGCGAATCCATCATCCTGATCCCCGGCGGTTTCGCCGAGGCCGGCCGCGGCGATCTGGCGGCCGAGATCGAGGCGAGCCTCGCCCGCGGGCACGCCCGGCCCGGACAGGGGCCCGTCATGGTGGGGGGAAACTGCCTGGGTATCGTCAGCCGGGACCGGTACAACACGTTCTTCCTGCCCGACTACAAGCTGCCGTTCGTCGAGGCGGAAGCCGGCCGGAACCTGGCCCTCGTCAGCCAGTCGGGGGCCTACCTGGTGACGTTCGCCAGCAACTACGACGGCGTCGTGCTGCCCCGCGCCAGCATCAGCTACGGGAACCAGATGGACCTGACGGTCACGGATTTTCTCGAGCACTTCCGCGGCGTCGACGACGTCGACGTGATCGCCTGCTACATCGAGGGATTCCGGGGGGACGACGGGCGCAGGTTCGTGGAAGCAGCCCGGGCCGCCCGTGACCGGGGGCAGCGGGTAATCGTCTTCAAGGCCGGCAAGACCCCCCTGGGGGCCAAGGCCGCCGCGAGCCACACGGCTTCGCTGGCCGGCGACTACGACGTGGCGCAGGCCTGCCTCGAGGACGCTGGCGTGATCGTGGCCGCCACGCTCACCGAGTTCGAGGAGCTCATCAAGACCTTCTCCATGCTCCACGGGCGGACCGTCCGCGGGCGCCGCACCGGGATCATGAGCAACGCGGGGTTCGAGTGTTCCACGGTGACCGACGCCCTCTCGGGCCTGGAGCTGGCGACCTTCGACGCCGCCGTGCGCGGCGCCCTGGACGACGCCCTGCCCGGCTTCGCCCACCGCGACAATCCGGTGGACGCCACGCCCATGGCCGGGACCGCCGCCTACGCAGCCGCCGTCGAGGCCATCGTCGCCTCGGACGGGGTGGACGCCGCCATCGTCTCGGCCGTGCCGGTGACGCCCGCCCTGGACAACCTGCCCGCCGAGCCGGGCAGGCACGGGGAGGACCTGGCGGGGGAGGCGTCCCAGGCGTCGGAGTTCGTGCGGATCCTGCGGGCGGCGGACAAGCCGGCCGTGGTGGTGGTGGATTCCGGGCCGCTGTACGACCCCCTGGCCCGGGCCGTCGAGTCGGCGGGGATCCCCGTCTTCCGCAAGATCGACCGGGCCGCGCGGGCTCTCGCCCGGTTCGTCGCCGATTTGCTGTAGGAGATGGAACGCGCTGATAGACAGCAGGTTGTGACCATGGAGGGAGAGAATACATGAAGCGCCTCTGGATCGTCCTGGCCATCCTCGCCGCCTTTTCCGCGGTGGGGCTGATGGCTCTCTTCAGCGCCGTGAACCGCCTGGACGAGCTGGTCGTGACCGACGGCGGCATCCTCTACTGGATCGTCGACGGCGCCTACGAGGAACAGCGCGACGACTCGCCCCTGGCCATGGTCATGTCCGAGCAGGGGCCCACCCAGGCAGAGATGCTGGCCGCCCTGTCGCGGGCCGCGCGCGATCCCGACATCGAGGGTCTCTTCCTGGAGATCCACTCCCTGCCGGCCGCCCTGGCCGAGGTCCAGGAACTGCGCGACGCCGTGGCCGAAGTCCGCGATGCCGGCAAGCCCGTCCACGCCTGGCTCTCCACGGGTTCCAACCGCGAATACCTGCTGGCCCTCGCCGCGGATTCCATCACGCTGGCTCCGGAAGGACACCTGGTCGTGACGGGGCTGAGCGCCGAACTCACCTTCCTGGCGGGCACCCTCGACAAGCTCGGCATGGAGGCCGATTTCGTGAGCGTGGGCCGCTTCAAGTCGGCTCCGGAATCGTACGAACGCACCGAAGCGTCGGCGCCCCACCTGGAAATGATCGACGCCCTGCTCGACGACCAGTACGCATGGATGCTCGGCAGCGTGGCCGAGGCGCGGGGCCTGGACAGCGACGCCGTCGCCGCGGCCGTGGACGTGGGCTTCCACGACGCCCGTGGAGCCATGGACGCCGGCCTGGTGGACGCCCTCGACTACCAGCCCGAGACCCTCGACGCCTTCTTCCCAGACGGCGGGACCGTGGATCTGGAACTCTACGCCTACGGCGGCGGCGGACGCCGCAGCGCCGCCTCCGTCGCCCTGATCCACGTGGGCGGCACCATCGTGGACGGCGAATCGTCGCCCGGCGGTTGGCAGGGGCGCAGCGCAGGCAGCTGGACCGTCTGCGAGCGCCTCCAGGAGGCCTACGAGGACGACGACGTGGACGCCGTCGTCCTGCGGGTCGACAGCCCGGGCGGATCGGCCCTGGCCAGCGACCTGATCTGGAACGAGGTGGTGGCCCTGACGGAGATCAAGCCCGTGGTCGTGTCCATGGGCGGCGTGGCGGCGTCCGGAGGCTACTACGTCTCGGCGGCGGCGGACTCCGTGTTCGCGTCACCGGGCACCATCACGGGCTCCATCGGCGTGTTCTCGGGCAAGATCAGCCGCGAGGAATTCTACGGGAAGCTCGGCATCTCCCGGCAGTTCCGCACCCGCGGCGACAACGCCCTGATCCTGGCGGACCGGGAGCCCTTCACCGCCGCCCAACGGACCCTGCTGGAGCACCAGCTCGGCTCGTTCTACGAGCGGTTCGTGGCGAAGGTCGCCGAGGGGAGGGCCCTCGAGCCCGCCGCCGCCGCCGCCGCCGCGGAGGGACGCGTGTGGACGGGCAGCCAGGCCCTCGAGGCGGGGCTGGTGGACGGTATCGGCGGCTTGCCGAGAGCCCTGGATTCGGTCCGGGCCATGCTCGGCCTCACCGATGCGGACGCCCTGACCCTGTACACCTTCGAGCGTTCACCCACGTTCCTGGAGCGCCTCCTGGTGCGCAGCCTGCGGGAGACGCGGGGCCCCGCCATGGAGCTGGCTGCACCCGTGGCCGAAGCGGCGGCCTTCGGCGCCCAGGTCGAGCTCCTGGACGGACGGCCCCTGGCGTTGCAGCCGTTCGGGATCGATCTCCGCTGAGCGGCCGTAGCGATTCAGGTCCAGCCCCTCGGGCAGCAGTCGCCACCACCGGAGGGCGAGCCGCTCCTCCGGCGCCGGTTCGTCCACGATGGGCCCCCAGCGCCAGAGCACGTGGTCGGGGTCGAGGCTGTGGCCCCAGAGCTGCAGCGCGTGGGCCAGTTCATGGACCAGCGCCCGCACGGCGTAGCGCCTGACCGAGGGCCGGTCGTAGGCGTCCCCGGCGACCACGTGGATCAGCAGCGGTCGGCGTTCCCCGTCGAAACGCAGCACCCGGGCCCACATGGGTGGGTGGAGAAGTTCCCCCGGTCGATGGACCAGGCGCACGCCCTCGGCGAAGACGGTCTCCAGGCGGAACAGGGGAGCGTCCGCCCCGTCGTTCCACACGCCGACGGCCTCCTGCCAGCAGTCGCCCAGGTCCAGATCGCCGCTCAGGGCGGTGGACGGGGTGACGGGGATCGGATCCCTGGCCCAGCGGCGGACCTGGCCCCCCTGCAGGGGCGACGTCAGCGACGCCAGCAGGTCCAGCAGGTCGGCATAGTAGGGCGAGCGGACGGCCCGGCGGGGCAGGGGGAGCCAGCGACCCGGCGCCTTGGGGTCGGTCGGCACGTCGAAGCCGTGCCAGACCAGCGGGTCGAGGGGCTCGAGGTGGAGTCCGGAATCGGGAGCCGAGACGCTCAACCCGTTCAGAATCCAGCGGATCCGCCTGCCGTCGAACTCAAGTCGGGCCGATCCCGACCGATCTTTCCCGTTGGATGCGAGCGACCATGTCCACGGCCCCGTGCTTGGCTGCACGTCGAGGTCGGCCAGGACATGGCCCGTAGTCTCGATCACGAGATCCGGGGACGCAGGAATTGCCGGATGTTCCGAATGACCAGGACGCTCGTCCGAGCATCCGGCGCACCAGGCGACGACGGCGACGAGCAGCAGGCTTCTGGGGATTCCGGTCGGGCTCATCATGCCCCGGCCGTAGAAGGAACCGCGCCCGCGGAATCGCGTTGATCCGGGCGCTCACGGCGGCACGACGTCGCCGCGGGACGACGGGTCGCGGCTGGAGACGATCCGGCCGGCGACGGTTGCCCGCCGGGACTTCATGGGCTAGCCTGTGCGGACTGTGATCCGCCCGACCACACGAACGAGGAACGCGGCATGGACCGATTCAACGACGAGGAACTGGAGGAGAGCGGCGGCGGCTTCGACCCCGCCGACATCCTTCGCATCTTCCTGCGGCGCAAGCTGCTCTTCCTGGTGCCCTTTGCGCTGTGCCTCGGCATGGCGTACGTGGCCATCAAGACCATGGATCCCGTCTACGAGTCCGCCGGCGAACTCAGGGTGATCCGGCAGGAGACCGTGTCGCGGGCCCTGAACGAGGGCACGCCCCGCTACTCCCGCGGCCGCAACCCCGACCGCGAGACCGAGGTGCTGATCCGCACCATCGTGACCAGCCCCAAGTTCCTCGAGGTCGTCGTCCGCGACATGAACCTCCATCGCTCGCCCCTGCTGGCGGGGGAGAACGGTGTGCCGGCGACCATGACGCCCGAGCAGGAGGAGGCCGCCGTCGACAAGGTGACCGCCCGGCTCGAGAAGTGGATCCGCGTCCACAACGAGGACCGTCACATCTTCAGTATCGGCGTGCGGCATCACAGCGCGGAGTTCGTGGACCTGATGGCGCCGGAGATCCTGGACCGCTTCCTGGCCGCCGAGCAGGCCTCGCGGCAGGAGAGCGTGCAGTCCGAGCGCGACTTCATGGCCGAACAGCGCGACCTCTACGAGACCAACCTCCAGGACCGCCAGACCGAGCTCACCGAATTCCAGCGCTCCCTGCTCAGCTCCAACCTGGCGGGCAACCCCGTGAACGAGGGCAACCTGGCCATGGCCGAGCTCATCGTCACGAGGCTGCGCGCCCAGGCCGACAGCGGGGAGGAGGGCAACCTGCTGGCCCTGCGCCAGGAGGCCCGCGCCGTGCTGCCGGCCGTGGACCAGTTCTACGACGAGATCCGCCGGGCGTCGGACATCGTGGCCCTGATGCAGGAGCTCGTGAACCTGGAGACCACCAACGCCGTGACCGAGATGAGCGGGGGCAACGTCCAGTCCGACGGCCGCTCGGCCCTGGGGTCGGCGCGGCTCAGCCTGGACAACCTGGTGGAGCGCCGCGTCTCGGGCGAGTATCCCCAGCTCGACGCCCTCTCCCAGAACCGCGTCGCCCGTTTCCTCTTCGCCCGTTTCTATCAGGACGTGCTGCAGGACGTGGCCGACGGCCTGAGCCGCCAGGTCCGCGACTACCGGAGTTTCATGACCCGCCAGCCCGAGCAGTCGGCCACCCTGAGCCGCCTGCTGCGCGAGGTGGAGTCGGCCCAGGAGATGCTGCGCTCCATCGAGGAGGACATCCGGCGCCAGAACCTGAACCTGGCGGCGAGCATGTCCGACATCGGCTACCGCATGGAGATCCATCGCGAGCCGAAGCAGGCGCTGGTGCCCGTGGAGCCGGACAAGAAGAAGCTGTCGATGATGGGCTTCGCCCTCGCCCTGGCCATCGGCGTGGGCCTGGTGCTGCTGGCCGAGATGATGGACCGCTCGTTCAAGTCGGTCCGCCAGATCGAGACGACCCTGGGGGTCAAGGTGATCGGGACGCTTCCCATCGTGAAGGACGGACCGTTCGAGGAGCGCCGCAGGCGCCGGGTGCTGCTGTGGATCGCCATCATCGTGGCGATCGCGGCGGTGGCCGCCGTGGGCCTGCTCTGGATCTACCCGCGCATGAGCGCCTGACGGGAGTGACGATGAACAAGCCGATCCACGACCCCAAGCGCCCGACCTTCGACATCGAGTCGCCCCTGGCCATCGAGATGCGGCGCATCATGATCCGCATCAACCGCGAGCTCGACTTCGACCGCAAGCGCATCGTCATGATCACCAGCAGCGAGCGGGGGGAGGGCAAGAGCCTCTTCTCCCTGCACTTCGCCCTGGTGCTGGCGAACCACATGCGCAAGCGCGTGCTGCTGATCGACGGCGACATGCGTCGCCCGGTCCAGCACACGGTGTTCGGCATCGAGAAGGACACCGGACTGGCCGAACTGCTCGGCGGCAAGGCCGACGTGAAGCCCCGCCGCACGCACCTGGACAACCTGGACTTCCTGCCCGCCGGCCGCACCGGCGACAACCCGAGCATGCTGCTGGGGGAGGACCGCATCCGCGAAGTCTTCACGGACCTCAAACACGAGTACGACCTGATCGTGCTGGACTGTCCGCCGGTGGTGCCGGTGAGCGATCCGCTGCAGTTCGTGGACGTGGTGGACGGCGCCCTCTACATGGTCATGGCCGGCCAGACCAGCCGCGACATCGCCCAGCGGGGCATCGAGATCCTCAAGAGCGTGGGCACCAACATCCTGGGCGTGGTGGCCAACAACCTGGCCGAGGTGCTGCCCTACTACTACGACTCCAAGTACTACGGGTACGGCGGAAAGCCGAAGCGCGAGGCGCGGCGGTAGCCGCACCCGTCCGTTGCGAAAGAGGCCGCCTCCATGGGGAGGCGGCCTCTTCGTTTCCGGGGATGCGGCGGATCAGGCCTCGGCCTTGTCCTTGAACCCCTTGCCGACCCAGCCCTTGGCCACGATCAGCATGACCGTGGAGCACATGGCGATCAGCGCGAAGTAGAACCACATGGTCTCGGGATCGCGGGGACCCTCCGACGGCACGTACTTCTGGAGCATGTGACCGGAGTAGAGCGGCACCAGCATCTTCGTGAGGAACCACGGGAACTGGGCCACGCCCATGTAGGCGCCGGTCTGTCCCTTGGGGGCGATCTCGGCGGCGTACTGCAGGAAGCGGGGCTGCCACATGGCCTCGCCGATGGTCATGATCAGCAGGTAGCCCACCAGCGTGTAGATGCTGGTGTCCAGGGCCAGCAGGAACGCCGGTGCCGCCATGATGAACGTACCGACGATCATCATGGTGTAGATCTTCTTCTTCATGGTGACGGCCGTGATGATCGGCACCGCGAAGAAGATGAGGATGGGGTTGGCGTTGGCGAAGAGTTCGAACTTTTCGCTCACGAACCCGCCCTCGAAGGCGCGCTCCAGGTACTGGGGCAGGATCAGCCAGTTGTACGTGAAGAGCGTCTGCACCGGGATCAACGCGAAGATGAAGAAGAAGAACTTGGCGTTGGACAAGGGGTGCTTCGCCATCCAGCGGTAGGCCGAGGTCAGGACGCTCGGCCCGGCCAGCAGCAGGGCCGTGAGGACGGCCAGGGCGCCGGCGACGATGAGGTTGACGTAGAACCCCTTGGGCAGCAGCGCGTAGGCCGCGTAGACGACCGCGACGAGCACGCCATAGAGGTGGTAGGGGATGCGGCGGTCCTCGTCGGCGATCGCGGCGGTTGCCGCCTCGGTCGACTCTCCGTCGCCCTTGGCCGCGGCCTTCTCCTCGGCCGTCTCCTTCTCGGCCCGGGCGATGGCGGCCTTCTCCACGCCCCGCGTCAGGATGAGGAACGTCGACACCAGGGCCACCACCGTGATGCCGGTGTAGACCCAGAACGCGCCGGTGATGCCGATGGAGTTGCGCACGCCGGAGAAGAAGCTGGGCAGCCAGCCGCCCAGGTTCATCAGGGCGTAGAGCATGGCGTAGCCCATGGCCGCGGTCTTGGGGCTGGTGAACTGGCGCACGCCGGCGTAAGCGGCCGGCTGGTACATGCCGTAACCCACGACCACCAGGAAGATGCCGCCCATGGTCATCCAGTGCATGGAGCTCCACAGGCCGCCATCCGGGAAGACGTTGGGTGCCGCCGACCAGATCACGCGTCCGGCCAGCAGGAAGAGGAACGCCGTGAGCAGCGTGCGGCGCACGCCGAACTTGTCGGCGACCGATCCCAGGAAGAACATCGAGATCGTGATGCCCGCCGTCAGCACCATCACCATGTGGTGCGAGTGGATGTCCGGGTTCTCGACGCCGGAGAAGATGAAGTCCGAGAAGTGCATGGCCAGGTAGCCGAGCATCCCGAAGTAGACCCAGCCCTCGAGGAAGTAGGCCAGGTTGATGCCCCACAGCGCGCGGGGCGCGTGGAAGAGGTCGATGAACGGCTGGGTGATCTGCTGCAGCGGACTCTGCTGCTCGCTGGACTGGGGTGCGGCCATCTGGGCTCCTTGCGGTCGGAGTGGGCGGATTCCCCGGAAACGGGGTGCCGGACAACTCTAGGGAGGCGCAGTCGGCGGGTCAACCCGGAATGCCCGGAACGCGGAGGGCCGATCCCCGCGGGGACCGGCCCTCGTCGCCTTCAGGATGCAGCCGGGGTTCAGGCCAGCGCATCCTCCAGCTTCCCCCGGATCGCCTTCCGCGCCGACGCCGCCTTCTCCTCGCACGTCGCCATGACCTCGCGGGCCTTGGCCAGCGTCGCGTCGAAGAACTCCGGCGCCTCGTCGGCGGGCAGCTCGCGCAGGCCCTCCAGGTTGATCAGCACGTTGTAGTAGGCGCCCTCGGCCCCGGCAAGGGCCGTGAGCACGGCCACGCCGGCGTCGCTCAGGGACGGGGCGTTGCCGATGCGCGCGATCTCCTCGGCCAGGTCCAGCACCTCGGGCACGTGCTCGAGAACGGACAGGGGCACCGACGTGGCTTCGCGCGTGGCGGCGGCGGTGGCCAGCTCCTTGCGCTTCGCCTCCTCGGGCGTGCCCTTGGGCAGGCGGAAGGTGTCCATGACGCGGTTGAAGGCGTCGGTGTCGGCGTCCATGGCCCACAGGAAGAAGTCCTTGAGATCCTGGCCGCGCTCGGCGATCTCCTTCACGCGGTCCTGGACGTCCTTGTACTTCTTCTTGCCCACGGTCAGGTTCGCGACCATGGCCGCCAGGCCCGCCGCCTGGGCGGCGCAGACCGCGGCCACCGAACCGCCGCCGGGGGCGGGGGAGTCGGTGCTGAGCTCGTCGATGAACTCGCGGTTGCTCATGGAGACCAGGGGACCGTCGCCCAGGCCGGCCTGGTACTCGATGATCTTGTCGGCGGGATCGAAGGGGCCCAGGTCGCGCAGGCCCAGACTCTGGATGGCCGTCTCGATGAGCTGGCGCTTGGGCAGACCGGGGGACTGGTCCGCCTTGCGCTGGAAGTAGCGGCCGGCGGCGATCATGTCGCCCTCGGGGATCAGGCCCACCAGCTCGGATCCGGTGACGCGGGCGCCACGGTCCACGGCCGAGGCGCGGCACGCCTCGAAGGCCTGGTGGGGCTTGGTGATGCCCGTGTTGACCAGGTTCATGGAGACCTGGGCGCGGTCGTACTCGGGGATGACCCAGCCCACGGCCTTGCAGGCCTCCTGCCGGTAGGGGCCGGGCACCAGGATGTTCTGCCCGTTCTCGTCCTTCACCAGCACGCCCTTGGCGTCGCGCTTGGCGCGCCCCGCCTCCTTCACGTCCAGGGCGATGTTCTGGGCGATGGACTTGCTGCGGGTGTTCAGGTTCACGTTGTAGGCCACCAGGAACCCGCGCGCGCTCACGTTGGTGGCGCCGGTGCGCGCCGCGCGCTCGTTCCACTCGTTGGGGCCGAAGTCCGGCTTCCACTGCTCGGTGCCGAGCTTGTCGCAGAGGGCCTCGTACTCGCCCTTGCGCACGTGGGCCAGGTTGCGGCGTTCCTCCGTGGCGGCGGCCTCTTCATAGAGGTAGACGGGGATCTCCAGCTCGCGGCCGATGCGTTCGCCCACCGCACGGGCGATCTCCACGCACTCCTCCATGGTCACGCCGCTGACGGGCACGAAGGGACACACGTCGGTGGCGCCGTGGCGGGGGTGGGCTCCCGAGTGGGAACTCATGTCGATGAGGCGGGACGCCTCGCGTACCACGCGGAAGGCGGCCTCGGCCACGCCCTCGGGCGACCCGATGAAGGTGATCACCGTGCGGTTGGTGTCCGCACCGGGATCCACGTCCAGCAGGGCGACGCCGTCCACGTCGCCGATCACCGAGGTGACAGCGTCGATCACGGCCTGGTCGCGGCCCTCACTGATGTTGGGCACGCACTCCACGAGCTTCTTCATCGCGGTCCTCCGGAGGTTCCGATGTCGTTCGGTGAAACCCGCCCCGTCCCGCGTCGTAGGGAAGCGGCGGTCCCGTACCGGCGGAACATAACGGCCGGATCGCGGGAATGCCAGCGGCCCGGAATGACAAAGTCGTGACCGATTTTTGTTTTCAGCCGGTTGCTCACCGCCCGAGGCATGCTATATTGGCCGCATCGCCCGAGATTCCGCCGGATCGGCGGGATCGACCTCCAGATCGACGTTTGCCCGGACGTCGTTCCACCCCCTATCGCAACCGAAAGGTGAAGCGATGTATTCACACGACGCGACCGAGAGGGTCGGCATCTTCATCGACGGAGAGAACATCCACTACTCCGCCAAGCATCTGAACATGCGGCTCGACTACCTGAAGATGTGCGAGAAGCTGGCGAACGGACGTCGCCTGGTCCGGTCCCATTTCTACACCGCCATCTCCCACGAATCCGCCGGCAAGATCGACTTCGTGAATTTCCTGAAGCTGAACGGCTTCCGGGTGGTCACGAAGGAGGTGCGGCTCCCCGTCGAGGGTGAGACCGTCACGCCCCGCGCCTCGTCCAAGGGCAATCTGGACATGCTGATGGCCCTGGACGTGTTCGAGCTGCTGGACAACCTGGACACGGTGATCATCTGCACCGGCGACGGTGACTACGTGCCCCTGGTGGAGGCCGTGGCCCGTCGCGGCAAGCACGTCGAGGTCTGCGCCCTGCGCGAGATGACCAGCACGGACCTCATCGCCGTCTCGGACGAGTACACGGACCTGGCCGTGATCAAGGAGCGCATCGCCCTGGACGCTCCGGACACGCCCCATCCGCACCGTGACGACAACGCACCGCCGCCCAACGTCCGCAACGACCTGGACAAGCCCCTGAACTACGACGCCATCGAGTACTAGGGAAGGGCCGGCAGTCAGGAACCGCCGAGGGTGTCTCGCACCCCTCGGCGGTATTCTTTTGCCAGACGGCCGGTGAGGGGGCCGGGGGCGCCGTCGGCCACGGTCCGCTCCGCGATCCGCACCACCGGCACCACCTCCTTCACCGACCCGCTGAGGAAGACCTCGTCGGCCGCGGCGAGATCGTCCAGGCCGAACGCCTCCTCGCGCACCTCCACGCCCGACCGGGCGGCGATCTCCATGACCATCGACCGGGTCCGGCCCGGCAGTAGCCCCAGGTCCAGGGGGGGCGTCGACAGCACGCCGTCGCGCACCAGGAAGACGTTGCTGGTGGCGGCCTCCAGCACGCGTCCCTCGCCGTCCACGAAGAGGGCTTCCTCGCAACCGGCGCGGGCGGCGGCGCGCAGTGCCATGGCGGTGGGCAGGTAGTTGAGGGTCTTCAGGCCGGGGAAGTTGCCGCGGGCGTAGTCGTGGGGCATGGGCTGCACGGCGATGCCCTCGCGCTGCATGCGGGCGACGCGGTCGCCCAGGGGCTGCAGGATGGCCGAAACGGTGGGGGGGATGTCCTCGTGCCCCTCAAGGGGCAGGACCACGCCCTGGGCGGCGCCGCGGCTCACGGTGAGGCGGCAGCGGGCGTCGCCCTCGGCGCAACCGTTGCGGGCGGCCAGCTCGCGCAGGACCGCCGACAGGGAGGAGGGGTCGGGGCGCCAATCGTATTCCAGCACGTCCAGGTGCCGGGCCATGCGGGCCAGGTGGCCGTCCAGATCGAAGGGGTGGCCGTCGTACAGGCGGACGGTCTCGAAGACGCCGTCGCCGTAGAGGTAACCGCCGTCGAGCAGCGGGATGCGGGCCTGCTCTGCGGGCAGGAAGGAGCCGTCGAGATAAACGATCATTCTGGCCTCCGGGGGTGCGTTCCGCACCATTCTGGCCCCTGAACCGCCCCGGGACAAGGTTCAGTTGACAGGTTTCGCATCTATGTTAGCTTTGCCAATCGTAACTGTCAGATGGTTAACAAGATCGGTCTTGTTAACCGCCCGGAGAGGGGTCCCCCGGCCCCTCAGGACCTCCCGCAGCCGTCGGAGGATTCGCGCCCATGGCCGAACAGTCCGTGCCCCTGCTGCTCGTGGTTTCGCTGGCCGTCGTCATGGCCCTGCTCTTCCTGGTGCTGAGCTACGTGCTCGGCCCGAAGCGCCCCTCGGCCATGAAGTCGTCCACCTACGAGTGCGGCATCGAGCCCCGCAGCTCCATCCAGATCCGCTTCTTCGTTCGGTTCTTCTTGGTGGCGCTGCTGTTCCTGCTCTTCGATCTGGAGGCCGTGTTCCTCTATCCGTGGGCCATCCAGTTCCAGGCGCTCCTGGACCAGGGCCGCGCCGCCTTCGCCCTCGGCGAGATGGGCGTGTTCGTGGCGCTCCTGGCCGTCGGCTTCATCTACGTGTGGAAGAAAGGCGGGCTCGAATGGCAGTAGCGCTCGACAGCCCCAGCAACCTGATGACCACGCGCCTGCGGCAGGCCGTGAACTGGGGGCGCAAGTACAGCCTCTGGCCCCTGCCCTTCGGCACCGCGTGCTGCGCCATCGAGTTCATGAGCACCGTGTCGTCGTACAACGACATCAGCCGTTTCGGCGCCGAGGCCGTGCGCTTCTCGCCGCGCCAGTCGGACCTGATGATCGTGGCCGGCACCGTCTCCTACAAGATGACGCCCATCCTCAAGACCATCTACGCCCAGATGTGCGAGCCCAAGTGGGTCATCAGCATGGGCGTGTGCGCCTGCAGCGGCGGCTTCTACAACAACTACGCCACCCTGCAGGGCATCGACAACGTCATCCCGGTGGACTACTACGTGGCGGGCTGCCCGCCCACGCCCGAGAACCTGCTGAGCGGCCTGGTGGCCCTGCAGGAGCGCGTGGAGCGCGAGGGCCTGGTGCCCTCGACCGAACGTCACGGACGCCGGACCGCCTAGGGCGCCCGGACCCAGCCGACAGGACGGGATCATGAGCCAGCGATTCATCGACAGTCTGAGCGCCGAGTTCGGGGAGAAGATCCTCGAGAAGGGATCGTCCCTCGGGGACGAGACCGTGGTCGTCGACCGCGAGGACCTCCCGAACGTGCTGCGCCACCTGAGGGACCGGGAGGGCTGCGACCTCCTGTCCGACGTGGTGGGCGTGGACCTCTCGGAGCACCCGACCCTCGGAGGCGCCGCGGAGCGCTTCGAGGTCAACTACCTGCTGCGGTCGGTCTCCCGGGGCGGGCGCGTGAACGTGAAGGTGCGGGTGGAGGAGGGGCAGGACGTGCCCTCGGCCACCGCCTTCTGGAACAGCGCCAACTGGGCCGAGCGCGAGGTCTACGACCTGTACGGCGTGACCTTCCGCGACCATCCCGACCTGCGCCGCATCCTCTGCCATCACGAGTTCGAGGGCCACGCCCTGCGCAAGGACTACCCCATCGAGAAGGGGCAGTACCTGGGCACGCCGGAGAAGCTCATCTCCGACGACGAGGCGGCCCGCATGGCCGCCCGCGCCGACGGCGGCGACGGCCTGATCCACCCCTCGGACCTGATGACCATGAACATCGGCCCGAGCCACCCGGCCACCCACGGCACCCTGCGCCTGGAGTGCCTGCTCGACGGCGAGACCATCGTGGACTCGATCACCGAGATCGGGTATCTGCACCGCTGCTTCGAGAAGGAGGCCGAGGACCACACCTGGGCCCAGGTCATGCCTTACACGGACCGCCTGAACTACGTGTCGGCCATGCTCAACAACGTGATCTACTCCCACGCCGTGGAGAAGATGCTGGGCGTGGAGGTGCCGCCCCGTGCGCGGGTCGTGCGGGTGATCGTCAGCGAGCTGTCGCGGATCATCGACCACCTCGTGTGCGTGTGCGCTAACCTCGTGGACATCGGCGCCCTGACCAACTACTGGTACTTCTACAACGTGCGCGAGGGCATCTACTACGACATCATCGAGCCCCTCTGCGGCTCCCGGCTGACGACCAACTACTCGCGCATCGGCGGCCTGGCCTACGACGTCTTCGAGGGCTTCGAGCAGGCCCTGGAGCGCAACCTGCAGAAGCTCGAGACGGCCATCACCGAGGTGATGGGCCTGGTGGCCCGCAACCGCATCTTCCTGGACCGCACGGTGGGGGTGGGCCCCATGACCACGGCCCAGGCCCTCGACTGGGGCTTCACCGGCCCCTGCCTCCGCGCCACGGGCTGCGACTTCGACCACCGCAAGGACTCGCCCTACCTGGGCTACGAGGACTACGACTTCGACGTGGTGGTGGGGGAGAACGGCGACACCCGCGACCGCATCATGTGCCGCGTCGAGGAGATGACCCAGAGCGCCCGCATCATCCGCCAGGCCCTGGCGCGCGGCCTGCCCGACGGCCCGGTGGTGGTGGACGATCCGGCCGTGGCCCTGCCCCCCAAGGAGCAGGTGTACGGCAGCATCGAGGGCGTGATGAACCAGTTCAAGATGATCATGGAAGGCGTCAACGTGCCGGTCGGCGAGACCTACGGTTTCGGCGAGGGCGGCAACGGCGAGCTGGGCTTCTACTGCGTGTCCGACGGCAGCGGCCGGCCGTACCGCGTGAAGTGTCGTCCGCCCTGCTTCCCGATCTTCTCGGCCTTCGACACCATGATCAAGGGGCTGATGGTGCCCGACGCGGTGGCCATCCTGGGCAGCATCAACATCATCGCCGGCGAGCTGGATCGCTGACGGTTCCGGGGAAGGGTTACGCATGAGCACGCCGACCGAACAGGGACGCTGGGAGCTGAGCGGCGACGACCTGGCCCGCTTCGAGGCCATCGTCGCCAAGTATCCCACCAAGCGCAGCGCGTTGATGCCGTCGCTCTGGCTGATCCAGGAGCGCGACGGCCACGTGTGCGACGACGCCGTGACGTGGCTGGCCGGCCGTCTCGAGGTGAGCGAGGCCAAGATCCGCGAGCTGATCACCTTCTACTTCATGTACCGCGACACGCCCCAGGCGCAGCACGTGCTGCAGGTCTGCCACAACATCAGCTGCCACGTGATGGGGGCGAAGCCCCTGATCGCCCACCTGGAGAAGCGGCTGGGCGTGCGGATCGGCGAGACCACCCCCGACGGCCTCTTCGCCCTGGAGGGCCAGGAGTGCCTCGGCGCCTGCGGCATGGGACCCTGCATGCAGGTGGGCAAGCACCTGTACGAGCACCTGACGCCCGAGAAGGCCGACGAGATCCTCGAGAGCATGCGCAAGGGCGAACCCCTGCGCCCGGACACCGACCGGGAGCTGGAGGCCTAGGATGAGC
The DNA here is from genome assembly GCA_964343835.1 of uncultured Fibrobacteraceae bacterium. Classification (GTDB taxonomy): domain Bacteria; phylum Krumholzibacteriota; class Krumholzibacteriia; order LZORAL124-64-63; family LZORAL124-64-63; genus CALEMW01. The sequence continues at coordinate 17,411 of CAYFKR010000025.1, forward strand.
CACGAGCAGTACAAGATCCTGTCCAGGCGCTTCGGGCGCACCGACGGCCACAAGCTCTCGGTCTACGAGTCCGAGGGCGGCTACTCCGCCCTGCGCAAGGCCATGGGCATGGGCCGCGAGGCGGTGACCGAGGAGGTCAAGAATTCGGGCCTCCGCGGACGCGGCGGTGCCGGCTTCCCCACCGGCGTGAAGTGGGGTTTCGTACCCAAGGACGCCGAGACCGTCTACTTCATGGTCAACGCCGACGAGTCGGAGCCCGGCACCTTCAAGGACCGCTTCCTCATCGACTACGACCCGCACATGGTGCTCGAGGGCAGCATCATCTCCTCGTGGGCCGTGCGGGCGTGCCTGTGCGTGATCTACATCCGCGGCGAGTTCGGCTGGCTCATCGACCGCATGCAGGCGGCGGTGGACGAGGCCTATGCCAAGGGCTACCTCGGCAAGAACATCCTGGACAGCGGCTACGACCTGGACGTGATCGTCCACAAGGGAGCGGGCGCCTACATCTGCGGCGAGGAGACGGGCCTGATCAACTCCGTCACCGGCCGCAAGGGCCAGCCCAGCATCAAACCCCCCTTCCCGGCCGTGCAGGGCTTCCTGGAGAAGCCCACCATCGTGAACAACGTGGAGTCGGTGGCGGCGGTGCCCCACATCGTCAACGAGGGGGCGGAGACCTACCGCGCCCACGGCACCGAGAAATCCTGCGGCACCAAGCTGTTCAGCGTGAGCGGCCCGGTGCGCAACCCCGGCGTCCACGAGATCCCCCTGGGGCTGCCCTTCCGCGAGTTCTTCCACGAGTGGCTGGGCGGCATGGCAGAGGGCGAGGAGCTCAAGGCCGTGATCGTGGGCGGCTCGTCGGTGCCCGTGCTGACGGCCGACGAGGCCATGGGCATCAACCTGGACTACGAGTCCTGCGCCGAGGCCGGCACCATGCTGGGCTCAGGCGGCATGATCATCATCCCCGAGCGCTGCGACATGGTAGAGCTCATCCAGGTGCTCATGCACTTCTACTGGGACGAGAGCTGCGGCCAGTGCACCCCCTGCCGCGAGGGCACCGGCTGGCTGCACAAGCTGGTGCGGAAGCTGCGCAGGGGAGAGGGCACCCTGGAGGACCTGGACCTCATCGAGAAGATCTGCGGCGGCATGGCGGGGCTGACCATCTGCCCGCTGGCCGATGCGGCGGTCATGCCCATGGAGTCCTTCCTGAAGAAGTTCCGCCCCGAGTTCGAGGCCCTGGTCAAAGAGCAGGACGACACCGGATCCCCGTCGCGCTGGGCGCGCGAGATCAGGAGCTAGACGCCATGGTCAAGGTGACGATCGACGGCCGCGAGATGGAGTTCCCCGAGGGGACGTCCCTCTTCGACGCCTGCCGGGATGCGCGGGGCGAGGCCCTGCCGCACTTCTGCTACCACCCCGACCTGCCGGTGGCCGGCGTGTGCCGCCTCTGCCAGGTGGAGGTGGAGGGCATGCCCAAGCTCACCATCGCCTGCAACACGACGGTGCGCGAGGGCATGGTGGTGCACACCAGGAACGAGCGCGTGAAGAACGCCGCGAAGCAGATCCTGGAGCTGCACCTCATCAACCACCCGGTGGACTGTCCCATCTGCGACCAGGCCGGCGAGTGCGGCCTGCAGGACCAGTACATGAACTACGGGCTCTACGAGTCCGAGGTGGAGAAGGGCGACAAGGTCCACAAGGACAAGGCCCAGGTCATCGGGCCCCACGTGATCCTGGACAAGGAGCGCTGCGTGCTCTGCAGCCGCTGCGTGCGGTTCTGCGACGAGGTCACCAAGACAGGCGAGATGGGCATCTTCAACCGCGGCGACCGCGCCGAGATCGGCATCGCCCCCGGCAAGGAGCTGTCCAACAACTACAGCCTCAACACCGTGGACATCTGCCCGGTGGGGGCCCTGACCAGCCGCGACTTCCGCTTCAAGAAGCGCGTGTGGCTGCTCAAGGGCACCGCGTCGGTCTGCCCCGGATGTGCTACCGGCTGCAACGTGCGCGTGGACCACGAGGCCGACCGCATCTTCCGCCTGAAGCCCCGGCGCAACGACGCCGTCAACGGCCCCTGGATGTGCGACCTGGGTCGCATGGCCTACCGCTCGGTCCATTCGGAAAAGCGGCTCGCCGCCCCGACCCTCAAGCAGGGCGACGTGTCCTGGAGCGAGGTGCGGAGCACCCTGGCCGGATTCGACATCGGCCTGTGGATCGGCTCGCCCCACCAGACCCTGGAGGAGCAGGCCCTGCTGCGCGCCCTGGCCGGCGACGCCCCGGTCAGCGGCGGCGTGACCGGCGCCGACCGGGCCGAGGCCGACGACATGCTCCTGGACGCCGATCGCAGCCCCAACCGCCGCGGCCTGACCCTGGCCGGACTGGACCAGCACGAGGCGGCCGCCCTGGTGGAGGCCGTCCGTGCGGCGAACGGCGCCGTGGTGGTCCACGGCGGGGACCCGGTGGCCGACGCCCCCGGTTTCCTTGACGCCCTGGGCGACCGCGCCCTTGTCTACCTGGGCACCCACGCCAATGCCACGTCCGAGGCCGCGACGCTGGTCGTGCCGACCAGCGCCTGGGCCGAGAAGGACGGACTCTTCGTGAACCGCGACGGCCGCGTCCAGGCCTTCCGCCGCGCCGTGGCCCGTCCCGCCGACGCCGTCGAGGACTGGCGCTTCCTGACCGATTGGCTGGGCGACCGGGGCGGGGAGGACCTGCCCGCCGGTCTGCCCGCCCTGCGACGCTGGACCGCCGAGCGCGTGCCCGCCGTCGCCGGACTGGACCTGAACGCCCTGCCCGGCGAGGGGGCGGCCCTCGACGCCGCGCCCGCCGGGGCCGGAGGTGATCGCTGATGGAGCTCGTCGTCTCCACCCTGCTGAAGATCGCGTTCCTGCTGGCGGTGATCCTCGGGCTGGTGCCCGTGCTGATCTGGGCCGAGCGCAAGGGCTCCGCCTTCATCCAGGACCGCACCGGCCCCAACCGCGCCGGCGTGCTGGGCGTGCGGCTGGGCGGTCTGATCCACCCCATCGCCGACGTGCTGAAGCTGCTGTTCAAGGAGGACTTCCGTCCCGAGAACGTGCACCGCTTCCTCTACGCCTTCGCGCCGTTCCTGGTGTTCTTCATCGCCCTGCTCACCTACGCGGTGATCCCCTTCGGCGACTACATCGAGATCGGCGGCGTGCAGTACCAGCTCGTGGTGGCGGACCTGAACGTCGGGGTGCTCTACGTGCTTGCCATCGCCAGCCTCGGCACCTACGGCGTGGTGATGAGCGGGTGGGCGTCCAACAACAAGTACGCCTTCCTGGGATCCATCCGGTCGTCGTCGCAGATGATCAGCTACGAGATCAGCATGGGCCTGTCCATCCTCGGCCTGATGCTCATCTTCTCCAGCCTGCGGCTGACCGACATCGTGGCGGGGCAGGGGGAGCTGGCCTGGGGGTTCCTGCCCAAGTGGGGCGTGGTTGTCCAGCCCCTCGGCGCGATCCTCTTCATCGTGGCCGTCTTCGCCGAGACCAACCGCAACCCCTTCGACCTGCCCGAGGGCGAGTCGGAGATCGTGTCGGGCTACCACCTCGAGTACAGCTCCATGAAGTTCGCGCTGTTCTTCATGGCCGAGTACACGAACATGGTCATCGGCTCGGCGCTGATCACCACCCTGTTCTTCGGGGGCTGGAACATCCCCTGGCTCTCGCGGGGGATCATCGAGGCCAACGCCGGGACCATCCTGACCGGACTGGCCCTGCTCAAGGGCGTGGCCTTCGCCGTGATCGCCCTGCTGTTCTTCCGCCGCGCCGGGCGCGAGCGCGACAAGTTCGGCGACGCCCGCGACCGCGAGCCCGGGTTCCTGGGCACCGTGTTCGCCGTGCTGTCCGTGGTCGCCTTCGCGTCGCTGGCCATGAAGCCCTGGACCGCCGGTGCGGGGCTGGGCTCCATCCTGGCGACGATGCTGCAGGTGGGCGCCTTCGTGGGCAAAGTGGTCTTCTTCTGCTGGTTCTTCATCTGGGTGCGCTGGACGCTGCCCAGGTTCCGTTTCGACCAGCTCATGGGGCTGGGCTGGAAGGTCATGCTGCCGCTGGCGCTGGCCAACGTCGTGGTCACCGCCGTGTGGGTGGCCGTGGTGCGTGGATGACGATTCAACCGACCGCGAGGGGTCGACGATGAGTGCGACGAAGAAAGTCCATCCGTACGGCGGGGAGATGAGCTTCTGGGAGAGGACCTACCTCCCGGAGATCTTCCGCGGGCTGGGGATCACCATCCGGCACGTGGTGCGCAACATCTTCCGCATGTCCGAGATGCCGACGGTGCAGTACCCGGAGGAGCATCGCTCCTACAGCCCGCGCTTCCGGGGCCGCCACCGCCTGATGCAGCGCGAGGACGGGTCGCCCCGTTGCGTGGCCTGCATGATGTGCAGCACGGCCTGCCCGGCCGACTGCATCCACATCACGGCGGGGGAGCATCAGGACCCGGCCATCGAGAAGTACCCGGTGTCCTTCGACATCGATCTCCTGCGGTGCGTCTACTGCGGCCTCTGCGAGGAGGCCTGCCCGTGCGACGCCATCCGCATGGACACGGGCATCTACGAGATCGCGGCCGAGACCCGCGAACAGTTCCTCGTGGGCAAGGACTTCCTGCTCACCAACAAGACCGACGGGACCCGCTAGGGCCCGGGAGGTGCGACGTGGAGCCGATCCTCTTCTACCTGTTCGCGGCGCTGATGCTGGGCTCGGCGGTCATGACCGTCACGAGCCGCAGCGCGGTGGCCGGGGCGGTGTGGCTGATCTTCAGCTTCGTCAACGCGGCCGGGATCTTCGCCCTGCTCTCGGCGCCGTTCCTGGCGATCCTGCAGATCCTGATCTACGCCGGCGCCATCATGGTGCTGTTCCTGTTCGTGATCATGATGCTGCAGGGGCCGGTGCTGCCCGCCGAGCGTGACCGGCGCCCGCTGGGGCGCATCGCGTTCCTGGTGCTGCCGCCCGCCGCGCTGGCCGTCACGCTGATCGCCTGGCTGAGCCGCTCCGGCATGAGCGGGTTCGCCTCGGCGACGCCGGCGGTGCGGGGCACGGCCGAGGCCGTGGCCGAGCTGCTGCTGAACCGCTACGTGCTGGCCTTCGAGCTCATCTCCGTGGTGCTGCTGGTGGCTATCATCGGCGCCATGGCCCTGGGCCGCCGGAAGGAGGAGCTGCCGTGGAAGTAGGACTGACCCACTACCTGATCCTGGCCGGCGCCATGTTCCTGACGGGCATGGCCGGCGTCCTGACCCGGCGCAACAGCCTGATCATGCTCATGAGCGTGGAGATCATGCTCTGTTCCGTGAACGTGGTCTTCGCCGCCTACAGCCGTGAGCTGGGCGACCTCTCCGGCCACGTGTTCGTGCTCATGAACTTCGCCGTCGCGGCCGCCGAGGCGGCCATCGGGCTCGCGATCCTGGTGGAGATCTTCCGCCTGCGCCGCTCGGTGAACGTCGATGGACTCAACAGCCTGATGGAGTGATGCCGTGGAGAACCACGCCGTAGAAACCGCTCTGAGGTGGATCGTGCTGGTGCCCCTGATCGGGGCCGCCGTGAACGGTCTGCTCATCAGGATCATGCCCCGCAAGGTGGCGGGTCTGCTGGCCTGCGGCGCCGTGGGCCTGTCGTTCGCCCTGTCGGTGCGGGTCTTCCTGCGCCTGGTGGACATGGACGCCGACCACCGCATGGTCACCGACACGCTGGCCACCTGGCTGAGCATCGGGCCGCTGCACGTGGACATCGGGTTCGCCATGGACCAGCTCAGCGCCGTGATGGCGCTGATCGTCACCGGCGTGGGCTTCCTGATCCACATCTACTCCCTGGGCTACATGTCCCACGACGCCGGCTTCAACCGGTTCTTCACCTACCTGAACCTCTTCATCTTCGCCATGATGACGCTGGTGCTGGGGGAGAACCTGCTGATGCTCTTCGTCGGCTGGGAGGGGGTGGGGCTCTGCTCCTACCTGCTGATCAGCTTCTGGTTCGACAGCGAGGCCAACGCCGCCGCCGGCAAGAAGGCCTTCGTGGTGAACCGCGTGGGCGACTTCGGCTTCCTTCTGGGGATGTTCGTGATCGGTACCGCGCTGCTGCCCGAGCTGCACCACGGCGAGGGCGTGTTCTCGTTCCAGGTGCTCCAGGCCAACGCCCACCTGCTGGCGCCGGTGGCCACCCTGGCCGGGCTGCTGCTCTTCGTGGGCGCCACCGGCAAGTCGGCCCAGATCCCCCTGTACATCTGGCTGCCCGACGCCATGGCCGGCCCGACCCCCGTGTCGGCCCTGATCCACGCCGCCACCATGGCGACCGCCGGCGTGTACATGATCGCGCGGATGAACTTCCTGTTCGTGCTGAGCGAGACGGCCATGGCCGTGATCGCCGCGGTGGGTGCGGTGACGGCCCTCTTCGCGGCGACCATCGCCCTGACCCAGAACGACATCAAGAAGGTGCTGGCCTACTCCACCGTCTCGCAGCTCGGCTACATGATGCTGGCCTGCGGTGTGGGCGCCTTCGCCGCCGGCATTTTCCATGTGATGACCCACGCCTTCTTCAAGGCCCTGCTCTTCCTGGGATCCGGATCGGTGATCCACGCCATGAGCGACGAGCAGGACATGCGCCTCATGGGCGGCCTGCGGAAGAAGCTGCCCATCACCTGGTGGACGTTCCTGATCGGCACGATCGCCCTGGCGGGCGTCTTCCCCTTCGCCGGGTTCTTCTCCAAGGACGAGATCCTCTGGAAGGCCTGGTCGGGCGGGGGCGTGGGCCTGTGGCTCCTGGGCTTCCTGGGCGCCGGCCTGACGGCCTTCTACATGATGCGCCTGGTGTCCCTGACGTTCTTCGGCGAGAACCGCGCCAGCGACGAGGTGAAGAGCCACATCCACGAGTCGCCGGCGACCATGACCATGCCCCTGGTGATCCTGGCCGTGCTGTCGATCACCGGCGGCTGGGTGGGGATCCCGCACTTCATGGGCGGGCACAACCACTTCGAGCACTGGCTGGAGCCGGTGTTCCACCACGAGGCCGTCGTGGAGCATCACGGCACCGACCTCGTGCACGAGATCGAGCACGGGGCCCTGGGCGAGACCGCGGCCGGCCTGGCCACCGCCGCCCATGTGACCCACGACGTGATCGCGGGCATCGATCACGCCCACGAAGAGGCCATGGAGTGGACCCTGGCGAGCGCCTCGCTCCTGTGGGCCCTGATCGGCCTGTCCCTGGGCACCTGGATCTACACCAAGCGGCAGGGCATCGCCGCGGCGGGGCAGCGTCTCGCCGGGGGAGCGGTGCACCGCGTGCTGCTGAACAAGTACTACGTGGACGAGATGTACGAGGCGGCATTCATCCGCCCGGGCCACGCCCTGTCCGACCGGGTGCTCTTCCGCACCGTGGACGCGGGGCTGATCGACGGCCTGCTGGTGGACGGCTCGGCCATCCTCGTCTCCATCGTGAGTTCGCTGCTGCGCCTGTTCCAGAACGGCATGGTCCGGTTCTACGCCTGGGTCTTCGCCGCCGGTGCCGCCGCCTTCATCCTCTACCTCACCCTGTCGGGCTAGACCTCCGGGGAGGACGACCGTGACCTTCGTGACCGACCACATCCTGTCCTGGGTGACCTTCGTGCCGCTGGCCGGTGCGCTGCTGGTCTGGCTCCTGGGCAGGACCGACGCGACCGCGCGGCTCATGGCCCTCGGTGTGGCCCTCGTCGACCTGGTCCTGTCGCTGCACCTGGTGTGGCACTTCGACCCGGCCGAGGCGGGGGACCAGTTCATCGAGCGCGTGCCCTGGCTTGCCAACGGGAACATCGCCTACAGCCTGGGGCTGGACGGCGTGTCGCTCTGGCTGGTCATCCTGACCACCGTGCTCGGACCCCTGGTGATCCTGAGCACCTGGAGCGCCATCACCCATCGCGTGCGCGAGGCCATGGGCTTCCTGCTCTTCCTGCAGGCCGCCATGGTGGGCACGTTCCTGGCCCGCGACATGCTCCTGTTCTACATCTTCTGGGAAGCCATGCTCATCCCGATGTACTTCATCATCGGGGTCTGGGGCGGCGCGCGGAGGATCTACGCCTCGGTGAAGTTCTTCATCTACACGATGGTCGGCTCGGTGTTCATGCTGGTGGCCATCCTGTACATGTACCTGCAGGCGGGCAGCATGGCCCTGAGCGATTTCATGCTGCTGGATCTGGCGGCGGGGGAGCAGACCTGGCTCTTCATCGCCTTCGCCCTGGCCTTCGCCATCAAGGTGCCGCTCTTCCCGTTCCACACCTGGCTGCCCCACGCCCACGTGGAGGCGCCGACGGCCGGTTCGGTGATCCTGGCCGGCATCCTGCTGAAGATGGGAACGTACGGCCTGCTGCGCTTCGCCATTCCGCTGTTCCCGGCGGCGACTCTCGAGCTGGGGCCGTGGATGGCCTGGCTGGCGGTCATCGGCATCATCTACGGAGCCCTGGTGGCCCTGGTGCAGAAGGACGTCAAGAAGCTGGTGGCCTACTCGTCGGTCAGTCACCTGGGCTTCGTGGTGCTGGGCCTGTTCAGCCTGACCGTCAGCGGCGTGGCCGGCGGCGTGTACCAGATGCTAGCCCACGGCCTGAGCACCGGCGCGCTCTTCCTGCTGGTGGGCGTGATCTACGAGCGGCGCCACACCCGCATGATCGCCGACTTCGGTGGCCTGGCCCACCAGATGCCCGCCTTCGCTGCGGTCTTCCTGTTCGTGACCCTGGCGAGCATCGGTCTGCCGGGCCTGTGCGGCTTCACGGGCGAGTTCATGATCCTCTTCGGCAGCTTCGGCAGCACGTTGCTGCCCAATGCCAAGCTGCTGGTGATCCTGGCGTCGACGGGCGTGGTGCTGGGCGCCATCTACATGCTGTGGATGTACCAGCGGGTCTTCCTGGGGCGCCTGGTCCATGAGGAGAACCGCGGCCTGCCCGACCTGAACCTGAGGGAGTGGGTCGTGCTGTTGCCGATCCTGATCCTGATCGTGGTGCTGGGCGTGAAGCCGGCGCCCCTGGTGGACCGCATGACGCCGTCCATCGAGCGTCTCCTGGAGCCGCTGCACACCGAGATGGCGCGCCTGGAGGCCGAGGCAGCCCCGGCGGTCTTCGCCGAGGTCGACCACGCCGGCCTGACGGAGGTGGAGCGATGAGCCACGTGACCGGACTCGACCTGGGCGCCCAGATGCCCTTGCTGCTGCCCTACCTGCTGCTGGCCGGAGGCGGCCTGCTGGTGATGCTGGTGGACGCCTTCGTCAAGAGCCTGCGCAAGGAGCACCTCTCGATGCTCTCGCTGCTGGTTTTGCTGGGCGTGGCGGTGGCCAACTTCGCCGACGTCTCCGCGGTGTCGGACCGGGGACTGCTCGGCGGCATGCTCGTGCGCGATGCCTTCTCCTGGTTCTTCAACATGCTGCTGGTGGCGGTGGGCCTGCTGACGGTGACCTTCGCTTCCGGCCTGTACGACCGCGACGGGCGCTACCGCGCCGAATTCTACCCGCTGGTGCTGTTCTCCACCCTGGGCATGATGCTCCTGGCCGCGTCCACGGACCTGATGTCCCTCTTCCTGGCCCTGGAGACCATGAGCCTGTCGGTTTACGTGCTGGTGGCCGGCAACCGCGGCTCCCTGCGCAGCAGCGAGGCGGGCTTCAAGTACCTGGTCATGGGCGCCTTCGCTTCGGCCTTCCTGCTCATGGGTATGGCCCTGCTGTACGGCCAGGCCGGGGGCACGTCGTATGCGGTCATCGGCAACGCCCTTGCCGGCGTGTCGGATCCCTCGCCCATGCTGGGCCTGGCCGTGGGCCTGATCTTCATCGGCCTCGGCTTCAAGGTGGCCCTGGTGCCCTTCCACATGTGGACGCCCGACGTGTACGAGGGCGCTCCCGCCTACGTGACCGGCTTCATGGCCACCGGCGTGAAGGCCGCGGCCGTGGCCGCCCTGCTCCGCTTCGGCTGGCTCTGCCTGCCGGTGCTGGCCGACGTCTGGTTCCCCATGCTGGCGGTGCTGGCGGTGGCGACCATGACCTACGGCAACGTCGTGGCCCTGCTGCAGAACTCCATCAAGCGCATGCTGGCCTACTCCAGCATCGCCCACGCCGGCTACCTGATGCTGGGCGTGCTGGCCTACCTTCAGACCGGACGCGATACCGCCGTGGCCACCCGCGCCGAGGTGGTGGGCGTGGCCGCCGGCGGCGCCGTGCTCTTCTACCTGGTTGGCTACGCCCTGATGAACCTGGGGGCCTTCGGCATCGTGACCTACCTGTCGCGCAGCCGGAAGGACGAGGCCGACACCATCGCCGGCTACGCCGGCCTGGCCGTCCGCCGTCCCGTGGCGGCCGCCGCCCTGGCGATCTTCCTGTTCTCGCTGGCAGGCATTCCGCCCACCGTCGGGTTCGTGGGCAAGTTCTACATCTTCGACGCCGTGGTGAAGGCCGACCTGCTGCCCCTGGCCATCTGGGGCGTGATCAACTCGCTGCTGTCGGTCTATTACTACCTGCGGGTCATCATGACCATGTACATGAAGCCCTCGGAGGAGGGCGCCCACGACGGCGGCAGCTGGGAGGCCGTGTTCGCCGCCGGCGTGCTGGCCCTGATGGTCGTGGCCCTGGGCGTGGTGCCCGGCACCCTTGCGGAGCTGGCCCGTCAGACGTTCCGGTTGATGGCCTTCTAGGCCCCGACCCGTTCCCTTCGCGACGGCGGTCCCCCGGGGCCGCCGTCGTTGCATCGGGGCCGCCGTCGTTGCATCAGGGCCGCCGTCGTCGCATCGGTGGGGAGTCTTGACCTCGACCGCGTGTGTGCTACGGTCCCGTCTCATCCCGGAGGAGACCCATGCGTTGGATCCAGGCCGTCATCGCTACCGCCCTGTGGGCGTTCGTCGTGACCGGCGTCGCGGGGCTGCTGGAAGCCGCGGCCCAGTGGCTGCGCTTCGGTGCGCCCGACGGTGTGGCGGGGGAGAGCGCCATCCGCATCCTGGCGCCGGCGTTCACCCTGTACGGCTGGCTCGGGCTGGTCACCGCCCTGGCCTGCGCCGTGCCGCTGGCCGTGTTCTACGGGCGCCGCGAGCGCGCCAAGCGACGGGTCTTCGGCCTGGCGCTGGGGGGCGCGGCGGGCCTGGTGGTCGTGGTCTGGGCCGGTTACCTGGTGCACGAGACGCCGGCCTGGCTGTGGTGGACGGACCGGGTGGGGACGGGACTGCCGCTCAAACTCCTGCTCTGGGCCGCCGTCGCGCTGCCGGCTGCGCGCCTCTTCGAACGCCTGGCTGACGTGCTGGTCCACAACCCGCGCCGGAACCTCTTCCTGCCCGTGGTGATCGTCGTGGTGGCCACGGCCCTCTGGCCGGACTGGCGCGACGAGGCGCGGCGCGACCAGGTGGGACACCTGGAGCGGACCGGCAGCCTCGAGGCAAGCCCGGACGGGCCCGACGTGGTGCTGATCACCGTCGACACGCTGCGCCGGGACAAGCTGTCGTGCGTCTCGGAATCGGCGCCGTCGACACCCGCCCTGGATGCCCTGGCCGCCGACGGTCTCCTGTTCACCAACGCCTGGACCGTCTCGAGCTGGACCCTGCCGGGCATGGGCACCATCCTGACCGGCATGACCCCCAGGGCCCTGGGGGTGACCCCGCGCACCGGCCTGCCGGAATCGGCGCCGACCCTGGCCGAGGCCGCCTGGCGCGCGGGCTGGCGGACCGCGGCCGTGGCGGCCAATCCGTACCTGGGCTACGAGTACGGGTTCGAGCGGGGATTCGAGTCCTTCGACCACACCCTCGTGCTGGAGCCCCTGGCGCCGGCGGGCCGTTCCGTCCTGGTGCGCGAGGTCACCCGCTACGTCCTGGCCAGTTCGGCTCCCAACGACGCCGAGCGGCTCATCGGCCGCGCCCGTCGCTGGCTCGCCGCCGTGCCGGACGATCGTCCGTTCCTGCTCTGGGTCCACATGATGGACCCCCACCTGCCGTATCGTCTCCACGCCGACGATCCCGACCGCCCGCAACTGCCCGACCACCCCTGGTTCGCCGACGACCGCTTCTTCTCGTTGCCCGAGATCCGCGAGGCCGAGGCGATCCCCGCCGACGTGGCGACGGCCGTGGAGGCCCTGTACGACGGGGAGGTCCGCCATGCCGACCGCTGGATCGGCGCCCTGCTGGACGACCTGCGGGCGAGCAATCGCTACGATGACACGCTGATCGTCGTGCTCTCGGACCACGGCGAGGAGTTCTTCGAGCACGGGGGATTCGAGCACGGTCACACCCTGATGCCCGAGGTCTCGGGCGTGCCCCTGGTGGTGAAGCTGCCGGGGGGCCGGGAGGCCGGGACCCGCATCGACGGCGCCCGCACCCTGCTGGACCTGGTGCCGAGCCTCTGCGCCGAGGCGGGCTGGCGCCGGGCGCCGGGGTTGCCGGGCAGCGTGTCCCTCTGGGCTCCCCCGGGAGCGTCGGCCGAGGAGCCGACCTCCCTGTCGGTCCTGGAGAACATGCTGTACGGAGGCCCGAGCACGGCGTGGCTGCGCTGGCCCGACTTCAGGCTGGAGCAGGAGGACGTGGGGCCGCCGTTTTGGTACCGGCTGGACATCGATCCCGAAGCCCTCGCGCCTGCCGGCGCGCCGCCGGATGGGGAAGACCTGCGCGGCCGGGTGCGGACGCTCCAGGCCGACCAGGACGCATTGGCCGAACAGCTGGGCGCCGTGGGGCGAAACGACCTGGACCTCAGCGGCGCGGCCCGCCGCCAGCTGGAGGCCCTGGGGTACTGACGGGGCGATGCAACCCGGAAACGAAGAGGCGCCCGCCGGAGCGGGCGCCTCTATCATTTGGTCAGGACGGTGATCTAGAGGGGCTCCACGGACTTGATCTCGGGGATCTCGTCCTTCAGGCGGGCCTCGATCCCGTGCTTGAGGGTCATCATGGACATGGGACAGCTGCCGCAGGCGCCCATGAGGCGCACCGTGACGATCCCGTCGTTGTAGTCGATGAACTCGACGTCGCCGCCGTCGGCCTGCAGGGCCGGGCGGACCTTCTCGAGGACTTCCTTGATGCGGTCTTCCACGTCTTCCTCCCGGTTCGTCGTCAGTCTGTCCGCTGAACGTATCCCAATTCGGCCCGATGTCAACCCGGTCCGGACATGGGTTGTCGGGACAGGCGGCGCCCCGTACAATCGGCCGACCCGGAAGGAGCCCACGTGACCATCGATCCCGCCACGGCGGCAGAGCTCGACACCCTCAGGTCCATCGCCCTGGCAGCGGGAGCGCTGCTGCGCGGCGGCCGCGAGGACCTGCGGCGCATCGACTACAAATCCTCCACCGACATGGTCACCGACCTGGACCGCAGGGCCGAGGAGCTCGTGACGGAAGCCCTGGTCGACGCCTTTCCCGACGACGGGATCGCCGCGGAGGAGGGGACGAGCCGGCCGTCGTCGTCCGGGAGGACCTGGAGCGTGGATCCCCTGGACGGCACCACCAACTACGTGCACGGCCACCCCTTCTATGCCGTTTCCCTGGCGCGCGTGGACGAGCGCGGCCCCCAGATGGCCGTGGTCCACGCCCCCGAGCTGGACGAGCTCTGGTCGGCGGTCCGGGGCGGCGGCGCCCGGCTGGAACGTCCCCGCGAGCAGCGCTCCCGGAACCTCGGACCGCTCGGGCCCCGCAGCCTGGGCGACGCCCTGCTGGCCACCGGTTTCCCCTATGCCCGCGGCGAGGCCTGCTCGCGGAACTGCGCCGCCGTGGAAGCGGTGCTGCTGCATCCCTGTCACGGCGTGCGGCGCGGAGGCAGCGCCGCCCTGGACCTGTGCCACGTGGGCGGCGGCAGGATCGACGGCTACTGGGAGCTTTCCCTGCGCCCCTGGGACGTGGCCGGCGGGGCCCTGGTGGCCCTGGAGGCCGGGGCGACGGTCACCGACCTGCAGGGCGGCGACCGCTGGCACGACGGCCGTCACGTGCTCGCGGCGGCACCCGGCCTGCACGGCGAGATGCTGGAACTGCTTGGGGAGGTGCTCGGCGATGTCGTCGCATGAGCTGAACGACGCCTCGACGACCCGCATCGACAACGACCACCCGTCCCTGCCGACCGAGGAGGACTGATGGATCACGGCTGGCTTTCCCTGCTCCCACCCCTGCTGGCCATCGGCCTGGCCCTGGTGGCCAGGCAGGTCGTCCTGTCCCTGCTGCTGGGCGTCTTCGTGGGCTGCCTGATCCTGGCGGACTGGAACCCGCTGGCGGCCTTCATGACCCTCGCCGACCACTACCTGGTGGAAGCCCTCGCCGACCACGGCCACGCGGCCATCGTCCTGTTCTCCCTCACGCTGGGGGGCATGGTGGGCATTCTGTCCCGCAGCGGCGCGGCCGAGGGCATCGTGGCGGCCCTTTCGCGCCGGGTCGGCGGCCGCCGTGGCGGCCAGGCGGCGACCGCCGCCATGGGCACGGCCATCTTCTTCGACGACTACGCCAACACCCTGCTCGTGGGCAACACCATGCGCCCGCTCACCGACCGCCTGCGCATCTCCCGCGAAAAGCTCTCCTACCTGGTGGACAGCACGGCGGCCCCGGTGGCCACCATGGCCGTGATCTCCACGTGGGTGGGGTTCGAGGCCGGCCTCATCCAGGACGCCATGGAGGGGCTGGGCATGGAGGGGTCGGGCTACGTGGTCTTCCTGCGCTCCCTGCCCTACAACTTCTATCCCGCCCTGACGCTGGCCTTCGTCTTCCTGGTGGCGGCCACCGGCCGCGACTTCGGGCCCATGCTGGCCGCGGAGCGCCGTTGCTCGCGCACGGGGGAGGTCCTGGCTCCCGGGGCCAGCCCCGCCGGGGCCACCGAGGAACTGGGCTCCCTGTCGAGCGAGCGCGGGCCCGCGTCTCCCTGGCTGGCCGCGATCCCGGTGCTGCTGGTGATCGTGGTGACCATCGTCGGCCTGTGGTGGGACGGGCGCCGGACCCTGCTGGCCGAGGGCGCCGCGGACTTCGGCCTGCGCGACATCCTGAACCGGGCGGACAGCCTGGCGGTGCTGATGTGGTCGTGCCTGTCCGGCTCCCTGGTGGCCGGCGGGCTGGCCGTCGGCGCCCGGCGCCTGGACGGCCGCGCCGTGGTGGAGGCGTGGGTGGACGGGGCCCGGGCCATGTTCATCGCCATGACCATCCTGGTGCTGGCCTGGTCGCTGGGGGCCGTCTGCGAGGGGCTGGGCACGGGACCCTGGCTCGTGGAGAAGGCGGGTGGCGTGCTGTCGACCCGGCTGCTGCCCACGGTGACCTTTCTGCTGGCCTCGGCCGTCAGCTTCTCCACCGGCACGTCGTGGGGCACCATGGCCATCCTGGTGCCCATCGTCTTCCCCCTGGCGGCGGCGCTGCCGGCGGGCGAGGGGCTGGGGGAGGCCGCCCGCGAGGGCATCCTGCTGGCGTCCACCAGCGCGGTGCTGGCCGGGTCGGTGTTCGGGGACCACTGCTCGCCCATCTCCGACACCACGATCATGTCGTCCATGGCCTCGGGTGCCGACCACGTGGACCACGTGCGCACGCAGCTGCCGTACGCGGCCACGGTGGCTGCCGCGGCCATCGGTTGCGGCTACCTGCCGGCCGGCTGGGGCGTGAGCCCCTGGTTGTCCCTCGCCGCGGGACTGGCGGTGGTGACGACGGTCCTGATGACCCTCGGCCGGCGGACGACCGCGACGTCGTGACGCGTCCGGTGTGGCCCCGGACGTCGTGATCCCTTAGATTCCACGGGTGAACCCGATCCCGGAGGACGTCCATGCCCCATGTCCGCATCGCCCGCGCGGCGACCCTGCTGCTCATCGCCGCCGCCGTGCTCACGGCCGGCTGCAGTTCCCGCAGCATCGACTTCCCCTATGCGAACGAGCGCTACGTCTACCCCGAGAGCACGAGCGACCTGGTGCGCGTCCACCTGGGCGTGGTCCACGACCTGCGCACCGACGACCAGCGCAAGGGATCGGGCCGGTTCATCGGCATCACCTACCCTTCCGACTCCGACTGGGCCCGACCCGTCCCCGACATCTACCGCGACGCCCTGGCCCGGGACATCGCCCAGACGCGCCTGATGGAGCTCACGCCTCTCGCGTCCCAGGCAGCCTACACCCTGGAGGCGGAGATCGAGTCGTTCCACTGCCGGGTCGAGCGTCCACCCCTGGCCTTCGCCCTGCCCATCGCCGCCGGCGCCCTGGCGGGCTTCGCCCTGGGCGACGACGCCCAGGGGCGCCTGAAGCGCGGCGCCGTGTTCGGCATAGCGGGCCTGATGGCCATGCCCATGCCCGCCCACCACCGGGCCGAGGTGATCGTGCGGCTGGTGCTGCGGGACAGGGCAGGCGCCATCGTCTGGGAGCGCACCTGCCTGGGCGAGGTGGAGGACACCGCCGGGGAGCCCGTCACGTCCCGTCGCCACGGCATGAACGCCGAGCGCTACCTGCCCCAGGCCGTGAAGCGCGCCAACGCCTGCCTGCTCGGCCAGCTCCGCCAATTCCTGATCTCGGGCTAGACGACCTCCCGACCATGAAGAAAGCCCCCGGCCGTGGCCGGGGGCTTCGTCGTGCCGGGGGAGGAGATCGGATCAGAGCAGGTCCGCCGCCAGGCTGGCCAGTTCGGAGCGTTCGCTCTTGGCCAGGGTGATATGGCCGTAGATGGACTGGTCCTTGAACCGTTCCACCACGTAGGTCAGGCCGTTGCTTGAGGCGTCCAGGTAGGGATTGTCGATCTGCCAGGCGTCGCCGGTGAGGATCACCTTGGTGTCGCGGCCGGCGCGGCTGACGACGGTCTTGACCTCGTGGGGCGTCAGGTTCTGGGCCTCGTCGATGATGATGTAGAGCAGCGGCAGGCTGCGCCCGCGGATGTAGGTGACCGCCTCCACCTCGATTAGGCCCGTGTCGAAGAGGTAGTCGATCTTCTCGTTGGATTGCTCCAGCTGCGGGTCCACCAGGAACTGGAGGTTGTCGAAGATGGGCTCCATCCAGGTCTCCATCTTCTCTTCCTTGGTGCCCGGCAGGTAGCCGATGTCCTTGCCCAGGGGCATGATCGGGCGCGACACCATGATGCGGCGGTACTTCTTCTCGTCCGCCACCATGTGCAGGCCGGCGGCCAGGGCCAGCAGGGTCTTGCCGGTGCCTGCCTGGCCCAGCATGGTCACCAGGCGGATGTCGTCGCGCAGCAGCAGCTCCAGGGCGAAGTGCTGCTGCATGTTCAGGGCGTGCAGGCCCCACGGGCGCGATTCCTCGTGGATCAGACGCTCGATGCGGCCGGTGTCGGCGCGGTAGATGCCCAGGGCGGACTGCTTGGCGTTGGCGTCGTTGCGCAGGAGGATGCCCTCGTTGGGGCGCCATTCGCCTTCCACAGCCGCGTGTCCCTCGGCGTAGAACCCGTCGATGACCTCCTGGGGGCAGTCCACCTCGGCCCAGCCCGTGTAGAGGTCGTCCATGTTGACTGTGCTGCGCTGCAGGTCCTCGCAGCGGATCCCGAGGGCGTCCCCCTTCACGCGGGCGTTGATGTCCTTGGTCACGAAGGTGACGTCGACCTCGTTGCCCAGCAGGAAGAGGGCCGTGGCCAGGATCCGGTTGTCGGGGATGGAACCGTCCATGCCCTTGGGCAGCTCGTCCTTGTAGTCGTCCACCAGCACGAAGAGGCGGCCGCCGCCGTCGAGGGTCACGCCCTCGCGCAGGTTGCCCCGGGCGCGCATCTCGTCGATGGTCCGGATCACCCGCCGGGCGTTGCGGCCGCGCTCGTCGTTCTCCCGCTTGAAGCGGTCGAGCTCCTCGAGCACGTCGACGGTCAGGATGATGTGGTGTTCCTCGAAGGCCTCGAGGACGGTGGCGTCGTGGAGCAGGACGTTGGTGTCCAGGAGAAAGCAGCGGCCGTCCATGGCCGCCAGCTTCACGCCGTTGATTCGGGTGCCGCTCATGGGATGCCTCCTGCGGGGTCGGTGGGCCGGATCCGTCCGGATAGGAGGATTGTACGCCCGACCGTCCCGGCTTCCCATCATTATTTCTATGTTTGGCGTGCTATATGAAAAATGCAGAAATGACTAAATAGTTATGTCGCGATGGTCGAAATATCGTATAATGGTGCCTTGATGACGACGAGAAAGCGCCGTCAGGGCGCATCATGGATGACACATTACCACAGGAGACCCCATGAGCATCTTCAACCGGACCTTTGCCGACGGCGTGATCGCTTCCGAAGAGACCCGCGGCGCCCTTCTCGAGCGGATGAAGGAGGACAAGGTGCGGTTCCTGCGCCTCATGTTCTCGGACATCGTCGGCCACAGCAAGAACGTCGAGGTGCCCGAGGGGCAGTTCGGGAAGGCCCTGCGCGGCGAGATCATGTTCGACGGATCGTCCATCCAGGGCTTCACGCGCATCGAGGAGTCCGACATGCTCCTGGTGCCCGACCTGGACAGCTACGTGGTCTTTCCCTTCGACGGGATCCAGGGCAAGGAGGCGCGCCTGATCTGCGACGTCTACAACGCCGACCACACGCCCTTCGACGGCTGCCCCCGCCTGACCCTGAAGCGTGTCATCAAGCGCCTCAACGAGCGTGGCCTGCACCCGGTGACCGGCCCCGAGGTGGAGTTCTTCCTCTTCGAGCGCGACGACCAGGGCAAGCCCACGACCCGCACCCACGACGCCGGCGGCTACTTCGACCTGCTGCCCGTGGATCGCGGGGAGGAGTGCCGCCGCGACATCGTGAACGCCCTGGAGGCCATGGGCTTCGAGATCGAGGCCGCCCATCACGAGGTGGCGCCGGGCCAGCACGAGATCGACTTCAAGTACGCCCACGCCCGGACCGCGGCGGACTACGTCATGACCTTCAAGATGATCGTCAAGATGATCGCCCTGGACTACGGCCTGCACGCCACCTTCATGCCCAAGCCCATCCACGGCGAGAACGGATCGGGCATGCACGTGCACCAGTCGCTGTTCCGCGACGAGGGCGGCAAGATGACCAACGCGTTCTTCGACGCCGACGGCGAGTACGAGATGAGCGGCACCGCCCACTCCTACATCGCCGGCATCCTGAAGCACGCCCGGGCCTTCGTGGCCGTGACCAACCCCACGGTCAACAGCTTCAAGCGCCTGGTGCCCGGCTACGAGGCTCCCGTGAACGTGGCCTGGTCCGAGCACAACCGCTCGCCCCTGGCCCGCGTGCCCGCCCGCCGCGGCGAGGGCACCCGCGTGGAGGTCCGCATCCCGGACCCGAGCTGCAACCCGTACCTGGCCTTCGCCACCATGCTGGCGGCCGGCCTCGACGGCATCGAGCAGGACATGGAGCTGGGCCCCCCGGTGAACAAGAACATCTTCGCCATGAGCCAGCGCGAGAAGAGCCGCCTGAAGATCACCCAGCTGCCGGCCAACCTGGGGGAGGCCATCACCTTCCTGCGCAAGGACAAGGTCATGCAGGAGGCCCTGGGCGAGCACGTGTTCGAGCACTTCATGGCCCACAAGGAGCAGGTCTGGGGCGAGTACATCGCCCAGGTGCACCAGTGGGAGCTGGATCGCTACCTCTCGACCCACTGATCATCCTGACGTCCAGGGGGGCGGGCCGATTTCTCTGGCCCGCCCCCGGTCCCCGCGCTACGATGCGCCCCATGAGGGCACTCCACTCACGATCCGACCGCTCCGTGCGACGGCTGCTGGCCGTCGCGTCCGTCTGCCTGGTGGTCGCCGCGGGCGTCGTCCGCGCCGACGTGGTGCTGGAGGACGTCCTGGACTCCATGACCCGTCACGAGGGAGTGGGCGGCGCCGTCTACCTGACCTGGGACTGGGGCAGCCTGATCCTCGATCCGACCGCCGGGACCTACGAGACGGTCGGAGACGACGTGCTGGTCCGCACCGACGGTCCCGGGACCTTCGGCGGTCGCGAAGAGGACGCCCACCTCCTGATCCAGGCACCGGGCTGCGTGGTCGTGCTGGACGCCGGTGCGAGCATCGCCGTCCGCGACGGCGGCATCCATGCCGCAGCACCGGCCGCGGACATCGATCCCCGGGCCGGCGTGGTCATGTTCCTGGGCCTGCTCATCCTGACCGCCCTGATGATGCGCCACACCCGCCGGAGCATCGGCGCGCGATGACGCCGCGCTCGCCGGTCCGCGTCCTCGGCGACGCCTCCTTCCTGCTGGGGCTGGTCCTGTTGCCGTGGATCGGCGTGGGCGTCGCCCGCCTCGCCACCGGGCACGACCTCGGTGCCGGTCTGCAACCCGCCTACCTGGCCTTCGCCATCTCCGCCGCCGCCCTGCTCGCGGACCCCGAACTCCGTCCCTCGCTGCTGCGGCCCTGGCGTGGGATCTGGGGGCTGGCCCTGGCGGCCATCGCGGTCTCCTGCGCCGGGATCTGGCTCGCGCCCTCCGGTGCAGGGGCTGAAGCCTGGGCGCGCTTCGCGAAGCAGGTCGTGCAGTGGCTCGTGATGGCGGTGATCGCCCTGGTCACGGCGGCCCGGCTGGCCCGCCCCGGCCTCTGGGGACGCGCCGTGTCGGCCCTGGCCGTCGGCGTGGTCATCCAGGCCGTCTACGGCGTCTTCCAGGCCGCGCACTTCGGCGGCGGGATTCCCTGGTTCGTCGCCGTCGAGCAGATCGCCACGTCCAATCCCGCCATCCTCGCGGGTTCGGAGGAGCTCTACCTGGGGCACGCCTTCACGGGGATCCCGCGGATCCGCGGCACCGCCTGCGAGCCGCTGTACCTGGGGAACTGGCTGCTGCTGGCGATTCCGCTGCTGCTGGCCGAGGCGGGACGACGGCGACGGCTGCTCGTGCCCGTCCTGCTCGGCGTCGCGCTGCTGGTGGCCACCTGGTCCCGGGGGGCATGGCTCGCCGGGGCGGGGGCGGCGGGGGCCGCCCTGGTCCTGGCCTGGAGGGCGGGAGCGCGTCCCCGGCGGATCCATCTGCTGGCGGCCGGCGGCGGTGTCCTGCTGATCCTGGGGGCCATGGTCGTCATGGGCGGCGCCGACGCGATCGGCCTGCTGGCGGACCGGTTGCGCCAGTCCCTGGTCCGCGAGGACTGGTCCAACCTGACGCGGCTCTATTCCATGCAGGCGGCCTGGCGGGCGTTCCTGCTCAGCCCGGTGGCGGGTGTGGGCTGGGGGCAGTTCGGATTCCATTTCCACGCCCTGGTGGACCCGGCGGGCCTGCAGGCCCAGTTCGACTGGCCGGTGGTCAACAACATCCCCCTGATGGTGCTGTGCGAGACAGGGGTGATCGGGTTCGCGGCCCTCGTGTTCGGCACCTTGCGCTGTGCCGGTCCGGCCTGGCGCGCCCTGTCCCCGTCGGGAGTCGACGGCGTCTCCGCGCGGGGACGGATGCGGATCCTGGGCGCGGTGGTCGCCGCCGTCGGGGTGGCGATCCAGCTGCAGACCTTCTCCCAGTACAACCTGCCCCACATCTGGGTCGCGGTGGGGGCCCTGATCGCCGCGCCGACGGCGGCCCGGGAGGAACAGCCGTGAGGCGCCGGCGCATCCTGATCGACGCCACCGCGGCGCGTCCGCCCCTGACGGGCGTCGGCTGGTCCATGGTGGAGCTGACGGCGGCCCTCGCCGCCGAACGGCGCGACTTCGAGTTCGTGCTGGCCACCGGTCATCCGGACCAGTTCCCCGAGGCCGCGACGGCCGGCTGGAGCGTCGTGCCGCTGCAGGGCGCCGCGGGCTGGGGAGGTCGGGTGCGGATCAGCCAGTTCGACGTGCCGAGGCTGGCCGCGGACCTCGAGTGCGACCTCGTCCACTCCCTGACCATGCCGTCCCCGGTCGTAGCGGGTTGCAAGGTGGTGGCCACGGTCCACGACGTGGCCTTCCGGCACGTTCCCCACAGCATTCCCCTGCCGCGCCGCCTGTGGTACGAGGCCTCCCTGCCCCTCGCCCTGCGCCGTGCGGACCGGATCGTGGTCAACTCCCGGACCACGGCCCTCGAGGTGGCCGCCGCCTACCGGCTCCACGCGAGCCGGGTGGTCGTCACCCCCTTCGGGACACCGCGCTGGGTGCTGGACCGGCCGGATCCGGGGCCTCCCCCCGCCGACGGCCCGTTCCTCTTCGTCGGGACCGTGGAACCGCGCAAGAACCTGGCAACCCTCCTGGAAGGCTACGAACGGCATCTGGCCGCTTCCGGGAACGGAGCCGGGCCGGGGGAGGGGCCCGGCCTCGTGGTCGTGGGGGCGGATGGATGGCGGAACAGGGAGATCCTGCAGCGGATCGAGCGATTGGAGCGCATCGGCGCCGTCCGCTCCGAAGGGCACAGCGACCGGGATTCCTTGTGGTCGCTGCTGGTTTCGGCCCGCGCCTTGCTACTGCCGAGCTTGCATGAGGGCTTCGGATTCCCGATCCTGGAAGCGATGGCGGCCGGACGGCCCGTCCTGACCTCGGATCGGGGCGCCATGCGGGAAGTCGCGGGAGATGCGGCCCTGCTGGTCGATCCCCTCGACCCCGACGCCATCGCCGCGGGACTCACCCTCCTCCGGCGCGACGACGACCGGGTGGCCGACCTCGTGGAACGGGGACGGCGCCGGCACGGACAATGGACCTGGGACCGCACCGCAGCGGCAACCCTCGAGGTGTACGACACGACCCTGGCTAGCTGATCAGGCCGACACCCCCAGTTAAAAACCATTGTCAGTGGAGACGGCTTCCCCTACGGTCCCGATGTTGGGCCCATGATGGAGCCGTGCCCGGGATCGCGAGGGAGAGGAATTGAGTACGGATACGATCGTCCTGCTGTCGGCCGCCACGGCCTTCGTGCTGTCGTGGCTGGTGCAGCCCCACTTCCGGAGCCTCGGTTTCCTCACCGGAATCGTGGACCATCCCGGTTATCGCCGGACCCACCGGGTACCCGTACCCCGGACCGGCGGCATGGCCATCTTCATCTCGTTCTTCACGACCCTGCTCATCCTCGACCATCTGATCCTGCCCGAGCCCCTGCCCTGGGGTTGGCTGGGTGCGCTCGGCGGCGCTGGCCTGGCGATCATGGCCCTCGGCGTCGGCGACGACCGCTTCCACATCCACGCCGAGAAGAAGCTCTACGGCCAGCTCGTGGTGATCCTGGTGCTGATGATCGTGGGGGAGAGGCTGGACACGGTCACCCTGCCCTTCGCCGGCACCGTCTCCCTGGGCGGCTGGGCGTGGCCCATCACCCTGCTGTGGTACCTCGGGTTCGTGAACTCCATGAACCTCATCGACGGCCTGGACGGCCTGGCCAGCGGCATCGGGGTCATCGCCTCGGTGATGATCGCCGTGGTGGCCCTGGCCATCGCCGACTTCTTCTCCCTGGTGTTCGCCGCCAGCCTGGGCGGCGCGACCCTGGCCTTCCTGTACTGGAACGTGAGCCGTCGGAAGATCTTCCTGGGCGACTCCGGAAGCATGTGGATGGGCCTGGCCCTCGGCGGGCTGCTCATGCACCTGGCCCAGAAGCCCGGCGTGCCCCTGCTGCTGCTGCTGGCGCCCATGGGCGTGCCCATCTGGGATACGGGCACCACCATCATCCGCCGCTATCGCAAGCGCACGTCCATCTTCGAGGCCGACGACTACCACCTGCACCACCGCCTGGTGCGCCTCGGCTTCCCGCCCGGAACCACCGTGTCCATCCTGATGCTGGTGACCTGCGGCGCCGTGCTCTTCGCCCTCTCCGACCAGCTCGGCCACGCCTGGATGGGGTTGCCCGCCCTGGCCTGCTGGCTGTGGCCCCTCCGGATCTGGGCCAATCGCCGTCGCCGCGAGGGCAGTGACCTGTCCCTGGACTTCTTCACCGAGATGCTCTTCGTGCTCGGCCTGGACGACAAGCTGGAGATCTCCGCCCGTTCCGAGCGGCGCGAGGTGGCGGAGATCATCGACCTGCAGGCCGAGCGTCACCGCGTGTCGCGGATCATGGCCGCGGCGGCCGGCGGAGACGGTGAGCCCGCCGCGGAGGCGGCCGACGAGGACCATGTCGTTCACACCCCTTCCACCACAGCTGACGACTGATCTGGCCGCGGCCGGACGTCGCCCCGTCCTGGACCTGGGAACCGCCGACGGACGCCTGGGTCTCAAGCTCGCCGGGCACGCCGAGACGGTGGTGGGGATGGACCTGTCCCCGGTCCACGGCCCCGACATCGTGGGCGACGCCCGTCGCCTGCCCTTGCGGCCCGGCTCGATCGCCGTCATCGTGATGGGCAACCTGTTCCGTCATCTCCACGATCCCGCCGTCGTCCTGGACGCCTGCCGCGACGCGCTGACACCCGACGGCGCCCTGTGGATCCTGGAAGACGAACCCGCCGCCGACGACGGACCCGGCGCCCTGTACCGCGACCTCCACGCCTGCCTGGCCCGGCTGGTGCCCCACGGCAGGGGGGACCTGCTTCCCCTGGAGGGCTTTCTCCGGACCGTGCCCGAACCCGGGGCCTGGACCACGGGCATGGAGCGGAACCGGGAGGAGGCCGTGGAGCTCGCCACCCTGGTCGGCGCGCTGCGTTCCGTCGGGGAACGTGATGCCGAGGCGGCGACCCTGGCCGACCGGATCGACGCGGACGGACTGGACTACGGCACGTACTGGTGGGCCCGCTGGACCGAAAGGGGATCCTGATGCTTCGCAGGCTGCATGTCCCGGTGCCGGTCATGGCCCTTGTCGCCGTGGTCGTCGTGATGCTCCTCGCCGGGTTCGTGGATCATCGCCAGCGCAGCCTGGTGGACTGGGGCTCGGCCCGCGCCGTGGCCATCCACAGCGACGACTGGGGCTTCCATGGGCTCCTGCCCGGCCCCGGCGCCCTGGACGGCCTGGACCTGGACGCCCTGGGCGGCACGCGCTTCCCCGAGGTCTACTGGCGCTCGACCCTGGAGGACAGCGTCGACGTCGCGGAGCTGACGGCCGTGCTGGCCCGCCACCGCGGCAGGGACGGACTGCCCGCGGTTTGGCAGCCCAACCTCATCATGGACCGTTCGCGCGCCGGCTATGACCGGCCCGGCCTGCGTGAAGCCATCGCCGGCGCCGAGGCCGCCGGGGTGTGGCACCAGGAACTCCACGGCGCCTGGCATTTCGATCCCGAGGTCGAGCGCGCCGCCCTGGATGCCGGCCGGCCCGACGTGCTGGAGGCCGCCCGCCGCGGCGTGGTGGCCTTCCCCGACGCCTACCGGGCCTACGAACTGCATCCGGACCGCCCCTGGGACGCCGTCGTCGCCGACTGGACCCCTGACCTCCTGGCACGCTTCCGGGACGAGACGGGCAGGAACGCCGTCTCGGTCATCGCGCCCGACTACGTCTGGGACGACCGGCACGAGGACCTCTGGCGGGGGCTCGGCCTCCGGGCCGTGCAGGCCAAGCGCGAGCAGCGTCGCCTCGACCGGACAGGTCACGGGCTGCTGAAGCGTCTGCGCCACGGCCTGGACGTCAGGCTCGCCTACCTGACCCGTCCTGACCTGCGCTACATCGAGCGCAACTGCCGCTTCGAGACCGCCCAGCACGACGACCCCGAATCCGTGCTGGTCCAATGCCTGGACGACGTGCGTGCCGCCTGGCGCCGGGGAGACCCGGCGGTGGTGGAGACCCACCGCGTCAACGTGGTCCAGGTGGAGCGCGCCCGGGGGAGGGAAGGCCGGGACCTGCTCGACCGACTCCTGGCGGGCATCGATGCCGGTGGACCCCTCTACGTCTCCGACGCCGAGATCGTGGACCTCGCCGCCCGCGGCGCCAGCGCCGTGTTCCGCGGCGGGCGCTGGACCGTACGCAATCCGGGCCGAGCGGCTCGCCTCGTCGTCTTCACCGCCCACGACGGCACCCCCCGCTGGTGCTCCGTCCCGTCGAGAATGACTCTCGTTCTCGATACCTCCGGAGCCTCCATCCTGGAGAGGCACCCTCTGGATTGACCCGCATATTCGATATGTGGTAAGATTCTTTGTAGCTCAGGGGGACGATAGGACGTCATGACGACGATCCTTCCGTTCCCGGTATCCAACCCAGCTTGGACATCGAGGACTCCCGGATTGGTGATCCCTCGCCCCGGCACTGCCGGTCACCTCTTTCGGTAAAGGATCGCGCCAGACCATGACGCATACCCCGCAACGGAATGTTCTCCGTCGTCGTCGCCGTTTCCGACCCGCTTTGCTTCTGATTCCGGCCTTGCTGCTCCTGTCGGCGTGGGCCGCGCCCGCCGTCGCCGCCGTGACCCTGGACGTGACGGTGCCCGCCGCCTCCGGTCTCGACGCGGACCCGTGGCACGCCCTGCCGAAGCTGGACGACCCCGCCGGCCCGGCGCTGCCCTACCACGACGTCACCATCCTTCTCGGGCCGGGAGAGGAGGCCGCCGGCCTCTCGATCGAGGCGCTGTCCGCCGATCGCTCCCTGCTCACGCGCACTCTCCCCGTCGCCCGGCCGCCCCTGAGCCAGGACGGCCTCGCGGCCGCCCACAGGCCGGTTCCCGGCGGGGAGCGTCTCTGGCCCGACGCATGGGCCGAACTC
Organism: uncultured Fibrobacteraceae bacterium; assembly: GCA_964343835.1. Taxonomy (GTDB): domain Bacteria; phylum Krumholzibacteriota; class Krumholzibacteriia; order LZORAL124-64-63; family LZORAL124-64-63; genus CALEMW01. Next base: position 43,767 of record CAYFKR010000025.1, read on the forward strand.
CTGGGCACGAGCCGCTGGCACGGCTACGCCCTGGCCCACGTCCGCCTCTACCCGAGCCGCCTGCACCGCACCGACGCCGACGCCGGCTGGACCCACGTGGAGGACTGCGGACGCTTCCGCCTGACCGTGGAGACCCGCCCGGCCGCCGCCGCCGCCGTGGCGCCCCTGCGCCGTCGCGCCGGCGAGACCACGCGCCACCGCACCGAGCTGGCGCGGGTGGTGCTGAACCCGGGCGACGCTGCCCTGTACGCGGACCGGACGATCGCGGTGGAGGAGCCCGCCGACGGCTTCCAGCCCACCGATGCGCCGAGCCTGCTGGGCTCCGCGGTGGACATGCTGATCGTGACCAACGAGGAACTCGCCCCCACCTTCCAGCAGCTCGCCGACTGGCGGACCCGCCTCGGCACCCCGACCGCGGTGCGCACCCTCGAGTGGATCGAGGCCAACACCCTGCCGGCCGAGGACACCCAGGCCACCCTGCGCGCCTTCCTGACCGACGCCTACCAGCGCTGGGGCGTGCGCTGGGTCCTGCTCGGCGGCGACGTGGAGATCATCCCCACCCAGATGATCTTCAGCAGCTACTACCCGCTGGGGGAGGGCACGGACCTTCCGGTTGACCTGTACTACGCCGGGCTCGACGGCAACTGGAACGCCGACGGCGACGAGTTCCTGGCCGAGCCCTACCTGAACGCGGTGGAGCAGGGCGACGGCGCCGACCTGGCCGCCGAGCTGCTGCTCGGTCGGGCCCCCGTCTCGACGGTCGATGCGGCCCAGCTCTTCATCGACAAGATCATGTCCTACGAGTACGAGGACACCGGCGCCTACCAGGGCAACGCCCTGTTCATGAGCGAGGTGCTCCTGCCCAGCGACTACGAGACCGGCGGCTCCATCACCGACGACGGCGCCCGCTACTCCGAGGCCATCATCGACACCGTCCTGTTCGACGAGGCCATGACGGCCGACCGCTACTACGAGGCCTGGGACCTGTGGAGCGGAGCCCAGCCCGAGTCGCGCACCTCCGTGATCAACGCCATGAACAGCGGCCAGTACGGCCTGGTGAACCACATCGGCCACGGCTTCTTCTACACGATGAGCGTGGGGGACGGCGCTCTGTCCACCAAGGACGCGGACGCCCTGAACAACGACCACTACTTCGTGCTCAACAACCTGAACTGCGCCTCGGCGGCCTTCGACTACAACTCCATCATGGAGCGTTTCCTGTCCAACCCCGACGGCGGCGCCGTGCTGGCCATCGGATCGAGCCGGGCGGCGTTCCCCGTGACCGCCGGCAACTACCAGCTGAGCTTCTACCGCGCCCTGTTCGACGACGGCCATCGCACCGCCGGCGAGGCCGTGGCCGCCGGCCGCGCGGTCTTCGACGCCAACACCCTCGAGAACACGGTGGAGCGCTGGACCCACATGACCCTGTCGCTGATCGGCGACCCGGCCATGCCCATCTGGACCGCGGCTCCCGACAGCATCACCGTGACCCACCCCGCCGACTTCGCCCTGGGCGAGCAGACGGTGGAGATCCTCGTCGAGCGGGGAGGCATGCCCCTGGAGGGCGCCGTCGTGACCCTGTCCAAGGACGGCGAGGACTACGTGTCGGGCGAGACCGGCGTCGACGGCCGGGTCTTCCTGGACGTCAACCCCAAGTCCGAGGGATTCGTGTACCTGGGCGTGCGGGACCT
>CAYFKR010000026.1:0-33797 GCA_964343835.1 uncultured Fibrobacteraceae bacterium
GTCGAACCGGTCGGACTCAGATGAACTGGTCTCCGGAGAACCCGGGGTGGTTCAGACATTGGCCAATGCCGCGATGTCAGCCAACCGAGGGTTTCGCCTGAGCTGTATCTGACGACATTCGGTGAGGGATTCAAGCCCGACCAGGGACTGTAGCTGCTCGTTCTCCTCAACGATCAGTTGTGATCCGATGGAGCGCAGGTTGCCGAGCGGGCTCAGATCCGTGATCGCATCTTCCCCGGAACTGGGGCCGATCCTGAGAGTGTTCCGCGCCGTCTGGAGCATGGCACACGCATCGATGTCGCTCTGACTCTCGAGTGTGAGCAATCCGTTGCCCTCGAGGACGTGGATCGGCAACGTGGTCAGTCGTTCGTCGCGGGAACATCCGGAGATGATCAACAACGAGATGAATGAGGTGAAGATGATGCCGGTCAGTCTCATCATGGCGGCCTCGATCCGAATATGATCATGGAATGCTATTGCAATGAGTCTCACCAGCGGAAGGCCCGCTGTCAACCGTGTGGGACGTTGGGCGGCACTTTACCGCCCCGCCTGCCTCTCGTTCACGAAGTGCAGGACGAAGTCGTTGCCGTCGCTCACGCCGCCGTCCACGGGCACGGCCACGGCCACGGGCGCCGGCCTGCGCAGGCGGCGGCGCGAGAGGCTCTCCTCGCGAATCCTCACCTCGTACCAACCGGGCGGGACTTCCTGGAACAGATAGTAGCCGTCGAACTCGCTGATGGACGTGCGCAGCACCTTCTGCTGCATGTCCACGAGTTCGAGCTGGAGGCCGCGCAGGGGGAGGCGGCCGGTGGGGGTCTGGACGTAGAGGGTGCCCTCGATGTCGCCGGAGTAGGTCACCGGGAAGTCGAGGGTCACGTGGCCGCCGGCGTGGCCCACGGCGCTGCGGCCGGGGACGACGGGCAGCAGGTAGGGGTCCTCGAGGGAGTCGAGGTCCAGGGTGATGTCGCGCTCGCGGTGGGCGGGCAGGCCGCCGATGTAGGCCTGGCCGTAGTCGTCGGTGTAGATGTCGCGGCCGTCGCCGCCGCCGGCCAGGCGGACCTGGGGCAGGGGATCGTCGCGGTCGTCGAACATGCCGTTGCCGTTGCGGTCCAGGAACACGCGGGCGGTGGCGCCGAAGCCGTTGCTCATGCGCTGACGCTGCACGTGGAAGCGGGTCCGGTCGGGCACCTTGGTGAACGACGTGGTCAGGGCCAGGCTCACGAAGGTGGGCTGGCCGTCGGTGGCGTGGGTGTTGAGCGACACCTGGTAGCTGTCGCGCAGCAGGGAGAGGGAACCGCCGGTGGTGGTGGCGCCGTCGCCGGCGAAGTGGCGCTGCAGCCGGGCGCCGATGCGCAGTCGGGGCTGGGGGCGCCAGGCGGCGCTCAGGGTGGCGGCTTCCAGGGCGGTGCCGGGTGAAAAACGGGTCCGCAGCGATGCGCGCATGAGGACGGGGCCCCAGTACCCGCTGGCGAGCTGGTCGGTGTAGACGCGGGTGTAGCCGTCGTCGCCGGAGGTGCTGTGGCGTAGGCCCAGCTTGCCCGTGACCTGGATGCGGTCGATCGGGGCGGCGGCGCGCATTTCCGCCACGTCCTGGCGGGTGATGGAGCGGCCCGTGAACGATTCGCTCTCCAGCTTGAGGTCGTAGGAGAGGGGGCGTCCCCGCCAGCGGCCGTTGCCGCCGATGCGGATCCGCGTCTCGGAGGTGCGCTGCTGGGTGGGATCGTTGGCGTCGCTGACGAAGTCGCTGAACAGGGCGTGATCGAAGGTCAGGGAGCGGCCCAGGAGCTGACCCTGGCCGGCCACGTTCACCGCCGCGCCGCCGTCGGCGTCGTCGGCGTAGGTGCCCTGGAAGTGGAAGCCGCTCAGCACGGTCTGGGCCGTGAGGCTGCGGTACGAATGGGTCATGCCGTTCAGGGGCTGACGGGTCAGCGAGCCGATCACCGACAGGAAACGCGTCAGGCCCGTGCCCACCTCCATGTGGGTGGTCCACATGCCGCGATCGGGAGTGTCCAGCAGGGTCTCGTCGCCGGTGATGAGGAAGCGGTCGTCCTGCACCGTGAACAGGCGCCAGGTCACCGACCCGGCGGGGATCATCTCGCCGCCCACGTTGATCAGGCGAACCTGCTCGCGGGTCTGGCCCTGGGGACCGTAGAGCACGGCCTTGAACTCGTTGCGGCCGAAGAGCAGGGGCACGTCCTCGAAGAGGTAGCGGCCGTTCTCGTCCACCTCGCCGAAGTCCAGCAGGGCGCCGTTGGCGTAGAGTTCCACTTCCCAGCCGGGGGAACCGTCGCCCTCGATCTCCGTCACGTCGTAGCGGTCGGGCCGGTGCAGGGCGCGGTTGCCCACCTGGACGCCGCGACCCAGCTTGCCGCGCAGCACCAGGGGCGTGCTCGGGGCATACAGGTCGCCGAACTCGAAGAGGGTGGCCTGCAGCGGGCCCAGGAGCTCGCCGTCCGGATCGGTGCGGCCGGCGGTGATGCGGGCGATGTCCACGGCCTCGCCGGTGCCCTCGTGGGACACGAAGAACGAGGTGCCGAGGGTGGCCACGTCGGCGGAGCCCTGGACGGCGGCACGGGCGGTGCGGTCGTCGCCGCGGCCGCGGTACTCGGCCGTCAGATCCAGCAGGGGCCAGGTGAAGGAGCCGTACTCGGCCTTCTCCACGGGGAACGAGATGAGGTTGCGCTGGCGTTCGAGGCGATCGTCGCGGGCCTGCTCACGACGCAGGCGGCGCTCCACCGGCAGGTCCTCGCGGCCGGTCAGGACCACCAGGAGCTGGGAGGTGCGCACCTCCACGTCCACGGGGAACCAGGCGGAGAAGAGGGCGCCGTCCACGTAGATGTCGTCGTCGGCGGAGACGGCGAGGCCGACGGGGACGTCGAAGGACGCACCCTCCGATTCGGCCCGGCGGGTGGCCAGGTCCAGGGAGAAACGGCGCGTCTCGTCCTGGAACCAGCCGGAGGCCACGCCCCGTTCGGGATCCACGGCCACGGCGAATTCCAGCAGGTCGGCCATGGAGCCCAGGGGCAGCAGCACGGCGTCCGGGGTCCAGTACGCGAGGATGCCCTGGGAGAGCACGGTCCTGCCCAGGCGCAGTTCCAGGATCACCAGGTCCTCGTCGGCGGGGGCGGCGGCGGCGGGAACGACGGAGGCCACGAGCATCGACAGCACGACGCCGACTATCACCAGGGCGGTGGTCGGTGCGTCGAAGCCTGTGATGCCGCGCCTGCGGATCATTCCTCGGCAGCCTCCGGGGTCAGGTCCACGGCCGTGAAGGCGGTCAGGTCGCCCAGGCCGAGCTGGGTCTCCTCGAAACGCACCTCGAAGTTGCCGCGGTCGAGCCTCACGTCGTCGGACAGGGTCAGGGGCACGGCCATCACGCGTCGGGGCGTGGGGTGGTAGACGCCGAGGCCGGCCAGCTTCGCCACGGGGATGCGCTTGCCGTCGAAGACCCAGTCCACGGTCAAGTCGCCGTAGACCGAGCGCAGTCCCTCGCGCTCCAGGGTCAGCCGGAGGCTGGGGCGGCCCTGCACGTCGGGGGTGGTGTCGAGGGCGGCGGCGGAGAAGGCGATGGCCGCATCCGGGTTGTCGCGACGGATGATCACGGGGATCGACGTCTCGAGGATGGCGTAGGCCGTCACCGAGCCGTCGTCGTTCTCCGGCATGGGCGGCACGCTCTGGAAGACCAGGTGGGTGCGGTACTCGCCGCGCTCCAGGTTGCCCGAACTGGGGTTGTGGAGCATCAGGCGCACCGTCTGGCTGCCGCCTGCCGGCAGTGTGATGCGGCGGGGGGAGTAGCGCACCAGGTCGGCGGCCGGCCGTTCGAGCCGCGTGGGCTCGTCGATGTCGACGATCTGGCCGCTCTCGAGCATGCGCTTGTCGCGAAGCGAGATGCGGTAGGTGGTCTCCCGGTCGCCCCGATTGGTCAGGTAGACCGTGGCCACGCGGGTGCGTCCCTCGAACATCACCCGGGTCGGGGCGATGACCAGGCCGTTGGCCGCACTGTCCAGAACGGCGCCAGCGAGGACGATTCCCGTCCACAGCAGGACGGTGACGAGTCGCTTCGACTGCGACCAAACCATAAACGGTCCTCCAAGCTTGCAAATCCCAGGCGGTTCGGGCCCGAATTCCGTGCACACGGACCCCACGTGGGAAACCCCAACGCAACGCATGTGCCACGCGGTCGAACGTCGCGAATCAGTTGTAGTTGACGGTGATCGTGAACAGGAGGGGCTGATCGTTGCCGGGGGCGGCCTGGCCACTGTTGACGGTCAGGGTGCCGCCGAGCCCGAGGTCCAGCTGGCCGGAGAGGCCGAGGGCCACGTTGAGCAACGGAGGGGTGCCTTCGGTGGTCTCGAAGGAGCCGATGGAGAGACCACCCACCGTCGAGCCGGTGATCGACAGGCTGAACGTGGCGAAGGGATCGCCGGTGATGAGGTAGTGGCCGGTGGAGACGGCGTTGCCCACGTGAATGCTGAACGGGTCGAAGACGATGGTGTCGCCGAGGCCCAGGATCACCGATCCGTCCCGGTCCACCACGGCTCCGAAGTCGAGCTCCACGGTCTCCGAGATGCCCAGTTCCGCACCGGTAGCCGGCCAGACGGCGCACAGCGCAAGAAACGCGACGGCCGCGAGACGGCTGGCACGGATTCGTGGATGTGATGTCCGGACAGGAGGTTGCATGCCCCTCTCCAGGTTCGGGTACTTGGGCTTCCGGATCGGGAAGGGGCAAGGGACGTGCCATGGGAGGGGATAAAAAAAGGGGAGGCCCGGAGGCCTCCCCACCAGTCCCGGGTGGAGACTAGTTGTACGTCACCGTGATGGTGAAGTTCAGCGACTGGTTCGAGCCCGGGGCGGCGGTGCCGCTCTGGACCTGAAGGTCGGCGCCGAGGGTCAGGGCCAGGTCGCCCGTACCGTCGGTGGACACACCCACCAGCGGGAACACGCCGCCGCCGGCATCGGTGGTGAAGTTGGACAGGTTCAGGCCGTTGGCGTTGGTGGGCGTGATGTCCACGTCCACCAGGGTGCTGGCCGAACCGGTGATGGTGTAGACGCCGCTGGTGACGGTACCGCCCTGGTGGATCCTGGCGGGATCCGAGGCGATGGTGTCGGCGAGGTCCAGGGTCACGGTACCGTCGGCGTCGGCCACGGCGCCAAAGTCCAGCTCCACCGTCTCGGCGAGGGACAGGGCGACGAGCACGTCCACCTTGCCGTCCTGGGCGCTGTCCAGGGCGACGACGGTGCCGAGCGGCAGGGCGACCACCAAGGCCGCCACGAACAGGGTCTTCAGGTTCCGCATGATTTCGACTCCTTCTCGATCGAGGTCTCCTACCCGGAAAACTGTCGTGTCGTATGTTGAGGTTGCTCCGGTTGTCTCTTCCGGGTTTTCGACGCGATCCCCCGGCCCTTGACAGTTTTTTGGGTGCATTTTGCCGCAACTTGAGCCAGACTCGCTCGCGAGGGCGGTGGCCGGTTTCCGGCCGCCGCGAACCCGTCTCCACCCGGGAGAGGACCCATGGTCCGGCGATTCCTGGGGATCGCCCTCGTCTCGGCGATCCTGGCTCCTGCCGTGGCATCCGGAGCGGAATTCCATGTTTCCGCCCGGGTCGACATCGTGCCGACGCTGGCCGTTCGCACCCACGTGCCGTGGGACGGAACCGTGCCTGCGGCGGCTCTCCTGGTGGAGGAATCGCAAGAACGGTGCCTGGAGATCTCCGTCGTGCCTCCTTCGGAGGGTGAGGGCGCCGACGAACGCGACCTCCTGGACCGTTTTCCCATCATCCGCATCGATCTCAACTGACACCCTGGAGCCGTCCCTTGTCCCATTCCGTCCTGCTCTTCGAAGACCACGCCGCCCAGGCGTTCCGACCCCTGTCCTGGACCGTCCCCGTCTACGAGATGGGCTGCGGCGCCTTCAACCTGCGCGAGCGGCTGGTCCTGTGCCTGGAGGACAGGGGCGACGACGCCTCCGTCGTGTTGCTGCCCCGGACCCTGCTCGCCGGCGTCCAGGCCGAGGCCGTTCCGGCCGGCTGCCTGTGCGGGCCCGATGCAGCTGCGGACCGGCTCGAAGGCGATGGCCGCGTGCTCTGGCTGAACGCCCGCTTCGCCGGACGGTGGAGCGAACTGCGCTCCCTGCTGGACTCGGTGGACGAGGATGTGCTGTGGTCCGACAGCGAAGGCCCCGTTGCCTGGAGCAGCGACGCCGCCGCGGCCCGCGAGGCGTTGGCGTCGTGGCGGGCCTGGGACGTACGGGCCCACGATTCCGGTGCCTGGGCCGCCGCCGCCGCGCCCGTGGAGCCCTGGGATCACGCACCGCAGGGCGAGCGCCGCGATGCGCCGGGTTGGACTCACCTCTGGAATCGCGTGCTGGAGATCGGCCACGCCGTGGCCGACGACGTCCGCGAGGTGATGGCCTCGGGACGCCCCTACAGGCGCTGGGTCTGGGGCGCCGTGCCCGAGGAAGGCGCAACGCCGCCCTGGGCCCTGGAGACGGCGTGCCGCCCCATGGACCAGGCCAAGTATCCCCACGTGAGCGTGGTCGGCGGTCGCGGGGTGTGGATCGGCGGCGACGTGCGCCTGGATCCCGGCGTGGTGATCGACGTGCGGGAGGGCCCCGTCGTGCTGGAGCGCGACGTGACGGTCCAGGCCAACTCCGTGCTCAACGGTCCGCTCTTCGTGGGCGCCGGGACCATCGTCAAGGCCGGCGCCGTCGTCTACGGCGAGACGGCCGTCGGTCCAGTGTGCCGCATGTCGGGGGAGATCGCCGAAACCCAGGCCGCGGCCTACGTCAACAAGCAGCACGCCGGCTTCCTGGGCCACGCCGTCATCGGCAGCTGGGTCAACCTGGGCGCCGACACCACCTGCAGCGACCTCAAGAACAACTACGGCGAGATCAAGGTGAACTACGGCCTCGGTCCGGTGGCCACCGGCACCCGCTTCCTGGGATTGATGATGGCGGAGCACGCCAAGAGCGCCATCGGGACCACCTTCAACACGGCCACCACCGTGGGCGTGTCGGCCAACGTCTTCGCCTCGGGTTTCCCGCGCATCACCCTGCCCAACTTCGCCTGGGGCGACGGCCGGGGAAGGCGATTCCAGGTGGACCGCGCCCTGGAGACCGCCCGCATCGTCATGTCCCGCAGGGGGATGGTCTGCACCGATGCCCATGAGGCCGTCATGCGCGTTCTCTACGAGGGCACCGAACCGCCGTCGCGGGCGCAGGATGCAAGCTGAATCCCTCCGAACCTCGTGAACTGCCCGATCGCGCCGCCCCGAACTCCTTGGGGCGGTGCTTTCACATGGGGCCGTATCCTTCTGTCAGATAGCTAGATATGACTCATCGCGTCCCGTGGGGCCCGATTGGCCCGTGCCTTGATAGGGGGGAGGCACAATGTTTCCTGCGCTGCTGGTGCTTTGTCCGGTGACCCGACTACGCTCTCCACGTTGTAGCCCTGGTCGTCGAGGCACGCCGCAACCGCGGGAAACATTTCTTTTTTCCTCCCGTCGCACCCTCTTGCCAAACAACGAGTTGCGCCAAAAAGATGTTGAGCGCCGAGCGGTGCTGTGGTAGATATCGGTGCTGCAGTCCTCGGATCGACGCCACATGCCGACGTGGGAGGAACCATGACCAAGGCCGAACTGGTGGAGCGCATCGCCGACCGTACAGGGGTGAGCAAGAAGGACACGGGGGTCGTCGTGAACATGATCCTCGACAACATCGGGCACGCCCTGCTCGACGGCGACAAGGTCGAACTGCGCGGTTTCGGCTCGTTCAAGGTCAAGAGTCGGCGTTCCCGCATCGCCCGCAACCCCAGGACGGGAGAGTCCGTCACGGTTCCGGCAAAGCAGGTGCCCTACTTCAAGGCGTCCAACGAGCTCAAGGCCCGGCTCAACCCCGACGGCGTCGAGGACGATTGATTTCGACTCGGATTTGATTGTCGGCCGGCTTCCTGCTATATTCTCGGATCGCCTCAGTGTCCGGGGTGCCGTGCGCCCAGCGCGGTCGGCACGGATCGCCGGACTGAGGTGCCGGAATTCGTCACCACCAGCGATTCCCGAAAGGCGGAGCACATGCCCAACGGACGGAAGCGCAAGCGCAAGAAGATCGCCACGCACAAGCGGAAGAAGCGACTGCGCAAGATGCGCCACAAGAACAAGAAGTAGTCAGAGAAACCGGGGCTTCACCAAGCACCGGTTTTTCTGTAGCATATCTTCGCTGATGCCACGGAAATGGCTTGTCGGTCGAGGGGTGCGGGACCTATGATCTCCCCGCTACCCCATGGAGGGGCCGAACCAGAACAAGGAGCCACAGGATGACCGCATCGGGAAGCGAACGCCGCAAGGGCCAGAGGGTCGACGCCAACCTCAAGCTCTCGGTCAAGGTCCCGCGGCCGGACGGCAGCCATGAGCCGGCCCAGATGGAGACGCTGAACATCAGCTCCTCCGGCATCTACTTCAAGTCCGACCATTTCATCGAGCCCATGACCAAGCTGAACATGGAGCTCGAGCTGCCCGTGTCCGCCGAGGGCGGCACGGCCAATACCGCCATGGCCCGCTGCGAGGGCATCGTGGTGAGGGTTCTGCCCGAGACCCAGTCCGACGCCATCTCCCACTACGAGGTGGCCGTCTTCTTCACCCAGATCGACGAGGACGGACTCGGCCATCTGCAGCAGCACATCAGCCTGCTGATCACCGACGACTGACAGGGTCGAACGTGACGGATTCCGACGAGGGCCCGGTGGTCGAACGACCGCCGGGCCCTTTCACGTCGAGCCGACCGGATTCCATCCAGCGGGTGATCCGGCATCGACCACCCCGATGCGTCGGGGCCGGTCGCCTCCTGCTGCCGCCGTCGCAGAATCCCCACCTCGCGATTCCCACCTCACCCGCAAACCCCGCGCAGCCCGTCCCTTAGCGGGCACCTCGGTTCAGCCTCCCACACCCCTTCCATCCCCCGACTCCGTTCCGGGACCATGGCATGTGCCTTGCGGATCCGCCCGTCGACCCAGTGTCCCCGGGACGGAAGGAGAGCCATGCTCAAGGGGCTCAGGACGGCCGAGACGGCCATGAACATCCAGCTCAACCGGACCAACGTGCTGGCCAACAACCTGGCCAACGCGAACACGGCCGGCTTCAAGAAGGTGCTCACGCAGGTGACCGAGCGATCGGACGCCATCGGCGACGAGGACCTGGGCGGAGCCGCCGGGGCCGGGGGAGGCCGCGGTGCATTGCCGATTCCCCGCAACGTGCAGGACCTGATCCTGGACGTGCGCTCTCCCATCGACATGTCCCAGGGATCCCTGCGCGAGACCGGCAACGCCACCGACCTGGCCGTGCGCGGCGACGGCCTGTTCAAGGTCCGGCGCGACGGGCAGGAGTTCTACACGCGGGGCGGCGCCTTCACCCTGAACGAGACGCGCCAGCTCACGACCATGTCGGGCGACCTGGTGCTGGGCGCCGGCGGCCCCATCGAGGTGCCCGAGGGCGAGTTCCTGGTGCGGCGCGACGGCACGATCCTGGTGGACGGCGCCGAGGCCGGACGCCTGCAGCTGGTGACGTTCGACGACCCGGGTCTGCTGCGCCACGTGGGCGCGACCCTCTTTTCCGCGCCGGACGAGATGCCGGCCCAGCCCGTACCTGCGGACCAGGTGGACATCGCCCAGGGCGTGCTGGAACAGAGCAACGTGAACCCCATCGACACGATGGTCGGGATGATCGCGGCGCAACGCGCCTTCGAGATGGAGGCCAAGGTCATGCAGGCCGCCGACCGGACCCTGGACAAGGGCATCAACCAGCTGGCGAGCAAGGCCTAGAGCCGCATAGGAAGGACGGATCGATATGCTGAGAGCGATGACCACGGCCGCGTCGGGCATGAAGGCCCAGCAGACCAACATCGACACGATCTCCAACAACCTGGCCAACGTGAACACGACGGGCTACAAGAAGAGCCACGCCGAATTCCAGGACCTGCTCTACGAATCCATCGTGCCCACGGGACGCGCGTCCGGCGACGCCGAGCCCACCCGCGTGGAGATCGGCCACGGCGTGAAGCTGGTGGCCACCAACAAGCAGTTCAGCCAGGGCCTGATCAAGCAGACGTCCAACCCCCTGGACCTGATGATCGAGGGCGACGGCTTCTTCCAGGTGCGCCTGCCCGACGGCACCATCGGCTACACCCGCGACGGCAGTTTCAAGCTGGACGCCGACCGCAACCTGGTGACCTCCGCGGGCTACCTGCTCGAACCCCCCATCCAGATCCCCGCCGACGCCACGGACGTGAGCATCGCGCGCGACGGCACGGTCGCCGTGTTGCTGGCCGGCGACTCGGCCACGGTCCAGGACATCGGCAAGATCGAGCTGGCCCGGTTCCCCAACTCCGGTGGCCTGGTGTCGCGCGGCGGCAACGTGTTCCTGGAGTCCCCGGCCAGCGGCCAGCCCCAGCTGAGCACCGCCGGCCTGGACGGCCTGGGCGAGATCGCCAGCGGCTTCCTGGAGATGAGCAACGTCGAGACGGTGGAGGAGCTGGTCAGCATGATCTCGGCCCAACGGGCCTACGAGCTCAATGCCCGGACCATCAGCGCCGCCGACGAGATGCTCAGCACCGTCAACATGCTCAAGAGGTAGATGATGCGCACGCTCGCCCACATCCGGATCCTGCGCCCCGAGGTGGCCCTGGCGGCCTTCGCGGGCGTGCTGGTGCTGACCGGGGGGGCGGCGTCGGCCTGGGTGCTGGAACTGCCGGCCGAACTGGAAGTGGCCGGACCCGTGGTCACCCTCGGCGACGTGACCGGCGGTGCGACGATGCCCGACGAGGCCGCGGACCTGGTGCTGGTGGGCAAGGGACTGCCTGGCCGCACCTATCGCGTCACGCGCCGCGGGCTGCTGCGGAAGCTGAGCGGCCGACGGCTCGCCGACGACGTGGTGCTGCGCGGGGCGGAGACATGCGTGCTGACCGTCACGGGGACCACCGTGAACGGCGACGTCCTGAAGGGCGCCCTCGCCGCGGTCCTGCAGCCCTGGCTGCCGGCGTCGGACGACGGCTCGCCGGCTTCGGCCGTAGCCGTCGAGGGCGAACTGCCCGACGTGGCCGTGGGCTCGGAATGGTCCCTGGAACTCGTGAACCCCGGCCGGCTGACGCCCGGCCGCAACCTCGTGCCGGTGAAGGTCGCCTCCGCCGGCCACGCCGTGCGCTTCACCGCCACGGTGCGCTGCCATGCCTACGGCGAGGTGCCTCGGCTTAGGACGGCCCTGCGCAAGGGCGATCCCCTGCTCGAGGAGCACGTGGTCTGGGAGTGGCGGAACCTCTCCCAGGTCCCCAACGGAGCCGTGGTGGGGCGCGACGCCCTGACCGGCATGTGCGCCGCCCGGTCGCTGACCGCCGGCGACGAACTCCGCGAGGCGGACCTGAAGCGGACCCCCCTGGTGCGCCAGGGAGATCCGGTGGAACTGGTGCTGGGCCGGGGCGGGGTGGAGGTCACCCTGCGCGCGACGGCCCGGCAGGATGGCGCGGCCGGACAGGTCGTGTCGGTGCGCAACGAACTCGACGGACGCCTGGTGACGGCCCGCGTGACGGGTCCCGGCCGCGTGTCCTGGAGGAAGTGAGACCCATGAACGACACGAAGCGTCTCGTCGGTTTCCTGGCCATGGCCCTGCTCGTCCTGCTGACGACGGCGGCCCGGGCCAACGAGCCCCTCGTCGACCTGGAGAGCGGCCGCTCCCTGGTGAGCAACTACAAGGCGCACCGGGTGGGCGACATCGTCACGATCCAGATCGTGGAGCAGACCACGGCCAACGCCGCGTCCAAGACCGACGCCAACAACAAGACCGAGGTCAGCGGCGGTCCGGGCCTGGGCGTCCTGGACGTGCTGACCAACTGGGGCATCTCCGCCGAGAACAAGTACACCGGCGACGGCCGCACCCAGCGGTCGGGTTCGCTGCAGGCGGAGATCACGGCGCGCATCGTCGAGGTGCTGCACAACGGCGACTTCCGCCTGGCCGGCACCCGCATGGTGGAGATCAACGGCGAGCGCCAGATCATCGAGATCACCGGCCTCTGCCGCGCCCGCGACATCGGACCGGGCAACACGATCCTGTCGACGGCCATCGCGGACGCCCGCATCGCCTACAACGGTTCCGGCCCCGTGGACGCGACGAGCGAGCCCGGCGTCGTGACCAAGCTCATCAACTGGCTGTTCTAGGAGGATCCGCGATGATCAGGCGCGTACTGCTGCTGGGACTGATGTTCGTGGTGATCACCGCGTCGGGCGCCGACGCGGCGTACTCCCGCATCAAGGACCTGGCGGTTCTCGAGGGCCAGGACGCCGAGCCCCTGCTGGGCTACGGCCTCATCGTCGGCCTCAACGGCACAGGCGACGGCCAGAGCTCCGCCTACACGGTGGCCTCCCTCACGTCCATGCTCGAGCGGCTGGGCGTGACGGTGGATCCGTCGCAGATCAAGCTGAAGAACGTGGCCGCGGTGCTGATCACCGCCGACCTGCCGCCCTACGGGGCGCCGGGCAGCCGCATCGACGTGAAGGTGTCGTCCCTGGGCGACGCCTCCAGCCTCGAGGGCGGAGAGCTCATCATGAGCCCCCTGAAGGGCACCGACGGCAGCGTGTACGCGGTGGCCCAGGGCGCCGTGTCCATCGGCGGATTCAACATCAGCGGCGGGGCCAACAACTCCATCCGCAAGAACCACGCGACGGTGGGGCGCATTCCCAATGGCGCCAAGGTGACGGCCCGCGCCCCCGGCGGCGAGCTGGACTCCGGCGTGCTGGCCTGGCTGCTGCACAACCCCGACTTCACCACGGCCCAGCGCGTGACCAACGCCATCAACAAGGTCTTCGGCGGCGGCACCGCCAGCGCCCGCGACGCCCAGCGCATCGAGGTGCATCTGCCCGAGGCGTTCTCGTCGCAGCCCGTGGACTTCATCGCGCGCATGGGCGAGCTGCCCGCCGAGGCGGACCAGACCGCCAAGGTCATCATCAACGAGCGCACCGGTACGATCATCGCCGGCGAGGGCGTGCGGATCCACGAGACCGCCGTGGCCCACGGCAACCTCAAGGTCGTCATCAAGACCAGCTACGACGTCTCCCAGCCCAACTCGTTCAACGAGAGCGGCCGGACCGTCGTGACCCCGTCGGTGATGGCCGACGTGGAGGAGAAGGAGGCGTCGGTGATCCACGTGCCCGACACCGGCACGGTATCCGACGTGGTGACCGTCCTGAACGAGGTGGGGGCGAGCCCCCGCGACATCGTGGCCATCCTGCAGGCGCTGAAACTCGCCGGAGCCCTGCAGGCCGAACTCGTGATCATGTAGGAGAACCGTGAGCGCGCTCGAAGGCATCGGAACCAGGATCACCCCTCCGGAAGCGGGCAAGGCCCGCACGCCGGAGCAGCAGGCCCAGCTGCGGGAGGCCGCCCAGCAGTTCGAGTCGCTGTTCGTGAACCTGTTGATGAAGAGCATGCGCAACACGGTGGTCGAGTCGGACCTGATCGGGAACAAGGGCGGCATGCAGACCTACCGCGCCCTGCTCGACGAGGAGATGAGCAAGAGGGCCGCGGGCGGAGCCAACGGCCTGGGCATCGCGGACATGATCATCGATCGGTACATGCCCGAGACCAAAGGCATCGAAGGGACCGGGGAGAAGCCGGAGTTCCGGCAGCTCCCGCGGCAGACCGTCCGCCGCGCCCTGGAAGCCTACGGCGCGGATCCTGCAAGGGCAGCCGCCGCGGGCGGGACGCCGCTGGAGCGCAGGGCCGGCCGGTTCCACGAGGCTGCCGCCGATACCGCGGCCCGCTACGGGAACGTGATCGATGCCGCCGCCGACGAGACGGGCCTGGATCCCGAGCTCATCCTGGCCGTGATCATGCAGGAATCGTCGGGTCGACCGGACGCCCGGTCCCGCGCCGGCGCCGAGGGACTGATGCAGCTCATGCCGGCCACGGCCCGGGAGATGGGCGTGGACGACAGTTTCGACCCCGAGCAGAACATCCGCGGCGGCTCGCGCTACCTGGCGCACCTCGCGGAACGGTTCGGGGACGATCTCGACCTGATCCTGGCGGGCTACAACGCCGGGCCGGGTCGCGTGGAGAGGGCCGGGTTCCGGGTGCCGGACCTGGCGGAGACGAAGAACTACGTGGAACGCGTCGGTTCCGCTTACAGGACGATGAAGGACGGCCCCGTCGCGGGGACCGGGAAGGACGAATCATGATCGGACATCAGACCGCCACCACGGCCGAGGAACTGGAACGCCTCTGCGACCTTCTGGAGAACGAGACGCAGTTCTACCGCAAGCTCTGGAGGCTGGCCGTCCACCAGAACACCCTGATGCGCGAGCAGAAGACCGAGGAGCTCGAGCAGAACACCCGTGAGTGGGAGCAGACCCTGCCCGAGGTGGAGCGCCTGCGCCGCGACCGCGAGCTCCTCCAGCGCGAGATGGCCCACCAGCACGGCTGGCCCCGCGAGGTGGAGACCCTCGAGGAGTGGGCGAGCCGCAACGGCCACCCCGAGGCCGAGCGCCTCGTGTCCATCCGCGAGGAGTGGCGCAAGGTGGCCTCCGAGCTCCAGCGTCAGAACACCCTGAACGGTGAACTGGCCCGCTTCTGCCTGGACCTGGTGAGCGACGAGGCGGAGATGTTCCGCCGCGCCGTCCAGGAGGACCAGGGCGGATCGTACGACGGCAACGGCCAGCGCCAGGGCGGTGCGGGCGGCGTGGTCACCCACCGGGCCTAGGAGGGCGTCATGGGACTGAACCGGATCCTCGACATCGGCATGTCCGGCCTGTACTCCGCGAGCGCGGCCATGCAGACCGCCAGCCACAACATCTCCAACGTGGAGACCGAGGGCTTCTCGCGCCAGGGCGTGACCACCGGCACGCGGCTGCCCCTGCACCAGGCCTACGGGCTCCTGGGCGGCGGCAGCGACGTGACGGCCATCCGCCGGCTGACCGACGGGTTCCTCATCGACCGGGTCCGCGGCCAGTCCACCACCCTGGCCCGCTACGAGCAGAACGACCTGGCCCTGCAGGACATCGAGATGTTGCTGGGCCCCGCCGACGGCAACCCCATGGGCACGGCCCTCGACCGGTTCTTCGCGAGCTGGAGCGAGCTGTCCACCGGTCCCATCACCGAGGAGCTCCGCAGCGCGGTGCTGGACCAGGGGCAGGTGCTGGCGCGTCAGATCAGTACCACCGCCCACGGCCTCGACGACCTCGCCCTCCAGATGGAGGAGCGCATGGAGCTGGGCGTGTCGGTGCTGAACGACCTGCTCAGCGGCGTGGCCGACCTCAACCAGCAGATCCTGCTGGCCGAGGGGCCGGGCGAGAACGCCAACGACCTGCGCGACCGGCGCGACGTGCTGCTCCAGGAGATCGCGGCCCTCGGCGAGGTCGATGCCGTGACCCGCGGCGACGGCACCATCGACGTGATCATGGCAGGCCGGACGGTCGTGGTCCGCGGCGAGGCCACCAGCCTCGAGATCTCCCACGACGAGGACGGGCGCGCCCAGATCACCGCAGGCAATCGCGCGTATCCCCTGGAGCTCCAGGGCGGCGAGCTGGGCGGGCTGATGGAAGCGGTCCAGGACCAGGTCGTCCGGGTCCGCGAGCAGCTCGATGCCTTCACCGCGGAGCTCATCGAGCGCGTGAACGAACTCCACGTCCAGGGACGGACCGCCGGCGGCAGCGGCCTGATGTTCTTCACGGGCACCGACGCCGAGACCCTCGAGGTGAACCACCAGCTCATCGACCGGCCCGACATGGTCGCCACCTCGCGCACGGGCCTGGCCGGCGACTCGGACATCGCCCGCGAGATCGCGGCACTGGGGGAGGACCAGCCCGCCGATTCGACCCTGAAGGGACTGGCCCAGCTCTACGGCACGCTGATCACGGACGTGGCCGCCAGTTCGGCCGCGAGCCGCATGCAGCTGGAGAGCCAGCAGCAGGCGGTGGACGCCCTGACGACGCGCCTCGAGAGCGTCCGCGGCGTGAGTCTGGACGAGGAGGCCGCCAACATGGCCCGCTACCAGAACGCCTATGCGGCGTCGGCCAAGGTCGTGGCGGCGGCCCAGGACATGTTCGACACGATCCTGAACATCTTCTAGGAGGACCGTGATGGTGATGAGGGTGACCGAAGGCCAGATCTCTCGGATGATCTATCTGGGGACCCAGAACAACCTGGGCAACATGGCCAGGCTCCAGGAGATGACCTCCACCGGCAAGCGCATCAACTCCTACGCCGACGACCCGCGCGGCGTGGGCCTGGTGCGCCACTACGAGTCGCTCATGGAGCAGAACGCCCAGTACCAGCGGAACATCAACCGCGGCCGCACCATGGTCGAGGCCACCGATACGGCCCTCCAGGAGCTCCTGGAGCTGCTCCGCGACGCCGGTCAGGTGGCCCGGCGCGAGGTCTCCGGCGCCAGCTCCACGTGGCAGACGCGCAACGTGGGCGCCGCCGAGATCGACGGCATGATCAACCAGGCCATGACCCTGCTCAACCAGACCGTCGAGGGCAACTCGCTCTTCGGCGGGTTCCGCACCGACCTGCCGCCGTTCATCAAGTCGGCCACCGGCGAGGTGCTCTACCAGGGCGACGTGAACGAGATGCTCGCGCGGATCGGGCCCAACACCGAGATGGTGCTGAACGTGCCGGGCAGCGAGCTGCTGGGCTCGGACCTCTCGATCCTGGGTGGATTCGGCGACGTGGCCGCCCGTCTGGCCACCACCACGTCCCTGTCCGACCTCTCGCTGGGCGAGGGCTGGGAGATGGGCACGGTCTTCTTCACTGGCAGCAGCGGGGTGGAGCAGTCGGTGGACCTGTCGGGCGCCGGGACGATCGGCGACGTCATGGACCTGCTGACGACCGCCGGCCTGACGGTCGGGTTCACCAGCGACGGCCAGGGCCTCGAGGTCACCGACCCGGGCGGCGGCCCCCTGACGATCCGCGACGAGGTCGGCGAGAACGCCGCCACGAGCCTGGGCATCGCCGGCAGCTCGGAGACGGGCCTGATCACGGGCACGGACATCCGGACGGCTCCGGTGTGGGGTACGACCCTGGTGGACATCGAGTCCCTGGCCGCGAGCCTGCCCCTGGGATCGATCCACCTGGAGATGAACGGCACGGACCTGACCATCGATCTGTCCGGCGCCGCAACCCTGGACGATATCCGCACGACCTTCGAGGCCGCCGTCACCGGCGCCGGTCTGCCGCCCCTGAGCATGGAGCTGGACGGCCGGGCCATCAACATCGTGTCGGACACGGGGGAGACCTACACCATCACCAACGAGCCGGGCGACAGCACGGCGGTGACCCTGGGCATCGACGGCACGGGCCAGCCCTCGCGCCTCTTCCACACCCTGGAGAGCCTGGCCGCCTCGCTGCGCGCCGACGACGTGGACGGGATCCGGACCGCCATCGGCGAGCTGGAGGCCATCGAACGACACATCTACAAGCTGGAGATCGACGTGGGTGGCCGGGAATCGCTGCTGGAGTGGAGCGAGGGGCTCATCAGCCAGCGCGACTACCACCTGCAGTCCAACCTGAGCCAGATCCGCGACGCGGACATCATCGAGGTGGCCTCATCCCTGACCCAGGCCGAGACGGCGTACCAGGCCAGCCTGATGGTCTCGAGCAAGATGCTCTCGATGAACCTCTTCGACTTCATCTAGCGCCGGAACAAGGCGAATGGAGGATAGGATGAACAGCAAGAACGACAAGGGTTTCGACGAGAAGGATGTGATCCTGCTCGAGGACGGCCTGGTGGGTCTGCCCCGATTGCGCCGCTGGATGCTGGTGGACATGGATCCGCCCATGCCCCTGAAGTGGCTGCAGTCCGTGGACCGTCCCGGGTTCCGGGTTCCCGTCGCCGATCCGGTCTACTACGACCCGGGCTTCGCGTTCGAGCTCGACGACCGGGCCGAGGACCGTCTGGGGGCCCCGGCGGCCTCCGACGTGGTGGTCATGATCGTCAGCACGATCCATCCCGGAGGGGAGCGGATCACCGGCAACCTGACGGCTCCGATCGTCGTGAACGTGCGCAATCGCAAGGGGTTGCAGTGCATCCTGGACGAGCGAAACTATTGCTTGCACCAGGAGATCGATTATGTCAGGTTCGGACTCGACCTGGCCGCCGGAGAGGCGGTCACCGGCGAGGCCGCACCGACAGGAGCCGAGGGATCCGCTGGGACCCCGGCCGTCGGTGACGAACACGCCGCGGGCGAAGCCGACGTCCTGGTACGGACCTAGGACAGGCAGCCCGCCGCTCCGCCGGATGGGCGGTCCCGTTCCGGGGCCCAACGCGACATGGAGGTCACGTGCTCATCCTCAGCCGCAAGCGCAACGAGAAGATCATGATCGGGGACAACATCTCCATCATGATCGTCGACATCCGTGGGGACCAGGTCCAGGTCGGCATCGACGCTCCCCGCTCCATTCCCGTCCACAGGCATGAGATCTACGAGGAGATCCGCGGCGTCACCATGAACGCGGCGGACTCGTCGCCCGAGGACATCGAGGCCATCAAGAAGCGGCTGTCGGGGAAGGACGGGGGAGAGGACGAGGAGAAGACGGAGGAGTAGCCTCCGCTCAGGCCATCCTGTTGATGATGCACGACGCGTCCGCGTCGTGCTTTTTCTTTGGGGCCCGGCTCGAGACCCTGGCCAGTTCCCGGCCGGTCTCGTCCATGCGCTCGCGCCACAGGCGCTCCAGCTCCTGGTCCACGGCCCGGACACGGGCCAGCACGTCGCGCACCTCGGCGGGGGGCTCGCCGCCGCCGGCCGCCGCGTGCTCGCGGGCCATGTCCTGGACCAGGACGCCGCGCTCCGCCAGCAGCTCGTCGCAGCGGGGCAGATCGTCGGACGCCGCGGCTTCGGCCACGGCGTTCGTCAGGTCCAGGATCCTGTTGGCGGTCTGCAGCATGATCTCACACGGCGACGCAGAGGTTCGATTTCCTGTCCTCGGCGGGCGTGCCGTCCGGGGACGCGGGGGATGCGGGCGACTTCGCAAGATCCGTACCCTCGGCGGTCAGATTCGCCACTTCGACGGCGTCTGAGACGGCCTTGCGGGCCTCCTCGGGGTCCGTGTTGGGGATCTGGCGCCAGGCGTCGAGCAGGGGCTCGAGGGTCTGCACCGCATTGTCGATGTGGGAGGGATCGCGGGTCACGACGGCCTCGTTGATCTCCCGGCCCACGTAGTCGTAGAGGGACTCCAGTTCACGGGTGAACGTGGCGCCCGTACCGTGGTCCAGGGCGTGGCGCAGTTCGGTGACGATGGCGTGGGCCTTGTTCAGGTTCGTGGACCTGTTCTGGACGTCGCCGGTGACCAGGGCGTCGCGGCCCTTGGCCAGGAAACGCAGGGCACCCTCGTAGAGCATCACGATCATGCGCTGGGGCGTGACGGTGTTCATGGTGACCTGCTGGTACTGGGCGATGCCGTTCGGGTTCGTCATGACGTCCGGTGTCCTCTGGTTAGAAGACGCTGATGCCGTACAGGGCGCTTCCCTGCGACTGCAGCGTCGCCACCATGTTCTCCATGGCGGTGAACTGGGCCTTCAGTCGCTCCTCGTAGGAGGAGACGACCAGCTCGTAGCGGTCGATGGTGTCCTCGGCCGTCTCGATCCTGTCGTCCAGGGCGTCGCGGCTGATCTTGAACATGCCTTCGACGGAGTCGGTCATGTCGTCCAGAGCCACGCCCAGGAGGTAGACCGTCCCCTCGTGATCGCCGTTGCTGACGAACAGGTCCCGCACGCCCTGGTAGTCGGCGGCCACCTGCTCGGTGAAGGCGGTCTCGTCGAAGGTCAGGTAGCCGTCCTCGGCCTGCTTCACGCCGGCCTGGTACAGCATGGTGACGTCGCCCGAGGGCAGGGCGGTGGTCATGATCCGCTGGATGCGGTCCACCACCGAACGCAGGGTCCGGTCGCCGTTGAGGGTGGCGTCGTCCTCGCGCTGTGCGTCGATGTACGTGAAGACCTCGTTGTAGGCGTCCACGAACTCGGAGACCTTGGTCTTCAGGGCGTCCGAGTCGAGACCCACGTCGAGGGTGAACTCCGTGAGCGGATCCGCATCCTCCAGCTCCAGCGTCACGCCCTCGATGGCCGTGCTGATGGAGTTGGTCTGGCTCGCGACGGTCAGGCCGTCGATGAGCAGTTCGGCGTTGCCGGCCGGGTCCACGCTGGTAAAAGACAACGCGGTCCCTCCGGTGAGCCCGCTGGCGTCGACGGAGAAGGCCGCGTCTGTCCCGGTCTCCTCGGCCGTCAGCACCAGGTGGTAGCCTCCGGTCTCGGAGCCGTCGTAGATGATGGTGGCGGTCACTCCCGCGTCCGCCTCGTTGATGGCGAACTTGAGGTCAGCGAGACTGCTCGTCCCGGCCGACAGGGTGATGTCGGTCGGGTCTCCGTCCACCGTGATGGTGAAGGTACCCGTGCCCACGCTGTCCGTGGACGCGTCGTACCCCTGGCTGCGGTCCTTCTGGGCCGTCGCCAGGTTGTTCACCGTAACGCTGTAGGAACCCTGCTGGGCCAGCGATCCGGCCGTGGCCGTGAGCAGCGACTCGTCGCCGGAGGTCGCGCTCAGCGAGGCGAACTCCGTGGGCGTGTCGAGCTCCTGGGCCTTGGCCATCAGATCCCTGAGCTTGCTCTCGAGATCCGAGTACGCGCTCTTGGTCTGATTGTAGCCGCTGATGCGATCTTCCAGCCTCACGATGGGCTGGCGACGGATGGCCACCAGGGAACGGATGATGGTATCCGTGTCCATCCCCGAGGCGAGTCCTCCGAAGCTGATCGTGCTCATGACTTCCTCCCGTTCGTCATGACCTCGGCCGGGGGCCCGCGACGCGGGCCCCTAGCCTCGGAGTTGCGGCTACTGGAGCAGACTCAGGGCCATCTGCGGCGACATGTTCGCCTGAGCCAGGACCGACACGCCAGCCTGCTGCAGGATCTGGCTGGAGGTCATGCGGCTCGTCTCGGCGGCGATGTCGACGTCGCGGATCCGGCTGTTGGCAGCGGAGATGTTCTCGACCGAGTTCTCGATCGAACGCATCGCCGACTCGAGCCGGTTCTGGGTCACACCGAAGTCGGCGCGCCAGCCGCTCAGGGTGCTGATCGCGCTGTCGATGTCACCGATGGCGCTCAGGGCGTTCGAGTTGTCGGAACCGGAAAGGTCCGAAGCGTTGATGCCCAGGCCCGAAGCGTCGGCCGTGTTCGACAGATCGATGTCGATCACGTCCGAGGTACGAGTGCCGACCAGGATGCTGCTGGTGGTCTCGGTACCGTCGAGCAGCTGGATGCCGTTGAACTCGGTGGCGGCGGCGATCCGGTCGATCTCGGCGCTCAGAGCCGTGAACTCCGTGTTGATGTAGCCGCGCTCGCTGGCGCCCATGGTCTCGTTACCGGCCTGCTGGGCCAGCTCGCGCATGCGGATCAGGATGCCCGACATCTCGTCGAGGGCGCCCTCAGCCAGCTGCACCATGGAGACGCCGTCGGCCGCGTTCCGACCGGCCTGGTCCAGAGCGCGGATGTCGGCCTTCATGGACTCGGAGATGGCGAGTCCGGCGGCGTCGTCGGCGGCGCGGTTGATGCGCAGACCCGAGCTCAAGCGCTCGAGGCTCTTGTTGAGCATGCTCGTGCTCTTGTTCAGGTTGCGCTGCGCGTTCAGCGACGCGACGTTGGTGTTGATCCTCAGGGCCATTTCGTGTTCCTCCTTGAAAGAACGAACGGGTCGATGTGTGATGTCCAGGGAGCGTCTTCGGTTCCGTCCGTAGAGCGCCGTCTGAACCCTGAATCATCCGCAACTGGCTCAGTTATCGACCGGTCCCCCGGAGACCTTGAGAGGAAATTCGCAAAAATTTTCTCCCATGATCCGGAGGGTCATCGCGGCTTTCATCATCGACCAAGGAGAAGCGATCCAACATGGCGGACCGTATCCTGATCGCCGGGGCGCCCAAGACCGGCACCACCGGCCTCTTCTACAAGATCCGCAATTCCATGCCGGGAGAACCCCGGGAGTTATTCGAGGTGGCGACCTACGAACCCTTGCCGGACGACGGAGAGACGGGGGTCGTGGCGAAGGTCGTGGTGGGGCCCGATACGGCGGACCTGCCTTCCTACGCCGGTTTCGACCGGCATGTCTTCATCGTGCGGGATCCCCGGGACACCCTGATCAGCTCGACCCTCTATGCGATCGGGTTCCACCGTCCCTATGACCGGGACGATGTGAAGGTCGCGGCCATGTACGGTCGCCTGCGGACCTTCGAGCAGGACGGGGAGGGGAGGTCGCTCCTGGACCTGTTGACCTTCGACAGGGAACTGATGGGGGTAGAGGCCGGGCGGGAGGCCATCCTGGAGCAGCTGCGCGCCAATCTCGAATCCGTCTCGGGTTTCTACGGCTCCATTCCGGGAGCCCTCCTCTACAGGTATGAGGATTTCGTCGCTTCTTCCTTCGATGATCTCGCCGGGTATCTGGGCTTTCCCCTGGAGGGCAGCGGTGAGGTGGACCCGGCGCACCGGCGTGTCGTCAGGACCAAGGCCGCCGGCAACTGGAAGGCCTGGCTGTCCGAAAGCGATGTCGAGGCCCTGAAACCGATCTATGACCCGTTCCTCGAGCGTTTCGGATACGACACCGACTGGAGAACGGAATCGAACGCCCGGATCGATCCCGATACCTGCTCCGAGTACTATTTCCGGCTCGTGGACG
Source organism: uncultured Fibrobacteraceae bacterium (assembly GCA_964343835.1). Lineage (GTDB taxonomy): Bacteria > Krumholzibacteriota > Krumholzibacteriia > LZORAL124-64-63 > LZORAL124-64-63 > CALEMW01. The sequence continues at coordinate 22,686 of CAYFKR010000026.1, forward strand.
AGAAACGGTCCTGGATCCTCCGTCGGATCACAAGGGATCGACTCCGGGATCTCCTGGAAATCCAGGGGCGAACAAAAGGTAAAAAATGAGCTCAAGCTTTTGCATGATGAGCCGATATTATGAACAGTCGCAGGTCGTGAGATCTCCGAGGCGCACCTGGTACCAACTTTGCTTTAGCCGCGCCTTCGGATGAACGGACATCGGATCTCTCGACAACAAGGAGAGTTGGGATGGCTACCAACAAAGTCGATCTTTCGATCCACCAGCAGGCCCTGGCCAGTTTCCAGAAGGCCCAGCGTCAGCAGCAGACCGCTCCCAAGGCAGAGCTGCTCGACGGGATCGTGTCGGCCAGGCCGGAAGAGTCGCAGGATACCTATCAGCCGTCGGACGTCGCCGAGCGCTTCGAGCAGACCAGCCAGGCCTTGGCCAAGGGCCGCGATGCCGTGGCGAACGAGCCGGATATCCGCCAGGACCGCATCGATGAGGTCCGCGAACGGCTGCTGAACGGTGACTACGACACGTCGGAAGTGCGCGAGCAGGTGGCACAGAGCCTCGAGCGCGTGATGAAGATCCTGGATCTCTTCGTCAGCTGATCCGGCCCGTCGAACCCTGTTGAATCCGCGGACGGCGCCCATGGCGCCGGACCGGTTTTTTTGCTTGCCGCATCTGGCCAATATCCTTACACTCCCGATCGAATTCATGGCAACTCCTTGAACTTGCGGGGGTTGGGCGCCCATGTCCGCCCGGGATCTTCCTTCCGACCTCATTCCGGCCCGCACCGACTGGCCCGCCGGCACATGCCTCTGGCGGGACGGCGTCGTGACCGCCCTCGCGGATTCCGCCCCCGAGCGCATCGAAACCGTCACCTTCGTCCTTGCCGACGTCGATCCGGCTGCGGCCCTCGACACCCTGGAGAGCTGCCGGAAGCAGGGTGGACTCGGCGTCCTGCTCCATGATGGCGGAGACTCGGACCTGCTGACGGCAGCCCTGAGGGCCGGCGCCGTCGACGCTCTCGCCCTGCCGGGCGACGACGACCAATGGGACGCCCTCCACACCCGACTCGCGGCGCGACTGGATCGCAGCGCCCAGCTCCGCGATCTCGCCCGCGAGCACTCCGAGACCACCGACCGCCTCCGTGCCAACCAGCGCGACCTCCAGCGCCGGCTCGACGCCACCGGCGAGGACCTGGCCCGCGCCCATGACGAACTCACCCGCCACACCCGTCAGCTCGCCATGCTCTACCAGTTCGGGCGCGAACTCAGCACCGCCCGCAACTGGGACGACACCCTGGCCCGCCTGCTGGAGAGCCTGTCGGACTTCGTGTCCGCCGACGGTTCGGCCCTGGTCCTACGGCCCGCCCCGGACGCCCCCTTCGCCCCGCGGCACTCATGGCAGTGGGAGGAATCGGGCTGGGACCGGGTCCTGCTGCACCTCGAAGAGGCCCATGAGGCCCGCCGGGGCCAGGCCGACGGCGACGTCTTCCAGCTCATGGCCGAGCGCGGCGAGCGCACCGTCACGGCCCTGCCCCTGGAGCACATGGGGGTCGGCTTCGGCTATCTGCTGTTGCTCGGGTTGCCTGCGTCGCTGCCGGACGAAACCGCCGCCTTCCTCAAGGCCGTTCAGGTGATCCTGGCCGAGGAAGTGGCCGCCGCCCAGATGCTCGACCGCATGCGGGAGCTGAGCATCTTCAACGCCCGGGTGCTGGAGACCGTGCAGAGCGGCATCTGGGTGGTGGACGAGCACGCCCGGACCATCTACTGCAACCGGGTCGCCCGCGAGATGCTCTCGGGCCTGCCCCAGACGCCGGAGCCCTTCCACGAGCCGAGGCCCGGCGTCGGTCGGGGGCGCGGACCGGGCCAGACGGCCGCCGGCGCCGAATTCTTCCGCCGCGAGGCCTTCGACCGCACTGACGTGCCCGAGCTCTTCCTGGACGGCCTGCTCAAGCTCCAGGAGGGCGCCGCCCTGCCCTTCGTGACCCTGGTCTCCTGTCCGGATGGACGGCATCAGGGGGAGGGGCTGGTCATGCGGGGCGACGTCTCGATTCCCGTCCTGGTGACGTCGTCCCTGATGCGCGGTCGTGGCGAGGACGAGCGCTGGCTCGTGGTGGTCCTCGAGGACCTGCAGGAATCCAAGAAGCTGGCCGCCGAACGCCAGCGGGCCGACAGCCTGCAGTCCATGGTGGAGATGTCCGCGACCCTGGCCCACGAGATCCGCAACCCCCTGATGGGCCTCAGCGCCCAGGCCGAGCTGCTGGCCGACCACCTGGAGGACGGCGACCCGCGTCGGCGGTACATCGACGTGATCACCAGCGAAGTGGACCGGATCAACGAGACCATCACCCGCATGCTCCAGTTCGTGCGCCCCTGCGAGCCCCGCCTGGGCGACTGCGACCTCCGCCGCCTGCTGGAGGACTCCGTGGAGCTGGCCAGGCCCCGCGCCGCGGACAAGGGCGTGACCTTCGACCTGGACCTCGAAACCGCGGCCACGCGCTGGACCTGCGACTCCTCCCTCATGAAGCAGGTGGCCCTGAACCTCCTGTTCAACGCCGTGGACGCCTCGCCCGTGGGCGGCGAGGTGGCCGTGCGGGTGCGCAGGCGACGCGCCCTGGAATTCGAGGACGACGCCACGGGGCTCCGCCGCCGCCGGCCCGGCCTCCAGCTGGGTGTCGCCGATCGCGGCAAAGGCTTCGGCGACACGCCGCCGGACAGCCTGTTCCGGCCCTTCTTCACCACCAAGAGCACGGGTACGGGCCTCGGCCTGCCCATCTGCAGGAAGATCGTCGAGGCGCAGGGTGGGAACATCCGCGCCGAACGGCTGGGGGAGGAGACCGTCTTCTCGGTGCTCCTGCCCGCCCTGGACGAGGACATCGACAACCGGAAAGAGGAACGAGCATGAGCGAACGCATCCTGATCGTGGACGACGAGGCCGCCATCCGCGAATCCCTCGAGGAGGCCCTGCGGGGCGACGGTTACGACGTTTCCGGCGCCGAGTCCGGCGAGGCCGCCCTGGCCATGCTCCACAACGGCGTGTTCGACCTGGTCGTCACCGACCTGAAGATGCCCGGCGTGTCCGGGCTGGAGCTCCTGCAGGCCCTGCGCAACCAGGGCCGCGCGACCCCGGTGATCATGATGACGGCCTACGGCGACGTGGACACCGCCGTGGAGAGCATGCGCCTGGGCGCCTACGACTTCATCCAGAAGCCCTTCAAGCTGGGAGCCATGCGCGGCCAGGTCCGCGCCGCCCTGCGGGCGACCCGCACCGACGCCGAGTCCGTGGCCGAGGCGGTCGAGGAGAAGCCCCGCAGCAAGCGCAGAGCGCCCGCACCTGCGTCCGTGAGCGCCACGCCCTACATGGACATGATCTGCGCCTGCCCCGGCCTGGCCCCGATCCGGGAGCTCCTGGAGAAGGTCGGTTCCAGCAAGGCCGGCAACGATACGTCCGTGCTGATCCGGGGCGAGAGCGGCAGCGGCAAGGAGATCGTGGCCCGGGCCATCCACGAGGTCAGCGGCGACCCCGGCGCTCCGTTCACGGAGATCAACTGTGCGGCCGTCCCCGAGACGCTCCTCGAGAGCGAGCTCATGGGCCACGAGAAGGGCGCCTTCACTGACGCCAAGGCCCGCAAGGAGGGACTCTTCGAGCTGGCAGGCACCGGCACCATCTTCCTGGACGAGATCGGGGAGATGGGTATCCTGCTCCAAAGCCGGCTGCTGCGGGTCATCGAGAACCGCCGTTTCCGGCGGGTGGGCGGCAAGGAGGAGCTGACGGTGGACGCCCGCATCGTGGCGGCGACCAACCGCGAGCTCGAGGACGCCATCAACGAGGGCATGTTCCGCAACGACCTCTACTACCGCCTGCAGGTGGTGGAGGTGAACATTCCGCCGCTGAGGGAGCGTCCCGAGGACATCGGCGTGCTGCTCAATGCCTTCGTGGAGGAGTTCAACCGCAAGCTGGGCCTGCGCTGCGAGCCCGCGGACGCGGGCCTGATCGAGGCCCTCCAGAAGTATCCGTGGCCCGGCAACGTGCGCGAGATGCGCAATGTGCTCAAGCGCATCATGATCCTGGAGGAGCCGGACACCCTCACCGCCGGGCACTTCCCCCGCCATATCGCCGAGGGCCGGGATCCCCGCCTGGGGGCCGAGGCCCGCACCGGCGGCGGGGCCGGTCTGGTGTCCCTGGCGGACGTGGAGCGCCAGCAGATCCTGTTCACCCTGGAGAAGACCGAGAACAACAAGTCCAAGGCGGCCCGGATCCTGGGCATCTCGCGCCAGACGCTGCGCGAGAAGCTCAAGCAGTACGAGCAGCTCCAGGACGAGACGGCCGGCTCCTGATCCGCTTACGGCCCCGCATCGCGACCCCGTGCCCACCCCGGGCACGGGGTTTGCGTTTTCATCGGCGAAACCCAATCGCCGGAGGAATGCAACCCGATGCGCGTGCGTCACTTGACACCGATTTCCCGCCGGACCCTGCTGTGCCTGGGCCTGCTGCTGACCGCTCTGCTGGGTGAAGTCCATGCGGCCCCGCGCCTGAGCCGGTCGGATTTCTACCGCTACAGCACCTACGTGAAGCAGCACATGGCGGCACCGGCCGACGCCACGGCGCTGCCGTTCCCCGGACTCGAGGGCGCCGGCAGGGCCGACACCGTGGTGGTGGACGAGGACCGCCTGTCCATGGCCGCCCGCTCCCTCCAGAGCCTCGAGGACTTCCTGGTGCGCGAGTGGAAGCGCACCCAGAGCTTCTCGGCCAACCAGTACCTGACCGCCGCCCGCAGCTACCGCGACGTGGGCGAATACGACGAGGCCCTGCGCTGGTACCGCCGAGCCTCCCGCAACCGTCGCGATACCTCGGCCCGGGGCCCCGAGCTGCGCCGGGAGATGTTCGCCGTGGCCGTGCTGTCCGGCGATTCCCTCCAGGTCACCGAGGAACTCCTGAACCTCACCGGCCTGAGCAAACTGGCCGACGACGGCGGCGCCGTGGAGCTGGCCTTCCGCTGGCTCCTGGTCAACGACGACCGGAACAACCTGGACCACCTGCTGGCCAAGCTGGACGGCCACCTGGACGAGCAGCCCGTCTCGACCCGCTTCTGGTACGCCTACACCATGGCCGCCCGCGGCGATCGCGACGCCTGCCTGGCCGCCCTGGTCGGCATCCTGGGCGCCCGCGACGGCATCGACGGCCTCGATGCCGACCGCCGCGGCTGGGTGCTGCGCACCTACGCCGACCTGCACTACCTGGCCGGCCTGCGCGACGACGCCCTGCGCCTCTACAACCTCCTGGCCGACGTCGCGGCCCCCGAGGTCGGGGGCTGGGCCCGCTACCAGCTCGCGAACCACCACTTCATCGCCGGCGAGTACGACGCCGCCGGCGACATCTACGACACCTTCTGCGGACAGGACGAGGCCGCCGGCTGGCGCGAGCGCGCCTGCGAGATGGCCACGCTGGTCCGCTCCCTCGACGGGATCAGGAAGGAGGGGGAGCCCTATGGGACCGATGTCATCCACACGCGCTGACGGCGTCGACCGCCGCAGCCGCGACCTGCTCGAAGGGCTGCTCGACCTCTACGAGCGCGAGCGGTCCATGTACGGCGAGGTGCTGACCCTCACGCGGCGTCAGCTCGAGAGCGTGCGCCGGGGGGACGACCTGGCCGACGTGCGCGACATCCTCGACCGCAAGCGCCGCATGCTGGACATGATCGCCGGCATGGAGCAGGGCCACGCCCAGGCCCGTTCGGTCTGGGACGAGGTCCGCGGCACCCTGGACGGCGATCTGCCCCGGCGGATGCGCGCCTGCCTGAAATCGCTGGGCGAGCTGATCGGGGAGATCCTGGAGCTGGAGGCCGAGACCGATCGGGTGTTCTTCGCCCGGGCCGAAGGAGCCTGAAACCGGAAACGCAAAACCCGGCACGTTCCTTGATAAGGATCACCGGGTCGGGCGCGGCACGGGGCCGCGCGACGGAGGAGTGACGTGGAAACGACGATGTTCCAGAGAGCCCACCTGGACCACCTGAAGAAGGCGCTGACGGTCTATGCCCGCAGGCACCGGGTGACGGCCGACAACATCGCCAACGTGGAGACCCGGGGCTACAAGGCCCAGGAATACAAGTTCGAGGAGATGCTGCAGAAGGCCCGCGGCAACAGCCTGAAGGGGCGCGCGACCCAGGAGGGGCATCTGCCCGTGGGACGCAGTTCCATCGAGGATACGCAGGGTGAAGTGGCATTCCAGGACACCGGCTTCGACAACGGGATCAACGACGTGGACGTGGACAAGGAAATGACCGACATCGCCACCAACGAGCTGTCCTACCGGCTCGCCACCCGGATCCTGAGCATGAAGTACAACGTCATGCGCGAGGCCATCAGCGGACGCGTCCGCTAGCAGACAGGGAGCGTGAACCATGAGCCAGGGCCTGTTCAGTTCCATTCGACTCAGCGGCAGCGGCCTTTCCGGCCAGCGCACGAAAATGGACACCATCGCCAAGAATCTGGCCAATGCCGAGACCACCCGCACCGCCGACGGCACGCCGTACCGGCGCGAGCGCGTGGTGTTCGAGGAGGCCCTGTCGCAGAAGATGCGCGGCAACCCCATCAACTCGGTGCAGCAGCAGGCCCGCGGCGGTCTGCGCGTGAACGACGGCCGCCATATCGCCGGCGGCGCCGCCTCGGGACGCTACGAGATGCCCGGCGGCGTGGACAGCGAAGTGATGCACGCCGAGGACGCGTCGGAGTTCAAGGTGGTCTACGACCCCGGTCACCCGGACGCGGACGAGGAGGGCTACGTGCTGATGCCCAACGTCAACGTGATCACCGAGATGGTGGACATGATCACGGCCAGCCGGGCCTACGAGGCCAACGTGCAGGCCGTCCAGAGCGCCAAGCAGATGTTCGCCAAGGCTCTGGACATCTAACGGGGGGATGAGTGATGGCCATCGGACGCATCGGACTCGGAGGGATCACCGACCCCAGGCTGGCCTACGGACAGGTTCCGTCGGCCCCCGCGGGCGGCAGCTCCTTCGTGGACCACCTGCGCAACGCGGTGGAGAAAGTGGACCAGGGGCAGGTGCGGCGCGACGACGCCGTGGAGTCCATGGTCAGCGGTCAGGTGGGCGAGGTCCACGACGTGATGATCGCGGCGGAAGAGGCGCAGCTGTCCTTCGAGCTCATGCTCGAAGTTCGTAACAAGCTGCTCGAGAGCTATCAGCAGATCATGCAGATGCAGGTCTAGGACGGACACCCGGAAGGCTGACGGAGCGCCATGAACCAGATCTTCGAACAAATGCGTGTGATGACCGGCAGGTTCACCTTCAACCAGAAGGTGTTGATGGGAGCCCTGCTCGGCACGGTGGTGCTGAGCGTGGTGATCTTCAGCTTCTGGCTGCAAAGCGAGGAGATGTCGGTCCTGTTCACGAACCTCGACCCCGAGGACGCCGCCGTGGCCCTGGACGAGCTGGCCAAGCTGGACGTCGAGGCGGAGCTGAGCAACGGAGGCACGACGATCCTCGTGCCCGAGTCGGTGGTGCACCGCATGCGCGTGGAGCTCACGTCCCGCGGCATCCCCTCCAAGGGGATCGTGGGCTGGGGCATCTTCGACGGCAAGCAGTACGGCATGACCGAGTTCGTGCAGAACGTGAACTTCAAGCGCGCCATGGAAGGCGAGCTGACCAAGACCATCCTGGCGATCCAGGGCATCCGCGACGCCCGCGTGCACCTGAACCTGCCCAAGAAGTCCATCTACAAGGCCCTGGACGAGCCGGCCTCCGCGTCGGTGGTGCTGACCCTGTCGCGCAACGCGTCCCTGGCCGCCAACCAGATCTCCGGCATCCAGTCCCTGATCTCCGGCAGCGTGGAGGGCCTGGAGGCCCCCAAGGTCACGGTGCTGGACCAGTACGGCATGATGCTCTCGCGCAACTACGACGACAGCGGCGTGGGGCGCAGCGAGAGCCAGCTGGCCATGAAGAAGGAGATCGACGGCTACCTGTCCGAGAAGGCCCAGACCATGCTCGAGCGCGTGCTCGGCCCGGGCCGCTCCATCGTGCGCGTGGACGCCACCCTGAACTTCGACCGCATCGAGCAGCAGCGCGAGAGCTTCGATCCCGACGGCGTGCTGCTGAGCGAGGAGCGCACCGAGGTCACCGGCGGCGAGGGGGAGGGCGGCGAGGAGCAGTCCGTCTCCAACTACGAGCTGAACAAGACCATCGAGACCGTCGTGGGCGAAGTGGGCGGCGTGAAGCGCTTGTCCGTGGCCGTGTTCGTGGACGGTCGCTACGAGGGGACCGGCGGCGAGGCCACCTACGCGCCCCTGAACGACGACGAGAAGGACCAGATCCAGCGCATCGTCCAGACCGCCGTGGGCTTCGACGCCGAGCGCGGCGACCTGGTCGAGGTGGAGAACATGCGTTTCCAGGAGCTCGGCCCCCCGAGCGAGCCCGTCGAGGACGGCGGCAGCCCCCTGGGCGGCGCCCCCATCGACATGATCCTGCAGATCGTCGGTCGGGTGGCCCTGTTCGCCGTGGCCGGCGTGATCCTGATGCGCCTGCGCCGGAACCTGGGTGACATGATCGAGACCCCGTACGCGCCCGTCGGCGTCGAGGTGACCGAGGAGGGCCGGGTCATGACCGGTCCCTCCGGCCTCCTGGACCTGGACGAGCAGGCCTCGACCACCGAGAAGATCCTCGACGAGGTCAAGGACTACGCGGACGAGAACACCGAAGACATGGCGGACCTGGTCCAGGCCTGGATCAGCGAAGCCGAGATGACCTCCAGCTAGGTGACGGAGAGCGATGAGCAAGATCCCGAGGGGTAGCCTCCGCAAGATCGCCGTCCTGATGATCGCCCTGGGCCCGAAGGTGTCCGGCAAGATCATCAAGTCGCTGCCGGAGCACCTGATCGAACAGATCACGGGCGAGATCAGCAAGCTGCGGCTCGTCTCCGCCGAGGAGAAGCGCCGCACGCTGATGGACTTCGTCCAGATGCGCAAGAGCGCCACCGGCTTCGAGTTCGGTGGCGAGGACTCCGCCAAGGAGATCCTCGAGGAGGCCCTCGGCAGGCGCCAGGCCGACTCGATCATCAACCGCGCCACCGGCTTCAGCAACATGTCGGGGTTCGAGAACCTCAAGAAGGTGGATCACCTGACGGTGGTGAACTACCTGAAGAACGAGCATCCCCAGACCATCGCCCTGGTCCTGGCCCACGTGGACCCGCGCTTCAGCGGCCCGATCATGGCCCTGCTGCCGCCGTCGGTGCAGGGCGACGTGGCCCACAAGATCGCCACCCTCGACAAGCCCAACCAGGAGGCCCTGCAGATCGTGGAGCAGGTCGTGAGTTCCATGGTGCAGGGCGAGTTCGGCGAGGAGCGCCGCAAGTACGGCGGCAAGAAGCAGGTGGCCGACATCCTCAACGAGATCGAGCAGGAAGCCTGGCTCGAGATCATCGACGACATGCGCGACATCGACGACGAGTGCGCGTCCGAGGTCAAGAACCTCATGTTCGTGTTCGAGGACCTCACCAACCTCGACGACATCTACATCCAGGAGATCCTCAAGGAGATCAAGGGCAAGGACCTGGGCATGGCCCTCAAGGGCACGCCCGCGTCGATCCAGGAGAAGATCTTCAACAACCTCTCGAAGCGCGCCGCGGCGGGCATCCGCGAGGACATGGAGTACATGGGCCCGATCCCCATCCAGGAGGTGGAGGACGCCCAGGCCAAGGTCGTGGGCGTGGTGCGGAAGCTCATGGACACCGGCGTGATCGTGATCGGAAAGGGTGGCGGCGGTGCACAGATGGTCACCTGATGAGCTGGTGCTCGACGATGCCGGCGCCATCGGCCTCCGGGATCTCGATCACGTCAATCCCGACTTCGTGGAGGACCGTCCCAGCGACGGGACCGGCGGATTCCTCAAGAGGCTGGAGCCCGAGGAGCGCGACGCCCTCTACGACCTCGTGGACACGGAGATCCGCGGCGAGGTCCAGCAGGAGCTGTACAGCCAGTACGGCGCCGAGCTGGAGATCCTGAGGGCCATGATGGCGCCCCTGAAGCAGGGGCTGGAGAAGGCCGTGGAGGACGAACTGCACGTCATCGCCCAGGGTGCGGTGGAGCTGGCGGTGGCTATCGGACAGCGCCTGGCGCGGGCGCACATCGAGGTCGACGAGACCCACATGGTGCGGTGCCTCGAGGAACTGGTGAGCCGCACCCAGATCGGGGCGGAGCTGACCGTGATCGCCCACCCGCGCGAGATCCAGAAGCTGCAGTCCTGCCGCGACGAGCTGCGCGACCTGAACGTGGTGAATCTGGTGCCTGAGAAGGCGCTGGAGATCGGCGGCTGCATCGTCCAGTCCGCCGGCCAGGAGTGGGACCTGACGTTCCGCGGGCAGGGCGACGCCCTGGCCGAGATGGTCCGCGAGGCCATGCTCTACGGCAAGGACACGGGAGAGGGCATCAACGTCGAACTGCCGCCCAGGCAGTCGTCCGCGACGGCGGAGGCGGCCGAGGAGCCCGTCGATGCGGAGAGCGCACAGGAAGCGGACGACGAGGAAGCCGTGGACACGAGCGAGTTCGTGCTGGATTCCCCGGAGGTGACGTCGTGATCCTGCCCTGGCGCCAGTGTGCGGCCTGCGTCACCGACATGGACCCGGTCCGGGTGACGGGCCGGGTCGAGCAGCTCGTGGGACTGGTGGTGGAGGTCGTGGGGCTCCAGGCCTCGGTGGGCGCCCAGTGCCGCATCGACGTCGGGGCGCGCAGCGAATCCATCCTCTGCGAGGTGGTGGGATTCCGCGGCGGCACGGCCCTTCTGATGCCCTACGGCGACCTGGAAGGCGTGGCCCGCGGGCAACGCGTGTCGCTGGTGGGGGAGAGCCTCAGCGTTCCGGTGGGCGACGAGCTTCTGGGGCGCGTGGTGGACGGCCTCGGCCGGCCCATCGACGGCGGTTCCGAGCTGCGGAACATGCACGAGCAGAGCGTGACGGCCAGCCCGCCCGACGCCATGACCCGTCGCCGCATCGACACGCCCCTCGCCACGGGCGTGCGTTCCATCGATTCCATGGTCACCGTGGCCCACGGCCAGCGCCTGGGCATCTTCGCCGGCAGCGGCGTGGGCAAGAGCGTGCTGCTGGGCATGCTGGC
>CAYFKR010000027.1:0-33728 GCA_964343835.1 uncultured Fibrobacteraceae bacterium
TTGACGTGATCCTTCGTGCGTTCAAACTTTTCACGAGCCATGACTGGCAGCCTCCCGGGCATTTCAACCCAAGCGAACACCGCGGACGCGGGCCCGCCGTCTCACGATCGGATTCGGTTCAGGAAATCGGTGACTGTGGAAGTGGAGCCCACGAGCAGACTCGAACTGCTGACCGCTTGCTTACCATGCAAGTGCTCTACCTGCTGAGCTACGTGGGCCCCTCTTCTACCTGCCACGCCGGCGCTGGGCCGGGCGTAGATCCGTCTACATCTGGAGCGGGAAACGGGACTCGAACCCGCGACCCTCAGCTTGGAAGGCTGATGCTCTAGCCAACTGAGCTACTCCCGCTCCGATCTCTAGAATCCAGCTTTCTTCGCTGTCCTGTATCGTTCCGGAGATCCTCTCCGGATAAAAGCCGTGGTGGCGGGGGATGGATTCGAACCATCGAAGTCGTACGACGACAGATTTACAGTCTGTTCCCTTTGACCACTCGGGAACCCCGCCACGCGATTTGTTGCATCTCGTCCGGGCCGGACTGGAGCTGGCGAGAGGACTTGAACCCCCAACCATCTCATTACAAGTGAGGTGCTCTACCAGTTGAGCTACGCCAGCCCGATTCAAGACAAACGCCGGGGAGGCGGGCCAACGGCCTGTCGCTCCCACGGCTTGCACCGCTTTTCAGCGGGCCCAGCAATATATAGAGTCCCCTTTGCAAGTGTCAAGGGAAAAAGGGACCTACTCGCCTGCGGCGGCGGGTCTCACGCGGAATCCGTCGGCGCCGTCCTCCACGACGAATCCGGCGTCGCGGATGGCATCGCGCAGGCGGTCCGCCTCGGCCCAATCCCGGCCCTTCCGGGCGGCGTCGCGGGCGGCGGCCATCTCCAGGACCTCGGCGGGCACCTCGGGGGCCTCGGCGGCCGCCATACCCTCCAATCCGTCCCGGTGGAGACCCAGGATGCCGACGGCCGTGGCCAGGAAGTCCCAGCAGGCGTCCAGAACGGCGGCGTCGCGCACGGTTTCGCCGGCGGCGCTGGTGTACTGGTTGACTTCCTTGACCAGGGTGAACAGGGCGCCGATGGCCCCTCCGGAGTTGAAATCGTCGTCCATGGCGGCGAAAAAGCGCCGTTCCACGTCCCTCAGGGCCGATGCGAGGGTCTCGCCGGGTTCGGAGACCAGCCCATCGGGCACCGGATCCACCCCGTCGGTGCGCAGGGCGGCCAGGCGGGCCGCTCCCCGGCGCAGGCGACCGTAGGCGGTCTCGGCTTCGCGCAGGCGCTCGTCGCCGTAGTCGATCTGGCTGCGGAAGTGGGCGTTGAGCAGGAAGAAGCGGATCGTTTCGGCCGAGAACTTGGCCAGCACATCGCCCATGGCGAAGAAGTTGCCGTCGCTCTTGGACATCTTCTTGTCGCCGAGATAAAGCAACCCATTGTGCAGCCAGTAGTTGACGAATTTCTCGCCGGTACCGCAGCAGCTCTGGGCGCACTCGTTCTCGTGGTGCGGGAAGAGCAGGTCGCGGCCGCCGCCGTGGAAGTCGAAATGGTTGCCCAGGAACTTGGTGGACATGGCCGAGCACTCGATGTGCCAGCCGGGGCGGCCGCGGCCCCAGGGGGAGTCCCAGCCGGGCTCGTCGTCGGGCGAAGCCTTCCAGAGGGCGAAGTCCAGGGGATCGTCCTTCTTCTCCCCCACCTCGATGCGGGTGCCGCTGCGCATGTCGTCGGGGTGGCGGCCGCTCAGGAAGCCGTAGTCGTCGAAGGAGCGGACGCGGAAGTAGACGTCGCCGTCGGCGGCGTAGGCGTGGTCCTTCTCCACCAGGGTCTCGATGAAGGCCACGATCTCGGTGATGTGCCCCGTGACCAGGGGGTACTCGTCGGCCGGCAGGATGTTCAGGACGTCGGCGTACTCGTGGTAGAGGTCCATGTTCCGCTGCGCCACCTCGTGGGCCTCGATGCCCTCCTCCCGGGCCTTCACGATGATCTTGTCGTCGATGTCCGTGAAGTTCTGGACATAGGTGACGTCGTAGCCCAGGTGCATGAGGTAGCGCCGGACCATGTCGCAGGCCACGAAGGCGAACATGTGCCCCACGTGGGGCTTGTCCTGGACGGTCATGCCGCACACGTACATGCCCACCTTGCCGGGGTGGATGGGCTCGAACTTGCGGCGGGCGCGGGTCACGTGGTCGTAGACGTGCAGGGCCATGGCGTCTCCTAAGGGTCCGGGGCGTCCCGGAATCAGCGGCCGCGTCCGACGGCGTCGCGGCACAGGTCGGTCAGCAGGTCGGCGAAGGGGATCCCCACGGCCTCGGCGGCCTTGGGCACGAGGCTGGTGGCCGTCATGCCGGGGATCGTGTTGATCTCCAGACATCCATAGGTATCGCCGTCGAGCCGGAAGTCAACCCTGGCGACGCCCCGGCAGCCCAGCAGGTCGTAGAGGCGCAGGGCGTCCTCGCTGATCCGCTCGTAGAGCGGCGAGTGGACCGGCGCCGGGCAGAGGTAGTCGCAGGCGCCGGCGGTGTACTTGTTGGCGAAGTCGTAGAAGCCCTCGCGGGGAACGATCTCCACCAGGGGCAGGCGGCGGCCCAGCAGGATCGCCGCGGTGAGTTCGCGGCCGGGGATGAAGCGCTCCAGGAGGACAGCCTGGCCCATGGCGGCCACCTCGGCGAAGGCGGCGGCGAACCCGTCGGGGCCCTCCACGATGCGTACGCCCACGCTCGAGCCGTCGCGGTTGGGCTTGAGGACCACGGGCCAGCCCAGCTCACCGTCCACGCGGCCGGACAGGTCGTCCAGGTCCAGGTCCGTGGGGTCGACGGTGCGGTCGCGGCCGCAGCCGTCGCCGCAGACCAGCAGCCAGTCGGGGGTGGGGATGCCGGCGCCGCGCATGATGCGCTTGCACGCGGCCTTGTCCATGGCCAGGCCGCTGGCCGTGGGGCCGCTCAGGGCGTAGGACGCTCCCAGCAGGTCGAGGACCGCCTGCACGCGGCCGTCCTCTCCGGCGCCGCCGTGCAGGGCCGGGAACACGCAGTCGGCGTCGGCCAGGTCGGTCATCGTCAGCAGGTCGCGCTCGTCGTCCAGGACCCGGTGGTCCACGTCGTGCCCCGCCCCGGACAGGGCGTCGGCCACGGCGCGGCCGGTCTCCAGGCTCACGTCCCGTTCCGGGGACGCGCCGCCGCTCAGCACCACGATGCGGTAATGATCGCTCATCGTCCGTTCTCCTCGCCGGTCGCCGGCAGCAGCAGGGCCGCCGCCTGGACCGTCACGCATTCGCCGCGCCCTTCGGGTCCGAGGCCTTCGCCCCGGGTCGCCTTGATCGACACGTCGCCCTCCCCCACGCCGAGCACGCCGGCCAGGGCGGCCGTCATGGCGACGGCCCGCGGCGCGATCCTCGGCCGCTCGGCGATCACGGTGACGTCCACGTTCCCCACGCGCCAGCCCGCCTCGCGGACCATGGCCACGACCCGCGCCAGCAGGTCGAGGCTGTCGGCGCCGGCCCAGGCCGGGTCGTCGTCGGGGAAGTGGCGGCCGATGTCGCCGAGGGCGGCGGCCCCGAGCAGGGCGTCGGTCACGGCGTGGGCCACGGCGTCGCCGTCGGAGTGGCCCAGGGGGCCCACCGGGGAGTCGTCGAAACGCACGCCGCCGAGGACGCAGTCGCGTCCCTCCACCAGCCGGTGCCGGTCCCAGCCCAGCCCGATTCTCATGGGATCACCTCAGGACGATGTCGTCGATCAGGACGGTCGTCGGACCGTCCACGCCGGTGAGATATAACAGGAGGCTGTCGATGTCGTCCAGCCGGAACGGGCGGTCGCCCACCGACGCGGCGGCCGCGGCCAGGTCCACGACGCACTCCCGCCACTCCGGTCCGACGGCGAAGGTGTCGCCGCACCAGAGGGCGTCCTCGCGACTGGCGAAGTCGTCGAGGCGGGCGGTGACCTCCACGTCGCCCTCCAGGGTCCGCACGCGGAAAGCCAGCGTGCCGAACGCTGACCAGTCCCGCGGCAGCCCGCGCGCCAGCACACCGGGATAGTCGTGGTGGTCCGCGGCCCGCAGGCGCAGCACGCGGGAGCGGCCGTCGTCCACCACGTCGAAGAAGCCGTGACCGCCCTCGTTGTGGTCCCACAGATGGATCTCCAGGCGGGACTCGAAGTCGCCCAGCACCGGGAAGCGCTCGGCGGCCTGACGCTCGGCCATGATGAAGAATGGTAGTTCGCGGGTCTCCTCCGCGATCACCAGCAGGCCCGCCGCCAGGGCCGCCAGCCACACACGGCCGTCGCCGCGGCGCCACCCGATCCAGCCCACCACCGTCAGCACGCCGGACAGGTCCACGCCCGCGTCGCGCAGTCGCGGATGACGCCCCACGAACATCTGGAGCAGCTCGCAGCCCGCGGACAGGGCGAAGGCCGTGGCGCCGGCGGCCAGCAGGCGTCCCTTCAACGGACCGGAACGGTGGAGCAGGATGGTCAACACGGCGGGCAGGCCGTAGTGGGCCAGGACGCCGAGCCCCCGCAGGGACCTCATGCGTTCCAGATCGTCGGGCACGGGCACCACGAACGGTGTCAGCAGCAGGACCGCCGCGCCGACGGCCTGCGCCCAGGGCGAGCGCAGTACCGACCGGTTCATCCGTCCACCCTGTTGATGGAGAAGCGGTACTTGCCGTTGGCCTCGCGGGGGATCCGGTCGAGGGTGCGGATCTCCACCTCGTGGCCGCCGCCGAGGGCGTCGCGGAACGTCGCGCGCAGCTCGTCCGCCGTGGCCTCGGACCAGCCGGAGGACGGCACCAGGTTCAGCACCAGGTGGTCCATGCTCTCCTGGACCACCTGGAGCTGGGTGATGCCCGGCGTGCGGGTCAGCGTGTTCTCGATGAGGGAAATGCCGGCCACCCGACTGCCGTCGCGGGCGGTGAGGAAGTCGGCGGTGCGACCGGTCAGCCCGCGCAGCAGGCGATGGGGCCGGCCGCAGGGACAGGGCGCGTCGTGGAGCACGCCGCGATCGCCCACCTCGTAGCGGATCATGGGCATGCCCACGTTCACGAACTCGGTCACGACGATCCGGCCGTCCTCGCCGGGATCGCACGGGCTCCCGTCCTCGCGCAGCACCTCCACCCAGGCGTGCTCCTCGTTCAGGTGCATGCCCTCGTGGCGCTCGCACTCGCAGGCGATGAGGCTGACCTCCTCGCAGCCGTAGCGGTTGGTGACCGGCACGCCGAAAACGTCCTCGATCACCTTCCGCTCGGGCTCGAGCAGCATCATGCTGGTGGCCACGATGCCCGACGGCCGCAGCACGGCTCCCTGCTCCCGGGCCATCTCCGCGAACAGGAACAGGGAGTGGGCGTGGCCGAAGAGCAGGCCGGGGCGCATGCGGTTCCAGTCGGCGGTGAAGCGGGCCACGGCGTCGGCGTCGAGCTTCATGGTGTCGAGGTAGACGACCCGGTCCTTGAACGCGCGACGGATGCGGTTGCGCAGGGTGCGCGGCTCGGGCGGATTGCCCCACACGGCGGCCATGGGCTGGCCCAGACGCCAGCCGCTCCAGGTGTCGGCCAGCAGGGCGGCACCGTTGCGGCGCTGGATTCCCTCGGCGTCGCAGAACACGTGGAGGGCCACGCCGGTGGAGCCGCCGGTCTTGGCGGGCGTGAGGTCCTCGCGGCGGAAGCGGGGGTTGAGCAGGTCGTCGAGGCTGTCGCGCACCTCGGCCTTGGTCAGCAGAGGCAACTGCGCGAGGTCGGCGATGTCGTGCACGCCCGCGGGGTCGATGCCGGCGGCGACGAAGCGGTCGCGCCAGAAGGGCATGGTCGCGGCCTCGCGGACGACGGCCGCCAGGCGTGTCGACCGCCGCTCGCGCAGCGCCTCGGGCGTGTCGAACTGGCGGGCCGCCAGCTCGCGCATGGTCTTCAGGCGCACGCTGCCCTCGTAGGCGTCCCACAGGGGCTCGAAGATCCGGCCGACGGCCCAGTCGGGTACTCTCATCGGTGATCCTCCGTGCCTCAGGTGCGGGGTTTCCAGATGGTCTGCCGCTCGCCCCTCAGGAACCGCACCAGGGCCACGCCAGCGGCCGAGTTCAGCAGCGTCAGGTAGTAGGGGAAGGCGAGGGGTCCGGGCAGGCGGGCGCCCGGGAGCAGATGGCCCGCGAGCGCGGCGAGGTAGAAAAGGCCCTGAAGCACCATCATCATGCCCCAGACCTCTCCCCGACCTACCATGGCCGCATTGCCGACCAGTAGACCCGCCTGGAAGACCGGCGCCAGGTAGCGCAGCACCTTGTGGGAGAAGAGCTGCCACGAGAACAGGCCGCTGCGCCAGGGCAGCAGCAGGGAGCTCATGTCGTTCAGGGCGTGCCAGGCGCGCAGGATCACCCGCACCCGCATGCGGAACTCGTCGTCGGCGCCGGTCAGGGCGTCCTCGTAGAGCAGGGCGTCGGGAACGTGGACCACCCGCTTGCCGCGGGCGACCACCGTCAGGGGCAGCACGAAGTCGGGCTGCTGGTCGGCGCGCATGACCGTGTAGTCGACGGCCCGCACGGCGTCGATGCCGCCGTCCACGCCCACCACCGAGCCCACCCGGGTCTCCAGGCGGCGCAGCACGTTCTCGTAGCTCATGTAGGCGGAGCAGCCCTCGCCGGTCAGGGAACCGTCGGGGGCGCGGTAGACCATGCGGCCCGTCACGTAGCCCACCGTGGGGTCGGCGAAGGCCGACACGAGGGCGCGCACGGCGCCGGGTCCGTACAGGGAGTTGGCGTCGGAGAAGACCAGGACCTCGCCGCGGGCGTGGCCGCGCGCCAGGTTGAGGGCCGCCGTCTTTCCGGCCCGGGGCTCCTGCCGGATGAGGGTGACGCGGCCGGGGTGCTCGGCGGCCACGGCCGCCACGGCCTCGTCGGTGCCGTCGCCGGATTCGTCCGAGACGACGATCACGTCCAGCAGCTCCGTCGGGTAGTCCACCGCCAGCTTGTTGCGGACCGTCTCCGCGATGCAGTCCACCTCGTCGTAGGCCGCGATCAGGACCGTCACCGAGGGCGTGGCCTCGCTCCTCGCCACACGCCGTCTGAGCAGCGCCCCGAGCAGCGCGCACGCCAGCGGATAGCCCACGTAGATGTAGACCAGCACTGACAGGCAGACGACGGTCAGGATGCTCAACCCATCCCCCTCAGCACGCCACTCCGCAGCTGCGGAGCTCGTGTTCGTAGCACTCCTGGTGCGTTTCCACGCACGCCTCCCAGGAGAACCGTTCCTCGGCCATGGCCCGGGCCTTCATCGAGACCATCAGGCGTAGGGTCTTCTCGTCCAGGTAGCGCGAGATGGCGCTGGCCAGTGCGATCTCGTTGCCGGGCGGGACCAGCAGCCCCGTCTCGCCGTCGCGGACCACGTCCAGATTGCCGCCCACGGCGGTGGCGACCACGGCGCACCCGCGCAGCATGTACTCCAGCAGCGCGTTGCTCAAGCCCTCGGAATCGGAGCAGAGCACTCCCACGGTCAGGTCGCCCAGGCGGGCGTTCACGTCGTCCACGCGCCCCTCGAAGACGACCCGCTCGCCCAGCCCCAGGTCCCGGGCCAGTTCCTCGTACTCGGGGCGGTACTCGCCGTCGCCGATGACGTGGAAGGTCACGTCGTCGTGACGGGCGGCCACCCGGGCGGCGGCACGGAGGAACAGGTCCTGCCGCTTCACCCGCCGGTTCAGGTTGCCCACGATGCCGATCCGGACCTCGGACTCCAGGTGCTCGACGAACTCGTAGGCGCCGACGTCGATCCCGTTGCTGATCACGCGGAACAGCGAGGGGTCGAGTCGGTCGCGCCGGCACACGTCGTTCTTCACGGCGGTGGAGTTGGCCAGGAATCCGGTGGCCGACGGGTACACGCGCCGCATCAGGAACTCGCTGACCGGCTGCCTCCAGAACCCCAGGTCCCGGAAGCTCACCAGACGGACCGGCACGCCGGCCATGCGCGCCGCGGCGATGCCCAGGATGGTCGAATCCTGGAACTGCGTCTGCACGATGTCGATGCGCTGGTCCTTCATCCAGGCCGCGAGGCGTCGCACGCGCTTGTAGCCCCCGGGGCCCACCAGCCGGCCGCCGCCGATCTCGATGTGCGGCGCCTTGACCTCGCCGAGCAGGGTCGACGACGGCACCAGCGTACACAGGCTCGGCGTGAAGCGATCCCGGTCCAGGCGGTTGACGAGCCCCACGAGCTGGGTCTCCGTCCCGCCGGGATGGATGCTGTCGATGCAGTAGAGGATCCTCGTGGCCATGCGCTCCGTCGTCCTCAAGAGTCCCGTTCCGTTACCGATGCACACGTTCGATCCGGTCACCGCTCCGGCGACCGGACCTCGACAAGTGCGCGTCCACAGGTTACCCCTATATCGGACGGCGGCCAACAACGGTTGAGGACCGACTCGCCACGTTTTTTCCAGGGAAAGGCGACCAGCATGACCCAGCCCCTCGTCTCGGTGATCACGGCGACCTACAACATGGGCGCCTACCTGGGCGACACCGTCGAGTCCCTCCTGGCCCAGACCCACCCGGCCATGGAGGTGGTGGTGGTGGACGACGGCTCCACGGACGACGAGACCCCCGCCGTCCTGGCCCGCTACGCCGACGACCCCCGCGTGCGCATCGTGCGCCAGGAGAACGCCGGTCAGACCGTGGCCAAGAACCGCGGATTGCGCGAGGCCACCGGCGAGTTCGTGGGATTCTGCGACGCCGACGACCTCTGGCGCCCCGACAAGGTGGCCCGCCAGCTCCCCCTGTTCGATGACGAGGGCCGCGTGGGCGTGGTCTACGGGAACTTCCAGTTCATCGACGGCGAGGGCACCCCCATCGACACCGTCCGCCCCCGCACCCACAGCGGGCGCATCACCGGTCCCCTGCTGGCCGACAACTTCGTGCACTTCCCCACGACCCTGACCCGTCGCTCCGTGATCGACGAGTTCGGCGGGTTCGACGAATCCCTCTCCATGGCCATCGACTACGACCTGTGGCTGCGCATCTCCACCGCCTACGAGTTCGCCTACGTGCCGGAGATCCTGGTGGACTACCGCATCTGGAGCGGCCAGATGTCGCACAGGACCGGCGAGCGTCTGGACAACGCCCTGCGCATGATGCGCGCCTTCATCGAACGCTACCCGGACGCCTGCACCCCCGCCGAGATCCGGGCCGCCTGGGGCCATACCTACGTGACCCGTGCCATGTGGCACGCCCGGGAAGGCCGGCGTTCCGCGGCACTTGCAGATTTTGTGCGGGGTCTGATCCGCAAGCCGTTCGCCCGGCGGACCTGGTGGGCGATCAAGGCCTGGATCACGGGGAGCCTCTGATACTGCAGGGCGTTACGACTCCCTGCCTGCTGCGCCCATTCCTCGAAAGAGGACTCGCCTCGTGACATTTGGCCTCATGTTTGCTGTCATTTGCGGTTCATGGTGCAAGTCAACGAATCCCGGTCCTGACGAGGCCCGGAAACCAGCCCCGAGGACGAACCACATGAGCCGTGTGCTTCATCCCTGGTGCGGGCTCCTCCTGGCGATGATCCCGTCCATCCTGTCCGCCCAGACGGTGACGGTCGATTCGGTCCAGAAGACCCCCGCCGCGAACATCTACAACGAGGACCGCGTGGACCTGACATGGTCCTATGCGGGCGGGACCCCGGACTCCGTGGTCGTGGACTTCCACGACGGCACGGTCGTGTCCCTGCCCGGCGACGAGACCTCGTACCGCCACGTCTACCGCAGCGCCGGCCGCTACGACCTGACCCTCACGGCCTGGAGCGGCGGCGCGTCCGACGTCCTGGACCAGCAGGACTTCGTCATCGTCGCCCAGCGCGCGATCCCCGGCTCCAACTTCATGTTCGTGCACCACTCCACGGGCCGGAACCTGCTCAAGGACAGCGGCGTGCGCAGCATGCTCGAATGGCACGAGACCAAGGGCGGCACCGGCATCGAGCTGTGGGACCACGACTACCACAGCGGCAACACCTACACCGGCGTGATCCTGCCCGACAGCACCGTGTTCCGCTCGTGGTCGTACGGCGTCGAGGCCAACAACATCCAGCCCTCGGGCTACCACGCCATCTTCACCGGCAGCGCCTTCCGCGACTCCCTGTTCGCGCGGCACGACGTGATCGTCTTCAAGAACGACCACCGCACCGGCGACATCGTGCTCGAGGCGCAGCTGGAGGCCTACAAGGACCAGTACCTGGTCATCCGCGACGTGCTGGACCAGTACCCCGACAAGATGTTCGTGATGGTCAGCGGCCCCCCGCGACGCCCCACCGCCATCACCAACGATGAGGCCGACCGCGCCCGCCGCTTCTACGACTGGCTGCAGTCGCCGGAGTACATGAACGGTCATCCGAACATCATGTTCTTCGACCTCTTCGACGCCCTCGCCTACCCGGACGACCCGTCCGACCCCGAGCGCAACATGCAGCGCGAGGAGTACCGCCTGCCCCCCGCCAGCAGCACGGACAGCCATCCGAACCTGCTGGCCAACGAGACCATCGGTCCCGAGTTCGCCGACTTCCTGATCCGCATCGTGGACCCGGACTGGATCGGGCCGGTGACCCAGGTGGGCGCCCTGCCCGCTCCGGCGATCCTCGACGCCCAGGCGTCGCCGAACCCGTTCAACCCCATGACGCGGATCCGCTACGAGCTGGACCGCCCCGCCGTCGTGGACATCCGCGTTTTTGACTTGTCCGGACGCCTGATTCGGACGATCCTCGCACCGACGCACCGGGAGACCGGCGTCCACGCCGTGTCCTGGAACGGGACCGACGACGCGGGTCGCCACCAGCCTTCCGGAGTCTACCTTTACCGCATCGGAGCGTCGGGCGAACGCCGGTCCGGGCGCATGGTTCTCGCGCGCTGACGACCGCCGGCCGCCCGTCCACGGAGGGACGGACGATGCTGCGGATCCTCAAGGAATTCATCTGGGCCCTGAAGGACCCCAACCTGCGCATGGCCATGCGCTACGCCCTGGTGCGCAACTGGCCCGGCACGTTCGGGTTCAGCGCCCGCATGCGCGTGCTCAAGCCCCACTTCGCGCGCGTCGGCGAGCGCGTCCGCATCCACGAGGGCGCCCGTTTCCGTAACATCCAGAAGATCAGCCTGGGCGAGTACGTGACTTTCGGCGTGGACAGCTTCGTGCAGGCCGCCGGCGGCCTCGAGATCGGCGACTACACCCTGCTCGCCCCCGGCGTGAAGGTGTGGACCACCAACCACGTCTTCGAGAACCCCGACGTGATCATCCGCGAACAGGGCGCCGAGTACCGCGGCGTGAAGATCGGCCGCGACTGCTGGCTGGGCTCCGACGCCTTCATCATGCCCGGCGTGGAGCTGGGCGACGGCTGCGTCGTGTCGGCGGGGTCGGTGGTGGGGGCGAAGAAGTATCCCGACTACAGCATCCTGATGGGGAATCCGGCGCGGGTGATCGGGAATCGGCGGAAGGCGTGGGAGGACAGGAACAAGGACGAGGGCGATGCCTGAGCCCGGCGCCGGCGACTCCCTGCTGTCCATCGGCGCCGCCCTCGGCCCCTGGCTCCTGCCCCCCGTGCCCGACGTTCCCGTCCTGCTGGCCGACGACGACGACCGCCTGCCTGCTCCCGGAGACCTGGCCTGGACCGGAGACATCGGCCCGGACGTGGCCCCCTGCACCGGCGTCGTCCGGGCCGGCGCGCCCCGCCCCGGGGACGAGCGCGCCGCCTGGAGGCTCACCGTGGCGCCGTCGTCGTCGGGGGGACGGGGCCGATCCTGGGGCCTGATCGTCGACCGTCGCAAACGCATCCGCCTGATCGACCTGTCCACGTCCGCGGACCTGGATGCCCTTCGCCCCCTCCTCCGCAAGCGACGACGCTACCTCCCCGGGCTCCTGCTCAGGAGCTCCGTGGCCACGGTGGCCGTCCTGGACGGCGCGACGGAGACGCGCCTCGACCTCGCCGTCCGACAGGCCTGCCGGAACGGTCGCCCCGCCGGCCCCGCCTACGTCCAGGAGAAGGACAAGATCACCGTCGAGATGGCCTGCGACGACGGCGGCCGCAGCTTTCTGAAACTGCCCCTCTCGAACCTCGCGACCGTGGGCCTCGATCAGGCTGCGGACATGCTGGGCTTCCTGGGCGACCTCGGCGGGGACCATCCCCTGACCGCCGTCTGCCCTCCCCGCCCGGAACGCATCGAGGCCGCGGGACTGCACGGCTGGCTGGAACACGGGCGCCCCGGCATCCCCCTGGCCGATCGCAGGACCGGGGACCGTGGCCTGCGCGCCCTCGGCGAGGCCGCCGCCCTGGTGGGCCGGATGAAGGACCTGCGTCCCTCGCTCCCATCGAACCCGGCTCCGGACCGGGCCGACGTGCTCCCCGCTCACCTCCTGGACCTGGCCGCCGGCTTCGACGCCGACGCCCGCGACGTCCTGCAACGGATCCTGGACGCCCTGGACCGGCGCCGCGACGGCGTCCACCTGCGCAAGGGGGACATGACCCTGGGCAACATCCTGGTGGAAGACGACGCCGTGACCGGCCTCATCGACTGGGACGACTGCGGCCTGACGCACCGCCCCCTGGCCGACCTGGCCGACCTGGTGCTCTCGTGGACGTGGCGCCGGGAAGGGATGCCGAGGGCGGAGACCATGGCCTGGCTGCTGGACCCGGACGGCGGGCGCCTCGACTCGGGATTCGATCTGGACGAGCTGCTGAAGCGGGCCGACGGCGACCGCGAGGAGTTCTCCCTGTCCCTGCTGCAGTCGTGGCTGGACCACGCCCACGTGGAGCTGCTGCACCCGCGTTCCCGGGCCCGGGCGGGGCGGGCGGAGTCGCTGCTGCTGGCGCCGCTGCGGGCCGTCGCTCCGGTCCTCTCCCGCTGGATTCCCTAGGAACGACGCCGGGCCACGACGTCGGCGTAAGCCTCCAGGTACGCCTCGGTCATGATGCGCTGGGTGAAGCGTGCGAACAGGTCGGCGCGACCTCCCGCGACCAGCCGGTCGCGGAGCCCGGGATCCCCGGCCACGTCGGCGCAGCGGGCGGCCAGGGCCGCGGCGTCGCCCCGCTCGATCAGCAACCCCGTCTCCCCGTCCGCGATCACCTCGGCCAGTCCCCCCACCCGCGACGCGATCACCGGCGTGCCCAGGCTCATGGCCTCCAGCAGGGTGTAGGGCAGGCCCTCGTGGAGCGACGGCATGAGCAGGGCGTCGAGGTGGGCCATGAAGGCGAACACGTCGCGGCGGAACCCGTGGAAGCGGACGCGGTCACCCACGCCCAGCGTCGCGGCTTCGGCCTCCAGGGACTCCCGCAGGGGGCCGGTCCCGACCACGTGAAGCACGGCGCCGTCGGGCATGGCCGCGTCCGCCATGGCCTGCACGGCCGTGCCGATGCTCTTGACCTCGGATACCCGGCCCACCAGGCCGAAGTGGGGACCGGGGCCTTCGAGCTCCGCGGGGCGCGGGTAATCGGCGGCCTCCAGGGGAGCGATGCCGTTGTAGACCACGCGCCGGTCGAGGCCGGCGTGGGCGGCGTCGAAGTGGCCCATGAGCTCGGCGGTCACGTAGCAGACCACGGCGTCGAGGCGCCGCGTGGCGCGGTCGTCGAGGGCGTGGTTGAGGCGCTTCTTGAAGTCGTCCAGGATGCGGCCGCCGGTGGGCTCCGGACGACCGTGCTCGGTCTTGACCACCGCCACGTCAGGCAGGGGGCCGAAGCTGCCGAGGGTAGCCGTGCCGCGATAGCCGTGCAGGTGGGCCACGTCGATGGAGCGCTCCTCGAGCAACCCCCTGAGCCGACCGGCCAGGCCGAGGTCGTAGCGACCGCGGCCCGTCAGGATGACCGGCTCGATGCCCAGGTCCCGGATCTGGGCCGCCTGCTCGCGATCGTGGAAGAGAACGACCAGGGGTTCGGGCAACCCGAGGCTCCCGAGCTCCTCGCACAGACCGGTCACGTGGCGCTCGACGCCGCCGTACAGTTCGCCCGGGGCGACCACGGCCACGCGGGGTCGGAAGGGAGTGGTCACGCCGTCGGTCCTCCAGGATTCGCTGGTGCGGATTCCGTATGGTGCGGATAAGATGCCGGGGTCGTCCGAACCCCGAAACGAGGAAGCCGTGAACGTCCTGCGACGCATGCTCTGGACCGGACTGGTGATGCCCGTGGGCGGTCTGTTGACCCGCCAGCCCGTCGGCCGCCATCTGCGATACTATCAGCGGAGCCAATCCTGGCCAGTCGAAAAACTCGAGGCCGAGCGCGACCGGCTCCTGCGCGGGACCGTGGCGGTCGCCTATCGGGACGTCCCCCTCTATCGGGACCTCTTCGATGCTGCCGGCGTCGCCCCCGCGGACATCCGCGGCGTGGCGGACCTGCCGCTGCTGCCTGTGGTGACCAAGGACATGATCCGCGAGGCCTGGCCCGACCGCTGCACGCGGAAGGTCTCCGGCCCCGTGGAGCACCAGGCCACCAGCGGCTCCACCGGCCACCCCTTCCATTCGGTGATCGACGCCGACTCCCAGGCCCGGGCCCGGGCCCTGATGTTCCTGCGGGCCATGATGAGCGGCTACCGGCCCGGCGACTCCGTCCTGCAGACGGGATCGTCAGCCGAGCGCGGCGGTCTGAAGTCCCTCAAGGACCGACTGCTGGGCGTGCACTACGTGCCGACCTTCGACATGACCGACCCCGTGCTGGACCGATGCCTGGACGAGATGGAGCGGCATCGCATCCCGTACCTCATGGGCACCGCCCAGACGATCTTCCTGATCGCCCGGCGGGCCGCGGCCGTCGGCCGGACCCTGCCCCTGAAGGGCGCCGTGAGCTGGGGAAGCCTGCTGCTGCCCGAGCACCGCCGGGCCATCGCCGACGCCTTCGGCTGTCGCGTCATCGACACCTACGGCGTCTCCGAGGGCATGCAGATCGCCGCCCAGTGCGGCCAGGACCACGGCGAGTACCACCAGTTCGCCCTCCACGTGGTGGCCGAGATCTGCGAGGACGGTCGACCCGTTCCCCCCGGCGGCACCGGCGACGTGCTGCTGACCCGCCTCAACCCCGGCGCCATGCCCTTCATCCGCTATCGCGTGGGCGACCGGGCCGTGGCGTCGACCCGGACGTCGTGCCCCTGCGGCCGTTCCCTGCCCCTGATGGCGGCCATCGAGGGCCGCACCTCCGACCTGGTGGTCACCCCCGGCGGCAACCGCCTGGCGATCCACTTCTTCAGCTCCCTGATCGGACACCTGGCCGGCGTGGAGAGCTTCCAGGTGGTCCAGGACGCCGTCGACCGGCTCCACGTGAAACTCGCCGTCTCCGGCGCCGCCGACCCGGACCTGCCCGAGCGGATCGCGGCCCTGATCCGTGAGAAAGGCGACCCCGCCTTGCAAATCACCACGGAGATCGTCGACGGTATCCCGCTGGAGAAATCGGGGAAGCAGAAGTACATTGTCTCGAACGTGGAACTGACGTGATGCCAGGATGTTGGATGCAATCGCGCGCGGAGGGGCCGATTGGTCCCGGTTTTGCTTGTTTCCCGCCGCGGCGTGCTGCATCCTGA
The DNA here is from genome assembly GCA_964343835.1 of uncultured Fibrobacteraceae bacterium. Classification (GTDB taxonomy): domain Bacteria; phylum Krumholzibacteriota; class Krumholzibacteriia; order LZORAL124-64-63; family LZORAL124-64-63; genus CALEMW01. The sequence continues at coordinate 15,470 of CAYFKR010000027.1, forward strand.
AGGATGCCCGCCTGGTAGCGTCCCCCGAGGAGGATTCCGTGCTCCGCAAGACCCTGTTCACGACGCTGTTCGGACTCGTCTGCGCGTCGGCCGTCACGGCCCAGCCCGTGATCGTGTCCGTCGACGGCGAGTGGGAGAACGGAACGACCATCGTGCTGCAGGGCACGTTCGGCGCCAAGACCACCTCGGCGCCCCGACTCTGGGACACCCTGGACAACCAGGCCGGCTATGCGTCGCGCGGCGTCGCCCATGGCGACATCGTGCCCTCGACGTCCGGCGACTGGGGCGAACCCGCCTGCCCCGACTGTCCCTGGGACATCAACCAGCCCGACTGGACCAGCCCCATGCGCTTCTGGGACGAGGACCACCGCGTCGACGGCCGTCCCTTCTACCGCGTCGAGCGCAAGGGCTACTTCCGCATGAACGACTTCGGCGACGCCGATCCCGACCGCTTCTACATGAGCTGGTGGTTCCGCACGTCGGCGCCCGACCTGGCCGACGGCTCCAACAAGTTCGTGCGCCTCTGGGCCGACACCGAGCGCCCCGAGGGGTCCATGTCCTGGACAGGCATGCACTTCACCTACACGCCCGACGCGAACCACGACGGCGTCAACGACGCCGGCGACAGCCACGTCACGGAGTGGGGCGGCTGGGGCGGCGGACGCAACACCTGGCACCACATGGAGCTGATCTACGACGGCAGCGGCGACATCCAGCACGGATACGGCAAGGTCACCCTGCGCCGCGACGGCCAGACCCTCCACCAGGCCGACGACGCCTACGGCATGCTGCCCTGGAACCGCCTCTACGTCTTCGGATTCGATGCGTCGGTGAGCACGACCTTCGCCGGCGAGACCTTCGACTTCTCGGAGATCTACATCGACACGTCGCTGGCGCGCGTGGTGGCGGCGGACGCCTCCACCTGGGGAGCCTCGTCCCACTTCGAGATGCAGGTGCCGACGTCGTGGGCGTCCGACCGCATCGAGGCCGTGTCCAACGTCGGTACGTTCGGACCGGGCCAGGACGTGTGGCTCTACGTCTTCGACGAGGACGGCCTGGTCAACCCCGTCGGCTACCCCCTGACCGCCCCGGACCCCGGCCCTCCCGGCCAGCCCGGCCAGCCGGTCATCGAATAGCGAACCCCTCGATCCTCGCCACGAGGTCGCGGAAGCGCGGCTTCCATTCCTCCGCCAGCACGTCGCGCAGGCCACGGATCGCCGCGGCGCGCTCGTCGCGCTCCTCGACGGCCCGGATCATGGCCGCGGCCAGGTCGTCGGCGCCGTGCCCGGTGAACACGACGCCCTCGCGGAAGTAGGCGCGCAGGGCCGACGTATCCGACAGCACCAGGGGACGGCCCAGCACCACGGCCTCGTAGGCGCTGCACAGCAGGGTGTGGTCCTGGGTCGTGAGGGCCACCACGGCGTCTGCGGACAGCAGCAGCGACTGGAAGTCGGGCTCGTCCAGGAAACCGGTCAGGCGGACGGACGAGGGCACGCGGCTTTCGAGGTCGGCGCCGCGACGGCGCCAGTTGCCGGTCATGTGGAGGCGCCACCCCTCGGGCAGGTGCTCGGCGGCGGCCAGGACGGCGTCGATGGGCTCGTCGGCGCTGAACGACGAGACCATGACCACGTTCCGCTCCCCCTCCAGCTCCGTCTCCCGCGCCAGGTCCATGTCCGGCAGCCGATCCTGGAGCACGAAGGGGCGCCCTCCCCAATCACGCACGACGCCGGCCAGGTGGTCGTTGGTCACGATGGTCAGGTCGGCCTTGCTGATGGTCAGTCGGCTCAGGGCATGGAACGCCCGGTACTTGGGCGACGGATCGTCCATGGTTGGGAACTTGAAGTTGGAATGGCGGTCCACCACCAGCCTGTACCCGAACAGGGGACGCAACAGGGCCACGAGCCCCGCGAGGGCCATGGACGGATTCTGGACGATGAGGCAGCGCGGCCGGACCCGCAGCAGGATGCCGATGGTCCGCAACGACAGCACCAGCACCTTCCACAGGTAGTTGTCCGGGGGCGTGAGGCGATACAGCCGCACGCCGAGGTCCCCGCTCAGGGTCTCGGTACGGCGCTGCCGTTCCCAGGTGATCCAGATGCAGTCCCGCTCCGTCAGGGGCTTCGGCTCATGCGTATCCATCGCGCTCCCATCCCTCCACCAGGGTCCTGGTCCTGGCCGTCCCCCTCCTGGCGAGCAGCGCCAGGGAGATGGCCAGCCCTGCCGTGAACCACCAGTACACCTCGTACAGATCCATACCGAACAGGCCCAGGGCCAGGCGCACGAAGAGGAACCCCGTGGCAGCCCGACAGACCGCGGACAGGAAATCGGCGTCGGACACGGCCGTCGCGATCCGCTTGTCCCGGCCCGCCTTCTTCCCCAGCCTGGCCAATCGCTTCCCCTGGCGCTCGAAGGAGCGCTCGGCTCCACGCAGGGCCGCATACATGGCCCAGATCAGCATGCAGAACACCACGAAGCCCTGGATGCCGAGATTGGTGGCCACTTCCAGGTACAGGTTGTGGGTGTCCTGGTCGCGACCGAACATCTCCTCGCGGACGGCCGGAAACGAGGCCACGCCCACACCGGCCGGATGGGCCAGGAAGACGTTCCAGGCGTCCTCCAGGATCACCAGCCGGGCCTCCTTGGAATTGCCCTCGGCCTCCTGACCGCCGATGCTCTTGAACCGCTCCACGTACTGCTCGGGCAGCAGGGGCAGGGCCACCACCGCCAGGGCGAAGCCGATCCCCAGCCAGCGCATCTTGTTCCGCGACCGGGTCCACCAGAACACCAGGAACGACAGGAACGCCACGTACCCGGTCCGCGACCCCGAATACAGCAGGCAGATGCAGGCCGTGCCCAGGGGCGCCAGCAGGATCAGCTTCAGCCACCAGCGTTTCGCCACCGGCAACAGGAAGGCCACGAAAGGCACCACCCCCATGGCCACGCCCGCCAGGCTGTTGGGGTGCCGGTAGATGGGCACCGCCCCGTGCAGCCGCATGATGCCCTGGTTCTCCCAGATCAGTCCGCCGCTCAACGCCCCCCTCGCCGCCTCCTGCGTCACATAGAAGCACGCGAACAGGAACGCCCCCATGAACAGCCGCATGGTCTGCGGCGAGCGGATCAGCACCACCATGAAGAACGTGAGCATGGCGAACTTGATGACCCGGTCCACGAAGATGGTCTGGGCCAGTTCCTTGTCCGCCGCGAAGGGGAGCTGGATGATCATGGCGAAGAAGAGCACGCCGATGGCCATGAGCACGCGCTTGGCCCACTTCATGTCGCCGATGCGGAGGGGCGAGGACGGCAACAGGAATGCGCAGGCCGCCGTGAGGGCCAGGCCCAGCACGAACTCGACCCTCAGCGTCGCGAAGATCTCGCGCCGCGCCCCCCACTGCATGTAGCGGGCCACCACGAACACCAGGAACGTGAAGGTCACGACCATGGGGGGCTCCCAGTAGCCCGGACTGCGGCGCATGCCTGGCAGGAACCCCATGACGTCGCTACCTCGCGTCCCGCATGCGTGCGACGGCCTCGTCCAGCACCGGGAGGAAAGCGGCGGCCGCGGCAGCGTTGCCGACGCGGCTCGGGTGGCTGTCGGTGCCGTCGCCGGTGGCGTAGGCGGACCAGTTGGTCTCCCCGCCGTCGGTCAGCACGTCGTAGTAGTCGAAGACAGCCACGTTGCGGGGAGCGTCGGCGAGCCAGCCGTCGGGAGCGGCCAGCCAGCCGTTGAACTCGCGGGCCCAGTCGGCCGGAACGGGTTCGTCGTGGAAGAAGGCGCGGAGACGGTCCAGGAAGCCCAGCTTCGGCTCGGCCCGGGGCGGGGCCGTGAAGGCCACGAAGAGCACGTCCGGGTGTTCGGCGAAGATGGGCAGCAGGGAACGGTAGGCGGCCTTGGCGTCGGCCACGGTGAGTGTCCCGGCATCGGGGTCGGCGGCGTCGGGGTTCCCGGGCTCGACGCCGGGGCCGGTGAAGTCGTTGTTGGGGTAGCAGGACTTGAACACGACCACGTGATTGGTGCGGTCGTCGTCGTAGACGCGGTCCTGGCGGTCGGTGACCAGCAGGCGGTCCATGGAGCCGGCGAACTTGGCGCGCCAGTGGCGGATGTCGGTGTCCTCGCCCAGGGCGGACTCGTAGGACAGTTCGTGGACCTCGTAGCCCGCGGCCTCGAGGCCGGCGCGCAGCCCGCCCCCGTTGGGGTGGCTCACGTAGATGCAGCGCTCGCCCGAACCGCGGGCGCCGCCGACCTTCTCCCCGGGAGCGGCCAGCAGCTGTCCTCCGCACGAGTGGTGGATGAAGAGCAGGCGCACGGTCCCGTCGGCGGGAAATCCGTCGGGGGTCTCCATGGCGTTCCCTTCCTCGAGTCCGGCGAAAGCGGTGGCCGCCAGCAGGCAGACGACGGCGATGCGCATCGTTGACAGGATCATATCGATTCTCCCGGTTCCGTTCCTGGAGGGATGATCGGCAGAACGGGCGGAAACATGATAGCGGCCCGGGGGTTCCCGGGCCACAGCGGGTTGGGTCAGACGGCCTGTTCCGAGAAGCCGGCGACGGGGACGGTCACGCCCAGCTCCTCGGCCAGTTCGGCGAGGCGTCGGCGATGGTAGCGCCGGTGCTTGAGGGGGATCTTGAAGTTCTCGCGGGCGTCGTCGTCGAGCTCGTCCCAGTGCCTGCTCAGGAAGGCGGTGATGTCGCGGGTGGCCCGGCGATAGGAGGCCAGCACGGTCTCCCACGCCTCGCCCCGCAGGCGGTCCATGAGGCGGGCGTTGCGGGACTCGAAGTCGTCGCAGGTCACGGTCTCGGTGGCGTCGGCCTCGAGACGATGGGTGTAGAACTCCACCGCGAAGTCGTCCCAGAAGCCCAGGTGGCCGAGGGTCTGCTTCAGCGAGAGTTTATGGCGCCTGCCGGGCGTGTCGCGCAAGGCGACGGGGAACGCTTCCGACAGTTCGGTCAGGCGGCGATCCTCTTCCGCGAAGGCGGCGACGAGGGAAACGATTCCATCCATGGCATCCTCTTTCCGGGCGAGCTCCATGAAGCTACAGGAGTTCGACGGATTCCGGCAAGAGGAGTTCCGCGATCGGGTTGAATTCGTCTCAGGCGGACCGTTCGGCGCGGATGGCGCGGAGGTAGAGCACCGCCCCGGAGAGGAGACTCAGGCCCATGCCCAGATAGGGACCGGCCAGCCAGAGCCGCGGCACGTCGCTGTTGCGCAGGGTGACCCCGCCCACGGACATGACCAGCACCATGGCCCAGCTGCGCCAGGCGAACACGGAGAACAGGCAGGCCCGCTCGGGACGCCGGGCGAGGCGCTCCATGTTGCGGCCGACGATCCTCGGGAACATGCCGAAGACCATGCCCCCGGCCATGACCAGGCCGAAGGCGGCGGCGAGGAGCGGGCCGTTGCCTGTGCCGTCGAGGAACCACGGCAGGGAGCGTCGGAGGAGCATGATGCCCACGGCGCCCCAGGCGATGGCGGCGAGGGGAGCGAGGGCGCCCCGGGGGACGGCGGGGTTGAGTCGGGCGAGCAGGGCGGTCACGTCAGTCATCCTCCGACCAGCGGTCGTTCCATGCGCCGGGACGATCCCGGAGCCAGCGATCGTACCATTCGAGCATCATGGTACGGTGGGCCACCCGGTTCCGCCACGTGCCGCTGATGCCGTGGCCCTCCCCCGCGAAGCGCACCAGTTCCACGTCGCGTCCGAGCACGCGCAGGGCCGTGAAGAACTGCTCCGATTCGCCGGGCGGCACGTTGGCGTCGTCGGCGCCGTGGAGCAGCAGCAGGGGCGTGGTCACGCGGTCGGCGTGGTACAGGGGGGACTTGTCCGCGTAGAGGTCGGGACGGTTCCAGGGGTAGCTGTCGGCCATGGCCATGTCGCCGTAGGTGTAGCCCCAGATGCCTTCGCCCCAGTAGCTGGCCAGGTTGCTGATGCCGTACATGCTGACCGCGGCGGCGAAGAGATCCGTCTGCGTGAGCAGGCTCATGGTCAGGAAGCCGCCGTAGGAGCCTCCGTAGCAGCCCACGCGTTCCGGGTCCAGGTCGGGATGGGCCGCCAGCACCTTGTACACGCCTTCGACGACGTCCGCCGCCGCCCTGCCGCCCCAGTCGTTCACGTGATGATCGGCGAAGTCCTGGCCGTAGGTGTGGGCGCCGCGCGGGTTGAGCACGTAGACGGCGTAGCCGTTGGCCGCGAGCCACTGGTGGGTGGTGTTGAAGCCGCCCATGCTGCTGATGGCGCCGCCGTAGTAGTAGACGATCAGCGGGACGGGGCCCTCCGGCGCGACGACGGGGCGGTAGAGCCACCCGTCGATGCGGTCGCCCGAGGAGTTCTCGAACGTGAACGACTCCACGTCGGGGGTGAGCAGCGCCGGCGCGGGGGCCTCCACGGCCACGGCGAGGTCGCCGTAGTCGAGGTCGGCCGTCACGACGCGGTCGGTCTCGGTGAGCGACGAGTGGACCCAGGCCGCCTTGCGGGCCGCAGGGGCCACCGAGGCGTGGGCGACGGTGCCGCCGGCCTCGAGCAGGCGGGTCGTGGCGGTATCCACGTCGACCAGCAGCAGGCCGCCGTTGCGGCCGAGGTCGGCGGGCACGGCCACGGTGGCGTCGTCGATCCAGGTGAGGGCGTCGCCGGCGCGGTCGTGGGGCGCGGCGTCCTGGTCGGCGGTGAGGTTGCGGAGGTCGCCGGTGTCGACGTCGCAGACCCAGACGTCGGTGCGGGCCCAGTTGCGCTCGGGCTGCCCGTCCCCCACGTCGTTGGCGCTGCTGGTCCAGGCGAGCTGCGTGCCGTCGGGTGACCAGGCCAGGTTCATGGGCCAGATCTCGAAGCCGGTGCGGACGGTGGCCAGCAGCTCGCGGTCGGAGCCGTCGCCGTCCAGGAGCCAGACCTCGTGGAAGAAGAAGGGACGCGTGTCGCAGGGGACCTTGCGGACCACGGCGAGGCGGTCGCCGTCGGAGGTGCGGCGGACGGCGAACGACGTCACGTGGAAGTCGCCGGCGGCGGTCAGGGGGACCGAGCGGGCCAGGCCGGTCAGGCCGTGGCGGACCCACAGCACGGCCGTGTCGCTCCAGTCCACCAAACGCTCGCGGAGTTCGGTGAGGCGGTGCGGATCGGCGGGGTCGTCGCCGCCGGGGTCGGCCAGGTAGTAGGTGGGGGCGCCCAGGTCGTACTGGCGCAGGCCCTCCACATCGTCCAGCACGCGGTGACGATGGCCCTTGCCCACGTCGGCCATGACCACGGCGCCGCGCTCGCGCCAGGCGAAGCGCACGTCCGAGAGCCAGCGGGGGGACGACACGCGGTTCTCGCTCACGGTGGAGCGGCGGCCTCTGGCCAGGTCGTGCAGGTCGAGGCGGGTGGTGGTGGAACCGTCCTCGTCGCGTTCGCGGTGGAGGACGAGGAGGCGGGCGCCGTCGGGCGAGAGGGCGATGTCGCCGATGCGGGGAACCAGGCACGTGTCGCCGAAGTCGGTGAGCAGGCGGCGGGCATCGGTGGTCACCGCGATGTCCAGATCGGACTCGAGCTTCAGCTTGAAGCGGGCGCGGCGGCCGGGTTCGGCGCGGAGCTCGATCAGGAGCTGGACCTTGCCGGGGTACAGGAAGAGGTCGTGGGTCGCCTCGTCCTCTTCGCCGTCCAGGGTGAGGACCACCACGCCGTCAACGATGAGGCGGGCGGGGCCGTCGCACTCGAGGGTCAGGGTCGCGTCTCCGCGGCGGTCGCTCTGCAGTTGGGTGACGGCCGTCAGCACGACGGCGGCGTCCTGCTCGCCGAAGTCCACCCAGCCGCGGCGCACGTCCACGGGCTCGGCGTTGGCGGTGTGATACCAGGGGGCCTCGACGGTCTCGGGCCAGGGCGCGTCGTCGCCGAAGAGGGGGGCGACGGGGGCCAGGGGCGGCAGGGGCGGCCGCACCCAGTCGTCGACGCCGGACGCGGAGACGGCGCCCGCGAGGAGCGCCGTCGAGACGAGGAGGATCAGGGCGATGCGGTTCATGGGGCTCACTCCTCGATCAGGATGTGATGGTGGCGCTTCTTGCCCGCCTGCAAGGCGATGCGGCCGTCGTCCACGTCGTCGGTCACCAGCATGCGCATCTCGTCGTCCACCTTCCGGCCGTTGACCTTGATGCCTCCCTGGCGGATCAGGCGCCGGGCCTCGCCCTTGCTCTTGGCGAGGCCGGCGTCGGCGAGGGTATCGATCAGGGCCAGGCCGTCGCCGGCGAGGTCGGTGGCGGGCCGGGAGCTGGACGGGATGGAGCCGGCATCGCCGCCGCCGCCGAAGAGGGCCGCCGCCGCCTTCTCGGCTTCGGTGGCCGCCGCCTCACCGTGCAGGGCCGCGGTGACCTCGTAGGCCAGGCGACGCTTGGCGTCGCGGATGTCGGCTCCCTGGAGGGCGGCCAGCTTCGCCACCTCGTCCATGGGCAGCAGGGTGTAGAGCTTGAGGAAGCGCTCCACGTCGCGGTCGTCCACGTTGACCCAGTACTGGAAGAAGTCGTAGGGGCTGGTGCGCTTCGCGTCGAGCCAGACGGCGCCGGCTGCGGTCTTGCCCATCTTCTCCCCCGTCGCCGTGGCGATGAGCGGGAACGTGAGGCCGTAGACCTCCTGGCGGTTCATGCGGCGGGTGAGGTCGATGCCGCTGACGATGTTGCCCCACTGGTCGTCGCCACCCATCTGCAGGCGGCAGTCGTGGTCGCGGTTGAGGACCATGAAGTCGTAGGCCTGCAGGATCATGTAGTTGAACTCGATGAAGCTCATGCCGTGCTCGAGGCGCTGCTTCACCGACTCCCGCGACAGCATGACGTTGATGCTGAAGTGCCGGCCGATCTCGCGCAGGAAGTCGAGGTAGTGCCAGTCCTTGAGCCAGTCGGCGTTGTTGACCATCAGGCCATCGGTCTCGCCCTCTCCGAAGTCCACGAAGTGCGCGATCTGCGCCTTGATGCCCGCGAGGTTCGCCTCGATCATCTCGAGGGTCATCATCTTGCGCAGCTCGGTCTTGCCCGACGGGTCGCCCACCATGGCCGTGCCGCCGCCCGCGATGGCGATGGGCCGATGGCCGTGCCGTTGCAGGTGGACCAGTCCCATGATGGGGACCATGGACCCGATGTGCAGGGAGTCGGCGGTGGGGTCGAAGCCGATGTATCCGGTCACGGACTCGCCGGAGAGCAGCTCGGCGAGCTTCTCCTCGTCGGTGCACTGCTTGAAGAAGCCGCGCTCCTTCATGACGGGCAGGAAATCGGCGCGGGGCAGGGTGGTGTCGGGTCGGGTCATCGCGGCAGATCCTTGAATCGACGTTTGAGTTCGGACAGGGGCGCCTCGCCGAGGGCCCGCACGAGTTCGACGGCCAGTTCCCAGGCCACGGCGGCCTCGGCCACCACGCCCGCCGCCGGCACCACGCAGGTGTCGGAGCGCACGTACGAGGCGGCATGGGGCTTGCCGGTCTTCAGGTCCACGCTGGGCACGCCCTTGCGCTGGGACGAGATGGGTTTGACGTGGGCGCGCACGCGCAGCGGCTCGCCGTTGGTCACGCCGCCCTCGAGGCCGCCGGCGCGGTTGGTCTCGCGGCGCACCTTGCCGCGACCCGCGGGGAGCAGGGCGTCGTGAGCGGTCTGGCCGTCCTCGGCGGCCACGGCCACGCCGTCGCCCACCTCCACGGCCTTCACGCTGGGGATGCCCATGACGGCCTCGGCCATGCGGGCGTCCAGGCGGCGGTCGGTCTGGGCGTAGGTACCCAGGCCCACGGGCAGGCCGAAGGCCACCACTTCCGTGACGCCACCGAGGGTCACACCCTCGGCGTGGGCGGCGTCGATCTCTTCCATCATGGCCTTCTCGCCGCGCTTGTCGAGGCAGCGCAGGGGCGTACCGGCGCGGATGCGGCGCAGGGCGGCGAGGGTGACGGCGCGTTGGTCGGCCTCGAGGCCTCCAACCGCCACGGTGTGACTCCAGACCTGGATGCCGAAGGTCGCCAGCAGGGCCTTGCAGCAGGCCCCCACGGCCACGGTGCCGGCGGTGGAGCGGGCGCTGGCGCGCTCGGCCACCGGGGCGTAGCCGTCGTAGCCGTAGCGGATGCGACCCGCCAGGTCGGCGTGGCCGGGGCGCGGGGCGGCCCAGTCGGGATGGGGTTTGCCCTTGCGGATGGCGTAGTCGCGGTTCTCGATCATCAGGGCCAGGGGCGAGCCCAGGGTGCGGCCCTTCCACAGGCCGGACAGGAAGCGCACGGCATCGGTCTCGATGGACTGGGCGCGCAGGCCGCGACCGTGGCCTTCGAGGCGGCGGGCCATCTCGGGCGCGACGAGGGCGTCGTCCAGCTTCAGGCCGGCCGGGAAGCCTTCGATGATGGAGACCAGGGCCGGGCCGTGGCTCTCTCCGGCGTGCAGGCAGCGCATGGGGGACCTCCGGGTGCACCGATGCAGGGACCGCGACGCCCGTGCGCCGCGGCAGGCTGCAACGTAGCGGAAGGGCGGAACGGGGTCAACCGGCGGCGAGGGCCGCCATGGCCTCGAAGAAGCCCGGATAGGAGACCGCGACGCAGGCGTCGTCGTCCAGTTCGACGCCGGCGCGGGAGGCGAGACCGGCCACGGCGAAGGCCATGGCGATGCGGTGGTCGCCGTGGGTGACGACGGCGACCGGAGCGTCGGCCGGGAATCCGCCGGGGTTGCCGACCACCGAGAACCCGTCCGGGTGCTCCTCCACCTCGACACCCAGGGCCCGCAGGCCGGCGGCGGTCACGCCGATGCGGTCGGACTCCTTGGCGCGCAGGTCGGCGGCGTCGCGGAAGCGGGTCGTGCCGTCGGCGCGGGCCGCCAGCACCGCCAGGATGGGAATCTCGTCGATGAGGGTGGGAATGGCGTCGCCGCCCACCTCGCAGGCGCGCATGGCCCCCGCCCGGGCCTCGATGCGGCCCACGGGTTCGCCGGCGGCCTCGCCGGTCGGGATCACGTCCATGTCGGCGCCCATGCACTCGAGCACGTCCAGGAAACCGGTGCGGGTGGGGTTCAGCATGACGCCCTCGACCACCACCTCCGAGCCCGGCACCAGCAGGGCGGCGGCCACGGGGAAGGCGGCGCTGGAGGGGTCGCCGGGGACGGTGAGGTCGAAGGAGACGGGGGGCGGGCCGGGGCGGCATGAAACGTTGTCGCCCTCCCCTTCCACGATGACGCCCATGGCCCGGAGCATGCGCTCGGTGTGGTCGCGGGACAGGCCGCCGCCGGTCACGGTCACGGGGCCGTCGGCGCAGAGACCGGCCAGCAGCAGGGCCGACTTCACCTGGGCCGAGGCCACGGCCATGGCGTGGGAGCCGCCTCTCAACGCACGGCCGCGGATTGTCAGGGGAAGACGACCGTCCTCGCCGAGGTAGGCGATGTCGGCGCCCAGGGCCCGCAGGGGTTCCACCACGCGGGCCATGGGGCGCGAGCGGAGGCTGGCGTCGCCGACCAGGCGGGCGCGGACGCGGCGGCCCGCCAGCAGGCCGAGGAGCAGGCGGGTGGTGGTGCCGCTGTTGCCACAGTCGACATCCACGACCGGGGCGTCGGCCGGCGCCTCACCCGGGGGCGGGAAGGTGCCCGGCTCGATGATCAGGTCTTCGCCGTCCTCGCGCACCACCGCGCCCAGGGCTCGCACGGCCTCCAGGCTGCGGTCGGTGTCCTCGGCGGCCAGGCGGAGGCCGATGCGGCAGGGACCGTCGGCCAGCGGCGCGAAGAGCAGGGAGCGGTGGGTCACCGACTTGTCGCCGGGGACGGTCAGGCGGCCCCGGAGGGGGGCGGTGGAGGGAAGGCAGCGGCGCATGGAGACCTTTCGCTCGTCGGCCGGACGATTCCGGCGCGCCGCCAGCGTAGCCGCCCCCGACCCGACGGTCAATCCGCGACGGGAACGCCCCTTGCCCACCCCCCATCCCGGGCGTATGGTGCCGCGATGAGCACGCCGACCCCCAGCAACGGCCTCCGCGCCGCCCTCACGGTCCACCACGGCAGGGAGATCACCGCCCTGGCGTCGCCCATCGTGCTCACGATGCTGTCCCAGACCCTGATGTGGACCGTCGACACCATCTTCCTGGGCCACCACTCCAGCCTCGCGCTCGGAGCCGCCGGCCTGGGCGGCATCCTGCTGTGGACCGCCTACAGCGCCGTCAACAACCTCAGCCGCATCACCGGCACCTTCGTCTCCCAGGCCCACGGCCGCGGCGACGACGAGCGCGTGGGCGACTTCGCCTGGCAGGGCTTCTGGATGGCCACCGTGACCGGCCTGCTGCTGACCCTGCTCGCGTGGAACGCGCGTCCCCTGCTGACCTGGACCGGCGTGCCCGCCGACGTGCTGGACGCCACCGCCGACTACATGCGCTGGCGCGGCGTCAGCGCCGTGTTCACCCAGTGGGGCTTCTCCCTCATGGGCTACTTCCAGGGGCGGCGCAAGGTGGCCATCCCCATGTGGGCGGGCATCGCGTCCAACGCCGCCAACGCCCTGCTGGACTGGTGGCTGATCTTCGGCTGGAGCGGGTTCGTGGTGGGAGGCGTACGGCTGATGGAGATGGAGGCCATGGGTCTGCGGGGTGCGGCCCTGGCCACCAGTGCCGGTGTGGTGATCAACACCCTGATCATGACCGCGGCCATGTACGGCTCGCGGGAGGCGCGCAGACGCTACCGCATCCACGTGCCTCGGCTGCCCGACCTGCGCAAGCTGGCGGACATCGTGCGGGTGGGGACGCCGTCGTCGGTGGAGAACTTCGTGGACATGAGCACCTTCGCCCTGTTCTCCACCTTCGTGGGGCGCAGCGGCGAGGTGGCCCTGGCCGCCAACCAGATCCAGATCCAGCTGCTGTCGTTCTCGTTCATGCCCATGTGGGGACTGACGTCGGCGGGGTCGGTGCTGACGGGGAACTGGATGGGGGCAGGAAAACCCGACACCGCCGCACTGTACGGTCGTCAGGTCTACAAGCTGGGGCTGTACTACGGACTGGGCATCGGCCTGCTGCTGGTGCTGCTGCGGCATCAGGTCTTCCGTATCTTCACGCCGGATCCGGCGGTGCTGGCCTTCGGGGCGTCGCTGGCGATCCTGGCCGCCGTCTTCCAGCTGGGCGACGCCATGCGCATGGTGGGCAGCGGTCTGCTCACCGGCGCCGGCGACACGCGGCCGGTCATGCTGATGACCATCGCGGTGATGTGGGGCATGTTCCTGCCGCTGTCGTGGTGGACCATCGTGCGCTACGGGCACGGGGTGGAGACGGCGTGGATGATCGCGTCCGTGAGCTACCTGGTGCAGGGGGCGGTGCTGTGGATGCGGTTCCGGTCGGGGCGGTGGCAGAAGATCAGGATCTTCACCGACGACGCCTGACCCCCTCCCCCCATCGCAGGGCGAATGAAAGGGCCCCGGGTTTCCCCGGGGCCCTCGTCGTTCCGCCGGTCAGGACGGCGGATCAAGATTCCGAACTACCGGTACAGGCTCTTCACCGCACCGAAGCTCATGTCCTCGTTGGCGACCTCGCAGTTGTCCACCGTGTAGGTGCCGGTGTAGGTACCGCAGCTGGCGGTGCCCCACGAATCGACGACCAGGTAGACCATCATCGGGTCGACGCCGGTGTTGGTGAAGCTCAGGGCTTCCTCCTCACCGGACAGGGTGCCGTCGGCGTAGGCCAGGCAGGTGAAGGCGCCGCCCTCGGCCTCGCAGTCGCCCAGCAGCCACAGGGCGCCGTCGGCGGTGTTGGTCACGGCGGCGTTGAAGGTACCGCCCGGGCACAGCTCGAAGCTGTAGTAGTCCTCGAGGCCGGCCTCGGAGTAGGTCTCGCAACCCAGGCTCTCCACCAGGTTCGCACCGTCGCAGGTGTCGCCCGAGAGGGCGCCGGCGAGGTCGTACAGGGCCACGGCGTCGGCGCAGAAGCTGACCGGCGGCGGCGGCGGCGGCGGAGCGTACTCACCGACGTTCACGGCGTCGAGGTGGTGGTCGGCGCCGTCGTCACCGGCATAGCGGAAGGTGATGGTCACGGTCTGGCCCACATAGGCGGCCAGGTCCACGATGACCTCTTCCCACAGCCAGGAGGTGCCGCCGTTCTCGGCGCAGAAGTCGTAGACGACCGTGCCGTTGACCTCGGCGGTGAAGTTGCCGTTGGTACACCAGTAGGTGCTGCCCATGGTGAAGAACGAGAGGGCGTCGCCGGCGGCCACGGTGTAGCCGAAGCTCAGGGTCTCGTCCTGGGGCGAACCGGCCTGCCAGCCGATACGAGCGGCGTAGGCGCCCTCGTAGAACGACACGGCGTCCTGGTACCAGGTGTAGGTCGGGTTGGTGATGCCGGCGGTCCAGCCGGCGGGCGGGAAGGCGCCCTCGAAGCCCTCGAACAGGGAGCGGCCGAAGTCCACGGAATAGTTGGACGGCGACGCCGACTTGGCGGGCGTCTTGGCCATCGCGCCGGTGACGACCAGCGTCAGGGCAGCGACGATCAGGATCAACTTGCGCATGAGTACCCCCTCGATGCACGTGATGGTGTTGTGTGACCCGGCAGCGGGGACGGGCCCGGTAATGCGAGTAGCCATCGGGACGCGTGGGCGCCGGTCCTGATGAACCCCCGTGACGACGATCATACCATAGCCGTCAGGCGATTCACAAGGTCTCTTTTGCAAAACAAGACGATCATGTCTCATGACATTCACGAGACATTCTTGACGATCGGGGCGATTCCATCACGATCTTGCGGCGAAATCGGGTTCGTACCGCTCTGCTCTCAGCACGGTACAGCAAAACTCGAGCCGACGAATGATCAATTTCCGACTCAGAAACCCCAGGTCGAGGTCACCGTCGCCATGCGGCCCGGCAAGGGCACACCGGGCACCTCCTCGTAGGCCCGGTCCAGGACGTTGGTCACGTCGGCGTGCACGCGGACACCGGCCAGCGTGCAGGCCGCCCTGACGTCCAGCACCGCGTGGGACGAGCCGTCGGGACGGCGCCAGCCGCGGAGCATGTGGGTCAGGCGGATTCCCCGGGGCAAGGCCAGGGTGGCCTCCGCCGTCACCCGGTGCCGGGGCGCCAGGGACACGTACTTGCCCGTCCAGCCCTCCGGCAGCGACGTGGTGCGGACCAGTCCGGTGTAGCCCACGCCGAACCGGTGGCCCGCGGGAGTCTCCAGGAACGCCGACTGGGACCAGCCGGAGGTCTCGCCGTCGCCGATGTTGGCGGCGCGCCAGGGGGTGTCCGGGGCGTCGACGGGGCGGATCCAGTCGATGAGGTCCGACTCGTCCCGGGCGAAGACGGTCCAGGCCACCGTCCAGGGTCCGGTCGCCACGTCCAGGCCGGCATCCCAGGCCCAGCCGGTCTCGGGGGCAAGGTCGGCGTTGCCGAGGTTCACGGGATCCTCGTAGTACAGCTCCGTGAAGGTGGGGATGCGGTGGATGGTGCCGGCGGAGCCGCGCAGCACGACGTTGGAGGTGGCGTCCCAGGCCAGGGCCGCGGAGCGGGAGACGTGGGCGTCCAGGTCGCGCCAGTCGTCCACCCGGGCGCCGGCGGACCAGCGGACGCGGCGGTGGATCCCGGCCAGCTCGGCGGCCGCCGAGGTTCGGCGCCGGTCGTGGTCGCCGAGGGCCGTGACGGGATTCCCGCCCCGGATGCCCGTGCTCTCGATGTCCTCCCAGGCGCCCTCGAGGCCGGCGGCGACCTTCAGGCCGTAGCCCGCGTCCACGGAGGCCCGCAGGTCGGCGGTGGTGCGGCGGGTGAGGTGGTCGTTGACGTAGACGTCGGGATTGTCGCGCATCAGCACGAAGTGGTCCTCGTGGCGGCGGAAGGCCACCGTGGGCTCCACGACGACGCGCTCGCCGAGGGAGCGGCGCAGGCGCAGCATGGTGAACAGGGCCTCGGTACGCTCCTCGGAGTCGAAGGGGGCGTAGAAGTCGCGGGCGCCGAACTCGCGGCGGGACCAGCCGGTCAGCAGGTCCAGCTCGCCCAGGGAGCCGCGGCCGCGGCTGCGGATGGTGGCGGAGGTCGATTCCAGATCGGTGCCGGGGACGTCGCCGTCGGTGGCGAACCGCTCCACCGCCACGCGGGTGCGCCAGCGGCCCGCGAGTCCGTATTCGCCGCTCTCGAGGGCGAGGCGCCCGCCGAGGGTCCCGAACTCGCCGCCGGTCAGCGACACTTCTCCACCCACCCGCTCCGACGGCACGCGGCTCACCACGTTGACCACTCCGCCGAACGCGTTGGCCCCGTAGAGGGTCGACCCGTGGCCGGGCAGTACCTCGAGCCGGGCCACCTCCCCCATGCCCACCGGCAGGTTCAGGTTGTGATGCCCGGTCTGGGGGTCGCCCACGTCCACGCCGTCCAGCAGCACCTGCACCTGCTCGAAGGTGGAGCCGCGAATGGACAGGTCCGCCTGGGCGCCCATGAGCTGACGCTGGCGCACGTCCAGGTCCGCAACGGCGGACAGGGCCTCGGCCACCGAGCGGGCGGGGCGCTCCTCCAGGTCCCGCGCGCCCACCAGCGACATGGGGCGCAGCAGGCCGGGCAGGGCCGCGGGCACCCGCGAGCCCACGATCACCACGGGTTCGGTGAACCACAGGGTGTCGCCCTCGACCACGAGGAAGCGGGGGGCGTCGTCGGACGCGGCGACCGTGACGGAGCAGGCCAGAAGGGTGGTCAGGATCAGCAGGCGGCGCATGGGATGCCTCCGGGGCGATGGGGTACCGCCGAAAGATAGCGTCGACGGCGAGGGAGGGTAGGCGAAACCCCCGGGATTTGCCGGAACGCAAGGGGGCGCGGCCTCGGCCGCGCCCCCCGGTGACGTCGTCGACCGGCGTCAGGCCGCCTTCTTGGCCTTGGGCTTGGCGTTCCATACCCTGGTGGACAGGATCAGGCCCAGGGCCGCCAGCGGGATCATGGCCACGGGCCACGGCATCCAGTTGGCCGGGTCGGTGGCCGGACCGACGATCTTGCCCGCCGCGTCCAGCTGCTCGGCCGGCAGCACCACGGCGTAGGTGAACGACATGACAGCGGTGCCCAGGTACACGAAGCCGTCGATGATGCCCACCGCGATGCCCACGTTCTTGGTGCCGCCGAAGTCCATGCTGGCGGTGCCCGACAGCATGCCGTGCACGCCGCTCACGGCCATGGACATGAAGATCATCAGCCAGCCCACGTACGACTGCTCGTAGGTGAAGGTCAGCACGACGGCGCCCACCAGCATCATGCCGTACAGCACTGCGGCGACCGGTCCGCGCCGCGACTGGAAGAGGTGGTCGCTGATGGTGCCGGCGAACACGCCGCCCATGATGCCGGCGCAGCACAGCAGCAGGCCCCAGTTCTCGTACACGAAGCTGGACTTCAGGCCCAGCATGACGTCGGTCTGCTTCGCGAAGGTGCGGAACCACTGCATGATGGCCTGGCGCAGGAAGCCGCTGCAGAACTCGATGAGGGCGATGGTCACGATGATGGGATTGCGCATCATCATCTTGAAGACGGCCAGGGCGCCCAGGCGCGGGCCCTCGTCGCCGGAAGAGGCGTCGGCCGTGTCGAAATCCTTCAGCCCCGCCTCGCTCGGACGGTTGCGCACGGTTCCCGTGTCGATGAGCAGGAAGATGCCCAGCAGGATCGCCGGCATCAGGAAGACCCAGGCCAGGCCCATGCCCTCGAGGATCATGCTGCCCAGGTCGTACGCGAAGTAGATGCCCAGGGAGATGAGGATGCCGAAGATGGCCCCGAACACCCCGCGCTCGCGCACGTGGAACCACGCCGCGTTCACCTTGACGATGGCCACCGCGCCGAAGCTCTGGAAGTACATGTTGGCGCCGTAAAGAACGCTAAACAGCAGCACGAAGTTGTTGGCGACCCAGGCGCCCGTGCCCTCGGCGGTGCCGCCGGCCATCGCCATCGTGGCGATGCCCATCAGGAGGTTCATGACCGCCGATCCGCCGGCGCCGAGCAGGATGGCGAGCTTGCCGCCGTACCGGTCGGTGAGCGGCCCGTTGATGAGGAAGGAGCAGCCGTAGACGATGGTGCCTACGGCGAAGATGTAGCCGAAGTCGGCGTTGGACATCAGGGCCCCTCCGGCGGGGTCCTGCATGTCCTCGAAGATGTTCTTGCTGACCTTGAGGTTGTAGCGCCCCATGTACAGGAACGCGTAGGTCAGCCCGAGCGGGAGCCAGTTCATGAGCCGGCGCTTGCGGTAGGCGGCCGAGTGGTCGACCTCCTCCACCTTGGGCAGGCGGGCGATGACGATGGCTACGACCACCAGCAAGATGCCGATGGGCGCGAGCTTTTCGAGCCAGGGTGGCACGGGTCCTCCGGTGCGCTTGTGGTGTCGCTACTCGGCCGTG
>CAYFKR010000028.1:0-29592 GCA_964343835.1 uncultured Fibrobacteraceae bacterium
GTCCGCAGTGGACGCACCTGTCCGGTCGGGACGCAGGACGCGACGCCGCCCGGTCTTGGGCATCGGTGATGGGACGACCCATCGCTCGGCTCTCCGGGGCTGGGAAACAGTGGACATGCCAGAGACGAAGACTCCGGTTAACGAAAGGGAATTCTAGTCCGGCGGACAGAGAATTCCAAGCTATTCCGTCCGGTTAGTTGCAAAAATCGATATATTTGAAAACAATATCGATATTCAAAATAGGTCGTTTCCGTAACCGTCGTGACATCACCAGAATACGACTTCGCCGATCCTGGCGTGAGGAACGACGTTCCAGACCGCAAGGCCCCTGAGGATGAGCTGGGCGGCCATGACGAAGACCAGGGCGGCACCCAGCCTGTTGAAGAATTGACGGGCGCGGAGCCCCAGTTGCGCCGCCCCCACGCCGAGCACGACGAGCAGGGGCACCGTCCCCAGTCCGAACCAGAGCATGGCCAGGGCGCCCTTCCAGGCGCTGGCGGTGGCGGTGGCGGTCATGGCCGCCTTGTAGACGGGGCCGCACGGCAGCAGGCCGTTGGCCAGGCCGAGACCGAGCCGGCCTTTCCAGCCACCCTCCTCCAGGAGACGACCGAATCGCGGGGCGATCCAGCGCTGGAGGGGGCCGCCCCCTTCGAAGCGCTGGAGGGAGAGGATGCCGATTCCCGTCAGGAGCATGAGGGAGCCGATGGCGATGGACAGGCCCGCCTGGATGTTGCGCCCCTCCCCGCCCGCGGAGACCGCCGAGACGACCAGGCCCGCCACGGTGCCGATGGCCATGTAGGAGACGAGGCGCCCGCCGTGGTAGAGCACCAGCCGCGCCACGACGGTCGCCAGTCCGGCCCCGTCGCGACGCTGGGCAGCCCCCACGGCCGTGAGCAGGGGGCCGCACATGCCGACGCAGTGCCCCAGGCTCATGGTCAGGCCGAATCCGAAGAGCACGGCGAACGAGAAGGCGAGGCCCGTATCGGCGACGGTGGTTCCACAGCAGTCCATGGTTTCCTCCAGGGTCGTGACGGATTCACCCTAATACCCTTCATCGCAACGCGCAACCCGTTCCCATTCCATATGTTACAACTGGGTCATCCCCGAAACGCACCTTGCCATTCCCGGGGTCTTGGGTTTCAATGGAGGCGACCACGTCCGCAGGAGTCACGGAGGGTTCCAACCGGGGGCGTCATGTCCACAGGATTCCCGCACCATCCCCAGCTCGAGCGCTGGCTCGCCGATCCCGCCTCGTCTCCCGACGCCGTCGTCACGGAAGCCGCATCCCTGCTGGGCGACGACTCCGTCGACGCCTCGTGGCCGGCCTGGCTCGACGCCACGCGATCCCCCGACTTCCTCGAGGCCCTGAGCGACGACGAGACACGGCGCCGCTGGGCCGACACGGCCGTCGAGGCGGTACGCCGCGGCGGTGTCCACGTGGGCACCCTGCTCGAGCAACGGGCCGCCTCCCATCCCGACCGCATCTACCTGCGCGAGGCCGACGCCGGCGAATCGTCGGGCTGGACGTACGCCGCCGTGCTGCGGGCCGTCCGTCGCCAGGCCGCGGCGCTGCTGAGCCTGTCGCCGGAGCCGCGGGTGGCGCTGATCACCCCCAACTCCGTGCCCGGTGCCCTGCTCGACCTGGCCTGCCTTTCCCACGGCATCCTGATCACGCCCCTGGCCCCGTCCACCGACGCCGAGGGTCTGCGCTGGATCCTGGAGCGCCTGGAGATCGACGTCCTGATCACCGGCCGGGCCGAACAGCACGAGCTCGCCGCCAAGGCCCTGGAGAACATGGCCGACCGCCCCCGCCACCTGGTCCTGGAGGACGCGGCGGCGGCGCCGGAGGGCGCGGTTCCCTTCGACGAGGTCGCGGCCGACCTCTCCCCCGACGACGTCGCGGCCGCCCTCGCGGACCGGCCGCCCCCGGGGCACGACGACCTGGCCACGGTCATGTGGACGTCCGGCAGCACGGGCCGGCCCAAGGGCGTGACCTTCACCCACGGCAACATCGTGACCAAGAGGTTCGCCCGCGCCGCCGCCCTGCCGACGGTGGGGCGCGACGAGGTCATGCTCTGCTACCTGCCCCTCTTCCACACCTTCGGCCGCTACCTCGAGCTGCTGGGATCGCTGTTCTGGAGCGGAACCTACGTCTTCACCGGCAGCCCGTCGCGCGACACCCTGCTGACCCTGCTGCCCCAGGTCCGCCCCACGGGCATGATCGGCATTCCCCTGCGCTGGCAGCAGGTCTACCAGAGCTGCGAGGACTTGGCCGAGTCCCGCGGTTCCGCCGAGATCGCCTGCGACGACGTCCGCGCCGTGACCGGCGACCGGCTGCGCTGGGGACTATCGGCGGCGGGTTACCTGGAGCCCCGCATCTTCCGCTTCTTCCAGCGCAACGGCATTGCGCTGTGCAGCGGTTTCGGCATGACCGAGGCCACCGGCGGCATCACCATGACCCCGCCCGGCGACTACGTGGAGGGTTCGGTGGGCATTCCGCTGCCCGCGGTGGAGACGCGCATCACCGACGAGGGCGAGCTGCAGATCCGCGGCCCCTACGTGGGCGGCTACCTGGACGATCCGTCCCGGAACGAGGACGGCTGGCTGCCCACAGGCGACATCTTCGAGGACAAGGGCGGCGGCCACATCGAGATCGTGGACCGCCTCAAGGACATCTACAAGAACACGCGGGGCCAGACCATCGCGCCGCGACGGGTGGAGCAGGTGTTCACGGACGTGCCGGGCATCAAGCGCGTGTTCCTGGTGGGCGACCACCGCAACGAGAACGTGCTGCTGATCGTACCCGACGCCGACGACCCCGTCCTGGACGGCGACCCCTCCGGCCCCGTGGCCCACGACTACCTCCACCGCATCGTCACCGCCGCCAACGCCGACCTCTCTCCCCACGAGCGCATGGTGAACTTCGCCGTCCTGGAGCGGGACTTCGACGCGGAGCAGGGCGAGCTCACGCCCAAGGGGTCGTACAGGCGCAAGGCCATCGAGGCCAACTTCGCGACGGTGATCGACGACCTCTACCGCCGCGCGTCGGCCCTGCTGGACGTGGCGGGGCTGCAGGTGCGGATGCCCCGCTGGATCCATCGTGACCTGGGGATCCTGGACAGCGACGTGGTGGTGGAGGATGGAGCCCTGGTCGACCGGAGCCGGAAGCGCCGGCTGGAGTTCGCGATCCTCGACGACGACCGGGTGCGCATCGGCGACCTCGAGTACGAACTCGAGGGACGGACCGTGGACCTGGGTTTGCTGGCCCGCCAGCCCAAGCTGTGGGTCGGGAACGAGGCGCTGGCCGCCTTCTGCCCCGTCAAGGAGGGCTGGGACACGCCCATGGGCCCCCTGAACGAGCACGTGTCCATCCCCTACCGCCTCTCCCCCGCCGAAGCCGGCGACGACGAGCAGGCCGCGGCCGTGCCCGCCGGCGGCGTGGACGACGGCCGCATGCTCAGGGTCCACGAGCTGTCGGTGCGGGCGGCGCAGTTGCGCGGCGTGTCGGCCGAGCGGGCCACCGAGGCCCTGGGCCGCATCCTGGAGCTGGCCGACCACCGCACCGCGGAGCTGATCCGTCGCCGGCTCGAGACCCTGGCCCGGCATCCGGACATGGCCGTCCGATGCCTGGCCTACCGGCTGCTGGTGCTGGACGAGCCCACGCCCGACACCGCCGG
Organism: uncultured Fibrobacteraceae bacterium; assembly: GCA_964343835.1. Taxonomy (GTDB): domain Bacteria; phylum Krumholzibacteriota; class Krumholzibacteriia; order LZORAL124-64-63; family LZORAL124-64-63; genus CALEMW01. The sequence goes on from CAYFKR010000028.1 coordinate 3,678, forward strand.
GATCCGCCCCAAGTTCCTGGACTCGGGGCTGCCGTTCCTGGACGAGGAGAGCATCGAGGCCATCGCCCGCGGCGTGATGGAGGAACGGCGCCTGGAGGGATTCCGGCGCCGGCTCGCCCGCTACCGCGAGCGGCTGGCCTGGCCCGCCGACGAGACGACCCGCGGGCAGTTCGAGCGCATCTTCCGCCTGCTGGCCAGCTTCGCCCGCAACAAGCCGCCGTTCTACGGCGCGGTCCGCGACGAGCTGGTGAGCTGGGCCCTTCTGGGCGAAGACCCCGCCATCGCCGCCCTCGCCGAGCGCGAGGTGCTGTCCCTGGCCGACTGGTACGAGCGGACCCTGGACGAGGAGTCGCCCCACACCGGCCCCGCCGCCTGGCACGAGAAGATCGCCTTCCAGGAAGGGCTGTCGGAACGGGAGACGTCGCGCCTGGAGGAGATCCTGGTGGGCACCACCTTCCTCCAGCAGTCGGTGCGCCTGTCCAGCGAGGGCGACACCCTCGACATCCGCGACGTGCCCCGTCACGGCATCTGGATCAGCCGCACAGCCGTACGGCACCGGCAGCGCGTCTACCGCGTGGCCGTGAACACCGTGGACGAACGCCACTACGACCTGCTGCTGGTGATCTGGGACCACGACGCCTTTGCCGACGACGGCAACGAACTGCTGCGCACCATCTACTGGATGATCGCCCTGAGCGGCTACCCCCACGGCGATCCCTGCGTGCCGCGCTTCGGCTGCTGGAGGCCCGCCATGGGCGCCCTCACCCTGTCGTTCGTGAGCGACCTGAACGTGTGGGAGCGCATCCGCGAGTACGCCAGCGACCGCACCGTGGCGCCGGGCATGGCCCGGGCTCCGGGCTGGCGCCGGCTCTACGTGCAGGCCCTGGCGTCGTTCTTCCGGGTGTGGCGCAACAGCGGCGAGATGATCGTGCCCGGCATGATCACGCCCATGAACGTCTCGGTGCCGGAACCCGACTTCCGCACCGGCGCCATGGTCCTGTCGCTGACGGGGTGGACGACGTACTCGTCGACCCTGGACCTCGTGCAGCCCATGCTGCGGAACTTCTACAAGCAGACCGAGACCAACTACCCCTGGACGCGCAAGATCCTGCGCCTGGACTGGATCGCCGACGCCGCCGTGGAGGCCCTGGGCATGGAGCGCGCCCTCGCCTTCCTGGAACAGCTGCGGGGGGACCTGGAAGGGCACCGGCTCGACGGCTATCGCGGCCGGCTGGCCCTGGAGCTCGACGACTGCCTGGAGCGCCTGCGCGGCGGCTCGCACCGGAGCTGCGCCCTGCGCGGCGCCGTGGCCCGCTACCTGAAGTGGGAGGAATCGACCCCCGAGGCCTCGGATCGGGTCCGGTTGCGCCAGGTGGAGGAGATGGCCCGCCTGTACGGTCTGGACCAGGAGCACGAGCTGACCCGCTACGTCCTGTTCCGTCAGACCCTCTTCCGCGGTTCCGACGACGCGGTCCGCACGGCGTTCGACCGTCTGCTGGCGGCGCTCACCGCGGAGCCCACGCGCCCCGCCACCGCCCTGGTGGAGCTGTCGGACCTCCAGGAGACGATCACGGACGAGGCCGAGCGCGACGCCTTCAAGCGCCTCGCCTTCCCGCGCTCCGCGCGGAGAGCGCCCGAACTCCTGGCCGTGGCCGGAGCGGGCGACAAGGTCGTGGTCGTGAGGTCCGGGATCACCGACAAGAAGGGCGCCGCCTACCAGGTCCGCGAGCCCCTCGAGCCCTCGGAGATCGGCAAGCTCTACCGCCTGTTCTTCAAGGCCGGGTACTACCGGACCATCTCGCACCAGGACCGTTTCTACGTGGTGACCGACGCCCAGGAGCAGATCACCGGCGGCATCTCCTGGCGCGAGGAGGACCGCGGCGTGGTCCACCTCAACGGCATCGTCGTGGCCACCCCGCTGCTGGGGCGCGGCCTCAGCAGCTCGCTCATCGAGGACTTCTGCGACCGCATGGCCGACCTCGGCTACGAGGTGGTCAAGACGCTCTTCGTCCTCAGACCGTTCTTCGAGAAGCACGGGTTCTCGCCGGATCGCCGCTGGGGCGGTCTGGTGCGCGTGCTGGACAGCGAGTGACCGGGCGCCGGAGGGACGCCCGGTCCAAATCCGAACCCAAGGAGAAGCCATGAACTATCCCGTCTGGGACCTGGTCATGGGCGGCGGAGTCCTGATGGCCGTGGTCTCCGTCCTCCACGTGTTCGTCTCCCACTTCGCGGTGGGCGGCGGGCTCTGGCTGGTCCTCACCGAACGGTGGGCGAACCGCTCCGGCGACGAGGGCCTGCGGGCCCACGTCGTATCCCAGAGCCGGTTCTTCCTGCTGATCACCCTGGTCTTCGGCGCCATCTCCGGCGTCGGGATCTGGTTCACCGCGGCGCTGATCTCGCCCCACACCATCTCCGCCCTGATCCGCGCCTACGTGTGGGGCTGGGCCATGGAGTGGGTGTTCTTCTTCGTGGAGATCGCCGCGGCCCTGGTCTACTGGTACGGCTGGGAGAAGCTGGACCGGAAGACCCACGAGATCGTGGGCTGGATCTACTTCATCTCGGCGTTCATGAGCCTGGTGATCATCAACGGCATCATCACCTTCATGCTCACGCCCGGCGGCTGGCTGGAGAACCGCGAGTTCTGGACCGGTTTCTTCAACCCCACGTACTGGCCCTCGGCCGCCCTGCGCACCTTCGCCTCGATCGCCCAGGCCGGCCTGTTCACGCTGCTGGCCGCGGCGTTCCTGAAGAAGGGCGAGTCGCGGTTCCGGGCGGTGCGCTGGAGCGCCGCCTGGGTCGTGGTGGGGATGGTCCTGGTGGCGGCCTGCTCGTTCTGGTACGACGGCGCCCTGGCCGGCGCCCTGGACGCCGCCGCCGAGAAGCTGGGCACCACCGACTGGCACGGTCTGACCACCGACGCCCTGCCGATCATGCCCACCCTGCTCTGGCTCATGAAACTGGGCGTGGTGGCCACCGCCGTGATCGCCCTCTGGCCGCTGGCGTTCCCGCGTACGTGGAACCCCGTAGGCGGCGTGGTGCTGTTCTGCGCCGGGCTGCTGTTCTTCTTCGGCGGCGAGTGGGCCCGCGAGGCCGCCCGCAAGCCCTTCACCATCCACGGCTACATGTACAGTACCGGCGTGCTGATGGACGAGGAAGAGGCCCTGGCCGATGAAGGTGTGATCGCGCGGACGCCGTGGCGGAATCCCGACGAGTCGCAGCTGGGTGCCGACCTCTACCGGGCCTGGTGCCAGCCCTGCCACACGATGGACGGCTACAACGCCCTGCGACCCTCCCTGGCCCACTGGAGCGAGGAGCAGATCGCCGAGCTCCTGCCTCGTCTGCAGTTCATGCGGGCGCAGATGCCCGCCTGGTACGGAGGCGACGAGGCCGTGTCGGCCCTCGCCGGGTACCTGGCCGACCAGGCCGACGGCGTGGAGGCCGTGTTCCCCGAGGACCCGGCCGCCGCCGGCCGCCTCGCGTGGGACCTCCACTGCGGCCTGTGCCACACCCTGGACGGCACCCGTGAGCTCCGTTCCTCCCTGGAGGACCTGAGCCGCGAGGAGCTGGAAGAGACCCTGGACCTGCTGCAGGAGTTCACCGACGAGATGCCCGCGTATCTCGCCGACGACGTCGAGCGGGGCCACCTGCTCGACTACCTCGAGACCGTCGCCGCCGGCGGGGAAGGGAGCGAACGATGAACGCCTTCGTGCCCGTGCCCGACGCGCTGCCGATCCCGGCGCCCGTCGTGGTCTTCGAGATCCTCATGCACCTGACGTTCACGGTGCACCTGCTGCTGATGAACGTGATGTTCGGCGGGCTCGTGCTGAGCGCCGTGGCCTGGTTCGCCCGCAAGTCCCCCGGCGACGCCAACGACCGCATGGTGGGGAAGCTGGCCAAGCATCTGCCCACGGTCTTCGCCTTCACCGTGACCGCGGGCGTGGCGCCCCTGCTGTTCATGCAGGTGCTCTACGGCAACCTGTTCTACACGTCCAGCATCCTCATGGGCTGGCCGTGGTTCCTGGTGATCGTGGCCCTGACCATCGCCTACTACGGGCTCTACATGAACTCCTTCCGCGGTGATCGCCTGGGCGGCGCGCGGGGACCCGTGGTGCTGGTCTCGGCCCTGCTCGTGGCCGCGGTGGGTTTCCTGTTCACCAACAACACGTCGCTGATGCTCACCCCCGCCAAGTGGCAGGCCATGTACGCCGCCGCGCCCGGCGGCACGAGCCTCAACACGTCCGACCCCTCGCTCTGGCCCCGCTTCCTCCACATGGCCCTGAGCGCCGTGGCGGTGGCCGGGTTGTACGTCGCCCATCTCGGGCGTCGGCTGACGGGGGACGACGAGCTGGCCGCCCTGATGTCCGAGCGGGGTCTGAACGTCTTCCTGGGCGTGACGGCCGTGAACGTGATCGCGGGGTTCGCCTACGTGATGACCCTGGACCGCGACGTCATGCTCCAGTTCATGGGCGGCAGCGGCCACGCCACCGGCATGCTCGGCATGGGCGTGGTGCTGGCCCTGGTGCTGCTCTTCACGGCGTTCCGGCTCCGGAGCCGGCCGACGGCATCGCTCACACCCCTGACGGTCCTGACCGTCGTGACGGTGGTGGTGATGGTGCTCATGCGCGACTTCGTGCGGAAGGCGACTCTGGGCGGGCACTATCGTCCCGAGGAGATGGTCGTGGAGCCCCAGGCCCTCAACATGATCGTGTTCGCGGCGCTGCTCGTGGGCGGCGTGATCACGGTGGTGTGGATGGTCAGGAAGCTGTTGGCCGCCGGGCGTTGACCACGACGACCGGGCCAAGACGAACGAAGGGCGCCCCCTCGGGGGCGCCCTTCATCGTTGAGTCGGGACGGGTCAGCGATCGTCCGGCACGACGGCCTCCCCCGGATCCGCCCTGAAGGCGCTCAACACCGAGGCGCTGAGGGCCTCGTAGCGTTTCCGGGCCAGGCGGTCGCTCGCGGGCGGCTCGCGCCATCCGGGTGCACCATCCCCCAGGTCCTCCAGCAACGCCCAGCCGTGGACGTATTCCCGGCCGGTGAGGCGTCGGAGCGAGTCGAGCTGCTCCGGGGTCAGCACTCCCTGGGCGAACTCCCTCTCGATGATCTCCCAGGCCACCACGAAGCGGTCGTGCTCCGCGGCCGAGACCACGCGCCTGCGACCGGCGGCGTCCAGTCCGGTGGACGCGGCGAGGCGACGCTCCAGGGACGACTCGCTGGGGAACTCGACGCCGAGCAGACCGCGCAGCGAGGGATCGTTGACGCCGTACCGCCCGACCCGATTCACCGCCGCCTCGTCCACGACCCACGTCCGATCCCGGGCCACGTCCACACCGAAGGTATTCTGCATGAAGAACAGGGCCATGAAGGCCACCAGTCCCGCCACGACGGGGGTGGCGACCCAACCCGCCGAGATCTCCCCCAGCACGCGGTAGCGGATCCCGTGGCCGCCCTTGAGCAGCCCCAGCCCCAGCACGGCGCCGATGACGGCCTGGCTGCTGGAGACGGGCACAAGGGGCAGGGGCGGCAGGCCGGCCGACAGCAGGGCGGCCTCGATCTCCTGGCTCGAGAAGAGGAAGAGCACGACAGCCTGGGACAGCACCACCACCAGGGCCATCTGGGGCGTGAGGTGCATCAGGCTGCCCCCCACCGTCTCCATCACGCGGCGCGAATAGGTGAACACGCCCAGGGCGATGGCCAGGCTGCCCAGCAAGAAGAGCTGCTGGGTGCCGGTGATGGTGAACAGGCCGGCGACGTCGAGGTTGCCGAACGGCGCCACGGGCACGAACACGCCCATGACGTTGGCGATGTTGTTGGCCCCGAGGCTGTAGGATCCAAAGGCACCGACGGCGATCAGCGCCCAGCGGGTGAGCATGTCCTCCCAGAGGAGATGCAGCTTGAGGTTGCGGAAGACCACCGAGAACAGCCGGTAGAAGAGCACGGCGAAGACCGCCGCCAGCACGGGACAGAGCACCCAGGTGCCGACGATGCGCAGCAGGGCGTCGGTGTCGGTGAGCGAACCGGTGAACAGGTTCCAGCCCACGATGGCGCCCACGATGGCCTGGGACGTGCTCACCGGCAGGGAAAGCCGGGTCATGCCCGCCACCGTCAACCCCGCCGCCAGGGCCGTGACGAAGGCCCCGCCCAGGGCGTTCACGGCGCCCAGCTTGCCGAGGGTATGACTGGCGCCGGCGCCGCCGATCACCGATCCCAGCACCAGGAAGACGCTGCAGATCACCGCCGCCCGCCCGAAGCGGATCATGCGCGAGCCCACCGCCGTGCCGAAGACGTTGGCGGCGTCGTTGGCGCCCAGGGACCAGCCCAGGAACAGGCCGCTGGAGAGGAAGACCAGCAGCAGCACGTCAGACCGTCCGCTTGATGGCGTAGATGGTCAAGCGGTCGGCCACGTCCTCGGCGGCGTCGCTGACGTTGTCGATGTCGCGGACGGTGTCGCGGATGTGGATCTTGCGGGCCAGGTCGATGTCGGAGGCGAAGATCCGGCGCTTGAGGGCCTCGGCGGCGCGGTCCCCCTCCTTCTCGTGGTAGTAGGCCTTGTGCAGGTGGTCGGTGACCGTGCGGGCGTCGCGGAAGAAGGAGCGCGCCGCCAGGATGACGGCCTCGGAGGTGTTGGCGGCCGTCTCGGCCAGGAGTTCCCACTCGCGCTCCATGTCGGGGAGCAGTTCGGGGCGCTCGATGTCGATGCGCAGCAGGGTTGCCTTGGCCGTATTGATCACGTCGTCGGTGTGCTCCAGCAGGCCCAGCACGTCGCCCCGGGACTCGGGGATCAGCGAGTGGCTGTAGAGATGCCGCTCGATGGTGCGGCGCAGGTCGTCGCAGCGATTCTCCAGCTCGTTCACGGACTCGACGTGGCGCAGGAAGCTCTCGTCGTCGCCGCGGACGTAATCCACGACGGCCTGACGGAAGGCCAGGATGCCTTCGCTGACGGCGTCGAGGAAGTCGTCGATCTGGGCGGTGAGGGTCTGGGTGTTCTTGAACAGGATCGTCATCGGGTCAACCTCCGGTCGCACGGGCGCCGGGGATACGGCGCCGGCCCATCCCTTAGCAATCGGCAGATGAAGGAAAAAGTCAACCGGGAAGGCTCGACTGCCCGATCAGACGGCGCCCACGAACGCGTCGTGGAACACGCCGTGACGCAGGCCGCAGGCGCAGACGATCATGCGCTCCACCCCGCAGGCCACCATCAGCCCCAGGACCAGGGCGGCGCCGGCGGGCATGACGTCCACGCGGTCGTCGGGCAGGCCGTCGATCCGGCGGCGCTCGGGCAGGGTGGACTCGGCGAGGCGCTCGTAGATGTCCTCGACGTCGTCGCGGGTGAGCTCGAGGCCGTGCATGCGGTCGTGGTCCCACTCCTTCAGCCCCAGCCGGATGGCCGCCAGGGTGGCGACGGTGCCGCCGACGCCCACCAGGGCGTCGTCGGTGCGGCTGGAACCCGCGAGGGCCTCGGCCACGGCGGCGGCCAGGGCCTCGCCGTCGTCCTCGTCCAGGGGAGCCTTGGTCGCGTGGGCGTCGGTCAGGGTGCGCACGCCCACGGGCAGGCTCACGGCGGCGTTGCCGGCCCCTTCCACCAGGCGCACGAGCTCGGTGCTGCCGCCGCCGATGTCGGCGATGCTGACGCGCCCCGACGGCAGGTCCAGGCTCGCCCGCACCGCCACGGCGGACAGGCGGGCCTCCTCCTCCCCGTCCAGGACCTTCACGCGGACCTTGGCGCGGCGCTTCAGCTCGTCCAGGAACTCGTCGGCGTTGTCGGCGCGGCGGAAGGCGGCGGTGCCCACGGCCAGGATCTTCTCGACCTCGAGTTCCTCGGCCCGCACGCGGAAGCGGATGACCGCTTCCAGCGTGTTCTCCATGGCGCTGTCGGACAGCTCGCCGGTTTCCGCCAGGCCGTGGCCCAGGCGCGTGACGGCGGCGTCCTCGGCCAGGCGCGTCACGCGGCCGTGCACCACGCGGGCGCAGAACAGCTTGACGGAGTTGGTTCCGATGTCGATGACGGCGTAGCGGCCCATGGTCTCCTCCTGGCGGGAACGGGGGCCGTCAAGATAAGCGACGGGCGGCCCGGGGCCAAGGACGGACGAACAAGGGGGCGGAGCCGTGGCCCCGCCCCCGTCGGTCCGTTCGCTTCGTGGCCTAGCCCTCGAAGGCTCCCTTGATGAACTCGCGGCGCATGCGCGCGATGTTCTCGATGGACACTTCCTTGGGGCAGACCGCCTCGCACTCGCCGTGGTTCGAGCAGTCACCGAAGCCCTCGTCGTCCATCTGCGCCACCATGGCCAGGGCGCGGCGACCGCGTTCGGTCTGGCCCTGGGGCAGGTAGGAGAGCTGGCTGATCTTGGCGCTCACGAACAGCGACGCCGAGGCGTTGGGGCAAGCGGCCACGCAGGCGCCGCAGCCGATGCAGGAGGCGGCGTCCATGGCCTTGTCGGCGTCCTTCTTGGGGATCGGCACCGCGTTGCCGTCGGGGGCCGAGCCCACGTTCGACGTCACGAAGCCGCCCTCCTGCTGGATCCGGTCGAAGGCCGTGCGGTCCACCACCAGGTCCTTGATGATGGGGAACGGCTGCGCCCGGAACGGCTCGACCGTGATGGTCTCGCCGTCGTGGAAGTGGCGCATGCGGACCTCGCAGGTGGTGGTCGCCGGGTGGGGCCCGTGGGCCGTGCCCTTGATCACCAGGCCGCAGGTGCCGCAGATGCCCTCGCGACAGTCGCTGTCGAACTCCACGGCCTCTTCGCCCTTCAGGGCGAGCTGCTCGTTCAGCAGATCGAGCATCTCGAGGAAGGACATCTCGGGCAGCACCTTCTCGACCGTGTAGTCGACGAACTTGCCGTCGGCCGCGCCGCAGGCCTGCCGCCAGATCCTCAGGTGGATGGTCATGCTCTGGCTCATCGTCGTCCCTTCCTCTACTTGTAGCTGCGGGTCTTGACCTCGATGTTCTCGTACGACAGGTCCTCGACGTGCCTCTCGGCCGCCTGCCCGTCGCCCTTGAACTCCCAGGCCGCCACATGCATGAAGTTCTCGTCGTCGCGCTTGGCCTCGCCCTCGTCGGTCTTGTGCTCCTCGCGGAAGTGACCGCCGCAGGACTCCTCGCGGGCCAGGGCGTCGCGGGCCATGAGCTCGCCGAGCTCCAGGTAGTCGGCCAGGCGGCCGGCCATCTCGAGCTGCTTGTTCATGTCGTCGGCGTCGCCGGGGACCTTCAGGTCCTGCCAGAACGACTCGCGGAGCTCGCCGATCTTGGTGATGGCGTCTTCCAGGCCCTGCTTGTTGCGGGCCATGCCCACGGCGTCCCACATGGTGCGGCCGAGCTCCCAGTGGATGTCGCGCACGGTGCGCGAACCCTGGATCTTCAGCAGCGAGTCGTAGCGCTCGCGGACGTCGTTCTCGACGGCGGCGAAGGCCTCGTGGCTCGTGGGCGCCTCGCCGAGGCCGCCCTTGGCCAGGTAGTTGGCCACCACGCGCGGCACCACGAAGTAGCCGTCGGCGCAGCCCTGCATGAGGGCCGACGCACCCAGGCGGTTGGCGCCGTGGTCGGAGAAGTTGGCCTCGCCCGCCACGAAGAGCCCCTCGATGGTGCTCTGCAGGTTGTAGTCCACCCAGAGGCCGCCCATGGTGTAGTGGGGCGCGGGGTAGATCATCATGGGCGTCTTGTAGGGGTCGTCCGCCAGGATCTCCTCGTACATGGAGAAGAGGTTGCCGTAGCGGTCGGCCACCACGTCGCGCCCGAGGCGGTCGATGGCGTCGGCGAAGTCCAGGTACACCGACTGGGGCGACATGTACGCGCTCTTGCCGGCGTCGCATTCCACCTTGGCCGCCCGGGCCGCGATGTCGCGGGGCACCAGGTTGCCGAAGGCCGGGTAGCGGCGTTCCAGGTAGTAGTCGCGCTCGTCCTCGGGGATGTCGGTGGGACGGCGGTCGTCGCCGGGCTTCTTCGGCACCCAGACCCGGCCGTCGTTGCGCAGGCTCTCGCTCATGAGCGTGAGCTTGGACTGGTAGTCGCCCATCTGCGGCACGGCGGTGGGATGGATCTGCGTGTAACAGGGGTTGGCGAAGTACGCGCCGCGGCGGTGGGCCCGCCAGGCGGCGGTGGCGTTGCTGTTGACCGCGTTGGTGGACAGGTAGAACACCGGCGAGTAGCCGCCGGTGGCCAACACCACGGCGTCGGCGGTATAGCGCTTCAGCTCGCCGCTGATCAGGTCGCGGCAGATGATGCCGCGGGCCTTGCCGTCCACCACCACCAGGTCCAGCATCTCGTGGCGCGGGAACATCTTCACCGTGCCGGCCGCCACCTGGCGCGAGAGCGCCGAGTAGACGCCCAGCAGGAGCTGCTGGCCGGTCTGGCCACGGGCATAGAACGTGCGGGACACCTGGACGCCGCCGAAGGAGCGGTTGGCCAGGGTGCCGCCGTACTCGCGGGCGAAGGGCACGCCCATGGCCACGCTCTGGTCGATGATGTCCATGGACAGCTGGGACAGGCGGTAGACGTTGGCCTCGCGGGCGCGGTAGTCGCCGCCCTTGACGGTGTCGTAGAACAGGCGCTCCACGCTGTCGCCGTCGTACTGGTAGTTCTTCGACGCGTTGATGCCGCCCTGGGCGGCCACGCTGTGGGCCCGGCGCGACGTGTCCTGGATGCAGAAGTTGAGCACGTTGTAGCCCAGCTCGCCCAGGGTCGCCGCGGCGCCGCCGCCGGCCAGGCCGGTGCCCACCACGATCACGGTGAACTTGCGGCGGTTGGCCGGGGCCACCAGGCCGTTGTCCATCTCATGCTTGTCCCACTTGTCGGCGATGGGGCCGGAGGGGATCTTTGCATCGAGCAGGTGACTCATCAGTGACCTCCCGGCGCGGACGGATCGACGAAGAAGAGGATGAACAGCGGCAGCACGATGAAGCCCAGGGCGAAGAGCACCGAGAACACGCGCGCCAGCGTCTGGAGCGTGTTCATCCAGCGGTCGTTGTTCCAGCCCATGGACTGGAAGGCGCTCCAGAAGCCGTGCCGCAGGTGCAGGCCCAGCATGATCATCACGACCACGTAGATGCCGGTGGTCAGGGGCTGCTTGAAGGCCTCGACGACCACGGCGAAGATGTTCTTCATCTCCACCCCGTCGTAGACCACGTGCGGATGGTCCGCGAACTTGAACATCTTCACGTGCAGGACCACGAAGACGATCAGGGTGATGCCGGTCACGATCATGCTCGTGGACGGCAGGCCCTTGCGGCTCTTCCCGCCCGCGTCGCGGCTCTCCTTGTAGCCCTTGGGACGCGCCTTGCGCTTGTCCGTCCAGGCCACGGTGATCGCGGCGAGCATGTGGAAGAAGAAGATGGCGATCAGCCCCACCTCGAAGGCGTAGATGAGCCAGCCGTGGACGGCGTGCTCGAGGAAGTGGGCGTAGGCGTTGAAGGCGTGGCCGCCGTCGGGGATGAAGAGGGTCAGGTTGCCCAGCAGGTGAACCGCGATGAACCCCATGAGCATGAAGCCCGTGAGACCCGTGATCACCTTCTTCCCCACCGAGGACCAGGCGACGGACCGGAACGTGGTCATGGACATGCTCCTGCGCTGACGTTCGGAGTCTCGAAGATTCGCATGAAGAACTCTTAACACCCGAGCTTTCCGAACGCAATAACTGATGAAGAATCAGGACAATAACGCGACGGTCTTGACCTGGGCGAAGACCTCGGAGCCTTGTTCCAGGCCGAGAGCGGAGCGGGAGCGGCCGGTGATGCGCGAGAGGATCACGGGGCCGCCCACATCCACGCGGACCAGCACCGTCCCGGACGACTCATCCGCCGTTTCCAGCACCCGGCCAGGCAGCACGTTCAGGATGCTGGTGCGCCCCGGCGGGTCGAGGGCGAGGCTCACGTCGGCGGCGCGGATGCGGAGGCGGGCGGGCGTGCCCTCGGTCGCCGCCTCCCCCGCCACCAGGAACACGGCGTCGCCCGAGCGGAGTGTGGTCACGCCGTCGTGGTCGCACGGTCCGGTCACGGCCTCGACGACGGCCTCCGAGTCGGCGCCACGGGCCAGGGGCAGGTCCAGGCGGGTCATCATCTCAGCCACGGGGCCCGCGCCCAGCACGCGCCCCGCCTCCAGGCAGACCACGTGGTCGGCCAGGCGGGCGGTCTCATCGCGGTCGTGGCTCACGTAGAGCACGGGGATCTCCAGCTCGCGGTGGAGCTGGTCCAGGAAGGGCAGGATGCCGTCGCGGCTCTCGCGGTCCAGGGAGGCCAGGGGTTCGTCCATGAGCAGCAGGCGGGGGCCGGCGAGGAGGGCGCGGGCCACGGCCACCCGCTGGCGTTCGCCGCCGGAGAGGCCGGCCGGGTCGCGGTCGAGGAGGTCGGCGAGGCCCATGAGCTCGACGGTGCGGTCGAAGTCCATGGCGAGGCCGGTTCGCCGGCGCATCCCGTACTCGAGGTTTCCCCGCACCGACAGGTGGGGAAAGAGGGAGGCCTCCTGGAAGACGTAGCCCAGGGCCCGTTCGTGGACTGGTCGGAAGAGATCCGGGGCCTGCCAGACCTCGCCGTCCACCGACAGGCTGCCGTCGGGGATGTGCTCGAGGCCGGCCACGGCCCTCAACAGCGTCGTCTTGCCGCACCCCGAGGGACCGATGAGGGCCGTGACGCCCTGCGACGGGACTTCGAACGCGACGTCCAGATCGAAGGCGCCGGTCCGGCGACGGAAGCGGGCCACGATGCTCACGGCAGCACCCCCCGGACCCGCCGCGCCCGGCCGTAGACCCCCACGAGCAACAGGAACGAGACGACCAGCAGGCCGGCGGCCAGGACGTGGGCGCGGTCCCAGTCCAGCATCTCCACCCGGTCGTAGACGGCGATGGACAGCACCCGCGTCTCGCCGGGAATGCTGCCGCCGATCATCAGCACCACGCCGAACTCCCCGAGGGTGTGGGCGAAACCCAGCACCGCCGCGGTCACGAAGCCGGGGCGGGCCAGGGGCAGGGCCACCGTCAGCAGACGGTCCAGGGGCGAGGCGCCGAGGGTGGCGGCCACCTCCAGGGGACGACGGCCGACAGCGGCGAAGGCGTCGCGCAGAGGATGGACCACGAAGGGCAGGGAGTAGACCACCGAACCGATCACCAGGCCGGGGAAGCTGAAGGCCAGGGGTGGGCCGCCGAGGGCGGCGGAGAGGCGTCCCACCGGGCCGTCGGGGCCGAGCAGGACCAGCAGGTAGAAGCCGAGGACCGTGGGCGGCAGCACCAGGGGCAGCGACACGATCGCCTCCACGGCCGGCCGCAGGCGCGAGCGGGACCGCGACAGCCACCATGCCAGCGGAGCGCCCAGGACCAGCAGGACCGCCGTGGAGACCGAGGCCAGGGCGAGGGTCAGGCGGATGGCGGAGAGGTCGTCGGGGTGGATCATGGTGCGGACTCCACGGGCGGGAGACCGTAGCCACGATCGGCGATCAGGGCCCGGCCGGTGGGGCCGCGGACGAAGTCGAGGAACGCCCGGGCGCGGTCGTCGTCGCGCAGGAGGATCGCCTGCTGGACGATGGGATCGTGGAGGTCCGACGGAACCGTCCAGGCCACCCCTCCCGCATCCCGGATCATGGGCCCGGCCACGAACGCCGCCGCCACGTTGGAGGTGGCCGCGAACTGGAAGGCCTGGGCCACGTTCCGGCCGGTGACGATCACCGGGGGTGTCGGGCTCGGCGTCAGGAGCCTGCTCATGGCCGTCATGGCCGCCTGGCCGTAAGGCGCCAGATCCGGGTCGGCCACCGCGACACGCACGCGGGGCTCCTTGAGCAGCCGGCCACCCTCGACGGCGGCGTCCGGCGATGCCGACCACAGCGCCAGCACGCCCTTCGCGTAGGTGAAGCAGGTGCCCGTCAGGGCGAAGCCGTCGCGCTCCAGGCCGGTCGGGTGAGCCTCGTCGGCGGCGAGCAGCGCGTGGAAGGGGGCGCCATTGCGGATCTGGGCGTCGAATACACCGGTGGCGCCGGACACGGTGACGATCGGGATGCCCGTGGAATCCGTGAACGCTGCGGCCAGGTCGTTGGAGACGGCGGCGAAGTTGGAGGCGACGGCTACACGTAGGGGGTCGTCGGTATCGGGAGTTCCACACCCGGCCGTCGCCAGGACGAGCGCCAGGACGGCGATCAGCCGTGTCACGACCACTCCCCCATGACTCGCACCCGGACACGCCGCCCCTTCGCCAGCCGCTCGGCTTCCGCGGGGAACGGGATGAGGACGTCCGCCGCGGCCAGGCCGCCGATCATGTGGGAATCGCGGGCGGCGAGGGGCGTGACGACGCCGGCGGTGCGGTCCAGCACGCCGCGCACCCACTCGAGGCGGCCGGGCTTCTTGTGCAGGTCGGCGGCGAGAGTCGCTTCGACCGTTATGGGGTCCGCCGGCAGGCCCTGCATGGCGCGCATCGCGGGTTCGACGAAGAGCTGGAAGGTGACGAGGGCCGACACCGGGTTGCCGGGCAAGCCGAAGACGGGCGTACCGTCGGGCGCATGGCCGAAGATGGTGGGCTTGCCCGGCTTGACGGCGACGCGGTCGAAGAGATCGTGCACGTCGAGCCGACGGCGGGCTTCGGCGACGTGATCATGGTCCCCCACCGAGGCCCCGCCGCAGGTCACGACCAGGTCCGACGAGCGGACCGCCGTCCGGAGCAGCCGCGTGAGGCGGCCGGGGTCGTCGGCGGCGTGGCGGTGGCGGACGGAGGCCGCGCCGGCGCGGGACAGGGCGGTGGTCAAGGCGGGACCGAGGGCGTCACGGACCTGGCCGGGGCCAAGTCGCTCGCCGGCACGGGCGATCTCGTCGCCCATGGTGATCAGGGTGACGACCGGGCGCCGGAAGACCAGGGCGTCGACGGATCCGTCGCCTGCCAGCAGGCCGATGGAGGCCGGCGACAGGGCCGTTCCGGCCGCGAGCAGGAGATCGCCGCGGCGACGCTCGCCGCCACGTGGCCTGATGCAGGCACCGGCATCAGGGGTGAAGTCGATGGTCACGCTCCCGTCCTTGAAAACGCAGCGCTCCTGCATGACCACGGCGTCGGCGCCCGACGGCAGGGGCGAGCCGGTGAACACGCGCACCGCGGTTCCGGGGCGCAGGCGCGGTCGGCGCGACGTGCCCGCGGGCATCTCGGCGATCAGGCGCAGGGTTCCCGGGAGGTCGGCACGGCGCACGGCGACGCCGTCCATGGACGACTGGTCGAAGCGCGGGTGGTCCAGGCGGGCGCGGACGGCGCGGGTCAGTGCGCGACCGTCGGCCGCCGTCAGGGGCACACGCTCGGCATCCAGGGCGCGGCAGGAGCCGAGCACCAGCTCGAGCGCCTGCTCGAAGGGGATCACGACCCGGCCTCGCGACCGGTATCGTGGTCGTGGCCGCCGCCGCGGATCATGGGGAAGGCGTGATGGAGGGCCGGAAAGAGGGCGTCGAGTCCCTCGGTCACCCCGCCGCGGGAACCGGGCAGGTTCACGATGAGGGTGGTGCCGCGCAGGCCGGCCCGAGCCCGGCTGAGCATGGCGCGGGGCGTGCGCTCGCCGCCATGGACGCGGACGGCCTCGGCCAGGCCGGGGGCCTCGCGCTCGATCACGTCGGCCATGGCCTCGGGGGTCGTGTCGCGGGGGCCGAAGCCCGTGCCGCCGGTGGTGATCACGAGGTCGAGGCCGTCGTCGTCGGCCGAGGTGCGCAAGCGGTCGGCGGCGGCGGCGGGGTCATCCGGTAACACGTCCAGGGCCGTCACGGCGAATCCCTCGGCCTCCAGCCGCTCGCGGATCAACCGCCCCGACAGGTCCTGCTTCTCCCCCGCGGCCACCGTGTCGGAGAGCACCAGGACGGCGGCGCGCACCGAGCCCGGTTCGATGCGTCGCACGTCGGACTTGCCGCCGCGCTTCTCCACCAGTTCCACCGAGCCCACGGACACGGCGGCGTCGATCATCTTGAGCATGTCGTAGAGGGTCAGGGCGGCCACGGCGGCACCGGTCATGGCCTCCACCTCGATGCCCGTCCGATCCACGCAGCGGGCGGTCACGACGACGCGCACCTCGGCGTCGCCCACCTCGAAGTCCACGTCCACGCCCGTCACCGAGATGGGGTGGCAGAAGGGAATGATGCGGGGCGTGTCCTTGACGGCCTGGACGGCGGCCACGCGGGCCACGGGCAGGGGATCGCCCTTGGGGGTGTCGCCGGCGCGGACGCGGGCGGCGGTGTCCGGGGCCATGCGCACCACGGCGGCGGCCACGGCCGTGCGCAGGGTGCGGTCCTTGGCGCTCACGTCGATCACGTTGTTCCCTCCAGGGCCGCCTCGAGGCGCAGGGCGTCGCCGGGACGCACCTCCCCGCCCGCGAGCACGCGGCAGAAGATCCCCTCGCGGGGCATGATGCAGTCGCCGGTTGCCTTGCCGATGGCGCAGGCCGTGTGGCAGGTCTTGCCGATGACGGTGATCTCCATCACCACCGAGTCGCCGACGAGCACGCGGTCCCCCACCGACGCTTCGCGGAGCCAGTCCACGCCCTCGGTGATCAGGTTCTCGCCGAAGGCGCCGTCCTGGATGTCCGGAAGAGCCTCGCGGACGGCGGCGATGCTCTCGGCGGCCAGCAGGGAGACCTGGCGGGGCCAGTCGCCGGCGTGGGCGTCGCCTTCGATGCCGTGGTTCTCGCGGAGCACGACCGACGGCACCGGCGATTTCACCGTGCCCTTCCGCTCGCTGATGCAGACGTTGAGGATCCTCATCTCAGCCGCCGATCCCCACCATGCTCTCCAGGTCCACGGCGTCGCGGGCCGCACGGGCGGCGAAACCGTCGACGGGACGGTTCGCCACGGCCTGCCGGATCGTCGCGACGATCGCTGCGTCATCAGCCCCATCGCGTAGCATGGCCCGCAGGTCGGCCACGGCACCGCCATAGAGGCAGGTGCGCAATCCGCCGCGGGCGTCGATGCGCAGGCGCGTACACAAGGCGCAGAAGCTGCGCGTGTGTCCGCGGATCACGCCCACGCGACCGCCGCCGGGGAGGTCGTAGAGATCGGCGGTGCCGTGGAGGCCGACGTGACGCGGGGCCTCGCCGAAGGCCTCCGCGAGGCGGGCCACCACGGCGTCGCCCGAGAACGGGGCGAACACCTCGCCGCTCCCGCCCAGGAACGGCATGGGCTCGATGAAGCGCACCTCGATACCGCGATCGCGGGCGAGGCGGGCGAAGTCGGGGATCTCGTGATCGTTCAGGCCGGGCAGGATCACCGTGTTGATCTTCAGGCCGAGGCCGGCCGCCGGCACAGCATCCAGCAGCGGCAGCACGGTCTCGAGGGCGTCGCTGCGCGTGATACGCTCGTAGGTCGTGCGGTCCAGGCTGTCCAGGCTCAGGTTCACACGGCGCACACCGGCGAGGTGCAGGTCGTCCAGACGATCGCCCAGCAGCAGGCCGTTCGAAGTGAGCAGCACCTCGGGAGCGGCGGGCAGGTCCGCGATGTCGGCCAGGAGCTCCACGACGCCGTCGCGGGCCAGGGGCTCGCCCCCGGTCACCCGGATGCGCCGCACGCCCAGGGAGGTCGCGATCCCCGCGAGCCGCCGCATGTCCGCGAACGACAGGAGCTCCGACCGCGACACGGCCCCGGCGCCGCGCGCCGGCATGCAGTAGCGGCACCGCAGATTGCACCGGTCCGTCACGCCCAGGCGCAGGGTGTCGACGCCCCTGCCCCGCGGGTCGCGGAGGGGTGTCGCAGCGGCTGGAGAGCGGTCGGCGGTCATGGCGTCCTTCCAAGGGTGGCGCGGGGCGGTCGATGGATCATTGAACCACAGCCCCGGCCCGGGGCGCAACGCACGAAGGCCCCCGCAACGGCGGGGGCCTCCGATCATCCGTTCCCGGGTCCGACTAGACGTCCTTGAGGGCCTCGTTCAGCTCCATCAGGGCCTTCTTGCCGTCCCCGAACATCATCAGCGCGTTGTCCGCCGCGAACAGCGGGTTGGGGATGCCGGCGAAGCCGGGGCTCAGCGAGCGCTTCACCACCACCACGGTGCGGGCCTTGTCCACGTCGATGATGGGCATACCCGCGATGGGGCTCTGCGGATCGGTGCGCGCGACGGGGTTCACCACGTCGTTGGCGCCGATCACCATGCAGACGTCGATCTGCTCCATCTCGGGGTTGATCTCATCCATCTCGCGCAGGCTCTCGTAGGGCACGTCGGCCTCGGCGAGCAGCACGTTCATGTGACCGGGCATGCGGCCGGCCACGGGATGGATGCCGTACTCCACGGTGATGCCGCGGGCCTCGAGCTGGTTGGCCATGTCGCGCACGGTGTGCTGGGCCTGGGCCACGGCCAGGCCGTAGCCGGGCACCACGAGCACGCGCTGGGCCGTGTCGAAGAGCATGGCCACCTCGTCGGGCGAGGTGGACTTGACCTTGCCGCCGTATACGTCGTCGGCGCTGGGACCGTCGGCGCTGGGACCGAGGGTGCCGAAGAGCACGTTGGCCAGCGAGCGGTTCATGGCCTTGCACATGATCTGCGTGAGGATGATGCCGGAGGCGCCCACCAGGGACCCGGCGATGATCAGCACGTTGTTCATGAGCACGAAGCCGGTGGCCGCCGCAGCCAGACCCGAGTACGAGTTCAGCAGCGAGATCACCACGGGCATGTCGGCGCCGCCGATGGGGATGGTCAGCGTCACGCCGAGCACGCCGGCGATGGCCACGATGATCCAGTAGGCCATGGTCGCCGTCGGATCCACCGTCAGCCAGCCCACGCACGCCAGGGCAGCCAGGCCCATCAGGGCGTTGAAGACCTTCATGCCGGGGAAGCCGATGGCGCCGCCGGGCATGATCTCCGACAACTTGAGGAAGGCGATGAGCGAGCCAGTGAACGTGACCGCGCCGATCAGGCCCGACAGGCCCGTGGAAATGGTCGTCTGTGCGTTGGGCTCGGTGGCGATCAGGAACGCCGCGCCGGCCACGAGCACCGAGGCGCCGCCGCCGAAGCCGTTGAACAGGGCCACCATCTCGGGCATCTGGGTCATCTGGACCCGCGTGGCCGCGATGGCCCCCACGGCCCCGCCGATCACGGCGCCCACGATGATCCACTGGTAGTCCAGGCCGTTGGCAAGCAGCGTCACCACCACCGCCAGCAGCATGCCCACCGAGCTGGTGAGGTTGCCGCGCACGGCGGTGCGGGGATGGGTCAGGCCCTTCAGGCCGGAGATGAACAGCACGGAGGCCGCGACGTACGCCAGGTTCACCCAGCCGATGTCGATGAGGAACGTCACGGTCTCACCTCTTTCCCTTGAACATGTCGAGCATGCGGTGGGTGACCATGTAGCCGCCCACCACGTTGACCATGGCGAAGGCCACGGCGCTGACGCCCAGGATGGTGGCCAGCTTCGGATTGTCGACACGCGTGGAGATGACCGCGCCGATGAGCGTGATGCCCGAGATGGCGTTGGAGCCGGACATCAGCGGCGTGTGCAGCGTGGGCGGCACCTTGGTGATGATCTCGAAGCCGATGTAGACCGCGAGCACGAACACGGTGACGGCTGCGACGAGTTCCTGCATGTCACTCCCCTCCTTCGGCCGGGGCCGCGAGGCCCAGCATCTCGCGGATGCGCGGGTGGACGACCCCGCCGTCGCGGCAGAGCAGCGTACCGGCCACGACCTCGTCCTCGAGGTCCAGCGTCAGTTCGCCCTCGGCGATCATCGACAGCAGGAAGGTCTCCACGTTCTTCGAATACATCTGGCTGGCGTGGTTCGGCTTGCGGGACACGAAGTCCAGCTCGCCCACGATGGTCACGCCGTGGCGCTCCACCGTCTCGCCGGACTCGGTGAGCTCGCAGTTGCCGCCGCGCTCGGCGGCCAGGTCCACGATCACCGAGCCGGGGGCCATGCCCTCGACCATCGCCTTGGTCACCAGCACCGGCGACTTCCTGCCGGGGATGGCGGCGGTGGTGATCACCACGTCGTTGCGGGCGACGACCGCGGCCATCTGCTCCTGCTGACGGCGGATGAACTCGTCGCTCTGTTCCTTGGCGTAGCCACCCTTGTCCTCGGCGCCCTCGGTCTCGAGGTCGAACTCCACGAACTTGGCGCCCACGCTGATCACCTGGTCCTTCACGGCGGGACGCACGTCGTACGCCTCCACCACCGCGCCCAGGCGCTTGGCCGTGGCGATGGCCTGCAGCCCCGCCACGCCCACGCCGACGACGAAGACCTTGGCCGGGGCCAGCGTGCCCGCGGCGGTCATGAGCATGGGAAAGAGCTTGGGCAGCCTCCTGGCCGCCTCCAGCACCGCCTGGTAGCCGGCGACCGTGGCCATGGACGACAGGATGTCCATGCTCTGGGCGCGGGTGATGCGCGGCACGAGCTCCAGGGAGAAGGCCGTCAGGCCGGCTTCGGCCATGGCCGCCGTCCCCTGCGGGTTGCCCAGGGGGTCCTGGGTGCCTACCAGGGCCTGGCCCTTGCGGAAGTCCGACAGGTCCGCGGCGTCGCCCATGGCGCCGGGGCCGCGCACCTGCAGCAGGATGTCGGCGGCGGCCAGCACGTCGGCGCGGCTCGACGTGGCCGCTCCCTTGTCCTGGTAGGCCGCGTCGGGGAACCCGGCGGCGGCGCCGGCTCCGCTTTCGACGATCACCTCGCATCCCGCCTTCATCAACGGCGCCACGGACGCGGGCACCAGGGCCACGCGCCGTTCGCCCGAGGCGGTCTCGGCGAGCACTCCGATCTTCATGGGTCGTCCTTCCTCTCTGTGGATGCCGCCGAGGGGCGGCCTGGATACCGGAGTTCAGATTACGGGATTCACGAAGATCCGCAACCTCCGGTCCGGAGATTCCGAGCGATCCGGTGGCATTTCTGCGCGGATGTGCTAGATTCCCCCACCGATCCCGAACCCAGGAGGAGACCATGTCCCGGATCCCGTTCATCATCGCGGCCCTCGTCGTGGCCGCCACCGCCCTCGCCGCCGACCTCCCCCGCACCCACGAGCCCGACCCCCGCGAGGTCCACTTCGGCACCCTGACCATGCTCACCGACGGGGGCGAGAACGCCGAGGCGTACTTCTCCTACGACTCGAAGCAGCTGGTCTTCCAGGCCACCCGCGACGACATCCCCTGCGACCAGATCCTGGTGATGCCCGTGGACGGCGGCCAGCCCGCCGAGGTCATGCTCTCCGACGGCACCGGCCGCACCACCTGCGCCTACTTCACCGAGAACGACACCCACGTGGTCTACGCCTCCACCCACGCCGACTCCCCCGACTGCCCCACGCCCCCGGACATGAGCATGGGCTACGTGTGGGGCCTGTTCGCGGGCTACGACATCTTCAAGCTGGCGCTGGCCACCGGCGAGCTCGTGCAGCTCACCGACACGCCGGGTTACGACGCCGAGGCCACCATCTCCCCCGACGGCCGGACCATCGTGTTCACCAGCACCCGCGACGGCGACCTCGAGATCTACACCATGGACCTCGACGGCGGGAACCTGAAGCGCCTGACCCACACCCCCGGCTACGACGGCGGCGCCTTCTTCTCCCCCGACGGCTCGAAGATCTGCTACCGCAGCCACTACCCCGAAGAGGGCCCTGCCCTGGACGACTACCGCGCCCTGCTGGCCGACGAGAAGGTCCGCCCCTCGGTGATGGAGATCTACGTGATGAACGCCGACGGCAGCGACCAGCGGCGCATCACCGACCTGGGCTGCGCGTCCTTCGGCCCCTTCTTCCACCCCTCGGGCGAGAAGATCATCTTCTCGAGCAATTACCCGAACCCCCGCGGTCGCGAGTTCGACCTGTGGCTGGTGGACGTCGAAACCGGCGAACTGGAGCAGGTGACCTTCACCGGCGGCTTCGACGGCTTCCCGATGTGGGCCCCCGACGGCGAGACCTTCGTGTTCGGCAGCAACCGGCACAACGGCGGCACCCGGGACACGAACATCTTCGTGACGACCTGGAAGGACTGATACCTGGTCCGACCAGTACGACGAAGGGCGGGGCCTCGGCCCCGCCCTTTCGCGTCTCCCCCCGTCATCGATCAGTCCCAGATGCCCATCTCCGCCCTGCAGTCCTCCGTGGCGTCGGTCCGCGGATCCCAGGGCGGACTCCACACCAGCTCCACCATGCAGTTCTGCACACCGTCCACGCCCAGCGCCGCATTCCGCGTGGCCGCGATGATCTCCGGCGCCATGGGGCACATGGGGCTGGTGAGGGTCAGGTCCACCTCCACGTCGCCGCTGTCGGCGTCCACCTGGACGCCGCGGATCAGGCCCAGATCCACGATGGACATGTTCAGTTCGGGGTCGATCACCGGACGCAGCGCGTCGAGCACGACGTTGGGGCTGGGTGCACTCATCTCAGGCCTCCGTGGTGGTCTCGGCCGCGGCGCGGCCTTCCTCGCCGGCGGCGAACGCCTCCAGCAGGGTGATCCAGGGCAGCAGCGCGCACTTCACGCGCACCGGGAAGTTGCGGACGCCGGTCAGGACCTCCAGGTCGCCGGGGTCCAGGTCGTCGGCGAGTTCGCCGTCGTCGGAGTGCATGACCTCGCGGAAGGCGTCGGCCAGGCGGCGGACGTCGTCGCGGGTGCGGCCGGCCACGAGCTCCGCCAGGATCGAACCGCTGGCGGTGGCGATGGCGCAACCCCGGGTCAGCACGGCCACGTCGGCGATGGTGTCGCCTTCGAAGGCGAGCTGGAGTTCCACCTCGTCGCCGCAGGAGGGGTTCTTGCCCTCGGCGCGGGCATCGGCCATGGGCAGGGGCTCGGCACGGCGCGGCGAGCGGTGATGGTCCAGCAGGACCTCGCGGTAGAGTTCGTCCATCATGCTCCGAACACGCTCCTCGCCCGGCCGATGGCGTCGACCAGTACGTCGATCTCGTCGTGGGTGGTGTAGAGCCCGAAGGAGGCCCTGGTGGTGGCCACCACGCCGAGCCGCCGGTGCAGGGGCTGGGCGCAGTGATGGCCGGCGCGCACGGCCACGCCGTCGGCGTCCAGGAGCTGGGCCATGTCGTGGGGATGCACGTGCGGGTCGTGGAAGCTCACGAGGCCGCCCCGGTGCGTGGCGTCGGCCGGGCCGAAGACGCGCAGGCCGTCGATGGCGGCCAGTCGCTCCAGCGCATAGGCGGTCACGGATATCTCGTGGGTGCGGATGCGCTCCAGGGTGGCCTCGTCCAGCATGTCCAGGGCCGCGGGGAAGGCGGCGGCGCCGGAAGCGTTGGGCGTGCCCGCCTCGAAGCGATGGGGCACCTCGGCCCAGGTGGCGCCGTCCATGGTCACGGTCTCGATCATCTCGCCGCCGAAGTTCACCGGTTGCAGGTCCTGCAGCGCCTCGGTCGTGCCCACGAGGAAGCCGAGCCCCGTGGGGCCGTAGGCCTTGTGGGCGGAGAAGGCCAGCAGGTCGCAGCCCAGGTCGTCGAAGCGCACGGGCAGGTGGCCCACCGACTGGGCGGCGTCCACCACCACCAGGGCTCCGCGGCGATGGGCCAGGTCCGCCATCTCGGCCACGGGATTGAGGGTGCCGAGCACGTTGGAGACGTGGGTCACCGCCACCACGCGGGTGCGGTCGTTGAGCAGGCCGCGATAGGCGGCCAGGTCCAGTTCGCCGTCGTCGGTCACGGGCACGGCGCGGACCACGGCGCCCTCGCGCTTCGCGGCCTCGAACCAGGGCACGAGGTTGGCGTGGTGCTCCATCTCGGTCACGAGGATCTCGTCGCCGGGGCGCAGGCGAGGCGCGGTGCCCAGGGCCGCCAGGTTCAGGGCGGCGGTCGTGCCCGAGGTGATCACCACGCGCGAAGGGTCGCTCACGCCCAGGAAGCGGGCGGTGCGGCGACGACAGGTCTCGTAGAGGTCGGTGGCCTCGGCGGCCAGGGCGTGCATGCCCCGGTGGACCGATGCGTTGTGCTCGCGCAGGAAGCGGGCCTCGGCGGCGATCACCGACTCGGGTTTCTGGGCCGTGGCCGAACTGTCCAGGTAGACGAGGGGACGGCCGTGAACCGTCCTCGTCAGGGTCGGAAATCGCTCCCGGAACACGGCCTCGCAGCGCTCGCAGTCGCCGCGCTGGCCGGGACAGGGAACGGCGCCGGCGGGGGCGCCGGACAGGCTGTCGCGGCCGCTCATGACCCGGCCTCCTCCAACCCGTCGAGCCGCTCCCGGACGATGGCCTCCACCCGCTCGCGCACCGTCTCCGGCATGCGGGCCAGGGTCTTCTCCAGGAAGCCCAACACCACCAGGCGGCGGGCGCTCGACGCGGGGATGCCGCGGCTCTGCAGGTAGAAGATCTGGGTCGGGTCGATGGGCGCCACGGTGGCACCGTGGCTGCAACTCACGTCCTGGTTGAGGATCTCCAGCTCGGGGATGGACTCGGCGCGTCCCTCCTGCGACAGGAGCAGGTTGCGGTTCTCCTGGAAGGCCTCGACCTCCCGGGCGTCCTCCTCGATGCGGATCAGGCCCGTGGTGCTGCAGCGCGAACGGCCCGCGGCCACGGCCTTGAAGTCGATGTCGCTGGACGTGCGGCCGGTCAGGTGCACGTGCCGGGTGTGGTGGTCCAGGTGTTGGCGGTCCGCGGCCAGGGCCACGCCGGTCATGACGCTGCGGGCGCCCTCGCCGGCCAGGGTCGAGATCAGGTCCAGCTTGGCGCGGCTGCCTCCCAGGGAGCAGAAGGCCGTGGACACCTCGGCGTCGCGGGCGGCGCGGGCGTGGACGCCCAGGTGGCCGTGCACGCCGTGATTCCAGGTCTGCACGACCACGTGGCGCACGCGGGCGCCGGGCTCGGCGATGATCTCGGTGACGCCGACGACGCGGGTGTCGTCGCAGCCGCCCCGGTGCTCCTCCACCAGCTCCACGTCGGATGCAGCGCCGGCCTCCAGCACGATGCGAGGCGCGGTGGCCCCCACGCCCGCCTCCACGATCAGGTGGACGGGTCCGTCGATCACGGCCCCGGCGGGAACGCGCACCACGACGCCCGTGCTCCACGACGCATCGTTCAGGGTCGTGAACCAGGAGCCGTCGACGGCGGAGTCACCCAGGGGTCCTGACACGTCGGCCAGGTTCTCCACGGTCAGTCCGGCGGCCGCTGCGGCGGCGGACACGGACACGACGGGCGTCGCACCCGGCGTCAGGCCCACGGCGGCGGCGTTGCCCTCCGCCGGATTCGCGCGGACCGTTCCCACCATGGGCCGCACGTCGGCGGGCATCAGGTTCGCGGGATTGGTGAACCGCCACAGGTGCTCCACCCGGGACGGGGGCGTCATGGTCTCGAGGCGCTCGCGGGCGGCGTCGCGCCGGGCGGCCAGGGACTCGTTCTCGGCGATCAGTGCCGAGACGGCCTTCACGTCGGTCGCGGACGGGGCCGCGACGGTCGGGGTGCGATCAGCCAACGGATCCCTCCATCTCCAGCTCGATCAGCCTGTTGAGCTCCACGGCGTACTCCATGGGAAGTTCCTTCACGAAGGGCTCGATGAACCCGTTGACGATCATCAGGCGCGCCTTGTCCGGGTCGAGACCGCGGCTCTGCAGGTAGAAGAGCTGCTCCTCGGCCACCTTCGAGACGCGCGCCTCGTGCTCCACCTGCACGTCGCTGTCGGCCACGTCCATGGTGGGGTAGGTGTCCGAACGGGCCTGCTCGCCGATGAGCAGGGCGTCGCACTCCACGTTGGTGCGGCAGCCGTGGGCGTTGCGCGCCACCTGGATCAGGCCGCGGTACGACGAGCGGCCGTCGTCCTTGCTGATGCTCTTGCTCACGATGCGCGACGTGGTGTTGGGCGCGGCGTGGATCATCTTGGCGCCGGCGTCCTGGTGCTGGCCGTGACCCGCGAAGGCGATGGACAGGACCTCGCCGTGGGCCCGCTCCCCCTTCAGCACGATGGCCGGGTACTTCATGGTCAGCTTCGACCCGATGTTGCCGTCCACCCACTCCACCACGGCGCCCTCGTGGGCGTGGGCCCGCTTGGTCACCAGGTTGTAGACGTTGTTGGACCAGTTCTGGATGGTCGT
>CAYFKR010000029.1:0-10554 GCA_964343835.1 uncultured Fibrobacteraceae bacterium
GGCCAGGGCGGCGGCCAGGGCGGCGGCGGCGGCGGTTGGGGGTAGCCCCTACGGGCGCCCCGGCACCCCCGGCCCCGGGGCTGCCGGCCGCGGCGCCTGCTGCTGAATGTAGATCGGGGTCGGGGTCTTCTGCGCCGGCGGCTTCATGATCTGACTGATCAGCGCGGCGGCAGCGAGCCCGGCCACGAACACACCGGCGCCCAGCTTAGTCATCGCGCTCGCCTTCCACTGCTTCAACTCTTCCACTTCGCGGCGCAGCGCCTTCAACTCCTCACGGTTTTCCGCCGTCTGCGTTTGGTTGTGCTCGGTGGTGTGGTTCAGCTTCTCCACCGCCCGCGTCAGGTCGCGAAGATCCTTGCTCAGATCGCGCCAGAAGTGCTGCTCGGTCGTTGGCTCACCCATCGGTGTGCTCCTCTTTGCGGCGCACCCGGAACCACGCAAGGGGCGCCTCGCCCTTCTCAGGCACGTAGCCGGCCCAGAACGTCAGCCACACCGTCGAGCCGTCTGCGTGAAGGTGGCGGGTGTGGTAGGCGGGCGGGTTGATCCCCGACAGGGGACGCTCGCGGCACGCCTCCCTTGCGGCCTCGTGCTCGTCGGGGTGGATGATGCTCAACAGGTCGATCCCGCGCTGCGGCACCCGGCCCATGAGCCGCCAGAAGCCGTTCGAAGCGATGATCAGGGTCAGATGGTCGAGGTCGTAGAGGACCACCGGCTCTTCGCTGGTCTGCATCATCGCCTCAAGGGCAGTCCGAAGCGCCTCATTGGAGGCCACCAGATCGAACGCTTGATGCACCTTGCCGTCGATGCTGGCGGTCAGCCGGGCCACGTCGCCCCGCAGCCTCAAGGCTTCGGCCTTCGCCTCGGCGCGCTCGTCGTTGAGCGCCTCGATGCGCTGGATCGTCCCCTCTACCGTCAGCCGGGCCGACCGGCTGGCGGCCAGGGTCCACCAGTCTGCAGCCACCAGCACCGGCAGCAGCGAAGGCACGAAGAGGACGATCGGGCGAAGTAGGTGGCCCGCACCACACGCGAAGATGAACCGCTCGAAGCCCTTGATCTGGTGCTCGAAGTCGCGGCCCAGGTGTGCCCCGAGCCGCTGGCGGACAACCCGAAGCCGCTCAGGGATCAGCCTGTACTCAACCGCGACCCCGATGTTGGCGGACACGATGGGGCCGAGGATCCAGCTGAACCTCAGGCAGGCAGCGTGCGCGCCCCACCCGAAGATCCCGTCGGGCACCATGAGCCATCGCCACGCGCCGGCGGCGCTCAGGCCAGCAGCCAAGACAAGGTAGATCGCCAGCAGACGAATCAAGGGTGGCACTCGCAGTCGGTGTGGTGGTGACGCCCCTTGTCCGCAGGGGGAGGGGCGTCACACTGCCCAAGAACAAACGCTCCAGCGATCGCCGCGAACACCAGAGCCCACGCCAGTCTCTTCCGCATCGGGGCATCCTTTCAATCAGAGATCAGGAGCCCGACAAGGATTCCGGCCAGGCCCCCCCCTGTAGCCCACCCCGCCCGGGTCCAGAACGCGGCCCAGGCGGATTCGTCGGCAGCGCCTTCCGCGGCAGCCGTCACGGCGTCGCGCGTGGCCTCGGCGCGCACTCGCTCCTCGCGCTCGGCGTCGAAGCGGTCAGCCCAGGCACCGTCGGCGGCGAGCCATCCGGCTCGCCACGCGGCGCGCGCCCGGTCGTCGGACAGCCGCTCGCCGAGGGTCAAGGTCAGGGCCACCCGGCGCAGCGCCGGCGGGTCGTAGCAGGTGTCCTCGCCGTCGCTGCGCACCTTGCCCGGGTCGAGCTTGAGCCCGTCCACCAGCAGGCGGGGTGCCTCGTAGGCAGGCAAGGGGAACACCCCAGGCAGCCGCGGTCGCGGCGTCGCCAGGACAGCGGGCAGCAGCAGGCACAACAGGCTACGCATCATCGCCTCCAGCCCCGGTCAGCCGGGCGATCGTGTCGCGGGCGGTGGGCACGTCCTCCAGCCGCTCGGCAGCCTCGGCGGCGGCAGCTTCGGTAGCGGCAGCCTCGGTGGTGGCGGCAGCCGCAGCGGCGGATTCGTCGGCCCGGCGCTCGCCGGCTTCCTCGGCGGCCACGACGCGGGCGCTGTCGGCCGCCCTGTCGGCCGCCAGATCCAGCGCGGCCCGTCGCTCGGCCCGAGCCCGCTTCGCCCGGGAGAACGCGACGACGGCGGCCGCAGCGGCACCCCCGGCCAACAGCAGGCCGAGCACCAGCGCGATCCACCCCGTCGCGCTCACGTCAGCCCCCGGGAAGCGACTTGCGTAGCTCGGCGAACACGATCGCGCCGGGCCCCGCCAGGAACAGCTGCAGCGCCTCGCCCCACGGGATGCCGGCGCCGATGTAGCCCGCTATCGCGGCCAGGGCGCCCAGCACGACGGTCGTGATCCTCACGGCGTTCGGGCTCACCAGCAGGCCGAGCCACTTCCGGGCGGCCGCGATCAGCAGGTAGAACAGCGCCGCGAAGGCCAGCGCCCAGGCAGCGAAGCTGCCGTCCTTCGACGCGGCCCGCACCGCCTTCACGGTGTCCAGGCCCGCCTCCACCACCTCCTCGACGGTGGGCTCGCCGGCGTCGGCGGCCGTGGCGGGCGCGTCGGTGGGCGCTGCGGCCGTCGCCGGGGCGGCGGCAGGGGTCGGGGCGGGCGTGGGGCTCGGCTGCGCCAGGGCGCCCAGGGGCACCAGCAGCAGGCACAGGGTGATCAGGGTTCGCACGGTACGGTCCTCCGTTCTGGTGTGCTCGATCAGGCGGCAGCGAAGTAGCTGCCGTTCCACTTGCGGTCGCGGAAGCGCCAGGGCGGGGTGCCCTCCAGCTGCGCGAGGTCGTACACGCGCAGAAGCTCGGCGCCGAAGGTGGTGCCATGCCGCAGCCCGTCCTCCCACTGGAAGTGCCACCACTCGGTCCCGCCGTGGAGGCGGCGGTTGCGCTCGATGCCCTCCCACGACTGCGGCCGGCTGCGGATCGGCTTGAAGCCGTGGCGCTCCATGATCTCGGTCAGGTCCACGACCTTCGCGGTGACCCACTTCGGCGCGGCCCCGGCGCGCACCGCCAGCAGCCGCTCGGAGCGCCCGTGCTCGGCCAGCGCCCACACCCGCCACAGGCGGTCGCGATCGCGGGTCACGATGTAGGGGTCACGCCCAGGCCGGCTCATCGCGCCACCGACCCACAGATCCCACGCGATCGACAGGTAGTGGAGCGAGGTGGCGGAGCGGTTGGGGCCGACCTTGGCAGCGAGGCGGCGAGTGCCGCCCGACGAGGACGCGACCGCACCCACCTCGGTCAGATCGCGGATCACGTCGCGGGCGGCCTCGGCGGCGTCTTCGCGCAGCCGCACCGACGAGTAGCCGCCGGGCGCCCCCTGGATCTGCACCCGCACCACAGGCAGGGGCGGCTCGTCGCCGGCCAGGGCAGCCCAGGTCAGGTCGCCCACGATGCCGTCCGCGTAGAGCCCGCGGCACATCTGGAAGCGCTCCACGGCGCGCTCAGTGAGCGGGCCAAAGATGCCATCGGTGGCGACGGTGATCCCCGCAGCCACCAGCAGGCGCTGCAGGTCTTCGACAGGCGCGCCACGGTGCCCGCGGCGGATGGTAGGGCGGCTCATTGGAATCCCTCGGGCGCCGTCAGGCGCGGCCGCTTGTGGTGGTCAGGCGTTGCGGTGCGCGGCCTAGTGGACGCTGTAGAGCACCGTCACGCTCAGGTCGCCGGCGTCCAGGGTGTCCACGTTCACGTCGGAGGAGATCTTCACGCGCAGCGCGCCTCCGCCGATGGGGAGGGGCTTGTCCACGTTGAAGCCCGTGCCGTAGCCCTCGCCGAGCGCGGCAAGGTGCACGTCGAGGAAGCCGCTGAACGCGTCCTCGATGTTCACGCCCGCGCCGTACCCGGCGTCGGCGGTGGCGCTCGTGGCGCCCCCGCCCGTGAAGTTGGCGTCGAGGTTGTAGTAGTAGCCCAGCAGCCGGGCGCCCACGGGGAAGCTCCAGGCGCTCTCGATCACCTCTTCCAGCGCGGCGGCGGTCAGGTCGCTGTGCTGGACGCGGAGGGTCTCCTTGTAGACCCGCTCGCCGGCGTCGCTGTCGGTGGCGTCGGGGCGGATCGAGTAGCTCAGGTCGCCCCCGTCGCGCAGCGCCTCGATCGCGTCGCGGACGCGGTCCCACTGCGCCCCGGTCTGGAGCGCGAAGCTGGCCTCGCCGCTCGCGGGGATCGTGCCGCCGTCGGGGAGGCCCACGATGGGGCCAAGCTCGGAGGCGGTGAGGTTCGTGATGATCAGCTGCATCGGGGCACCCTCCCGGGATCGGTTGTGATAGCGCCCCCAGGGTATCAGGCGCCCTCGACGCCGTCACCCTCACCCGATCTTGAAGCCCCGGACGGTGTACTCCCGGCTGCCGCCGGTGTTGTTGTAGATGTAGACCTTGCTCACCCCGTCGTCGATGAAGTGCTGCCACCGCAGCAGGCTCACGTCGCCGCCGTAGTCGTCGTCGTCGCGCACGTGCACGCTCACCAGATCGCACAGCACGCCCAGGTTCTCCATCCGGGCGACCCCGTTGTTGAGGGTGCTGCCGTCGGTGTTGATCACCGACCGGAGGTAGGTGGTGTGCGTGTTCTCCACCGCGTTCGCGATCGAGGACAGCTGGATCGCGAGGTTGCCGGCGGCGACGCTGAGGTAGGTGCCGAAGATCAGGTCTTGCGAACCGATCTTCCACGTACCCGCCTCGCCGGTGTTCGTCTCCGCGAGGCGGTTCCGAATGCCGTCCAGCTGCGCCTGCACGGTGTCGCCTACGTTCAGGTCGTCGCCGATGCCCACGCCCGGGTCCACGGCGTCGACGCTGGCGGCGGTGTGCCGCAGCGCCGGGTCGGTGTCCAGCACGTGCGCCCCGTGGCTGGCCTCCTGTAGCTCCAGGGCTTGCCGCACGTGCGCGGGCACCACCACCCCGCCGGCGCCCCCCTGCCCGATGAAGGTGTAGCTGGTGGCGTCCAGGGTCACGTCGGCCGCGGGGTGCTTCTCGGCGACCCCGTTCACGTGGTCGTCCATGCGCAGGATCGCGGCGTCGAAGGCGGCGTCGGCGGCGGCGAGCACCGCCTGGACGTCGCCCCCGGCCAGCCGGACGAACAGCCCGGTCTCGGCGCTGATCTGGCCCGCGTTGAACACCACGAACGCCTCGCGGCGGTCGGTGTTGATGTCGCCGTCGAGAATGATGTTGGGGTCCGGCGCGGGGTCCCCGATGTCTTGATGCCGGCGCACGTCCGCCAGCAGCAGCAGGTCATCGTCCAGCGGCACCGGGGTCGCCATCCCGGTCGCAGCCTCGGCCCCCTGCCGCACGACGAAGCGGTAGCTCTCGTTCTGCTGGAACTGGATCTGCTGCCCAGCGCCGTCGGTGCGGGGGTCCGACAGGCTGCGGTCGAAGGCCACGAACACCGACAGCCACCGCTCGTTGCCGAACACGTCGACGTCGGTGGACACCCCGTCCTCGTCCACCGACAGGTCCAGGGGCACCCCCGCGCCGATGAACACCCGGCGGCCGGTGCGGTCGTAGCTCTTGAGGGGCCCGGTGATGTCGACGGTCTTGTTCGGCACCGGGTCGTGCTGCACCACGGTCCCGCCCGAGATCACCCCGGTCACGCCGATGTCGGCCGCGAGGTTCCAGTCGGCCCGCTCGGCGGCCGAGAGGGCAGCGTCAAGCTCGGCCTCGGTCACCTTCTGGCGGTAGTAGAAATTGAAGCGATCCACGGGGTTCCTCCTAGTGCAGCTGTGACGTCCGGCCCACCTGCGACTCGCCGAGGACCCAATGGTCCCACGTGTCGGCCGGCGTTGCATCCTCGATCGCGATGAGGTGCGTGTGCGCCGGCTTCAAGACGTCCGCGATGGTAGCAAGCTGCGCCCGTTGCGCAGCGGTCAGCACCACCCCCGGCGCGCGGATGATGAACGAGTAGAGGATCGCCCGGTCGCCCGATCCAAGCTCCCAATCACCCCCGCCCGCAGCTTGCTCCAGGCCGAAGGCGAAGGTGCCCGCGGCGGCCCCGCCGGTCACCTCCAGCGTCGCCTCTTCGCCGGCGGTCCACGTGTGGATCGCCACCCGCCCATCGGCACGCACGAAGGCGGTCCCGTGGCGCAGGTCGGCCGCGATCCGGGCGGCCACTTCGTCGGCGGTGATCGCGTCGAAGTTCACGGCGTCGCCCGGCCGGAAGATCACCACCTCCACGTCGCCCTCGCCGGTGTCCACCTGCAACGACCACCCGGCCCCGATGTCCCACGGGCCCGGGTCCTCGGTGGTGAGCACCGCCGGCCACGAAAGCTCGCTCTCGCCCAGGATCAGGCCGAAGCGGCGCAGGGGCTCGACCACCACCTCCAGGCCCAGGAAGAACCGGGCGGCGTCCTCGATCGCGCCCCCGAGGCCCGACCGGCGGTAGAGCGCCACGAGGCTTGTCGCCAGCTGGCGACGCTGCGTCGTGGTCAGGTCGAAGTCGAAGGGGTTGCCCAGGCTGGCGAGCATCGGCTCAAGGAACGCCGCGGGGCAGCGGTCGGGGCTGGTGATACTCGGGAAGGCGTCCACGCTCGCCAGCAGCAGGTCCAGCACCTCCTGCAGCACGTCGGTCAGCTTGCGCAGATCACCCGAGGTGTCCTCGACGCGGTTGTGCTGCGGCAGCATCGACCACAGGTCGAAGCGGCGGGCGGCAGGCACCGGCGGTCGGTAGCCCGCGAAGTCGGCCACATTGCTCGGCGCGACAATCGGGTTGCCGCTGGTGTCGGTCACCCCGGCCACGGTCACCCGGTAGAGCTTGTCGGGGGTGATCTCGGTGTTGAGGGTCACGTCCACCACCGCGGGGTCCGCGGCGTCCACCACTGCGGCCACGGCCGCCACGTCGACCCCCGGCGCCTCCAGGCGCTCGAAGGTGAACCCGACCCCGTCCGCCACCAGCACAGGCTCGTCGAAGGTGAGCCGCACCACCTTCTGCGCCCACCCCTGCGCGCCCAGCAGCGCCGGCGCGATCACGTCCTCGACGGTGAACGACCACACCTCGTCGAAGGTGCCGCCCCCGGCGTCGGCGCCCGTGGCGCGCACCACCACTTCGTCGCCGCTGGCGAAGGGCACGTCGGGCTGGAGGGTGATGCGGTAGTGCATCGCATCGCCGGCGGCGCTGCCGCCGAACCCCGGCTGCGGCGCTTCGGCGGCCCAGGCCAGCACGCCGTCCACCAGCACGTTCACCCCGGGCAGCGCCAGGGGGTCGGCGTCGGTGATCACGATCTCCAAGTGGATCGCGGTGTCCCGTGGCGCAGGGTCCTCGCCAGGGTGGGGGTCGCGGTTGATCAGGGTGATCGCGGTGGTCGCTTCCTCCCACGCGAGATCTACCAGCAGCCCAGGGATCGGCTCGCTCATGGTGCAGTCGCCTCCAGCCGAATCGCCAGGGTCACCACGCCCACCATCGCGCGCACGTTCGCAGCCAGATCTCCAGCCACCCGGGTCACTCCGGGGCGGCCCACGAGCGCCGCGTGCTCCACCCCGTCCACCTTGAGGACGCACCGCCAGCCCAGGGTCGCGTCGGCGGGCACGCGCAGGCGCACGCCGATCCGCAGCAGCGAAGCCGCGGTCACGTCCACCGCCTGCGTCGCCTCGACCGCGTCGCCCACGGTCAGGCCCAGCGCGCCGCCCGCATCATTCAGGATGCCCAGGTCGTCGGCGCGGCCTTCGGCGAGCGAACCCAGCGCCAGGAGCCAGTCGCCCGGGGTCGGGTCGCCGGCCGGCGCAGGCACGCGGCGCTGTAGGTCGCCCAGGAAGGCGTCGAAGGGCGTGAGCCCGGGTTCCGCCCCCACCATCCCCCCCGCGTAGCCGTGGGAGGCGACAGCGGCGCCGTCGGGCGCTCCGCCGTAGCCGTGGGAGGCGGGATGCGCCATCAGGGAACCACCTGCCCGACCCACCCGGTGAGGTTGCCGTCGCCGTCGTAGGTGTAGGTGACGTCCACCTCCTGCACCCGGTTCGAGTCAGTGCCGGCGTCGCCGGCGTCCGCGTACTCCACGAAGCGGCACGAGGTGAGCCGCCCGTCCGCGTGCACGGCGTCCACCATCCGGGCGTTCTGGAAGCCGCCGGCGGCGGCCACGAACGCCGCGTTGCGGCGGATCTCGGTGAGCGCTTCATCGTCGGGGGTCAACACCGCGAAGATGTAGCGCTCCCCCAGGGGCAGACCAGCGAGCCCACCCGGGTCGAGATCGATGATCGCCGAGGTGTCGGCGGTGGGCACGAAGTCGAAGCGGTAGACGCCCAGCAGGCCCGTCAGCGGGAACACCACCGGCGCGGCCGGTGCCGCCGTCTCGTCGTTGTGCGCGACGGTGAGGATCGGGGCCAGCCCGCCGGCAGGCGATCCGCCGCTCGTCGCGAGGAAGGTGTAGCGCGCCACAGTGTCCTCCAGCCGTTAGAAGGCGGTCCCGATGTTCCAGGGCAGCACGAAGTCCGCCCCGTTGCGCGGGGTCATCCAGCCCACGCCCGAGCCGTACTCCATCCGGGCGTTCCGGGTCCCGTCGATCTGCCGGATCGTGGCAGCGTTCAGGGTGCCCCGGTTGTGCCGGATGCCGGCGGTGTTGCAGTAGATCGCGATCGCCGGCAGGTCGTACTTCCCGCTCACGGGGTTCGGTTGCGTGTTGGCGTTCAGGGTCCGGCCCGGCTCCATCACGACGGTCCCTTGCACGGCCGATCCCGGCAGCAGGATCGCGCTCCACGTGGACCCCGAGGTGATGCGCAGCCAGTCGCCGCTGTCGCCGAACTCGGGGATCCCGGCCAGCCCGATCACGGGGTAGGGATCCTCCAGGGCGGTCATCCGGCTGTCCACGTGGCACAGCAGCAGCCCCTCGTCCCAGACGTTCGCCTGCGCGCCGTCGCCGAGGATGATGAACGACCCCTCGGCGGGGTCATCCCACACGGTCAGCCAGTCGCTCCGGTCGGTGAAGTGGTCGGTGCTCCAGGGGCGGATCTTGTTCCACCACGTCCCGCCGAGCGGGCTGTTGCTGAACATGCCGGCCGTCGGGGTGTCGACGCCCGCGTTCCAGCCGCCGGCAGGCGACAGGGCGTAGTTCACCGACCACCAATTGACCGACCCCGCCAGGGTGTTCCCCGCGGCCCAGGCAGGCTCGCTCCAGCTGGAGCGGTAGCCGCCGATCCAGCACTGCCAGCCGGTGCCGCCCGCAAGCTCGAACACGAACCACCCGCCGCTGTTGCTCGGGTTGCTGGCCTCGATGATGGTGAACCGGCCAGGGTTCGCCACCATGTAGGCGTGCAGGGCGCCGACCGTGGCTTCGCTGTAGTTGTGCGCGACGATCTTGTGCTCGATGGTGAATGCCACGGGGTCCTCCTACGGCGCCTCGGTCTCTTGTTCCAGCGGCAGGGTCGGGCCCAGCTGCACGTCCTTCGGGGTCTGCTGCACCTGTTCCAGCAGCGGCGCCGCCGGCGGCACTTCGACGGCCGGCGTCGAGCGCATCGCGGCGCCCGCCTTCGCGGGCAGCTGCCGGGGGTTCTGGAAGCCGCTCATCAGGCGAACCCGGTCTGCCGGATGATCTGCACCTCGTCGAACAGCGCCCGCCGGGTCACGTCCGACACCTGCACCCCGAAGCCGGCACGCCCCGAGGTGTAGGGGAGGCTCCCGCTGGCGATGCCGATCGCGTCGTCCACGAAGGTCGCCATCCCAGGCACGTCCTCCCACACCGGCGCGTCCACGTCGTTCACGGCGAGGTCGTTGCGCTGCACCGACAGCACCACGTCGCCGTTCTCGTTCACGTGGGCGTCGAGGCGCAGGTGGACCCACTCGCCGATCGAGAACGTGGCGTCGCTGGCCCGCAGCACCGAGGCGTCGTCCTCGCTCGGGATGCCGGCCACGATCGGTCCCTTGCGCAGCACCAGCCGGTACGGGTCGTCATCCTCCAGGCCCAGGCAGTAGGCCACGTCGTTCACGCTCGGGCCCTGCGCGCAGGCGAACAGGAATGGCGACCACCCGGTCACCCCGCCGCTCGGCAGCTTCTTCACCGCGCCGCGCACGCTCATCCCGAAGCCGTTGGGCGCGAACCCGACCCCGTTGTAGAAGCGACCCACGGCACCGACGGCGGACGCGAGGCTGTTGAAGCCGTACACGAAGTCGCCACCGCCGGGCGGCACCACCATCCCGCCGATCGCACCGTGGCGCACGGTGTTCGCGTCGAGCCCGTCGTTGAGGTTCGTCCAGTCGGCGTCCGCCACGTGCGCGCCCTCCTACAGTGTGCCGAGCGGAACGTAGCCCGCTTCGAAGTCGTCGGTGTAGCTCTCCGGGTCGCCGTCCGGCGGGTCAGCCGCGGCCACCGCGTCGAAGGACAGCAGCCACGCCCCGTCGGGCGCAAACCCCTCGGCGGCGGCGGCCTCCACGGGCACCCCCGCCCAGGCATCGGCCCAGGAGCCCACCCCGTAGCCGGCGGCGCCCCCCTCGGTGGTCCCGCCTTGCGCGAAGGTGGCAAGCTCGCCCAGGCCCAGGGGGAGGCTCCATTGGTAGCCGTCGTTCCCGTAGCCTTCCTCGAAGTCCTCGGCGTCCTCCGCGGCGGCGTCG
>CAYFKR010000029.1:10654-26502 GCA_964343835.1 uncultured Fibrobacteraceae bacterium
GGCGGCGTCGGTCACGATCGCCGCGCCCAGGCCCGCTGCAGGCGTCGCCCACTCGAACCCCTCGACCCCGCGGATCGGCGCGGCCCCGAAGCCGGCCACGCGCAGCTTCGCCACGCTGGCGGTCACGGTCCAGCCCTGCGCGACGGAGGGGTCGGCGCCCGGGGT
This sequence comes from uncultured Fibrobacteraceae bacterium, assembly GCA_964343835.1. Lineage (GTDB taxonomy): Bacteria > Krumholzibacteriota > Krumholzibacteriia > LZORAL124-64-63 > LZORAL124-64-63 > CALEMW01. The sequence continues at coordinate 10,820 of CAYFKR010000029.1, forward strand.
CTCGAAGCTGCCGTTGGCGACGGGCATCGGTCAGAACTCCAGCCCGGTCGCGGCGTTGATCAGGGTCACCGTCCCCAGCACGGGGAACTCGCGCGCCAGGAGGCCCACGCTGGCCTCTGCGCCGTTCAGCTTGAACGACCCCGGGGTCACCTTGCGGACGCCGGCGGCGTCGCGGACGGCGTTGAACAGGTCGCTCCAGGCGATCTCGTTGTTGCCGTTGAAGCCGAAGTCGATCAGCGGGTTCGGTGCCCCGCTGGTGTCGTTGCCGTTGGCGTCCCGCGAGCCCGCCGGCAGCACGATCGCGAAGTGCGCGGCCAGGGCGGCGTCCACCGCGGCGCGCACGGTGGCCTCGGCGGCGTCCAGCCACACCCGCGCCTCGACGTTGACGGTGCGGTAGGGCGCGGCCAGCGCCTCCGCCTGGAAGGTCAGGGGGGGCGGCTTCGTGACCTGCACCATCTTCAGCACGTCGGCCAGCAGCGCCTCGGACGGCACCCCGCCCCCCTCGGGCACCACGAACAGGATCCCCGCGTTCTCGTCGATCGAGGCGTCCTCGTTGCTGGTGAGCATCAGCGCGCGCGCCACCCCGGGCACGGCCAGGGCGTGCGCCTCGAAGTCCAGGCGGGTCACGCTGCGGTCGCCGGCGGCCACGCTCTTCGGGATCTGCACCTTCGCCGCGGCGGTGCTCATCCGGGCGGCCCCGCCCGACATCGCGGCCGCGTTGCTCACGGTGGCCCGCACCAGCTGTCCGCCGGCGTCGGTGAAGCTGCCCTCCAGGGTGTTCACCTCGCCCGCTTCGACGTTGCCGGCCACGCCCCCGCCGATCTCGTAGTCCACCACCACGGCGCCCGTCGGCGCCTCGCCGTTCGTGCCGTCGCCGAAGGCCAGGGTCGCCCGGTCGTTCTCGTCCACCACCACCACGAAATGCCGGTCGGTGGGGCCGCTCTCCAGCAGGTCGTCGACCTGCGCGTAGGCGCCGTTCGCGGCCACCACCACGGCGCTCGCGTCGAGGTAGGGCGTGCGCTCCAGGGTGATCTCGCGGTTGGGTAGACCGTCGGCGTCGGTGACCAGCTGGTGCGCGGTGCTGTGCTTCACCTGCGCAACGCCCGTCGGCGGGTTGGCGCCCGCGAGGATCACCAGATCCGCGGTCAGCTGGAAGCGCTCGGGCTCGACCACCTCCACCGTCCGCACCACGGTCCCCGCGGGGAAGGTCACGTCGTTCGCCGGCACGGCGTCCAGGGTGAAGGTCACCTCACCCGTTGCGGCGGCCGCGCCCGGCACCACGAAGCCCAGCATCCGGGCGAAGCGGAGGACGCTGGCTCGCTGCGTCGCGGTCACGAGGAAGGCTTCGCCCGCCTGCGCGTCTTGGTAGTAGCCCACCACGTCGCCCACGAAGGCGAACGCCTCCAGCAGCACCGTCCCGAAGCTGGCGACCTGATACTCGGTCCACGTCGGCCAAACGCTGCGCGCAAGGGTGATCAGCCGCAGCCGCAGCGCGTCGAAGTCCTTGTCGGTGTAATCGGTCGCGTTCGGGAACACGCTGTACCTCCGCCCGCCAGCCTATCAGAGCGCGACCACCGCGGCATCTGCGACGCCCCGGTGGCGCCAGCGCACGCGCAGCTGGACGCTCGTGTCGTTGCGTTGCACCTCGACCGCGGCCAGCTGCACCTCGGGCAGCCACCGGGCGAAGCCGTCGCGGATCCGCACCCGGGCAAGCTCCCCGAGGACGGTGTCGTTGTTCTGGTGCTTCAACAGCCGCAGCCCGCAGCCGAAGCTCGGGCGCCAGGGAAGCTCGCCAGGGGCGGTCGCCAACAGCTGAACGACCTGCGACCGCAGCTGCGCGTCGCCGTCGCCGTTCGCGAAGTCCGCGCCCACCCGGCGCAAGGGGATCAACAGCCCGTGTGCCATCAGGTCGCAGCCTCCAACAGATCAGCGGGCACCGCGGCGCGCAGGGTGTCCAGCTGCGCCAGGATCGCGTCCAGGGGCTCGATCGCGGTGTCCAGGGGAGCGCCCGTCAGGGCGCTCAGATCAGGCACGTCCACGTCCACGCCGATCAGGCTGAACAGGGTCACCAGCAGGCCCAGCAGGCGGCCCACCACCACCAGCCCCTTCATCTCGTTCGACAAGATCACGCCGAGGCGCTCGCTGCCGCACGCCGCGATCCCCGACAGGTTCGGGTCGTCCAGTTCCGCGGCCCGCTCGACCACCGCGGCCAGCCGTTCCGCCTGGAGCTTGAGCCGCACGAGGAAGGCGCGCACCTCGCGCAGCCGCCCCGCGATGCAGTCGATGATCTGGACGATCAGCACCGGGAGGCTCACCTGCGGCAGCAGGCGCAGCAGCTTCGCCACGCGCTGCGCCAGGGTGGGCAGGCAGTCGAGGATCGGCTGCGGCGACACTTGCGTGATCGCGTCGGGGATCGCCTCGATGCAGTTCTTGATCGCGACCACCGCCTCCAGCACGTCGAACAGCGGCATCAGCGGCGCCAGGGCGGGCTGCATCAGTTCCAGCAGATCGGGCGCCTCCAGGGTCGCCCCGCCAGGGAACAGCGCCACGCACGGGTCGGGGATCTCGGGGATCTCCAGGCACACCAGCGCCTCGGGCAGCGTGAATAGGGGGGCCTCGTCAGCCATCAGATCGGGTCCTCCACGCCCACGCGCACGGCGCGTCCGCCGATGGTGATCACCGAGGCGTCCAGCGCGATCTCGCCGACCGCCTGGATCTGGACCGAGGTGGTGCCCGCGATGAGGATGCTGTTGCGATCGGCGTTCAGTTCCACGACGTCGCCGGTGCGGACGTTGCTCAGGCGCAGCACCCGCTCGCCCTCGGTCTGGTTCACCTCCACCCGGAAGTCAGCCGTCGCGAGGACGGTGTTGTCGTAGGTGTTGCGCGCCTGCGGTGGCACCTCGCTCTCGCCCCCCGGCTTGCCCCAATTCCCGGTGAGGTAGTGCGGCGCCTTCGGGTCGCCTTGGTTGAAGAACACGCCCACCTCGGCGCCCACGTCGGGCACGGTGAACAGCCCCCGGTTCGCACTGCCGCCGCCCCCGGTGCCCAGGGGGAGCGCCCAGGGGGAGAACGGCTCCATCACCCCGGGGATCCGCACGCGCACCCGGCCCAGGTTCTCGGGATCCTCGCGGTCCACCACGACGCCCACGTAGAAGAACGACAGGCGGCGGCCCTCGCGCATCTCGTCGTCGAAGTGGTCCATCAGCGGCGCCTCGCTTCCGGGTCGGCCGAAGTGCGCGGCCCAGGCGCCGCACGGTAAGACACTCGCACGGCCCCGGTCTCCCGGTCCACGCGCTCCACCGGCTCCGTCCGCCCAGGGTCAGGCACCTCGGCCCGGTTGGGCTGTCCACCTTGAGGACGCGCGCGGGTGTCGGCCCGCCGGGCGAGCGCCCCTTTGGCGTCGCTGATCAGCGATAGCTCGGTGGTGAAGCCGCTGCCGACCGCGTGCACGGCCCGCTCGACGTAGTAGAGTCCGTCGAACATTTCGGTCAACCCGCGCACCTCGACCATCGCCTTCGCCCGCAGCGTGGCGTCGCCCACGCACCGGAGGGTCAGCTTGACCGTCGCCCGGTCAGCCCGGCGGAACCGGGCGCGCGCCTCACGGTCGGCGGCCGCCTTCGTGGTCGCCGCGGTCCCCCGCTCCACGGTGGTCGCGAGGCGGCGGGTGATCGCCCCGGTCTCGGCGGACACCCGCTCCTCGAAGGGCGGCACCTCCTTCACCTTGCCGACGGTGGCCCGGTCGGCGTCGCTGTCCGCGTCCGCCACCGCCTCCACGTCGGCCTTCGCGAGGCTGTCGCGCCCCTTGACCTTCACCCGGCCCACCCGGCGCACGAGGTCGCTGGTGATGTCGAAGCTCAGGATCTCGCCGGCGTCACCGCCCTCCCACCGCAGCAGGTGGGTCGGCGCTTGACCCAGCTGGCGCTCGTGCCAGTGCAGCACGCCCTCGTCCACGTAGAACTCGAACCCCTCCTCGCGCGCCAGCCGCGCCAGCAGGTGCGCGTCGGTCTCCCCGACCTGATTCACGTCCAGGGGCTCGTCGGTCTCGTGCACCTCGGCGAAGGCGCCCTCGTAGCCGTGCTCGGCAGCCACCTCCAGCACCACCTCGGAGCGGGTCACGCCTTGCCACGCACGGGTCTTGGGGTTGCGCGCCAGCTGCACCGAGAGCGCCTGCGCCTCGACGTTGAGGGTGAACCCCCCGCTGATCTTCTTCACCACCAGCCGGCGGGGCGGCGCCATCGCCCCGGGGTAGCCCCACGACACCTCCAGCAGCGTCCCGCCCAGCACGTCGGCGCCCAGGCGGAACAGCTGGAGGTCGTCGTTGCGCAGCCGGAACGACGCCTTGTCCGCCTTGCGGTCGTGGTCCTCGAAGGTGAACCCCAGCACCCGATCGGCCAGCACCTCGGACGGCGTCCCCTCGCGGGCGCGCTCGTCCGGCAGCACCGCCACCGAGATCCCAGGCCCCGAGCGGTCCATCAGCGCCCCCGGTCGGCCAGGATCACGTTCCGCAGCAGCCGCAGCGACGGCACGTGGACCACGGTGCCCGGCTCCAGCTGGAGGGTCGGGTCCACGATCGGGGTCGGCTGGAAGTCGGCAATCGCCCACCAGAGGCCACCAGCGCGCGCCTCGCCCTCGAAGTAGCGGTCGGCCAGGGTCCACAGCGTGTCACCGAGACGCACAGTGTGGAGGCGCGTGTCGGCCTGGACGGTGTAGCGGTAGGGTTCGCGCATCGTGAGGCGCAGGTGCCCCTCGGCGTCCAGCACCCCCTCGGTCGACAAGTGGCGGCTCACGGGCCCAGGCGGCATCGGTCAGCCCCCCTCGATCTCGACGGCGCCGAAGCCCCGCCACTGTTCGGACACCCGGCGCACGTCCAGCACCTCCTCGAAGGTGACCGTCGCGCTGTAGGCCTGCACCGCCTCGGGCCCGATCCGGGCGTAGGCGAACTCGATGCTCACCACCACCGCCTCCACCGTGAGGACGCCCGGCCACACGAACAGCACCCGCGGCGGGCGGGTCTTGCCTTCGCCGGGCACGGTGAGCGCCATCAGGAAGCGGCGGAAGTCTATGATCCCGCCGTCGGTGGGGCGCTCGGCCTCCAGCACGGCGTCGCACCAGAACACCACCCCGGGGATCTGGCGGTTGCCCGTCCCGGTGTATTGGAGAGGCTGGTGGCTCAGGCCCGGCACGGCGTGGCGGGTGTAGTTCACCGACACCGATTCGCGCAGGTCCGCCGGGTTGAACTGCACCTCGAACGCCTCGTCGGTGTCGAGGTTCACCAGCTGCATCCGGGTCGGGTCCACCACCGCCATCAGCGCACCGGCACAGTCTGGAAGCCACGCGCGGCCCCGCTCGCGAGCCCACGCTCGACCACTTCGCCCAGGCGTTCGCCGTCCACCTGCAGCACCACTTGGCGGGTCGCGTCCGCCCGCAGCAGGTCGAGGATCGCCGCCATGTTCTCCGCCATCTGCGCCGGGTTGCTCACCGTCGCGGCCTGCCGCGCGCGGATCTCGGCCTGCGTCGCCGAGGGCAAGGAGGACAGCGCCGCCTCGGCCTCCATCGCCACCCGGCGGTCCTCAATGATCTCGGTGCTGGTGCGCTGGCGCTTGAAGCGCTCCAGATTCTCGGGCAGCGCCCAATCGGGGATCTTGCGCACCGCCCGGATCAGGGCGTCGTTCATCCGCACCAGCGCGTCACGGATCCCGTCGGCCATGCGCCGGAACACGCGCGCCACCGGCTCGATCAGGGCGCTCGCCGCCTCCTTGATCGACTTGAACGCCTTGCCGATCTTCCACGAGAGCCAGTCGAACACCTCGGCGAAGAACGACATCGTCTCGTCCCACACCTTCTTCGGCTCGGACACCGCGCGCACAAGGAACCCGGTCATCCGGGCGAAGCCTTCGATCACCAGCGCGATCGCCTGAATCAGCAGCAGCAGGGGCGTCAGGATGAAGCCGATCGCCTTGCCCACCGTCTTCCCGAAACTGAGGTAGCTGTCGCTGTTGCCCAGCAGGTTCCCCGCCTTGTCGGTTGCCATCCCGAACGCCTTGCCGATCTCGGTGAAGGCCCCCCGGATCGCCTGCACCGCGTCCCCGACGCCGTCGCGCACGCCTTCCCAGATGGGCATCACGAACTCGTTGAAGCCGTCCTTGATCCCCTGCCAGAGCCGCGAGATCCGGTAGTGCAGCCGGTACAGCGTGATGATGAACCGCTTGATCCCCCCGTTCTGCGCCTTGTTCAGATCCTTCATGATCGAGCCGCTGAACCCGCCGGTCTCGATCACCTGCGTCAGCCCGTTCCAGAACAGCGCGATCTTGCCGAAGGTGTCCCGCACGAGGTCGCCGATGCCGCCGAAGTTGGCGTCGTAGGCGGCTTTGATTGCCACGATGCCGGCCACCACCGCAGCCGCGATCGCGATGAACGGGGCGGCCGCAGCCACCATCGCGGTCAGCCCGCCGATCAGCGCGGGCAGCACCGCCATCAGCAGGCCGAACGCCGCCTTGACGAGCATCACCCCGCCCACCACCAGCAGCAGCGCGCCAGCCGCGACCACCAGCCCGGCCAGGAACTTCTTCACCGGGCCCGGGATCGACTGGAGGACGCGGATCAGTAGGTTCAGGGCGTCGGTCGCCAGCAGCACCACGCCCCGGAGCACGTCCTTGAAGGGCTTGCCGAACTCGATCAGGGCGGTCTCGGCAACACCCTTGAAGATCTGCTTGGCGCCCGCGAAGTTGCCCAGGAGCCGCTTCTTGAACTCGGCCGCAGCCCCGCCGGCGTTCGCCATCTCAGAGCGCAGGTAGGCCACCGCGGCGGCCCCCTTCACGATCTGCCCCTCGGCGTTCTTGATCCCCTTGCCCAGCTGCGCGGTCGTGGCGCTGAACGCCGTGATGCCGAAGCGCCCGAACAGCTTGATCAGCTTGTCGGTCTTCACGTCGTCGGCCAGCCCGCCGAGCTTGTCTTGGGTATCCAGCACCACGTCGAGGAAGGGGCGGAACTTGCCTTGCGCGTCCACCACGTCGACGCCCAGCTTCTTGAACGCCTTGCTGTTCTTGCCCATGAACAGCAGCGCCGAGGACACCGACGAGGCGGCCACGCTGGCGTCGACGCCGGTGTTCTTCACCAGACCGATCGACGGCAGGATCTCGTCGATCGACTGCCCGGCCGCGATCGCACCGCGGCCCACGGTGCCCAGGGCAAGCGCCAGATCCCGGCTCTTGAGCGCGGTGGCGTTGCTGATCCGCAACAGCTTGTCGGCCGCGATCCCGCTGTCCTCGACGTCCAGCGCGAACACCTTCACCGCGGCGCTCATCGCCTCGGTCGCCTCGGCGACGCTGATCTGCCCACCGGCGGCCAGATCCAGGGCGGGCACCAGCGCCCGCGAAGCCTCGGCCGCGTTGAAGCCCTGCGCAGCAAGCTCGGCGAGCCCCTCGGTGGCTTCCTTCGGCGAGAACTGCGTCGACAGGCCCGCGGCGGTGGCGGCCTCTTCGAGCCGCGCCATATCGGCGGCGGACGCCCGGCTGATCGCCCCGACCTTGGCGAGCCCCTGTTCGAACTCTCCCGCCTTGCTGGCGAGCGCGAACGAGCCGCCCACGAGGACGCCGCCGGCCACCAGCGCGCCGAGCGCCTTGCCGGCGGCGGCGGCCGACGCCTGGATCCGCTTGCTGGCGGCGGCGGTGTCGTGGTCGAGCTTGTTGAACGAGCGGTTGACCCTGCCGAGGCCCCGGCTGGCGAGATCCCGTGCCGTCAGCACGAACCCGACCCCGAGGTTGTTCAGCGGCACCGCCTACCTCCTGCCGCGCTCGGATGCGCGCTTGATCGCAGCGGCCTCGTCCTTGCGGCGCTGCTGGATCAGCGCGTGGAAGGCGCGGATCTCGTCCAGGCCCATATCATAGGCGGTCGCCACGTCGCAGGATAGGCCAGAGCCCCCGTGGGCCTGCCAGCACACCTCGAACACGGCCCGCTGCAGGTCGTCCAGGCTTTGCTCGGGGAAGAGCGCGTCGGCGCCTACCGGCCCGTCCCCTTCGGGAACCAGAACGCCTCCCCCTGGTCGAAAGGGAGGTCGTGGTTCCACTCCCACCAGCACTCGGGGCACTCGATCAGCGGGTCGGTCTCGATGCCGCAGTCGTGCTCGTCGAGGTAGTCCCGCAGCGCCCGCGCGTCGGCCATCGACAGCGCCTCGATGAACCCGGCCCGCTCGCCGGCGGCCACGCCCGCGAACTCGATCACCGAGAACGACAGGCCGATCGCCAGGGCGTCGGCCCGGCTCTTGCGCAGCTGCTTCGCCAGCAGGCGCTCCTCGGCGCCCGTGAGCAGCCGGTAGGTGATCCCCCCGACACCCGGCGCCTCGCCCGCGAAGCGGTTGCCGTCGCGGAAGGTGGCGGCGTTCTCGGGGGTCAGCCGGCGCACCTCCAGATCGCCCATCAGGTCCACCTCGTAGGGGAACTGCGCGGAGCACGACGGGCACTTGCACCGGAAGGCGAACTTGGGGCCGTAGGTGGCGACGCGCACGGCCACCAGCGCGTAGAAGCGATCGCCCACGAGCGCCCGCTTCCAGTCGAAGCCGTCCTCGCTGTAGGCAGGGCCCACGTCCTCGACGGTCACGCACGCGTTCAGGAGCTTCCCCTGGAACGCGCCGGAACGCACCGCGGCGCGGTCGCCCAGCAGGCGGCTCTCCTTGACGGTCATCCCGCGCACGGTGGCGGTCAGCCCGGACGGACAGGTGATTTCGGTGGTGCTCATGGTGCGGCTCGCCTCCGTGGAATCGGCCCGGCGCTACCGCAGCCCCGGGCGGGCGGTTGGGGCGCGATCAGGCGCGCTCGAAGAAGTCGTAGGCCAGGGTCACGCTCTCGACCTGCGCGTCGTCGCTGTCGGCGTTCCAGTCCCCGACGGTCAGCTTCACGGGGAAGCAGCCGTGGAGGGTGTGGCGGCGCACCTCGGAGCCGTCCGCGTCAAGCTCCACGATGTCCATCGTGCGCTTGTAGGTGTCGCCCACCTGCCCGAGCCCGTCCGCGAAGCTGGCCACCTGTTCGAGCCAGTCGTAGAACTCGCCGTCGCCGGTGGCGCCGCGGCTCAGGGTCACGTCGGGGAAGGTGCGGCGGCTCGGCTTCTTGTGCGGGATGTCGCGCCCGCCCTCGAAGTACGTCTGCACCGCCACCTCGACGGCCAGTTCCGAGCACTCGCTGAACGCCGCGCGGCGGATGCCCGCGATCTCCACGTGGAAGGCGTTCTTGCTGTAGACGTTCAGGGGCTCGCCCACGGGACCGGGCATGGTGTCCTCCTTGGATCAGGTCAGCCCGCCAGCTGCGCGGCCTGATCCCGCGTGTCTTGCGTGATGGTGATCGACACGAACTCCGCCGGCTTCTGCGTGGCGAGCCCGATCTTGACGTTCAGCCGCCCCGCGGCCACCTCGGTCGGGGGGTTGTTGCTGGTGTCGCAGGTCACGAAGAACGCCTCGGCCGCCTTGCGGCTGCGGAAGGCGCCACGGCCCATCTCGCCCAGCAGGAAGGCCCGCACGGTGCGGGTCACCCGGGCGCGCAGGCTCGCGTCGTGGTTCTCGTGCTTCACGAAGGTCAGCCCCGCGTCGATGCTGCCCTTGATGAAGATCACGCCGCGGCGCTCGCTCACGTTCGGGAAGCTGCCCGAGGCCAGCAGGGTCCGCCCGCCGTCGCTCATGGGGGAGCCCTCGGCGGTGTGGATCACGTTGATCCGGTCGGGGTACAGCAGGTCGCGCTTCGGCTTGAGGTTGGCGTCCTCGTTCTCCACGCCCACCACCAGCAGCAGGCGGCCGCGGCTGGTGCCGGCGGGGCTGCGGTACACGCCACCCGGGGCGCCGTCGTTGCGGCTCATCATCCCCGCGATCGCGCCGCTGTTGGGCACCGCGATCGAGGCGGCCGACCCGAAGATCGTCCGGCTCGGGTTCGGGATGGTGACCCACGGCCACCAGACGCCGCCGTACTCCGACGAGCCCTTGAGGCTGGCGGTGGTCTTGACGTAGGTGCGCGCGCCTTCGACGGTCAGCCCGCCGGGGGTGTCGTGCACCACGAACACCCGCCCGTTGCGGGTGGTCTCGGCGTAGGCGTTCAGGGCGGCCGCGTAGCCGGCGGTCGCCCGGCCGGCGCACAGCAGCAGCGACAGGTCGAGGACCGTGTCCAGGGCGCGGAGCCCGGTGCGGCCGGCGTCGGCGCTGGCGCCGATGAAGTCCACGTCGGCGAGGTCGGTCAGGCCGTCGTCGCCGCCCACGAGCGCGGCCGTGCCGTCGGTGGGGCGCGGGTTGCCGAGGAGCCCCTGGTCGGTGGCCCGGATGAACCGGCTGGCGCCCGCCACCACGGTCTCCACGTAGCGGTCGTGCGCCGGGGTCATCGACACGTTGGCGAAGCTCTCCACCACCGCGCCCTCGCGGAGCACCAGCAGGTCGAACTCGCCGGCCTCGCCGTTCGTGGCGGCGGCCACCTGCGCGGTCAGGCCCGTCGGCGCGCCGGGGTACAGGTCGTCCACCACCAGCGCCGGGGCGGCCGCGTCGTCGCTGCCGGTCTCGACGCCCTCGGTGAAGCCCAGGGCGGCGGCGGTGCCCAGCCGGATCTCGATGCTGGAGGCGAGCCCGGTGGGGACGGTGGTCAGGGTCACGCCCGCGCCGGGGGTGGTGACCGTGATGCTGCCCAGCGCCAGCAGGTCGATCGCCGCCTTCACCTCGTCGGCGGTCACGGCGTCGATGTCGGCCACGTTGCCGCCGGCCACCAGATGCGCCGCGAAGTTCAGGGTCGCCGCGGCGGTGCCGCCGTCGATCACGACCGAGGACGCGGTGCCCTTCGTGTCGCTCTCGATCACCACCTCGCTCGTGAAGTCGAGGAAGGCCCGGCAGCCGGTGGCTTGCTTGTTGATCTGCTCGACCACCTCGGCGCCCGTGACGGCGTCGATGTTGCCCACGTCCAGGGCGTCGAAGGTGACGGTCTGCTGCTCGCCGCCGTCCACGGTGAACAGCAGGGTCCAGCCGTCCTCCAGATCGAACGGGCCCATCAGCGCCGTCCGCAGCGAGGCGGCGCTGCCGTTGAAGGTGACGAAGTTGTCGCCGCCCCCGTCCACCGCGAGCACCAGCTGGTCGCCGTCCGCGAGGTTGAAGGGGCCCGCGCCGCCCACCTGCACCGCGGCGGCCGCACCGGCGCCCGCGTTCAGGGTGCCCGAGTTGCGGACGGCGGTGGCGGTCGCCGGGTCGCTGACGTCCACGTAGTGCACCGTCCGCACCACGTAGAGCGCCGTCCCGCCGTTCTCGAAGAACGTCTTGATCGCCAGCGGCAGGTAGTGGGGCGCGGCCAGCAGCCCGCCGAAGTGCCGCTCGTAGTCATCCCACGAGTTGCAGAGGGTGGGCACGCCGATCGGCCCGCGCTCGGTGACGCCCACGACGCCCGCGACGGCGGTGGGCACGCCACCGATCGACACGATCGCCGGCGGCTCTTCGCTGAACGTGATGTTGGGGCTCAGGTCCGACATCGTGGCTCCCCCTTACATGGGCTCGTCGGTCAGTAGGGTTTCGGTGACAGCCCGCGCACGGCCGACCGGAAGACCTGCGTCCAGATCGAAGCCCTTCACGGTGAAGTCCACGGTCGCACTCCAAACGCCAGCAGGCGCACCGGGCGGCAGCTTGACCTCTCCCGGCTCAATGCGCCACCGGGAGAGCCCGCTGTCCGGGTCGCCTTCATCGGTGAGCATAGAGATCCAGGGATGCGCCCGCAACCATCCGACACACGCCCCTGCCAGCTGGAACCGCTGGAGATTCGTGCGGGTGTAGACGTTGAGCACCCATTCGAGGTCATAGGTGAGGCTCGGGCCACGCACCCGGACGTCGCCGTTCGGGAGCGCTTCGGTGCGGTACGCCAGCCGGCGGAGGAAGTTGTTGCGGGTCGCGGTCGGCCCGGCCAGCACCAGCGAGGGGGTCTTGGCGACGGTGGTCAGCCGCACCGCCCCATCATCGTCCTCGTATTCGACGGCGGTGGCGATCTCGGTCGCCTCCAGCACGCCGCGGCGCAAGGACAGCACGATCGCCTTCGCCAGCCGCACCATCGGGGAGTCGTTCAGCAGGTCCAGGCGGCGCCACTGGAACGCCGCGGCGGCGGTCACCGCCTCGCCCGGCACCGGGTCGCCCTCGGCGTCGAGGTTGCGCAGCACCACGTCGACCGGGTCGGGCGCCTCGGCCCCCACGGGCACGTCCGGCCCCTCTGGCAGCAGCAGGTCCACGAAGGCATCGCCACCACCCGGCAGCACCCCGGAGCGCGCGACGAGGCCCGCCTGCGCCCCGAACGCCACCTCCACGTAGTCCGCGAAGCCGGTGCCGGTGATCCGCACCAGCGCGCCGCCTCGGATCTCGCCCTCGCCCGGGTCGATCAGGGTGATCGTCGGCACCGCCATCAGAACCGCCCCTTCGGCGCCCACCCGAGCCCCTGCGCCACGCGCAGGAGGAAGCGGTTGCCGATGCCGATCTTGTGCTTCGCGAAGGCAGGGCCCAGGAAGGGGCGCGCCGGGATAGTGATCACCACGACGCCCGCGCCGCCCCCACCGGAGCCGCGACGGCCGGTGGTGCCGGCTTCGCGGTAGAGCTTCCCCAGGAACTTCCGCATCGGCTCCGTGATGCGGATCGCGTAGGGGCCAGCCCCGAACTCGTGGATCTTCGCCACGTCCACCAGATCACCCTTCGCTCCGGGGTCGCGATGCTTCGCCCGCGCCTTGCGGGGGACCCCGATGAACACTTCCAGCTTCGACTCTACCACCTCGACCGAGATCGCGTTGCGCAGGTCGGCCCGGCGCAGCAGCGCCTTCCGTCCTCGAAAGCCGTCGAGGCGGCGGCGGGCAAGGGTAAGCTCGGACGGCTCCTGCCACTTCTTCCCGCCGCCGTTCTGCTCGCGGAACCCCTTCACGATCCGCCCGCGGAGCGCGTGTCCCTCCTGCCGCAGCGCCATCAGGGTCGCCGCGCGCAGGCGGTCGGGGGTGCCCTTGTTCACCAGCGCCCGCGCCAGATCCCACGAGCCCACCTTCTTCACCGTCGCCATCGGTCAGGTCCGGGCCCGGCTGGTGCTCGCCTTCGCGGTCAGCTTCACCACCACGAGGTTCCGCGTCGCCCGGGTCAAGGACAGGCCCCACCCGCTCGGGGTCACGCTGTCGAAGAACAGGCCCGGCGGGTTGCGGATCTGCTGGACGAGGACGCCCCGCGATGAGCGGATCGCGCCCAGGCGGTCGCCAGGGCGCAGGCCGATCACCCCGTCGGCGTCGATCAGCCCGGCCCGCTCCAGATCCTTCGCGTGGAAGGTGAGGGTCATCTGCGATCGCGGGTCGTCGCCCGCCTCGTGCATCGCCATCGCCTCGAAGGTGTCGTCCTCGACCTGCACCGGCAGCAGCAGCGCGGGAAGCTCGCGGCGGATCGCGACCGGCGCGCCGTCCACCACCTCGGCCCGCGGCTCCCTGAACACCGGGTCGAAGCCCGCGGCGGCGTCGCCGGGCGGGTCCACCGCGTCGATCGCGGTGGCGTCCAGGCGGTAGATCTCCGCCTGGAAGTGCATGATCAGGCGTCCTCGCACGCTACACCCCCGTGCCTTCCATCGGCCGCCGGTAGCGCAGCAGCACGTCGTCGATCTCGGGGATGCCCGTCAAGGGCGCCTCGCTGGCCCGCAGCGCCGCCCAGGCGGCCGACTGCGACCGCGTGCGCAGGCTGATCAGTCGGCTGGCGTCGGGGGCGCCCAGGCGCTCCACGGCGGGGTCGATCGCCCGGACCACCATCAGGGCGCACGCCCGCTGGATCTCCAGCGGCACCCGGCCCAGGGCGGAGCCGTCCGCCTCGGTGCGCCCGAACACGCCCACCACGGTCACCGTCTGCCGGCCCGGCGTCCAGCTGTAGCCGCCCGCCTCGGTGTAGCCCAGGGCAGGCCCCTCGGGGTCGTAGGGCAGGCCAGCAGGCCACGGCTCGGCGCCGAGGTGCTGGAGGTCGGCGGGGTCGACGGTCTCGCCGTAGTCATCGACGGCGTCCACGCGCAGCGCCGGGGCGGGCAAGGGGAGCACCTGTCGCCCGTTGCCGTGGAGGCGCAGGGTCAGCAGCCGGGGGTCGAACCACCAGCGGCAGTAGGTGTCGATCTGCATCGTGGCGTTCGCCGCCAGTGCCTCGATCCGGGCGTCGCTGGCGACCGCCTCGGTCACCCCCTCGTCGCGCACCTGCTGGACGGTGCAGTAGCGGCGCTCCCCGCCCGCGGCCACCTCGATCTCGGCGACGATCTGCACCTCTTCGGTCCAGGCGAACTCCTGCCCACCGGCGTCGAACTTGAACCACCAGCGGATCTCGTGGCGGCCCAGCGCGGCGTCGCCCGGCACGGCCCAGGGCGCGACGTAGTGGCCCAGGTCCAGGCGGCCGCCCGCGGGGCAGGGGTCCAGCGACACCGCCTCCCGGTCGCCCACGAGGGGGTGGACCTTGACCGGGACCGCCTCCTTGTCGGGGGTGGACAGGTCGTAGATCGCGAACTCCAGCACGGCCACGTCCACGGGCTCGCCCACGGCGCTCGTCAGGATGTCCAGCACGGGGGTCGCGCAGTCCGAGGACTGGCCTAGCTCCATCGTCACAGGCATCAGCTACGCTCCGCCAGCTTGCCCACCTCATCAGCGAGGTAGGAGAACGCCGCCACGGCCAGCGCCAGGATCGGGCACCACGCCCAGGCCCCCGCGCCACCCACGGCCCCCGCTGCCCACAGCAGCAGGAACACCACCACGCCGCTCCAGAACCCGACGCAGTAGGCGCAGCCCAGGCCCGCGCCGGCCCACCGCTGCAGCGCGGTGTAGCGCCTCGGCTCGGCGTTGTCCGCGAGCGCGTCTTCGCGCGTCGGCAGGCCCGCGGCCCGCAGCACGCGACCGAGCTTGTGCTGCACACCGAAGGCGAAGCCGTAGCCAGCCAGGAGCGCCGCGAGGATGGTTCCGGTGGTGATCACGCCCCCGATTCTATGGGGCAGAGGGTGGCGGGTCGAGCCCCGCGCCCAGGTAGGGCGCCGACGCAGCCCTCTAGCGGGCGCGCCGGCGGGTCCGGCCCAGGCCCCGCAGCAGGCCGTTCATCGCCCGGCAGGCGGTGTCGTAGCGCGCCTCGGGGCTGTCGGGGTAGGTGCCCACCAGCTGCTGCAGCTGCGCGGCGTCACCCGCGAAGGTGAACACCACGTGCCCGTCGCGGCGGGTCGCGCCCACGAAGGGCACGCCGCGCGCTTGGAGGAAGCCGGCAGTGCGGAAGTCGGTGGTCACCACCTGCCCCTCGGTCACGGGTTCAACACCCGCAAGCGGCTCGTCGGCCACGGTGCACCTCCAGGGCAGGGACGGAGGAAGGTAGGGCGCGCCGGGTCAGGCCCGGCGCGGGCTCACTTGCGCCGGCTGCGGCTGCGGCTGCGCGGCTTCGGCGTGGCGGCGGGCGCCAGATCCTCCACCTCGTTCACCACCGGGGCGCCGTCGCCGGCGTCGGTGGCCTCGGGGGTGGCGGCGGGCTCCGCCTTCTTGGCGGCCGCCTTCTTCTTGCGCACCTCGAAGCACAGCGGGGCGCGCTCGTGGTCGGCCTCGATCTTGCGCAGGCACTCGGCCACGGCGGCGGGCACGGGCAGCCAGTCGCCGCCCGCCTTGAAGGCGTAGCGGCCGTCGCGGACGATGGAGTAGTCCTTGAACACGTAGCCCTGCCGCGGGTTGTG
>CAYFKR010000030.1:0-25633 GCA_964343835.1 uncultured Fibrobacteraceae bacterium
CCGGACTACACGATTGTAGTCGTTTTGAGATGTCGGAAAAAGGCAGGCAAGTCCAGTACTGAATCGCAGAAACGACTTCAACTCCATTTCCAACAACATCCGGACTGATGTACTCGCCTATCGGGTTAATGTGATCTTCCTCTCGAACACCAGCCCCTCCGCCCGCATCCGCACCAGGTACACCCCGCTGGCCACCTCGCGGCCGGCGTCGCTGCGACCGTTCCAGATCACCGCGTGGGCGCCCGGCTGCATGGCCTGGTCCCTCAGCAGGGACCGGACCAGACGGCCCTTCAGGTCGAACACGTCGAGGCGCGGGGTGGCCGGGGCGGCCAGGGAGAAGCGGATCTCCGTGCGCGGGTTGAACGGGTTGGGAGCCGCGGGGCCGAGGGCGGTCAGCAGCGGCGGCCCGTCGTCCACGCCGGTGTCCACGTACGACGTGACCACGTGGAGCGTGAACGACTCGATGGTGCCGGTGTCCGACCCGACGTTGTCGCTGACGAACAGCGTCCAGGTGCCGACGGCGGTCTCCCCGAGGAAGTCGGCCAGGGAGCCGGGTCCGTCCACCGTGAGGGTGGTGTCCCAGGTGCCCACGATGTCGTCGGCCGAGCTGCCGCTGCGGTCGTGCAGGCGCACGACGGTGCCCGTGGGCGACGTCAGCTCCACCACGAGGTCGCCGATCCAGGTGTGCCGCAGGTCGATGGTGAGCGTCACCTCGGCGATGGTGCCGGGGGCGGTCACGTCCACGGTGGTGGTCACGCCGACGGGGTCGTTGTCGGGGATGGCGACGGGACCGACCCAGGGAGCGTCGTAGAAGTAGGCGGGCAGCATGTCGAAATCGACGCCCGTGAGGGTCTCGCCCTCGCCCACCGTCACGTCCATCACGGTCGTGGCGAAGTCGACGGCGGTGCAGGTGGCCCGGTACGTGCCGGCGTAGAGGCCGGCGATGCTCCAGGAACCGTCGACGCCCGAGGTGTCGGCCTGGCCCGTGGCCAGGGTCACCACGGCGCCGGGCAGGGGCATGATCACGTCGCCCGACACGCCCCACACCGTTCCCGACAGGGCCGAGGTGGGCGCGCCCTCCGAGGCCAGCAGCCAACCCACGGCGTTCTCGGTCATCTGCCGTGCGACCACGGTGTCGGTGACGGCGGCCACGTTGAAGGCCATCATCACGACCTGGCCCGCCTGGGGGGCGAGGTTGTCGTCGTAGGCCAGCAGGCCGGCGGCCCCGGAGTAGGTGGCGGTCTCCATGACCGTGACGGCGCCGGCGGCGGGGTCGAGGGCGTCCTCGTCGCCGTAGGCGGAGTACGTGATGCCGACGGTCGCGGGCAGCGCGTGGGGCGAGTTCAGCAGCGGGTGGCCGGCCTGGGCCGCCACGGCCTGCAGGTCGCCGGCGCTGTCGCCGCGCCAGTCGTCGGCGTGGAGCACCTGGGCCGCGAAGTCCGGGTATCCGGGGGAGCTGAGGGCGTCGTAGCCCACCTCGCCGCCCTCGACCAGCACCTTGCCGCCGCCCTGGACCCAGGCGATCACGACGTCGCGCTGGGCGGCGTCGGCCACCGGCGCGGTGTTGGAGCCGCTCGAAAGGATCAGGGCCTGCTTCCCGGCCAGATCGGCGGCGGTGAAGGCCGCCCAGGACTGCTCGGTCACCACGTAGCCGGCTTCGGTGAGCCAGCGGGCCATGTCGGTGGCGGAGGTCTTGGCCTTCGACTCCTGGGGCGCGAGCGGAATCTTGTCGAGGCCGACCTTCACGTCGCCCAGGGACTTGGCGCCGGTGTCGTCCACCAGCAGCACCACGCCCAGGGCATCGATCACGTCGAAGGCGTGGGGCCCGGAGACCGTCGCGTTGGGGACGGCCGCCAGGTCCGTGGCGGTGACGGTGTAGCTCACCATGTCGCCGATGGCCACCGACGAGGCGTCCAGGTTGAAGGGGGCGGACCACAGGTCGCCGATGCCCTGGGTGAGGGCGAAGGGTGCCTGAGGCGTGCCGTTCAGGCTCCACTCCACGTCCACGCCGGCCAGGCCGATGTTGTCGGACGCCGTGGCCTGCACCACCGGCGGCCAGGTCAGCAGGGGCTGATTGCCCAGGGCGGCGTGAGCCAGGGACGGAGCGGTGACGTCGGGGCCCACGTGGAAGGTGAAGGCCGTTGTCGGAGCGTCGGCGGGCAGGGCCGAGACGATGCCCAGCACGTCGCCGGCCTCGAGCCAGTAGTCGACGTCGGCGCCGGCGGCCTGGCCGGGGATGTCGGCGGTCCAGAGATCGCCGCCGGCCGAGGCGAGGGCCGTCTGCTGCCACGGGCCGCCGTCCACGCGCCAGTGCAGGAGCAGGGCGGCAGGGTCGAGGGCCTCGCGGTCGGTGATGGCGGCGGTCACGGTGTAGGGGCCGACGACATCCTCGGTGTCGCCGAGGCCGTCGTGGGCGATGGTCGCGCCGAAGTAGTGGACGGCGGCCCAGGCGTCCAGCAGGCCCCAGCCGAAGTCGTTGTCCGGGGCGGCGGGCTGCGACGCCGTCTGCCGCAACGCCTCGCGCACCTGCATGGGCGTGAGCTGCGGGTTGCGCGACAGCACCAGGGCGGCCACGCCGGAGGTCAGCGGGCAGGAGAACGAGGTGCCGGACACCGAGCTGTAGGAGTTCGGGTCCGAAGGGCTGGCCACGTGGTTGCCCGAGCCGCGGGCGGCCACGTCGGGCTTGATGCGGCCGTCGGCCGAGGGGCCGGGGGACGAGAAGTACGAGAGGGCGCCGGTGCTGGTCACTGCGGCGGTGGCGATCACGCTGTCGCCGTCGGCGGGCGCGATGATGTGGTCCCAGGAACTGCCGCGCTCGTTGCCGGCGGAGTTCACCACCACGATGCCCTTTGCCACGGCCAGGTCGGCGGCGATGGTGCAGGGGGCGGTGTTGCCGTCCATGTCGGCGAACACGTACCAGTCCAGGTAGCCCAGGGAGCTGCTGGCCACGTCGATGCCGAAGGTGTCGAGCCACTCGATGCCCGCCACCCAGTTGTCCTCCTCCACGGGCTGCTCGTCGCCGGTGTCCTCGGTCTTCGCGAGCACGAAGGAGGCGCCGAAAGCGGGAGCGATGTGGGCGCCGGGCATGTACCCGCCCACCGTCGAGAGGGTCATGGTGCCGTGGTTGTGGGCGTCGGACGGATCGCCGACCTCGTTCTCCACGATGCCGTCGTCGTTCACGAAGTCCCAGGCGTCCACGATGTTCAGGGACGACAGGGCCTCGTGGACGGTGATGAAGCCGCTGTCGAGCATGCCGATCAGCACGCCCTGGCCGTTCCAACCCTCTTCGTGCACGGCAGGCACGTTGATCTGCTCCAGTTCGGCCAGGCTGCCGCCGTAGTCGAGGGTCCAGCGGGAGGCCTTGTCGGGATCGACGGGCTCGGGCGCCGACTCGACCACGGGATCGGGACGACGCGAGTGGCGCACCAGGTCCAGGCCCGCCACGAAGGGCAGCTCCGCCATGGCGCGGATCTGTTCCGCGGTGGCGTCGAAGCTGGCGGCGTTGAGCCAGCGGCTCTCGCGGCGCAGCGAGGCGCCGGTGGCGGCCACGCCGTCCACGTAGGGGCGGTGCAGGTTCAGGTCCGTGACGTCCACCAGACGACCGGAGCGGGCCGTGGCCGACTTGGCGCGGCGGCGCTGCGAGCGGTCGTTGAGGGCGGCCTCGGCGTCGTCCAGCGCCTGCTCGAGGGCCTTGCCGGCGAGCCCCTTGTCCGCGAAACGGACCCAGACGGCGTAGGTGCCGTCGGCGGTGCGGGCGGGCGAGGACGGCTCCGAGAGGGCCGTGGCCAAGGCCGGCGAAACGGGGTCGTCGGCGGCCGCGGCGATGGCGGGCAGGAGCAACAGGACGAACAGCAGGGCGGCGGACGCGCGCATCGGGGACCTCCGGGGTTGCAGCGGGGTGTCCGCTCATTCTAGCACGAAGAGCCGCCGGGGAGTTGACGCGAAGTGCCCGGGGTCTAGAATCGGGAACGGAGGTGCACCATGAGCGACTCGATCAGGTTGGGACTGGCCCTGGGCAGCGGCGGCGCGCGCGGCGTGGCCCACGTGGGCGTGCTCGAAGCGTTGCAGCGTGAGGGGCTGGCCCCCGACGTGGTGACCGGAACGAGCATGGGCGCCATCATCGGCGGCCTCTACGCCGAGGACCCCCGAGCCGACGAGACATGGCGACGGCTGTCGTCGTTCGTGGAGGACCCGGAGTTCCTGGACACCTGGGCGCCCTTCATCGGCAAAGGGTCCGCTTCGGACATGGAGCAGGGCCGCATCCAGAGCCTGTTCACCACCCTCAACCGCAAGTTCATGCAGCTGCGCACGGTCACGCGACCGTCCCTCGTGGACGCCGACAAGCTGCGCCACCCTCTCGAGAAGCTGTACGCCGCCCGGGACTTCGCCGAGCTGCGCCTGCCCTTCGCCGCGGTGGGCATCGACCTGATCGGGGGCGAGCGGGTGGTGTTCCGGGAGGGGAACCTGATCGACGGGATCTACGGAAGCGCCGCCATCCCCGGCGTCTTTCCGCCCCTGGACAAGGACGGCCTGCTGGTGATCGACGGCGGCGGCCCCTTCCGCGTGCCCCTGAACACCTGCCGCGACATGGGCGCCGACGTGGTGGTGGCCGTGGACATCCCCGGATTCGAGTCGGCCAAGCCCGAGTACCGAACCGGCCTGGACATGATGCTGCGCAGCGACGCCCTGGCCCGCGAGCGCCTCAACGCCTTCATCATGGAGCGGGCCGACGTGGTGATCCGCCCCGACGTGTCGGAGTTCCACTGGGCGGACTTCCTGATGGCCGACGAGTGCCGCCAGCGGGGCGCCGAGGCCACCGAGGCCGTGATCGGGGACATTCGCGAGGCCCTGCGCCTGGCCCGTCGGCGCCGGGGCGGATGGTTCGGACGCCTGCTGCAGCGCCTGGGCGCCGCCTGATCCGCCCGTCGTCCCGTTTGCCGCGCCGCGGAAACGCCGTTATCATCGATGCGTCCCCAACCGGAGGTCCGACGTGGTCCGATCGATCCTGCTCGCAGCCCTGTGCGCCCTGCCCCTCCTCGCCGGATGCGGCGGCGGCGACGACGCCGTCGACGCCGGACCCCGCGAGCTCCTGATCATCGGCATCGACTCGGCGGACTGGTCCCTGCTGGGCCCCATGATCGACGAGGGCCGCCTCCCCCACCTGGCTGCGTTCCGCGAGCAGTCGGCCTCGGGCCGCATGGAGACCCTGGTGCCCCTGACCAAGTCGCCGATCCTCTGGGCCAGCCTGTGCACGGGCGTGCGCCCCGACGTCCACGGCATCGGCGGGTTCGTCAAGGGCGACGAGCAGGCCATCGTGGGCGCCGCCGACTGGCGCGCCCCCGCCCTCTGGGATATCGCCGGCGCCTCGGGCCTGAGCACCTCCCTGCTGGGCATGTGGTCCACGCACCCCGCCCGCGACATCGACGGCATCATGGTCAGCGACTTCCTGCCCTACGGCCACGGCCGCGACCGCACCGCCGACCGCCTGGTGACCCCCGACAGCCTGACCGCCGACGTGCTCGCCCTCTCGGTGAACCCCGAGGAGCTGGACTGGAGCGCCCTCGCCCGCTTCCTGCCCGAGGGCACCCTCGACGTGGCCGTGGAATCGTTCCCCCGCGAGATGGACGACCTGCGCCAGATCTACGCCGCGGACCTGGGCTACTTCGAGACGGCCAAGGGCCTGGTGGCCGACCACCCCACCGACATCACCTTCTTCTACCTGCGCGGACCGGACATGATCAGCCACCGGTTCTGGCAGTACATGGAGCCCGACAAGACCACCCGCCACATCCCCGACCGCGAACGCGAGATCTTCGCCCACGTGGTGGAGCGCTACTACGAGTTCTCCGACGAGCTCACCGGCGAGGTCCTCTCCTGGTTCCCCGCCGACCACCCCACGATGATCCTCTCGGACCACGGCTTCTGGGGTCCCCGCAAGAACGGCCGCAAGGGCACCCACGAGCACAGCAAGTGGGGCATCTGTCTCATCCGCAGTCCCCTGTACGAGGCCGGCGCCCGCTTCGACTCCCTCCACCTCTACGACGTGTCCCCCACCATCCTGGCCATGCTCGGCCTGCCCGCCGGCACCGACATGCCCGGCCGCGTGCTGCCCGACGCCCTGACCGACCTCGGCCGCGCCGCCGTGGAGCACCTCGAGGCCAACCGGATCGACACGTACATGGCCCTGAGCCCCGTCGCCACCGACGACGGCGAGGTGGACCCGGCCGTGAGCGACGAGATCCGCCGCCAGCTCGAGTCCCTCGGCTACATCAACTAGGTCAAGAACCTCTGGAGGTAGGGCTCAGGGATCGATGAAGGGGGCCCTCACGAGGGACGGCGGGGCGGCACTTCCTGTGCCGCCCCGCCTCGCGTTCCGGGGGCTCCGCCATCCTTGGCTCCGCTCCCCCTGCACGACGCCCTCGTGAGGGCCCCCTTCACCGATCCCTGAGCCAACCACCGCAGAGGTTCATGATCCCCCCGTTCCGGGTCAGGTGATCTCGGCGATGAGCGCGGGGTCTGATGGACGCGCCTTCGGGGGCGTCGAGGAGGGGCCTGGAGCCATGGAGGGCGGAAGGCCCCGGAACGCGAGGCGGCCCGGCACACGATGTGCCGGGCCGCCGTCCCCCGAAGGCGCGTCCATCAGACCCCGCGCCTACATCGGCGAGAACCCCTGATCCGCCCAGTAGTCGTCCTGAAGCATCTTCTCGAGCTCCATCAGATGCTCGAGGTGCCCCACCTCCCACTCGGCCAGCCAGGTGAAGAGCTGCTTGAGGTCGGCGTCGTCGGTCTTGTCGGCCTCGGTCTTGTAGTAGGTGATGGCCTTGTTCTCCAGGTCGCAGCCGATGCCGATGACGGCCATCTCGAAGGTGCCGCGCTTGATGGACTTGCGGAACTGGTCGTCGATGACGTGGCCGGCGCCGTGGTCCACCTCGGCGGGATTCACCTTGGAGAGGTCGATCTTCCCGCTCTCGAGCAGGCTCTCGTACTGGGCCTGCAGCAGGGCCACGTGCTCGTCCTCGTCCTTGGCGAGGGCCTCGAACATGGCCTTGGCCGACGGGTCCTCGGTGGTCGAGGCGGCGTGCGAGTAGAGCTGCTGCCCCTTGATCTCGGTCATGATGGCGTCCTTGACGGCCTGGATCATGCTCTCGGTCCTGGCATCGGTCATCTCGATCTCCTCCGGTGGACGTGCGGTCGTCCGGGTCCTTGAATCAGAACAGCTCGACGTGGAAGTAGCGCTTGGGCCTCGCCTTGATGTCCGCGATGAGGTCCTGGACCATAAGGATGGTCTCTTCGGCCTCCTCATACAAGGAATCGTCTTTCAACAAGCGCCCTGCGGAACCCTCGCCGGCCTCGAGCCGCTCCACGACGGCGGCCAGGGTCACGGTGGTGCGGGTCAGCAGCGTGGTCAGGGAATCGACGCGGGCCAGGGCGACGCCCGCTCCCTCCAGGGTGCCGGACAGCAGGCTGTCGGGGCCTGCGACGGCGCCGTGGACGGCCTGCGTGGTCTCGCGCAGCTCCGCCACGAGGGCCTTCAGGTCGGGGGCCAGCTCCTCGGTGGTCTCGGCCAGGGTGACGGCGGCGGCGGCGGTGCCGTCGAGGGTGCGCTCGAGGCGGTCGCCCTCCTTGAGCTGCATCATGAACGCCGTCAGCTCGCGGGTGAGTTCGCGGGCGTCGGCGAGGGTCTCGGCGCCCTCGTTCATCATGGCGTTCATGTCCTTCATGACCGCGCCCTCGAACACGTGGCCGTCGGGGGCGACGGGGCCGGTGCCCTGGGTGATCTCCACCAGCATCTCGCCCACGATGCCCATGCTCGTCAGGTTGACCACGGCGTCCTCGGTCAGGGGCGTCTCCTCGCGCACGTGGAAGCTGACGCGCACCATGCCGTCGACGATCTCGAAGTCCTCCACCGCGCCCATGCGGATGCCCTGCACCTGCACGCGGTCGCGGCTCTGCAGCCCGCCCACGCTGGGGAAGTCCACCTGGTAGCTGTGCACCGTGCCCGAGAAGCTGACCTGCTTGAACCAGAGCAGCCCCCAGATCAGGATGCCGAGCGAGACGATCACCGTCACGCCCACCTGGATCTCCTTCTTGCGGCTCATGCTTCCTCCCCGGGCGGCCTAGAACACGCTGAGCGGTCCCTGGGCGCTGCCCTCGATGAACTGGCGGATGACCGGGTGGCCCGTCCGGCGGACGTGGTCCACGGTCCCGGCGTAGATGATGCGGCCCTCGCTGAGCATGGCCATGCGGTCGGCCACCTTGAAGGCGCTGGCCATGTCGTGGGTCACGACGATGGACGTCACGCCCAGCTCGTCCTGGAGCTTCAGGATCAGGTCGTTGATGGCGTCGGATGTGATGGGGTCGAGGCCCGTGGTGGGCTCGTCGTAAAGGATGTAGTCGGGGCGCATGGCGATGGCCCGGGCCAGGCCCGCGCGCTTCTTCATGCCGCCCGACAGCTCCGACGGCAGCTTGTTCTCGGCGTGCTGCAGCCCCACCATGGCCAGGCAGTCGCAGGCCCGGCCGCGGATCTCGTCGGGGGTCATGCCCGAGTGCTCCACCAGGCCCAGGGCCACGTTCTCGCAGATGGTCATGGAGTCGAAGAGGGCCGCCCCCTGGAACAGCATCCCGAAGCGCTTGCGCACCTCGAAGAGGCGGTCCTTGGGCATGCCCGTGATCTCCTCGCCGTCGATCCACACCGATCCGGCGTCGGGCTCCAGCAGCCGGACGATGTGCTTGAGCATGACCGACTTGCCCTCGCCGCTGCGGCCGATCACCACCACGGTCTCGCCGCGGTCGATGGTGAAGTGGAGGTCGTCGAGCACCTTGCGCCCCTGGAACGACTTGGTCACGCCCTGCAGCACGATGCCCTCGCGCGAGGACGGGTCGTCCACGCGGAAGTCGGGCAGGGGCAGGTCGCGCCCGTCGGTCGTCACGGCGTCGCTCACTTGTCGAAGACCACCTGGAAGAGGATCGTCGCGAGGAAGTAGTCGGCCACCAGCACGCTCAGGCAGCTGCCGACCACGGCCATCATGGTGGCGTTGCCCACGCCCTCGGCGCCGCCCTTGGTGTTCAGCCCGAAGAACAGGCCGCTCAGGGAGATGATGCCGCCGAAGAAGAAGGCCTTGATGATGCCGCTGAACAGGTCGGCGGCGTCGAAGAACATGCGCAGGCCCTCGATGAACGTGCTGATGGTCACGTCCATGGTGGTCACCGAGATCACGTAGCCGCTGATGATGGCGATGGCGTCGGCGAAGACCGTGATCACCGGGATCATCAGGAACGTGGCCAGGAAACGCGGCAGCGCCAGGTAGCGCATGGGATCGATGGCCAGCATCTCGAGGGCGTCGATCTGCTCGGTCACCTTCATGGTGCCCAGCTCGGCGGCGTAGTTGGCGCAGAGGCGGCCGCCCACGACCAGGGCCACGAGCACGGGCCCCAGCTCGATCATCACCGACTTGGAGACGATGGTACCCAGGAACTTCATGGGCACGTAGGCCTGCATCTGGTAGACGGCCTGCACGGCGGTCACCGCGCCCACGAAGATGGACGTGGTCAGCACCAGGGGCAGGGAGCCCACGGCCACGATGTGCATCTGTTCGAGGATCTCGCGCCGCATCTTCCACACGTGGGGCAGCTGCCGCAGGATGTCCAGCAGGAGGACGGATCCGCGGCCGGCTGATGCCAGGGAGTCGAGGGCTCCCCTCCCGATGCCGGCGATGATGGAGGTCATGGTCCGCCGAATATAAGGCCGGCCTCCGGGGGTGTCCACCACGACGGGCCGGCGTCGCGGCGGCGGCGGGGAACGTGGCGTTCCGGCGCGCGAGGGGCCTGCAACACCGTCGCGGGCCGGGTGTTCCTGCGTCCGGTCAGAAGCAGGGCAGGTCGTCGGGATCGCCCGGGATCGGGCTCTGGGTCGTGTGGATCGTGGTCGTCATGGCTCCCCCGCCGGTCTTGGGCACCCGGTCGTTACGGGGTTCCCCCCATGGGGTTGCACCCGATCTCCCAGTAACTTGAGGCGTTGATGGCGCCTCATCATCCTGATAGCGTGCCGGTGAGCCCCGACCCGTCCCGACCCGCGCATCCGCGCAAGGAGGTCGATGTGATCCGCATCATCATGACCGCCGTCATGCTGACGGCGGCCGCCGTTTCCACCGCCGACCCACCCGCCGGCGAGGCCGCCCTCGGCACCCGTTCCTACGACGACTACGAGAAGCCCGAAGCCTGCGCCGCCTGCCACGTGGACATCCACCGGCAATGGAGCCAGTCCATGATGGCCCAGGCCTTCACCCACCACTGGGACGAGATCGAGTACTTCGAACTGGCCGTCCCCCACGCGGAGAAGGACGCCAAAGTGGCCGGCGTGAAGGCCGGCTGCAACGGCTGCCACGCCCCCCTGTCGTTCCTGGCGGGCGACGTGCCGCCGCCGCGGCCCGGCTCGGGATCGCGGGCGGAGGAGGGCGTCTCGTGCGACCTCTGCCACACCATCACGGGCTTCGAGGGCGAGGTGCCCCACAACTTCAACTGGGTCAGCGAACCGGGCCGTCTGAAGCAGGGGCCCAAGCCCGGCCTGGAATCGCCCCACCACGACACGGTGGAGAACGACTTCCTGAAGTCCGCCGACTTCTGCGGCACCTGCCACAACGAGATGAGCCCCTACGGCGTGTGGGTGAAGTCCACGCACCTGGAGTGGGCCGAGGGTCCGTACGCCGAGCAGGGTGTCCAGTGCCAGGACTGCCACATGCCCAAGGCCTGGGGCCGCAGCGCCAAGATGGCCGAGGAGGGCATGGTGGCCCAGCACCTCTTCCACGGCGCCCACGACGAGGGCAAGCTGCGCGGCGCCATCGAGATGCGCATGCACGCCATGGAGCCCGAGGTGGAGTACGACGGCACCGCCCAGATCAAGGTGCAGCTGTTCAATGGGAAGTGCGGGCACAAGGTCCCGTCGGGTTCGGTGGAGGACCGCATCATGTGGCTCCACGTGACCGCCGTCGACGCCGACGGCCGCGAGTGGCACCTGCCGGTGGACCCCAAGGGGTTCGAGGGCGAGGAGACCACCATCGCCGCGGACGTGCTGGCCTACCAGGACATGGGCATCGCCCTGGACGACCCGGACTTCCCGGGCGTACAGCGGGACGGCGTGCCCGTGGGCGACCGCATCTTCCGCATGGCCTACTTCGATCCCCAGGGCCGCATGACCATCCAGCAGTGGAACACGGCTTCGCTGGGTCCCGACTACCGCATCGGACCGCGCGAGACCAAGATCGAGTCGTTCACCTGGGAGCTCCCCGACGACCTGCCGCCGGGCAAGGTCGAGGTGCGCGCCGTGCTGAACTACAAGCGGCTCATCCAGCCTGTCGCCGATTTCCTCGGCGTGCCCGAGGACGAGACCGTGACCGTCGTCATCAACACCGCCTCGACGTCGTTCGAGGTCTACGAATAGGAGCGACCATGAAACGCATCGTCTGCGCCCTGCTGCTGCTGACCGCCGTCGCGGCCCTGCTGCCCGACGAGGCCGGCGCCGTGCCCGCCTTCGCCCGCCGCTGGAAGGTGTCGTGCACCACCTGCCACGCGCCCTTCCCCCGCCTCAAGGAGTTCGGCGAGGAGTTCGCCGGCAACGGCTTCACCATCCCCGAGGACGACTCGGCCCGCGCCTACGTCAACGCCGGCGACGACATGATGAAGCTCAACAAGGACTTCCCCCTGGCCGGCCGCTTCGACGCCTACGCCGTGTGGAGCGACGCCAAGGACGTGGAATACGACCTGCAGTCGCCCTGGGGCCTGAAGCTGCTCTCGGGCGGCCCCCTGGCCGAAGGCGTGGGCTACTACTTCTACTTCTACATGTCCGAGCGCGGCGAGGTGGCCGGCGTGGAGGACGCCATCCTGCACTTCGACGACGTGTTCGACACCGGCCTGGACGTGGCGGTGGGCCAGTTCCAGACCAGCGATCCGCTGATGAAGCGCGAGCTGCGGCTCACGTTCGAGGACTACCTGCTCTACAAGTCGAAGCCCGGCATGTCCGGCACCGACCTGACCTACGACCGGGGCGTGATGCTCGGCTACGGGATCGAGTCGAGCGGCACGGACTTCGTGGCCACGATCACCAACGGCAACGGCATCCACGAGGCGGACGAGCAGCGGCAGTTCGACGACGACAACCACAAGAACGTGGGGCTGCGCATGACCCAGGGGCTGGGCGAGAGCGTGTCGGTGGGGTTCTACGGCTACAAGGGGCGTGACACCTTCGGCCCGTCAGGCGCGACCGCCAACGACATCACCTGGGTCGGCCCCGACGTCGCCCTGGACCTCGGCCGTCTCCAGATCGCCGGTCAGTACCTGCTGCGGACCGACTCGGACGCCGTGGCCGGCATTCCCGACGCCGAGACAAAGGGCACCATCGTCGAGGCGACCTTCGCCCCCGGCGGCGACCTCGGCACCCACTGGTTCACCGCCCTCTACAACCGCGTCGACTCCGACGACGACACCCTCGACTACGAGACCTTCACCCTGGGCAGTACCTACACCATGGCCCGCAATCTGCGGCTCATGGTGGAGTTCACCCGGGACCTGGAGAACGAGGCGAATCGGGTGGTGGCGGGAACGGTCACGGCGTTCTGATCCTCGGCCCGACCACGCATGAGAAGGCCCCGGCGTCACCGCCGGGGCCTTCTTCGTGATGACGTACGGGCTCAGTCGGCGTCGCGCAGCGCGAGCCACCCCAGCATGCCGTCGATGGTGTTGGTGATGAAGTCGAGCTCGCGGTCGCGGATGTCGTCGGGCAGCTCGGCAAAGGGCGCGAAGTACGGGTCGACCTCCATGAGTCGCGCCAGGGCACGCTCCTGCAGCTCCGGCGTCCTCACGCGCTCGCCCGGTTGCGACAGGGCGTCCAGCTCCTCCACCCAGGTGCCGAGCTGGACGCGGGCCGCCCGCAGCAGCGGCATGGGGTCGTCGTGGAGACCGTAATGGGCGAACGCGGCCCGCGAGGGAGCGGGGTCGAGGGCCAGCAACCGGTCCAGGGACCCCTCGGCCACGTCCAGGAAGAACCGCGGCGGCGTGGCGGGGCGCATGTACGGCGACGAGGTGCCCGGGCAGGTCATGCCCGCCGCCTCGCCGGCGAAGAGCAGGTCGCCGTGCAGGAAGCTCAGGTGGTGGGGAGCGTGGCCGGGCGTGGGGATGGTCCTGATGCCCAACGTCTCCAGGGATGCAGGCTTGTCGATGCGGTCCGCCGCCACCGGGAGGGGCTCGCCGAAGAGCGTCGCGTTCTCCCCCAGGACCTTCAGGGAACCCTCCCACAGGCGTGCGGGATCGATCAGGTGCTTCGCCGACGGCGCGTGGCAGACCACCCGCGCCTCCGGGAACGCCGCGGCCAGGTGGCCGGCACCGCCGCCGTGATCCAGGTGGATGTGCGTCAGGACGATGCGGTCCAGCCGCTCCACGCCTTCGTCGCGGAGCCTACCGATCAGGTGGTCGATGGTGGAGGCGGGACCGGGATCGACCACCAGCGTCTCGCCCGCGGCCCGATGAAGCCAGCAGGTGATGAACAGGCGGTAGCCCCTCTTGGGCTGGTCGAGGTCGATCAGGACGGGGTCGGCGGTGCGGGCCAGGGTCATCGGGTCAGCAGCTCCAGGGTGGCGTCGATCATGCGGTCCAGCGGAAAACGTTCCACGGCGAGGGCGCGGGAGCGCTCGCCCATGGCCTGCAGACGATCGTCACGTTCCACGAGCTCCGCAAGGGCGCCGGCCAGGGCCGACGCATCGCCCACCGGCACGATCCGGCCGTTCCCGCCGTCCTCCACGCAGTCGGCCACGCCGGGTGCGGCGCTGGCCACCACCGGCAGGCCGCAGGCCATGGCCTCGAGCAGGGCGCCGGCCATGCCCTCGTTCTCCGACGGCAGGGCGAAGACGTCGGCGGCGGCCAGCACGGGCCGCACGTCGCGGCGGAAGCCGGCGAGATGAATGCGGTCGGCGAGGCCTTTTTCGACGATGCGGGCTTCGAGGACCGGGCGCAGGTCGCCCTCCCCCGCGATCACGACGTGGACGTCATCACGGAGCAACGTGGCGAGGGCGTCGATCAGCAGATCGTGGCGTTTCTGGCCGGTGAGGGCGCCCACCGTCGCGATCAGCGGAGCGTTGTCGTGGATGCCGAACTCGCGGCGTACGGAGTAGCGATCGCCCCCCGGCGCGAAGGCGTCGGTATCCACGCCGTTGGGGATCATCGTCACGCGGTCGGGCTTCACGCGGGGGCAGGCCAGCAGGGCGTCGCGCACCTCGGGCGAGTTCACGATCACGCGTCGTGCCATTCCGAATACCACGCGGCTCTTGAGCCCGGCGGAAGGCGTGTGACGCAGGCCGAGCCGCAGCACCGCGGACGTACCCGCGAACCGGGCGGCCAGCACGGCGGGCAGGTACTCGCGGCGCTTGGTGGCCAGCAGGGCCGCCGCGCCTCGGGCGTGGCCGGTCAACGCCGACAGCAGCCGCGGGTCCAGCTCGCCTCCCCGGGGCAGGCGTATGCCTTCCAGTCCGGCGTCGGCGACCCGCTCCCCCACCTCGTCGTGACGCCACAGGATGCGGACCCGGGCCCCCCGCTCGACGAACCCGCGCGCCAGCAGCAGGGCGGTCCGTTCGGTCCCCCCCCAGCTGGCGCTCGTGTTCACGACGACGATGCGCGGTCCGTCCACGTCCACCTCCCCGGCTGCGGGCAGGTTAACCCGCCCGGAACCGGGTGACAACGTGCGGATTGCGGGCTCAAGCCCCTCCCCCCGCAGCCGATACGGTTCTTGATGAACGGTCATCGTCGCGAGCCGTCCGGAGTCCGCCGGACCGCTGTCGACGACCCACACGGGAGCCATGATGAAACGAATCCTCGTGATCGACGACGAAGCCCAGGTCCGCAACGTGATCGGACGCTACCTCGAGCACGGCGGCTACGAGGCCGTCTGCGTGGCCGACGCCGGCGAGGCCATCGAGGCCGTACGCAGCGAGTTCTTCCACCTGGTGATCACCGACATCCTGCTGCCCGAGAAGAACGGCATCGAGCTGATCGCCGATCTGGACAAGGAACTGCCGGGCCTGAAGTTCATCGCCATCTCCGGCGGCGGACAGATCCCTGCGGACCTGTACCTCGAGTCGGCGCGCAGCCAGGGGGCGACCTTGTCCCTGATGAAGCCCTTCGACCGGGCCGACCTGCTCGACGCCGTCGAGCAGCTCATCGGTGAAAAGGCGCCGGCCTAGGCAGCAGCGATGGATCTCGCCCATCTGATCCTGCTGGCCCTCGGCTCGGCCGGCGTCCTCGTGACGGCGTTGCGCGCACGACGCGCCCGTCGTCGTGTGGAGAGCCGCCTGGAAGAGGAACGCCGCTTCCTGTCGACGGTCCTCGACAGCATCAAGGACGGCGTCGCCGTGTGCGACGAACACGGCGTGCTGTCGCTGTTCAACCGCGCCACCACCGAGATGCACGGCCTGCCCCAGCTGCCGGTCTCCAGCGAGCACTGGAGCGAGCAGTACGACCTCTACGAATCCGACGGCACCACGCCCATGGCCACCGAGCGCATCCCCCTGTACCGGGCCTGGAAGGGCGAGAAGGTGGAGAATGCGGAAATGGTCATCGCGCCTCCCGGCCTGCCGGCCCGTCAGGTGCTGGTCAACGGACGCCCGATGAGCGACCCCCACGGACACCGCATCGGCGCAGTGGTCTCGCTCCACGACGTCACCGAGCAGAAGCGGGCGCAGCAGGAATGGTTCGAGGTGCACCGCATCATCGAGACCAGCCCGAGCATCGTCTTCAAATGGAAGGCCGCCGAAGGGTGGCCCGTGGAGTACGTGAGCGAGAACGTCGAGCAGCTGGGCTACTCGGCCCGGGAGTTCCTGAGCGGCGAAGTCGCCTTCGCGACCATCATCCACCCCGACGACATCGAGCGCGTGGGCCGCGAAGTGGCCCACAACACGGAGAACGGCATCGACCGCTTCGTGCAGAACTACCGCATCATCGATCCCCAGGGCCGGACCCACTGGATCGACGACTGGACCGTCATCACCCGCGACCGCAACGGCCTCCCCACCCACTACAACGGCATCGTCCTGGACGTTACCGATCGCGAGGCCATCGGCCAGATGCTCCGCGAGAGCGAAGAGCGCATGGAGCTGGCCCTCCAGGGCGCCGACCTGGGCATGTGGGACTGGGACCTGGCCACGGGCCGCGGCGTGTTCAACGAGCGCTGGGCGAGGATGCTGGGCTACGAGATGGAGGACATCGACACCCGGGTGGACGCCTGGAAGCGCCTGATCCATCCCGAGGACTACGACCACGTCATGGAAACCCTCCGCGCCCACCTCGAGGACGAGACCCCCATCTACGAGACCGAACACAGGCTTCGCAGCAAGAGCGGCGACTGGATCTGGGTCCTGGACCGCGGCTGCGTGACCTCCCGCGACGAGAACGGCCTGCCCATGCGCATGACCGGCACCCACCTGGACATCACGGCCCGCAAGCAGGCCGAGAACGAGTCGCGCAGCCTGGAGCAGCAGATGCAGCAGGCCCAGAAACTGGAGAGCCTGGGCATGATGGCCGGCGGCATCGCCCACGACTTCAACAACATCCTCATGGCCATCCTGGGCAACGCCGAGCTGGCGCGCCTGGACCTGCCCGACGACAGCCCCGCCACGGAGAACCTGGGCGAGATCGAGTCGGCGGCCAGCCGCGCGGCCGGGCTCTGCAACCAGATGCTCGCCTACTCCGGCAAGGGCCGCTACCAGGTGGCGGACATCGACCTCTCCATCGAGGTACGCGAGATCGTGCGCATGCTCGGCTCGGTCATCTCCAAGAAGGTCGAGGTGAAGCTGGAGCTGGACGAGGACCTGCCCGCCGTCCGCGCCGACGTGACCCAGGTGCGCCAGGTGGTCATGAACCTGGTGACCAATGCGTCCGAGGCCATCGGGGACGAGCCGGGCGTCATCACGATCAGGACCGGCACCCAGGTATCATGCCCTTGCGGCGGCTCCGTCGACTTCGGCATGGACTGCGGCGAAAAGCTCGGCCCCTGCGTGCGCCTCGAGGTCACGGACACGGGCTGCGGCATGGACGAGGACACCAAGGCCCGCCTCTTCGAACCCTTCTTCACCACCAAGTTCACGGGCCGCGGCCTGGGCATGGCGGCGGTGCTGGGCATCATCCGCGGTCACGACGGCCGCATCTCCATCGACACCGCCCCTGACGACGGCACCACCGTCACGCTCCTGCTGCCGCCTGGAACGGCGCGCCTGAATACCCTCGAGACGAAGGGCTGCGCCGCTGCGTCCGTGGACACGGGAGGCCGGATCCTGCTGGTGGACGACGAGGAGACGGTCCTGGGACTCGGGCGTCGGCTCCTCGACAGCCTGGGCCTGGAAGTGGCCACGGCCGTGGACGGCCTGGACGCCATGGAGTACGTGCGCGACAACCCCGGCTCGCTGGACTGCGTGATCATGGACGTGACCATGCCCCGCATGGACGGCATCGAGGCCCTCGAACGCATCCGCGACCTGGACCCGGACCTGCCGGTGATCCTCTCGAGCGGGTACCACGGCACCGAGATCGCCGAACGCGTGGGCCATGACGTGGCGTTCATCCAGAAGCCCTACCGCCGCGACGACCTGGCCGAGGCCCTGGCGCGGAGCCGCCGGGTGGTGGCCACCACCTGACCGCCGCCCCCACCGGATCGACGAGGGCCCCGCGCATCGGCGCGGGGCCCTCTGTATGTCTTATCGACGCAACAGCGCTAGCGCTGCAGATCCCCGAACCTGGTGAAGGCCTTGTGGAAGTGCAGGTCGAACTGCCCGATGGGGCCGTTACGCTGCTTGCCGATGATGACCGTGGCCATGTTCTTCACCGACTCGTCCTCCGGCTTGTAGTACTCCTCGCGGAAGATGAACATCACCACGTCGGCGTCCTGCTCGATGGAGCCGGACTCGCGCAGGTCCGAGAGCATGGGCTTGTGGTCGCCGCGGGCCTCCACCGCACGGGAGAGCTGGCTCAGGGCGATCACGGGCACGTCCAGGTCCTTGGCCATGCCCTTGAGGTTCCGGCTGATGAACGAGATCTCCTGCTGGCGGTTCTCGGACTTGGACGCCGCGGTCATCAGCTGCATGTAGTCGATGACGATCAGGCCGATGCCGTGCTGCTGCTTGAGGCGCCGGGCCTTGGCCTTCATCTCCAGCACGGAGATGCCGCTGGTGTCGTCGATGAAGATGGGAGCCTTGGACAGCCGCGCGCAGGCCTCGGTGAGCTTGGGCCATTCCTCGGGCTTCACCTCGCCCTTGCGGATGTCGTGGTTGTTGAAGCCGCCGCTGGAGCAGAGCATGCGCGTGACCAGCTGTTCCTTGGCCATCTCCAGGCTGAACACGGCCACCGGCACCTCCTCCTTCACCGCCACGTTGTAGGCGATGTTCAGGGCGAAGGTGGTCTTGCCCATGGACGGCCGCGCCGCCAGGATCAGCAGGTCCGACTTCTGCAGGCCCGCGGTCATGCGGTCGAAGTCGCGGAAGTGGGTGCGCACGCCGGTGACGTCGCTCTTGTTGCGGAACGCCTCCTCGATGCGCTTGAAGGTCTCCGGCACCACGTCCTTCACGGCGCTGAAGGCCTGGGTCTGACGGGTCTCGGCGATGGAGTAGATCTTGGTCTGGGCCTGGTCGAGGATGGTGTCGGTCTCGTCGGCCCCTTCCATGGCTTCGGCGGCGATCTCGTTGGACGTGGTGATCAGCCGGCGCAGCACGGACTTCTCGCGCACGATCCGCGCGTGGTAGGCCACGTTGGCAGCCGAGGCGGTGGTGCCCAGCAGGCTCGCCAGGTAGTCGGCGCCGCCGATGCGGTCCAGCTGCTTCTCGCGCTCCAGTTCCTCCGCGAGGGTGATGCCGTCGATGGCCTGGTCGTTCTCGTACATGCGGCACATCACCGCGAAGATGTCGCGGTGTTCGCGGCGGTAGAAGTCCTCGGTGTCCACGTGCTCGAGGGCCACCGCGAGGGCGTCGCGGTCGAGCATCACGGCGCCCAGGATGGCGCGCTCGGCGTCGAGGTTCTGGGGCGGCACGCGGTTGGCGGGGCCACCGGAGAAATCGGGCTGTCGCAGGGTCTGCTCCAAGGGAGGACCTTCCTGGGCCGGCGTGGTCGGGGGACGGGGAACGGCTATCCTAGCCCGAGGGACCGTCGCCGGACAAGACGGCACCTGCCGCGGGAATGAAATACCTGTGGATGCCCCGGTGGAGCGTTTGTGGACAACCCCTTCCGGCTGTGGAAGACTGCCCCCGGGCAACGGACCTCCCCGACGGCTCCTCGCCCCCGGCAACGGGATGGCCCGTCGGACGCCGAGAGGAGACTGTGGATGACCGATTGTGGAAAACTCCTGGAGAGCTGGCACCGCCTCGCCGTCGCGGATCGTCCCGCCATCCCCTGGCGGGACGGCTCCAAGATCCCCTGGAACGACCCCGAATTCAGCAAGCGGCTCCTGACGGTCCACCTGGACCAGGGCACCCACATGGCCAGTCGCAGCTTCGACGTGATCCGCAAGCACGTGGACTGGCTCCTGGAGATCGCCGCCGTCTCCCTGGACGGCCGCTCCCCCCTGCGCGTGCTCGACCTGACCTGCGGCCCCGGCTTCTACTGCCACGAACTCGCACGCCGCGGCCACGACGCCTACGGCCTGGACTTCGGCCCCGCCGCCGTACGCCACGCCGTGGAGACCGCCGAGGCCGACGGCCTGGACTGCCGCTTCCGCGAAGCCGACGTCACCGCCCTGGACGACGCCGTGTTCGACGAGATCGGCCCCTGCGACGTGGCGACCCTGTGGTTCGGGGAGTTCAACGCCTTCGATCCGGACGCCGCCCGCGCCGTGCTCGCGGCCCTGGCCCGCTCCCTGGCACCGGGCGGCCTCTGCGTGCTCGAGTACCAGCCCGAGGACATCTTCCTGAAGGAAGACGTCCAGGAGTGGCGCGCCGTGGACGGCACCGTCTTCCGGGACGGTCCCCAGCTCTGGCTCCAGGAATACCACTGGGACGAGGAGTCGCGCTCCGAGATCAACGACCACTGGATCCTGGACGCGGAGACGGGCCGGCTGCAGCGGTTCTCCCAGTGCCATCGTGCATGGACGGACGACGAACTGGTGGACCTGCTGGCCGAAGCCGGGCTGGAGGCGCCGGCCTTTCATCCTCCCATCACGGGATGCGACGAGCGGATGGAGTTTCCGGTGATCGTGGCGTCGAAGCCGCGTTGAGTCAGTCCACGCCCTTCAACGCATCATGCAGCGCCCGCAGCTTCCGCACGTCGTCCCACGTGTCGCGCTTCCAGTTGGGATTGCGCAGCAGCGCCGCCGGATGGAAGGTGGCCAGCACCGGCACGCCCTCATAGAAATGCACCGACTCGCGCATGGACCGCAGCGACGCCTTGGTCTGCAGCAGGGTCATGGCGGCGTGGCGACCGAGGCAGCAGATCACCTTGGGCTGCAGGATCTCGAGCTGGCGCTTGAGGAAGGGTTCGCAGGCCTGGACCTCGTCGGGCTCGGGGTCGCGGTTCTCGGGGGGACGGCACTTGAGGATGTTGCAGATGAACACGTCCTCGCGGGCGAAGCCGATGGCCTTGAGGATGTCGGTGAGCAGCTTGCCGGCGCGGCCCACGAAGGGCTCGCCCTGCTCGTCCTCGTTGCGGCCGGGGGCCTCGCCGATGAACACGAGGTCGGCGTCGGGGTCGCCCACGCCGAAGACCGTGTTGGTGCGGGTCGGGTGGAGCTTGCAGGCTTCGCAGCCGGCCACCTGGTCGTTCAGCTCGTTCAGGGCGGCGATCTTGCCTTCGCGGTCCAGGGGCGCGGGCGCGTCCTCGCCGGGGGCGAACATGTCGGACTCGGTCGGGGCGTCGGGAGCCTGCCGGTACTTTGAGATCTGCTCCAGGGTCGTGGCCACGAAGCGGTCGCAGACGGCCTGGAAGGCGGCTTCGCGTCGGGCCTTGTCGTCGTCGTCGGTCGAGGCGGGTTCTGACGTGGTTGCGGCGGCCGGGGCCGGGGTAGCGGCCGGCGCGGGATCCGGTGCGGGAGCGGGCTCCGGAGTCGGTTCAGGCGCCGGCTCGGCGACCTGCGCAGGCTCGGACGCCGCGACGGCCTCGACCGCCGGCGTCGCGGGCTCCCCCTCGTCCAGGTACCACTCCTGGCCCTCCTCCTGCTGCTGGCGCACGAAGCGGGCCAGGTCGCGGGCGACGGCGTCCACGGAGTCGCGGTCAGGGGTGGTCATCGGGGTTCTCCGTCCAGCAGGGGTACGAGCTGCTCCATCAGGCCGTGGGCCACGGCATGCTTGTCGGCGGGGCCGCTGTCCCACTCCTCGCCGTCGGGGCCGATCAGGCGCACGCGGTGGGTGCCGGGGCCGAAGGTGCCGTCGGCGGCGGTGGGGTCGTTGGCCACCACGCGGTCCATGCCCTTGGCGCGCATCTTCTCGGCGGCGCGTTCGGCCACCTGCTCGGTCTCCAGGGCGAAACCCACCACCTTCAGGTCGGGACGGCGGTCGCGGTCGACCACCTCGGCCAGGATGTCGGTGGTGCGGGTCATCTCCACGGACCAGGCGGTGCCCAGGGATTCCTTCTTGAGCTTGCCTTCGGCCGGATCGACGGGCGTGAAGTCGGCCACCGCCGCGGCCATGATCAGCATGTCGCAACCGTCCAGACGATCGCCCACCGCAGCCGCCATCTGGGCGGCGGTCTCCACCGGCACCAGCTCGGCCACCCCGCGCGGCGGCGCCACGTCCACGGGGCCGTGCACCACGGTCACCTCGGCGCCCAGGGCCGCAGCCTCATATGCCAGAGCAAAGCCGAAGACTCCGCTCGAACGATTCGTGACGTAGCGGATGGCGTCGATGGGCTCACGGGTCGGACCTGCGGTCACCAGGACGCGGCGGCCTGTCAGCGGACCGGCGGGGTCGGGTTCGCGCTCCTCGCGCGGCGGCAGTGCGGCGGCGATCTCCTCCACCCGTGCCAGGATGTCTGCGGGCTCGGCCATGCGCCCCTCGGCCACCACGCCGCAGGCCAGCCAGCCGGTGCCCGGGTCCACCACGTGGGCGCCGCGGGACCGCAGGGTGGCCAGGTTGGTCTGCACGGCGGGATGGCGCCACATGGCGTCGTTCATGGCGGGGGCCAGGACCAGCTCGCCCTCGAAGGCCAGCAGCAGGGTGGTGACGATGTCGTCGGCGATGCCGTTGGCGGCCTTGCCCAGCAGGTTGGCCGTGGCCGGAGCCACCACCGTCACATCGGCCCAGCGGGCCAGGTCCACGTGGTCCAGGGGGTCGGTGTCGCCCTCGCCCCAGAGGTCGGTGGCCACGCCGTGGCCCGTGAGCGAGCGCAGCGTGACCGGTCCCACGAACCGCTGCGCGGCGTCGGTCATGGCGCAGCGCACGGAAAAGCCCGCCTGCACGAGCAGGCGGGCGAGGAAGCACGTCTTGTAGGCGGCGATGCCGCCGGTCACCATCAGCAGGACGTTCGCGGGAACGCGCTCGGAGGCCATGGCCTACTCCTCGGCCTGCTCGTTCTCCTCCTGGAGCTGACGCAGGCGCTCGCGCTGGTCGAAATGCTCCACCTTGCCGTCGATGAGGCGCTGGACGGCGGTCGAGGTCAGCTTGCCGGGCAGCGCGGCGCCGAGGGCGCGGGCACGGTCGTTCAGGCGGCGCGCCTCGAGGGCGGCGACCTTGATGGCCTCGAACTTGTTGGGGACGACGTCCGTGACATCCTTGCGTCGGATGTAGGTCATGGTCACCTCTCGGGATCGGGGTCGGCCGGCGCGGGCAGACGCCCACCACGCCGGTAAAAGCCGGAACAGCGGAAGATAGGACAAACGGTGGGATTTGGCAAGGTGGAGATCAGGCCCCCGCAGAACCATCCGTCAACGCACCATCACGACCCGATGCGTCCGTTCGAAGCCCGGTACGGCCAACCGGATCAGGTAGACACCGCTCGAAAGGCTCCGCCCCTGCCCGTCACGGCCGTCCCATTCCACCACATGGTGCCCAGCGGCGTACTCACCGTCTGCGAGCGTCGCCAATCGACGGCCCCGCACGTCGAAGACGTCCATGGCGACGTTCCCGGCCCTGACGAGACTGAACTTCAGCACCGTCTGCGGATTGAAGGGGTTCGGGGATGGGGCGTGGAAAGCGTTGAACAGAACGGGAGCATCTTCGGGTGATGCGGTTTCCACGACGACCTTGTCGCTGCTCGGAGACAGACGCACGGTCGATGCATCTGCGGAGACGGTGGTCACGTCGACGGCCAGGCCGTAGTCCTCATGGACCTGGATCCACTCCAGCCCATCGACGGTCATCCAGCCGAGGCGTCCTTCTTCCCCTGATCCATATCCGAGTCCGGCTCCACCGCCTTCTCCACGGCGGATCTGAACGCTGGCCTGCGGTAGGCGGAACACGACATACAGGCCGTCGATCGCGCTGGCTACGGGCTCCGCAAGCGACGTCGAGCTCCAGGTATCCGATCCGCCGAGCAGCCCCTCGTAGACGACGGTCGCATGGACCACGGCCCCGGGGCCGTTTCCCGATCCGGCACTGAGCAGGAGCTCGGGGAAGGCCGCCGTGCCGTCGTTGTTGTACCAGGTCACTCCTCCAACGGCCTCATCGTGGGCCAGCGGGACCCAGACGGCGATGGCGGCGCTGTTCTCGACATCGGTCATGCCCATGACGCCGTCGATCTCCATGCTCATGGCTGAAACGGCCGTGACGGCCATCAGAGTGAAGACGATCATACTGTTCCTCATAGCATCCTCCTGATTTCATTCCCGGCACGCCATGACGTGTCGGCACTGTCCGCTAGCGATACAAGTTCTTGAGGGTGCCCCAACTCATCGACTCGTTGGGCACCTCTCCGTCCGCGAAAGGCTCGAACAGGACGAAGGCCGGAATCTCGGGATCATCGGTTCCATCATGGATCAAGTCGGCGATCGTCGAGGCGTCGGCGACGCCCCACCAGTTGTTGCGGAGGTCGATGGTCCATGTGTCGTCGATCAAGTGACGGCATTTGACCGCCAGTCCACCATCAGCCAAGATATGGGAGTCTCCCATGGTCATGTTGGCATTCATGAGATCGATGACTGCGGTAGCGCCGGCGGCAACGATATTCCCGCTTCCACTTACAGAACTGCCTCCATCGGCTTTGATACCCCACGCTCCCCCTGGACGAATTTCCGTGTTCAGTATTTCGACGGCACTGCCCATGGTTGCGACTATTCCCTCACCCCATGAATGACTAGTATTGAACACACAACCCTGTATGCTCGCCACAGAACCAGCGAACAACTGGACACCTAGAGTATTGTCCTCGAATATGCAATT
This sequence comes from uncultured Fibrobacteraceae bacterium, assembly GCA_964343835.1. GTDB lineage: Bacteria > Krumholzibacteriota > Krumholzibacteriia > LZORAL124-64-63 > LZORAL124-64-63 > CALEMW01. Next base: position 24,327 of record CAYFKR010000030.1, read on the forward strand.
ATCAATCTGCAATCCAGTCGCACTCGTACTGTTGACACCATAATAGTTGCCATGGAATGCTGAGTCCACAATCCTTAACCCATCACAACCAGCAGGAAATATGCCTTTCACATAGTTAGTAAACACACATGACTTGACTTCATTACTTCCTGAATTGGCCACGACCAGACCTGTACCTCGCGAATGATTCCGGAACTCGCACCTCTGTATCTTACTAGATCGGTGGCCTATTCCAATCCCACTATACAGATACTCCACAGTCAGATCAGTGACGACGAGTTCACCCGATCCGTAGTATGCACCATTGATTCCCCGCTCGTGCTCCGTTACAGGATGGATTTCACTTGCAGGGCCCAATACGGTCACCCCCATTCCAGAGCCGACCAACGTGAGGCTCTTGTCTGGTATGTAGACATAGCAGATGAGAGTGCCATCCACCGTGTCATATGTCGCATAGTCGTCATACCGACCGGGCCCGATCAGAATCGTATCGCCATCAGCAGCCGCATCCACGGCATGCTGGATGACCGAATAGTCGCCTGAACCGTCCTTTTCGACATTCCATGTTCCGGCCCGACTCGTCACCGGTGCTGTAAAAATGGTCGCAGCTACCAGGGCGAGAGCACATCGAGACATGCTACCCCTCATCGCTTTGATCGAGTTGTTGATATCGCCCCCCATCTCAATACCCCTGCGCGCAGAATCGGATGTTCTTGGTGAGATCGACGTAACGCTCCTGGCCATTGGCGTTGGTGATGACCCTGATCGTGTGAACTCCAGGGGCACATCCCGTTGCGTAGTTTCCCAAGAAATGCCTCTTGTGGTACAGGTCGTAGAGGGCGTTGGACTGGGTGATCACCACGTCCTGCCAATTCGTCGAGGGACCATTGAGAATGACCTTGTCCAGGCATGACTTGAATTCGTAGTCCGTATACCATTCGAATGCCCAGCGGATCTCTCCGGGGGCAAGCACAGTCGTGACCACGATCGATCCATCGTCGATCGACGGAGGAGTCGAGTCGTCGATCGTGACGGCATCGTTCACAGGAACCGTATCCTGCTGGACATATCCGTGGAGCCACTTGGTCTCGACCAGGACACTGTCAGGAGCTCCCGCCCCCAAACCGAACCTCAACTTGCGAGATGCGTCTCCGCCGCGGCCGACGCCCCCACCCAGGGACTGGGTTCCTGACAGGATCGTCGATCCGTTCATATCCCAAACCGTGACCTGGGCACCAATCGCCGACCTGTTTGATCTTGCCTGTATATTTCCGACATTCACCTAAGCAACTTTCATCTCGCGACCG
>CAYFKR010000031.1:0-24988 GCA_964343835.1 uncultured Fibrobacteraceae bacterium
TCCGACGCCTAGTGCCCATCGTTTACAGCATGGACTACCGGGGTATCTAATCCCGTTTGATACCCATGCTTTCGTTCCTCAGCGTCAGTACCGTCCCAGGTGGTCGCCTTCGCCACTGGTGTTCCTCCTGATATTTACGCATTTCACCGCTACACCAGGAATTCCACCACCCCCTAACGGACTCAAGACTATCAGTATCAGAGGCAATTCAACGGTTGAGCCGTTGGCTTTCACCTCTGACTTAATAGCCCGCCTACGAACCCTTTATACCCAGTGAATCCGAACAACGTTTGCGCCCTACGTATTACCGCGGCTGCTGGCACGTAGTTAGCCGGCGCTTCCTCTGGAGGTACCTTCAGCCCCCGCGGGTATTAACCGCAGGTATTTATTCCCTCCTGACAGAGCTTTACGACCCTAGGGCCTTCATCGCTCACGCGGCGTCGCTCGGTCAGACTTTCGTCCATTGCCGAAGCTTCTCGACTGCTGCCTCCCGTAGGAGTCTGGGCCGTATCTCAGTCCCAGTGAGGCCGGACACCCTCTCAGGCCGGCTACCCATCGTCGCCTTGGTAGGCCTTTACCCCACCAACTAGCTAATGGGACGCGGGACCATCCTTCAGTGACAGCTTGAATCAGAGGCCATCTTTCACCGGTGAGCCATGCGACTCTCCGGTCGTATGCGGTATTAGCACCTCGTTAGAGATGTTGTCCCCCGCTGAAGGGCAGGTTTCCCACGCGTTACTCTCCCGTTCGCCACTGTACTCAGTTCCCGAAGGAACCTTTCTCGTTCGACTTGCATGCCTAAACCACGCCGCCAACGTTCGTTCTGAGCCAGGATCAAACTCTCCGTTGTAAAAGATCAAAAGATCTATTCAACAGGTTTTTTCCTGTTTGTTCGCAAAATTTCCCGTCTCATCTCGCTCTGCCCGAAGGCGTTGCGTGACTCGACGGTACTCGGAACCATCGTTGTCTTGTACGCTATTCTGTTGTCAAAGAGCCGAGCCTGTCAGCCGCACGCCGACCAGGCGCCCCACTTTAGGGGCGACGGCAGAAGATATCTCAGAGCTTCTTGGCTGTCAAGGATTTTTCGGAAAAAATCCCTGGAGCTTGAGGCTCCATCCTCTCCGCCTGTTTCGTCCCCGCAGCAGCTCCGCCGCTACGGCAACGAGGGCGGAATCTAAGCGCGGCCGGAACCAATGTCAAACAGAATTCTTAAAAAAGTCCGAACGCCCTCGAAAGGGGGGTTCCGGGCGCCAAAACCCCTTGATTTCATTGCATCAGCGCTCCCGCTGGGCTACTGTACGGGCACTATGAAATCGATCTTCAGCAAGGAAATTCCGCAGAGTGCCCTGCGCACTCTCCTGCTCGCCGCCCTCGGCGTGCTGCTCGTCGCCGTCGCCGGCGGCCTGTTCGGCGTCAGGGAACTCTCGAAGGACCTCCCCTCCCCGGCCCGGATCCAGAACATCGCGCCGCCGCGCAAGACGCTGGTCCTGGCCGCCAACGGCGACACGCTGCACGAGTTCTTCGTGGAGAACCGGACGGTCGTGCCCCTCTCCAGGATCCCGCGCACGCTCCAGGACGCCGTCGTCTCCACCGAGGACCGCCGCTTCTACCAGCACTACGGGCTCGATGCCCGGCGGCTCGCCAAGGTGGTGTGGGAGAACCTGACGTCGTCGTCCCGGCCCGGTGCCAGCACCATCACCCAGCAGCTCGCGCGCAACCTCTTCCTGACCCTGGACAAGAAGGTGTCGCGCAAGCTCAAGGAGATGATCCTCGCCCTGCAGCTGGAGCAGACGTACAGCAAGGACGAGATCCTGGCGATGTACCTCAACGTCATCAACTTCGGCAGCGGGGCCTACGGGGTGCAGTCCGCCGCCCACACGTTCTTCGGCAAGGACGTGTGGGAGCTCGACGACGGCGAGTGCGCCATGCTGGCGGGCATGATCCAGCTGCCGGAGGTCTACTCGCCCTTCAGGCACCTGGACCGGGCGTACAGGAGAAGGTCCACCGTGCTGGCCTCCATGGTGGCCGCGGGGGCGTTGGGGCGGGCCGAGGCGGCGGTCATCGACACCAGCCGCGTGACGGTGGTGGACGGCCGCCGCCGCAGCGTGGCGCCGACCTTCGCCCCCTACTTCATCGAGGAGGTGCGCAAGCGCATCGAGGAGACGTACGGCTACGACGGTCTCTACAACGACGGCCTGCGCATCACCACGACCCTGATGCCCGACTACCAGCGCGCCATGGAGGAGGTCACCGAGGCCCACCTGCGCGTGCTGGAGGCCGAGGCCGACTACCCCGTGACCAAGGCCCTCTACGACAGCCTCGCGGCCGAGGGCGAGAAGCCCGAGGGCCTGCCGTACCTGCTGTCGTCGTCGGTGCTGCTGGACGTGCGGACCGGCGCCGTGCTGGGCATGGTCGGCGGGCGCGACTACGCCGACAGCAAATGGAACCTGGCCGTGCAGGCGGCCCGGCAGCCCGGCTCCATCTTCAAGCCCGTCGTCTACCTGACGGCCCTGCAGCACGGCTACACGCCGAGCTCAATCCTGATGGACACGCCGGTGGTCATCGACACGGGTGTGAGTCTCTGGCGCCCCAAGAACTTCAACAACCGCTTCATGGGACCGCTGACCCTGCGCTACTCCCTGAGCCGCTCGAAGAACGTGGTGACGGCCAAGCTCATCAACGACTTCGGCGTGGCGCCGGTGCTGGACACGGCCCGGCGGCTCGGCATCAGCAGCAACCTGCCGCCCGTGCACTCGCTGGCCCTGGGAGCCGGCGAGGTGAACCTGATGGAGATGGTGTCGGCCTACGCCGCCTTCGGGAACCACGGCGTGCGGGTGGAGCCCTACATCATCACCCGCATCGAGACGTCGTCGGGTGAGATCCTGGAGCAGGCGCGCATCCGGCAGTCCGAGGTGCTGGACCCGGCCACCGCCTACCTCATGTCCAACCTCATGGAGACGACCCTGCGCGAGGGCACCGCCAAGTACGCCCGATACCACGGGTTCACCGGGACCGGCGCCGGCAAGACGGGCACCTACAACGAGTATACCGACGCCTGGTTCGTGGGCTTCACCCCCCGCTTCGCCGCGGGCGTGTGGGTGGGGTTCGACACCAAGATCAGCATGGGGCGCAGGGCCACCGGCTCCCACATGGCCGTCCCGATCTGGGCCGGATTCATGGGACGCGTCACCCTGGGCCAGGAGGACGAGCCCTTCGTCCGCCCCGAAGGCCTGGTGGACAAGACGGTCTGCCTGCGTACCGGCCTGCTCGCCACCGCCCGCTGCGACACCACCGCCAGCGAGGTCTTCCTGGCCGACAACTTCCCCCAGCGCCCCTGCGACCTGCACGGTGGACCGCTGCAGGACTTCGGCGGCTTCAATCGGGGCTTCGGGACACTGGACGACGACGACGAGTTCTGATCCTCCACAGGGAACCGACGACGAAGGGGCGGCCGCGAGGCCGCCCCTTTTCATCGGCGCAGGAGTACGTCAGTCGAGGGTGTCGAGGATGAGCTCGTTCGGGGCCGTCGGCCCCTCCCCGACGACGACGGCCTTCCCCACCCGCTCGGCGCAGCGGCGGGCGGCGTCCTCGTCGCGGGCGCGGACCCACGCGAGGGGCTGGCCGCGCTCCACGGCGTCGCCCACGTTGACCAGCACGTCCACGCCCGTGGTCAGGTCCAGGGCGTCGGTGGAGACGCGCCGGGCGGCGCCGATCTCCCCGAGGGACAGTCCCACCTCGCGACAGGCGATGGTCTCCACCACGCCGCTCCGTGCGGCTTCCACGGGCACCAGCCGCGGCGCCACGTCCAGGCCCAGATCGTCGCGGTCGGGATCCAGGCGACCGCCCTGGGCACCGGTCCAGGCCAGCAGGCGCTCGAAGGCGCTGCCGTCGTCCCAGGCGGCGAGGACCGCATTGCGGGCGGCGTCCAGGTCCGCCGCGGCACCGGCCGTGTGGACCATGCGTGCGACGAGCTCGACTGTCAGGTCCGCGAGGTCGGCGGGTGTCGAGGCGCGACCGTCCGGTCGCAGGGCCGCGAAGGCCTCCAGCGTCTCGTTGGCGTGCCCCACGGCCACGCCCAGGGGCTGGTCCATGTCCGAGAAGACGACGGACATGCGGCGCCCGTAGGACTCCCCCACCATCACCAGGCGGCGGGCCAGCTCGCGGGCCTGGTCCAGGTCGGTCATGAAGGCGCCGTCGCCCACCTTGAGGTCGATCACCACGGCCCTTGGCCCCGCCGCCAGCTTCTTGCTCATGATGCTGGCGGTGATCAGGGGGATGCAGTCCACCGTGCCGGTGACGTCGCGCAGGGCGTAGATGCGGCCGTCGGCCGGAGCGATCTCCGGGCCCTGCCCCACGATGGCACAGCCCTGCTCCGCCACCACGCGGCGGAAGGCGTCGTTGTCCATGTGGATGTCGTAGCCGGGGACGGCCTCGAGCTTGTCGAGGGTCCCGCCGGTGTGCCCCAACCCACGGCCCGAAAGCATGGGCACGGCCACGCCGCAGGCGGCGGCCAGGGGGGCCAGCAACAGGCTCACCTTGTCGCCCACGCCGCCGGTGGAATGCTTGTCCGCCGTCGGGAGGTCCAGGTGGTCCCACGCGAGCTCCTGGCCGGAACGCAGCATGGCCCCGGTCAGGGCCGAGGTCTCGGCGTCGGTCATGCCCCGGAACCAGACGGCCATGAGGAAGGCGGCCATCTGGTAGTCGGGGAAGGACTGGTCGGTGAAACCGGCCACGAGTTCGTCGATGCGGGCGGGGTCGAGCTCCTGCCCACGCTTCTTGGCCTCGATGAGGGAGACGACGTTCACGAGCGGTCCCCCTCGAGGTAGGTGATGAACGACCGGGGAAGCAGGTCGGCGATGGTGGACTCCTCCACCTCGTCGCCGCGGCCGACGAACCACACCGGCACGTCGTCGGAGCAGAACTCGCGCAGCACCTGGCGGCAGGCGCCGCAGGGCGGGGTGGGTTCGTCCGTCTCGGTGGCGACGGCCACGGCCGTCACCGTCCGCTGCCCCTCCGCCACGGCCTTGAACACGGCCACGCGTTCCGCGCAGACCGACAGGCCCAGGCTGGCGTTCTCCACGTTGGTCCCGGTGTGGATCGCGCCGTCCGCGTCGAGGAGGGCGGCGCCCACCCGGAAGCGGGAATAGGGCGAGTGGCTGTTGAGCAGGGCGGCGCGGGCTGCGGCCACCAGTTCGTCGCGGCGATCGTTCATGAAGCTCCTCCCCCGGCGGCGCCGAGGTCGTTCAGGAAGCTGTGGCCCTTGGCCGGCGCGGGGCGGCCGAAGAACTCGCAGAGGGTCGCGCCCACGTCGGCGAAGCTCTCGCGCACGCCGAGATCGACGCCGGCCGGGGCTCCGCCGAGGACCGCCAGCAACGGCACGTACTCGCGGGAGTGGTCGGTGCTGGTGGTGGTGGGGTCGTTGCCGTGATCGGCGGTCATCAGCAGGAGGTCGTCGTCGGCAAGGCCGTCCAGGAAGCCGCCGAGCCATGCGTCGAAGGCCTCGAGATCCTTCGCCATGCCGGCGGGGTCGTTGCGGTGCCCCCACAGCATGTCGAAGTCCACGAGGTTGAGAAGCAGCAGCGACGTCTCGCCGTCGGTGCGTCCGTAGAGCTCCGCCATGGCGGCCATGCCCTGGGCATTGGACTTCGACACGATCTTCTCGGCGATGCCCTTGCCCGCGTAGAGGTCGGAGATCTTGCCCACCGCCCGGATGGGCAGGCCGTCGGCGGCGAGGGTCGCCAGGACCAGGTCGTCCGGAGGCACCACGGAGTAGTCGCGACGGTTGGGGGTGCGCACGTAGTCGCCGTCGGCGCCGGTGAAGGGCCGGGCGATGACGCGGCTCACGCCGTGGGGCTCCACGAGCTGTTCCCGGGCGACCTCGCAGATGCGGTAGAGTTCGTCCAGGGGGACGACGTCCTCGTGGGCCGCGATCTGGAAGACGGAGTCGGCGGACGTGTAGACGATCAGGTCGCCGGTGCGGACGTGTTCGTCCCCCAGCTCCTTGATGATCTCGGTTCCCGACGCCGGCTTGTTGCCGAGCACGCCGCGGCCGACCGCCGCGGAGAAGGGGTCCAGGACCTCGGGCGGGAAGCCGTCGGGGTAGGTCGGGTACGGAACCTCGGTGACGACGCCCATCAGCTCCCAGTGGCCGGTGGTGCTGTCCTTGCCGCTGGAGACCTCGGCCATGCGGCCGTAGGAGGCGGCGGGTGCGGGGACGGGCGGCACGCCCGCGACGGCGTGCAGGTTGCCCAGACCCAGGCGTCCCAGGTTGGGCAGCGCGAGGCCGCCGACGGCGTCGGCGACGTGCCCGAGGGTGTCGTGGCCGGCGTCTCCGTACTCGGCCGCGTCCGGCAGGGCGCCCACGCCCACGCCGTCCAGGATGATCACGATGGCTCTGCCCAAGGGGTTCCTCCGTTCTCGGGTGATCGCTTCAGGGTAGGAACGGCCGCCCGGGAAGTCAACGCCTGCGGGCCGGACGTGTCCGTGCTTGCCCCGCGCCCCCCGGAGCGTAGTATGGTGCCCAGCATGAGCGACCTCTTCGCACGAGGGGACCACGGGTCCCCCGACGCCAGCTCCCCCGACGCCGCCTCGCCCCTGGCCGAGCGCATGCGCCCGCGCACCCTCGACGCCATCGTGGGACAGGACGACCTGCTCGGCCCCGAGCGTCCCCTGCGCCGCCTCATCGAGCGCGACACCATCCCCTCGCTCCTGCTGTGGGGACCGCCCGGTTGCGGCAAGACGTCCCTGGCCCGGGTCATCGCCGGCGAGACGTCCGCCCACTTCCTCGAATACAGCGCCGTGCAGGTGGGCAGCCGCGAGCTGAAGGCCGCCATGGCCGAGGCCGCCAAGGTGCGCCGCACCCTGGAGCGCCGCACCATCATCTTCCTGGACGAGATCCACCGCTTCAACAAGGCCCAGCAGGACGCCCTGCTGCCGTGGGTGGAGAAGGGCGACGTGACCCTCATCGGGGCCACCACCGAAAACCCCTCGTTCGAGATCAACGCCGCCCTGCTGTCGCGCACGCGGCTCTTCGTGCTGAAGCAGCTCGAGGCCGGCGACCTGAGTCGGCTGCTGCGGCGCGCGCTGGAGGATCCGGACGGCGCCGGCGACGACGCCCCGCCCTTCGCCGACGATGCCCTCGACGCCCTCGCCGTGCTCAGCGACGGCGACGGCCGCACCGCCCTGAACCTCCTGGAGATGGCCGTCGACGCCCGCCGCGGCACCGACGGCACCGTGGACCGCGACGTCGTGGCGGAGATGATCCAGGACCGCACCCTGCGCTACGACCGGGCCGGCGAAGAGCACTACAACATGATCTCGGCCCTCCACAAGTCGGTGCGCAACAGCGATCCCGACGCGGCCCTCTACTACCTGGCCCGCATGCTCGGCGGCGGCGAGGATCCCCTGTTCATCGCCCGGCGCCTGATCCGCTGCGCCAGCGAGGACGTGGGCCTGGCGGATCCCGGGGCCCTGCCCCAGGCCGTGGCGGCCAAGGAGGCCGTGCAGTTCGTGGGCATGCCCGAGGCGGAACTGGCCCTCGCCCAGGCCGCCGTGTACCTGGCCCTTGCCCCCAAGAGCAATGCGCTGTACAAGGGCTACGGCGCAGCGACGGCCGAAACGCGCAAGGGCGTGAACCCGCCCGTGCCGATGCACCTGCGCAACGCGCCCACGTCGCTGATGAAGAAGCTGGGCTACGGCGAAGGCTACCAGTACGCCCACGACGAGCCCGAGGGCGTGTCGGTCATGGAATGCCTCCCCGACAGGCTCCGCGGCCGCCGCTACTACGAGCCCACGGCCCGCGGCCTCGAGGCGCGGTACCGTGAACGCATCGAGACGATCCGGGCCTGGCGCGCCGAACGCACGGCCGACGACGACCAACAGGGAGACGAGCGATGAAGAGGATCGGAGTGCTCACCGGAGGCGGCGACGCCGCCGGCATGAACGCGGCGGTCCGCGCCGCCACGCGCACGGCCCTGAACAGCCACGTGGAGGTGGTGGGCATCAAGCGCGGCTGGCTCGGCCTGAGCGAAGGCGACACCCGCCCCCTCGACACGGCGTCGGTGGGCGGCATCCTCCACCAGGGCGGCACCATCCTGCGCACCTTCCGCTATCCGGAACTCAAGGAAGCGAAGGGGCAGGCGAAGGTGGAGGCCAGCCTCGCGAAGCTGGGCCTGGACGGCTTGGTGGTCATCGGAGGCGACGGCAGCTTCCGCGGCGCCGACCTGCTGCACCGCGAGTTCGGCCTGCCGGTGATGGGCGTGCCCGCGACCATCGACAACGACATCCCCGGCACCGACTACTCCATCGGCTTCGACACGGCCCTCAACATCGCCGTGGACGCCGTGGACAAGGTGCGCGACACGGCGTCGAGCCACGGACGCATCTTCGTGATCGAGGTCATGGGTCGCCACTGCGGCCTGCTGGCCATGGAGACCGCCCTGTGCTGCGGCGCCGAGGAGGTGCTGGTTCCGGAGATCCCCTTCGACCTCACGTCCCTTTGCCTGCGCATCGAGAGCGGCTACGACCGCGGCAAGCAGCACGCGGTGATCATCGTGGCCGAAGGGGCGGCCAAGGCGCCCTACGTGGAGTACGAGCTGAAGTCGCGCCTGCAACGCAGCATCCGCATGGTGGTGCTGGGCCACGTGCAGCGCGGCGGCTCCCCCACCGCCTACGACCGCATGATGGCCACCAAGCTGGGACACGCGGCCACGGAGATGCTGCTGGACGGGGAGTCGGGCAAGATGGTGGGGCTGGTGGCCAACAAGCTGAAGACCAGCTCGCTGACGACCCGCAGGACCCAGCTCACGAAGACGGTGAAGGATCTGGACGGGTTGCTGCGACGGCTGACCTAGGCCATCGCGTTCCGTGGAAAGAGAAAGCCCCCGGCCCGAAGGCCGGGGGCTTTGCCGTCGTACCCTCGTCGCGACTAGTTGCCGCGCACGTGGGTGTTGGCGTACTTGAACCAGTTGACCTGGATGTCGCCGCAGAGGTGGCCGATGCCCTCGTGGTCGGTGCGGCGCTCGCGGCGCTCCTCCTCGACCCGGGCGATGGAGAACGAGCCGACCAGGGGCAGGTTCTGCTCCTTCAGCAGCTCCAGCATCCACTTGGCTCCGTCGGACAGGTTCACGATGCGGAACGAGGCCTTGGGGAACACCGCGTACCAGGCGTAGTCGGCCTCGGTCGGGTTCGCGCGCTGCTCGTCGGTGAGGTCGTGGCGCAGCACCTTCACGAAGTTCTCCACGATGGACTGGACCTCGATCAGGGCGTCGCCCTCGTTCTCGGGATAGAACTCCTGGATGCGGCTGACGCGCTGCCAGTCGAGGTCGGGCAGCGGAGCGCCCGGGGTCTCGAGCTGGGACTGCTGGATCTCGAAGATCGACGGCAGGATGTAGGTCTCCACCGAGTCGACCGGGGTGATCAGCTCGCCGTTGCGCACGCGCTTCACGAAGAGGTGGGGCGTGTCAGCGCCGTGGCTGTAGCGCTTCTGGACGCCGAGGATCGCGCCGCGCCACGAACCGAAGTTGTTCGCGATGTCGGGGGCGACCATGAACTCGAGGCGGTTGCCGCTGCGCACGATGCCGACGTCGCCCTTGGCGTACTCGAGGGCCTCGGGGGTGTCGATCTCGAAGAGGGCGCCCCTGATCAGCTCGCCACCGGTGTTGACGGCACTCGTGGTGTCGCCGTCCATGACGCGGGCCATGGTGGTGTAGACGTAGGGGTCGACTTCCTCTTCCTTGCCGCAACCGGCCAGACCGACCGCGATGACGGCGACGACGGCCAGCAGCAGGATCGGGGCCCGGCGCAGCGTGGACGCATCAGCAAACATGGGAACCTCCCTTAGGGGTCAGCGGCGCCCGGATGACGCGGACGACTCGGGTCCGGTCCGTCGACGCTCTCATTACGTTCGGGGATCCTAGCCCCCGTCGTGGGCAACGTCAAGGTCCGGACCCCGTTCGGATCCGGACGACATGAAATTGGCAACTCCGTCGAAAAAAAGCAAATCAATCCTCGCCGGCGGCCTCGCGGGAGCCCCCCGGAAGGCGCTCCGCGAGGTCCAGGAGCGTCCCGTGATCGGGCTCTTCCAGCTCCCAGAGCACGTGGAAGACGTCCCAGTGGCGGGGCTGGAGCACGCCGCCGGCGGAGAAGGTCCGGAAGAAGCGCCGGCGGCGCTCCGCGGCGGGCAGGCCGGGCAGGGAGAGCCCCCGCAGCCGGCCGTCGATGGTCACGGCCCAGGCCTCCTGGTAGGCGACCGCCGTGGCGTCGGGGATCTCCGATGGGCGTACCACGCCGGTGGCCAGGTCGCGCAGGGCCAGCATCTGATGGTGGAGGAAACGGCCGGCCGAGGAGGTGGAGACTTCCTCTTCCCCGTCCTCGCGGCGGAGCTCGGGCATCTCCCAGGGCAGGATCGAGGGCAGGCCCCCGAGGCCGGCGGCGGGATCCTGGTGGAAATGGCCGGGGTGGCAGAAGAGCACGGCCTCGCGGGGCGAGGCCAGGCGCAGCCAGGGCCGCTCGTCGGCGTCCAGGTCGTCGGCGCAGAGCAAGAGGTCGTCCAGGTGGTCCGCCATGTCCAGGGCCGACCAGGCGCGCTCGGCCAGGGGGCGGATCTCCTCCCAGGCGCTCCAGTCGGCGGGCTCGAAACGGATCACGACGGCCTCCTCAGTCGCGGATCAGGGCACCGTCCGCGGGCTTCAGCCGCGCGGTGAAGTGGCGCAGCACGGGCGCCTCGTACTCGATCTCCAGGCCGCCCAGCTTCTCCCCCATCTCCATGAGTTCCGCACAGACCTCCGCCACGTAGCCCAGGTGCGTCTCGGTGTAGACGCGGCGAGGCACGGCGAGGCGCACGAGTTCCATGGCCGGGTAGGTGGTCTCGCCGGTGTCGGGGTCGGTGCCGGCGAACATCAGGCTGCCGATCTCCACGCCGCGCACGCCGCCTTCGAGGTAGAGGGCGCAGGTCAGGGCCTGGGCCGGGAACTTGTGCTGCGGGATGTGCGGCAGCATGCGCTTGGCGTTCACGTACACGGCATGGCCGCCCACCGGCGCCAGGATGGGCACGCCCCGCTCCTGCATCTGCTCGCCCATGCGGCGCACCTGGCCGATGCGGTGGGTCAGGTAGTCGTCCTCGAGCACCTCGCGCAGGCCCTGGGCCACCGCGGCCAGGTCGCGTCCCGAGAGGCCGCCGTAGGTGCGGAAGCCCTCGATGAGGATCAGCAGGTTGGTGATCTCCTGGGCCCACTCGTCGTTGTTGAGGCAGAGGAAGCCGCCCATGTTCACCAGGGCGTCCTTCTTGGCGCTCATGGTGCAGCCGTCGCCGCAGGCGAAGATCTCGCGGGCGATCTCCTTGATGCTCTTCTCCGCGTAGCCCTGTTCGCGACGCTTGATGAACCACGCGTTCTCGGCGAAGCGGCAGGCGTCGAAGATCAGGGGCAGGCCGCGCTCGCGGCAGAACGCCGAGACCTCGCGGATGTTGGCCAGCGACACGGGCTGTCCGCCGCCGCTGTTGTTGGTGATGGTCAGCATCACGAAGGGCACGCGGTCACCGTACTTCTCCAGGGCGGCGCCCAGCTTGTCCAGGTCCATGTTCCCCTTGAAGGGGTGGTCCGCCTCGGGATCGAGGCCCTCGTCGATGACGCAGTCCAGGGCGATGGCGCCCTTGTACTCCACGTTGGCCCGGGTGGTGTCGAAGTGGATGTTGTTGGGCACCACGGACCCCGGCTTCAGCAGGGTCGAGAAGAGCAGGTTCTCGGCCACGCGCCCCTGGTGGGTGGGGATCACGTGCTTGTAGCCGAAGATGTCCCGGATGGTCTCCTCGAAGTCGTAGTAGTTCCGGCTGCCGGCGTAGGCCTCGTCGCCCTGGAGCATGGCGCCCCACTGGGCATCGCTCATGGCGGAGGTTCCGCTGTCGGTGAGCAGGTCCACGTAGATGGCGTCCGAGGGGAGGCTGAAGACGTTGTAGCCGGCGCGCTCCAGCAGGTCGGCCCGCTGCTCGCGGGTGACGCTGCGGATGCGCTCGACGACCTTCACGCGATAGGGCACGAACGGCAGGCTCATGCGGATCCTCCGGGACCGGTGCGGTCGGGGTTGGACGGGGATGTCGGTTCGACCCGGCGAAGGTAACAGCCGCCCGGGAGGCGAACAAGCGGCATCGTCCGGCCTCAGCCGTCCTGCATGTCCCGCGCCAGGGGCGAGACCGCCTGGTGCAGCAGCAGGAGGCGCGTGCGAGCCCGGGCCGCGATGCGTTCGTGGTGGGCTGCGCCCTCGTTGCCGGTGCACAGGTGGACCAGGACGTCCACGTCCCCGCCGCCGGCGCGGTCCGCGGTGGTGAGGGTGAGCACCGGTCCCGACGGCGCCTCCCGGGGCATGCCGGGCCAGGACGCCACCGCCAGGCGCCAGACCTCGGCCAGGGTCCGCGATGCGGCGCGGGCGACCGGCTCGTCCGGCGCGGCGGACACCAGCCGTTCGGCCCGGGTCGCGGCCTCGGGCGCGGACCACGGGTCGGCCCCCCAGCCGGAACGGCGCAGGGCCGCCAGGAGGTCGGCCATGGTCGTCTCGGGCCCCGTCCCCCGGAGCCATTCCCGGTACGCGGCACGCAGTTCGGTCGGCAGGAGCGGGCACAGCCAGCGCCCCGTGGGGAGGTCATCATCTGCGGCGGGCAGCTCCGCCACGTCGCAGGCGACGGCCATGGTCTCGGCGGCCCCGGGAAGCAGGAGGGCGTCGAGCTCCCAGCGGTAGACGGGCAGCCATCCGAGTCGGGCCGCCCCCCGCCCCAGGTAATCGAGGTCGGTCAACAGGGGAGCCACCACCTCCACCGGGGCGGCCAGGGCCTCGTCGGTGCACTGCTCGGCCAGCACGGCCAGGGCGTTGTCCAGGTTCGTGACCGGCATCGTGTCCACGGACCCCTTGTCCCGCCGGGCGGTCTTCTCCAGGCGGAGGCCTCCCGGCCTCATGGCCAGCCAGTCGGCGCGCTCCTCGCGGAGGTCCCGGGCCACGGTCGTCAGCCGCTCCAGGGTCACGACGTCCCCGGCCTCGGGCTGCTCCATCAGCAGGTGCTCCCAGGACTCCTCGATCCGGTGGGGGTCGAGGACCGCCAGGATGCGCTCTTCCCCCTGCGTCGACGTCAGGCGGTAGCGGAGGGCCGCCGGCAGCTCCTCGAAGCCGAGCAGCACGACGATCCCCCCGGGCGACGAGGGCAGCACGCGCGGGTCGGGACGCCGGAGGGGACCGCTGCCGCCGTGGATCAACCCGATGCGGGGGACCTCGCGCCCCGGACACACGGTTCGCCAGGCCCCGTGGAACCGGGCCGCGGTGCCGGCGTCGGGGGCCAGGATCCGCGCGTGGCGCAGGGACGAGGGATCGGGGCAGGTCCGGCCGAGCGCTTCGGCCGCCAGCAGGAATCGCCCGCTGCCCCGGGGGCCGGTCAGGAGCTTCAGGCCGCCCTCGCGGCGCTTCAGGAAGTCGGCGAGGGGACCGACCTCCTTCCGGGATGCCTCGGCTGTTGCGAATGAGTCGGGACGACGGCGCACCGGCGCCGGTGCCAGGGTCTCGAAGAAGCCCACGCGCCAGGCCGCCTCGAGCCGTGCACGCCACTCGGCGCGATCCCGGTGCTGGGCCGTGACCAGTTGCCGGGCCAGGGCGGTGGTTCCGGTCCGGCGGGTCCCGGTGCCGGCGTCGTGCTCCGCGGTGAGTTCGCCGGGGCCGGGGCGCCCCGACACGAGCCACTGGCCGGACAGGATGCCCGCGGCCAGCAGGTCGGCGTCCAGGCCGTCGGGGTCGGTGGTCGTGTCGGTGGCGTCGTCTTCCCGGAACGGTGACCACAGGGCCGTGCCGATGCGTCGGATGTGGTCGTCCAGGGCGGCTGCCACCTCGGCAGGGCTCCCCAGGCGTCCGACGATGCGTCGGGACGAGCGGGCCAGGCCGCCGTCCGGGACGTAGAGGAGTCGCGGAGCCCCGGGCCCCGCCTCGTCCATGGCTCCGGAAAGGGCCAGGAGCATGCGGTCGCACCAGGCGAGGTCCGCGGTGTCGATCTCCACCGGCAGGTCCGCCAGGTCGGTCAGCGCCACCGCACCCGGTCGGCCCGCCGTCAGGACGGTCGGCAGCAGGGTGGCCAGGGTCTTCAACCCACGCTCGCGCCGGAACTCGGACTCCACACGGGAGAACCGGGGTTCGACGCGGCGCAGCCCGGGGTCGACGCTCACCGGCCGGTCCTCGCCGGTCACCGCGTCGAGCCAGGCCGCCGTCCCCCGGAGCCGACGCACATGGGCCGCCGGCAGGCCGGAGACGATCTCCTGGACGTCCGGCGTCAGGATGCCCGACCAGCGCCAGCCCGGATCCAGGTCCATGGGTGCGGCGAGGGGATCGCCCTCGGGCAGGAGCGACGACGGGGTCGGGCCGCCGTGCCGCCCCGGACACGTATCCAGCAGGGCCAGCTCCAGGGGGTGGAACCAGAGGGCGAGGTCCTCGCCGCAATCGCGACGCAGGGTCCGGAGCTCGCCCGCATCGGCCGGCGGAGCCATCACCGCATGGCGGCACTCGGCCGGCACCTCGGGCTGGTCACCGAGCAGGCAGACGTGCCAGGTCTCCACGTCGCCGCGACCATCGAGGGTCCTGGAGACGGCGCGCCGCCAGGGGCGGCCCAGTTCGTCCAGGGCCTCGGTCCAGGCATCGAGCTCCCTGGGCGGGACCCAGATGCAGAGGGGGCTCTCATCCTCCCCCGTCTCCCGATCGTTCAGGGCGGCGAGCCTCATGCGGCGCAGGGTGGCGACCAGCAGGCGACGACGGTCGCGGGAGATCCAGCGCAGGACGTCCAGGCCGCAGGCGGGGCACGGCACGTCGCCGCTCTTCAGTTCCACGGCGGTTCCGCACGACGGGCACGCCTCCACGGGATGGCCGAAACGGATCACCGGAACGGCGGGCTCGTCGCCGGGACGGGCCTCCGAGGCGTCGTCGCCGACCACCGGCACGGCCTCGCGTCCCGCAGCCTGCACGAGATCGGGCCAGGCCCGTCTCCAGGGAGCCGGTAGCCGGGAAGCATGGAGCCGGAGTTCGCCCCGGAGCTCCCGGAGCAGGAAGCGGACGGCGCCCGCGTACTCGTCGCCGGCGCCGTGGTCCGACGGCAGCCAGGCATGGAGATCCGACGCCCAGGTCACCCGGGGAGCGGCCGCCGCGAGGCGACGCCGCAGGACAGGGTCCTCGAGCTGGACCGGGCGGACCCACATCAGGGGACCGGGCACGGTCTCGCGGTGGTCGGGGACCGAAGCGGCGGGCAGGCCCGAGGCGGCGGCCAGTTCGGCGGCGCCCGGGGGCGGCGCCTCGGCCACCACCAGGAGCCAGTCGGCACGGTCTCCGGACTCGTAGCGGCGCCAGGCCTCGGTGAGGACGGCCCACCAGGCGTGCTCGGCCGGCCCGACCGTGAGGCCGGATCCGGGGGTCGGGTCCATCGCGAGGTCGTCGACGGTCGGCGGCGTTCCCGGGGGCCGTCCGGAGCCGTCGGGTCCGAGCCAGCCCTGGGCGGTCAGCCATGCCCGGACGGGACCGTCGTCGCTGACGCGGTCGGGCAGGTCGCACAGCACGCCCAGCCCACCGGTGGCGGACTCCAGGGCGTCCTCGGCAGCCATGGGCATCAGGGCCCCTCCCGTCCGGGGCAGATGGGGCAGCTCGCGCCACCAACGGGGGTCGGTGACCGTGAGCGTCGACGGCGCCAGGGCCGAGCAGGCGGCCAGTTCCAGGGCGCACAGGGCCCGCCGGGAAGTCGCACCGGTGCGACGGCGCTCGTCGCGGGCGAGCCACGACGCCCCGTCGGGACCGGCTCCGTGGTCACCGTCCAGGCTCTCCAGCCTCGTCAGGACCAGAGGCCGGCCGGCGGCGCAACCCGCGGAACGCCAGAGGCCGTCGTGGGGCACGTGCAGGACGGCGGCCGACGTGGCGGCGAACTCGCCGCGGGCGTAGCGGCCGAGGATGCCGTGGAGTTCGCTGCCGGAGGCGGAGACCAGCAGGGTCTCGTCGTTGCCGCCGCCGACGCGCTCGGCCATGCCCAGGATCCCCTCCACCAGGGCTCCCAGCCCGACCCGGGCGTCGGGCACGGGGCCGCGGGCGGCCAGCTCCAGCACGGGGCCGCGGGCGTCGGTGTAGGCGAGGGTCGCCTCGCCGTCGATCCAGCCCGAGATCGCATCCATGGCCTCCTGGCGCAGGAACGCCGAGGCCGTGAGCAGGGACAGGTGGCCCGAACTCAGGGGCGCGAGGGTCTCGTGGAGTCGGCGGGGGGCGTCGGGGGCGGTGCGCACGAGCCGCCAGTGGATCACCGGGCTGTCGCAGAAGATCCAGGCGCCCGGACGTTCGGGCGACACGCCCCAGAGGTCGGCCAGCTCCCTGCGGCCACCCTCGAGGAGATCGTCGGAACCGGCTACCACTTCACACGTTGCGCAGCGCTCGGCGAGCCCGTCATGCCAGTCGCCGCGCCCCTTGCCGCGGTCGTCCCGGAAGCGTTCCAGCCATTCCAGGTACCGGTCCCAGAGGCCCGTCCCCGCCCCCTTGCGACGGCGCAGATCCGCGAAATCGCCGAGGTCGCCGTTGTGGGTGGCGCAAAGGCGCGACCAGTGGAAGACCGCCAGCATGCCGGGATCCCCGGGGTCGCCCGAGACCAGGTCCTCGAGGGCCGCGAGGGCTGCCTCGGGTTCGTCGGGCCGGCCGCGACCGGGCAGCAGGGTGAATCCCCCGCCGCGCACGCGGAGGGTGGCGGCCAGGTCGGCCAGGCGGGCGGGGCGGTCCAGCACGACCCGCCAGCGGTCTCTGCCGGCCCCCCAGTCCCCCACCACCGAGGCGGGCCGCCCGGTGGCGACGACGACGCGGTCGCCCTCGGGAGCGGCGGCGCCGGACGGAGCGGCCTCGAACACGTCGTCGGTCCGGGGCAGGACGGGGTCGGGGCGTCGCGCCAGGGGCTTGAGCTCCCACGTCTCCGCGGGCACGAGCTCCGGCGCCAGGAACGCGGTCACGAACCGGGCAGCGGCGTCGCCCATGCGCGCCAGCCGATGGAGGCCGCTGCGGCGGGCGGGGTCGCCGCGCTCCAGATCGTCCAGCACGCGCCGCCAGTGCAGCCCGGTCTCCAGGGCGGCGGTCAGGTCAGGACCGATGCCGTCGTCGAGCAGGGGGTGGCGGGTTCCCGTGGCAGGCAACGATGCCGGGTCCACCGGTACCGTGGGGCGCCCCTCGGGATCCAGGTGGGGTTCGTCCAGGGCCTCGAGCAGGGGGGCCAGGGCGAATCCCGTCCAGGGTGCGCGGCCGGCCCCCGACAGGACGCGTTCCCCCGCCACGGCCAGGAAGGCGCTCATGGCGTCCGGGCCGTCGCCGTCGCTCCAGTGGGCGGCGTCGCGGGGGGTTCCGCCGTGCCAGAGGACGGCCGTCCAGCCGTCCTGGCGAGGCGCGACGGTGGCCCACACGCCCTCGACGCCGAGCAGGCGACGGCGCTCCACGATCCCGGTCAGGCGCTCGACGTCCCCCCGGGCGGCGGGATCGTCGGGCCGGTGCATGGCCAGCAGGTCCAGGGCGTCGCGGTAACGGGGCACCGGGCTGCCCAGCACGCCGATGTTGGCGCAGAGGGAGGCGGCGCGGATCTGGGCACGGTCGCGGTCGGGACCCGAGGGAGGGCTCGAGGCGAGGTAGGCGGCATAGGCGTCGGCCACGCGGGCGGGGTCGTCGCCGCCCATGTCCAGCAGGTCAGCCCGGCACAGGGCGAGCCTGGATTCGTCCCCGGGGGGCAGGAGGGATCGGGGCTCGTCCAGCAGGGCCAGGGCGGCGCCGGCCCAGGCGGCGCGATCGACGCCGCCGGCCCCGTCGGCGACGGCGAGGGCTTCCACGGCCGTCGTCATCACCGGCACCAGGGCCGATGCCGGCAGGCCTCCTCCGACGGGCAGCAGTTCAGCCGGCGGCAGCGCGCCGGTCGCCCGGGCACGGCCCAGCGCTTCCAGGAGCAGGGGGGCGCCCCTGTCCGGGTCGCGGTCGTGGAGCCGGGCGGACAGCAGCAGGAAGACGGCCTGGTGCAGCTCCCCGTCCCGGGGACGGTGCTCGGGACGCGGATCGTCCAGACGGTCGGCCCGGGCCAGGAGGTCGTCGGCGGCGGCGTGGAAGCGGTGGAGGGTCTCGTCGAGGGCCCGGTCCCAGCGGCCGGCCTCGTCGCCTGCGTCGCGGCGGATGCCACGGAACAGCCGGCGGGCGGCGTCGCCGAGGGTCTCGGTGAGGAAGACGCGGCCCGGGGACCGCTCGCGCAGTTCCCGGGCCTCGAGGATGGCGCCCTCGGCGGCGCGCAGGTCTCCGCGCGCGAGCCGTTCGTCGGCCTGGGCCAGGGCGTCCCAGTAGTTCATCGACACTCCCCGCCGGATGGATCAGATCACGATGTTGACCAGCTTGTTCGGCACCACGATCACCTTGCGGATCTCCGCGTCGCCGAGCAGTTCGGGGATCCGGCCGCAGACCTTGGCCTGCTCGCCCACGGCCTCGCGGTCCGCGTCGCGGGGCGCCTCCAGGCGCTCGCGGATCTTGCCGTTGATCTGCACCACGTAGGTGACCGTGTCGGCCACCAGGTGGGCCTCGTCCCACGCGGGCCACTCGGCGTCGAAGACGTGGCCGTTCCCGAGCCGCTCCCAGAGCTCCGCCCCCATGTACGGAGCGAAGGGGGCCAGCATGCGCACGAGCACGCCCACGGCCTCGGCGGCGTGCGGATCGTCGAGGGTCAGCACGTTCTGGCCGGCGTAGGCGTACAGGGCGTTGGTCAGCTCCATGAGGCGGCTCAGGGCCGTGTTGAACTGGAAGCGTTCCACGTCCTGGGTGCAGCCCTTGATGGAGTTGTGCATCACCACGCGCAGGGCCTTCCAGCGGGCCTCGGCCTCGTCGGTCGGGATGGGCGCGGCGGCGTCGCCCGCATCGCCGGCGGGCGAGCGGCCTTCGACGGCTGCGTCCACCAGGCGCGCCACGCGGTTCAGGTAGCGCCAGATGCCGTCGATGCCCTCGTCGGTCCAGTCGCCGCCCTCGGCGAAGGCGAAGCCGAACATCAGGTAGGTGCGCAGGCAGTCGGTGCCGTAACGGTCCAGGTAGTCGGCGGGCACCACGGTGTTGCCCTTGCTCTTGGACATCTTGGCGCCGTCGCGGGTGATCATGCCCTGGTGGCGCAGGGCCCGGAAGGGCTCCTCGCTGGGCACCAGGCCCTGGTCGAAGAGGGCCATGTTCACGAAGCGCGAGTAGATGAGGTGGCCGTAGGCGTGGTCGGCGCCGCCCACGTACATGTGGACGGGCATCCAGGGCGCCAGGGTCTCCAGGTCGAAGGGGGCGTCGTCGCGGTTCGGCTGCAGGTAGCGCAGGTAGTACCAGGAGCTGCAGACGAAGGTGTCCATGGTGTCCGGATCGCGGGTGGCCGCGCCGCCGCACTTCGGGCACTCGGTGGCCATCCATTCCTCAGCGCTGGCCAGGGGCGACATCCCCTCCGGGCGGTAGTTCTCCACGTCGGGCAGTTCCAGGGGGAGCTGGTCCTCCGGCAGGGGCACCTCGCCGCAGTCGGGGCAGTGCACCACAGGAATGGGCGCGCCCCAGTAACGCTGGCGGGAGATGATCCAGTCGCGCAGGCGGTACTGGATGGTGGCCTTGCCGAGGCTGCGCTCCTCCAAAGCGGCGACGATGGCGCCGCCGGCCTCGCGATTGGGCCTGCCGGCATACTCGTCGTCGCAATTGATCATGGAGCCGTCGCCGGTGTAGGCCTCGTCCATGGGCGCCGCGGGATCCTCCCCCTCGGCCAGGATGACCTTCCGCACCGGCAGCTCCAGCTCGCCGGCGAAGGCGAAGTCGCGCTCGTCGTGGCCGGGCACGGCCATGACCGCGCCGGTGCCGTAGGTGGCCAGCACATAGTCGGCCACGAGCACCGGTACCTCCTCCCCGTTCACGGGATTCACGGCCACCGCGCCGGTGTGGACGCCGGTCTTGGGACGGTCGGTGCTCTGGCGGTCCACCTCGCTCAGGCGCCCGGCCTCGCGCTTGTAGGTGCGGACGCCCTCGAGGTGGTCGGCGTCGGCCAGGGCCTCGGCCAGCGGATGCTCGGGGGCCACGGCCATGTAGGTCACGCCGTAGAGGGTGTCGGGACGGGTGGTGAAGACGCGCAGGGCGACGTCGCCGTTCTCCAGGGTCTCGGTGCCCTCGGGCAGGTCGCCCGCGATGCGGTCGCGCGGCACCGCGAAGACCACCTCGGCACCGTGGCTGCGCCCCACCCAGTTGATCTGCTTCTTCTTGGTCTCCTCGGGCCAGTCCAGGTCCGCGAGGTTGTCGATGAGACGGTCGGCGTACTCGGTGATGCGGAAGCACCACTGGGTCAGGTTACGGCGCTCCACCTCGCTGCCGTCGCGCTCGCAGCAGCCGTCCACGACCTGCTCGTTGGCCAGGACCGTCTGGCAGGAGGGGCACCAGTTCACCGGCATGGCCGAACGGTACGCCAGGCCGTTCTCGAGCATCTTCAGGAAGAGCCACTGGGTCCACTTGTAGTAGACCGGCGTGTGGGTGGCCAGCTCGCTGCTCCAGTCGTACATGGGCGCGAGGGTCTTGAGCTGCTCGCGGATGACCTTGATGTTCTCGGCGGTGTGCACGCCGGGGTGCACGCCGCACTTGATGGCGTAGTTCTCGGCCGGCAGGCCGAAGCTGTCGAAGCCGACGGGCTGGAAAACGTTGCGGCCGCGCATGCGCTCGAAGCGGGCGTAGGTGTCGGCGGGCACGTAGTTGTACCAGTGGCCGAGGTGCAGCTTGTCGCCCGACGGGTACGAGAACATGCTCAGGACGTAGCAGGGTTCACGGTCGGAATCCCGGTCCATGGCGCCGTCGTCGGTCTCCTGCCAGCGGCGCGCCCAGCGCTCCTCGATCGTCTTGAAATCGTAGTCGGCCATCTGCCTTCGTCCTCGGGGGGCCGGCCGTGCCGGCGCGGTGATGTTGCGGGATGTCGCCGCCGGTCGGGCGGTGGCGCAACAGTAACCGCGATCAGCGACCCGTGCCAGTCCGTTTTCCCTCAGCAGACGCCCTCGATGATCTCCACCGCGACGGTGCGTCGCCGCGGCCTCACCGTCACCGCGACCACGTCGAACCGGTACTCGCGGACACCCCGGAACGCATGATCGGCGAGGAAGCGACGGGCGGTCTCGCGCAGGCGGACGAGGCGACGCCTCCCCACCGATTCCTCGGGCCTCCCGCAGCGGTCGCCGCGGCGGGTCTTCACCTCGCAGAAGACCAGGACGTCGTCGCGGCGCAGCACGAGATCCAGTTCGCCGACGGCCACGCGCCAACGCCGGGCGACGACCTCGTAGCCCAGGGTGACGTAGGCGGCCGCGGCGAGGTCCTCCCCCGCTCGGCCCAGGGACTGGTTGGTGACGGGCGGCACGGCGGCCGCTCCCCTCCGGGAGGCGGGGTCAGAAGAGGAGGCCCTGGTCCAGTTCGGCCACGGGCTTGAAGGTGCGGCGGTGGATGGGAGTGGGACCGGAGGCCCGCAGCGCCTCCAGATGGACGGCGGCCCCGTAGCCCTTGTGGTCCGCGAAGCCATATCCGGGCCAGCGGGAGTCCATCTCCACCATCAGGCGGTCGCGGGTCACCTTGGCGACGATGGCGCCGGCCGCCACCGCGGCGCTGCGGCCGTCGCCGCCCACGAGGCAGCGGGTCTCGCAGGGCACGTCCGGGGCGTGGACGCCGTCCACCAGCAGCAGGTCGGGTCGGAGATGCAACGAGGCCACGGCACCGGCCATGGCCTCGAGGGAGGCGCGCAGGATGTTGATGTCGTCGATGCGCCGGGAGGAGACGGCGAAGGCGCCCCAGCACAGGGCGCCCTCGACGATGGAGCGATAGAGCGCGTCACGACGACGCGCCGTGAGCCGCTTGGAGTCGTCCAGCCCGTCGGGGCACCAGCCCCTGGGCAGCACGACCGCCCCCGCGACCACGGGACCGGCGAGGCAACCGCGTCCGGCCTCGTCCACGCCGGCGACGACGAATCCGTCGTCCGCTCCTTCGGCGCAACCGAGGTCGAAGGCCGCCAGATCGGCCCGCGGACGGCTCACTTCTTGACGATACGGCGCTCGCGGATGCGGGCCTTCCTGCCCGTCAGCGCGCGCAGGTAGTACAGCTTGGCGCGACGCACGCGACCGTAGCGCACCACGTCGATGCCCGTCAGGTTCGGGGACTCGAGAGGCAGCACACGCTCGACGGCCACGCCGTTGCTGATCTTGCGCACGGTGATGGTCTTCTCGTTCGCGGTACCGCGACGGCCGATCACCACGCCCTCGTAGTTCTGGATGCGGGTCTTGCCGCCCTCGCGGATCTGCATCTTGCACCGGATGGTGTCGCCGATGCCGAACTCGGGCAGGTCGTTCCGGGCGTTCTCCTGCCGGATCGAGTCGATGACGTTGCTCATCTCGAGCCTCCTGTGTCGCCGGCCGGGGTCGTCCCGGTCCGGGTCCGTGGTCTCGCGGTGTCGGGCCGGGGGCGCTGGCCGTCGACCACGTTTCAATCACTCAATCGTTCAATCATCGTCCATCAGGTCGGGACGCCGCTGGCGCGTCCGCGCGAGGGACTGCTCGCGCCGCCACGCCTCGATGTTGGCGTGGTGTCCCGACAGGAGCACCTCGGGCACCTCGAGGCCCCGGTAGTCCGGGGGCCGCGTGTACCAGGGGCACTCCAGGCGACCCTCGAGGGCCGCCGTGAAGCTGTCCTGCTCCGCGGAGTCGCTGTTGCCCAGCACTCCGGGGATCCGGCGGACCAGGGCGTCCACCACCACGAGGGCGGGGAGCTCACCGCCGGTCAGGACGTAGTCGCCGACGGACACCTCGCGCGGACTCAGCAGTTCGATGGCCCGCTCGTCGATGCCCTTGTAGTGGCCGCAGAGGAGGATCAGCTCCCCGGCGTCCAGGGCCCGGTCCAGGAGTTCCAGGACCAGTTCCTCGTCCAGGCGCTCCCCCTGCGGCGTCATGAGCAGCAGGGGCGCCTCGTCGTTCGTCCGCGCCGACTCGACGGCCTCGACCACCGGCGGCGCCATCATGATCATGCCGGCGCCTCCCCCGTAGGGGTAGTCGTCGACGGTGCGGTGCTTGTCCACCGCGAAGTCGCGGATGTCGACCACCGTGTAGTCGACCTGGCCCTGCTTGGCCGCGCGGCCCAGGATGCTCGTCTCGAGCACCGCCCGGATCATGTCCGGAAAGAGCGTGAGCACCTTAACCGAGAGCGACATCCAGCAGTCCTTCCGGCAGGTCCACGATCAGCGGACCGTCCAGGCCCTCCTCGTCCACGAGGATGGGCGGCAGCGCCGGGATCAGGACCTCGCATCCCGCCCGCGGCACCACCAGCGTGAACTGGGAGCCGTGGAAGCGGACCTCGTCCACCTCGCCGAGCACCTCCCCGTCGGTCGTCCGCACGGCCCGCCCGAGCCAGCGGAACGGGAGACCTCCGGGAGGTTTCGGGAACCCGGGTTCGGAGTATCGGCTCCGGAGGAAGCCGATCTCGCGTCCCACCAGATCCTCCGCGGCGTTCCGGTCGTCCGTGCCCGCGATCTTCACGATGCGGCACGGCGGCTGCTCCCGCCATCCGGTCACCTCGACGGGAGAACCGTCCTCCCAGACGAGCACGTCGTGCTCGAGGAAGGGATCCCACCAGTCGAGCAGGGGGTAGATCTTGATCTCCCCCTTCAGGCCGACGGCCTTGACGACCTCGGCTACCGAGACGACGGTTCCGGCGCCCATGCTACTGCGGCCTACTCGGCCGGAGCGGCGTCCGCTTCGGCGGCCGGCTGCCCGGCATCGTCCGCCACCTCGTCGGTGTCGGCGATCTCCAGGACGTAACGGCGGCCGTCCTTGCGCCCGAAGATGTCCAGGAAGGTCCGCATGGCGTTGGCGGTCTGACCGCCGCGGCCGATGACGGCTCCCTGGTCCTCGGGATGGACGTGGACCTCGAAGATCACCTCGTCGCCCCGGTCGAGGGGGCGGATGCGCACCTCATCGGGGTGGTCCACCACGTTCACGGTGACGTGGGCGACGAAATCGAGGGCGTTCTTCATGGGTCTCAGCTCTCGTCGCTCTCGCCGTCCTCGGCGGGAGCCTCGTCGGCGGCCTCGTCGGCGCTCTCGTCGGCAGCCTCGGCCTCGGCCTCGGCGGCCTCGGCAGCGGCGGCGGCGGCCTCTTCGGCGGCCTTCTTCTCGGCCTCTTCCTTCGCCTTCTTCTCGGCCTCCTGCTTCGCCTTCAGCTCGGCGGCGACCTTGGCCTTCGCCTTGGCGTCGGCGCGGCCGGCGCTGTCGGCCTTCCAGGCCTCGACCTTGGCGTCGATCTCGCTCTTGTCCACGCCCTGGCGCTCGAGCTCGAAGCGGTACAGCACGCCCTCGTTCTTCATGAGGGACTTGGCAGTGGAGGACGTCGTGGCGCCCTTCTTCAGCCAGGCGATGATCTCCTGATCGTGGAGGTTCACCTCGTAGGGCTCCACGAACGGGTTGTAGTAGCCGAGGTTGGCGATGAAGGCGCCGTCGCGGCGATTGCGGCTGTCGGTGACGATGAGGCGGTAGAAGGGGCGCTTCTTCCGGCCCATGCGGGTCAGGCGGATGGTGGTCGACACTTCATACCTCCGGTTCTGTGTCGTTGCGAGGGCTCCGCGCCCTCCGGGCGGTGAATCCACGGGCGGAAGCGGTCCAAGATACGCTCCGGACCGTCCGTTGCCAAGGCCGTCAACGTCCGCCCAGCATGCGCTGGGCGAAGGTGTCGAGGCCGCCTGCGGCATTGATCTGCCGCATCATGCGCCGCATGTCGCGATACTGCTTCAGCAGCTTGTTGACCTGCGAGACGTTGGTGCCGCTGCCGCGCGCGATGCGCTTGCGGCGCGAGCCGTTGATGATGTCGGGCTTGCGGCGCTCCTGCGGCGTCATGGAGTTGATGATGGCCTCCACGCGCCCGAGCTGGCCGTCGTCCACGTCCACGTTGTCCAGCGCGCCGCCGCCCATGCCCGGCAG
>CAYFKR010000032.1:0-22829 GCA_964343835.1 uncultured Fibrobacteraceae bacterium
GCTGCTGCCTCTTAATCAGTAGGTTCGGGGTTCGATTCCCTGGCGGCGTACCAACAGAAATAAAAGGACTTACGCCGGATGGCGTGGGTCCTTTTTCTTGTGGGTTCTGAGCTTGGCTTCCTCTATGGCTTCCTCTGCTGTCCCTGCTTAGATCGAAAGAAATGGAAGCATGGGGAGGCGACAGCCTGCTTGTTCTGTCGATGTGTATTCATTTGAAATCCCATGCTAGGATCACACTAACTAAGCTGATGACCCTGATGGCTGGCACTGATGGAGCTAAGCTAAATCGAGTAGGAGAGCTAGGTCAAATGGCTGGGAAGAAGCGGAATAAGCGAGCAACGAAGCAACCTGAAGAGGGGGCTGGAAAGAAGAAGCAGATCCTCGCCGGACATCGCCGCCAAGGAAAGAAGTTCATCCCGCCGATGATGCAGCTGCCTGGGATGAAGGAGGTCAGCTACATCGATCAGGGTCTGCCGGAGCTGGTCTGGATCGGGCTTCTCTCGAATCAGTATGGCTACCATCGCGGAGTCGAGCTCGCGACGGAGTTGGGGAAGATATCGTTCAAGCACCGTGGTACCGATCGTCACATCAACTTCGCTTTGGCCAGTGCATTCAATGCACTGAGTCCGGAGGCTAGACAGCAGATCGTGCTAGACGCTGAAGCTGCGGGGATCCTGGCTCCGATCCGACACGCGATCGCTCCACTCGTTGCTCTTTACGAGGGTTGTCCGTTGGCGTTCTTGGGGCTGCCGGGGGATGCCCGAGATCGGGATGTTCTCGTTGGAGAGATTCGAACGGTCGTCGGGAGCATGTTCGATAAATACAAGACACCTGCGCTTGTGCCGCTGGCGTGCGTGATTAGCATTCGGATGGCCAACGGCGGCTGCCATTTCACGAACGGAGTACGGCCCCCGGACCTCAATGCCATTGTTGATGCTCCCGAGTCTGAAGCTGCCCAGCATGCTGGGAGTTCCGTTCGTATCTACGCTCTGAATGAGCTGATGATGACCACTGAGGGCCGGACTTCTGGATGGCCAAAGTCGTTCTGGAACCAGGGTCTCGTGATCGATATCTGCAGATTGCTCGGAGATGGAGTTAATGAGGATGGGTGAATTACTAGAGAAGCTGAACGAGCTCTGTGAGGTCGCAGGAGAAGGTGTCGCAGCTCGCTGGGATCAGTTGCCGATTGAACTTGCTGATGGCGAGGAATGGGAGGTTGTGGGCGGCCTCCTAGCTCGTCAGGCAACCCTGTGCACCCAGCTGGCGATGGCTCCGATGATTTGGAACCCCCACATAGCTCCGATGATCATCCGGAGCATGATCGACTGCTTCATCACTCTCCGTTGGGTTCTCTCGGACCCCTCGAAGAATGCGAAGAAGTACGTCCTGTATGGTCTCGGACGACACAAGCTCTATCTCAATCACCTGCGAGACCGAGCTCGAGACGATCCCGACCTACACGAGATGTTGGAGATCGAAGAGGCATGGCTGAACAACCAGAGGGGAGAATTCGCGACGACAGTCGATGTGGGCAATCTAGACGCGAAGTCTACCCGGACCATGGCGATCGAAGCAGGGTGCGAGGATCTGTACAGTTTCCCCTTCTCGCAGTTCAGTGGTGTTGTGCACAACATGTGGCATCATGTGGCGCGGTTTAATCTTGAAGTGTGCGACAATCCATTGCACAAGTACCATCGGGTACCGCTTATGCCTCTTTCTGAGCCGGACCTTGAATGGGTTTACCAAGCAGCGAAGCATTTGACGTCGTGCTTCGAGGCTGTAGATGAACATTATGGGCTGACCGTAGAAGTACCTCTGCCCCTGGACCGCTTCTTCGATCTATTCGTGCAAGACGAAGAGGATGAGACGGATACTGGAGGTTCTGGGGCAAACGATGAGTCGAGAGGAGACGGGGATGCCGAGTAGGCCCGGGGGTAGTGAGGAGGAAAGCCTGATCAGGCAACACGAACAGGCAAATTCCGAATTCCTTCGGCTGGCATAAAAGAGTGACACTCATTGTCAGTTCAACAAGCCTCTTGCAGCACTTTGAGCGATACGCCACCACTAGCTTCTCATGGACTTGGCGAGCTTCTGTAGGTTAATTTGGAACAGGATCTGCTGTCTCCGGCGACATGCTGATAAGCCGAACCTCCTGCTCATCGAGCTACGAATCATCGCAGCGGCTATCTCTGTCCCGAGGCGAGTCCGTCTACCGGAGTCAGCCGAGTCTATCATCCGAGGTGTAGATGCAGTGATCAGCAGACCGATCATGAAGCGGGTCGAAAGCAGCCCCATCAGCGCAGTGGACCTCTTCTGCGGTGCTGGCGGATTGACGCATGGACTGATGCGGGCGGGCATCAAGGTCGAAGCGGGTATCGACATAGACACCCAGGCCCGATACGCGTTCGAGAAGAACAACCCCGGAGCCGCTTTCTGCAACTGGGATCTGTCCCAGAAGTACAGCCCCTCGGTCGAGAAGCTCTACGATCCCGAGCGACGATACCGGCTATTGGCAGGCTGCGCGCCATGCCAGCCCTTCTCCAAGTTGACCAATGGTCAAGGCAGGCACCGATCCTGGGATCTGCTCACCTACTTCGCCCGTCTGATCAATGGGATCCGCCCCGAGCTCGTCACGATGGAGAATGTCCCCGAGCTCGCTGACAGGGGTCGTTCCATATTCGACGGTTTCCTCGATACCCTGGATGCCAACGAGTACGAATACGACTGGGATATCGTCGAGTGCGAAAGATACGGGGTCCCTCAGCGTCGAAGACGACTCGTCCTCGTCGCATCGCGGTTGGGCGAGATCGCTCTCCCCGAAGCCATCTACCATTATCCCAGCCAATGGAAGACCGTCCTCGATACGATCGGTGGGCTCGCTCCTCTCGAGTCGGGGGAGTCGGATCCATCAGACCCGCTCCATGTCGCCTCCAGGCTCTCCGAGATGAACATCCGTAGAGTCAAGGCGACACCCCCGGACGGTGGCACGCAGCGCGATTGGCCTGAAGAGTTGCTACTGGATTGCCACCGGAAGCAGTCCGGGAAGAGCTACTATTCGATCTACGGCCGCATGTGGTGGAGAAGACCAGCACCGACCATGACGACGCTCTGCACGGGTCTGGGGAACGGCAGGTTCGGGCACCCCGAACAGGACCGTGCGATCACTCTGCGCGAGGCCGCGCTGCTGCAGAGCTTCCCTCAAGGGTACGAGTTCTGGCCTTCGGACGAGAAGCTGAACAAGTCGGCCGTCGCCCGATTCATCGGCAACGCTGTTCCGCCCCAGCTCGGGAAAGTGCTCGGCAAAGCCCTTCTGGAGCATGTCTACCAGTACGAGACCTGAGGCTAGACCTGGTCGGGGAGATTCCCGGCATGACGAAGCCGAGGAAAGCGAACAAGGCACGGTCTCTGACCAGGTCGGAGATCATGGGGCGGGTGAAGGGCAAGAATTCGGGTGCGGAGATGATCCTCCGCTCCGCTCTCCACGCGCGAGGTCTGCGTTTCCGACTCCACCGCCGCATCGAAGGCGTCTCCGTCGATATCCTGTTCCCCGGCCCGAAGGTCGCCGTGTTCGTCGATGGGTGCTTCTGGCATTGCTGTCCTGTGCATGGGACGACTCCTAAGACCAACTCGGATTATTGGATTCCGAAGCTCAAGGAGAATCGCAGACGCGATGAGCGGCAGAGCGGTATCCTGACCCGGGCCGGATGGAAAGTCATCAGGGTCTGGGAGCATGATTGCAAGCAGCTGTCAGAGGAGAAGGTCGAGGAGATCGTCGAAACTTGCCGGAGCCGCTCGCACGGATAGTTCCACCTGCACCATAAGCTTCCCTGGAATCGGCGATTTCGTTGGTGTTGACCGCGTCGGTCCGTAGTGATAACATCCTATCCATTCTGGTCATACGATAGAGGTAATAGCTCCTGATCTCCCGTATGGCACCATCCGATCAGAAATCGAAGAAGGCGATCCTCTAATGCCCTATCAGACGAATCAGCATGTCAATCGGCTGGGTTCCTATCTCGTCTTCAACTCCGGCCACAGCCAGGTCTACGAAGAGCAAGGCGACCCCAATCTCCTCAGGTCCCTTCCGACCGCGGCTTTCAGGACATTGGAGCATCTCGTCCAGGACCGGGCCAAGCGACTGATCATCCTGACCGGAGATGCAGGCCATGGGAAGACGCACCTGTGCCGTCGTCTTCTCGAATCGGCATTGGACCTGGAGACCACTGATGCTCATCGGCTTATCAATGAGGATTGCGATGGCCGGAATGTGCTGGGACGTGTCGCCGACCGCGATCTGAAGATCATCAAGGACCTCAGCGACCACCCTGAGCTCGCGGCTACGGAATTGATCGAATCTGCCCTCGCCGACAGCGGTTCCGTCACGATCGTCTGTGCGAACGAAGGCAAGCTGCGGAACGTCGCCTCGTCGTCCGAGAGGCTCCGCCAGATCATAGTCGCCATGGAGAGCAACTATCAGGACGGCGACTCCGACGTCGATCAGGGGATCTCGGTCATCGACCTGAACTTCCAATCGGTCACATCCGATGAAGAGGGCGGTCTGCTCGGCGATCTGCTGAAGCAGTGGGTGGACGACGGGCGGAAATGGGGAGCCTGTACCAACTGTACGGCACGCGACCATTGCCCGATCTACTGGAATCGATCCAAGCTCGCTGTCCAAGGGGAGAACGGTCTGCAGACGAAGAGGGCGGAGGGTCTGCGGACACTGCTCAGGATCGTCGAGCAGACCGGTCACATCATCACGATCCGCGAACTGCTGATCCTCGTCGCGTTCCTGATCACGGGCAACTCGGGGTGTGCCGAAATCGCCAAGAAGCACCAACGGTCACGGGACGACACGAGCTGGCAGTACAGGTATCTGTTCTTCCAGTCGCTATTCGAGCCACCCCTCAACCAGGATCAGGCGAGATCCCTGCCGCTTCTCGGCGTGCTCAGCCGATTCGATCCCGGGCGCAATGCGATCAGGCGCGTCGATGATGTTCTCGCTGCCGATACCGATCTTCCGGAGATGCCTTTCGTCCCGCCCGAGTTGAGGGCCTCGATCTTCACTCCGCGCAGCAGGCAGCAGGCCAGGAACGAAGGCGCGAAGCATCGATCCAGGATCTCGTTCCTCCGGAGGAGGGATTTCTTCGAACTCGAGACCGATCGGGTCCGGAGGGACGTCCTGGGGCGTGACGACCCCGTATCACAGGCCGAGAGGGTCGGGTTCCGCCACTACGATGCATTCGTCTTCATGTGCGGCGACCAGGACGATACGGTTGCGGTGCAGCGTCGTCTGGCGATCAGGAACAGAGTCCTGAAGGGCCTGGAAGCCGTCCAGGACCTTCGCCGTTCATCGACGCAGACCGGGAAATTCGCAGTCGTGGACCCCGCCTACGGCAATTCGTATGGCAGTGCGAGCATCCTCGCGAAGATGATCATCGCGAAACACATATCGATCAAGAGCAGGAAGCGGTACTGGACCGAGCGTAGAGGGGGAGAGGAACCCACCGTTTGCAGCGAGATCGATTGGATCGACCGAAGGATCGTCGTCGCATTCGCGAAGGAGGAGGTGACGATCGAGCTGGATCTTCTCGGGTTCGAATTCGTCATGCGGTCCGCAGAGGGTCTGTCCTGCCGCCGGTTCTTCATGGGTGAGATCCGGAGGATCATGATGAGGCTCGCCGCTCTCTGCGAGTCGGGAGATGAAGGAAGCGAGGAGATCAGAGTGGTCTTCGGAAATCACCTGAGGAGCCTGACTATCGATGAAGGCTCCAAGATC
This sequence comes from uncultured Fibrobacteraceae bacterium, assembly GCA_964343835.1. GTDB lineage: Bacteria > Krumholzibacteriota > Krumholzibacteriia > LZORAL124-64-63 > LZORAL124-64-63 > CALEMW01. The sequence continues at coordinate 5,780 of CAYFKR010000032.1, forward strand.
GTCTGCGAGGATGGCTGATGCCGAGGGAAAGACTTGGAGAGAAGGTCGTCCAGTCGCTGTTCGGTGCGACTCTGGCCGAGCAGGGGCGTGGCTACTATATCGTGCTGGAGCTGCTGGCTCTGCTCCGGGGGACGCACCTGGCGAGCGGCGAGATCCTGCCGAGCAGCGACGGGGCAGTCGAGATCGTAAGACGAGCCCACGATTTCGCCCGGAGACTCATGGCCGAACCGTGCGCGCTCGCCGAATCCGAGAGAGCCGCCCTGGGGGGGAAGGAATACGAGACGCTGAGGGCACTCGTACTCGGCCTGCGTGTCCCGGTCCCTGGACGGCGGAAGCGTCCCAACTGGCTCGGAGAGCATCTCTACCCATACGTCGGCGAACTCATCCACTACGACGCCGCGCCGAGGAAGAAGCGGCTGCAAGACGATGTCCCGACCGATTTCCGCGTCAACATCGAGCGGTATCTCTATAGGGGAGCCGGTGGGCTCGTCCACAAGATCCTGAGGACCGACCACGATGCGGACCGTCTCGATCGGAACAGGAGAGGTCTCGCCGTTCTCGTCGAGGACTCGAACAGCTCGCTCGGGAGGCTGTTCGAAGCCTTGATGGACCACGACCTCGGCCACGAGGACGCGGCCTTCGTCGATGATTCCGAAGCGAAGACCCGAGTCCACGATTCCATATGGGTCGAACGGTTGAGAGCGGGTGTCTGCAGACTCGTCGAACGGGATCGGCCGACGGCCAAGATCGTCGAGTCGCTGATGTCCTGGATACCGTTCTGCGTCGTACGCCACCAGCTGGATCTGGCTTGCGAGGAGCTAGGGGAGGATGCAATCCATATCCCGGTCTCGATGGGCGAGTCCAAGGGTATCAAGAGGATCTCGCGGGAGATCCATGACGACTGCAGGACGACGATCTCGAACGCGTTGTCGAAGAGGGCCGCATCGGAAGAGCCTAGCCTTCTGCAGGGAGGCCGATCGACCAAGTGGCGGGATACGAGCAGGAATTTCTTCTCTGCCACTATGGGCACGATCGGCGGGTTGAACGCCATGCAGGGCAAACGGCATTTCACGATGAGACCCGAGCTGCTCGAAGCCATAGTCCTGGCATCGTTGGACAAGCCCGAGGTCACCTTCGACGAGTTCTGCCGGACCATTCTGTTCGATGGTGCGGGGATCGTCGTGGATCGCAGGTCGGCAACAGAGTGCGACAGGTTGTCCGATATGAATCTATCCGACTTCGATGACAACGCCGATCGGATGGCTGCGGCCCTCGAGTCGCTAGGGCTGCTGCACCAGTATTCGGATATGACCAAGATGGTAACGGTCGAGGTGAAGTAGATGGATCTTCGCAGTTCCGTAATCGGGAAGATCATAGCCGGTATCGCGACCCAGGAGCTCCAGCGTGTCGATGCAGGGCGTTCCTCTCCTATGCTCCGGATCCTGCCCTTCAAACCGGATGAGATCCGCTCAGCCGCGGAGATCCTGTCTGAGCTGGAGATCGTCGAGGATCATCGGATCACGCTGAAGGTCGCCACCCGGGATGTCTGGGCCGACTGTCCGCCCGAGTGGTTCCTGGCCGAAGGCAAGACCAGGAGCTGGTACAGGAGCCATGAGAAGCATGGCCTGGTCCTCTTCGATTACGAAGAGCAGCCCGATGAGCAGAGTCTCAAGAACATGCATGCGATCTCGGATGGGACCATTCTGCTGCCAGGCGCGGTGGCGGACGACCACGAAAGGCGACGTTGGATCCTGGAGACCGTCATGTCCGAGGTCGGGGAGCGCAGGGAGGTCCCTGAGCGACTCCAGGCGGATGTGGACATCGTCTTCGGATCGATCGACAAGGCCAGGGGCGAGGTGTCCTTGCGGCAGTGGGTCGCCTTCCTGATCGGCTGTGTAGAGAAGCTCGGGCCAGGCAAGAAGGCTGTCGACCGGGACACGGTCGACGGAGCTGTCGAGGCTTCTCTGCCGTTGCTGGGACTCTTCCCGGATCCCGGCCTCTTCGGACTGACAGATGCGCAGAAGAGACGGCGGATCATAACGAATTCGCGTCTGGCTTCGTTGTGCAATCCCAAGGGCAAGGAGTTGGAAGAAGAGGAGATCGAGAAGAGGATCGGGGAGTGCATATTCCAGGCGGAGGATGGTGACCCCTTCGATACGGAGGGGCAGGAAGATTGGAGGAACAGGTGTCTCCGCATCCTGTCCCATCACGGGGATTCGAAACCATTCTCGGATGTCCCGCTCTGGATCTGGGAACAGCTCTTCTCTCGCGATAGCCAGAAGAAGGGACTCGGGACTCGCATAGACGAATACCTGGAGGCGCAGCACCAGGGAAGACGCCAGGAGTATCTGGATCTGGAGGTCATGGACGGCCTCGACGACAACGATTCCGAAGCCGCGAAGGCTCTCCTGGATGCTGAGCCGCCTCTGGACGATGATGGGGAATCGCTGCCCCCCCTTGTGGATGTCCTGACCACAACGCTGAGGAAAGCGGTAGAGAAGCTGGCGAACAGGCAGGCCAGGAGCGTGGACGACCCCTTGGCCGAGATCCTGCGATGCCTTGCGGACCCCTCCACGCGGGAAGAGCTCGGCGAAGACGACCGGATCGAACTCCGTCTCGATCCCACATCCGATGAGACGTCCGAGCTCTCGACCCCGCTCTTCAGGTTCCTGTATGCGGCGACGCTGAAGGAGATAGGAGAGGCGAGCGAGCTCGGCGCGGGGCTATCTCTGTCCATAGACCCTGCGATCCTGGAGGGACCACGCGATTTTGTAGCGGAATACTACCGGCTCTACCCTTCATCGGATGATGGAGACGATGAGGAGGAGCGGGACCTCGACAAGCTCTGGGCGAAGCTCGGTCTCGTCCTGACGTCCCAGAGCGGCGAGAAGCAGCTGGCACGGTTCGCTTGGAAGCCGGTAGACAACCCCGGCCATATCGCCTTCGCTAGAATCGTCGCCTCCGATCCGGCGAAAGCCGTCTTCGCCTCCGACAGCGACGATTTCGATTCCTGGTGCAGCCATTCCTGGGATCCGGAGATCTCGTTGGGCGGTTGGATCCCGCGAACCGGATCGACCGTCGTGCTCGAATGGCTGGAGGATCGTGAGCGGACTTTCAGGGGCTGGTGCATCGAAGGCATATCCATCGCCGGAGTCCAGGAGTATGTGGACTCCTGGTCCAGATGGCTGGAGCGTGTCCGGAACGACCATGTGCCCCAGGGAGCCGCGGACCAGGGGCTCGACGACTTCATCTCGATGGAGACGGTCTCGCTCTCCAACAAGAGGACCCTCCTCCTCGCGACGCATCCCCTCAGGCTGCGCTGGGTCTACAGTTACTTCGGCTACATGAAGGAGCTGATCGGGAAAGCTCTCGACGGGAGCCTCCATCTCAACCCGGAGGTGGAAGAGCTTTTCTTCAGCAGGCTGGGCGAGATGACTCCCCACAAGCAGCCCCCCGTCATCTGTACGGGCCATGGCCAGGTCATGATGGCGACGCGCGAACTTGGCTGGAGCGAGGAGTACAGCGCGATCGAGCGCGACTCGAGCCCATCCGCCGATTGGGTGTCTTCGGTGGACGACCAGTCCATCACGGCCATGGCGGCGATCGTCCAGCAGTATATCCAGGCGTTTCCGCACAAACGGGACGAACTATCGATCCTGTTCATCTCCCGGGACGGCGACCCGTCGCATGTCGAGCGGCTGGTCAAGACGGTCTTGAAGGGGGAATTCTCCGACGTCATCCTCTCGGTCCATATCATCGCGCCGGTCCTGGCGCACGATGAGATCGCCAGGCGGCTCGAGAGTCTCGACGATCGGGAACGTACCTATAGGGATCTGCTCCCTGCGGTGAGGACGATCCTCCATGAAGATGCGTGTCTCAGGGACGATGGAGAGCTCGATGCCCTGGAGCTCGACGATAGGATCGATCTCGCACTGGTCCCCAATCTGTTCGGCACGCGTGCCCAGGTGAACGCGAGGACGATCGGCATCGATATAAGGTCGGGCTCATTCAACCCGCTGTTCGATACCACGTCCCATGAACTCGATAATCCTGACAGGTCGAAGTCCCAGAATGTGTCCAGGGCTCTTCTCTCGGAGCGTGTCGATCAGCTGCTGGAGGGGTGGAGTTCGATCCAGGTCTGGCGGAAGAACGAGACCCCTGTCGGGACAGGGGAGGCCGATGAAGTCGATTTCTTCTCTCTGCAGGTGCGATTCACTGAGAGCCACAAGCTCTTCATGAAGCTCCACGAATGGGCGCATTGGGTGGCGACGCTGGATCCGTTCGTCGGCCGGGAACAGATCGAAGCACTCAGCAGTCGACCTGATATCGTCACGGTGAAGCCGAATGTCGGGAAGAGCGGGAACTATACGCTCGTCGTGAGCTCGCAGGCGGGGAAGGATTTCGTCGTCACCAGGCTCCGGAACAAGCTGGAACGCGATCTCCATGTGGCCGAAGGGCCGGAAGCGACAAAACTGGCACTGAAGATCTACGAGAGCGGCCGTGAATTCACGCCTGGGATCCTCCTGCGCGCCCTAGGACTAGGGCGGACGACCCATGAGATCCTGGGTCAGATCGTGGCCAGGTGGGCCTTGGAAGAGCGTTTCGGGCGACCCGGGGACTGTGTGTTCGAAGCATGGTTGAACCTGGACGACCAGCTCGGTTGGTTCGGAGGGCCGAACAGGCCGAGGGCGGATCTGCTCCGGATCATCGGCCGCCACTCGGATGGATGTCTGCGTCTGGCCTTCCATGTCCTCGAAGCGAAATTCCGTGAGAACGAGGATGTCGGTCCCGCTGATCGCCAGATCAGCTCGACGATCGATGTCTTGGAACCGGCCTTCAGGCCCACACTCGACGGATCCGATGATAGCGAGTTCACCGACAGCCCGTTCTGGAGGCGTCTGCTCGTCGAGGCGATCCAGCAATCGGCAAGCCGTTCTTCGACCGATACACCGTTCAACGGTCTCTGGGTCAGAGGAGCAGAGGCAGGAGCCCCTGGGGGCCTCCCTCTGGACATCCGTGAAAAGATCGAAGAAGGCGACTATGTGGTATACGAGTTCATCGGGATCCTGTGCTCGGTCGCCGCTAACGATAGCGGTGTCGGAGACGAGTTCGGGATCCGGGAGTCCGGACACCACTGGATCAGGATCGGTCGAGGCGGATTCCGTCGCATCCTCAGGGAGTTCAGGAACGATGCCCGGCCGCAACCCCATGGAGAGGTCAAGGAGGTCCCAGTCGCCCGACCCGGAGTCGTCGAAACCATCTACGAGCCGGAGCCAGAGGGCGAGGGAACCGATCAGGTCGATGAGAGGCCGGAAGGGCTGGGACCTGATGTGCTCGAAGAGCGATATCAGATCGTCCTCAATGCTCTGGAGGAATTCGATATCCCGGTATCGATCCCCGAGGGGGAGCGGTACGACGAAGGTCCGGCTTTCTATGAGATCCGAGTGATTCCCGGCCCCGGCATCAAGACGGACAAGGTCCTCGCCCAGACGCAGGAGTTGAAGCTCCGGCTCAAACTCCCGCATGAATTGGAGATCCGGGGCATCGTGGACAGGGGAGCCGTCGTTTTCCAGATCCCCAAAGAGGATGACGAACGGTACTTCGTCGACGCGACGGAGCTGTGGGCTTCTTGCAAGCGGAAGCCGGGGGCTCTCGCTGTTCCGTTCGCTAGGGATTCGAAGGGCAAGCCTGTCTGGATGCACTTCTCCTCGAGCGACAGCCCCCATCTCCTGATAGGCGGGACGACCGGTAGCGGTAAATCTGTCGCTCTGGAGTCGATCATCGGAGGACTCTGCCATTATTATGAGCCTGCCGAGCTGCGCCTCTTCCTCATCGACCCGAAGGGCGTAGAGCTATCACGCTTCGCCGACTCGCCCCATGTCGAAGGCGAAATCGGCACTTGGGCGGAAGATGCGATCCGGCTCCTGGGGGACTCCGTCAGCGACATGCAGTCGCGGTATTCCCGATTCAAGGAAGCCAAGGTCAAGGACATCGTTTCCTACAACGCGGCTGTCGCGACGGAAGAGATGATCCCTTGGCATGTCGTCGTGCTGGACGAGTATGCCGACCTGACCAGCGTTCCCGAGGAGCGGAAAGAGATCGAAGGGCTGCTGAGGAGACTCGCGCAGAAGGCGAGGGCTGCGGGTATCCATGTCATCGTCGCGACCCAGAAACCCTCGGCGGAGATCATCTCGACATCGATCAGATCCAACCTGCCCGCTCAACTCGCCCTGCGGGTCAAGACCTCCCAGGATAGCAAGATCATCATGGATGAGACGGGAGCTGAGACCTTGGCTGGGAAGGGCGATGCGTTCTTCCGCGATGGCAAGTCGACGCGGAGGGTCCAGACGGCGATGTCTTGATGCCGCCCTGGGGCATCAGTCGATGGAATTGCGATAGGCGGTGACTGTACGCTGAATGACTGGAAGTGACTGAAGATATGGCAGATCCGAAGGTACCATTCTCTCCTGGCGACATCATCGTCGATCTGAAGAATCCGGGGCGTCCTGGGCAGTACACAGGTAAATGGTTCCAAGCCGGACCCCGGATCATGGTCAAGTTGCGTTATCCAGATGGATCTTTGAAGTCGCGCCCGCTGAACGTTCTGGAGAAGCAGGCCGAAGGCGTGGGGGAGACGATAGAAAAGCGTCTGGAGGACGGCCGGTACGGCAAGGCCCACGACCTCCGACGGTTGGTCACGTTCGAGAAGCTGCGCGGATCCCTCCATGAAGTGATCTACTCCATGGAGGCGGCCCAGATCGATTTCTACCCCTATCAGTTCAAACCCGTGATGAAGTTCATCGCCTCGCCGACATCGCGTCTGCTGCTGGCGGATGAAGTCGGTCTTGGCAAGACGATCGAATCCGCGCTGATCTGGTTGGAGTTGCAGGCCAGGCGGCAGGCTCGGCGTCTCCTGGTGGTGTGCCCGAACATCCTGGCCAAGAAGTGGCGGGAGGAACTGCGGACCAAGTTCCAGCTAGACGCCCGAATAGTGGATTACGGCACGCTGCGCACCGAAGTCGAAGATCTCCTGGCCGAAGGTCCTACGCATCCTTTCGTCCTCATCGGGACCTATACCGGGCTCAGACCACCCAAGGCCGAGCTGCATCTGCTCGAAGAGGCTCCGGGCGAGGGCGAATCCGTCGGGACGCCCAAGACCGAGTTCCTGAGGAAGCTGCGCTACTGGTCGCCCTCATTCGCGCCATTCGATCTCGTCGTGTTCGACGAGGCCCACTACATGAGGAACACGGCGACGACGACGTTCCGGCTGGGCGAGTCGTTGGCGGCCTGTGCGGATGCCGTCCTCTGCGTATCGGCGACTCCGGTCAACAACAAGAATCGGGACCTCCTCAGTCTCCTGAGGCTAGTCGACGAGAGCGTCTTCCAGAATCAGGCCCTCTTCGATGACCTCATGGCTGGCAACCTCCCTGCAGTCCAGGCCATGAACGCTCTCGCTCGGACTCCCTTGGACCGAGGGCTGCTCGACAGGAGCATGGCGGCACTGCATCGGAGCCGTTTCGTAGCCGATCTGCCTCTCTTCAAGAAGCTTGAGGCGGAACTCGGAGATCTGGACGATGAGGATCATGAGCAGATAGCCCGCTGCCAGGACCTCGCCGAGAAGGTCAACCTCATCGGGTCCTACGTGAACCGGACAAGACGCGTCCAGGTAGCCGAAAGCAGGCCCGTGAGGACGCCCGTGGTCTTGACCGTGGATTACTCCGAAAGCGAGCGGAGGTTCTACGACGCGATCCTGGCGATGGTCCGGCGGAAGTGCGCCCTGGAGGAGAGGACGTTCCACATCTTCAGCCTGATGGGACCTCAACTGCGTGCCGCGAGTTGTTTGCCTGCGTTCGCCGAAGAAGTCCGTTCCGGCTCCCTCGGTGACCCAGAGGATCTTTTCGGTGAAGTCTTCGGGATGGAGACGATGCTCGACTCCGATGAGGATGACGCTTCCGGGGAGTCAGATGCCCAGGCATTCATGGATCTGCTGGATGAGGATTTCGAGGGACAGGACAGCAAGTACGCGGAGCTACGGAAGCTCATACTGGGAGAAATGGTGGACGAGAAGATCATCGTCTTCGCGTTCTACAGGAAGACGCTCGCCTATCTCCACAGACGCCTCGTCGAAGATGGGATCAGCGTCACCCAGATCCATGGCGGCATCGATCTGGACGACAGGTGGGTGGAGCTCGAGAAGTTCCGGGATCCGCAGGGGCCACGAGTGCTGCTCTCGTCCGAAGTCGGAAGCGAGGGTATCGATCTGCAGTTCTGCCGGGTCGTCGTCAATTACGACCTGCCTTGGAATCCCATGCGTGTCGAACAGCGTATCGGTCGAGTCGATCGCGTCAATCAGATGGCCGATCGCATATCGATCGTCAACTTCAAGGTGCGCGACACCATCGAGGAGAGGCTCTACGAGAGGTTGCATGAGAAACTGATGATCTTCGCGAACAGCCTGGGGGATCTGGAGGCCCTGATCGGGCGGGAGGTCCAGAGCCTGACCGTCGACCTGGTGAGCCGCGAGCTCACCGAGGAAGAGGAGTGTCTGCGCATCGAGCGGACCGAGCGTGTGATCGCAGAACGTGCGTTACAGGTGAAGAACCTCGAGGATTCCGGCGAGACGCTCGTGGCCTTGTCCGACTACGTGCAGCGGAAGATCGAGGAGGACAAGGGACGGGGCCGTTTCATCCAGCCACGGGAGTTGACCGATTACGTCGTCGAGTTCTTCGAGCAGTCCTTCCAGGGGACGCAGATCGACCACAACACACCGGCCCAGGACTGCATACGGATCAGATTGTCCATGGAGGCGCAGAAGTCGCTGGAAGCCTATCTGGAGGATGACCACTCCCTGAGCGCACGTGTGCTGCGGCAGCGTGAGCTTAACATCACGTTCTTCAGCGAGGCGATGAAGTCCTTGCCGGAGAAGACCAGGCGTAAGGTCACGTTCGTGAACCACCTGTCGCCGCTGGTCCGCTGGATGACCGCCACCATGCAGGACGAAGGAGGGCGATTCTATGACACCTCGTCGATTTCCGTTCAGACGCAGCGGATCCCTGTAGGTACGTACTGCTATAGGGTCGAACGTTGGACCCTGAGGGGGCTCGTCGATCGCGAGCATCTGGCCTACGGCATCCGGAATACCGGGACTGGCGAGGTATTGACTGCCCGGGAGGCCGAGGCGGTGCTGAACGAAGTGTTGAGGAAGGGCCGTGACTGGGATCGTGACCTGACGGACAGCGAGGTGGCGGTAGGTGCGTACCGCCATCTGGATGCCGTTATGGAAGATTGGTTCGGCAGTGCCGTGAGCGACTTCCACGATGAGAATACGACGGCGATCAGAATGAAGACGGAGCGCGTGGCAGCGTTCTTCGATCGGCGGATCGCTCAGGATCGCCAGAGGCTCGACACTCTTCGGATGGGGGGCAGGACCGAGAGCCTGATCCGTGCCACGGAGAAACGCATCGAAAACGAGATGGACGCCAGGGAGCAGAAGCTAGGCGAGTTGGAGATCCGGTCCGAGGTCGAACCCGAGCGCGAGGAGATCGCCGGAGGGATATTCAGAGTCGTATAGGCTGGAGATGTGATTCCATATGTCGTTTGCGAGATGGATCAAGAAACAGGTCAGATCGCTCTTGGGCGGAGCCACTTCGGAAGCGAAGCCCTCGGGAGGCAAGGCCGGGGTCGACGATACCAGCCCGCCTGTCGTCGGGGCGGTTCATCGACCTGTACCAGCAACGGATCGCCAGGCATCCGGACCGCGCCCGCCAGCCGAGAGGAAACCGGAGAGGGCTCGTCGAGAAGACCCGTATCTGGTCCAGATCGGGTTCGACTACGGGACCTCCTACAGCAAATGCGTCTGTCGGGATCTGGAGACCGAGCGAGCATGGGTCCATGTTCCGCCGGGCCGGACGGATGATGAATACCCTTTCCTGATTCCGGGAAGCGTTCTGTACGAGGACGGCCGGTTCAGGGTCAATCCGGCTCATGAGGTCCAGTACCCCGCAGGCGGCCTGTACCATCTCAAGCTCGCTTTGGAGAAGATCGCACGCCAGTCCTGGACGGATCCTGTCCTCGCCCCGTTCGAGTCCCTCGTGGGATCGGGTCGGCGAGAGGAGCTGCAGCGGCTCGTCACGGATGCGAACGTGTTCTTCCTGGCGCAGGCATTGGCAGGGGTACGGAAGGGGCTGGTAGTCCGGTATGGCGATTTCGGGGCGCATGAGGAAGATACCGCCTTCGTGAATATGGCGATTCCAGTCGCCGATGCATCCAGCCCTGTCGTCGCCGATACCTTCCTGGCGGTCTTGCGCCGGGCTTGGCACCTATCGCCTTTGGCAGATGTACTACAGGACGATTCTCTTGAAGGGCAGCGAGCCCTATTGAGCGAGATGCCCCAGGAAGCAGGCTCGGCAGAGTCCGATCCTTGCTTCATCTACCCTGAGATGAGTGCCAACGTGCAGGGGTTCGTGAGGTCGCGTTCGGCTTCGGACGGGATCTATCTGTTCACTGATGTCGGAGCGGGGACCGTCGACCAGAGTACGTTCATTTTCACGAAGAGAGACGATGGGGAGTGGCAGACGTACCTGGATTCGAGGGTCCTGCCGCTCGGGTCCAGTCAGATCGAGCTGAGGGCCGCCCGGCGCGATGGAGGCATGAACCCTGAGACGCTGGAGCGATGGCGACTGCTCAAGGAACAGGGTGTCCAGGACGCCAGGATCCAGGCGGCTCGCCAGGAGATCGAAGAGGAACTCAGAAGCGGTACGCACTGCACGATCGGCAAGACGAAGAAGAAGTTGTACGTCCAGAAGCAGCTTGAGGAGACGCGTCTGCTGTTCGGTGGCGGTGGCTACTGCCGGGACCCGTACGAGGTGGCTGTCCGCGGAAAATTCGGTCGCCCATGGTTTGTCCGTGAGTTCGAGCCCGACGTCGTCGGGATGCCGCTCCCGAAAGACCTCGACCTGGATGCCGAGAAGACGGGTTGGATGAATAGACTCTATGTCGCGTACGGGCTGTCGTTCTATCGAAACGATCTTTCCGGGCATACGTTCGCCGACGACGTCGAAGGCGTAGCGGCCAAGGAGAGACTGATCGTGCATGAGGGCATTCGTCGGGCACCGTCCAAGGACGAATGTTAGCTTGATCCGATTGGACGGATCGAACTCCTGCATCCAGCTCGGTTTGTTCAGTTGAAGCTTCAGACCGCGGATATGGAGGCTTGGTCACGGGGAGAGACGTCAGTGTTGTCAGTGGTCCGCACGGATTGCTTACCCGAGCAAGGTGCACCGGCATGATGACTCTGCCTGTATCATCGTCGTTCACCTATACAGCACTGACAACACTGACGGACGGGACCATCAGGGTCTATTGGGGTTCAGAAGGAATTCGGCCCCATGCTTCTCGACAGGACGGCCTTTGGTCTCGGCGACCCAGTTGTATTCGATCAGCACTTTGATCGCTTGAACGACGTCCTTCTTCTCTTTGAGCCCGCGCCACTGCATCCGGTAGATATCCCGGACCTTGAGGGGCGGTTCGGCGGACCCATCGAGGATCTTCTCCAACAGCAACCGCGCCTTCTGGACTCCGTGGGTGAGCGAGTTGGCGTAGAGCCGTTTCGCATGGGCCGCGCTGTACTCGGCGAGCAGGATCGCTTTCTCCAAGGACTGCAGGGTCACCTCGTACTCCTTCCCGATATCGCCCCCGAAGCGATCGGCGAGCTCCGTGATCAGAGCGAGCGCGGGCACGAAGCCACGCATCTTGTGGCGGTACTCCCGACTGTGTGGCTCGTCTGCTCTCGCGATCGCGATGGCGTTCTCGGCGGTCCACCCGATGTACCGCTCCATCGCCTCAGGTGCGAACCAGAGCTTCAGGGGCCGCTTACCGAGCGGATCGTACGGACTGCAGCCGCCTCCGGGCATGAACGCGAACTGATGCAGCAATCCCCTGAAGGCGGAGAAAGCCGCCCTGTCGGCGGGCTGATCCACGAACGGGGGGTTCGTCGGTGCATCCGAATGGGCCAGAAGCATGAACCTCTGGAAGAACCCGTCGACCAGGAGCTTCTCCAGAAGGCCGTTCTTGGACATCTTCTCTACCAGCATGGGCTGGATCGTCCCGAAGACCGAGATGGCCGTGTTCTTGGCTCTGGTCGTCCCTCGGATGATCCGGTCCTGGGTGATCGGCATGTCGCCCGAATGGGCCGTCTTGAGGACATGCTTCAACGTTGCCATCGACTGCTTCTCGAAGGACTCGAACAGCCAGTAGAGCTCGTCCATGACCAGCAGAAGTCCATGAGGGTTCTCCGCCATGAGCTCGATCAGTTTCTCGGGCGTCGGGTCGTTGGTGATGTTCCGGAGCTGGGGAGGGAGCCTGAGCGGCGTTCCTGCCTCGTTGTCGTCACGCCGGTCGCTAGGGCTTTCAAGGTCGGACTCGTTGATCTCAGAGAGCTTCTCCGCGGCATCTTCGAGACGATGGACTTCGCGGAACACCTGATTGGCGATGGGGCTCTTCATGGTTCCAGGAGGAGCGATGATCATTCCCCAGACCATCGGGTAGACGGTCCAGGGATCTCTGCGCTTGGGGCAGATCGCGGCCTTGGTCCCGAGCGCAGCGGCCAAAGCGCACATGCAGGGGATCGCAGCGAACTCGATCGAGCTGCCGAGACGGTGGGCGACATCTTGGGAGTAGCGTGCAACCACATCGGGCAGCATCTCGGGGGTCATCTCGGGGACTTCTGGATGCGAGGGCAGGGGGATCGCGGTTCCTTTGAAGTCGCATCCGCCCCTGTAGTTGAAGCTGTTGGTTACAATCGTCATTACCTCTTTGGCCGACATGACGGGCTTGCATCGCAACATGTTGTGAGCGTGCACGTTGCTGGCAACAACGTGATCGGGAGCTCCGAGCTTGACAAGCGTGTAGGCGATCCGGAACAGGGTTGAGTTCCGACGTCCCTTTTCGATCACGTTATCGAACCAGGTTGCCTTCTCCGCGGTCTTTTTCGTGGCCTCCGTTTCCTTCGGGATCATCTCGATGAGTTTCTGGGGGAACTCAGGGATCCGGTCGAGGCTGATTAGCGGGCTGGACGCGTCCCAATGATAGATGCCCCCCGAAATGTGGTTTGACGGTGGTGCGAGGATGTATCCGCCGTCGTGTTTGAGATCGATCCCCGGACCGAGCTGAGAAGCTTTCGGCATCCCGGACGAAGGGTAGCGGAAGTAGTAGTGCCAGCCGTCGCCTCCCGTCCTGACCCTAGGGACGTCCTTCAGATCCTCTTCGGTGAGGCCGAGCTTTTCGAACGTCGCATTGCCGCCATTCCGAGGATCGACATCAAAGACGACAATCCCGGAGATCCGCCCGGTCGCAATGGCGAGATTCGCTCCCGGATGCTTGCGGAAGAACTCCAGCAGGAAGTCGAGGTCGTCCGTAGCATCTTTGTAGCCACTTCTGGTCATGGGGTGTTTCCCGGGACTGCTGCAGTTCTCCTTCTTGGAGCACATGCAGACGAGATCGGGCGGGGAGTCCTTCTGCTCGGTGGGCTCGCTCGCATTGACGGTCCGGCTTGCGACTCCGAAGACCGGGAGCAGCTTGAAGCCGTGGTCGAGATAGGTCTCGATGGCTTCAGCGACGAGGGGGGAGGAGGCGGTACTGGTGTGGCGTTCGTTGGAACGAGTCATGGGTCACTCCTTGTTGGAGCCTTCGATTATCTCTCTCACCTCCCTTTACTTTCAGGTCGCTCTGTTTCAGGTTCGGTCAAGGGTCATCTGTGTGTTGCCGATCGTGCCACAGGATCGCGCAACTATATTCATTTGCAACACTATGCAGCGATCGAGGGCCTCTCGGACGAGAGCAGGTGAATGTCGATAGGGCAAAAGAAAGATGAAAAGGTCATGGCGGATTCAAGATTCGTTGGTTTCAACCTGCCATTTTCCGTGGTCGAGACCCGTCTGCCACCGAATTCAACCAATCGATCAGTTGTTTCCTATGCCAGAGCGGGACACCGTTCCCGAACTTGGTCGGGCGCGGCATCTTCCCGGCCTTGCAATACCGCCAGATCGTGGTCCGCGAAAGACCCGTAATCCGGATGAGATCTTCGTATCGCAGCAGCTTCAGTTCGGAATCCATGATCAGCTCCTCGGGGGTAGAGTCGTCCTCTATCCCTATACTTTCGGAGCGGTTCAGTTTTTGTTCTCGTATAGCACCGGGTCGCTGACCAACGCGGGAGAGTCGCGGGTCAAGGGGCGTCGATATCGGGTTCATGCGCTAGACCAAAATCGGAGCGTGGACTCGTCCATGAGGCTCCATCGTCCCCGATCGTGACGAAGACCACGTGCTTTCTGAACTTTCTGATCTCCCGTGCTGCTCCCTGCTCGAACTGCTGTCCGTCCCCCGAGGCCGCGAAGATCAGGAGATCGTTCCCGTCGACACGGGTCTTCCCGCTGTAGAGGCTTCTGATGGCCGTCCGGGGGAAGAGCTGGACGATCTCCGACGTCGGCCCGGACTCGCCCCCGGCGATCCTCTCGCAGGTCTCGATGGTTTTTCGTCCGGCCGAGACCTTGAACCTGCCCTGGATATAGAGCGGCTTCCCGTCGTGCTGTAGCTCACCGTCTCCGTCGAACGCCAAGGGCAGGACGGCGTACCGGACGTTCGATGGTTGGACCTTGTCGATGAACGCCACGATGGCCTTGAGAAGAGGCAGGTTGCCGCCTGTTCCACGTTCGAGGTACACGAGGACCGTCCTGTAGGCCCTCACGCACTCGTCGGAGTCGCCGTAGAAGCCGCCTCGTCGGCCCCAGTCCTCACCGAGCGTCTTGAGCGGGGCGGCCTGCCTGACACTGCGGGCGAAAGCTGCGGGAGCGTCATAGCTGTTGCTGGGCATATCACCCTCCGATTCGATGGCGTTCCAGATCTTTCCGGCACAGGGCTCGTGCACGCGCGATCTTCTTGGATGCCCCCATATCGTCCCCGTAGAGGAGTGCTTCCGAATACTCGGTCGGGATGACGTCATAGACCCGCCCTGGGTACTTGCTCAGGAGCGAGAGGATGATGGTGCGGAAGTGATCGACGTTCTCGTACCAGGTCCGTTCGCGCAGGATCTCCTTGTCGCAGAGTCGGACGACCGCGTGGGGCCAGTCGTCCGGGCCGTCGAAGACGAGGTCCCATGTGAATTCGAAGATATCGCCGTCGAGATCGGGCAGCGCGACTAACCGCCCTGATGAATCCTGGTCGGCCATGATCCACTCCCGTATGGGTGAGATGACCGCTTCAGAAGATGATGCCCTTGTCTGCAGCATCCTCGAAAGCACTTTTCATTATCTCGCCACAATCCGGGCAGACGCATGGGCGGCAGTTTGCACAGGCTACGATTTCCTTGCCACACTTGGAGCAGTAGCACGTCGATTCTTGGATCAATTCCCCATTCAGGCTGCCGCCACAGATTTCACAGTCACCATACGAGGGTACAAGCATCATGACTCCTTGGGGAGGAAAGGGGGGGCGTCTCAATAAGCTTAGTCTGTTTGTCGATAACTTGTTGGGGCACTGAATGACCTATGAATTCTACGCCATCCGCCGTTGGCGATGCAACTGGTATCATCTCAGGCCGTCACGGCCTCCGAGACGACCTGAAACCCCGTGATGTTGCTCAGCTCCTCACCCCACTTCTCCAGGAAGTGCCGTTTCTCGTCTTCGAAATCGTATCGGTCGTAGACGGCGGTCACGTCCGCTGCTTCCGCATGGTTCAGGATCCGCTTCAGAGCACCGCGAGGGATCCCGACCCGCCTGAGTTCGGTCGCTGCGGTCCGCCTCAGGTCGTGGGGGATGAACCGCTTCTTGATGGGGATGGAGTCCCTGTTGG
This sequence comes from uncultured Fibrobacteraceae bacterium, assembly GCA_964343835.1. Classification (GTDB taxonomy): domain Bacteria; phylum Krumholzibacteriota; class Krumholzibacteriia; order LZORAL124-64-63; family LZORAL124-64-63; genus CALEMW01. The sequence goes on from CAYFKR010000032.1 coordinate 21,624, forward strand.
CCCAGATGCTCTGATTGACGCTCTGCCTGCAGATGTGGCGGTCGGGGTGTCGCTGGGACGGCACCAGGTAGGGGGTCTCTCCGGTGATCGCATGGAGTCGCTCGAGAAGCTCGAGGGCGAAGGACGACAGGGGGATCTCGTTTTGCCGACCGTTCTTGCTGTTCCTGGGCGGGATTGTCCAGATGGATTCTTCCCAATCGATGTCCTCCCAGCGGGCACGGCAGACCTCCGCCTTCCGTTGGGCCGTGGCGAGCATGATCCGGTACACCATCTTGATGGGCTCGGTGATCTTCGGCGTCTCGTCGAGCCAACCCCAGAACACGGCGATCTCGCTTCTCTTCAGGACGACATCCCGCTTCGTTCCCTTGTGCTTCAGCTTCACCCGGTAGCAAGGGTTGAACGGGACCATCTCTTCGTCGAAGGCGAAGTTGAAGAGCTTGTTGAGGTGGGCTTTCACCCTGATGGCCTGGACCTTCCCGCGTGCCGAGACGCGTCTGAGGATCCGTCTGATGTCCTTCTTCGAGATGTCCTTGGCCTTGCAGCCTCCGAAGCCGGGAAGGAGTTCTTTTTCGAAGGTGCGGCGATAGTCCATCTTGGTGGTGCGGGTGAGATCCATGAAATCCTCGGACTCCAGGTAGTCGTCGACGATGTCCTGGACCGTGGGGGCTTCCCGCCTCTCCTTCGCTTCTGCGAGCTTCTTGGCCTGGGGGTCGATCCCTGCGGCCCTGAGCGACCGGGCCTGACGGCATGCCTCGCGAGCATCCTGTAGGGAGACCTCGGGGAACGTGCCGAGTCCCATCTGCCGCCTCCGGCCGTCCATATCGTAGAGATAGATCCATGTCTTGAGGCCGGAGGGAGCGACGCGGATCGCGAATCCATCCCGGTCCCTGTAGATGGGTCGCTTCCCCTTGGTAGGCTTGAGCGATTCGATGTAGCGATGGGTGAAGGCTGGCATATGGGGCACCTCCGGGATGGCCCAGCACCCGGACGGCTTCCTCCATGGCTTCCTCTGAGGTGCTGGCACAAGCTACAACATACTGAAACATCATGACGCATGTCAAGGGCGATTATGGCGATAACTGGATGTATAGCAATATGATATGGAAACACAATGCAACGGGATGAAACGCTATGAATTGATGTATGGTGCCCTCTCGAATCAGTATGGCTACCATCGCGGAGTCGAGCTCGCGACGGAGTTGGGGA
>CAYFKR010000033.1:0-18912 GCA_964343835.1 uncultured Fibrobacteraceae bacterium
CTCGTTGGGCTCATAACCCAAAGGTCACAGGTTCAAATCCTGTCCCCGCTACCACATAGGAAGGACCTCGGCCTCGGCCGGGGTCCTTCGTCGTTCATGACATGCCAGTGATCGGAGACGAGACATGGCCTCCCCTTCCGACACCGACTTCTACCGCTTCTCCCGCAACCTCACCGACGAGGAGCGGAGCATCCGCGAGACGGTCCGTACGTTCGTGGACCGCTCGTTCCGGCCGACGCTCCGGCAGCACTTCGCCGACGGTACGTTCCCCACGGAGATCATTCCGGAGCTGGGCGCCATGGGCCTGCTCGGGCCCTCGGTCCACGGACCGGGTTGCCCGGGACTGGGCGCCGTGACCTACGGCCTCATCTGCGAAGAACTGGAGCGGGGCGACAGCGGACTGCGCAGTTTCGCTTCGGTGCAGGGCAGCCTGGTGATGTGGCCCATCGCGACGTACGGCTCGGAGGAACAGAAGAAGACGTGGCTGCCCGAACTGGCGGCGGGTCGGAAAGTCGGCTGCTTCGGTCTGACCGAGGCGGACCACGGCTCCGACCCGGGCGGCATGGAGACCCGCGCCGTGCGCGACGGCGACGGCTGGGTGCTCAACGGCAGCAAGCTGTGGATCACCAACGCCAACCTGGCCGATGTGGCCGTGGTGTGGGCGCGCTGTGACGAGGGGGTCGTGGGATTCCTGGTGGAGCGCGGGACGCCCGGCTTCACCACCAACCCGATCCACGGAAAGTACAGCCTGCGCGCCAGCGACACCGGCGAGCTGGTCTTCGACGACGTCCGCCTGCCCGAGAGCTGTCGGCTCCCCGACGCGAAGGGACTGCGGGCACCCCTCGCCTGCCTGAACCAGGCCCGCTACGGCATCGCCTGGGGCGCCGTGGGCGCGGCCGCCGACTGCTACGAGACCGCCCTGCGCTACGCCCTCGAGCGGCAGCAGTTCGACAAGCCCATCGCCTCGTTCCAGCTGGTGCAGCGTAAGCTCGTGGAGATGCTGACGGAGATCGTCAAGGCCCAGGGACTGTGCCTGCAGCTCGGGCGGCTGAAGGAATCCGGTACGGACGAGGTGCCGCTGGTCTCTCTTGCCAAGCGCAACAACGTGGCCATGGCCCTCGACTGCGCCCGCAGCGCCCGCGACGTGCTCGGCGCCGCCGGTGTGACCGACGAGTTCTCCCCCGGCCGCCACATGGCCAACCTGGAGTCGGTCTACACCTACGAGGGGACCCACGACATCCACACCCTCATCGTGGGGGCGGAGATCACGGGGATTCCGGCGTTCCGTTGACCGAAGTCCAGAGCATGATGCGGGCCCCGTTCTCCAGCCGATGATCGAGGATGAGGGCAGGGCCGAGGTTCATCAGATCCCCGTACGACACGCTGAGATCGAGATGCCCCCAATCCCGACGAGCCGCCGAGATCATGGTCCCCAGATCGATGGACGACGAGGTCTTGATCCTCACGAACCAGCGCGGATAGTCGATACGGACGATCCTCTCCTCCACGGGGAGCCAGGCCATCAGGGTCAATGTGTCGAACCCCCTCCTGCCCGACGCCTCGAGCTCCCGTCGGACACGCACCCCTCCGGACGTCTCGACCTCGAGATAGGGGGGGCCGCCTCCCGCCAGATACACCGCTTCGGCAAAGGCCGATTCAGCCTCTGCCGGCAGGGCATCATCGATGTCACTCCATTCCACGAAGAAGAGCCAGGACATCAGGGCGCCCATGACGGCGGCTACGACGAGGCATCCGGCGAGAGCAGGAAACCACTTCCTGCGGCTCACGGCCGATCCCCCGCTCCGGCAGCCGGCACCCATTCCTCCGCCCTGGGATCGTATCGGAGTTTCGCGCGCCCGCCGGTGGGATCCGCGTTGGGATCGCCGTCCCGGTAGAGGGGAAACTCCCGGTAGAGGACGCCGTCGACGACGTCGTAGGCGTCGTGGCCGCGGTAGCGGTCGTGGGGACGGTCGTCGGGCATCTCCAGGGTCGTGATCCGGCCCGCCTCCGTCAGTCCGTAGACATGGACCACGCCGTAGGAACCGCTGCCGCCCGATTCGACCCAGATCACGAGGTCGTCGCGCTCGTCGCCGTCGACGTCGTCGATCCAGACCTGCCTCAACGACCCGTTCCGCTCCACCAGCCGATGATCCAGGAGTTCGCCCGCGAGGGGTTCGGAGTACACGCGGACGGTGTAGGTGCCGACGGACGGCGACTCGTCGTACCACTGCATCACGATGGCGGTGAAGCCGTTCCAGGGGCGCTGTTCGTAGAGGGGATCTGTTCCCGTCGCGGCGGCGGGAACGGCGGTCGCGAGGGCCAGGAGGATCGGCAGCAACATCGTCTCATCCTTCGTCGGGAACCGGAACGTTCCGCTCAGTTCACGCGGCGCTTCTCCACCACGTCGAGGCGGTCGAGGCCGTGCTCGTGGATCTCGTGGTCGTACATGGAGAGGTAGGGCCCCTCCTGGCGGGCCCGCTCCACGGGACTCATCTCGTTGTAGGCCTTCTCCCCCACCTTGCGGATCAGGTCGCGCTCGGTGAGGCGCTGGACGAGGCCCTCCCAGAAGGCGTCGTTCTCGTACTCCTCCACGTAGGCCAGCCCCAGGCTCGTGAGCTCGAACTCGCGGCTGGGGAACCAGCGCTCCATCTCGGGGTCGTGCTCGACGAGGTGGGAGCAGCCGGCCTTCTCGGCGAGGGACAGGATCTTCTGCTCGAGGTCGCGGAAGTCGTCGGTGTCGCGGGGCTCCTCGCCGTGGTTGGCGTGGAGGATCCAGTCGGCGATCTGCATGGCCGTCATCAGCGTGAGGAATTCCTGGCGGTCGAGCTCGAGCTTCATGGCGTCTCCGTTTCGGTGGTGCGATGCCCGGGAATTCTACGACGGGATGGTCGGCCGCGAAAGATCAAGGTGACGGGAGGGCGCCGGCGAGGGCCCGCGTCCAGACGGCGTAGCCCGCCGGCGACAGGTGGATGCCGTCGCCGTCGTGGAAGGCGTCGGCGAGGTTGCCGTCGGCGTCGGCCAGGTCGTCGGACATGTCCAGGAAGACGGTGCCGAGGCGTTCGGTGCAGAGCGCCGCCATGCCCTCGGCGAGCCCTCGGGTCCTGGCGTTGAAGCCGGCGAGGTCGGGCGACGCGGTCTCGTCCACCGGCAGGATCGCCACGCAGACCAGGGGGATGCAGCAGGGCAGGGCCGAGAGGATGTCGCCCCAGTTCTCGAGGAGTTCCGCGTCGTCGCGCAGGCGGAGGTCATTGTGACCGACGGACACCACGATGGCCCGGGCGCGGGCCGGGCTGCCGTAGTCGGCGAGGCGGTCGAGCAGACCGGCGGTGGTGTCGGTGCCCACGCCCAGGTTGACGACGTCCGGGCCGAGGGCCGCCGCGTGGTAGCCCTGCACGATGCTGTCGCCGAGCAGGACGACGGCGCCGTCCGGGGCCTGGGCGTCGATGCGATCCAGGATCGGACGCATGCGACCGTAGTGCTCGGTGGGCTCGGGAGGAGCGGCCAGGCCGAGGACGCGCTGCAGGCGCGGCAGGGCGTCGCTGCGCCAGAGGACCAGGGCCAGGACCAGGTGGACGGTCACGACGTGGGCGATCAGGAGGCGGCGTCGCAAGGGAGGGCTCCGTTCTGAAGGCAGCCGGGGCGGAACGACCCCGGCCGCTGGGCGGCCGGGGTCGTCCTGGTCAACGCGCTCGTTCACGCGCCCTTTGCTTCGGGCGGCCAGGGGCGGCCGAACCGGGTTCATCCTAGCATGACCGACCGCCCCGCGTCCGCATTTTCCTGTTGCAACGGTCTCGCTCGTCGATTAATGTACGGTATTCGACAAGGAGGCGAGCATGACTGGAAAATCCCGCAACCCCAAGAGTCCCAAGGCGAAGCACGGCGGCTCCCGCCCCGGCGCCGGCCGCCCCCGCGGCAGCGGACGCTTCGGCGAACCCACCACCCCCATGCGCATCCCCGAGAGCCTGGTGGTGCCCATCCGAGACCTCCTGGAGGCCCGCTCGAAGGCGGCGGCCGCGGGCCCCGAGGACGGCGTGCCCCGGGCCGACAACGTGCTCACGCCGGACTTCGAGGCGCCGTCGCTGGCCCTGCCCCTCTTCGAGCACCGGGTGGCCGCCGGCTTCCCGTCCCCGGCCGACGACCACATGGAGCGCCGCCTCGACCTCAACGAGTTCCTGGTCAAGCGCCCCACCTCCACCTTCTTCGTGCGGGTCGAGGGGCTGTCCATGATCGACGCCGGCATCCGTCCCGACGACGTGCTGGTGGTGGACCGGGCCGAGGAAGCGGCGGACGGCCGCATCGTGGTGGCCGCCGTGGACGGCGAGCTCACGGTCAAGCGGCTCCACAAGAAGGGCGCCCGCATGTACCTCATGCCCGAGAACCCCGACTTCCGCCCCATCGAGATCACCGGCGAGACGGAGTTCGTGATCTGGGGCGTGGTCACCAGCGTCATCCACAAGGTGTGATCCGGAGGGATCCGGAGGAGCGAGTATGGGACGCGTTTTTGCCCTCGTCGACTGCAACAACTTCTACGCCTCCTGCGAGCGGGTCTTCGACCCGTCCCTGGTCGGGCGTCCCATCGTGGTACTGTCCAACAACGACGGCTGCGTGATCGCGCGCTCGGACGAGGCCAAGGCCATGGGCATCCCCATGGGCGCCCCGTTCCACGAGTTCAAGCGGCTGGCGGACCACGACAGGGTGGAGGTCTTCTCCTCCAACTACCCGCTGTACGGCGACATGTCCGCACGGGTGATGCGCATCCTGGGCGAGTTCACCCCCGACGTGGAGATCTACTCCATCGACGAGGCGTTCCTGGACCTGGGGCACCTGGCCGGGCGCCGGCCCGTGGACGTGGCCCGGGAGATCTCCCGGCGCGTGCGCCGCGAGACCGGCATTCCCGTGAGCGTGGGGATCGGCTCCACGAAGGTGCTGGCCAAGGCGGCCAACCGCATCGCCAAGCGGAACCCGGAGACCGGGGGCGTCCTGGACCTCGACGCCCTCGGTCCCCACCGGGACGCCCACCTGTCCCAGATCGACGTGAAGGACGTCTGGGGGATCGGCCGGCGCTGGGCCGACAGGCTCCGCGACTTCGGCATCCGCACCGCGTCGGACCTGCGCGAGGCCGATCCCCATCTCATCCGCCGGCGGTTCAACGTGGTGGTCGAGCGCACCGTCCACGAGCTGCGGGGCTTCTCCTGCCTCTCCCTGGAACAGGCGGCGCCGCCGAAGCAGCGCATCATGACCTCCCGGTCGTTCGGGGAGCGGGTGACCCGCTACGAGGACATGCGCGAGGCCGTCAGCGCCTTCACCGCCAACGCGGCGGCCAAGCTGCGGGCCCAGGACTCCCGCACCGGGGCCCTGCTGGTCTTCATCCAGACCAGCCCCTTCAACCGCAGCGAGCCCTTCTACCAGAACTCGGCCACGCGCACCGTGGCGCCTCCGGCCCGCGACAGCGGCGAGCTCATCCGCCTGGCCCACGACGCCCTCGACTCCATCTGGGAGGACGGTTACCGCTACATGAAGGCGGGAGTCATGCTGCTGGATCTCTCCCCCGACGACGTGGTGCAGGAGAGGCTCTTCGATGACGACGCCGGAGCGGACGAGGCGAGCGCCGAACGGGGCCGCCTGCTGGGCGTGCTCGACGGCGTGAACGAGGCCATGGGACGCGGCACCCTCCACTATGCGGCCGAGGGCGACGGCAAGGCCTGGAAGATGCGCCAGGAGCACCGCTCCCCCGGCTACACCACCAAGTGGGACGAACTGCCGGTGGCGCGGGCGGAAGACTCCTCCTGAACCACGGAATCCGGGCTCGCGCGGCGGCCCACCTCGGACTACCATCGGAGGCGGAGGTCGTCATGAACCGATTCGTTCCCGTGATCGTCGCAGGCGCGCTGGCCATCGTGGTCGCCGCGGGTTGCGACTCGCCGGCGGACATCCATCACTTCACCTTCTCGTCCATGGGCACGGTGGCCAACGGCACCGTCGAGGTCTGGGACAAGACCATCGACCGGGAGCCGGGCGACCTGGTGGCGGCCACCTTCGACTCGGTGGAGGCCGTGCTGACGTCCTGGAACGACACGTCCGAGGTGGGGCGATTGAACCTGGCCCCCGCCGACAGCGTGATGCCCGTCTCCCTGTGGCTCGCCGAATGCCTGCACGCCGCCGGGTCCCTGCACCGGGCCAGCGGTGGAGCCTTCGACGTGACCGCGGAGCCCCTCATGCGGCTCTGGGGCTTCTACCGAGGTCAGGGGCGGCTGCCCGGGACGGCCGAGCTGGAGTCGGCCAGGGCGCTGATGGGCGGCTACACCTTCGACGCCTCCATGCGCACCGTCGTGAAGCACGACGCCCGGACCCGTTTCGACCTGGGAGGCATCGCCAAGGGCTATGCCGTGGACCGGGCCGTGGAGAACCTGATCGAGCTGGGGATCTCCGCGGCGATGATCGACCTCGGCGGCAACATCTTCTGCCTGGGCGTGCCGGAGGGCCGCGAGGCCTGGCGCGTGGGCATCAGGGACCCGCGCGACCGCGACGCCGTGCTCGCCACCTTCTCCGCCGTGCACAGGGCCATGGCCACCAGCGGAGCCTACGAGCGGTTCGTGACCATCGACGGTCGCCGCTACGGACATATCATGAATCCGGCCACCGGGCGTCCCGCCGAGGGATTGCTGAGCGTGACGGTCATCGGCCGGAGCGCCACCCTCTGCGACGGGCTGTCGACGACCCTCTTCGTGGTCGGGGCCGAGGAGGCCGAGCGCCTCCTGCGCTCCACCTACAGGCGTTACGACGCGGTGCTCGTGCTACCGCCGGAGCCCGGGACGAGCCGGGCCCGCGTCCTGGCGACCGCCGGATTGAAGGGGAATCTGGCCCTCGCGCCCGAGGCCGCCGGGGCCTATTCGCTGGAGTTCCTGGACCGCTGAGGGCCTTCATGAGGGCCGATCCAGGGTCAAGGGTCTCCTGATTGCGCCGATGGGGACGGGAGCGAGCCCCGTCGTCGGCCGTTCCGGTGGAGAAAACCGGAGAAAAACGGCTGATCGACGCTGGCAAGGGGGTGCGGCGGGCGTTACCTTTTCCCGGTGCACTCATGGGATCGGCCGGTCGCGGCCGCGTCCCGCGGCAATGGCCCGGCGCCCGACGGGACGCCGGTCACGGAGGCTACGAACACGCCATGACCGATGTCATCAGGCAGGACGATGTCGTGATCCGCTTCGCCGGAGACTCCGGCGACGGCATGCAGATCACCGGCAGCCAGTTCACCGATACCACCGCGAAGGTCGGCAACGACCTGGCCACCTTCCCCGACTTCCCCTCCGAGATCCGCGCCCCCGCCGGCACGCGTCCCGGCGTGTCGGGATTCCAGATCCACTTCGCCTCGTCGGAGATCTTCACTCCCGGCGACGGACCCGACGTGCTAGTGGCCATGAACCCGGCCGCCCTCATCGTCAACTACCAGGACCTGAAGCCCGGCGGCGTGATCATCGCCAACACCGGCAGCTTCGGCGATAAGGACCTGGCCAAGGCGAAGCTCGACAGCAACCCGCTGGAGGACGGCACCCTCAAGGCCTACCGCGTCATCAAGATCGACATCAACACGCGCGTGGAGCAGGCCCTGGCGGACTCGCCCCTGACCAAGAAGGACGTCCTCCGCTGCAAGAACTTCTACACCCTGGGCCTGATGTACTGGCTGTTCAGCCGGCCCATGGAGCCGACCCTCGACTGGCTGGCCCAGAAGTTCAAGAACAAGCCCGAGTTGGTCGACGCCAACCAGACCGCCCTGCGTGCCGGCTACAACTCCGGAGACATCCACGAGATGTTCCAGGGCCGCTACGAGGTGGCGCCTCAGGAGGACGCCCCCAAGGGCACCTACCGGAACATCATGGGCAACGAGGGCCTGGCCATCGGCCTGGTCGCCGGCGCCCACCTGTCGGGTCTGGAGATCCTGCTGGGGTCCTACCCCATCACGCCGGCCACCGACATCCTGCAGCACCTGTCCAAGCTGAAGAACCACGGCGTGGTCACGCTGCAGATGGAAGACGAGATCGCGGGCATCTGCTCGGCCATCGGCGGCGCCTACGCCGGCAAGCTCGCCGTGACCACCACGTCGGGCCCGGGCATGGCGCTCAAGAGCGAGGCCCTGGGTCTGGCCGTCATGACGGAGCTGCCCCTGGTGGTGGTGAACGTCCAGCGCGCCGGCCCGTCCACGGGCATGCCCACCAAGGTGGAGCAGGCCGACCTGAACCAGAGCATCTTCGGTCGCAACAGCGAGGCGCCCATCCCCGTGCTCGCGTGCTCGTCTCCCGCCGACGCCTTCGAGTGCGCGGTGGAGGCCTGCCGCATCGCGGTGGAGTACATGACGCCGGTGATCCTGCTCAGCGACAACTACATCGCCAACGGGGCCGAGCCCTGGAAGCTGCCCGAGCTCGACTCGCTGCCCAGCTTCCCGGTGACGCGGCCGACGGCCGGCGACGATCCCTACCTGCCCTACGCCCGCGACGAGAAGCTCGCGCGCCCCTGGGCCGTGCCCGGCCAGCCCGGCCTCGAGCACCGCATCGGCGGCCTCGAGAAGGAGGACCTGACCGGCAACGTCAGCTACGACGCCGACAACCACCAAAAGATGGTGCAGTTCCGCCAGGACAAGGTCATGGGCATCGCCGACTCGATCCCCATGCCCGAGATCTACGGAGCCGACGAAGGCACCCTGGTGATCGGCTGGGGCTCCACCTTCGGCGCCATCCGCAGCGCGGTCCAGAAGCTGGTGGACGAGGGCGAGAAGGTCGCCCATCTCCACCTGCGCCACATCTGGCCCCTGCCCCACGGTCTGCCGGAGATCTTCGGCAAGTACGACAGGATCCTGGTGCCCGAGCTGAACATGGGCCAGCTGGCCCGCCTGCTCCAGGGCGAGTACCCGGACTTCCGCTTCACGCCCTACGACAAGATCAAGGGCAAGCCCTTCACCGCGTTCGAACTGCGCGACAGGATCATGGAGATGCAGGAGGTGCAGTCGTGAGCACGGTCGATCTGAAGCCCAAGGACCTGAAGTCCGACCAGGAAGTCCGCTGGTGCCCCGGTTGCGGGGACTACGCCATCCTGAACTCCGCCCAGGCGGTGCTGGCCCAGGCCGGCATCCCGAAGGAGAACATGTGTGTCATCTCGGGCATCGGCTGCTCCAGCCGCTTCCCGTACTACATGGACACCTATGGATTCCACTCCATCCACGGTCGCGCCCTGGCCGTGGCCACCGGCACCAAGGTCGCCAACCCCGACCTGTCGGTGTGGGTGGTGACCGGCGACGGCGACTGCATGTCCATCGGCGGCAACCACTTCATCCACGCCCTGCGCCGGAACCTGGACGTGAAGATCCTGATGTTCAACAACAGGATCTACGGCCTGACCAAGGGCCAGTACTCCCCCACCACGCCCCAGGGCCAGGTCACCAAGACCTCTCCCTACGGCGCCGTGGACGCCCCCTTCCACCCCCTGAACCTGGCGCTGGGTTCGGGAGCCACCTTCGTGGCCCGGACGATGGATACCCGCCCGAAGCACATGAAGGAGATCCTGAAAGCCGCCGCCGAGCACAAGGGCACCGCCTTCGTGGAGATCTGGCAGAACTGCATCATCTTCAACGACGGCGCCTGGAAGGACATGACGACCAAGGAGGTCCGCGACGAGCGGACCATCGACCTGGTCCCGGGCGAGCCCCTGGTGTTCGGCGCGGAGAGGGACAAGGGCCTGCACGTGGAGTGCGCCCAGTGCGACATCTCCACCGTGGAGGAGGCTACCGTCTGGAAGGCCAGCACCGATTCGCCGGTGCCCGGCTTCCTGATGGCCCAGCTCGACAACGAGCCGGACCTGCCCACCGCCATCGGCATCTTCCGCCAGGTGGAACAGCCGGTCTTCGACACCCTCGTCAACGAGCAGGGCAAGGCCGTCACCGAGAAGAAGGGCAAGGGCACGCTCGAGGACCTCGTCTACACGGACGACGCCTGGACCGTGGACTGATACGGGACGTCCTCTGAAGAACGGCGCCGGTCTCCTTCGGGAGGCCGGCGCCTTTCCTTGCCGACAGGAGTGATCCGCTCCGCTTCCTTGACAGCCCCGGAGCACCCCGGATAGTCTCTCTTCTTCGACCCGATCCCAAGGAGACGAGATGTCCCAACCCCGTGGACAGTGGAGCAGCAGCATGGGTTTCATCCTGGCGGCGGCGGGCAGCGCCGTCGGCCTGGGCAACCTGTGGAAATTCCCCTACATCGCATACGAGAACCACGGCGGGGCCTTCGTGCTCGTGTACATCGCCGCCATCGCCCTGGTGGGTCTGCCCATCATGCTGGCGGAGGTCCTCCTGGGCAGGAGGGGCCAGAAGAGCGCCGTGGGCACCTTTCGGGTCCTCGGCCAGGGGCGCCCCGGCGGTCCCCTGTGGGCCGGGACGGGAATGCTCGGGGTCCTCGCCGGTTTCGTGATCCTCTCCTACTACTGCGTGATCGCCGGGTGGACGCTCCGCTACATCCTGCTGGCCCTGACGGGGCAACTCGGATCGATGGTGGCCGACGGCAGCTTCAACGACTTCTTCGGCTCGTTCCTCGCCAGCGGCCCCACCCAGACGCTCTGGTACACGCTCTTCATGGGCCTGACGGTCGGGGTGGTCTTCTTCGGCGTGAAGGGCGGAATCGAGCGCGTCGCCAAGACCCTCGTGCCGCTCCTGTTCGTGATCCTCGTCGCCCTGGCGATCTACGCCTCCACCACCGAGGGATTCGGTCGGGCGATCGAGTTCCTGTTCCGCCCCAACTTCCACGAACTCACACGCGGAGCGGTGCTGGAGGCCCTGGGGCACAGCTTCTTCACCCTGAGCCTGGGCATGGGCGCCATGCTGACCTACGGCAGCTACATGCGGAAGCAGAACTCGGTGCCGAAGGCGGCGTTCACCATCAGCCTGCTGGATACGCTGATCGCGATCCTGGCCTGCGTCATCATGTTCTCCATCATCTTCACCGACGACATGGAGGTGAGGAAGAGCTCGACGATCCTGTTCACGACCCTGCCCACGGTCTTCTTCAAGCTGCCCGGCGGTTCGGTGATCAGCGCCGTGTTCTACCTGCTGGTGTCGGTGGCGGCCCTGACCAGCACCATCAGCCTGCTGGAGGTCGTGGTGAGCTTCGCCATCGACGAGCTGAAGATCGCACGCCGCAAGGCCGTGCTGCTCTGCGGCAGTGGCATCTACGTGTTCGGCCTGCTCAGCGCCTGGAGCCTGGGCGGCAGCACGACCCTCACCGAGATCAACCTGATCGGACGGGAGTCCACCGCCGGCGTCCTGGGCACCCTCGACTACCTGGCGAGCAATTGGTTCCTGCCGGTCGGCGGCTTCCTGATCGCGCTGTTCACCGGATGGGTGCTGGCGACGAAGTCGTCGCGGGAGGAACTGGCCGAAGGCCATGGCGAGATGCCCTGGTACGGGGCCTGGCTCGGCCTGATCCGGTTCGTGGCGCCGCTGGTGGTGGGCGCCATCATCGTGAGCGTGATCCTCGGGGCCGAATACCAGTAGGTCGCGACGCCGCTGTCGAAACGAAGAAGGGGCCCGGTCCTGCGACCGGGCCCCTTCTCATTCCTCCGTCGGACCTCAGTCCGCCGTTCTCTCGATCAGGATCGGCTTGTTGTACTCGGCGATCACGAAGAACGCCAGGTTCGCCCCGATGACGAACAGGAAGAACGCCACGATCCAGATCCACGGGTTGTTGCTGATCCAGCGTCTCATCACGGCCCCCGGAAGGTCATCTCCAAGATCTTGCTGTGGCCGGTCAGCGAGTCGGTCACGCTCAGGCGGAGCTTGAACGGCTCGGTGTACTCGGCCCGGTCAAGATAGAAGAACACGGGAGAATTGCCATCCTCGAGACTGTCCAGCCGCAGCCTGGGCTGGGGCATGATCATCTCGATGTTCCCGGGGCCTTCCGCCAGCTCCACCATGTAGGTGGTGGTCCGGTCGCTCTTGTTCTGCACCCTCACGGAGTAGAGGTTGCGGATCCTCCCCTCCTCGATGGTGTAGGGCATGCCCCTGGCCCGCAGGGCGTTGGCGTGGAAGCTCTCGCGTCCGCCCAGGGCGAAGGTGGCCAGCGTGGCCCACACGCCGAAGAAGAGCAGGTAGAGATAGACCCGCACCCGCTTGTACATCGGCGGCTTCACGCCGCCCTCGAAGGAGCGCTGGCTGTCGTACCGGACGAGTCCCTTGGGCTTGCCGACACGGTCCATGATCTCGTCGCAGGCGTCGATGCAGTTGGTGCAGCCGATGCACTCCAGCTGCAGGCCGGCCCGGATGTCGATGCCCGTGGGACAGACCTCCACGCAGCGGAAGCAGTCGATGCAGTCGCCGCCCTCGTCCACGCCCTTGTGCCGCGGCTCGCCGCGGATCTCGTCGTAGCCGATGACGATGGTGTCCTGGTCGATGAGGGCCGACTGGAGCCGGCCGTACGGGCAGATGACGATGCAGGTCTGCTCGCGGAACCAGGCGTAGTTGAAGTACATGATCGCCGTCCAGAACATGCTCCAGCCGAAGGCCGACTTGTGGGCGGCCGGGTTGCTGCGCACGACTTCCATGAGCTCCTTCACCGGAATGAAGTAGGACAGGAAGATGTGGGCGATCACGTACGAGCCGAACAGGAAGACCCCGTGCTTGAGGATCTTGCGCCACGCCTTGTCCCCGGTCATGGGGCCCAGGTTCCGGCGGATGCGGGTGACCCGGGGGCCCTCGATCCAGCGCTCGATCCTGCGGAACACGCCCTCCATGAAGACCGTCTGCGGGCAGGCGTATCCGCACCACAGACGCCCCCACAACGCCGTCACCACGAACAGGGAGAACCCGATGCCCGTCACGATGAAGAACGTCAGGTAGAAGTCCTGGTTGGTGAAGGTCTGACCGAAGAGGTAGGCGTTGCGTCCGGGGAGATCGATGTGGAAGGCCTGGCGGCCGTTGTGCTGAATCCAGGGGAGTCCGGCGTAGACGATGATCAGGATGGTCCAGATCACGTTCTTCAGGACCTGCCACCGTCCCTTGACGTCGGCGGGGTGCAGGAAGTTCCGCGACCCGTCGGCGTTGATGGTATAGACGGTGTCCAGGTCCGGCCGCCGCTTGGAGCGGCGGCCGGTCTGGTTTTCACTCATGTTACTCGACGACCTCCTCGGCCTCGACGAAGAGTTCACCCTCCGGAGCCTTGCCGGGGACCTCGGTGTTCTTGAGGGTCAGGACATAGGCCACCACGTCCATGACGCGGGTCGGGCCCAGCTGGCGGCCCCAGGCCGCCATGCCCTTCTCCAGGACACCATTGGTCACCGTGTGATGGATGTCCAGCGGATTTCCGCCGTGGATCCAGTAGCGGTCCGTCAGGTTCGGGCCCACCAGGCCCTGGCCCTGCTCGAGATGGCACACGACGCAGTAGGTCACGAAGAGCTGCCGGCCGTTCTCGACCTTCTCCGGCAGCTCCGCCATCATCATCAGCGCCTCGTCGGTGAGCTCCTGCTCGGCCATGCGGGCCACCTGGGCCTCCATGGCGGCGACCATCTCCTTGTCGTACTTGGCGATGGGCAGATCCAGCACCGAGAAGGTGTGGAAGACCAGCCAGTAGCCGACCGAGAAGATGATGGTGCCGTACATGATGAAGAGCCACCAGTTCGGCAACCTGTTGTCGTACTCCTGGATCCCGTCGTATTCGTGATCCCGGAGCTGATCGTGCTTATACGTGCTCATTCGCGAGTTCCTCCGTCTCTGTTGTCAGCGGAAGCGTCGTCGTCCAGGGGAAGCGTCGACATGCGATCCACCTCGTCACGATCGCGCAGGGCGAAGAACACGTAGCCCAGCACCAGGACGAAGATGCCGAAGAAGATCAGCAGGCTGATCAGCGGGATCTGCGAGATCGACGCTTCGTTGAACCACTCCCGGAACATGATCAGTTGACCTCCGCGGCCGCGACCTCACCAGCGGTCTCGGGGCCGACGGGCTGGGGCCCGCGACCGAGGCGCTGCATGTAGGCGATCAGGGCCGAAAGCTCGCTGTCGGGCGCCAGCTCGATGTCGGCGTTGGCCAGATCGTCGGAGATCAGCTGGCCCTGGCTCATGAGCACGTCGGCGGCGGACGCGATGTCCTCGTCGGAGTACGGCACGCCGATGGTGCGCAGGACCTCCATCTTCCCGGCCGTGCCCGCCACGTTCACGCGCTGCGTGATCAGGTGCGGGTAGGTGGGCATGTTCGAACCGGGCGACGTGTTGCGCGGGTCGAGCATGTGGAGATAGTGCCACTGGTTCGGATAGCGGCCGCCGAGGCGGTGCAGGTCCGGACCGGTGCGCTTGGAGCCCCACTGGAACGGTGTGTCGTAGATGAACTCGGCGGCGCGGGAGAAGTCGCCGTAGCGCAGGGTCTCGTGCCGGAACGGACGGACCATCTGGCTGTGGCAGACGTAGCAGCCCTCGCGCACGTAGATGTCGCGCCCCTCCACCTCGAGGGGGCTGTACGGCATCTGGATGTACATGTACTCGCCGCTCTCGGCCCAGACCGAGTCGGCGGCGGCCGCCAGCTGCGGTTCCTTGGCCCGATCCATGGTCAGCGGAACGATCTCCACCAGACCGCCGATCAGGATGGCGAGCAAGGCCAGCACGGTGAACGAGAGCGGATGCGCCTCGACCATGTCGTGCCAGCTGCGGCGGGTCTTCTCGATGCCCACCGAGAGGGCGCCCGCGATGACCACCACCACGAAGCCCGCGATGGCGAAGGCGGAGCCGAGGGTGCCGGCCACGAAGAAGACGCAGGTCAGGATCACCAGCGCGGCCGAGTAGACCACCGGCGCACCGCTCATGACCTTCCAGAAGCCCAGTCCCTCGCTCTTCAGGACGGGCACGTCGACCGAGACGGTGGACTTGCTGCCCTTGGCGATGGTGGCGAAGAGGTTGAACACCCCGACCACGTAGCCCAGGAAGTACAGCACGCCGCCCACCAGACGCATCTGGTAGAGGAAGCGGGACGCGATCAGGGACTCGATGAAGTCCGGGTACTTGAGGAAGCCCTCGGCGTCCAGCGCGCGCAGGTACAGGCCCTGGCTCACGCCGCTGATCCACATGGCGACCACGTAGAGCAGGATGCCGAAGGTGCCCACCCAGAAGTGGGTCTCGGCCAGGCGCTTGCTCGCCAGCTCGGTGTTCCACAGGCGCGGAACGAGCCAGTAGAGCATGCCCATGGCCATGAAGCCGTTCCAGCCCAGGGCGCCGCCGTGGACGTGGCCGATGATCCAGTCGGTGTAGTGGCCCAGGGCGCTCACGCTCTTCACCGAGAGCAGCGGGCCCTCGAAGGTGGACATGCCGTAGAACGTCACGGCCACGATGTAGAACTTGATCACCGGGTCGGTCTTCAGCTTGTCCCAGGCTCCGCGCAGGGTCAGCAGGCCGTTGAGCATGCCGCCCCAGGAGGGCGCCCACAGCATGACGCTGAAGATCATGCCCAGGGTCTGGGCCCAGTCCGGCAGCGCCGTGTAGAGCAGGTGGTGCGGGCCGGCCCAGATGTAGATGAAGATCAGCGACCAGAAGTGGATGATCGACAGCCGGTACGAGTACACCGGACGCTCGGCGGCCTTGGGCAGGAAGTAGTACATGATGCCCAGGATCGGCGTCGTCAGGAAGAAGGCCACGGCGTTGTGGCCGTACCACCACTGGACCAGGGCGTCCTGGACGCCTGTGTACAGCGAGTAGCTGTGGAGGGGGCCCGTCGGGATCTGGATGTTGTTGACGATGTAGAGCACCGCGATGGTGATCACCGTCGAGATGTAGAACCAGATCGCGACGTAGAGATTGCGTTCGTTCCTGCGGGCGATGGTCCAGAAGAAGTTGATGGCGAAGACCACCCATACCACAACGACCGCGAGGTCGATGGGCCAGATCAGCTCCGCGTACTCCTTGCCCTGCGTCAATCCGAGGGGCAGCGAGACCGCCGCGCCCAGGATGATCAGCTGGTAGAGCCAGAAGTGCATCCAGCTCAGGGCGTCGGACGCCAGCCTCGTCTTCAGCAGACGCTGCGTGGAGTAGTAGATCCCGCAGAACATCATGTTGCCGACGAAGGCGAAGATCGCCGCGTTGGTGTGCAGGGGACGAAGCCGTCCGAAGGACAACCACTGGAGACCGAAGTTGGCCTGCCAGAAGGACAGCTGCGTCGCCACGAGAACGCCCACGAGAAGCCCGATGACGCCGAATACGATCGTCGCCAGGGCGAAGGCGCGGACGATGTCGTCGTTGTAGACGACTTTCTTGGTGACGGGTGCCGTGGCTTCCATGGTCAAGCGGACCCTCCTCTGGTGGGGTCGACGTCGTCGTCGACCTTGTGAACGCCGTTTCGGGCGGAGCCCGTGCCGTCGTCGTCTGCCAACGGGAGCAGGGACAGACGGTCACCGTGTTCGAAGTCCCCCGCACGGGTCCGGGAGACGAAGAGCACGATTCCGGCTACAACGAGCACGAGGCTCACGAATGCGGTGACCATCAGGATCTCCATGACGTTCTCCTGTCCGGGGACAGCCTCATGGTGGTGACGGTGACCACGGTGATCGAGCTGATCGGCATCAGGACGGCCGCCACGACCGGGGTCACGACCCCGGCGAGGCAGAGCCCAACCGCCAGCGCGTTATAGGCAGCGGCGAACACCAGGTTGCCGCGCTGCACTCGACTCAGATGACGGGCGGCCCCGAGGGCCCTGCGGACGGCCGCGACGCCGTCGCCCAGGAAATAGAAGTCGGCCTTCTGGGGCAGGACGGCCCGGTCGACGGCGGGAGTGGCGGCGGCGAAGGCCGCGTCGAAGCTCGGGCTGTCGTTGAGCCCGTCCCCCACCATCAGCGTGTCGTCGTCGTCCAGCTCGCGTACGGCCTCGGCCTTGCGCTCCGGGGTCAGTCCGCCGCGGACGCGCTCCGGGTCCAGGCCCAGGTTCCGGGCGGCCTCACGGGCCCGCTCCGGCGCGTCGCCGCTCAGCAGATGGACGGCGAACCCCTCGTCGGCGAGGCGGCCCACCTCGTCGGCCGCATCGGACTTGAGCTCCTCGGTGAAGCTGACATCCAGGACGGGGGTCCCGTCAAGGCTGAAGACCGTGACGCCGTCGCGTTCGCGTCCCGGACAGGCGAAGGCCGGACGGCCGAAGCGCCAGACGCCGGCCGGGCCGACGAGCTCGAGTCCGTCTCCCGCGGTCTCGACCACACCGTCGCATTCGGCGTCGAGGGTGCTCGTCCCCTCGGCGCCCTCGGCCACCGGGGCCAGGCCCAGGGCCGCGGCCACGGTCCGGCTCACGGGGTGGTTGCTGCGGGCGGTCATGTTCCACAGGGCCCGGCGCTTGTCCGCAGGGAGGCGCAGCAGGGCCCGGCGGGACTCCTCGTCCAGCACGAGCTGGCCGCGGGTCAGGGTGCCGGTCTTGTCGAACAGGACGCTGCGGATGCGCAGGGCCCGGTCCAGGAAGTCGTCGCGGCGGAGCAGCACGCCCTCGCGGCGCAGGGCCACGTGGACCAGCTCCCGCCCCAGGGGAATGGCGAGACCGATGGCGCAGGGGCAGGTGACCACCAGGATGGCCACAGTCACCTCCACGGCCTTGTGGATGTCGCGCCCCGCCCAGCTGGCGAAGCCGTAGGCGGCCAGGGCCAGGACGGCCGTCACGTAGACGGTGCCGAGCCGGTGCCACCAGGAGTCGCGGGACACGCCGTCGGGAGACGTGGTGCCGGAGCGGAGGAGGTCGTGGAGGCGGGAGTCGGAGAAGTGCTCGACGGCGGCGAGGCGGAAGCCCTCCGCTCCGGCGTTGAAGGCGCCGGCCGGCACCGTCTCGCCCGGTTTCCGGGGCTCGGGACGGGACTCGCCGGTGATCCAGTCCAGGGACACGCTCACCTCGTGATGCAGGGGCACGCCCTCCACCGGCACGAGGTCCCCGGGAGCGATCCAGAGCTCGTCACCGGAGCGGATCTCCGCCGCGGGCACGGCCTTGAGGCGTCCGTCCTCCAGCCGCCGGGCGTAGAGATCGGCGATGCCGCCGCTGCTGAGCAGGGCGTTGCGGTTGCGCTCCAGCACGTGCTCCTGGAGCCAGCGTCCCACAAGCATCAGGGCGATGAAGATGGTGATGGTGTCGAAGTAGGCCGCTTCCGGCCCCACCGTCAGGTAGGCGTGGACCGAGCCCGCATAGCCCAGGACCATGCCCAGGGCGATGGGCAGGTCCAGGTGTACGACGCGCCGACGCAGACCGACGACGGCGGCCCGGATGAAGGGCCAGCCGCCCACCGCCAGCGACACCGTCGACAGGCCGGCGATGATGCGGCCGAACAGCACGTAGGCGGTGCCGTCGTTGGGGGCGAGACCGAAGTAGTAGGCCAGGCTGTACATCATCACGTTCATGGCCGCGGCGATGCAGACGCCCATGCGGACCTGGATGGAACGCGTGGTGCTGCGTCGCGACTTGCGGGGCGGACCGAAGCGGTAGCCGAAGCTCTCCGCGTCCGTCAGGTAGTCCCCCAGGTCCCCCGCGGCGATGTCCCACACCAGCTCGGCGGTGCCGAGGGCGGGATTGATGGTCAGGTCGCGGGCGCCGGGTCGGCGGCGGAACAGTTCCTCCAGCAGCCAGACGCAGGCGGCGCAGTGAACGCCCTGCACGTCCAGGGAGAGCCTCACCGTGGTGCCGCCGAGGCGGCTGGCGGGGTCTTCCAGCATCAGTTCGAGCCAGGCGAGGTTGTCGGGGCGGAGTTCCGGGGCCGGGGCGATGCGGCTCGGGCGCAGCTCGTAGAAGCGGTCCAGGCCCGAGTCGTGGATCAGGCCGTACACCGTGCGGCAGCCGGCACAGCAGAATGGCCCGTCCTCCGGACGATGCCTGTCCCCCAGGGGAAGTCCGCAGTGGACGCACCTGTCCGGTCGGGACGCAGGACGCGACGCCGCCCGGTC
>CAYFKR010000034.1:0-16221 GCA_964343835.1 uncultured Fibrobacteraceae bacterium
TCGATGGGGTTCTGGGTCGCGAGCACCAGGAAAGGGTCGGGCATGGGGAACGTGGTGTCGCCGATGGTGACCTGACGCTCCTGCATGGCCTCGAGCAGGGCGCTCTGGACCTTGGCGGGAGCGCGGTTGATCTCGTCGGCCAGCACGATGTTGCTGAACACCGGGCCCTTCTTCACGGTGAACTCGCCGGTCTCATGCCGGTAGATGGTGGTGCCGACGATGTCGGCGGGCAGCAGGTCCGGCGTGAACTGGATGCGCTGGAACCCGGTGTCCACCACGCCGGCCAGGGTGCGCACGGCCAGGGTCTTGGCCAGTCCGGGCACGCCTTCCAGCAGGATGTGACCGCCGGTCAGCAGTCCGAGGGCCAGCCCCTCGAGCATGGGGCGCTGCCCCACCACCACCTTCCCGGCCTCGGCCAGGGCGTTCTCGAGTCGGGCGGCGATCTCCGCGGCGCGGGTCTGGTCCAGCGTCGTGTCCACGTATCTTCCTCCGGGCAACGAAAAGGGGCCGCCTCTGACGGCGGCGGACGATGGGCGCCTTCTACGCAGGGACGGCGCGGGGGTTCCCGCCCGTCGATCCCGCAGGATAGCCCGGACTTTCCTCCTTGCCAAGGACGGGGAAAACGCTTTTGATGGGCGGTGCCGAGGGGCCCGAACACCGACACCGGAGGCGATCGTGAGGCTCTCCCCCAACAAGATCGAATTCATGGCCGAGGAGATCCTGGCCATGATGGAGAAGGACGCGAGCGTCCACATCCAGACCAATGCCGACCTGGTCTACCGGGCCGTGGCGGACATCATCTATGCGGACATCAAGGCCGAGGACGACCTCGACGCCGAGGTGGACGAGCTGCTGGAGCAGTACAAGAGCCAGATCCGCGTCACCGAGATGGACGTCGGAGCGCTGCGCACCAAGATGAAGCGCGAACTCGCCAAGAAGAAGGGCTTCATCCTCTAGGAGAACGTCATGCGCCTGTCCGAGGAACGCATCGCCCACGTGGCCAAGCTGATCGCCGAAGAGCTCCTGAACGAGGAGCACGTGGATCTGGAGATCGACGAGGATCGCTTCCGGGTCCTGGTCGAGGGCAAGATCATCGAGCTGCTGTCCATCGAGGACGAGATCGACGAGGAAGCCTCCACCTGGATGCACACCCACAAGCCCAACCTCCAGGACGGCTCCCACGAGTTCGACATCGAGCTCGAGCGGGTCAAGAAGACCATCGCCGACCAGCGCGGCTACGTCCTGTACTGATCCGAGAGCGCCCCGCGGAAGGGAAGCCGCATGCGCGTCCTGCTGGTGACCCCCTATCTCCCCCACGCCCGCGTCGGCCACGGCGGCGGCTCCGCCGTGCGCGACATGTGCCGTCATCTCGCCCGCATCCATGAGCTCCACGTGGCCAGCCTGGTCCGGCCCGGTGAAGAGGGCCTCGTCGCCGCCACCGCCGACGAGCTCGGCTGCCGCATCGTTCCCGTTCCCTTCACCGACGCCGGTGCCGCAGGCGCCGGTCGCCTGTTCCTGGCCCTCGACCGTTCCGCGGCCCTGCTGCGGAGCCTCGTCCGCGGCACCCCCTACTACGTGGAGAAGTACCGTTCCGCGCGACTGGCGCGGGCCCTGGTCGCGATCGCCCGGGACGTGGTGCCCGACGTGATCCAGGTGGAGTACCTCCAGATGTCCCTGCTGACCCGGGAGTTGCGCAGGTGGCGCGACGCCGAGATCGCCGCGGGACGCCCCGCCCCCCGTCTCTGCGCCTCCACCCACGAGCTGGGCTCGGTCCCCAGGGAGCGCCGGGCCGCCCGGACCGCATCGCCGCTGCGCCGGGCCGCCCTGCGGCACCAGGCCGCCGCCTGGCGCCGCCTCCAGCGCGACGCCACCACCTGGGCCGACATCTCGTTCTGCGTGACCGACGACGACCGGGCGATCCTCGAGGCCGACGGCGGCGTGAACTGCGTGACCGTCCCCCTCGGAGCCGACATCGACGCCATCAGGCCCGACCGGGCCCCCGAGGAACCGCCGATCCTGCTGTTCGTGGGCAGCTTCGGCCACGAGCCCAACGTCGCGGCCGCCCGATTTCTGGTTGACAAAGTCTGGCCCCAGGTCGCCAAATATTCACAGGATGTGCGATTGGATATCGTCGGCCGGGGTTCCGAGGAGTTCCTCAGGGCCGCCGGCGTCGGTGACCAGCGCATCCGCGCCCTGGGTTTCGTCGACGATCTGGGCGTCGTCTACGGTCGGAGCCGCCTGTTCGTGGCTCCCCTGCCGGTGGGCGGCGGCATCAAGATCAAGATTCTCGAGGCGATGGCCCGCGGGATTCCCGTGGTGACCACTCCCGTCGGCGCGGAGGGCATCACCGCCCCCGACGACGGGACGGCCTGGATCGCGCCGCCGGACGACGGATTCGCCGACGCGGTGATCGAGGCCCTCGCCCGACCCGATGAGGCAGACGAGCGGGCCGCCCGCGGGCGCCTGCTCATGGAGCAACGGTTCAGCTGGCGCGCCATTGCCGAAACGCTGACCGGGCACTACATGGGGGGGAGGTGATATCGGTCTGTGACGGATTTTCCGGCCGCCGAGGCGGCCGTCCAACGCAAGATCGAATCGTACCGAACCGGATGTACGTTCATTCACGGAGGAATCGAACCATGTTCAAGCGTCTGACGATCTTCAGCTTCGCCCTGGCCCTGATGGTGGGCGTCGGCGTTGCGACCACGGCCCAGGCCACCGACATCTCCGGCGAGATGATCTATCGCTGGGAAGGCTTCAACAACTACGACCAGACCAGCGACGTCGACGACGCCCTGTCGTTCTCCCAGCTCCGCACCCGCGTCGGCTTCGGCGGCGACATCGGCGGCAATGCGTCCTACATGCTGACCCTCGAGAACTACCGTGTCCTGGGCGACGCCGACAACGACGTCAACTCCATCTACCAGGCCACCTTCACCGCCAAGAACTTCCTCTTCGACTCGTTCGACGTGACCTTCGGTCGCCTGCCCGTGGCCTACGGCCGCGAGCGCATCGTCGGTAACGAGGACTGGTCCATGAACCCCGACGAGCGGACCATCTTCGAGGGCTACCACGGCCGCTACTCCTTCGAGAACGGCTGGCTGGACCACTTCAACTTCAAGCTGGCCGAGTCCTACGGCTCCAAGTACGGCACCGGCGTCGGCGACACCGACCTGGCCGGTTTCTACATGCATTACGACGCCAACGAGGCCTTCTGGTTCGAGCCCTACGCCATCATGGCCACCACCGAGAACTGGGACGCCGACGGCGCCGACAACGACAAGCTGTTCATGTTCGGTTCGCTGGTGGACTACATGCAGAACGGCCTGCACTTCTACGGCGAGCTGACCGTCCAGAGCGGCACCACGTACTCCATGGGCGAGCAGGACATCAGCGCCATGGGCTACTACGCCGGCCTGTTCTACGACTTCGACGCCGCGTCGGAGCCCTTCATCGGCTTCGAGTACAACTTCGCCAGCGGCCAGAGCGCCGACAGCGCCGATGCCGAGGCCTTCGGCTCGCCCTTCGGCTCCAGCCGCGACTACCTCGGCATCATGAACGTGGTGCCCTGGACCAACGTGGCCGCCATGCGCTTCGCCGGCGGCTTCATGCCCGTCGAGGGCCTGGACGTGGGCGTGGACTACTTCATGTTCTCCACCGACCAGGAGTACGCCGATGGCGAGACCGCCATCGGTACCGAGCTGGACATCACCCTGGACTACATGCTGAACGAGGACGTCGACCTGCACGGCGGCATGGGCATGTTCACCTACGACGAGGCCACCGGCACGGCCACCAAGAGCCCCGTGCCCATGGGCTACTACATGGATCCGGGCGATCCGATGATCTTCGGGTGGTTCGGGGCCAGCGTCCACTTCTAAGGGAGTACGGACACGGACGGAGCGGGGAGGGCTGCGGCCCTCCCCTTTTTTCATGCCGAGTCATCGGGTCCAGATCGGACACACACGTCCCATGCTCACCCTTCGGAAAGTTGCGCGTGGGACGCGTGTGTCCGATCTGGACCCGTTGACCGCCGAAAAATGGGGAGGGCCGCAGACCTCTCCGCTCCCCCCCTCTCCTCCCTTGCGCGGGGGGCGGGGTGGGACGTAGGGAGGACTGGAGGTCGCGGGCTAGCGAAGCCCACACACCCGTTCCGCGCGCAACTTTCCGAAGGGTGAGCACGGAACGGGTGTGTGGGCTTCGCTAGCCCTCGAGCTTCCGTACTTCGCTACGTGTCAACCGCACCCCGCCCCCTAGGGGGGTGGCGAGGAGGGCGACCTGAGCCACCCGCTCCAGCGTCTCCATGCGGCGCAGGGCGGTGGTGAGGTCGGCCCCGGCGGTGACGGCACCGTGGTTGGCGAGCAGGAGGGCGTCGTGGGTGCGGATGGGGCCCTGGACCGACGCGGCGACCTCGGCGGTGCCGGGGGTGGCGTAGGGGGCCACGGGCACGTCTCCCCCGAGCACCACGACGGCCTCGGGCATCATGGTGGCCGGGAGCTGCCTGCGGGCGCAGGCGAAAGCCAGGGCGTAAGGCGGATGGGCGTGGCAGACGGCGTGGAGGTCGGGGCGCTGCAGGTAGATCTCGCGGTGCAGGCCCCACTCGGAGCTGGGCCGACCGCGGGACGCCTCCCGGGGACGGCCGTCGATGTCCACGACGAGCAGGTCGCCCGGATCCATGTCGCCCTTGTCGCCGCCGGCGGGGGTCGTGAGAAAAAGATCGCCGCCGAGGCGGACCGAGAGGTTGCCTTCGGCGGCGACGATGAGATTGCGGCCGGCCAGTCTGCGGCCGGCCTCGACCAGGGCCTCGCGGAGTTCTCCCGCGGCCGGCATCCCTCCTACCAGTCGGTCAGCAGGTAGATGTGGCTCATGACCCCTTCGAAGAACGAGAGCTCCTCGCGGTCCGCGCTGGCCATGGACTCGGCCTGCACCTGGGTCGGGTAGACCGGATCCACGCCGTGCTCGTTCACGTCCTCGAGGTTCAGGGGCGTCTCCAGGTAACGCTGTACGGCCTCGTCGTAGAGACGGTCCAGCATCGACGTGGGGAAGCCCAGACCGCTGGAGAGCAGCACCTCGTTGTCGGCGTTGCCGGTGAACAGGGGGTCCACGTCGTCGTCCCTCGTGAAGAACACGAGCTGGGGCTCGAGGCTGCCGTCGGCGGGGATCCACCAGATGTTGCGGTCGGTGAACGTGAGGGTCGGCACGCGCCGGTCCGACACGAAGATGATGCGCGAGCCGTCGGGCGAGAAGACCGGCGACGCGTTGCGGACCGCGATGGGGCTGCCCTCCTGGCGCGGCGAGTAGGTCAGGCGGTTGAGATCCCTGTCCAGCTCCACGACACCGTTCTCGGCCAGGCCCGTGGTGTCGAAGCTGACGGTGAAGATCTCCTTGGTGAAGTATTCGGCGTCGTCGGACATGAGGTCGATGCCGGCGTGGAACACGAGGGTCGACCCGTCGGGGGACCAGCTCGGGGCGTCCACCTGGGAGGCGCCGGACGTGACCTGGAACATGACGTCGCTGACCTCGCCCTCCTCGGGCATGTGCGCCACCCAGATGCTCTGCTCGGTGACGGTGTCCAGGGAGTCCACGTTCTGATAGCCGTAACGGCTGAAGGCCAGCCACTGGCCGTCGGGGGACAGGCTCGGGGAGTAGTGTTCCCAGAAGCGCATCGTGGGGAACTCGTCGTCGTCGCTGGGCTCGCGCACCACGACCTGGGGCTCCAGGAGGTCCTCGGCGGTGGTGCCGGCGGGCACGTAGCAACGGAAGAGGCGGGCGCCGCGGGGCGTCTTGATCCAGAACAGGACGTTGTCGTCGTCGATCCAGATGGGCTGGCCCTTCTGCATCTGCTCATGGGGGAAGATGGTGCTCTGCTGTCCGCCGAACAGGTACTGGAAGGGACGCAGGTGGACCAGGTGGGCGCCGGCTTCGGCCACGCTCATCAGGGGCTCGGTCTGCTCGGACACGGGCACCACGGCGATCTGGCGGATGATGGGGATCACGTCGGGGATGTGTCCCGGAGGCGGCACGGCCGCCCAGTCCGCCGAGAACACGATCCGGGTGCCGTCGGGCGAGAGGTCGGGCTCGAGGTAGTGGTAGCCGTCGGACGAGGTATCGGCCGTGACCATGCGCAGGGAGCCCTGGCTGTGGTTGCCCTGCATCACCAGGGACTCCGACGCCTCCGGTCGCGTGGTGCAGCCCACGGCCAGCATCAGCGTCGTCAGACCGGCGACGACGACCAGCAGGATCCTCATGTCCATTCGCTTCATCAAGACCGTGACCTCCGGGTGCGGAACGAGCGGCCGCGGCGTCGGCCCCGAGGGACGTGCGACGGCGGCGGCTCGCGGATATTGCCTTGAGCCCACTAAAAATAAGGACACGTGACAGCGGAAATCAACACACGAGTTCCGTCGGGATCAGTGGAAATCCACGATCACCCGCTGCCAGGACCACAGTTCGTACTTCCCGACCCGGGCCGGTTCGAACCCCGCGTCCGCGAATGCGGCCGCCGCGGCCTCTCCCAGCAGCCTTCCCGGCCGCCGGACCGTTTCCACCTGCGCCACCCTGCCGTCGGGCGCGATCAGCAGGTCCAGGACCACCTCTCCCCCACGGGTCACGCCGCTCGGCCAGACCGGGGAAACGGGGGTTTCCTGGGTCGCCGGGACGTGCTGAAGGTCCTGATAACGGCGCAGAATCTCGAAACTCGCGGGATAGGAGCACTTCCGACGAGCCGACGCCACGAGCTCCGCGGCCTCCTCCATGCGCCCCCGGGCCCGCTCGGCGTCTCCGGCCAGGTAATCCACCACGGCGTCGTCGGGTCGGCGGCTCCTGCAGCGATCCAGCACATCCAGGGCCCTCGTCAGGTACCGCTCGCGATCGGCGTCCCAGTCGCCGTCCGAAGCGGCGGGCCCCTCCCGGGGCGCCACGTCGGGGACGCCCTGGCCGGCCATCACGTAGAGCTGGGCCAGGGTCAGCAGCACCAGCCCGCCGGGGCGCGGCCGCTCTTCCAGGTGGAACTCCAGCTCGGCCACGGCATCGGCCCCTTCCCCGGAGCGGAACAGGTCCCAGGCCGTGTCCAGGGCCTGGCGGGAGACGGTGTCCAGGGGACGCGTGTCCAGGTCGGCGCACGATCTCAGCAGATGGGGCCGCCACGGGCCGTCGGGAGGCGGCACCTCGCGGGTGGACGGGGTCGTGGCATCCGTCGTCGTCGACGGGGGTGGCGCGCATCCCACCGCCGCGACCGCGATCAGGCCGGCAAGGGCGAGGAAGAAACGTAGACGTGGACCCGTCCGTGTCATGGGGAGCCTCCGGGCTCGGGTGAAACCGCACGTTACCGCCTCGGGGCCCCGACCTCAAGCCCGGACACGAAGGCGCCGCCGCATCCGAAGTGCGGCGGCGCCCATCATTCCGTGGAACCCGACTCCTACCGGAAGCGACTCTTGACTCCGCCCCAGCTCAGGGTCTCGGCCCCGATGCTCTCATCCACCGAAGCGGTGACGAACGAGCCGCACTCGAGCCGGCTGCCGAGCTCCACCGTTCCGCCCTGAATGACCACGCTGAAGGCCGTGTAGTTGTATTCCGGGACCTCGGGATTGGTGTGCACGATGGTCTGCCACTGTCCCTCCATGGAGGGGAAGAGGGTCAGCAGCTCCCCCTCGAAGACCGACGTCGGGAACGTGCCGTCGTCGCGATAGCGGATCATGGTGTAGTCGCCGGCGCCGGCGGTCCAGCCCAGTTCGATGACGGCGCCGCCGGTCTGGACGGCGGTGAGGTCGGCGATGGGCGCCAAGGGCTCCGCGCAGAGGGCGGGCTGGCAATGGTAGAGGTCCTCCGCGCCGGCAAAGGCTCCGTGGAAGGGGGAACGGGCGGGGATGTCCATGCCGTCGGCGTCGTAGATCGCCGGAGCGCCCTGGCCGCCGAATCCGTCCACGTCCACCCAGACGCCGTCGGCGCCCTCGGGTGCCGCCACCACGACCTCGCCCAGCAGCACCGGGCCGCACGCCGGCCCACCGGTGAGCTGGATGTCCAGGACCGACCAGGCTCCATCGATCATCGGCTCCAGTCCGGCCGTCTCCGTGAAGTCGATGCCGGGATGGAAGGCCGTGATCGTGCCGTCGGTCACCAGGCGCAGGGCCGCACCCGTCGCTCCGACGCCCACGTTCCAGGCATAGACGGGGAACGTGGTCCCGTCCTCCGACATGTCGAACGCGCACGACATGCCGTCGTCGTCGGGCTTGAAGCCGACACGGGGGCTGTAGTCGACTCCGAACGTGCCGACGGTCTCGCTCACCGGCGACAGGGGTTCGCAGACACCGGCCATGGCCGTCGTGGCCGTCACACCGAACACCAGGATCAGTACCGCGATAGGGCTCCATCGATTCATCTCGCCTGGTCCTTTCCGAAGACCTCCCATCGGGAGGCCCTGGTGAGAAATATCTTAATTCCTCAAATAATCATATCATGATTCATCGCAAGGGAGCAACCCCGAGGATCGGAGTTTCAGCGGCGGGGGGATTCGACGGTATGTTCGGTCCGATTGCCGGACAGGGAGGGATCCAGTTCCAGGACGACGGCCCATTCGCGGTCCGCTTCCTCGTCCATCCCCAGGCGCAGGAGCAGGGCGACGCGGTTGTTCCGGTGGACGGCGCTCTGCGGCGCCAGGGCGATGGCCCGGTCCACCAGCGCCAGCCCCGGACGATCCTCCCCCGCGTCGTAGCAGACGAGGGCGGCCAGGGCCCAGAAGTCGGGATCGCTCCAGGTCGCACCCTCCATCCCGCCGAGGGCCATGGCCCTCGTCGGGTCCCCGAGGTGACGATCGGCTTCCAGCACGACCCGACGACCGAGGTCGCTCAGGTCTCCAGGCCAGAACGGCAGGAGCAGGTCCCGCGAACGTTCGGAGTCGCCGGTCCGCTGCAGGGCCAGGGCGAACTGTTCAGTCGTCTCGAGATCGGGGCCGGTTGCGTGGAGGACGGACAGATAGGGAACGGCGGCCGCGTAGTCGCCCTGCGCGAGATGCAGGCGGCTCGCGACCCTGGCCACCTGGGGAGTCCTCCCGGCCAGCTCCTCCGCCTCCCGGATATGCCGCACCGCCCTCTCGGGCTGGTCGTAGTCGAGCAGCACGTGGGCGAACTCGACCCGGAGGGCCGGGTCGCGCGGGGCCAGGGAGCAGGCATCTCGATACTCGGAGAAGGCGCGGCCGCGTCGGCCCATGGCCAGCAGGAGCTGGGCCAGGTTCCGGTGGTTCACGGGATCGAGCTGGGCCCAGAGAACTGCATTCTCCAGGTGGGGCAGCGCCTCCTCGAAGCGGCCGAGGCGTTGATAGGCGAGCCCCATGCGCTGGGCCAGGGGCCACAGGACCTCCGGGCCGAGGGCATCGTCGCGGATGTCGCCGGCACCCATGGCCACGACCTGCTCATACCGACCCTCCGCCATCAGCGAATCGACGGCGGCCAGGACGTCCCTGAGGCGGTCGGCCCGCTCGCCCCAGGTGGGGCGCTCGTCGGCCGAGGCGGTCAGCGCCCCCCAGGTCAACAGCAGGCATGTGGTCAGCACGATCCTGAGCATGGTTCCTCCCCGGAGAATCATACGGTGTTGCGGGGCCGAAGGCCATGATTGCTGATGATGAACTCCGGGGGTTGATATTGTCATTCATCAAATGATATAATGATGATTCATCAACGGACCAAACCGCCCCCATGGAGGGACAGCCCGTCATGAATGCCTGGAATGCCCTGTCGATCGGCCGGATGGCCTCGATCCTCGTCGTCCTCTGCATGATCTTGCCCGTCGCCGCCGTCGCCCAGGACCACGCCAGCGATCACGAAGCCGTGACGATGGTCTGGAACGCCGGCCATTTCGACTGCGACACCCTGGAGATGACCCTCGTGGACGACTGGCTGTGGCAGTGCACGGCCCCGATCCCCGAGGCCACCACCTACTACGTCCAGTTCTGGCCCGGCGGTGCCGCGGAGCCCCGCTACGGGGCGGACATCCAGAATCCCGCCGGCCTCATCCTGGACGACGACCCGAGCCAGGTCCCCATGGTCTTCACCGAGACCGGCTACTTCGACATCAGGCTCCACGAGGACGGCCCGTCCTGGTCCGTCGAAGGTGCACCGGGCCTGATCGTCGCCGAGGTGAGCTACAGCGACGACCCCGTGACGCCCCCCGTCGACACCCGCATCGGCGTCGTGGATTTGAACTACGGTCATGTGCTAGGATCGTTTGGAGCGGCCCCGGACGGGACGGTGAGCATTCCCAACCTGATGCCGGCGCGCAACTACGAACTGACGGTGTCCGCCACGGGATACGACACCCGGGTCCTGACCCAGCCGCTGCCCGGCACCACGCCGGCGGTGATCGCGGTGACCCTGGAGCGCACCGTCGCCAATGCAACCAGCAGCTGGAGCGGGATCAAGAGCCTGTACCGTTGATGACCGCCCGGCCGGCACCTGGGGAACCGGACCCGACATGAACCTCGCCTTCCGACACCGTGTCGGGCGCCGCCTCCGGGCCGTGGCGCCCGCGCTCCTCGTCCTGGCCCTGGCCGCGGCGGCATCCACCCTGTCGCCGCCCAGGGTCGACGCCCTCGTCCGGCTCGATTTCGAGCAACCCTTCTTCAGGATCCCAGGCCGTGAGATCTGGGATTTCTGCGCGGTCCGCGTGGATTCCGTCTACCACATCTTCTACATCGACGTGGCGGAAGAGGCGGCCAACAACAAGTGCGACTGGCTCGGCCACGCCACGTCCACGGACCTGGTCCACTGGACCGTCCACGCCCCGGCCGTCACCACCGGCCAGGGCTGGTGGGACGACTGGAGCGTGTGGGCCCCCCACGTGGTCCGCGACGAGGCCAACGACCGCTGGGTGATGGCCTACACCGGCGTGGACTCCCTCAAGGTCCAGCGCGCGTGCATGGCCTACTCCGACGACCTCTGGACCTGGACCCGCGAGCCCGCGAACCCGGTCTTCGAGCCCGACTCCCTCGCCTACTTCTGGAGCCCCACCCAGCAGTGGAGTTCGTTCCGCGATCCGTTCCTGTACCGCGAGGACGGCGTCTGGAACATGCTCAATACCGCGGGGCTCCGGTACGGGGGCTACCCGGGCTTCAAGCAGGCCATCGTGCACCGCGCCACCAGCACCGACCTCGTGACCTGGACCGACCAGGGCTCGTTCTTCGCCAACGACGGCTCGTTCCAGACCCGGGACATCGAGAGCGTCCAGTACGTGCAGCGCAACGGTCTCCACCACCTCTTCTTCACGGAGTACCTGACCGGCGGGGTGAGCCACGTCGCGGCCGCCGACCGCTCCGCCTGGACCATGGACACCCGTCGCATCCTGGACGACACCGCCGCCCCGGAGATGCTGGACTTCGACGGCATCGACGTGCTGGGCCGCTACGCCACGTACCAGCACCCGTCCACGGGCGACTATTCGTTCGTCCTGAGGTTCGACACCCTCCAGTGGTCGGCCCCCGACAGCGTGGACATCGTCAAGCCCCACCCCCTGGACCGCGACTGGGCCGTCCACACCGGCACCGCCAACCTCGGCAACCCGGTCTTCGGCGACAACCCCGTGGAGCGGGGTGATCCGTCCGCGGGTCCCGTGGGCACCTTTTCCTACGGCAGCCAGGAATACTACCTGGGCCCCCAGAGCGGCGTGGGCGCTCCGGGCGCCTACCTGGGCGACTTCGCCACCGGCCTGCTGGAGAGCCGGCCGTTCGTGCTGGAAGGGGACTGGATCCAGCTGCTGGTGGGCGGCGGCGACTACCCCGCCACCTGCTTCGTGGCCCTGGTGGACGCCGACGCCGACACCGTGGTCCACGCCGCCACCGGCACCGGCGTGGAGCTCATGACCCAGCGCCTGTGGGACATCCGCCCCCACCGCGGCATGAACGCCCTGATCCGCATCGTCGATCAGGAGACCGGCGCCATGGGGCACATCTGCGTGGACGAGATCGAGGAGATGATCCAGGCGACCGGTGTGACGCCGCGCCCCCAGCCCGCCGCCCGGGCCGTGCCCAACCCCTTCAACCCGTCCACGGAGATCCGCTTCACCCTGGGCGGCGCGCAGGACGTGCGGATCCGCATCCACGACATGCGCGGCCGCGTCGTCTGGACCTCCCCCGTCGAGCGGCTGGGCCCCGGCCCCGCCGCCGTCACCTGGGACGGGCGGGATGACGCCGGCCGGTCCCTGCCGTCCGGGAGCTACGTCTTCCGCCTCGACGCCGGAGGCCGTGCCGCCGCCTCCGGCCGCCTCACCCTCCTGCGCTAGACATGAAGGAGGGCTCCCCGCCGGGAGCCCTCCATGCTGCTGTCTTCCCCTGTCGAATGTCGTGTCAACGGACCACCGTCACGGTCCCGCGTCCCTCGGTGCCGCTCCAGCCGATCCGGTAAGCGTAGCGCCCGGAGGGAACGCGCCGGCCGTCGTCGCCGCGACCATCCCAGCCGATGCGCAGCGAGCCGTTATCCACGTCGCCGCCGCGCACGGTGCTCACCACGCGGCCCCGCAGGTCCAGGATCGTCAGGCGGGCCTCGCCGGCGTCGCCGGCGGGGCGATCGCCCAGGCGCAGCTCGATGGTCGTGAAGGGATTGCACGGGTTCGGCCAGGCGGCGGCCTCGAGGGTCGGGGCCAGCATGGGACGGCCGTGGACGGTGTCGCGCAGGAAGGCCTCGAGGCCGTCGACCTGGTCGGGCAGGGCCAGCTCGTGGTTCTCGATGCCGTGGTGGTGGTTGGCCAGCTCGCCGCCCAGCAGGTAACGCAGATCCTCGGCGAGGATCTCGCGGGCGCGGTCGGCGTGGGCGGCGTCGGGGCCGCTGGTGGCGGGGTCGAGGTCCCGGAGCTCCATGTAGCGGTCCCAGTTGGCGGGCACGCGGTCGAAGTAGGCCCAGGTCATCACGTGGCCCAGCTCGTGGACCACCAGCTCGGCCAGGAGCTCGGCGGGCACGGCGCCGTAACCGGGAGCCAGCACGATGGCCTGGCGACGGGCGAAGCTGCTGAGGATCTCCGCCGGAGGCGCGGGCAGCACGTAGACGTCCACCGACAGCTCGAGGTGCTGGATGTCCAGGTCGGCCAGGGCGTCGGCCACCACGTCGACGTCGGCGGGCACGAAGGCCGCCACGTCGCGACGGGGCAGGCGGGGATCATCGGTGCCGTGGAGCAGCTCGAGGCTGCCGAGACCGGCATGACGCAGCATGCGGACGCCGCCCTCGATGGTGATGTCGTCGGCGAGGTCGTCGGGCGTGTGGATCCGGACGGTGAGGCCGTTGGCGAAGGAGTGGGTCGAAGCAATCGCGGACGCGGCGGCGCCGACGATGATGAGCATCGTGATGGTCGAGATGAGAAGCTTCCGGTAATCCTGTGCCATCCTGGCCCTTTCCGCTCTGCCATCCCCCCCTATGGGACATCGAGCTTGTTCCTGCTCTTCAATACCGCAGGGACCGTACCGGTTGTCCCCGGTGGGTCGAAGAGGCGGGCCAGGCCTCGGCCACGCAATCGTATCCATTTGAAATGATGATGGTTACAAGATCAACAAGAAAGCCGCCGTCCCGGGACGGCGGCTTCAGGAGTCTCGAATGTGGGGAAAACCACCCAACGGGGGTGGGGAGGGATCCCCGATCGGGGTCAGATCCCCGACGGCCTGCGGCCTCCGGCCCGGCTCATCAGCACGGCGCCGGCCCCCAGGCAGTACACCAGGGCGTGGACGCAGATGCCCAGGAGCAGGAGCAGATCCCCGAGCACGTCGCCCGCAGGCAGGAACGTCCGGGTGACCGCGCCCACGAGCCCGGGCAGGGAGATGATGGCCACGCCGAGCAGGACCGGCAGCACGGTGGATTCGCTGCAGCCGGCACCGCAGAAACGTCGGCCCAGGGCCCTGGTCACCACGCCCACGGCCAGCAGGCCGAACAGCACGTAGGCCAGGCCCACCAGCAGGGCCAGGGGGATGCCGATCACCGTGGCGATCAGGACCACCAGGACGATCAGCAGCAGGAGATGGCCAAACACGAACCAGACGGCCCCCACGAAGAAGCTCCGGGCCCCGGCGCCCACCAGGGCGGCATGGACGCCTTCCACGCGCTCCGACGGCAGCAGCAGCATGGTCAGGAGCACCAGGACGGCCAGGACGGCCAGGCCGGTCAGTTTGACCGCGATGCCCGCG
The DNA here is from genome assembly GCA_964343835.1 of uncultured Fibrobacteraceae bacterium. Classification (GTDB taxonomy): domain Bacteria; phylum Krumholzibacteriota; class Krumholzibacteriia; order LZORAL124-64-63; family LZORAL124-64-63; genus CALEMW01. The sequence goes on from CAYFKR010000034.1 coordinate 14,153, forward strand.
GGCCCCTCGGTCACCACGCCCAGGCCGTAGTCCATGGAATTGGTGCTGATCTCGTGGACGTTGCCGTCGATGGTGGCGTCCTCGTCGCGCAGGAGCTCGCCGAAGACGACCGTGGCCTCGCCGTGGATCTCGCAGTCCTCGCCCAGGATCAGTTCGCCACCGACCACCGTCACCGCTCCGTCCACCTCGCCGAGGATGGTCGCGTCGCCCAGCAGCACCACGACGTCGCCGGTGACGCGCTCGTCGACGGCGACCACGAGGTCCTTGCTCATGGCGAAGAGGTCGTTGCCCACGACCTTGCGCTTCCGGGGTTTCTGATCCTCGCCGAAGATGTCCCAGTTCCAGCCGTCGGCCGCCTGGTGCCAGCGCTGGATTTCGCGCTGGACGTCCACGGAGTCGGGGATCTCGGCCATGATCGCCGCGGTGACGGCGCTCAGGCCCTCGCTGACCCGGGTGCCCAGATCCTCGGGGATCTCGATGCGGAGGTCGCCGGACGTGTTGGAGAAGAGGATGGCGTTCTCGTCGACCTTGACCTGGATGTCCATGAGCTCGGATTCGAGCTCGGAGATGACGGTCTGCAGGCTCACCAGGGCCTCGGCGATCTCCTCGTCGTCGCTGGTACGGACGGTCTCGCGGAGCTGCTCGAGGCGCTCCTGGCGCAGGCGGATCTCACGGCGCAGGGAGTCCTCGAAGGCCTCGGCCTTCGGAGTCGGGGGCGGATCCTGGGCAACCAGGACGGCCGGGACGAGCAGGCACAGCAACGCGGCCAGGACGGCCCCGTGGGTCATCCTCGCCGCGACGGGCCTGCCGGCCCGCTCAGGACGTTTCCGAGTGTCGTACCGCTCCAGCATAGGCCCTCCGACCGAGCTGCTGCAGACGCACGAGCGCCTCGGGCAGCAGTCCCAGTCCCGTGATCGCGACGGCGGCTTCGGGCAGGCGGCCCGTCGCCAGCATCGCAGCGGTCGCAACGGCCGTCACCAGGCCGGCGATCCGCGTCGTTCCGGAGCGCACGAGGGCGGGAAGGCTCTCCTCCTCCAGGATCACCGGCATGCGAGGCGTCCGCAGGGGCGCCATCTCCCGGTACGCCTCGTAGGGCACCGAGGCCAGGATCCTCTCGTCGAAGTCCGCGGGGGGCTCGATCGCCGGCAGGGCGCCGAGCATCCCGAACATGGCCTTCACATCCTCCAGCTCCTGACGGCACGGCTCGCAGCCACGGACGTGCAACAACAGGCGCGTGGCGTCGGGGCCCGACAGGGTCCCGTCCACGTGCTCCTGCATGTTCTCACGGCAGGTCCCGCACGTCCAAGGCTTTGCGTCGTCGTTCCTGAGCATCGCTCATCCCTCCAGGGTCTCCGTCCCCCATGTGGTCCGTCAGGCCCGGGCGGTGGGCCGTGGTCGGTGTTCCGGGGCGGCCGTGGGCCGCGCCTCCGGACCCCCTACGACCCTTCGAACCGGATGTTGCACTCCGGTTTGCACTTTTTCAGATGTCGTATCCGCGTTCCTCGAGCATCTTCGTGATCAGGTTCCGGGCCCGGTGGATCCGGGCCTTGACCGTGCCGAGGGGCAGGTCCAGCACCGTCGCGATCTCCTCGTAGGAGAGATCCTGGTCGTGGCGCAGCAGGATGATGGCCTTGTAGTGGGGCGGGAGGTCCGCCACCACCTCTTCGAGGCGCACCATGGCCTCGCTCCGCTCCAGGACCGTGTCCGGCTTGGGCCCCTTGTGGGGGATCTGCATCTCGATCTCGTCGCCGTCCTTGTCGGTGTGCCCGTCCAGGGACAGGAAGCGCAGCCGGTTGCGGCGGAGATGGTCGATGCAGTGGTTCGTGGCGATGCGGAAGATCCAGCTCGAGAAGGCGTAGCTCTCGTCGTAGCGGTCCAGCAGCGAGAAGACCTTGATGAAGACCTCCTGCGCCAGGTCGCGGGCGTCCTCCGCCTTCCGGGTCATGCGGAAGCACAGGCCGTAGATGGCGCCGCGATAGCGGGTCAGGAGCTCGGCGAACGCCGCCTCCTCCCCGCGCTTGCAACGCCGGATGACCTTCAGGTCCTCGTGCCTGTCGAACATCGCCATG
>CAYFKR010000035.1:0-15571 GCA_964343835.1 uncultured Fibrobacteraceae bacterium
TTGACGTGATCCTTCGTGCGTTCAAACTTTTCACGAGCCATGACTGGCAGCCTCCTCCGCTCCTGCTAGGAACGCGTCCAAACTCCCGAATAGCGCTGTGCGAACTCGTCGGCGATGCGGTCCGGCACCTTCTCGTACCGCTTGAACTGCATCGTGTAACTGGCCCGCCCCTGCGTCAGCGATCTCACCTGCGTGGCGTAGCCGAACATCTCGCTCAGCGGGACCTCAGCGTCGACCACCTGAACCTCGTCCCGGGGCTCCATCTTGTTGATGCGCGCCCGCTTCGTATTCAGGTGACCGGTCACGTCCCCGACGTTCTCCGCGGGAACGACCACCTCGACCTCCATCACCGGCTCCAGGAGGACCGGACCCGCGGCCTGGACCGCCTGCCGGAACCCTTCCGCGCCCGCGGCCCGGAAGGCCGCATCCGAGGAGGTCTCCTCGTCGAAGGATCCGCCTTCCAGCCGGACGGTCAGATCCACCAGGGGGTAGCCCGCCAGGATTCCGCTGCCGCAGGCCTGCAAGCAGGCCTCCTCCACGGCCTTGACGTACTCCCCGGGAAGAGTCTCGGCGCCAACGACGCTCTCGAAGCTCTCCCCCGCGCCCCGCTCCGCCGGCTCCACGCTCAGCGTGACCTGGGCGAACTGGGCCTTGGTCCCCGCCTGGCGCTCCAGGCGGAAATCCTTGGTGCCGGCTCCGGCGATCGACTCGCGGTAGGCGACCTGGGGCTTGCCGACGTTGGCCTGGACCCCGAATTCGCGCTGCAGCCGGTCGGAGATGATCTCCAGGTGCAGCTCGCCCATTCCGCTGATCACCGTCTGGCCCGTCTCGGGATCCTTGGTGACCCTGAAGGTCGGATCCTCTTCGCTGAGACTGGCCAGGGACTCGATCATCTTGTCGCCGTCAGCCTTGGTCTTCGGCTCGATGGCGACGAAGATCACGGGCTCGGGAAAGGTCATTTCCTCGAGCAGGATCGGCCTCTCGATCGCACACAGGGTGTCCCCCGTCCTGATCTTCTTGAAGCCGACGATCGCGACGATCTCGCCCGCCCGGGCCTCCTTCACCTCTTCACGCTTGTTGGCGTGCATCTTGAGGATCCGATTGACCCGTTCCTTCTTGCCCGTTCCGGCGTTCAGGACGACCCCGCCCGCCTTCAGCGTTCCGCTGTAGATCCTGACGAACGCGAGTCTTCCGACGAAGGCGTCCGTGTGGATCTTGAAGGCGAGGCCGCAGAACGGTTCCGCGTCGTCCGCCTTGCGGCTCTCGGGCTCGTTGTCCCGGGGCCGCCACCCTTCCACCGGGGGCAAGTCCAGTGGCGAAGGCAGGAAATCCACCACGGCGTCCAGGAGCTTCTGGACCCCGTTGTTCTTGAAGGCCGATCCGCAGAGCACCGGGACGACGTCCCCGGCCAGCGTGGCCCTCCTCAGGCCCGCGAGCAGCCGCTCCAGGCCCGGCTCCTCCTCCTCGAGGAAGAGCTCCATCAACTCCTCGTCCACCTCGGCCAGCTTCTCGACCAGCTCGGCCCTGGCCGCTTCCGCGACCGCCTTCAGGTCGTCCGGGACGTCCGTGTCGTCCCAGGTGGCTCCGAGGTCGTCGCCGTTCGGGTAGCGGGCCTCCATGGACATCAGGTCCACGACCCCCCGGAACTCGTCCCCGCTCCCGATGGGGAGCTGGATCGGCAGGGGGTTGGCCCCCAGCCTGTCCCGGATCATCCCGACGGCCCGTCCGAAGTCCGCTCCAGCCCGGTCCATCTTGTTGATGAACGCGACGCGGGGGACCCGGTAGGTGTCCGCCTGGCGCCAGACGGTCTCGCTCTGCGGCTCGACCCCGCCGACGGCGCAGAACACCGCGACGGCTCCATCCAGCACCCTCAGGCTCCGCTCGACCTCCACGGTGAAGTCGACGTGGCCCGGCGTGTCGATGATGTTGACGCGATGGTCCCGCCAGAAGCAGGTCGTGGCGGCCGCGGTGATCGTGATCCCGCGTTCCCGCTCCTGCTCCATGTAGTCCATCTGGGCCGAGCCCTCGTGGACCTCGCCGGGCGTGTGCACGCGGCCGGTGTAGTACAGGATCCGCTCGGTCGTCGTCGTCTTGCCGGCATCGATGTGGGCCATGATGCCGATATTGCGGACCTGTCTCAGCGACTCGCCTGACACGGCGCCTCCATCACCTCGCCCACAGGCCGCAAGGGTTTTACGCGCACAGTCTCCATCCGTGGATCTGCACGTCGCCCGGGCCTGCGGCCCGCCGCCGTGGCGACGGGCTCCATGGGCTATTGAGTTGTTTCGTTCTCCAGTCGGTCGCTTCCTGCGACAGCGCTAGATAGGATGAACGAGAGGGACCTTTACCAGCGGCAGTGGGCGAACGCCTTGTTCGCATCAGCCATGCGGTGTGTGTCTTCGCGCTTCTTGATAGACGGTCCTTCGTTCTTGGCGGCCAGCATGAGCTCGGCCGCGAGCTTCTCGCCGAAGGTCTGCTCGGAACGCGCGCGGGCGTATCCGATGATCCAGTTCATCGCCAGCATCTGGCGACGATCCGGGCGGACCTCGACGGGAACCTGGTAGGTGGCGCCACCGATACGGCGGGACTTCACCTCGAGGCTGGGCTTCACGTTGTTCAAGGCGGTGCGGAAGATGTCGATGCCCTCCTGCCCCGTCTTCTCCTTGATCACGTCGAAAGCACCATAGAGATGACGCTCGGCGATGCTTCGCTTGCCGTTCATCATCAGGTAGTTCATGAACTTCGCCACGACCAGGTCGTTGTAACGATGGTCGGGGGCGATCTTGCGGCGTTCCGGTCGTCTGCGCCTTGCCATTCTCTTCTCCTCAGCGGGCCCGCGGCCCTGATTCCACTAGGCCTTGGGGCGCTTGGCGCCGTACTTGGAACGAGCCTGCCGACGAGCCTCGACGGCCGAGGCGTCCTGCGTGCCACGCACGATGTGGTAGCGCACGCCGGGAAGGTCCTTCACGCGGCCGCCACGAACGAGCACGATGCTGTGCTCCTGAAGGTTGTGGCCCTCGCCGCCGATGTACGCGGTCACCTCGATGCCGTTGGTCAGACGGACACGGGCGATCTTCCGCAGGGCGGAGTTGGGCTTCTTGGGCGTCTGGGTATAGACGCGGGTGCACACGCCCTTGCGCTGCGGGCAAGCCTGCAGGGCCGGGCACTTGCTCTTCTGCCGGACGACCTTGCGTCCCTTGCGCACCAATTGGTTAAGCGTCGGCATCTTACTCCTCAAAGACGGTCCGGCGCGTTGCCGGATCACGTTCGCTCATCGGCTCATGGCCGCGGGGCAGACTCCCCCTCTGCGGCACAGAAGTGCAAGACTATATCCAGGACAGGGGGTTGTCAAGGAAAACCCCCCGGAATTCGCCCCTGGAAGCGGCCGGAGCCGCATCCAGGTCGCGAAGTCCGAGATCGGATCAGCCGACCAGCCCCTCCGGGGCCTCCTCGCCGGCCTCTGCGGCCTCGAGTTCGGCCTGCTGGGCGGCCAGTTCCATGGCCGCCACGGCATCCAGGATGTCCTGGTCCTCGATCTCCTCGGTGGGATCCTCGACGGCCAGGGACTTGTACTTGGCCAGGCCGGTTCCGGCGGAGATCAGGTGACCCATGATCACGTTCTCCTTGAGGCTCCGCAGCTCGTCGCGCTTGCTGCGCGTGGCGGCGTCGGTCAGCACCCGGGTGGTCTCCTGGAAGCTGGCGGCGCTGATGAAGCTGTCGGTGCTCAGGCTGGCCTTGGTGATCCCGAGCAGCAGCGGATCGAAGGTCGCGGGGGCCAGCAGGGGCTCGCCCTTCTTCCGCAACTCCTTGTTCCGCATCATGATGTGCTCGTTGGCCTCCTCGACGTCCTGCCGCAGCACCTGCATGTCCTCCAGGTACTCGGTGTCGCCGGAGTCCAGGATCTGGACCTTCTGCAGCATGCGCGAGACCACGACCTCGATGTGCTTGTCGTTGATCTTCACGCCCTGCAGGCGGTAGACCTCCTGGATCGCGTTGACCAGGTAGGTCTGGACCTCCTTGACGCCCTTGACCGTCAGGATGTCCATGGGGTTGATGGGGCCCTCGGTCAGCCGGTCGCCGGCCACCACCCGCTCGCCCTCGTAGGTGCGGATGTGGCGGCCGTGCGGGATCAGGTACTCCTTCTCCACCCCGCTGCCGTCGTCGGCCTCGACCACGATGCGCCTGAGGCCGCGGGTCGTGCCCTTGAAGTGCACCACGCCGTCGATCTCGGTGACGATGGCCGCGTCCCTGGGCTTGCGGGCCTCGAAGAGCTCCGCCACCCGGGGCAGACCGCCCGTGATATCGCCCGTCTGGGAGATCTCGCGGGGGATCTTGGCCAGCTTGTCGCCCACGCGGACCTCCTGGCCATCGCGGGCCAGCAGGAACGCGCCGGTGGGCACGATGTAGTCGGCCAGCTTGCGGCCGGTCTTGGCGGAGGCCACACGGATCGCCGGATGCAGCGACTTGTCGTTGGGCTCCTTGATGACCGGCTGCTTCATGCGGGTCTTCTCGTCGAGCTCCACGGCCAGGGTCACGCCGTCGATGATGTCGACGTACTCCACGACACCGACCTTCTCCGACAGGATGAAGTCCGAGAACGGATCCCACTCGAAGAGAGGATCGCCCTGGGAGACCTTCTGGCTGTCCTTGATCATGACCTTGGCGCCGTAGGGCAGGCTCATGCGGCTACGCGTGACGCCGGACTCGAGCACCAGGTGGATCTCGCCCTTGCGGCTCACGGCCACACGGTTGCCCTCGGCGTCGGTCACAAGCTCGCAGTTCTGGAAGCTGACCTTGCCGTTGGCAGCGGCGGTCTTGACGTTCTGCACGGCGGTGCGGCTGGCCGTACCACCGATGTGGAACGTCCGCAGCGTGAGCTGCGTGCCGGGCTCGCCGATGGACTGGGCGGCCATCACGCCGACCGGCTCGCCGATGTCCACGAGCTTGTCCTCGGCCAGGTTGAAGCCGTAGCAGAGGGCGCAGACGCCCCGCTTGGCCCGGCAGGTCAGGATGGACCGGATCTTCAGGGTCTCGACGCCGGCTTCCTCGATGGCCTCGGCGAGATCGTGGTCGATGAGCTGGCCGGCCTCACAGATGAAGTCGCCCTTCTCGTCGATGACGTCCTCGGCGGCCGTCCTGCCCACGATGCGGTCGCGCAGGGGCTCGATGGTCTTCTCGCCCTCCTTCAGGGACGAGATGTCCACGCCCATCAGGGTGCCGCAGTCGTGCTCGGCGATGACGATGTCCTGGGACACGTCCACCAGACGACGGGTCAGGTAACCGGCGTCGGCCGTCTTCAGGGCCGTATCGGCCAGACCCTTGCGGGCGCCGTGGGTCGAGATGAAGTACTCGAGCACCGTCAGGCCCTCGCGGAAGTTCGAGGTGATCGGCTGCTCGATGATCTCGCCGAAGCCGCCCGTCACCTTCTTCTGGGGCTTGGCCATCAGACCGCGCATGCCCGCGAGCTGCTTGATCTGGTCGGCCGAACCACGGGCGCCGGAGGCGTTCATCATGTAGACCGGGTTGAAGCCCTGGTCGTCCTTCGAGAGGTTCTCGAACATGCGGTCACGGACGTCGTCCGAGACCTGCGTCCACAGGTCGATGACCTTGTTGTACCGCTCGCGGTTGGTGATGATGCCCTTGCGGTGCTGGGTGACGATGGCGTCGACCTTCTTCTGGGCCTCGCCGATGATCCCTTCCTTCTCGTCCGGGATCAGGATGTCGTCGATGCCGATGGTGATGCCGGCCTCGGTGGCGTGGTGGAAGCCCAGCTGCTTCAGGCGGTCCAGGAAGCTCATGCACACCGTGGTGCCGAAGCGCTTGTGGACGTCGCCCACCAGGTTGGCCAGGGCCTTCTTGTTGAAGCTCTGGTTCGCGTACGGCATCTCCTCGGGCAGGATCTCGTTGAAGAGGATCCGGCCGGGGGTCGTCTCGATGATGCCGTCCTCGCCCTGGATGCCGCGCACGCGGATCATGGCGTGCTTCTCCACGATGCCGGCCCGGAAGGCGGCCAGGGCGTCGGCGGAATCGGAGAAGGCCTTGCCCTCCCCCTTCGCGCCCTCGCGGTCCAGGGTCAGGTAGTAGCAACCCAGCACCATGTCCTGGGACGGCGTGGCGATGGGCGTACCGCTGGCCGGCGACAGGATGTTGTTGGGCGACAGCATCAGCAGGCGCGCCTCGAGCTGGGCCTCGTAGCCCAGGGGCACGTGCACGGCCATCTGGTCGCCGTCGAAGTCGGCGTTGAAGGCGGCGCAGACCAGCGGGTGGATGCGGATGGCCTTGCCCTCCACCAGCACCGGCTCGAAGGCCTGGATGCCGAGACGGTGGAGCGTCGGGGCGCGGTTCAGCAGCACCGGGTGGTCCTGGATGATCTCCTCGAGGATGTCCCAGACCTCGGGGCGCTCCTGCTCCACGAGCTTCTTGGCGCTCTTGACGGTCTGGACGTACCCCTCTTCCTCCAGCTTGCGGATGATGAAGGGCTTGAACAGCTCCAGGGCCATGGTCTTGGGCAGACCGCACTGGTAGAGCTTGAGCTCGGGGCCGACCACGATGACCGAACGGCCGGAGTAGTCGACGCGCTTGCCCAGCAGGTTCTGGCGGAAGCGGCCCTTCTTGCCCTTGAGCATGTCGCTCAGGGACTTCAGGGGCCGGTTGCCCTGGCCCTTCACGGCGCGCGAGCGGCGGCCGTTGTCGAAGAGCGCGTCCACGGCCTCCTGCAGCATCCTCTTCTCGTTGCGGAGGATCACGCCGGGGGCCTTGATCTCGATGAGCTTCTTCAGCCGGTTGTTGCGGTTGATGACGCGACGGTAGAGATCGTTCAGGTCGCTGGTGGCGAAGCGTCCGCCGTCCAGGGGCACCAGGGGGCGCAGGTCCGGCGGCAGCACGGGCACGCAGTCCAGGATCATCCAGTCGGGCTGGTTGCCGGACTTGCGGAAGGCCTCCACGATCTTCAGGCGCTTCAGGCTGGCCTTCTTGCGCTGCACGGAGGTCTCGGTCTTGATGGACGTCCGCAGCTCCTGGGCCAGCTCGGTGAGCTTGAGCGACTTCAGGATCTTGCGGATGGCCTCGGCGCCCATCTCCAGCTCGGCCTCCCACTCGGGGTGCTCCTCGCGGAGATCCCACCACTCCTCCTCGGAGATGATGTCGCCCTGGGAGAGGTCGGTGTTGCCGGGATTCATGACCACGTAGGACTCGTAGTACAGGACCCGCTCGAGGTCCTTGAGCTTCATGTCCAGCAGGTGGCCGATGCGGCTGGGCAGGCCCTTGAAGAACCAGATGTGCGCGATGGGCACGGCCAGCTCGATGTGGCCGAGGCGCTCGCGACGCACCTTGCTCTGGGTGACCTCCACGCCGCACTTGTCGCAGACGATGCCGCGGAAGCGGATCCGCTTGTACTTGCCGCAGTTGCACTCCCAGTCCTTCACCGGGCCGAAGATGCGCTCACAGAAGAGCCCATCCTTCTCCGGCTTGAAGGTCCGGTAGTTGATGGTCTCCGGCTTGGTGACCTCGCCGTAGCTCCACGACCTGATCGTATCCGGCGACGCGAGCTGGATGATGATCGAGTTGTGGTCGGCCGGCGTCTTGTAGTCTTCGATGGTCTTCAGACCCAGCATGTGCATCCTCCTCCCCGTTCCGGGGAACGGGTCAGCGGTTTTCGTTCACCTGAGGGGCCTCTTCGAGGCGCACGTCCAGGCACAGGCTCTGGAGCTCCTTCATCAACACGTTGAAGGACTCCGGAATGCCCGGCTCGGGCGGGTTCTCGCCCTTGACGATGGCCTCGTAGACCTTGGACCGACCGGCCACGTCGTCCGACTTGACCGTCAGCATCTCCTGGAGGCAGTTGGCGGCGCCGTAGGCCTCCAGCGCCCAGACCTCCATCTCTCCGAACCGCTGGCCGCCGAACTGGGCCTTGCCGCCCAGCGGCTGCTGGGTGACCAGGGAGTACGGGCCGATGGAACGGGCGTGGATCTTCTCCTCCACCAGGTGGTGGAGCTTCAGCATGTAGATCGTGCCGACGGTCACTTCCTTGTCGAAGGGCTCGCCGGTCCGGCCGTCGAAGAGGGTCGCCTTGCCGCTGCGCGGCAGCTGGGCCTCGTCGAGGGCCTCCTTGATCTCCGCGATGGTCGCGCCGTCGAAGACCGGGGTCTGGATCTTCATGCCCAGCTTCGAGGCGGCCCACCCGAGGTGGGTCTCGAGGATCTGCCCGAGGTTCATTCGACTCGGCACGCCCAGGGGGTTCAGCACGATGTCCACCGGGGTGCCGTCGGCGAGGTGGGGCATGTCCTCCTCGGCCATGATCTTGGACACGACGCCCTTGTTGCCGTGACGACCGGCCATCTTGTCGCCCACGCTCAGCTTGCGCCGGCGGGCCACGTAGACCTTCACGAGCTTCACGACGCCGGGGGGCAGCTCGTCGCCGCGCTGGACCCGCTCGCAGTGCTTCTCGTAGTCCACGTCGATGCGGTCGAACTCGCGGTACGCGGAGTCGAAGACGTCGCGGATCCTGGCGTCGACCTTGGCGTCCTTCACCAGGGGCAGGCCCCAGTGCACGGCGCTCAGGTCCAGGTCCTCCAGGACCTTCTTGGTGATCTTGCGGCCGGCCTTCAGCAGCACCTCGCCGGTGTTGGCGTCGATGACGTGATGCGCCGTCTGGCCGATCATCAGCTCCTCGAGGCGCTCCGAACGCAGGTACTCCACGAGCTCGCGCTTGCGGTCGCGGTCCAGGCGCAGGGACTCGAGCTGCTTCTTCTCCTCCTTGCGGGAACGCTCGGCGCGATCCTGGCGGGAGAAGACGTGGATGTCCACGACGACGCCGTCCATGCCCGGAGGCGCCTTCAGGGAGGCGTCCTTCACGTCGCCGGCCTTCTCGCCGAAGATGGCCCGCAGCAGCTTCTCCTCGGGGGAGAGCTCGGTCTCGCCCTTGGGCGTGACCTTGCCCACGAGGATGTCGCCGGCCTTGACCTGGGCGCCGGTGTAGATGACGCCCTGCTCGTCGAGGTTGCGCAGGGCCTCCTCGCCGACGTTCGGGATCTCCCGGGTGATCTCCTCCACGCCGCGCTTGGTGTCGCGGACCTGGAGTTCGAACTCCTCGATGTGCAGCGAGGTGAAGGTGTCCTCCTTCACGCAGCGCTCCGACACCAGGATGGCGTCCTCGTAGTTGTAGCCGCCCCAGGGCATGAAGGCCACCAGCAGGTTCCGGCCGAGGGCCAGCTCGCCCTGGTCGGTGCTCGGACCGTCGGCCAGCACCTCGCCCGTCTTCACCTTCTGCCCCGGTCGCACCAGGGGCTTCTGGTTGTAGCAGGTGTCCTGGTTGCTCCGGCGGTACTTCTTGAGCTTGTACTCCACGATGCCGCTGGCGTCGAAGAAGCTCTGGGCCTTCACCTTGTCCGGGTTGTCGTACTTGATCGTGATCATGTCGGCGGTCACCCGCTCGACCACGCCGGCGGCCTCGGCCACCACCACGGCGCCCGTGTCGATGGCGATCTTCCGCTCCATGCCGGTGCCGATCACCGGGGCGTCGGCCCGCAGCAGGGGCACGGCCTGGCGCTGCATGTTGCAGCCCATCAGCGCACGGTTGGCGTCGTCGTGCTCCAGGAACGGAATCAGCGACGCGGCCGCGGACACGATCTGCTTGGGCGAGACGTCCATGTACTCGACGTCCTTGCCCGGCGTGTTGATGTACTCGCCGCGCATGCGCGACAGCACCGCCTTGTTGACGAACTTGCCCTTGTCCGACAGGGGCGCGTTGGCCTGGGCGATGGTGTACTTGTCCTCCTCGTCCGCCGTCAGGTAGTCGGCGGCCTTCAGGACGATACCCTTGTCCACACGGCGATACGGGGTCTCGATGAACCCGAAGCTGTTGATCCGCGCGTGGGTGGCGAGACTGGCGATCAGGCCGATGTTCGGGCCTTCCGGCGTCTCGATGGGGCACATGCGGCCGTAGTGGGTGTAGTGGACGTCACGCACCTCGAAGCCGGCGCGGTCACGGTGCAGACCGCCGGGCCCCAGGGCGGAGAGGCGACGCTTGTGCGTCAGCTCGCTCAGGGGGTTGGTCTGGTCCATGAACTGGCTGAGCTGGCTGCTGCCGAAGAACGACTGCACCACCGCGGACACGGTCCGCGCGTTAACCAGGTCCACCGGCGTGATGGTCTTCTCCTTGTCGGAGAGGTTCATCCGCTCCTTGATGATCCTGGCCATGCGGCTCAGGCCCACCGAGAACTGGTTGCTCAGCAGCTCGCCCACCGACCGCACGCGGCGGTTGCCGAAGTGGTCGATGTCGTCCACGTCGCCGCGGCCGAGGAACAGGTCGACCATCTCGGAGATGATCTTCAGGAAGTCGGCCGGCGTGAGCGTGGTCGTGGTCTTGGGCACGTCCAGCTCGAGACGGTGATTCAGCTTGTAGCGGCCCACCTCGGCCAGGTCGTAGCGCTTCTCGTGGAAGAAGAGGCGCTCGAACAGGGCCTTGGCCACCTCCTCGTTCGGGGGGTCGCCCGGACGCAGGAGCTGGTAGAACTTCCGCAGGGCCTCGTCCTGGTTCGTGGACGGGTCCTTGCGCAGGGTGTTGAGGATCAGGCTGGGCTCGTTGAGCGTGACCTCGCCCTCGGCCACCAGGGACATGTCGCCCTTGGCGCCCTCGAGGATGGTCTCCAGCAGCAGGGGATCGACCACCTGGCCGGCCGTCGCGATGCGCTCGCCGGTCTCGCTGCTGTAGACATCGGCGGCGAGGATGCGGCCCTCGATGGTGTCGGCCTTCTTGGTGCCCTTGCGCGGCACCTTGAAGGTCTCCACCTCGTGGAAGAGGCCGATGATGTCCTCGTTGGAGCCGAAGCCCAGCGCGCGCAGCAGCATGGTCACCGGCTGCTTGCGCTTGCGGTCGATGTGGACGTACAGCATGTCGTTGATGTCGGTGCTGAACTCGACCCACGACCCGCGGTACGGGATGATCCGCGACTTGAAGAGGCGACGGCCGTTCGGGTGGAACTCCTCGCTGAAGAACACGCCCGGGGACCGGTGGAGCTGGCTGACGATGACCCGCTCCGCGCCGTTGATGACGAAGGTTCCCTTGGAGGTGATCAGAGGCAGCTCGCCGAGATAGACCTCGGACTCCTGGATGTCGCGGATCTGGAGCTCGGCGGCATCGCCGCCCTCCTCCTCGTCCTTGACCACCAGCTGCATCTTCACCTTGAGCGGCGCTGCGAAGGTCAGGCCCCGTTCCTGGCATTCCTCGATGCCGTACTTGGGCTGGCCGAGCGCGTAGCTCATGTACTCCATGGTCAGGTGGCCGCGCGTGGATTCGATGGGGAAGATGGACCGGAAGACGGCTTCGAGGCCGTCCTCCTTCCGCTCCTCGCGGGGCACGCCGATCTGGAGGAAATCGTTATAGGACTCCAGCTGGACCGCCAGCAGGTTGGGCATCTCGTCGTCATGCGCCAGCTTGGAGTAGTTGACTCGTCCGGTGAACTTGTCGATGGGAGTCTTCGCGGTCACGGGATCACTTCCTGGCCAAGGTGGGACTCGTTACGTCCTGACGGCGCCGCGGCGCCTCTCGCGATGGATGCCCGCCCGGCACACGACCGGGCGGGCATCTCCCATCCGACACGCTACTTGATGTCGATGATGGCGCCGACCTCTTCCAGCTTGGTCTTGATCTGCTCGGCCTCGTCCTTGGCAACGCCTTCCTTGACGTTGGCAGGCGTGCCCTCGACCAGATCCTTGGCCTCCTTCAGGCCCAGGCCGGTGATGGCACGGACTTCCTTGATGACCTGGATCTTCTTGTCGCCGGCGCCGGTCAGGACGACGGTGAACTCGGTCTGCTCCTCGGCGGCACCGGCGTCGGCGGCGGCGGGGCCGGCGGCCACGGCCACGGGGGCGGCGGCGCTCACACCGAACTTGTCCTCCATGGCCTTCACCAGCTCGGCGGCCTCCAGGAGGGTCATGCTCTCGATCAGCTCCAGGACCTTCTGGCCGTTCTCGCTCAGGTTGATCTCGGACATTGTCCTCTCTCCTTCTCGGTTCGCGCATTCCGCGCGGTCTGGAACCGGGGTCGCACCCCGGGATGATTCACACTCTCGGGACGACGGCGATCAGGCCGCGTCCTTCTGCTTGCCCACGGCGTCGATGGCCCGCGTCAGGGCGGCCATCACACCGTTGGTCACGCCGACGACGCCGGACAGCGGCGAATTGATGCTGCCCATCATCTTGGCGTAGAGCTCCTCGCGACCCGGGACCTTGGACAGGGCGACGACCTCGTCGGCGGTCATGAACGCGCCGTCCAGGTATCCGCCCACGATCTCGAGCTTGTCGACGTCCTTGGCGAAGTCGACCACCAGCTTGGCGGGGTCGACCTGGCTCTCGGGACCCATGATCAGGGCCATCGGGCCCTTGAGGTGCTCCTTCAGCGCAGGTGCTTCGGCCTGGTCCGCTGCGATCTTCGCCAACCGGTTCTTGACGACGCGACAGACGATGTTCTTCTCGCGGCACTTGCTGCGGAAGTCCGTCATCTGCTCCACCGTCATGCCCTGGTAGTCGGCCAGAACGACGCTCTGGGCGGCTGCCAGGTGATCGGCGATGGCCTGGACCTCGGCCACCTTCTCGGGACGTGCCATGTGGCACCCTCCTTATTGCTGAATCGTGGCGGCCTGAGGCCGCCCCCCGTCAGCGGCTCAGGGCGACGTGATCGATGCGGATGCTCGGGGTCATGGTTCCCGAGACGAACATCGAGTTCACGTAGGCGCCCTTGACGGACGCCGGCTTCACCCGGTTGAGTTCGTTGAACAGGGCGGTGGTGTTCTCCTGCAGGTCTTCCGGACTGAACGAACGCTTGCCGACGGAGACATGGATGATGCCCGCCTTGTCGACGCGGTACTCCACGCGACCGGCCTTGGCCTCCTGCACCGCCTTGGCCACATCCATGGTCACGGTGCCGACCTTGGGGTTCGGCATCAGACCACGGGGACCGAGGACGCGACCGCGCTTGCCGAGCTCGCCCATCATGTCGGGGGTGGCGATGATGACGTCGACGTCCGTCCACCCCTCGTCGATCTTGGCGAGGTACTCGTCAGCGCCGGCCATGTCGGCGCCGGCATCGAGAGCCTCCTGCTCCTTGGGGCCGCGCGTGATCACGAGGACACGCACGTCCTTGCCGGTTCCCCTGGGCAGCACGACGGTCCCGCGGACCATCTGGTCCGCGTGACGCGGGTTGACGTTCAGTCGGACGACCACGTCCACCGACTCGTCGAACTTGGCCTTGGGGAATCCGTCCAGGAGGTTCAGGGCGTCGCCCAGGGCGTAGGACGTGTTACGGTCCACCTGCTCCTTGGCCTTTCGCCACGATTTCCCGTGCTTCATTTCTTGTTCACTCCCTTGGGACTGTGAGGGTCGAAGAGGCTTGCGCCTTCTGCTTCTCCGGTGCCGTTCGCCCGCGAGGGCCCCGGCGCCGTGTCTTCCCAGTCAGGGCGAGGTCTACTTGACCTCCAGGCCCATGCTGCGCGCCGTGCCGGCGATGATCTTCATCGCCGCCTCGACCGAGCCCGCGTTCAGGTCCACCATCTTGAGCTCCGCGATCTCGCGGAGATCCTTCCGGGTGACGCTCCCGCAGACGGTCTTGCTCGGCTCGCCGCTGCCGGACGCGATGCCGGCGGCCTTCTTGAGAAGAACGGAAGCAGGAGGAGTCTTGGTGATGAACGAGAAACTCCGGTCCTGATAGACGGTGATGACCGCGGGGATCACCAGGCCCATCTGTTCCTTCGTCCGCTCGTTGAAGGCGTTGCAGAACTCCATGATCGAAACGCCATGCTGGCCGAGGGCCGGTCCCACCGGAGGGGCGGGATTGGCCTTGCCGGCCTCGATCTGCAACTTGATCTGTGCGAGTGCTTTCTTAGCCATTCGCATCTCTCCTGCTCGTTGAGGTTGGAGTCCTTCCCGGAGACGTTGCGGCGAGTCCACATCGCCATGCCGCCGTTCCGGCCTCCCGCTCTATTTGAGTGCGATCACCCGGGCTGAGAGGGGCCCGACATGATCAGCCGCGACGTGTTGCCAGACTCGCAACGACGCGGAAGCGAAACACGGCGGATCAGACGTCCTTCACCTGAAGAAAGTCCAGCTCCACCGGGGTTTCCGAACCGAAGATCGAAATCATGACCTTGAGCTTGCCCTTGTCGTGATTGATCTCGTTGATGACCCCCACCCAGTCGGAGAAGGGGCCGTCGATCACCTGCACGCTGTCGCCCACCTGGTACGGGATCTCCAGCAGGCTGCCCGTCTCCTCGGTCTTGTTCATGCGGCCGAGGATCCGATCCACCTCCTCGCGGGAGATGGGCTGGGGGCGCTGCTGGGTGCCGCCGATGAAGCGGGTCACGCCGGGGATCGAGTTGATGAAGTGCTGGGTCGTCTTGCCCATCACCATCTCCACCAGCACGTAGCTGGGGAAAAACTTGCGCTTGGAGGTGACGCGCCGGCCGTTCTTCATCTCGGTGACGTCCTGGGTCGCCACGAGGATCTCGCCGAACTGGTCCTCGAGATCGTTGGCCTTGATGGCCATCTCGATGTTGCGCTTCACCTTGTTCTCGTGGCCCGTGTTCGCGTGGATCACGTACCACTTCATGCCCTTGCGGCGCTTCTCTTCCTCGATGCGCTCGCGCTCGGCCTGCTCGGGGTCGATCTCGACCGGCTCGGCCTCGTCGGGCTCGTCCGCCGCGGGGGCCTCCTCGGCGACGGGGGCCTCCTCGGCCTCGACGTCGTCGAAGGAGAAGAGGTCGTCGGCGCCCAGGGCGTCCCCAGCCGGATCTTCGGCCGGAACGTCGGCCGGGACGTCGTCGGAAACCGCGGCATCGACGCCGGAATCGTCGGCAGCGGCCTCGGCCGCCCCGTCCTCCAGCTCGTCGTGCAGATCCTTGGTCTCGTCCGTCACCGCGTCACTCCCCACCGGCCGCAACCGCGGCCATGCAAACAAGGACAGACAAAGAACTCCCGTTCCGGAACCGTCGATTCCGGCGGGCTTCGTCCGTCCGATTCCTCTGTCGCCCGGCGGAACCGGGCGCGAATTCAGGACATCAGGATGAGCTTCTTCTGAACGAAGCTCAGGACCTGATCGACAACGAACACGAAGAAAGTCACCACGGCAACCGTCACGATGACGACCCAGGTGGACTCCTTGAGTTCGGCGAACGTCGGCCAGGAGACGCGCTGCATCTCCTGCCCCACCTCGCGCATGTAGTTGCCGAACCTGGCGAACATGCTCAACGTCCCTTCACGTCACGGCCTGAGTGGAATGGCAGGGGCGGCAGGGCTCGAACCCGCGACCCTCGGTTTTGGAGACCGATGCTCTACCAACTGAGCTACACCCCTGCGGTCCCACGGCCGTCGCGCCTATCGTGTCTCCCGGTGCAGCGTGTGCGTGTTGCACTTCTTGCAGAACTTCTTGTGTTCCACGCGGTCCGGGTGCAGGCGCTTGTTCTTTTTCGTCACGTAGTTCCTGGACTGGCACACTTCACAGGCCAGGACGACGAGATCCCTTGGCATCTACTCGTGGATCTTCGCGACCACGCCGGCGCCCACGGTCCGGCCACCCTCA
>CAYFKR010000036.1:0-14787 GCA_964343835.1 uncultured Fibrobacteraceae bacterium
CTTCAGCAGCTTGTTGACCTGCGAGACGTTGGTCCCGCTGCCCTTCGCGATGCGTTTGCGACGCGAGCCGTTGATGATGTCCGGGTTCCGGCGCTCGGCGATGGTCATGGAGTTGAGGATCGCCTCCACCCTGACCATCTGCCCCTCGTCCACGTTGGACTTGTCGAGCATGCCTCCGTCGACGCCCGGCAGCATCTTCATGATGCCCTTCAGAGGGCCCATCTTCTTCACCTGTCGGATCTGGCTCTGGAAATCCTCCAGGGTGAACTGGTTCTCCAGGAAGCGCTGGGCCAGGCCCTCCGCCTCCTCGACGTCCATGCTCTCCTCGGCCTTCTCGATGAGCGACAGCACGTCGCCCATGCCGAGGATCCGGCCGGCCATGCGGTCCGGGTGGAAGGTCTCCAGGTCGGTGACCTTCTCCCCCGTCGAGACCAGCTTGACGGGCCGTCCGGTGACCTTCAGGACCGAGAGGGCCGCGCCGCCGCGGGCGTCGCCGTCCATCTTGGTCAGCACCGCGCCGTCGAAGCCCACCTTGTCGGCGAACTCCTTGGCGACGGTCACCGCCTCCTGGCCGATCATGGCGTCCACGGCCAGGAGCTTCTCGTCCATGGCGACCATCTTGTCGATGGCAGCCAGTTCGTTCATCAGCGTCTCGTCGATGTGCAGCCGGCCGGCCGTATCGACGATCAGCACGTCGCATCCGTTGTCCTTGGCGCGACGGGCGCCCATCTTCACGATCTGGGCGGCGTTCTTCCGCTCGCGGTCGCTGTGGACCGGCACCCCGACCTGTTCGGCGAGGGTGTGGAGCTGGTCGATGGCCGCGGGGCGATAGATGTCCGCCGCCACCAGCATGGGCTTGCGCCCCTCCTTCACCAGCTTGTGCGCCAGCTTGGAGCAGAAGGTGGTCTTGCCGCTGCCCTGCAGGCCCATGACCATCACGGTGGCCATGCCGCCCTCGGGGAGATTCAGCCCGGCGGTCTCGCCGCCCAGGAGCTCCACCAGCTCGTCGCGGACGATCTTGACCACCTGCTGGTCGGCGGTGAGGCTGTCCCAGACCTGCTGGCCTGCGGCGACCTCTCCGACCTTCGCCACGAATTCCTTGGCCACGGCGTAGTTGACGTCGGCTTCCAGCAGGGCCATGCGCACCTCGCGCATCGCCTCGCGGATGTTCTCCTCGGTCAGCTGCTGCTGCCCGGAGAGCTTGCCGAGCACTCCCCCGAGCCGTGACGTCAGTTCCTGGAACACGTGGCCGGTCCTCCGCCCTTCCCTGGCGTTGGGTCGTTTCCGGCACTTCACAGGTCCGGAACACACAAAAACAACGGGCGGGCGTACCTCGACACCCGGCCCTCAGAGCCGCGACCGACCAGAATAGCCTACGAAACAGCGAAAATCAAGGCCGTTATGGGGACTTCGGGCGCCGCAACGAGGCCACGGCGTCGGCTCTCGACTCCGCCCCGTACAGATACGATCCCGAGACCAGGATGTCGGCCCCGGCCCCGAGGCACGCCGGACCCGTCTCGCCGTTGATGCCGCCGTCCACCGAGAGGGCGAAATCGAGGCCCCGCTCCCCCCGGATGCGCGCCAGTTCCCGGATACGGTCCAGGGCGTCGGGGATGAACGACTGGCCCCCGAATCCCGGCTCCACGGACATCACCAGCACCAGTTCCAGGCCGTCCAGGTGGGGCATCAGGGCGTCCAGCGGGGTCCCGGGCTTCAGGGACAGCCCGGGTCGCATGCCCAGCTCCCGGATCCGGGCCAGCAAAGCCTCCACGTCGTCGATCTCCACGTGAAGGGTCAGGGCGTCCACGCCGGCCTTCGCGAAGGGCTCCAGCAGGATCCCGGGCCGACGCACCATCAGGTGGGCGTCCAGCGGAAGGTCGGTGCGGCGGCGCACCGAGCGGGCCACCACCGGCCCGAAGCTCAGGTTGGGCACGAAGTCGCCGTCCATCACGTCGAAGTGGTGGAGGTCGGCCCCGGCGGTGTCCATGGACGCCAGCTCGCCGGCGAGGTCGCCGAAGTCGGCCGACAGCAGCGAAGGGGCCACCGCGGTCTCAGCGTGTCGAAGCCACCAGCTCAACGGTCTCTCCCCTGAGGATGCGGGTCCCCGGTTCGGGATCCTGGTCCAGGACGGTGTTGGGTGCGACCCTGCCGTCGCGACGATAGCGGGGCGGTGCGGTCACGCAGCCCGCAGCCTCCACGGCGGCGCGGGCGGAGAACAGGGAGCGGCCCCGCAGGTCGGGCACCAGCAGCGCCGGGGTCCCCGACGGTTCGGCCACCACGAGGTCCACCACTGCGCCCTTGCGCATGGGGGTGCCCGGCCCGGGCGACTGCCATGCCACCATGGACGCCACGGCGTCGGGAGTGCGCAGGTTCAGGGTCCTGCCCGCCCGGAACGACTCGCGCTGCAGGGTGGCCTCGGCCTGACGCCGCGTCAGCCCCCTGAGGTCGGGAACAGGACCCGCCGGCGGGCCGGCGCTCAGGACCACCACGATACGCCGGCCCGAGCGGATCACGTCGCCGGGGCGCGACTGCTGGTCGATGACGGTGCCGGCCGGGGCCGAGGGGTGGGCGTCCTCGCGCAGGACCTCCACGCGCAGGTCCAGCGCGTCGGCCGACTCGCGGGCGTCGATCAGGGGGGCCTCCAGCAGCGACGGCACCCGCACTTCGGCATGACGGTGCACCAGCCGGGGCATGACCAGGAAATTGAATCCCAGCAACCCGGCCCCGAACAGGACCGCCAGTCCGGCCAGCGTCAGCAGGAACTGCCACAGACGCACGTTCAACCCTCCTTGCGCAGTCGCGCCGCGAAGAAACCGTCGCCCCCGTCGCGCCAGGGAAGCCAGCGCCGGACGCTCTCGCCGTCGGCCCCGGGGGCCGGCGTCAGGTCGTCGCGGCGACGGCTCAGCTCCCGGAGAACGTCCTCCCCCTCCTCCGGTTCCAGGGAGCAGGTGGCGAACAGGAGCAGCCCGCCCGGCCGCAGCAGGCGGGCGGCCTCGTCGGCCAGGTCCGTCAGGCGGTCGTGGTTGTCGTCCAGGCTGCGGCGCTTCAGGCGCCACCGGCCGTCGGGATGGTGGCGCAGCACGCCGGTACCGGAACAGGGGCCGTCCAGCAGCACGGCGCCGAAGGTCCCGTCGGCGAACGGGGCCCGCCTCCCATCCGCTGATAGCACGAGCACGGGTCCCGGCTCAACCCTTTCCAGGTTCTCGCGCAGCCGGCCGAGCCGTCCAGGCTCCAGGTCCAGGGCGACGACGGCCTGATCCCCGGGCAGCAGGCGCCGCAGGTGGACGGTCTTGCCGCCGGGGGCGGCGCACATGTCCAGCACCGGGCCCTCGATGCCGTGGACCAGCCACTCGGTGGCCTGCTGCACGCTGCCGTCCTGGACGATCAGGTCCCGATGGCCGGCCAGGATGGCGGCGATGCGGTCGCGGGACGGCCGTCCGCCGACCTTCACGACCGACGGATGATCCCCGGGGGTCGCGTCGTGGCCCGCGGAGGCCAGGTCGGCCAGCAAGGCATCGCGGTCGCCGCCGGGCAGCACGTGGAGTTCCAGTGCGGGCGGGGAGTTGTCGTGGTCCAGGAGGGCCCGCACGTCGGCCTCGGCGTGGCGGGCCAGCCAGCGCTTCACCAGCCAGCGCGGATGGGAGGTCCAGCCGGCCAGGTGACCGTCCAGGGAATGGCCTGGGGCGATGAAGCAGTCGGCCAGGACGGACCAGGGGTCGTCGGCCCCTTCCACGCGGCGCAGCACGGACCGCAGCAGTCCGTTCACGAAGCCGCCCTGCCCCTTCCCTCCCGCCTGCACGGCCAGGCGCACCGACAGGTCCACGGCGGCGTGGGGCGGGATGCGGTCCAGGGTCAGGATCTGGTGGAGTCCCAGGCGCAGGGCGTTGCGCACGTCGGCCTTGATGCGCTTGGGGTTGCGCGCGAAGGCGTCGATGACCCGGTCGTAGCGTCCGCGCCACTGGAGGGTGCCGCGGATCAGGTCGGCGCACAGGGCACGGTCGCGGGGCTCGGCGAGGCCGTCCAGGGCCTCGTCCAGCACGGGTTCGAGGGAGGCGCCGCGGTCCACGGCGGCCAGGGCCTTCCAGGCGCGGCGGCGGACGTCGGTTCCGGTCATGATTTCAGGACGGTCCCCACGGGCACCGGGAACCCGCGCAGGAACTCGACCGCGGTCATGGGACGCTTGCCCGGATTCTGCAGGCCGGTGACCAGCAGGGAGCCCTCGCCGCAGGACACCACCAGGCCCTCCTCGTCGACGGCGACGACGGTACCGGGCTCCTCGCCCGTCGACATCATGGCATGGGGCCGCGCCTCGGTCACCTTGACCTGGCGGTCGCCGATGAAGGTGGTGGCGCCCGGCCAGGGCTGGAGACCGCGGATCTGGTTGTGGACCGTGACCACGGGGCGGCTCCAGCGGATGGGCGACAGGGAGCGGTTGAGCTTGGGCGCGTAGACCGCGCCGTCCTCGAGCTGAGGGACGGCGGTCACGGTGCCGGCCTCCATGGCGCGCAGGGTGTGGACCATGAGGTCGGCGCCCAGGCCGGCCAGGGTCTCCAGCAGGTCGCCGGCGGTGGTCTCCGGATCCACCGGCACGGCCCGATGGGCCAGGGTCGGCCCGGTGTCCACGCCGCGGTCCATGCGCATGACCGTCACTCCGGACCAGTTGTCGCCGTGCAGCAGGGCGTAGTGCACCGGCGAGACGCCGCGCCAGCGGGGCAGCAGGGAGGCGTGCAGGTTGATGCAGCCGAAGCGGGGGGCCGAGAGCAGGGGCTCGCGCAGGATGTGGCCGAAGGCCACCACCACCACGGCGTCGGGCTCGAGGGCCAGGACCCGCTCGGTCACGGCCTTGGCGTCGCCCTTTCCCCAATCGACCACGTCGATGCCGTGGGCGTGGGCGGCGGTCTTGACGGCGGTGGGCTCCATGCGCCGGCCGCGGCCGGCCCGGCGGTCGGGCTGGGTGACCACCAGGGGAATATCGAAGCGCGCCTCGACGAGGGCGTCGAGGGTGGGCACGGCGAAGTCGGGCGATCCCATGTAAACGATGCGCACGGCGGTTCCCTCCCCTTCCCGATCAGATCCGCAGGCCCGCCCTGCGCAGGGTCATGCGTACGTGCACCACCAGGCGGGTCCACCACCCAAGATGGTCGATGAAGAGGATCCCGTCCAGATGGTCGATCTCATGCTGGACGACCCGGGCCAGGAAGGCGTCGTCCTCCAGGGTCTCCTCCTGCCCCGCCAGGTCCGTATAGCGGACCGTCACGCCCCCCGGGCGCATGACGCGGCGGTAGATGCCGGGGAACGACAGGCAGCCCTCCTCGAAGGGCACGAGCTCGTCCGAGACGCGGACGAGCTCGGGATTGACCAGCACCCGCGCCCGGGCGGGCGGGTCGTCGGGGCGGCGGATCAGGATCACGCGGCGGTCGTCGCCCACCTGGGGCGCGGCCAGGCCCACCCCGCCCTGCTCGCGCATGACGCGGTTCATGTCGCGCACCAGATCCTGCAGGCCGGGGTCGAGGGGATCGCACTCCCGGCAGCGGACCCGCAGGCGCGGGTCCCAGCACAGGACGAGGTCGCGGCCGCCGCCCTCTCCGGTCATCAGCCCTCGATCACCGACGAGACGGCGTTGCGGGCCACCTCCATCTTGGTGCCCTCGGCCGTGGCGCAGACCATGCGGTCCTCCTTCACGTCGCGCACCGTCAGGATCAGGCCGCCGTTGGTGACGATCACGTCGCCACGCTTGAGCTCATCCACCATCTGGCGGTGTTTCTTCTGCCGCTGGGCCTGGGGGCGCCAGATGAGCAGGTAGAAGATCACGACCATCATGCCGATGAAGACGAGGTTCATCATCATCGGACCGGCGCCGCCGGCCTGCTCCCCCTGCTGGGGGGCGGGGCTCAGGGCGAGGAAGTTCATCAGGGACATCGGTTCTCCTCTCGGGATTGTTGCGGCGACACCATGCCACACGGCGGCCGCGCTGGCAAACGGGATCAGCGGCCGCCGGGCGGTCGTTTGGCGGCCTCGTCGATACGGCGAGCCTCCCCCTCGCGCCAGCGGGCGATGGCGGGACGGGCGTACTCCTCCAGCCGCCCCTGCTCCACCGCCTCGCGGATGTCGCGCATGAGGGACTGGTAGAAGTGCACGTTGTGCCACGACGCGAGGGTCTGGCCCAGCAGCTCCTTGCTGGCGAAGAGGTGCCGGATGTAGGCGCGGCTGTGGCGCGCACACACGGGACAGTCGCACTCGGGGTCCAGGGGCTGGTCGTCCTCGGCGTAGGGGCTGTTCTTCACGACCAGGCGGCCGTCGCGGGTCACGACGGTGCCCTTGCGCGCCATGCGCGTGGGCAGCACGCAGTCGAACATGTCGACGCCGGCCATGACCGCCTCGAGGATGTCGTCGGGGAAGCCCACGCCCATGAGATAGCGGGGCTTGTCGTCGGGCAGCAGCGGGGCGGTGAACCGCGTGAGGTCGTACATCTGCGGCACGGGCTCCCCCACCGACAGGCCGCCCACCGCATAGCCGGGCAGGTCCAGGTCCGTGAGCTGGGCGGCGGAGCGGGCGCGCTCGGCTTCCATGGTGCCGCCCTGGACGATGCCGAAGAGCACGCGTTCCCAGCCGTCGCGCTCGGTGCGGCCGCCGGGGCCGAAGGCGTCGATGCAGCGCTTGAGCCAGCGGTGGGTGCGGTCCACGGAGTCGGCGGTGGACCGGGCGTCGGCGCCGTAGGGTACGAAGTGGTCGAAGGCCATGACGATGTCCGAGCCCAGGGCCAGCTGCACCTCCATCGACAACTCCGGCGTGAACACGTGGCGGCTGCCGTCGAGGTGCGACTGGAAGGCCACGCCCTCCTCGTCCAGGCTGTTGAGGTGGGCCAGGGAGAACACCTGGAAGCCGGCGCTGTCGCTGAGGATGGCGCCGTCCCAGCTCTCGAAGCGGTGCAGACCGCCGCGGCGCCGCACCAGTTCGTGACCGGGCCGCAGGTACAGGTGGTACGTGTTGCCCAGGATGATGCGGGCACCGGTGTCGGCCACCTGGTCGAAGGTCATGGTCTTGACCGAACCGGCGGTGCCCACGGGCATGAAGACCGGCGTGGGGATCTCCGCATGGGGCGTCACGAGCCGGCCGCGTCGGGCCGACGTGCCCGGATCGCGGGCGGTCACCGTGAAGGAGAAGGGCGTGTCGAGGGCGGTCATGGCGCATCGCCTCCCGGCGTCGCCAGGGGCATGATCAGCCCCGCGTCGCCGTAGCTGTAGAACCGACGCCCCCGCGCCACGGCCTCGTCGTAGAGGCCGCGCCAGCCCGGAGCCGCGCAGGCCACGAGCATCAGCAGGGACGAACCGGGAAGGTGGAAGTTAGTCAGCAGGCCGTCGGCGGCGGTCACGACGTCGGGCGGCCGCAGGAAGAGGCGCGTGCGCCCGGCCACGTTCCAGCCCTCGTCCGTCGCCACGGCCTCGCCCTCGAACAGGGGGCGCGCCTCGCCGGCGCCGAACTCGAGTCGGGCGCCCGGTGCCGGGGCGGGCAGATCCAGTCGCGCCACCGTCTCCAGGACCCTCAGGCTGGTCGTGCCCACGGCGATCACGCGGCGTCCGGCGTCGCGGGCGGCGGCCACCGCCTTCATCACCGACGCCGGGCAGCGGAACGACTCGGCGTGGAGCCGGGCGTCGGCCAGGTCGCGGGCGTCGGGGTTGCGGAAGGTGCCGATACCCACATGCAGGGTCACCCGCTCCACCGCCACGCCGCGGGCGGCGAGGCGGGCCAGCAGGCCGTCGTCGAAGTGGAGCCCCGCCGTGGGCGCCGCCACCGAGCCCGTGTCGCGGGCGTACACCGTCTGGTAGCGCTCGCGGTCGTCGGGGTGGACGTCGTCGCGGCCCTCGTCGCGCCGGGCGCTCGTGATGTAGGGCGGCAAAGGCATGACGCCGTGGGCCTCGGCCAGGTCCGCCACGTCGGCGTCGGGAGCAGCCACCGTCACTTCACCGTCCACGGGGTCGGTCAGGACCTCGAGGGCGCCGGCCAGCAGGCCGTCGTCCGTCTCCAGGTCCAGCACGGTGCCGACCGCGAGCTTCTTCGCGGGGCGGGCCAGGGCGCGCCAGGAGCCGTCGGCGAGGGGAGCCGTGAGCAGGATCTCCACCCGGCCGCCGCCGGGCGGTCGCCGTGTGCGCAGGCGGGCGGGCAGCACTCGGCTGTCGTTGACCACCAGCACATCCCCCGGCTCCAGCAAGTCGGGCAGGTCCGCCACGCGGCCGTCGGCCACCAGACGATCGGCGCGGCCGTCCCAGTGCATCAGGTGGGCGTCGGGTCGATGCGCCGCGGGGTCGCGGGCGATCAGGCCGTCGGGCAGGTGGTAGTGGAAGGCGGGATCGACGACGGACTCGCTCATCTCAGAGCAGTTCCCCCTGCCCGTCGACGGGGGCTTCGGGCGCGTCCAGCCCGAGGTGGGCATAGGCGCCGGTCGTGACCTCGCGGCCGCGGGGCGTGCGCTTGAGCAGGCCGGCCTGGATCAGGAAGGGCTCCACCACGTCCTCCAGGGTGTCGACTTCCTCCCCCAGCGACACCGCCAGGTTCTGGACGCCCACGGGTCCCCCGCCGAAGTGCTCGATGAGCAGGGTCAGGTAGCGGCGGTCCAGGTCCTCGAGGCCGAGGTGATCCACGCCCAGGCGCGACAGACCCATGTCCACGGTCGCGCGGTCCAGGACGTCGCGCCCCTCCACCTGGGCGAAGTCGCGCACGCGGCGCAGCAGCCGGTTGGCGGCGCGGGGCGTGCCGCGGCTGCGGCGGGCCAGTTCCAGGGCCCCCTCGGCGTCGATGGCCAGGTCCAGCAGTCCCGCCGAACGCACCACGATCTCCGCCAGCTCCTCCGCCGGGTAGAAGTCCATATGGCAGACGATGCCGAAGCGCGAACGCAGGGCGGCGGTGATCATGCCGGCGCGCGTGGTGGCGCCCAGCAAGGTGAACGGCGGCAGGTCCAGCTGGAAGTGCCGGGCGTTGGGCCCCTTGTCCACCACGATCTCGATGCGCCGGTCCTCCATGGCCGGGTAGAGGTACTCCTCCACCACCCGGTTGAGCCGGTGGATCTCGTCGATGAAGACGGCCGACGGCCCCTCTTGCTGGGTGAGCAGCCCCACGAGCTCGGCGCTGTTCTGGAATGCGGGACCGCTGCTCAGGCGCAGCTCCAGCTCCATCTCGTTGGCCACGATGCCCGCGAGGGTGGTCTTGCCCAGGCCCGGCGGGCCGTAGAAGAGCACATGGTCCAGGACCTCGCCCCGGTCGCGGGCGGCCTGGATGAACACGCGCAGGTTGCGCTTGACCTTCTCCTGCCCCACGAACTCGTCGAGGGTACGCGGCCGCAGGCCGACCTCCTGGTCGTGCTCGCGGGGTTTCAGGTTGGGGTCCGTCCAGCGCGATTCGCTCACGATGCTCCTAGCGGCCCGGCGGGCCGGCGGTTCAACCGATGCGTTTCAGGGCGGCGCGCACCCAGGCCATGGCGTCGTCGGCCAGGGCGGCGTCCTCGGCGCGGGCCTCGTCCAGCACGCGGACGATGCGGGCCGGCGGCAGGCCCATGCTGGAGAGCACGGCCTCGGCCTCGGTGCGCACGGGGTCGGCCCCGGGGGCGATGGCGGCCGGCGCGTCGGCGTCGGCGAAGGACAGCTCGGGCGGCACCTTGGCTCCCAGCTCCACCACCAGCCGCGCGGCCGACTTCTTCCCCACGCCCGGCAAGGCCGTCAGGGCCTTCTCGTCGCCACGGACCAGGGCGGCGGCGATGTCGCGGGCCGAGGCTCCCGACAGCATGCCCAGCGCCACCTTGGGGCCGATGCCGCTGACGGTGGTCAGCAACCGGAACAGGGTGCGGGTCTCGCGCTCCAGGAAGCCGTAGAGGGTCCAGGCGTCCTCGCGCACGGCGAGGTGGGTCCACAGGCGCACCGTGGCGCCCTCGGCGGGCAGGCGCTCCACGTCGCCGGCGGGCATCAGCACGGCGTAGCCCACGCCCGCGGTCTCCACGACCACGTCCGGGGCCCGCTCGCTCAGGATGCCTTCGAGGGTGGCGATCAACGGTTCTCCTCCGATGCGGCGCCCAGTCGGCCCAGCGGTCCGGCGTCGCGCATGGCGTGGCAGAGGGCCACGCCCAGGGCGTCGCTGGCGTCCAGGGACGCGGGCGGCCGCGGCAGCGACAGCAGCCGCGTGACCATGAACCGGAGCTGCTCCTTGGCGGCGGCGCCGGTGCCGGTCAGGGCCATCTTGACCTCGCGCGGAGCGTACTCCGCCACGGGGATGTCCCGCAAGGCGCCCGCCAGCAGCACGGCGCCGCGGGCCTGCCCCAGCACCAGGGACGAGCGGGGATTGCGGGCGCTGAACACGTTCTCCACGGCCATCACCGTCGGAGCCTCGGCGTCGATGACTTCGAGCAGCGCCTCGTGGATCGTCCTCAGACGCATGGGCAGCGGATCCGACCGGCGGGCGCGCACGGTGCCGGCGTCGCGGAACCGCAGGCGCGAGCCGTCGGCCTCCACCACGCCGAAGCCGGTGGCGTGGGAGCCGGGATCCACACCGAGGATGATCATCGCGCCTCCCGCCGTTCATGAGAACGGGGCGACCCGGCGGCCGCCCCGATCCTCCAGCCGTCATCCGACGGCGATCCTACAGCTTCTCCATGATCTCGGCCATCTCCGTCTCGTCGATGTCGAAATTCGCCGACACCAGCGACACGTCGTCCAGGTCGTCCATGGCCGTGATGAGCTTCATGAGGGTCATCGCGTCCTGGCCGGTGACCTGCACCTGCGTCGAGGGCTCCTGGAAGAGGCTCGACTCCGAGACGGGCAGTCCGCCGTCCTGCATGGCCTGGAGCACCGTGGTGTAGTCCTCGAAGGCCGTGGTCACCACGATGGTGTCCCCCGCCTCCTCCACATCCTCGGCCCCCGCCTCGATGGCGGCGTCCATGGCCGTCTCCATGTCGATGCGCTCGGCGTCGAGGCTGATGGACCCCTTGCGGGTGAAGAGGTAGGACACGCAGCCGTTGGTGCCGAGGTTGCCGTTGAACTTGGTGAAGACGTGGCGCACCTCGGACGTGGTCCGGTTGCGGTTGTCGGTCTGGGTCTCCACCAGCACCGCCACGCCCCCGGGACCGTAGCCCTCGAAGTTGATCTCCTCGTAGACCGCGCCCTCGATCTCACCGGTACCGCGCTTGATGGCGCGTTCGATGTTCGCGTTGGGCATGTTGGTGGCCTTGGCCGCCAGGACAGCCGTGCGCAGACGCGCGTTGGAATCCTGCTCGCCGCCACCCATCTTCGCGGCCACGATGATCTCGCGGGCCATGCGCGACCAGATCTTGGACCTGGCCGCGTCCTTGGCGCCCTTCTTGCGCTTGATCGTGCTCCATTTGGAATGTCCGGACATGCTCCCTCCCCGGTCAGCCGGGGACGCCGACTAGTCGGCGTCCTCGGTACGGCTCTTCTCGTAGGCCTCGATGAGCTGCTTCGCCACGTCGCCCGGAACCTCGGCGTAGTGGTCGAACTCCATGCTGAACTCGCCGGTGCCCTGGGTCATGGCCCGCAGGGTCGTGGAGTACTGGTACATCTCGTCCTGGGGCACCATGGCGTTGATGATCTGGATGGGGCCTTCGGCCTCCATGCCCTGGGGCTGGCCGCGGCGGCCGGAGATGTCGCCCATCACGTCGCCCATGTACGCCTCGGGCACGCGGATCGTGACCTTCATCACGGGTTCCAGCAGGGCCGGCTTGGCGTCCGGGATGCCCTTCTGCAGGGCGATGCGCGCGGCGCTCTTGAAGCTGTTCTCGCTGGAGTCCACCGCGTGGAACGAGCCGAAGAACAGGGCGGCCTTGAAGTCGACCATCTCGTAGCCGGCGACAACGCCGTTCTTCATGGTCTCACGGATGCCCTTCTCCACCGCCGGGACGAACTTGCCGGGCACCACGCCGCCCACGATCTCGTCGGCGAACTCGAAGCCCTCGCCGCGGGGCATGGGCTCGAGGCGCAGGTGCACGTCGCCGAACTGGCCGCGGCCACCGGTCTGCTTCTTGTAGCGACCCTGGACCTCGACCTTGCCCTTGATGGTCTCCTTGAAGGCCACCCGCGGACGCTTCCGCTCCACCTCGACGCCGTACTGCTTCTTGAGCAGGGCGAGGATGTGGGTCAGGTGCATCTCGCCCTGGCCTTCCAGCAGGGTCTGGCTCAGCTCGCCGTCGTGGATCACCTGGAAGGAGGGATCCTCCTCCATCAGCTTGTTCAGGCCCACGCCCATCTTGTCCTCGTCGCCGGCGTTGGCCGAGACGATGGCCTCGGAGCTGGTCGGCGCCGGGATGGCGGGCTTCGGCAGCTCGATGTCCAGGCCGGAGGCGCAGAGGGTCGAGCCGGTGGGGCTGGACTTCAGCTTGGCGGCCAGCACGATGTCGCCGCAGGCCACGCCGTCCACCTTGTCGCGGCCCTTGCCGGCGGCCAGGCTCAGCTGGCCGAGGCGTTCGCCGTTGCCGGTGCTCGACGTCAGGTTGTCGCCGGAGTTCAGGGCGCCGCTGAAGACCTTGATCCAGGTCTGGTCGCCGCCCTGGGCCTCGCGCTGGTACTTGAATGCATAGGCGAGGGTGGGCTTGTCGGGGCCCACTTCCAGCTCAGTCTCGCCGTCGGCGGACGTCACCGACGTGCGCACCGCGGGGCTGGGCAGGAGCTTGACGATGTCGCTCAGCAGGGTGGAGACGCCGATCTCGCTGTCGGCGGCCGTCACGAAGATGGGGAACACCTGGCTCGTGGCCACGCCGGAGGCCAGGCCGGCCACCAGGTCCTCGTCGCTCAGGGTGCCTTCCTCGAGGAACTTCTCGATGAGGGCCTCGTCCGTCTCGGCGGCGGCGTTCATGAGCTCCTCGCGGGCCATGGCCACGTCGTCGACCATGTCGGCGGGAACGTCGATCTCCTTGGCGGCGCCGTCGGCACCGTACTCGTAGGCCTTGTTGGCGATCAGGTCGACGACGCCCTTGAAGGCCTCGCCCTCGCCGATGGGAAGCTGCGCCGGCACGCAGGTGCCGTCCAGGTGCTCGTCCATCTCGCGGACGGCCTTGGCCCAGTCGGCGTGCTCCTTGTTCATGCGCGTGATGACCAGCAGCATGGGCATGCTGCGGGCGCGGGCCATGCGCCACAGGGCGTCGCTGGACACCTCGAGACCGCCGTCGGCCTTGCACATGAACAGGGCGCCCTCGCAGGCCTCCATGGAGCAGTAGAGATCGCAGCGGAAGTCCGCCACGCCCGGGGTGTCGATGATGTTGACCTTGGCCCCGTCGACCTCCAGCCACGCCAGCGACGCCGACATGGTCTGTTTCTTGTCGATCTCCTCGTCGAGGTAATCGAAGACGGAGCTGCCGTCGTCCACGTTGCCGCGACGACCCACCTTCCCGGAAACGTGGAGCATCGCATCGGCCAGGCTGGTCTTGCCCACACCGTGGGGTGCGATCATCGTCACGTTGCGGATGTTGTCCATGGCATAGCTCTTCAACGTCTTCCTCCCTAGGTCTTCCGGGGGTGGGTCGGAGATGTGGTCGGCCGGGCGGATTTGGGGCCGGAACACCCTGGAACCGCCGATTCGGGACCGACCCCGAATATTAGCCCGCCCCCCATGGCCTGTCAATCTCCCTCCCCTTGTCCGGCCGATCCGATTCCCCTATGTTTAGGGGCGTGGACGCGGACATAGGTCTTGCCGTGCCTCGGGGCGTGCATTACCGTTGATTCCCGTCCTCTTAGGAGTTTTGCCGACCGTTTCCCGCCCCCATGAGGCGCGCCGGAACGGCACGGCCCCGGACAGTCCCGACCCGGTCCGCACCCCTGCGGAAGCGGCCCGAGCGAGAGGTGATCCATGACCGTCACGAGTCGTTACGCCCTGCCTGCACTCCTGATCCTGGCGTTCGCCGCCCTGCCCGTCCTGGCCCAGGACGACGCCGCTGCGGACGAGGAGCTGCCCACGTCGGCCATCAAGCGGATCGCCATCTCCTTCGGCGGCGGCACCTACTCGGGCGCCGAGTACTTCGCCCTGCCCAGCCTGGACGAGAACGCCCAGGTCGCCGACGGCTCCAACGTCGTGACGCTGTTCGACGGCACCGAGATGAATCTCGGCACCGAGCTGCCCGAGAACGGTTTCGGGGCTCCCCGCAAGGAGATCGAGGCCGGCCGGATCTTCCAGGCCAGGGTCGGCTTCTACCTCAACGAGTCCTTCCACATCGACCTCGCCGGCGCCCTCGCCCTGTCCGAGGCCCGACTCTCGCTGCTCCAGTACGTGAACGGCGAGGAAGCCGACCGCATCAGCGGCACCGAGGAGGAAGGCTACCTCGACACGGGCTTCAAGGCGTACCACGGCGGCGTCCAGCTGGGCTACGACGCCCACGCCCTGCGCAAGCTCGGCCTCACCCCCGGGTTCGGCATGGGCTTCGGCGGCGTCATCAACCGCTTCTCGACCCTCGAGGACAAGACCGCCCTCTACTTCCAGCTCTACACGGAGCTGAGCCGCGAGCTCTTCGGCAGCGTCTCGGTCCGCGGTCGCTACACCGCCACCACGTTCTCCATGGCCACCGAGGAAGTCGACTACGGCAAGCAGGTCACGACCCACAACCTGACCCTCGGCCTCACCTGGATGTTCGACGCCAAGCCCATCTACGCCGGCCGCTAGCGACACCCTCCCGCCTCCGCAACGAGGCAAAGGAAAAGCCGCCGCCCCGAGGGGCGGCGGCTTTCTCTATGGTCGACGGGTCGCGCCTACTTCTTCTTCTTGGCCACCTTCTTCTTGGCGACCTTCTTCTTCGCGACCTTC
>CAYFKR010000037.1:0-13130 GCA_964343835.1 uncultured Fibrobacteraceae bacterium
GAGGTCGAAGCCGATGGCCTCCAGGTGGCCGTGCTGCTGCTGCCCCAGGATGTTGCCGGCGCCCCGGATCTCCAGGTCGCGCATGGCGATGTGGTAGCCCGAGCCCAGGGCCTGGAACTCCTGCAAGGCGGCCAGCCGGCGGCGGGCGTCCTTGGTGAGCACCTCCCCCGGCGGGGTCATGAGATAGGCGAAGGCGCGCTGGCTGGAGCGGCCCACCCGGCCGCGGATCTGGTAGAGCTGGGCCAGGCCGAAGCGGTCGGCGCGGTCGATCACGATGGTGTTGACCCGGGGCATGTCCAGGCCCGACTCGATGATGGTGGTGGTCACCAGCACGTCGGCCTCGTGGGCCAGGAAGCCGGCCATGACCTTCTCCAGCTCCCCTTCCTTCATCTGGCCGTGGGCCACCGCCACCCTCACGTTGGGCAGCAGCTGCTTCACGGTGGCGGCCATGCCCTGGATGGTCTCCACCCGGTTGTGCACGAAGAACACCTGCCCGCCGCGGTGCAGCTCGCGCAGGATGGCCTCCTTCAGGACCTCCTCACTGAAGGTGCTGAGTTCCGTCTGCACCGGCAGGCGGTCCCGGGGCGGCGTGGTGATCAGGGACATGTCGCGGGCGCCCATGAGCGACAGGTAGAGGGTGCGCGGGATGGGGGTGGCGCTCAGGGTGAGCACGTCCACCTCCTTGCGCAGCTGCTTGAGGCGCTCCTTGTGGCGCACGCCGAAGCGGTGCTCCTCGTCGATGATCAGCAGGCCCAGGTTGGCGAACTTCAGGTCGCGCGAGAGCAGGCGGTGGGTGCCGATGAGCACGTCGATGCGGCCGTCGCGGACGCGCTGGGTGATCTCCTTCTGCTCCGACGTCGACTTGAATCGGCTCAGGGTGGCCACCTTGGCGGGGAAGTCGCGGAAGCGCTCGCCGAAGGTCTCGCCGTGCTGGTGGGCCAGCAGGGTCGTGGGGCAGAGCACCGCCACCTGCTTGCCCGCCTCCACGGCCTTGAAGGCGGCGCGCATGGCCACCTCGGTCTTGCCGTAGCCCACGTCGCCGCAGACCAGGCGATCCATGGGGCGGGACTTCTCCATGTCCTTCTTCACGTCGGCGATGGAGGTGAGCTGGTCGGGGGTCTCGTCGTGGATGAACGATTCCTCGAGGGAGCGCATCAGGTCGCCGTCGGCGGGGAAGGCATGGCCGGGGCGGCTCTCGCGGGCGGCGTAGAGCTCCAGCAGCTCGGCGGCCATGGCCTGGATGGCCTTGCGGGCCTTCTTCGTGACCCGCGCCCAGGACGCGGTGCCCAGGCGGCTCAGCTCCGGTTCGGCGGCGGAGTCGTTGCTGTAGCGTTCCACCAGGTCGATGTTCTCGACCGGCACGTAGACCTTGGCCTCCTCGGCGAAGTCGATGAGCAGGCATTCCCGCTCGTTCCCCTCCACCGTGATGCGGCGCAGGCCCTTGTAGTGGCCGATGCCGTACTCCACGTGCACCACGTACTCGCCCGGACGCAGATTCCCCGAATCCTTGACCACGGCCTCGCCGCGGAAGCGCGTGCGGGCGGGGCGGTGGTAGCGCTCGAAGACCTCGTGGTCGGTGACCACGGCCAGCTTCGCGTCGGGCCAGATGAAACCCTCGGCCAGTCGACCGACCTCGGGTAGGGCGGCCGGGATGGGCCCGTCCTGCTCCATGAGCAGTTCGCCCAGACGGCGGGCCTGGCCCTGGTTGTCGCACAGCACGGTGGTGACGTAGCCCTCGGCCTCAAGGTCCGCCAGGGTGCGGCCGAGCAGGGCCACGTCGCCACCCTTCAGGCCGGGGCGGCGGGTGTCGGCGGGAGGCTGCGGGTCGGGGGTGCGGTCCAGCCAGTCGGCGGCGGCGTCGCCGGCGATCCAGGCGTCAGCGATCCAGGCGGACGGGCGGTCCAGCGCCGCGATTTCGGTGACGGGGGCCACCAGGTCGTCGGGCATGGGGATCCAGGGGTCGTGGCGCAAGCGCGACTCGCGGAGCCCCTCGAGTTCCTCGGCGGTGAGCTCCGCCTGCTCGGTCAGCCCGGCGGGATCGATCCACACCAGCGGCGCGTCGGCGGGCAGGTGATCGGTGACCAGGGCCGACGGGCCGTACAGGGGCAGGAAGGTCTCCAGACCGGCGCCGTGGAGGCGCTCCTCGATGCGGGCCTCCAGGTCGATGCGGTCGTCGCCGTCGATCAGGCCCTCGGCGGTGGCCTGTTCCAGGGCCGCGAGGGCCTCCAGCACGCCGTCGTCGTCCAGCACCAGGTGCGACACCGGCAGCACGCGGACCGACTCCACCTGGCCGGTGGACCGCTGGTCGGTGACCGAGAAGGTGCGCAGCGACAGGATCTCGTCGTCGAAGAACTCGATGCGGACCGGAGGCGAGCCGGGAGGCGCGATGTCCACCAGGCTGCCGCGCACCGCCAGGTCCCCCACGCGGGATACCGAGCCCACGCCCTGGTAGCCCATGGCCGCCAGCTTCTCCCCCAGCTCCTCGCGGTCCACGCGCACGCCCGGAGCCAGGTCCACCGCGGCGGCGGCCAGGCGCTCCGGGGTGATGCCGCGGAGCTGCAGGCCGTAGAGGGAGGTCACGGCCAGGGCCGGGGCGCCTCCGCGCAGGCGGTCGAGGCCCTGGAGCACCGCGCCCACGAGCTCGGGTTCCGGGGAGTTGCGGTCGTAGGCGGGGACTTCCTGCTGGGGCAGGTACACCACGTCGTCGGGGCCGAGCCAGGCCTCCAGGTCGTCGGCCAGGCGCAGGGCGGCGCCGCGGGTCGGGGCCACCACCAGGGCGGTTCGGCGATGCTCGGCGAACCAGGCCGCCAGCAGCAGCGACGGCGACGAGCCGTGCAGGCCGTTCAGGACATGGGGACGGTCGGCGGGAGCGTCGAGGGCGCACGACAGCACCGCGACGCCCTCGGACAGGGCCTCGCGGGGTACCACGCGGCCGAGCAGGCCGCTCAAGCTCGGAGGCCGGTCAGGCGGCCGGCCCCGGCGTGATCGAGCATCTTCGTCCTTTCCGCTCCGGCGGCGCTCAGAACGTCTGGCGCTCCTTGCCGAAGGGCGTGATGGCGCGCAGCCTCTCGATGATGCGCGGCAGGACCTCGGCGGTGTAATCGATCTCCGCCTCGGTGTTGTAGCGGCTCAGGGAGAAGCGGATGGAACCGTGGGAGGCGATGAACGGCACCCCCATGGCCTTCAGCACGTGGGACGGCTCCAGCGACCCGCTGGTGCAGGCCGAACCGCTCGAGGCCGCGATGCCGCAGCGGTCGAGCAGCAGCAGGATGCCCTCCCCCTCGATGTAGTCGAAGCTGATGTTGGACGTGTTGGGCAGGCGGCGCTCCGCATCGCCGTTGAGGCGGCTGTCGGGGACGGCGGCGATCACGCGCTCGGTGAGGCGGTCGCGCAGGACGCGCACACGGCCGTTCTCGTCGGCCATGTTCTCCCCGGCGAGCACGCAGGCCCGGCCCAGACCGGCCACGCCGGCCACGTTCTCGGTGCCGGCCCGGCGGCCGCGCTCCTGGTGGCCGCCCACGATCAGGGGCCGCAGCTTGGTGCCGCGTTTCACGTAGAGGGCGCCCACGCCCTTGCACGCGTGGATCTTGTGGCCCGAGATGGACACCAGATCGGCGGTGCCGGCAGCCACGTCCTGGGGCAGCTTGCCCGCCACCTGCACGGCGTCCACGTGGTACACGGCGCCGCGCTCCTTGACGATGTGGCCGATCTCCTCGGTGGGGAAGATCACGCCGGTCTCGTTGTTGGCGGCCATGACGCTGACCACGGCGGTGTCGTCGCGCAGGGCGTCTCGCAGCTCGTCCAGGTCCAGGTTGCCCTTGGCATCCACGCCCAGGAAGGTCACGTCGTAGCCGTGACGGCTCTCCAGCTCGCGGCACAGGCCCAGCACGGCGGGGTGCTCCACGGCGGTGGTGATCACGTGCTTCTTCTCGGGGAAGGCGCGCAGGGTGCCCACGATGGCCAGGTTGTCGCTCTCGGAGCCGCCGCCGGTGAAGACGATCTCGCCGGGGCTCTCGGCGCCGAGCAGGGCGGCCACCTCGTCGCGGGCCCGGTCCAGGGCCCGGCCGGCCGCGGCGCCGAACCCGTGCATGCTCGAGGGATTGCCGTAATGCTCGGTGAGCAGGGGCATCATGGTCTCGAGCACCTCGGGGGCGAGGCGCGTGGTGGCGTTGTTGTCCAGGTACACGCCCTCGTCGGGGCGATCGGGCAGGCCTTCCATGAGGTTGAACGCGCTCACGACCGCTCCTCGACCACTTCGATGACCTCGCCGACGTGCTCCCGCAGCTGAGCCTCGACCCAGCCCTTGATGGTGGCCTGGCTGGCCGGGCAGCTGGCGCAGGCCCCAGTCAGGCGCACGCGCACCGTGTCGCCGTCCACGCCGAGCAATTCGATGTCGCCGCCGTCGGTGCGCAGACCCCGGGCGATGTCGTTCTCGACCAGGTCGCGGATGCGGGTCGTGCGGTCGTCCTCGCCGGGCTTGTCGAGGCCCTCGATGGCCACGGTGCCGTCGTCCAGGCCCATCTCCTCCCAGCAGTCGTCGATGATGTGCCGGATGTCGTGGTGGCACTTGCGGCAGCCGCCGCCGGCCTTGGTGTAGTGGGTGACGTCCTCGATGTCCTTGAGCTTGTACTGCTTCACCGCGGTCTTGATGGTCGACTTCTTCACCTGGAAGCAGTGACAGACCTCCACGTCCAGGTGGATCAGCTCGCAGGGGACCTCGCGGCCCTGCTTCTTGTAGTAGTCGATCATGGCGGCCTCGAGGGCCTCCCGGCCCATCACCGAACAGTGCATCTTCTCGCGGGGCAGGCCGCCCAGGGCGTCGGCGATGTCCTCGTTGGTGATGCCCGCCGCCTCGGACAGGCTCTTGCCCACCACCATCTCCGTCAGCATGGAC
This sequence comes from uncultured Fibrobacteraceae bacterium, assembly GCA_964343835.1. Classification (GTDB taxonomy): domain Bacteria; phylum Krumholzibacteriota; class Krumholzibacteriia; order LZORAL124-64-63; family LZORAL124-64-63; genus CALEMW01. The sequence continues at coordinate 4,895 of CAYFKR010000037.1, forward strand.
GAAGACGCGATGGCGCTGCCGCAGCCGAAGGTCTGGAACTTGGCCTCGGAGATGCGCTCCTCGGCATCGAGCCGGAAGGTGAAGCGGAGGGCGTCGCCGCAGGCCATGGAGCCCACCTCGCCCACGCCGTCGGGGTTCTCGACCTCGCCCACGTTCCGCGGGTTCATGAAGTGGTCGAGCACCTTTTCCGTGTAATCCCACATATGGTGCGCCTCTGGATTCGGAGGGTTCGGGTCGAAAGGGGACCGTCACGGTCCATTGAGAAGGTTAACCCATTTCGGAGTGGAATCAAGCCCGGGCGGGGGCTCCGCCGGTACGACCGCCGCGGGCCAGGCGGGCCTCGGCCAGCAGCACGAGGACGGCCGCCAGGAAGCACCAGGCCGAGAGGTCGCGTCCGGTCAGCGACGGCATGGCGCCTCCCTCGCCCCGGGCCCCGGCCAGGGTCCGTCCCGTGGCGATCCCGGCGGCTTCGAGCAGGGCCGCCACGGCGTCGGCGTCGCCGGCGGCGGGCGACGCCTCGGCGCGCGGCACCACCGTCACCGTCGCACCGTACACCCCGGAGCCGCGCCTCAGGATCCAGGCCCCGGCGCCCGTCTCGGCGGGGCCTTTGGCCACGGGGCGATCGTTGCGCCAGGCGAGGGTCGCGTCGACGGAACGGGGAGCCACGGTGCCGTCGGCGGGATGGAAGCGGAAGGTCAGGCCGCCGTCGATGCCGCCGGCCGCCGCAGGGTCGACCGGCGCTGCGAGCCTCGCTCCCGCCTCGGTCACGACGGCGGCGCGGCCGCCGGCCAGCCAGCCGGCCAGGCGCTGGGCCAGGGGCGGGAACATGGCGTTGCGGGCCAGGTCGCCGGCGGCGTCGCCGAGGGAGGCCGTGCTCAGCAGCGCACGGCCGGCGTCGGTGCGGGGGGCCAGCAGCAAGGGATCGCCGCCTTCGAGGTGGAGCAGCACGTCGGCGTCGCCGGCGTCGAGACTCCAGCCGCGCCGCCAGCGGGATTCCGTGAGGGTGGCCAGGGCATCGGCGGGCAGGCCGGCGAATACGGGATGATCGGGGGCCGTCACGCGCAGGGCCTCGGCCCCAACGGCGCTGCGGTCGCGGTATCCCTCCAGCTCGGCCCCCGGCGCCACCGCGGGCAGCAGGTGGTCGCGCAGGTAGTCGCCGCGGGCCGGATCGCCGGCCACCAGCCACAGGCCGCCGCCGCGGCCGAGCCAGGCGCGGAGGGCGGCGAGGCGCTCGCGACCGAGGGGCTCGGGGTCCGCCAGGATCAGCACGTCGTGGGCGTCGAGGTCGCCGCCGGACCAGCCGGCGTCGCCGGCCACGGTCAGGGCCACCGGGGCGTCCGGCGCGGGGGCGTCCCAGTCGGGGTCGAGGGCGCGGGCCAGGTAGCGCCAGTCGTCGCGACCGGTGCCGTGGACCAGCAGCACGTCCAGGCGGTCGGCCACGTCCAGGACGAAGGCGCGGGCGTCGTCGTGGGGCGCCAGGTCGGTGACCGTCGACACGCGGCCGGGATGACGCCCGGCACCGGGGGCGGTCAGGGCGAAGACGACGTCGGTCTCGGTGGCGCCGTCTCCGGACGCCACCGCTTCGGCGGCCACGCGGCCGTCCAGTTCCAGGCGGAAGGGCTGGTCCTCCCGGGCGGGCCGCACCCGGGCCGTGATCCGGATCGTGCGGCCGGGGCGGACGGTCGTCAGGGGCAGGTCCACATCCAGCACCGCGCCGTCCAGGACCTCCTCTCCCACCGTGATCAATTCCACCGTCGACACGCCGGCGGCGGTCAGTCCGGCGACGGCCGTGGTCAGGGCGGCGGCGTCCGCGGACACGGGTTGCATGTCCGAGATCAGGGCCACGACCGGCGGGCGAGAGGCCTCGCGGGCAGCGCTCGCCGCCGCCTCCAGGGCCCTCGCCAGATCGAATCCCCCGTCGCCGGGGGCTGGAGATGCAGCGTCCGGGTCGGCGGCCGCGGGGGCGGGCAACCAGGCGCCGAAGACGGGCGCTGCGGACGGCCCCGCCCGCAGCCACTGGACCTCGCCGCCGCGGGGCAGGGCCCCGGCCAGGGAGCGGGCCGCGTCCAGGGCCTCGTCGAACCGCGAGACCCCCTCCCGCGAGCGGGTCTGCATGCTGGCGCTGGCGTCCAGGACGGCCAGCACGGAGGCGCCGTCGCCGGCCGCGGCGCCCAGGCCGCCGATGCGCGGCCGGGCGGCCCCCATCACGATGAGCAGGATCGCCAGCATCCTCAGCAGCAGCAGGAGCAGCCGCAGCAGGCTCGACGTCCGCGCCCGGCGTACCTCCACCGCCTTCAGGAACCGCAGGTCGCTGAAGGGCACCCGGCGCACGCGACGGTTCCTCAAGAGGTGCAGCACCAGGGGCACCAGGGCGCCGGCGGCTCCGAACAGCAGTCCCGGGTTGAGGAAGTGCAGGGGCATGGCCTAGCCCATCCTGCGGCGGCGGGTGAGGTAGGCCAGCAGGGCACGGTCGAAGGGGCGGTCGGTGACCGTCTCCACCAGGTCGATGCGGCGGCGGCGGAGTTCGCGGCGCAGGTCACGACGCCAGGCGTCAACGCGGTCCGTGTAGTCGGCGCGGACCTGGGCCGGGTCCAGGCGCACGTGATCGCCGGGGGATTCGAGGTCGTCGAAGCGGGTGTCGTGGGTGTAGTCCAGGTCGATCTCGCGGGGATCCAGGATGTGGAAGACCAGCACCTCGTGGCCGCGATGGCGGAAATGCTTCAGCCCGTTGAGCACCGCCTCGGGGTCGTCCATCAGGTCGGAAAACAGGATCACCAGACCTCGACGCGGCAACCGCTCCGCCACGGTGTTCAGCACCGGCCCGATGCTCGTGCCGCGTCCCTCGGGCAAGCGCGCCAGCGGGGCGAGCAGTCGGAACAGGTGGCGGCGTACCGCCTTGGCCGGCACCGACGCCAGGCGCTTCTCGTCGAAGAGCTCCAGGCCCACCGCATCGTTCTGGCGCAGCAGCAGGTACGAGAGGCTGGCCGCCAGCAGGCGCGCATACTCGGCCTTGCTCACGGCCGAGCCCTCGCCGCGGAACGACATGCTCGCGGAGCAGTCCACCAGCAGCGTGGCGCGCAGGTTGGTCTCCTCGGCGAAGACCTTCAGGTAGTGGCGGTCGGACTTGGCGAAGAGGCGCCAGTCGATGTGGTTGACCGGCTCGCCGGGGATGTACTGGCGGTACTCGGCGAACTCGGCGGAGAAGCCGTGGTAGGGGCTGCGGTGCAGGCCCACCAGGAAGCCCTCCACCACCAGTCGGGCCACCAGGTCGAGCCGCCCGAGGCCGGCCACCTGGTCGGGGCTCAGGGCGGCGGCGTTCATGCGGGGACCTCGGCCAGGATGCGGTCGATGACGGCGTCCTTGCCCACCTCCTCCGCCTCGGCGTGGAAGTTGGTCACGATGCGGTGGCGCAGCACGGGATGGGCGAGGGCGCGCACGTCGTCCAGATCGGGGGTCGGGCGACCGTCCAGCAGGCAACGGGCCTTGGCTCCCAGCAGCAGGCACTGGGCGGCGCGGGGCCCGGCGCCCCAGCCCAGGAACTCGGTGGCGGCGGGCACGGCGTCGTCGCTGCCGGTGCGGGTGGCGCGGGCCAGGCGCACGGCATAGGAGATCACGTTCTCCGCGGCCGGCACGTCCTGAACCACGGCGCGGAAGTCCAGCACGGCGGCGCCGTCGAGCACGCGGGCCGGTTCGGCGCGGGCGGCGCCGGTGGTGCTCTCGACGATGGCCAGCTCCTCCTCCAGCTCCGGGTAGTCGATCAGGATGTTGAACATGAAGCGGTCGAGCTGGGCCTCGGGCAGCGGGTAGGTGCCCTCCTGCTCGATGGGGTTCTGGGTCGCCAGCACGAAGAACGGCGCGGGCAGCTCGTGGGTCTGCCCCGCGGCGGTCACCTGGCGCTCCTGCATGGCCTGGAGCAGGGCGGCCTGGGTCTTGGGCGGGGTGCGGTTGATCTCGTCGGCCAGGATCATGTTGGCGAACACGGGGCCGCGCACGAACCGGAAGCTGCGGCCGCCGGTCGAGGCGTCGTCTTCGAGGATCTCCGAGCCGGTGATGTCGCTGGGCATGAGGTCCGGCGTGAACTGGATGCGAGCGAAGCTCAGGTCCAGGACCCGGGCCACGGTGCTGATGAGCAGCGTCTTGGCCAGCCCCGGCACGCCTTCGAGCAGCACGTGGCCGCCGGCGAAGAGGGCGACGAGCATCTCGTCCACCACCCGTTGCTGCCCCACGATCACCTTGGCGATCTCGGTCCGCATGTCGTCGCTGGCGCGCATGAGCGCGTCGATCCTGGCGTTGGCGTCCACGTTCGGCTCCCGTTCTGGTGTGTGGTTCGGCGCTCAACATAGCGGAGGGGGCGGACGGCGTCGAGCCCCGCGCTCACCGTTTCTTCGCCGTCGTTCAACGCATTTCGTGTTGCGGGGTTTCGGGGTTGGGGGCATTCTGGCGGATCGAGAGGGGGATCCGGATGACCAAGCGACTCTACCGCGACATCGAGGAACTGCTGCGCAGCATCGACGCCACCCTGGGCGCCGAGGAGATGCTGCGCGCCATGCTGCACGCCATCGTGGTGGACGGCCACGACGCACACGGCATCGAGAGCGGCAGGCTCTACGTGGAACGCGGCGACGAATACGAGCTGATCGCCAGCGAGGGCGAGTTCGGCGACGAGATCATCGGCAAGACCGTCTCCCGCGACTACGCGGTGGTGCGGGAGCTCGAGGAGGAGCGCCTGCTGATGGTGGGCCCCGACGAGCCGGGCTTCGATCCCGAGGTGGAGGACCAGTTCACCCACCACGACTACGCCGCGGTCATCGTGGGCGATTCCCCTTCGTGGATCCTGAGCTTCGGCGTGCGCCGTGACGACGACGAGGGCCGCCTCCACTTCATCCTTGAGTCCATCCGCACCGCCGTGGGCCTGAAGCTGCGCCAGAGCGGCCTGGAGGACCAGCTCCGCCAGGCCCGCCAGATCCAGATGAGCCTGCTGCCCCGCTCCCTTCCCGACTTCCCCGGCTTCCAGGTGGCGGCGGTGTCGCTGCCCGCCGAGGACGTGGGCGGCGACATCTACGACTGCCGCCCCGTGGAGGACGGCGTGCTGGGCCTGACCGTGGGCGACGCCAGCGGCCACGGCCTGCCCGCGGCCCTCCAGGCCCGCGACGTGATGACCGGCCTGCGCATGGGCATCGCCCAGGAGCACAAGATCTCCACCACCATGACCAAGCTCAACGGCGTGATCCACCAGAGCGGCCTGGTGAGCCGCTTCATGTCCGTGTTCTACGGGGAGCTGGAGGACACCGGCAGCCTGGTCTTCGTCAACGGCGGCCACTGCCCGCCCCTGCTGTTCAGCACCAGCGGCCGCGTGTTCGAGCTGGGCAGCACCGGCCCCGTGCTGGGCCCCCTGCCCGAGGCGCCGTACCGCCGCGGCTACGCCACGCTGTATCCCGGCGAGGTCCTGGTAATGTTCACCGACGGCCTGCTGGAACGGGAGCAGGCCGGCACCGCCGACACGGCGGACCCGGTGGAATACGGCAAGCACCGGCTCATCGAGACCGTCCAGGCCCACATGGACGATCGCGCCGAGGGGATCCTCGACGCGATCATGGGCGACGTGACGGTCTTCGGGAACGGCGAGCGCTGGCGCGACGACGTGACGGTGATGGTAGTGCGACGCCTGCCCGCCGAGGAGTTCACGCCCAAGCACGAGCTGGAGCAGGTGAAGCGGGATCGGGGGCGGACGCATGCGGTGGTGAAGGACTAGCAGGCTGTTGAAGAACTCCTCCCGTCGCTGTGCACGGCTCACGGTTTCGCACTCTTCGTTACGAATCCTCGCCGTAGCTCATAGCTATGCCTGCGGATTCGCGCCTCGATTGCAAAACCGTGAGCCGCACACAGCTCGGTCCGGAGTTCTTCAACAGCCTGCTAATCCTCCAGCAACACCGCCTCCGCATCCACCGGCGGCCTGGTCTCCGTCAGCCGGTACAGCGAGTAGGTCCACGGCTCCGACTCCCGCAGCCCCACCCCGTCCACCACGCACGTGGCGACGAGCTCGAACCCCACGCCGTACATCACGGCGTTCTCCCAGCGGGGCGGTCCCTGGGTGCGGTCGTACACGTAGTCGGGAACCTCGGCAGTGAGCCACACGCCGCTCTCGACCATGGCCTCGAAGGTCATCTCGCGCCCCAGCTCGAGGATCTCCGGGCTCACCAGCCCGGCCAGATCCAGGATGCGCCGCTCGCTGGCGTAGCCGATGGCGCCGATGTCGTGGGCCGCGATCACCGCGTCCTCCGGCGTGTTCTCGCGCAGCCACTCCCCCATGCCGTAGAAGCACTTCTCGATGCCCGCGGAAAACCGCTCCGAGTGGGGCCGCACGTGGAGATTGAGCACCAGGGCGTTGCCGGCCAGGGCCAGCAGGGCGCAGGTGGCCATGATCCGCTCGGTGCCGCGGCGGTTGGACGTGTAGCGCGGAACCACGGGTCCCGCCCAGGCGACCATCACCAGCAGCATGGGCGCCAGCAGCGGCGACACGTAGCGCGAGATGATCCACACCTGCTTGACGGCGTACCCGCCGGCCAGCACCGCCAGCCAGCTGCCGACGATGCCCGTCAGGGCGACCGTGTGGGGCCCGATGCGCGGGTCGCCTCCCTGGGGACGCCAGCGCATCCACCAGTGGGTGATCACGTAGGCCGCCGCGAGCCACAGGAACCCCTGCACGATGGCGAACTGCTGCACCGTGCGCATCAGGTGCGGTATCACGAACCGCGGATCGAAGGTCACGGCGTAGCTCTTGGCCGCCGCCGTCTCGGGCGTGAAGCGGCCGAACGATTCCCAGGCGTACCAGAGCCAGGGGCCGTAGAGGATCGCCCAGCCCAGCAGCGCCAGCAGCGGGCCGCGGATCACCGACACGTCGGGATGATTGCGCTTCTCGCGCCACGCCAGCCAGGGCACGGCCACCAGCACGAGCAGGTTGAACTCGGGACGCGTCAACCCGGCCATGGCGCCGGCCACGCCCCATGCGAACCACGGCACCCGCCCCCGGGACAGCACCGGCAGCAGAAGGACCAGCAGCAGGGCGCCGGCCAGGGGCGTCTCCATGCCGGACATGGTCCAGCGCTGGAACCAGGCGTCCACCACGACGAGGGCCATCACCCAGGGACGCCACGAGTCCGGCATGTCGATGCGGAGGATCAGCCGGCACGCCACGACCAGGGCCAGCAGCCCCGAGGCGATGCCCAGCACCTTGGTGGCCAGCAGGGGCGCCACCCCGACCTTCAGCAGCATCACGATGCCCAGGATCCACAGGGGCGACGTGGCGCCGTAGGTGGGCACGCCGGGATTGAACGACAGTTCGCCGAGTTCGATGAGATGGCGGGCATAGCGCAGGTGGATCCAGGTATCGTCGGTGACATAGCCCCGGAGCATGACGATTCCGAAGCCGAACATCACCAGGATCGGCACCCAGCGCTGCAGCATGATACGGGACGACATCGCGCGACCTCCCTGTGCGCAGTCATGGAACAGGGGCCGAGCATAACCGCCCGGCCCCGATCCGTCGCCTGGAATGTGCGTTCCCCTACTCCAGGAACATGGGCATGCCCGACACGTTCTCGATGCGCGCCCGGTACTCCTGCGGATCGTAGTAGCGGGGCACGTTCACGCGCTTCACGCCGTCCACGATGGTGGGCAGCGGCACCGCCGTGTAACGGCCGCCCTGCAGGGCGGTCATGAACCCGCTGAGGCCCTTGAGCAGGTAGTCCATGGCCAGGTTGCCGAAGTTCATGGCCACCATGCGGTCCAGGGCGTCGGGCGCGCCGCAGCGCATGAGGTAGGCGAGGTTCTGGTACATGATGTCCTCGCCGGTCATGCGCTTGATCTCGTCGGCGGTGTGCTTGCCGATGCCGCCGAGCTTCTGGTGGCCGTAGGCGTCGGCCTCGCCGGTCTGGTGGATGTCGCCGTCGATCTCGGTGGCGCCCTCGCTGATGGTCATGATGGCGTAGTTGCTCGGGTTGTGCGCCTTGTCCTCCTTCAGCTTCTCCGCCAGCTGGTCCATGTGGAACGGCACCTCGGAGATGATGGACCGGTTCACGCCGGCCAGGTAGCTGACGATCAGGGCCGTCTCGCCGCTGTTGCGCCCGAAAAGCTCGATCACGCCGATGCGCTCGTGGCTGCCGATGGGCGTGCGGAGCTGCGTGATGGCGTCCACCGACCGCGTGACCGCCGTGCTGAACCCGATGCAGTAGTCGGT
>CAYFKR010000038.1:0-9932 GCA_964343835.1 uncultured Fibrobacteraceae bacterium
ATGGCCACCGCGCCGAAGCTCTGGAAGTACATGTTGGCGCCGTAGAGCACCGAGAAGACCGCCACGAAGTTCTCGGCCAGGTAGCCCGACATGGGTCCGTCGTTGATGAGCGACAGGGAGGCCAGGCCCATGAGCAGGTTCATGACCATGGCGCCGGACGCGCCCACGAGGATGGAGAACCGGCCGCCGAACTTGTCCGTGAGCGGTCCGTTGATCAGGAACGAGAAGCCGTAGACGATGGTGCCCACGCCGAAGATCACGCCGAAGTCGGCGTTGGCCATGAGCGACGAGCCGTCGGCGCCGGCCATCTCCTCGAAGGCGAACTTGCTGACCTTCAGGTTGTAGCGCCCCATGTAGAGCAGGGCGTAGGTCAGGCCCAGGGGCAACCAGTTCCATACGCGGCGGCGGCGGAAGCGGTCGTCGTGACCGACGTCGATCTTGGGCAGACGCATGATCACGAAGGTGACCACCGCCAGCAGGATCAGGATGGGCCACATGTTGGCGAGGAGGGTCATGGAACGGCTCCCGTGTTGGTCCGGCTATCCGAAGGCGTGTCGACAGGGTCCGGGCATCGTAGTCAGCGGACGACCCGATTTCCACGAAAAACCAGCGAAACCGTCACGGCGTCAGCGGATGCCGTGCTCTTCCTTGTAGGCCGCCCAGTTCTCCTTCAGGTGCACGAAGCCGTCGAAATCTCCGCAGGTGAGGAAGGGGTTCTCCACCCGCTCGGTGCCGATGGTCGACGCCGGGCGGGAGCCCTCGCCGCCGTAGTAGTCGTGGCCGGGCAACACGACCGTGGCGTCGTCCAACTCCATGAGCCGCTGCAGCGACGCCCACTCCTGCTCCGCCGACGAGCCCGGGAAGTACGGGCCCGTGCCTCCCACCTTGCCGCAGAACAGCAGGTCGCCGGTCACGAGCACGCCGTCGCAGAGCCAGCACACGTGGTCGGGCGAGTGGCCGGGGGTGGGCAGGGCGATCAGGGGCCGCTCGCCGAGGCGGGCGACCTCGCCCTCGCCGTCGGGCACCAGGGCGCCCGGGTGGATGTCGGCCCCTCCGGCATGGACGGGTGCGCCGGTCATCTCCGCCAGGGCGCGCAGGCCGCCCACGTGGTCCGAATGACCGTGGGTCACCAGGATGCGGCGGATCTCCAGGCCCTCGTCGCCGGCGATGGCGTGGAGTTCGGCGGGGGCGAAGCCCGGGTCCACCGCGGCGGCCTCGCGGCTGGCGCGGTCGGCGATGAGGTAGCTGAAGTTGCGGTCGCCGCCCAGGTGGATCTGCAGGACGACGAGGTCGGTGGTGGAGTGGTCGTTGAGGATCACGGTTCGCCTCGCGGGAATGAGGGATCAGAGTCCGAAGGCCAGGCCCATGGTCACCGACCACCACGTGTCGCGGTCGTCGGCCAGGAGGGCGGCGTCGTTCTCGGGGTCGATCAGGACGTAGGGGTCGGCCGAGTAGGTCTCGGCCCGGAACGTCAGGTCCAGGTAGCGGGCGCGGCCGTCGCGGCCGCCCAGGGCCCACTGCACGCCCAGCCGGGCGCTGCCGCCCCAGTCGGAGAACTCGCGCACGGTGGTGCCGCTCTGCACGTAGCCGTAGGGACTGACGAAGAGATCGCCGCCCCAGCGCATGGAGCGCATGTAGTAGCCGCCGGCCACCGAGGCCACGGCGTCGAGACGGTGGGTCAGGGGCGCGTTGAAGCGCGTGCCCAGCTCGAAGGCGTACACGGCGGAGCGGCCGTCGGCGGTGATGTCCTCGAAGGCGTCCTGGAGATCGCCGCTGCCGATCTGGAAGGCCAGGAACGGCCACACGCGGTCGTGGAGGCCGTAGCCCACGGCCATGTCGGCCACGACCATGTCGGTGAAGTAGTCGCGGAACCGTGTCGTGGAGCGCTTGTAGCCGGCGTCCAGCATCATGATCCACTCGCCGGTCAGCACGCCGTCGCCGGCGGGGATGGGGGGCGGGGCGTCGTCGGGGGCGACCTCGTCAGGGCGCAGGTCGCGCTCCGGCCAGACGAGGCCCGGCGGGGGCACGGGGAGAGCCGCGGCCAGGGGGCGGCCGGCGGCCGCGTCTGCGCGCCAGGACGCCCAGACGTCCGACGGGATGCTGCGCTCGCGGAGCACCGTGCCGTTCGGACCGTCCAGGACGATGCGGGCCACCACGCCGCCAGCGGCGGTGCGCACGAACACGATCTGCCCGATGCCGCCCAGGTCCGGGAAGAGCCCCAGGGCGGCGGCCTCGCCGGCGTCGATCACCTCGCCCAGGTCCGGGTGCAGCTCGACGACGCGGTCGGCGTGGGTTTCGGCCGACGCCGCGCCGGCGGCCAGGATCGCGGCATACAGGAAGATGACGAGTCGGACAGCGTGCATGGGAGCTCCGTCGGCTTGCCGCGCCGGGGGCGATGGCGTACTGTTGGGCCGCGGCCCGGATCCGCGCGATCCGGACCCTCCACGGCCATGCTACCTCAAGATAGGGACGATCATGAGCACGAACGAGACCCGACCCGATCCCGTCCGCGACCTGCCCCGCGCCGAGGACCTGCTGCCCATCCTGTGGCGGATCATCGACCGCTGGCACGTGGCCGAGCAGGAGATCGACACGTGGGAGGACGCCGTGCGCTCCGTTCCGCCGGAGCACACCGGCTGGGCGGGCCTCGCGGAGCTCCTGCAGCTCATCAACACGTTCCAGTGGCACGAGGAGGACCGCAGCCGCGAACACGGCGCCGGGGACGAGATCCAGGCCGCCGTCAAGCGCTCCATCGACGCCTCCAACGCACGCCGCGTGAAGACCATCGAGGTGCTCGACGCCCACTGCTGGCACGTGCTCCAGTCCGCGGGACTGCCGGTGGCCGACGCGCCGCTCCACTCGGAGTCGCCGGCGAGCGTCGTGGACCGCATCACCATCCTCGCGCTGAAGCTCTACCACATCCGCGAGGAGCTTTCCACCGCCGGCGGCACGTCGGACGAGGAGAAGCTCCACGCGCGGCTCGAGGGCATCAAGGAGCAGATGGACGACCTCGCCCTCTGCCTCGACCAGCTCTTCGCCGACGTGGCCGCGGGCACCCGCCGCATCAAGCTCTACAACCAGGTGAAGGTCTACAAGGACCCCCAGACCGGGCGCTACCGGTCGGGGCTGTCGGGCGTGGACGTGGAGGCTTCGGCGGGCTGATCGCCCGCCTCTTCGGGCAGCCTGCTAGCGGAACCTGGCCTTGAGATTCCCCCAGCTCTCCGCCTCGGCGGGAGTGCTCAGGTCGGGGATCACCTCGAACTCCAGACCCGACGGATACCAGGTCTCGTCCGCGCAGTCGCGGGCCGCCGTGAGGGCGGCCGCAGCCAGGTTGAAGGGTCCTTCGGGCTCGTAGATCCACGTGAAATGGCATTCGGCGAGGACCGTCAGTTCTCCGGTGACGCAGGTCTCGGCCTCGGACTCCACGGCGAAGACGGGATCGCCGTCGTGGACCAATCCCTCCCCCATCACCGCATCCACGTACAGGGCCGGCGAACCGCCGCAGCAGCTGTTGAGCAGGGCCCACTTCACGTACTCGAGGTCGAAGGCACCGGCGTCGGGCTCCGGCGTGGTCATCACGACCCACAGGGTGAAGTCGTCGCCGTATTCCACCTGGAGGGAGTCCACGAAGGCCACCGGCGACGCCGAGAGGCCCAGCCGGGGCATGTCGGTCTGGGCGACGGCGGCGGAGGCCGTCAGGATCAGCGTGGCGATGGCGAGGCATCGGGCGATGCGGGTCATGGTCCCTCCCGGGGGGAGCTGGGTCGTCGCCGGTTTCAGGGGGTGGATGGGGCGACAATCTAGGTCAAGGCGAACGAATCGGCCATACGGTCAGCTGCGACGGCGCAGCAGGTAGACGGCCTGGTCGCCGCGGACCTCGTCGTTGAGCTTGGTCGCGGCAGCGTTCCAGCGGGCCATCTCGTCCGGTGCGAAGGGCGACGCGGCGGGGTCCACGGCGTGGGAGCGGGGATCGCGCAGGGGGATGCCGCGACGGTACTGCTCGCTGGCCCAGAACTGGAAGGCGGTGGAGTCGCGCTCCCGGCGGACGAGGTCCAGGCCGGCGGCGTCGGCCAGGCGGGCCACGGCGTCGTCGGTGAGCAGGAAGAGATGGCGGGGGGCATCGAGCTGGACCCAGTCCGTGCCGTATTCGCGCCAGGCGTGGGAGTCGGCCACGGGGATGCGCAGCAGTACGTGACCGTCGGGGCCGGCCAGGCGGGCGAGGCCGGCGAAGGCCGCCGTGGGGTCGGGCATGTGTTCGAGGGAGTGGTGGGACATGACCAGGTCCCAGCGGCCCTCCAGTTCGTCCATGGACGCCTTCAGGATGCGCAGGCCGCCGCCGTGGTCGATGTGCGCGTCCAGGAAGGGATCGGCGCCGGTGAGGTCGCGGAAGCCGTCGCGGCGCAGGTCCAGCAGCAGCTCGCCGCTGCCGCAGCCCACGTCCAGGATGCGGGCCGAGCGATCCAGGCCCGCCGCCTTCGCCATGCGCAGGGTCGGGGTGGGGCCGAAGCGTTTGAGCAGGAGCGAGCCCATGGGGCAACCGCCCTCCAGATACGCCTGGGTGCGGCGGGTGCGGGCCCAGGTGACGAGGCCCTCGAAGCGGCGGCGGGGGCGGTCGTCGTAGGAGTAGTAGTCGGGCGGGTAGTGGGCCGACAGGTCCTGCGGGACATCGAGGAGCTGGAGGGTGCCGCAGTCGGGGCACTCGCGGTAACGGTACTCGCCGCCGGTGCCGAACATCATCTCGCGGGCGACGTGGACGGGAGCCTCGGCGGCGTGGCCGCAGACGGCGCAGGGGGCGATGGTCATGAGCGCCTCCCGAGCAGGTCGGCGGCGCGGGCCAGGTCGGCGGCGTCGGTGATCTTCCAGTTGGCGGCCTCCCCCTCCACCACCACGGGCGGGGCGCCGGCGGCCGCCATGAGGCCGCCGTCGTCGGTGCGGCTGTCGTCGGACTCGCGTGCGGCGGCGTGGACCGCGAAGAACGGGGCCCAGCGGAAGACCTGGGGGGTCTGGACGGCGCGCAGGCGGGCGCGGTCGAGGTAGCGGGCGGGGCCGTCGCCCTCCGGAACCTCGATGGTGGAGTCGGACACATCCACGCCCGGCACGGCGCCGCCGTGGCGGTCGGCGGCGGAGGCGAGGCGCATCAGGAGTTCGGCGGAGGCGAAGGGACGGGCCGCGTCGTGGACGGCCACCAGGTCGTCGGGGTCGGGGGCCTGTTCGCGGGCCAGGAGGTCCAGGGCGTTCCAGGTGGACGCGGTGCGGGTCTCCCCCGCCGGGGCCACGCGCACGGGGTAGGGCAGGCCGGCGCCGTCGAGGGCGTCGTCCAGCTCGGAGCAGCGGGCGCCGGGGCACGTCACCGTGAGCGACGCCACCCGTTCGCACGCGCCGAGCCCGAGCACGCTCCACGCCAGCAGGGGCTTGCCCCCCACATCGCGGAACTGCTTGGGCACCTCGCCGCCCACGCGGGTGCCGGAGCCGCCGGCCAGGATCACCAGGTGCAGGTCGCGGGCCACGCTACGCTCCTCCGGCGGCGGGACGGGCCCGGCTCAGGGCCAGGGCCACGGCCTCGTCCACGGTGCGCGCCGCCGACAGGGCCAGTCCCTGCTCGGTGCGGCGGTCCTTCTTGGCGGCGGCGGCCACCACGCGCTTGAAGCCCAGGCGCGCGGCCTCCTTGAAGCGGGGCACGCGCTCGGCCACGTCGCGGACGTCGCCCGTGAGGCCCACCTCCCCCACGATCAGCACGTCCGGCGCGATGGGGACCTCGCGCAACGACGAGGCCAGAGCGGCGCAGATGGCCAGGTCCGCCGCCGGATCGTCCAGGCGCGCGCCGCCGGCCACCTTCACGAAGAGGTCGCAGCCGCCGAGGTCGTAGCCGGCCCGTTTTTCCAGGATGGCGGCGAGCAGGGCCACACGCTTGTTGTCCACGCCCTGCACCACGCGCTGGGGCGTGCCGTAGTGGCTGGGCGAGACCAGGGCCTGCACCTCCACCAGGAAGGTACGCGAGCCGCTGCGCACGGCGCAGACGGCGGTGCCGGGCTCGTCGCCGCGACGTCCGCTCAGGAAGAGCGCGGCGGCCTCGTCCACGGGTACGAGTCCCTCGCCGCGCATCTCCAGCACGGCCAGCTCGCCGGTGGCGCCGAAACGGTTCTTCACAGCCCGGACCATGCGGATGGCGGCGCCGCCGCCGGTGCCCTCGAAGGCCAGCACGGTGTCCACCATGTGTTCGAGGACCTTGGGGCCGGCCAGGTCGCCGGACTTGGTGACGTGCCCGACGAGGAAGACGGGACAGCGGGCGGCCCGGGCGAAGTCGGCCAGCACGCCGCCGCAGTAGCGGACCTGGCTGACGGTGCCGGGGAAGGCGTCGATCTCACGGCTGTGGAGGGTCTGCACCGAATCGGCGATCACGACGCACGGCCCGGGGTGGGCCTCGCGGTCGGCATAGAGGGCCTCGATGACCTTTTCCAGTTCCACCTCGTCGAGGATCTGGAAACCCTCCTCGGCTTTGGGGTCGAAGCCCAGGCGCTCGCCCCGCATGCGGATCTGCGACGGCGACTCCTCCCCCGCCACATAGACCACGCGCACGCCGTTGCGCACCCAGTCCAGGGCCAGGCCGGTCAGGAGCGTGGACTTGCCCACGCCCGGGTCGCCGCCCAGCAGGGTCACCGATCCGTTCACCAGGCCGCCGCCCAGCACGCGGGCGATCTCCTCCGGGCGGACGGGCAGGCGCTCGTCCACGGCCGAGGCGACGTCGCGCAGGGGGACGGGGCGGACGGCTTCGCGCTTGGCTGCGGTGTCGGCGCGGGCGCCGCGGAAGCCGGCGCCGCGGCCCTTGCCCTCCGACTTGGTGCTCTTCAGCTCGGAGAAGGAGTTCCACTCCTTGCACTGGGGGCACTGGCCCAACCAGCGGATCTCGGAGTGGCCGCACTCGCCGCAGACGTAGACGCTGGTGGATTTGGCCATGGAGGGTCCTTTCAGATGGATTCCATGGGAGGATAACGCCTAGGAGGATGAGGCACAACCGGCGGCGGGCCGCTGGTCATTCACAAGATCAGCTGGCGGCAAGGGAAACGAACTTGCTCGTGGGAGGGAGCGAACCTGCAGGAACGAGCCCGGCACTGCAGGCCGGGCCCGTTCGATCACACTGTGGATTACCGTACCATCACGACCCGATGCGTCCGTTCGAAGCCCGGTACGGCCAACCGGATCAGGTAGACACCGCTCGAAAGGCTCCGCCCCTGCCCGTCACGGCCGTCCCATTCCACCACATGGTGCCCAGCGGCGTACTCACCGTCTGCGAGCGTCGCCAATCGACGGCCCCGCACGTCGAAGACGTCCATGGCGACGTTCCCGGCCCTGACGAGACTGAACTTCAGCACCGTCTGCGGATTGAAGGGGTTCGGGGATGGGGCGTGGAAAGCGTTGAACAGAACGGGAGCATCTTCGGGTGATGCGGTTTCCACGACGACCTTGTCGCTGCTCGGAGACAGACGCACGGTCGATGCATCTGCGGAGACGGTGGTCACGTCGACGGCCAGGCCGTAGTCCTCATGGACCTGGATCCACTCCAGCCCATCGACGGTCATCCAGCCGAGGCGTCCTTCTTCCCCTGATCCATATCCGAGTCCGGCTCCACCGCCTTCTCCACGGCGGATCTGAACGCTGGCCTGCGGTAGGCGGAACACGACATACAGGCCGTCGATCGCGCTGGCTACGGGCTCCGCAAGCGACGTCGAGCTCCAGGTATCCGATCCGCCGAGCAGCCCCTCGTAGACGACGGTCGCATGGACCACGGCCCCGGGGCCGTTTCCCGATCCGGCACTGAGCAGGAGCTCGGGGAAGGCCGCCGTGCCGTCGTTGTTGTACCAGGTCACTCCTCCAACGGCCTCATCGTGGGCCAGCGGGACCCAGACGGCGATGGCGGCGCTGTTCTCGACATCGGTCATGCCCATGACGCCGTCGATCTCCATGCTCATGGCTGAAACGGCCGTGACGGCCATCAGAGTGAAGACGATCATACTGTTCCTCATAGCATCCTCCTGATTTCATTCCCGGCACGCCATGACGTGTCGGCACTGTCCGCTAGCGATACAAGTTCTTGAGGGTGCCCCAACTCATCGACTCGTTGGGCACCTCTCCGTCCGCGAAAGGCTCGAACAGGACGATGGCCGGAATCTCGGGATCATCGGTTCCATCATGGATCAAGCCGGCGATCGTCGAGGCGTCGGCGACGCCCCACCAGTTGTTGCGAAGGTCGATGGTCCATGTGTCGTCGATCAAGTGACGGCACTTCACGGCGAGTCCGCCATCAGCCAAGATATGGGAGTCTCCCATGGTCATGTTGGCATTCAAGAGGTCAATTACGGATTCTGTACCGGCGGCTAGGATATTGCCTGATCCTGTAATGTAGCTTTGGTTGTCAGCCATGACACCCCATGCACCACCAGATCGTATCTCAGTGTTCAGTAATTCTACGGTACTGCTCATGGTTGCTACTATCCCCATGCCCCATGTCTGACCAGTACTGAACATGCAATTCTGGACGCTTCCCTCAGACCCAGCGAAGAGTTGAACTCCCAAAAGATTGTCTTCGAACGTACAATCGCTAATCACAATGCCTGTGGCGCCTGTACTATCGATTCCATAATCGTTGTCATGGAATATTGAGTCACTTATCCTCAAGTCCACACATCCCGCGGGGAATATGCCGGAGGAATAGTTCCTAAATATACATGACTTAACTTCATTACTTCCTGAATTGGCCACGATAAGACCGGTGCCTCGTGAGTGATTCTGGAACTCACACCTCTCAATCTTCCCAGAGTGATGGCCAACTAAGATCCCACCATACAAATGTTCAACAGATAAATCAGAGATGAACAACTCGCCCGCACCGTAGTAAGCTGCGTTGATTCCTCTCTCGTGCTCCGTTACAGGATGGATTTCGCTTGCCGGGCCAATGACGGTCATCCCCATTCCAGAGCCGACCAACGTGAGGCTCTTGTCTGGTATGTAGACATAGCAGATGAGAGTGCCATCCACCGTGTCATATGTCGCATAGTCGTCATACCGACCGGGCCCGACCAGAATCGTATCGCCATCAGCAGCCGCATCCACGGCATGCTGGATGACCGTGAAGTCACCTGAGCCGTCCTTTTCGACATTCCATGTTCCGGACCAACTCATTTCCGGAACTGCAAACATGGCCACGGCTGCAAGCACGACAAACAATCGAGGACCGCTGCTCTTCATCTCTCTGATCGAGTTGTTGTAATCGCCCCCCATCTCAATACCCCTGCGCACAGAATCGGATGTTTTTCGTGAGGTCGACGTAACGCTCCTGACCATTGGCGTTGGTGATGACCCTGATCGTGTGAACTCCAGGGGCGCATCCCGTTGCGTAGTTCCCCAAGAAGTGCCGCTTGTGGTACAGGTCGTAGAGGGCGTTGGACTGGGTGATCACCACGTCCTGCCAATTCGTCGAGGGACCATTGAGAATGACCTTGTCCAGGCATGACTTGAATTCGTAGTCCGTATACCATTCGAATGCCCAGCGGATCTCTCCGGGGGCAAGCACAGTCGTGACCACGATCGATCCATCGTCGATCGACGGAGGAGTCGAGTCGTCGATCGTGACGGCATCGTTCACAGGAACCGTGTCCTGCTGGACATAGCCGTGGAGCCACTTGGTCTCGACCAAGACACTGTCAGGAGCTCCCGCCCCCAAACCGAACCTCAACTTGCGAGATGCATCTCCGCCGCGGCCGACGCCCCCGCCCATGGATTGGGTTCCGGACAGGATCGTCGAACCGTTCATATCCCAAACCGTGACCTGGGCACCAATCGCCGACCTGTTCGTCTGCAGGTCCTCGGCCGGGCTCAGATCGACTCCAACCCAACCGTGAACCGCCCCGGGATTGCCGGAGACTCCATTTCCTGAG
>CAYFKR010000039.1:0-7290 GCA_964343835.1 uncultured Fibrobacteraceae bacterium
AGGAGGAGCGCCAGGAGCGCCGCGCCAAGCGCAAGGCCAAGCGGAAGAAGCGCCGGGAGCGGCGCAAGAGCCGCCGGGCCGAGCGGAAGGAGCGCCGCCACGAGCGCAAGGCCAGCCGTCTGCGCCGCAAGGCCCGCAAGCTCGATCCGGGCGGCGGGCGGCGTCGCCGTCGCGGTGGCGGCGGTGGCGGTGGCGGGGCTCCGAGCGCGCCCCGGCGGGCGATGCGCCGGGGAGGCATGGGGCCGCGGATGCGGCGCCGGCAGCAGCAGCCCTTCGAGGACGCGCCGATGGAGGCGATGGAGCCCACCCTGGAGCCCGCGCCGATGTCGCCGAGCCCCGAGCTGGGGCCGGAGTTCTACGAGCCCTTCGACCCCTCCGAGTTCGAGGAGGAGGACTTCGAGATGGAGGGCATGGGCGCCGTCGCGCGGCGGTGGAGCCCGCTGGTCCGCATGGGGCCGACCTTCCGCATCCAGGCCGCCCAGGGCTACCGCGCCGCCGTCGTGCCGCTCAAGCCCGGCCTGTTCTTGGTGGCCGAGCTGCCCGAGCACGTCGCGCGCTCCGAGTTCGGGATCGCGCCACTGCTCGCGCCGCTCGTGGTCCGCGCGGCGTCGCGGGCGATCACCAAGCCGCCCGAGCAGCGCCTGCTGCCGAAGCTCCTGAAGCGCCAACAGCAGGGCCAGGGCCAGCAGCAGGGCGGTGGTCAGGGCCGCGCGTTCCTCCAGCGCGTCTTCCGGCCCAACCAGGGCCAGGGCCGCCCGCTGCTCCCGATGTTCCGGCGCCAGGGGCAGGGCCAGGGCCAGGCGCAGCGCCAGCTCGTGCCCGCGCCTGGCTCCGGCCAGGGACAGAGCCAGCTCCTGCCCGCCCCGGCGCTCGGGCGCTGGGTGGACCACGATGACCTCGCCGGGCTGTTCGGGTGCCCCGACGACGAGGACTGCGGGTAGACCATGCCGGGCTGGAGCGATGTCAAGGCAGCGTGGTCCTCGGGCTGGAAGGCCCTGGAGACCGAGGCGGTGCGGCTGTACGAGGCGACGATCCGCGCCGACCCCACGGGCTACCTCGCCAAGGTCGAGGCGTTCCTGGCGGAGCTGGCGCAGTCAAGGACCAACCTCGACAACATCAAGGCCAAGCTGCCCAACCCGCCGGTCACCGCCGAGGACCGGGCGCTGCACGCCAAGTACCAGGCCCTCGAGCTCAGGTACAACGACCTGGCCGCCGGCTTCTACGCCGACGCCCAGCCCGCGGGCACGCCGTCGACCGGCGCCGCGCCGGTCCTGGTGGTCGGAGGCCTGGTGGTCGGGGTCGTGGCCATCGCCTGGGCCGTCGCCGCCTACGAGTACGCGGTGAACCTCCGCGAGCAGACCTCGCTCGCCGAGAAGGAGCTCGACGCGCGCATCGAGGCCGGCCAGCAGGGCCGCACCCTCCAGCCGTCCACGCTGCCGCCGCCGTCGGACCCGGTGAAGACCGCGAAGGGCGTCGGCGGGCTGCTCCTGGGCGGCCTGGTGCTCGCGACCGCCGCCATCGCCGTGCCCGTGTTCCTCAAGAAGAGGGCGGGGTGAGATGGCGACGGCTCCCGCCAGCAAGCGTCCGAAGCGCTTCCGGCTGTCCTTCGTCGGCCCCATTGAGGACCAGCCCCGGCTGATCCGCGCCTACGGCCGAGCCTGCGACGGCGAGTTCGCACTCGTGATGCGCCCGAGCGAGGGGCGGGCCGTGCTGGTGCTGATCACCAAGAAGGACGGCGCGTTCCTGTGGCGCTCCGGTGCGGGCTCCGACGATGGCCTGGTCCACGCCAAGGCCACCGTGCTGCGCGACGGCCGCACCAAGCTGCGGGTCGAGACCGGCGAGCACGCCGGCGTCACCTTCCGCTCCTACGAGGACGTGCCGCCAGGCGTTGGACACGGCGAGCTCGTCGACGTCGCCTTCCACCCCGACGACCAGTTCGCCCACGTCCAGGGCGCCGGGGTCGGCGGCGACGCGCCGCTGCGCCCGGCCACCCCCATCGAGCCCGCGGACGCCGTGAAGCTCGTGAAGGTCGAGCAGAAGGCGGTGCCGAAGGCCGGACCGATCACGCTGCGGGGCCGGTGGACCGGCTACCTCTACTGCGACGACGGCGTGCCCAAGGTCGAGCTGCGCCGGCGGCTCGCCACCTACGGCACGCTGACCATCACCTCGCACATGGAGCAGGGCTGGTCGTGGTCCTTCGAGCGGGCCGCAAAGTGGTTCAGCGAGGAAGGCGCCATTGGCGACGAGGGCATGCCGACCCTGTCCGCGGCCATCGAGGCGGGCGCGCTGGGTGCGATGCGCCTGGTCCGCGAAGCCTGCTCGTTCCGGGACACGCGCCGGCGGGCGGCGCACGACGCCGAGTACGCCGCGAAGCACCCGATCAAGGTGCCAAAGGCGATGGTGAACCCCACCGAGCGGCTGAAGGTCCGCGATCGGGGGCGCAAGCGTAGCAAGGCCCCGCCTCCGAAGCCCGTCGAGGACGGGACGCCCAAGCCCGAGGTCCCGGCCGACGCCGCCGCGCTCGACCGCATGGCCGAGATCGCGGCCCGCGAGGGCGACGCCCTGGCCCAGCTCTCGGGCACGCGCTGGATCTGGGAGGAGACCACGCCCGGCCGCGACGTGGCCGCCTGGCTCGACGACAACGGCTTCGCCGCGATGGCCGAGGCCGTGTTCGAGTACGCGCAGGCGCCCGACTACCCGCTCGACGAGTTCATGGACAACCTCGGCAAGGACCTGAAGTCCGCCGAGACCGTCCACGACGACGACCCGGAGCCCGCCGTCTACAAGGAGGCCCGCCGCCAGCTCGGTCTACTGCGCGAGTCGCTGTCGAGCACGCCGGCGGTCATGGAGCGGGCGCGGAAGCTGATCCGCTACGCCGCGAGCATGGTCCGCTCGCCGATGTGCAAGGGGCCGGAGCAGAAGGAGGCGCTGGACGCGGTCGGTCGGGCGACCCAGGCCTACGAGACCGCCCGCGAGGCCATCCTCGAGGGCCGCCCGTGGGACGCGCTGCGGACCCTGCGCCGGATCGGCGAGCGCGTGGCGCTGTCGGCGGCGAAGGCGGCGCGGAGCTGTGCGTCGGGGCAGACCAGCCTGACCGCGAGGGCGGCGGACAAGCCCAAGCCGAAGCGGCGGAAGACGAGGCGCAAGAAGCCCACGAGGCCCGCCGAGGCACCGGCGACTACGCCGACTGACTGGCGGCCCTTCGCCGAGGGCGACCGCGTCGTGCTCGACGGTGTCCACGGCATCGTCAAGCGCATCCCCGCGAAGGTCTACGGCCCCGGCGACAAGGTGACCTTCCTCGCCGACGGCAACCAGCGGGGCCGCAAGGTCGAAGCGAAGCGGCTCCAGCGTGAGCCTGCAGGTGCGGCGGTAGCCACCGCGGCGCCGCCCGCGGACGCGGAGAAGGACAAGGCGCTCATCGACGCCTTCAGCGCGGCGATCTCGGCTGCGCTGGGCGCGGAGGCCGCATGACACCCTCTACTCGCCTCCATAGCGCCACTACCGCCACACCGTCAGGGCTTCGCCACCACTACCGGTGCGCTGTCGATGGTGCCCGCCAGGTCGGGGAACGCCTGCTGGATGAGCTTCAGGACCGGGGCCATCGTGTTGGCGAGGATGGTGCCGCGCGATTTCGACCACGCGTACTCGATTCCAACGAGGGTCAGGTCGCGATGGGAGAAGAGGCGCCCATCTCGGCTGGCGATGATCCAAACTCCGGAACCGCTGATGCCACCCGGATCGGGCAACTCGTCGGCGTGGAGCCGGTCGCCCTCGACCCTGGAAACGGCCGTCGGATCCTGCGGGAACCGGAGGACGTGGTGTACTCCGCGGCGGTATCGACCATCCCATTCTGCGACCGGAACGCCAGCCGTGGCGAATGTCATGTGTCGGGTCTGCACACGCTTCCCGCCGTACTCGATGTCCGCTTGCTTGAAAGGGAATCCGTGGAGGAGCGCAAACTCGTTGTCGCCAAGGTCGTAGACCATGACGCGTTCAAGTGGGAGGGCATCGACGCCCCAGCGCTCCGTTTCGTCCTTCGAGACCTCGAAGACCGCGATGTCATGCGCATCGAAGTCGCCACCGCCTGCCGTGGCGACCGTTCTCGGCGTGAGCCACACGACGTCGTCGATGACAGCCGACCACTTTGGCAGAAGGCCGTAGACAAGACGATCGCCGTGCTCGAAGTTGTGGGCGGCGGTCACCGCAACCAGCCGGCTCCCGATCTCCAAGACGAGCCCGGACCCCAATCCGACGCTGCCCTCCCCCGTGCGAGTGGGGTCCTTGAGAAGGACTGGTCCAACAAGCCCCACGAGGTCGCCGTGGATGGCCTGGACCATCAGCCTGAGTTCTTCGAGGGACGCGACGCGCATGGTGAGCCGAGTAGCACGCACCCGGCCCGGCTGCGCGGTCTGCGAGCGTTGCCATGACGACAGCCCATGCCATGCTTGACCGCATCGCGGTCGCTGTCCGCGGCAACCTGCCGCCGGGCATCACGCCCGCCTACCTCGACGGCTTCCTCGCCCGGCACCGGCCCACCCTCGTCTCCGTCCTCGAGCGCAACCTCTCCGCTCGCCTTCGGGGCCGACGCCCCCACCTGGTCGATGCGCCCCCCGAGGAGTGGACCGCATCCCGCCGCACCGCCGCGAACCTCGCCGCCATGCGGGTGGCGGCCAGCATCCCGCCCGAGAAGATGACGGACGAGAACCGCCGTGTGCTCGCCGGGTACTCCGGCTGGGGCGGGCTCTCCATCGACAAGGTCGCCGACAAGTTCCCGGCGGGCTTCCCCGTGCCCGAGGTCCGCGGGCTGATCCACGAGTACTACACCCCCTCGAAGGTCACCGCCGAGGTCGCCCGCGTCGTACGCCCGCTGCTGCCCGAGCTCGCGGTCGGCGGCGTGGTGCTCGCGCTGGAACCGGCCGCGGGCATCGGCCGCTTCGTGCGCGCCCTTTCCGGCCCCGGCTTCGGTTCGCTCCGCTGGCTGGTCGTCGAGTGGTCGGAGCTGTCCGCCCGAATGCTCCAGGCCATCCGCCCCGACCTGGCCGTCTACCAGGGCCCCTTCGAGCGGTGGGTGCGCGAGCACAGCGACGAGTACGCCGGGCGGCTCAACCTGGTGGTGTCGAACCCGCCCTACGGCGCCCGCGGCGTGTCGGTCACCGAGGACACCGTGCGGGCCTACCGGGAGAAGCAGGCCTACGCCTACTTCCTGCGGCGCGGGCTGGACCTGCTCGCGGCGAACGGGCTGGGCGTCTACCTGGTGCCCGCGGGCTTCCTGACGGGCGGTGCAGCGCGCAATGCCTCGCTGCGCACCAAGGTCCTGCTGCGGCACCACCTCTCGGCCGCCTACCGGCTCCCCTCGGGCATCTTCCCCGGTGCCCACCTGGTCACCGACCTGCTGTTCTTCCGCTCGCGCGGGGGCAAGCTCGCCGAAGTCGACGGGGACGACCGCTTCATCGTCGAGGGCCGCTACTTCGACGAGTTCCCGGCCCACATCCTCGGCGAGGAGGTCGGCCGCGACGCCGGCGACGACGACCAGACCAAGAAGCCGCGCTGGGGCTACCAGGTCGTCGGCGAGTTCACCCGGCTCCCCGACCTGGTCGAGCGCAAGGTCTGCGGCACCTGCGAGATCCAGGTCGAGGAGCCCAAGACCACGCCGTCGCGGGCGCGCGCCGGCCTCACCCGCCAAGTCCAGGCCGACACAGCCGGGCTGGCGCCGCATCTCGCCGCCGCCGTGTCCCTCGGCCTGCGCGTCGACGCCTACCTCGCTGCCCTGGCCGCCGAGGACTCCCGCGAGCCCGCGATGCTCTGGCGCGAGCTCCACGACGCGCTGGTCGCCTGGAAGGAGGCCCACGGCGCGCCCTGGGCCGACGCGAAGCTCCGCAAGCTCGTGCAAAAGGGCGTCACCGGCGCCGAGCGCTTCCTTGCCGCCTTCGACAAGTCGGGCAAGCTCATCGAGGGCCTGGCACACGAGCCCGTCTACCAGCCCCGCTTCACCGGCCGGCCCGACGACGTGGTCGCCCAGGCGGAGATGCTCTACCGCACCCACCGCAGCCTCACCGTCGGGGAGCTGCTGGCGTTCCACCAGGACAAGGGCGGCTCGCTGAAGACCGAGGACTCGGTCCTCGAGGCGATGGTCGACGTGGGCTGGGCTGTCGATGGCGATGACTGGGACCAGGTCCTGCCGATGGACGACTACCTCTCCGGCCACCTCTGGCCCCGCCACGACCGCGCTGCCGAGCGCGCCCGCAAGGGCGACGGCGTGGCGGCCGCCCAGGCCCGGCGCCTGCTGGAGACCATCGCGCCCGCCGTCTTCGACGACATCGAGGGGGTCTCGCCCCGCCAGGGCTGGGTGCCGCTCGACATGGTGGAAGGCTGGCTCTCCGACACCCTCAACGCCCGCTACGGCTCCATCTCGCTCGAGCGCGCCGACGGCCTGGTGCGCGTCGCTGGCGTCGAGTACGCCGACATCGGCGACGTCCGCGCGGTGGCGCCGGAGACCCGGTGGTGCCTGGGCTGGATCAACCATGACAAGACGGTGTTCCGGCCGAAGAAGCGCCGCCACGAGAACCTCGACGAGATCCGCGTCAAGAAGGCGCGCGAGTGGGACGCCAGCTTCCGGGCCTGGGTGGGCTCCGACGACGACCGCCGCGCCCGGGTCGAGGAGGCCTACAACCGGCACTTCAAAGGCTACGTCGCCCCGTCCTACAGCTCCGAGCCGCTGCGGGTCGCCCGCTGGGTCAAGGACGGCATCCGCCTGCACCCCCACCAGGTCGCCGGCGCCCGCCGCCTGCTGTCGAACCGGGGCGGACTGCTCGCCTTCGACGTGGGCGTGGGCAAGACCTACACCGGCATCGCCGTGCTCGCCCGCGCTCGCCAGGAGGGCTGGGTGCGCCGGCCTGTGGTGCTCGTCCCCAACTCCATCGTCTGGAAGTGGGAGGCGGACATCCGCCGGGTCCTGCCCGACTACCGCATCGCGGTCATCGGCTCGAAGAAGAAGGTCGTCACGCGCGGCAAACGCAAGGGCCTGGTCACCTCGACCACCGACACGCCCCAGGACCGGGCGCGCAAGTGGACGCGCTTCCAGGCCGGCGAGTTCGACGTGGTGCTGCTCACCTACACCGCGCTCGGGCGGACCCGGATGAACGAGGCCGCGATCCGCGCCTACGCCGAGCGTACCGAGGCCATCCAGCGCGAGGTCAAGCTCCGCCAGCGCAACGCCGAGAAGTCGAAGAAGCTCTCCGAGCGCCAGGAGGCGATCCTCAAGGAGGGCGTGGCCGCCTGGGTCGCCGAGAT
>CAYFKR010000040.1:0-6357 GCA_964343835.1 uncultured Fibrobacteraceae bacterium
CGAACCGGTCGGACTCAGATGAACTGGTCTCCGGAGAACCCGGGGTGGTTCAGTCGTACCCACAAGTTCGATATTCGAGTGAAGCACAAGCATCTCTGAAGCAGTTGTCGGAGTTGTTCATCCAAGACGTAGTAGAAAGTGTAGATGTAGAGGAGAAGTTCTTTGCCGACTGCTACTGTGAGAGTGGGGCTCTGTCGCAGTATGCCCTGTTGAGCAAGGGAATATTGATGGCAAGATATTCATCTCTGTTCGGAGAAAGCGAGGTGTCTCCTCATGCGGTCCCGGTAAAGGAGAAGAAAAAAGATAACTTTTCGCCCGATGTTCTGGCGGAGGCTGTTTCAAGAAGGCCAATAGTCTTGCTTGGTGATGTTGGGGTCGGGAAAACCTCCTTTGTAAAGAATCTAATGTACAACAGCGCATATGAAGAATTCAATAATGCTGTCTATATATACATCAACCTGGGCTCCTCGGCTGCGTTGGCCTCTGATTTTAGGTCTTTTGTATTGGCTGAAATCGAGCGATGTCTTGTTGAAGACTATGGTGTGGACATCCATGATAGGGGGTTCGTGTGGGGTGTGTATGCCTCCGAGATCAAGCGATTCTCACGTGGTATATGGGGTGCAAAGAAGGATAGTGACAACGCGCTGTATGAGAACAAACTACTGGAGGCATTGGCGGGAATGATCTCAAATCGTGACCAGCACATTCGTAGGTCACTGGACTTCCATTCGCGTTCTTCGGGCCGCCAGGTAATTGTGTCCTTGGATAATGCTGATCAGCGGGACTTCGAGGTTCAGCAGGACGCTTTTCTTGTAGCTCAAGAAATCGCAAAGGAATGGAACGCAGCTGTTTTTGTGGCAGTCAGGCCACAAACGTTTTTTCGCTCTAAGCGCTCGGGCACGTTGGCGGCATATCCTCATAAGGTGTTCACGATATCGCCCCCCAGAATAGATCTGGTTGTGGAGAAGCGCCTAGAGTTTGCACTCAGCATGGCAGAGGGGAAAATTCCCGTCGCAACAATGAACTCAGTGACGGTGAACTCGGGGAATTTGTCTTTGTTTATTCGGGCTCTCCTGGCATCACTGAAAATCAATCGAGGGCTGGTTGAGTTTTTGTCCAATATTACGGGCGGTAATGTGCGCGCAGCGGTAGAATTCATAACAAAATTCATAGGAAGTCCGAATGTAGATGCAGAGAAGATTATTGATATCATGTCGACAGAGGGAAGATATATGATACCCGTGCATGAATTTGCCAAAGCTGCACTGCTTGGTGAGTACGCACATTATCACCCGGACACATCACTGGCAATGAACTTATATGATGTCAGTACCTCGGACCGGGCAGAGCATTTTGTGGGGCTAATGCTTCTTGCATATATTGATACGAACGGGTCCCATCGTGATAAAGATGGGTTTGTGGGGACGGGGTCAGTATTTGGAGAAATGCAGGATCTTGGGTACACTGAAGCCCAAGTCGAATCCGTACTTCGAAGAATGACTAACAAGAAGCTCGTCGAAACATCCCAGAGAGTGACGTTTGAAGAGGATGGGAATGGTGAGTTGATTGGGGCCATGCCGTCAAAAATTAGGATATCGTCGATTGGTGCCTACCATCTTCGTCGATGGCCCGGTGCTTTTTCATACCTAGATGCAATGGTTTATGACACGCCAATATTTGACCCGAGAGTTCGCACGGAAGTAGCCGAGCATGTTCGCTCATTTGGCATTGGACACCGCCACAAAAGAGCCAGGTGCTTTCGGGAGTATCTCATTGACTGCTGGAGACAGATAGCTCAGAAGCCTCGCTACTACGATTTCATGGCTGCAGTGGCTGAGGGTGAGGACTCTTTCAGGTCGGTCGAATCTGCAATCGCCCGTCAGGGCGAAGCTACATGACGGCTTTGTAGCACACGCCGTGAGGCAGGTGAGAGCATCGGCATCTCTGACCGAGATGAGCAAGGACTTTATTCTGTCTCGACGAAAGAGCGGTGTTGAGCTTTTATAGGTAACGCGGGGTGCGAATGCTGAGATGTCGAAGGTGCTCAAACGATCCAGTAAGTGAGGAGACGATCATGCCAAAGGTCTCGAAGAGCATACTCGAGAGCATGAGCCTCGGGGAGCTGAAGAAGCTGACGGCCATCAAGGAGAAGCTTGACGCCTTGGAGGCCAGGAAGGCCACGCTAGAGACGGAGCTCGCCAAGGTAAACAAGGAGATCGCTATGCTTCTGGGCGGCCGTGCTGCCCCGAAGCAGACTACCCGAAAGGTCACCAGGAAGAAGCGGGCCACCAAGAAGGCCACGACGAAGGCCGGGCGGGGGTCCAAGAAGAGGGCCGCGAAGAAGAAGGTGACAAAGAAGGCTGCGTCCAAGGTACCTCGCGTGACCGTCGAGTCCGTCGTCGTCGACCTGCTCAAGGCCAACAAGAAGCCGATGCCCTTCGCGGACATCCTGGCCACGATCACCAAGAAGAAGCTGGTCAAGACCAAGAGCAAGAGCTTCGATAACGTGCTGAGGCGGACACTCTCGACCAGCAAGGTGGTCAAACGGGTATCAAGGGGCGTCTATAGCGTCTGAAGTCTGTTATACTAGCAGGAGGCTCGCTTGAGCCCTCGCCCGGGACCGCGCTACTCACTGAAGGGGGTAGCGCGGTTCGAGGGACTGTATTTCTAACTGTGTAAACAGCCATGGTGTAGTTTCCCCCAAGAGGAGGAGCCCATGGCCAAGAAGAAGCCTGACGACCCGACCCAACGTCTCATTGACGAGCTGACCAAGGATGCCACCGCCGCCGAGCTGATCAAGGACGGCAGCGTCCTGAAGGATCTCAAGAAGCGTCTCATGGAAGCCGCTCTCGAGGCCGAGATGACCGACCACCTCGGGTACGAGAAGCACTCTCCTGACGGCCACGGCACCGGCAACTCGCGCAACGGGAAGACCCGCAAGCGCCTGCTGGACGGCGACGGCGACCTGGAGATCGAGGTCCCCCGCGACCGCGACGCGTCGTTCGATCCCAAGCTGGTCCGCAAGCGTCAGGTCCGACTCGAGGGGTTCGACGAGAAGGTCCTATCGCTCTACGCCCGCGGCATGACCACGCGCGAGATGCAGGGCCACCTCAAGGAGGTCTACGAGGTCGAGGTGTCGCCGTCGCTGATCTCCAAGGTCACCGACGCGGTGCTCGACGAGGTGCAGGCTTGGCAGAACCGGCCGCTGGAGGCGGTCTGGCCGATCGTCTACTTCGACGCCCTGCACCTGAAGATCCGGACCGACGGCCGCGCCCAGACGCGTGCGGTGTACGTCGCGCTAGGGATCAACCTCGAGGGCAACAAGGAGCTGCTCGGCCTTTGGATCGGCCACAGCGAAGGCGCGAAGTTCTGGCTGAACGTTCTGACGGAGCTGCGCAACCGCGGCGTGCTGGACATCCTGATCGCGTCGGTGGACGGGCTGACCGGCTTCCCGGACGCCATCGCGAGCGTGTTCCCTCAGACCGAGGTCCAGCTCTGCATCGTCCACCTGGTCCGCAGCACGCTGCGCTACGTGCCCTGGAAGGACCGCAAGGCGGCGGCCAGGGACCTGCGGTCGATCTACACCGCGGCGACGGCGGAGGCGGCCGCCCAGGCCCTCGACACGTTCGAGGAGACCTGGGGCGGCAAGTACCCGATGGCGCCGAAGGTCTGGAGGTCGAGGTGGGAAAACGTGATCCCGTTCTTCGCTTACCCGGACCCGATCCGGCGGGTGATCTACACGACCAACGCGGTCGAATCGATCAACGCGCAGCTTCGGAAGGTGACCAAGAAGCGCGGCGCGTTCCCGACCGAGGACTCGGTGCGGAAGGTGATGTACCTCGCCCTGACGCGTGCGGCCGAGCGCTGGACCCGGCCACTGAAGGACTGGCCGGCGGCCCTCAATCATCTCTCGATCGTGTTCGAGGGAAGGGTGCCGGTCTAGATCATGAGAGGCTGTTTACACAGTTGGGTTGACAGTCCCCGGTTCGACTTTTGGGGTGACCTCCACCCAGAAGCCGCTGCATACACGATTAACTCCGTGAATAGCTTGACTATGGCGACAAAAGATAGATACTCATAGTCATCGCTGGCGGCTGCTAGACACAGGATGAGAGGCCTCATCACGCCATCATTGCTGATCGCGAAGAAGATCGTAAGCGGGTACGCCGAGAGCCTTAGCCAGCTTCTCGATGTTCAGCAGGCTGATGTTCCTCTCGCCACGCTCGACTGATCCGATGTATGTCCGATGCAGATCGGCCTTCTCGGCAAGCTCCTCCTGGGAGAGCTCCTTGTTCAGGCGGGCCTCTCGGAGATTCTGAGCAACAACCCTTACTAGCGGGCTTTGTAGTCTTCGTTTCCCCATGGGGGAGCATATAGCTGGGAAGGTGACTATAGGTCTACGGACTATAAGTAGCATTTAGTCGACGGCCTCAATGTACACGCACTGCGGTGAGGCCCAACAGATGGGAGGGAGTACGATGCTGGGTATCCTGAAGGCCGTATCGCAAGGACTCGAATGGCTTGCTGCCGCACTGTTCATCATGGCGGTGCTGGGACTGATTAACCCACGGATTACGTTCAGGTTCTGGAAGCTCCAGACTCGAAAGACCGTGGTGACCTTCTACATGGCTCTTGCGCTTCTCGTTGGAGGGCTGAGCCAATCAGCATTCGATGCCTCTCTCACCACAGAGGAGAGGCTAGAGATCGAAAGACAGGCAGAACTCCGAGAGCAAGAGAGTATTCAGCGAGAAGCGGAGAGGCGGGCAAAGGAAATCGCCTCGCTGCTCGAAGAAGCCCGAGCCCTTCCAGCCTCCGAGTATTCAGCGAACCTGGATGCCTACTCCAAGTTGCTGAAGCTCGACCCCGGGAACGAGGAATACGAGGCTAAGGTCGCTCACTACAGGGGCGCTCTCGACGCCCAGCTTGAGCAAGCACGGCTCGAGACTGAGGCCCGGGCTCTTGAGGAGCAGAGGATTGCAGCCGAGCAGCGGGAGGAGCAGGCTAGGAGGGAGGCCAAGTTCGGGCCCCAGCCAGTCCAGAGCGGCTGGGACAATGCTGTGCCTATCGTCAAGCGCTACCTGAAGAGCATCGCGAATGACCCGGATAGCATCAAGTACGAGCGGTGGGGGGCATTGCAGTACTCGGAGACCGATGGCTGGATCGTGACCTGCGACTGGAGGGCGAGGAACGGCCTGGGAGGGTATGTCAGGCAGATCAACACGTTCGTGATCCGGCACGAGCGTGTTGTGGAGATGAGATGATCGGCTAGTCCCAGTTCAAGGCGAGCTTGGATGCGACCATCTGAGTATTGCATCTCGGACAGGGCCATGGCTTCCGCCAGCGGATGAATGAGTGGTTCTCCGAAACCGGGCAACGGATCCCCGTCAAGTTGCCTCGAACACGTCCATCCTCCTGGAGAGCTTCGTCCGGAGTCTCTTCAGCGATGGCGTCGTAGAGCCTCCGGCAGTCCCGGCAGAGGATGGTCTCGATGACAGCGATCATCCCGCAGGAACGACCGCCAGCGACGGTCTCTGCGTAGCTGCATGATGGGCACCGGTACTTGCGCATTTGGCCCATTGAATCTCCTTTCAGCTGCTATGCCCTCGCATCGATAGGACAGAGCAGCGCCATGAGCTTCGTGATACGTGCTCGCGAGACTCTACACGCTCGCGAGGCTTCCGCGTAGTTCTCCCATTCTCCGGTCAGGACCATCTCGTTGATGACCAGTGCCAACGCGATCCAGCGGAGACGCTTCTCTCTGCTCGGGGTCTTGTCTGGACGACCGTTCACCGTCGCGGGCTCTGGTGGTTTCTTCGTCTTCCGGTGAAGATCGACATGGACTTCGATCCTCATGCCGCGCCCTCCCGGTCGTCTCGGATCTCTGACGCGAGCAGCTCGGCGCCAGCTGGATCCAGGTCGAGCCCCATGGTCCCTGTTCGACCGTCATAGTCGATCTGCCTGATGAGCAGACCGATGATCCGGGTCTGTTCCATCGGGTAGAGCACATCCCAAACTGGGTCGAATAGGCCGAGGGCCTTCTCCAGGCTCACCGGGTCGGGTGTGGTTGCCACGAGAGCGCTCCTCTCGGCCCCCAGGCGGTCGACCTCGACTGCCTCGGCCGTCAGCTTGCTCTCGAGGTCGGCGAGCCCCAGGGCTCCAGCATGGCCGTTGGCCAGGGCCTGCAGCAGCCCGCTCCGCTCTGTCTCCAGGGTGGATATAGTGGACCTGTGCCTACGGATCGTCGAGTCGAGGAGGGAGAGCCGCTCCTTGTGCCTCGACTCGGCCTGGCGGAGTACCAGAAGCCTGTAGCGTCCAACTATAGATGTCCCCCTTCTGGTCGCGTAATTAGTTGACACG
>CAYFKR010000041.1:0-2702 GCA_964343835.1 uncultured Fibrobacteraceae bacterium
TAGGGCACGGACAGCAACTGCCCAAGGCCGGCTGTCTTGGATGCTCACTCGGAGCCTCCTCGTGTGGCGACGGAGCTTGCCGAACAAGCGTGAAGGGGCGGCGGTCGTCTCCACTGCCTGAGTGGCGCTTCTCCATGCAGCCAGAGGTTACCGAGCGCTGTCCGAATGTTCAGACTATTGGGGCTTCCAGAAGCCCTAACACCGCGGAACCCCAAGCAGTCTCCTCGGGCTGGTTGAACCCCACGCGGCCGCCGCTACGCTGCAGGCAGGCCACGGGAGGGCAGGATGCGGGCAGCCATCGCAGTCGCGTTATCGATTACAGGGTGTGGGCTGGACTTCGACAGCCTGCTGGTCGCCGACAACGCGCTCTACCAGCGCGAGCTGACGCACGAGGCCGCGGCCCTCGGCGACGAGTGCGTGCCCGGCCCCGACGTCTGCCAGCTGCTGTCGGAGCGGGCGGTGGCCACGCGGGTGGCGGTGGGCTGCCCTGAGGTGTGGGCGGCCTGCGTCCCGAAGTCGCACGAGCAGGCGGTCGAGTGCGTGGGCACGCTCCTGGCCACCATCAAGGGCGGCGGCCCCGCGAACGACGCCCTCGAGCACCCCAGCTGCTCGGCGCTGCTCGAGGAGTGCGCGGTGCACAAGCGGCCGCTGTGCGAGCCCGTGCGCCATGACGCCTGCGACCGCCTGCGTGTGGCCGCTCACGCCCGCGGTTGGATCGTGGAGTGCCCCGCGGTGTGGAGCGGCTGTGAGCCTACGGAGAGCGCCGTGACGGCCTGCCTCGACGCGATGGTGGTCGACGGCCAGGAGGCCCTCGACGGCCAGGCCTGCGGCGCGGTGTTCGCCCAGTGCGCCGAGGGCGGCCCCGACGCCTGCGACGTGATCCAATCCCACGCGCACCGGTGGGGCGTGCGGATGCGCTGCCCGGCGTCGTGGATCGGGTGCAGGGCGGCCAAGCGCGGCGACGTCGAGCGGTGCGCCGCGGAGGCGGCCAACTGGGTCGACGTGGCCGGCCTGCGTGACGACGAGGGTGTGCGCCAGCTGGCGTGCGCGCCGGTGCGTGCGGCCTGTGGCGAGTCGGAGATGGCGGACGACGCCTGCTCGGCCTGGGAAGGCGAGGCGTGGCAGCTCGCCCGCGAGGGCCAGCTGTGCCCCGAGTCGTGGTCAGGTTGCTACGCGGCGTCGCCGTCGGCCGCGCAGGCGTGCGCCCGGGCCCACATGACCGAGGCGGGCGCCGACGAAGCGCGGGCGGCGTGTGTGGCGGTGGCCGGGGCTTGCGAGGTGCGGGTCTGGTGAGGCCTGGGCCGCACCCGCGTCGCTGGCGGGTTTGCGGCCACAGGAGGGCGGAAAATAGCCAGGGGCCCCGAAATATAACCAGCGTCCGAAAATATAACCGGAGAAATATAGCCAGCCGGCAAAGGAACTCCGCGGCCCGTCTGTAGTGGAGTTCGAGGGCGCTACGCCACGTTCTGCTGGGCCGCATCGAACGGCCCCATCAGCTCCACCACGAACGGGTGGTCCTCGACCCCGAACACGCCTGCACCGGCCGCCCCGAGCACCCACGTCTTGAGCTCGACCTTGCGCTCGGGGGCCGCGGCCGGCTCGAACACCTTGTAGACGGCCGCCTGGTCGTACCGAGCCACCCCGTTGCCGATGACGTGGGCGGGGAGCACCCGCACGCGCCAGCGGCCGCTGGTGAGATCGCCGAAGGCCGCGGGGGCGTTGGTGAAGACGGCGGCCTCGAACACCACCTCGTAGTTGCCAGCGCCCAGGCGGGTGACCGACTCGACGTTCTCGCCGTAGTAGGTGCCACCGACGGCCTTGGCGTCGACGTGGGCGATGGCGCGCACCACGGTGCCGCCGTGCATGCGCAGGCCGTCGGCGTCGTTCTTGTAGTCGTTGGCGCCGATGAGGCCGGCCCCGTTGGGCTGGCGGTGGCCCACCAGGCGCACGCCGGAGGTGACCACCAGGTCGGTGGTGAACAGCCGGCGGCCGCTCAGGTCGAGCTGCTGGATGCCGTCGCCGCCGGCGAGCCAGTGGGCGGCGGTGTAGAGGTGGCCGCCCCCGTCGGCGAGCTTGATGCGGAAGTCCTCGATGGGCACGCCGCCCAGGCTCTCGCCGAGGCCGGCCCCGTCGGCCGCCAGGACGCCGCTGAGACGCTCGGCCACCGACTGAAGCATGGTCATGGCCCCCCGGAAGTAGGCGCCGCCCTCGGCCACGCCTGTGGCCCCTGCGACGCCGGGGAAGGCGAAGGTGCGCAGCTCGGTGGGCCCGGCGGTCACCTCGGTGTCGTCCACCGTGACGTGGGCCAGCCACACCGCGTCCACCTCGCCCTGGGGGTCGCCCGCGTCGACCCCCGACGCCAGCGACGCCACCCCGGTGGGCTTGGTGGCGGTGGCCACCTGCTGCAGGGCGGCCTGCTCGCCGCCGCCGGCGAGCACGGTGCGCACGCGGCGCTGCTCGAGCAGGTCGTCGACGTGGGTGAGCTCGAGCTGCACCACGTCGGTGCGCGTCTGCGCCGCGGGGGCCAGGGGCACGTCGAGGGTGGTGTCGGCTTCGAGGATGGTCAGCCGCCACGCCTCGCCGGCGGCGCCCGCCGGCACCAGGGCCGCGCCCGCGGCCACCGTGACCTTCGGATCGCCCGGCTCGGACGCGTCGGTGACGCCCAGGCCGTAGAGCACGACGCCGCCGGCGTTGGTGGCGAT
>CAYFKR010000041.1:2712-4458 GCA_964343835.1 uncultured Fibrobacteraceae bacterium
GTCGAGCATCAGGGTGCGCACGATCCAAGCCACCAGATCCTCGACGCGATCGGCGAGGCGGTTGAAGTCGTCGGGGATGGTCTGCTGGTTGGCCTGCACACGGGGGGTGTTGAACTCGCTCACGTCGCTTGCTCCACGAGGTTGACGCTCACGCCGGCGGCCTTCATGCGCTCGAGCAGCCGGAGGGCGGCGCGGGTGGTGGTCGAGGGGCCGGCCCAGTAGTCCCGGTCGAGGTAGGAGCCGGCGAGAGGATCGGGGTCGTCTGCGTCGCCCCAGAAGTCGTTGCCGATGCTGGTGACGCCGGTCAGCACGGTGATGGTCAGCTCGCGGTAGCCCTCGGCCAGCGTCACCGGGGCGCCGAAGAGCGCCGCCATGGCCTGCGCGATGGCCTGCGGCGTCGAGCGGTGGCCCAGGGCCACGTGCAGCACCAGCTCGGCGTAGGCGGCGTCGGCGAGGCCCTCGAGGGGCCGGCCCACGCCCAGGCCGGAGCCGTACAGGTCCAGGCCCGTGCCGGTGGCCTCCAGCCGGAAGGTGTCGGTCTCGGCGGGCTCGGCGAGGGCCTCACGGGCGTCGCAGATGACCCGGGCCATGGCCACGGCGATGTGGCGCTGCCAGGTGTCGGCCTTGGGGTCGTTGCGCAGCACCGCGTCGGGTAGCCGGGCCATCAGCCGAGCGACGGTGTGCTCGATGCACAGCCGGCTCTCGTAGACGTAGGCCGCGGGCAGGGTGAGGTGCACGCCGTCGCGCAGGCGGACGGTGACGTCGGTCGGCCACTCCGCGGTCGCCTCGAGGGCGTCGTCGGCCACCGCGGGGCCCACCTGCCCGAGGGCGTGGCCCAGGGCCCGGGGCACCGCGATGACCAGCGGCTCGCCGACCACGGTGATCAGCCGCCGGCGGAAGGTGCCGGCCGCGCCCACGTCGACGTCCACCACCTGATCGACCCCCCAGCCCTGCAGGCCCAGGGGGGCGCCGCCCACGTGGGGGCCACGCCACGGCCCGCCACCGAGGGCGAGGTGGTCGTGCACGGTGACGCCGGCGAGGTGCGACGAGAGGCCCCAGGCGGCCCGTAGGCCGGCGTTGCTGCCGTCGGGGGTGTCCACCAGGGTGAGCCCGGCCAGCGTCGCCTCGGTGGCCACCTGGCCGGGCTGCTGCGGGAAGTCGGTGATGCCGAAGCGGGTGATGACGCTCGAGCCGATGGCCACCACCTCCATCGCACCCTGGCCGCCGCTGCCCTCGGCCACCACCACCCACCCGGCGGGCGTCGGCATCAGCTCGGCGTTGGAGGCCAGGCGCACGGCCTGCGGCCAGTTGGTCAGCTCGGCGAAGGCAGGCGTGGGGTCCTGGGTGGCGGCCCAGGCCCTCGAGCCGGGGGCCAGGCCGTGCTGGACGAGGCCCACCGCGCCGCCGAGGGCCACGGCCACCAGCAGGTCGCCGTTGGCCACCCGGCGCACGTCGAAGTCGGGCGGCTCGCCCTGGGACGCCGCCCAGGGCAGCACGTCGGCGGTCAGGTCGACGTTGGCAGGATCGGGGGCGCTGCCCGTCCACCGCGCGTTCGCGGCCGCCCCGGGTTGGCCCTCGTCGACGGCGGTCAGCGCGAAGGTGCGGGCGTTCTCGTAGATGGCCACCGCGGCGTCCCCGCGGCGCGAGCCGGTCAGCACCAGGGCGGTGGCGCCACCGTTGCGCTCCACCATGCGGGCGTCGCGCAGCGTGGTGGCGCCGTAGGTGCCTGGGTCGTGGTCGCGCCAC
>CAYFKR010000042.1:0-4391 GCA_964343835.1 uncultured Fibrobacteraceae bacterium
CGGCGCCGTAGAGGTCGTCCGGATCCAGCAGGTCGCGGTAGCCGGCGGTGCCCAGCTTGAAGTCGCGGGCCCAGGCCAGCAGGCCGGACGAGGTGGCCTGATCGGGGGTCACGCGGATGGTCTCGGCGGGGCCGAACGAGTTGAACAACGGCTGCGAGGCGGTCATGGGGCGTCTCCGGTCATGAGTGGATCGGGTCGCGATTCCGCCTCACGATAACCGGATCCCCGCCCCCGTCAAGGCACGTCGGCGGGGCGGACGGGCAGACCGCCCGGACCGTTGACCACGGCGCCCACCTCGCCCGCCGCTCCGTCGCCGCACACCAGGAAGCCGTCGGCTCCCGGCACCAGCTGGTAGGCGCCCTCGCCGCCGGTCCACTTGCGGTCGAGCAGGTGGAGGCGGGGCTTGTCGCGGTTGGGGGCGCCGGTCTCGGGGCAGAAGGTCTCGCAGTTGCCGCAGTCGTTGCAGAGGTCGGCCAGGCAGAGGTACTGCCAGCGCTTCTCCAGCACGTCGTCCAGCTCCCGGGGCGAGGCCAGGCGGATCATGGCGTCGTTGGGGCAGACGGTCACGCACAGGTGGCAGCTGCTGCAGTCCCAGAGCTCGAGGGTGCGGTCGTTGGTCTTCGGGGGCGGTACCGCGGCGCGAGCGTAGCGGGCGGCGCCCTCGTCGGTGGCGAGCTTGGCACCGTAGGCGGCCACGGCGCCGTCGTGGCCGGCGGTGCGGGCCTCGGCGTCGCGGTGGGCGCGCCAGGCGGCCAGGTCGGCGCAGCCCGCCTCGCGCATGTCAGAGACGAGTTGCCGGAGCATCGCGGTCTGGCGGGCGTAGCCGCCGGGGCGAAGCAGGTCGCTGCAGATGGTCACGGGCACGAGTCCCAGTCCCACCAGATCCGACACGTTCTCCTTGTCCACGCCCGCGCTGAACGCCACCGGCGACGGTGAGTCGTCACGCAGGCCCAGGCGCAGCAGGCCGGGCAGGGCCCAGTCCATGTCCGTCAGCAGGGCCGCCGACAGCGCGTGGAGCGCCTGGCCCGACAGGTACATGCGATCGCCCGGCATGAGCCCCTTGTGGTTCTCCACCACCAGCGTGTTGGTGAGTTTCACGCCGAAGCGACGCCCCTCGGCCTGGGCGAAGGCGTCCAGGTCCATGAGCATCTCCTGGGCCCGCTCCCACTTCAGGTCCTCCTCGAAGGCTTCGGGCACCAGCCGCAGGTCGGTCCATCCCAGGCGGTCGTGGAGGATCTCGGCGACCCGGTCGGGGCCGAGCAGGGTGGGGTTGAGCTTCACGGTGACGTCGAGGCCGTGGCGCACCATCAGGTGCTGCACGATGGACTCGATCTCGTCGGGCGGGCAGCCGTGAAAGGTGCTGACTGTCGCGCTGTGGGCCATGCACGACGGTACGTCCACGTCGGCCAGGTGACGGAAGGGCTCGGGCACGCGGCCGCGCAGCTCGTCGATGACGGCCCCGGCGTCGGTCATGGCGTCCAGGAAGCCGGCCATGCGCTCGTGACGCAGTCCCTCCAGGTCGTATCCCACCGACACCTCGAACAGGTGCGGACCGGGGTCGCCCAGCTTCTCGCGCAGCGGCTCCCAGCGGCCCAGCATGCCGAGCATGAGCCACGCCTTGGCGTACTCCTCCAGCGACTCCTCCAGGCTCAGCTCCTGGCTCCACTCCACGTTGTAGCCGGCGGTGGCCATGTCGATGCACGGGCGCGGGATGTCGAGCTCGTCCAGGATCTGCACCGTCTTGAGTTCGAAGGTGCGGCCGCCCGTCAGCCAGCTCAGCACGATGTTCTGGGCGAGCTGCGTATGGGGACCCGCGGCGGGGCCGAGGGGCGTGGCCACGGGGTGGCCCATGACCTCGCTGGTCAGGTCCACGTCGGGCTCGGCGCGCCAGGCCTTGGACAGGGGCAGGTCGAAGATGCGGCCGTCGCGCTCCGCCTCGAGGGCGATGCGGCCGAGGAGCGTCTCCAGGGGCCAGGGAGCCAGGGCGGGCATGCGTTCGGTCACGACGGTCTCCTCAGGCGGTGTCGCGGGTGGCGAAGTGGTCGGGCAGTTCCGCGAAGGCGTCCAGCACCACGTCGGGCTTCTCACCGACGATCTCCGCCGCCGGCCGCAGCCCGAAGGTGCAGCCCACGGCCACGGCGCCCACGGCGCGGGCGGCACGGATGTCGTTGAGGCTGTCCCCGACGACGGCCACGTCGGAAGGTTGCACGTCCAGCCCATCGAGGCAGGCGTGGATCATCTCGGGGTCCGGCTTCTTGTTGGCGACCTGGTCGCCGGAGATCACGCGGCGGAAGGCGCCGTCCACGTGCAGCCCCGCCAGGATCTGGTCGGTGAAGCGGGCCGGCTTGTTGGTGGCCACCATCAGGGGGCGGGCGGCGAAGCGGCGCAGCACGTCCAGCACGCCCGGGAAGAGGCGCGTGTTGTCGAGGCAGTGGCGGGTGTAGTGGTCGTCGAAGGCGGTGCGGGCGTCGGCCAGCAGGGCGGCGTCGGGCTCGGGGTGCTCGTCGGCCAGGACGCGGCGCAGCAGGGTGGGCACGCCGTCGCCGATGAAACCCATGACGCGGTCGATGGGCAGCACCGGCAGCCCGAAGCTGCCGCGGGCGTGGTTGGCGGCGAGGGCGATGTCGAGGCCCGAGTCGATCAGGGTGCCGTCGAGATCGAAGACGAAGGCCTGGGCATGTCGTTTGGCGCGGCTCATGGGGTTCCTCCGGGTCGGGGAATCGTAACCGGGGGTCGTCGGGGGAGCAAGGACCGTCGGGGTTCGTTCTTGTCGCCCGTTCGGGGCCTCCCCTATACTCGCTCCGTTCCCGCCTCGCGCCACTCCCGTCGGAAGGCCTGCATGAACCCCCTGCTGATCGGTTTCGTGGTCTACGTCCTGATCACCGTGGTGGTGGGGTTCGCGGCCGTCCGCCTCAACCGCAGCCTGGACTCGTACCTGCTGGCCGACCGCAGGCTCGGCGCCTGGGTCGCCGCCTTCAGCGAGCGGGCCAGCGGCGAGTCGGCGTGGCTGCTCATCGGGCTGCCCGGCGTGGCGTTCGTCTCCGGCCTGTCGGCGTTCTGGGTGACGGTGGGCTGCGTGACCGGCATCGCGTTTTCGTGGTTCGCGGTGGCGCGCCGCCTGCGCAGCGAGACCGAACGGCTCGAGGCCCTGACGGTGGCCGACTACCTCGAGTCCCGCCACGGCGACACGACCCGCGCCATCCGCCTGGTGGCCACCACCATCATCCTGTTCTTCTTCACCTTCTACGTGGCGGCCCAGTTCCTCGCCGCGGGCAAGGTGCTGAACGTCTACCTCGGCCTGTCGCCCCTGCAGGGCATGCTGATCGGCGCGGTACTCGTGCTGTTCTACACGGCGGCCGGCGGGCTGTACGCCGTGGCCTGGACCGACCTGGTGCAGGGCGTGATCATGCTCTTCACCCTGGCGGTACTGCCGTTGGCGGTGATCCACGAGCTGGGCGGCATCGGCGAGGTGGCCGAGGGGTTGACGGCCCTGGGCGGCTCCACCATGTCGTGGGCCCCCGGCGCCACCGGCTGGGCGGCGGCCAGCGCCGTGATGGGCAGCCTGGCCATCGGCCTGGGCTACATGGGCCAGCCCCACCTGGTGCTGCGGTTCATGGCCATCTCCTCTCCCGACGAGGTGACCAAGGGCCGCGTGATCGCCGTGATCTGGGCCGTGATCGCGTTCACCGGCGCGGTGGGCGTGGGCCTGGCCGGCCTGGCGTTCTTCGGCCCCGACGCCCTGGGCGGCGTGCTGGCCGACCAGGAGCAGCTCATGCCCTTGCTGGCCCGCGAGTTCATGCCCGAGTGGCTGGCGGTGATCATGATCTGCGGCGCCATCGCGGCCATGATGTCCACGGCCGACTCCCAGCTGCTGGCCTCGGCGAGCGCCGTGAGCGAGGACATCTACCGCCGCCTCATCGCCCCCGACGCCGACCAGGCCACCCTGCTGCGCATCAGCCGCCTGGCCACCCTCGGGGTGGGCGCGGTGGCGTTCCTGCTGGCCTGGACCGCCGACGATCTGGTCTACTCCCTGGTGCTCTATGCGTGGGCGGGCCTGGGCGCCGCCTTCGGCCCCCCGCTGCTGCTCTCGCTGTGGTGGAAGCGCACCAGCCGCACGGGCGTGCTCGCCGGCCTGATCACCGGAACGGTGACGGTGCTGGTGTGGTACAACGTGCCCGCCCTCAAGACGCAGCTGTACGAGATGATTCCCGGATTCGTCCTGTCCCTGGCGGCCACGGTGGTCGGCAGCCTCGCGGCTCCCGATCGATCGGCCGAACACGGAGGTGTGACCCATGACTGACGACGGACGCAAGGAACCCTTCGGGCCCGACGACGAAGAGACCGAGGCCGAGGACATCGTGTTCCTCAACCGCGCCGACGATGACGACGAC
>CAYFKR010000043.1:0-3792 GCA_964343835.1 uncultured Fibrobacteraceae bacterium
GTCATCCTGACCGCCTGCGGCGTGTTCCTGCTGGGCGTGTCGGTGCACCTGTTCATGATGATCCGCGCCGGCCTCGATCCCGCCATCAACCAGACCCACCCCGCCGACTTCGAGACCCTGATGACCGTGCTGCGCCGCGAGCAGTACCCCACCATCAATCCCTTCGAGCGGCGCGCGGACCTGGGCTGGCAGATCGGCTACTACTACGACTACCTGTTCAACCAGTTCACCTGGCTGGACACCAAGGACGCCCTGATCAACCGGGTGTCTGTCTTCGCGGTGCCCCTGTTCCTGGCCTTCCTGGGCGTGGTGCACGGCCTGTGGCGCAACCGCAAGATCACGCTGATGATGCTGGTGAACTACCTGGTCAACGGCGAGATCCTGAACTTCTACCTGAACTTCACCGACCACGAGGTCCGCGACCGCGACTACTTCTACTCGGCCGCTTTCCTCTTCGCCGCCCTGTTCATCGGCCTGGGCGCCGCGGCCCTGCCGCGATTCCTGAACGGGCCCCTGGGCAAGCCCCGTCGCGAGCTCGCGGCGGGGGAGAAGGTCGCCGCGCTGCCGATCAAGCCCGCCGCCGCCGGCCTGGCCGTCCTGCTGGTGATCATCGCCGCCCTGCCCGCCGTGTGGCCCGGCCACGTGAAGTGGTTCGAGCACGACCGCACCCAGAGCCGCGTGGCCCACGAGTACGCCTGGAACCTGCTGGCCGGACTCGACCCGAACGCCATCGTCTTCACCAACGGCGACAACGACACCTTCCCGCTGTGGTACATGCAGGAGGTGGAGGGCTTCCGGCGCGACGTGACGGTCGTGAACCTGAGCCTCATCAACCTGCCCTGGTACACCAAGCAGATGAAGCGGCGCGAACCGCCCATGCCCACCTCGTACTCCGACCAGGAGATCGACGAGCTGCGGTCGGTGCGTTACGTGGATCCGGAGTCGGGGGAGGAAACCATCGTCTGGGTGAAGGACTACATGGTGAACGACATCCTCCAGCAGGCCTTCGGCAGGCGACCCATCTTCTTCGCCGTGACCATTCCCCAGGACAACATGGCCCGGTACTTCGACATGCTGGAGATGGAGGGTCTGGCCTACCGCTTCATGGGACGCAAGACCGAGAACGGCATGCCGTCGGTCAACGCCGAGCGCATGCTGGCCAACGCCTACGGCGTGTACGACTACCGCGCGACCCTCGCCGGCGACACCGACGAGCGTCGCCGCCGCTTCGCCGAGCTCAACGGGCTCGACCCCGTGCCCCTGATGGGCGGGGATCCGACCCAGATCCTCGAGGACCGCGAGTGGAACGTGGACGACCTCTGGACGATCCTCGAGGACTTCCGCACCGACATCCACTACAGCCACAACGCCACCTACCTGGCGGGCAACTACCCGGCCGGCCTGATCCGCGCCGGCTACGAGTACCTGGACCAGGCGCGAAAGATCCCCCTGGACGACGAGGCCGCCTACGAGGAGCGCCTGCGCTTCGCCGAGGCCGCCTTCGAGGTGGCCGAGAGCTTCGACCCCACCTTCGTGATGGTGGCCGACATCTACCCCATGGTGCTGGTGGAGCTCGGCCGTCACGACGACGCCGTCGCCCACATGGACCGCATCGCGGGCCGCATTCCCCCCCGGGACGAGGACAGCGTGCTCTACCAGGTGGCGACGGGCATGACCAGCCTCGGTGCGGGCCGGAAGGCCGCCGAGTGGGTCGACCGCCGCATCGGCGAGGAACCCGATCGGGCCCTCCTGTACCAACTCCTGTTCAAGATCCATCGCTCCCTGGACGATCTGGATGGGTGCCGTGGCGTGCACGAGCGCTGGAAGGCGCGGTTCGGCGCGCCCAATGCGGAGATGCAGGAAGCCATCGCCGGCCTCGCCGCGGGCGAGACGAACCCCTCCGGCCCCGGGGCCGGTAACGACCACTGACAGACTGAGCCGGGAGACCGCCATGGACTGGAAGCGCGACACCATCCTCGAGGGCATGCCCGACGCCCGCCTCCCCGAGGTGCTGGCCGATGGCGCCAAGGTGGTGGTCACCGGCTGCGCCGGCTTCATCGGCAGCCACCTGACCGAGGCCCTGCTGGAGCTGGGCTGCGAGGTCACGGGCATCGACTCGGTGACCGACTACTACGACACCGCCCTGAAGCGCGAGAACCTCTCGCACTTCGTCGACCATCCCCGCATGACCTTCCTCGAGCAGGACATCAACGACGTCGACGCCGTGGAACTCCTGGCGGGCGCCCGCGCCGTCTTCCACCTGGCGGCCCAGGCCGGCGTGCGCGCCAGCTGGGGCGGCCAGTTCGGCGAGTACCTGGACCGCAACGTCCAGGCCACCCAGCACCTGCTGGAGGCCTGCAAGGATCCGCGCGTGGCCGACGGCCTGGTGCGCTTCGTCTATTCCAGCAGCAGCTCCGTCTACGGCGACCGCACCGACCTTCCGGTCACCGAGGCCGCCCTGCCCCAGCCCTTCTCGCCCTACGGCGTGACCAAGCTGGCGGCCGAGCACCTGTGTGTGCTCTACAGCGCCAACTTCGGCGTGCCCACGTCGAGCCTGCGCTACTTCACGGTGTACGGTCCACGCCAGCGTCCCGACATGGCCTTCCGCAAGTTCCTGGAGGCGGCGGCGGACGGGAAGTCCTGGACCGTGTTCGGCGACGGCACCCAGACCCGCGACTTCACCTTCGTGGCCGACGCCGTGCGGGCCAACCTGCTGTCCGTCGGGGCGCCGGGTTCCTGGGCCGTCTACAACGTGGGCGGCGGCGCGCGCATCACCCTGACCGAGGCCCTCGAGACCATGCGCTCCTGCCTGGAGAAGGAGGCACCGGACCTGGTGCCGACCATCGACTACCTGGACCGCGTCGAGGGCGACGTCCGGGACACGTGGGCCGACCCGGCCCGCATCCACGCCGACCTGGGCTACAAGGCGGCCGTGCCCTTCGCCGAGGGGCTGGCTGCGGAGACGGCCTGGGTCGTGGCCAGGAGACGCAGCCGTGACTGATCCCACCGTGCACGACGACGGCGCCCCGGCCCCCGACCTCTCGGTGGTCGTGCCCGCCCTGGACGAGGCCGACTCCCTGCCCGAACTTGTGCGCCGCATCCACGAGGCGGTCACGGGCATGGACCGCACCTACGAGATCTGGCTGGTGGACGACGGCAGCACCGACGGCACCCAGGACGCCGTGGACCGCCTCCGTGCCGACTACCCGCACCTGCACTCCATCCAGTTCACCCGCAACTACGGCAAGGCGTCGGCCCTGTCCGCCGGTTTCGAGGCGGCGAGCGCCCCGGTCATCGTGACCATGGACGCCGACCTGCAGGACGACCCGGCCGAGATCCCGC
Source organism: uncultured Fibrobacteraceae bacterium (assembly GCA_964343835.1). Taxonomy (GTDB): domain Bacteria; phylum Krumholzibacteriota; class Krumholzibacteriia; order LZORAL124-64-63; family LZORAL124-64-63; genus CALEMW01. The sequence goes on from CAYFKR010000043.1 coordinate 3,343, forward strand.
GGCTGTGGGCCAAGCTGGACGAGGGCTGGGACCTGGTCTCGGGCTGGAAGCAGGACCGCAAGGACAGCTGGCTGAAGAACAACTCCAGCAAGGTGTTCAACTGGGCCACCGGCCGCATGTGCGGCCTGAAGCTGCACGACTTCAACTGCGGCCTGAAGGCCTATCGCCGCGAGGTGACGCGGCGGGTGCGACTGTACGGCGACATGCACCGCTACGTGCCGGCGCTGGCCCACCTGGACGGCTTCCGGGTCACCGAGATGCCGGTCAAGCACCACCGCCGCAAGCACGGCGTCACCAAGTACGGCTGGGACCGTTTCCTCAACGGCTTCCTGGACCTGCTGACCGTCTACTTCCTGTATGCCCGGGGCACGTCGCCGCTGCACTTCTTCGGCCGCATCGGGTCGGTCTTCGGCGGCGCGGGCGGCCTGATATCGCTGTACTTCCTGCTCT
>CAYFKR010000044.1:0-3590 GCA_964343835.1 uncultured Fibrobacteraceae bacterium
TCGCCGAGCACGTCCAGCGCCAGCTCCGCTACTCGGGCTCGTGGCCGTCGCTCGGGTGGACGATGGCCTCGGACTCCTGGCTGGCCCGCACCTGGGAGCGCTTCGGCGGCCGCGTGATCGAGCGCATGGCCGAGGCGAGCTCCTGGTACGCCGACCAGCAGAAGGTGCCCGCCGTTCTCGACGGCAAGCTGCACGTCGCGTCGGGCCGGCGCCTGCTCGCGGGCTTCGTGCTGCCGCCGACGCTCGCCGGTTGGCAGCAGTTCCTCGAGCTCGCGCCCGCCTCCGAGCTGAAGTTCACCGACCTGGCCCAGGCCGGCACCTACTGGTGGGACCGCAAGATCCCGCGGGACCTGCTCTCCGCGGCCCGGAAGAAGGAGGCCGCGTAGTGCTCGTGCTGCTCGCCCTGCTGCTCGCGGTCCTCGCCGTCCTGTCCCGGCGCCCGCCGCCTCCCCCGGCGGTCCTGGCTGGGAGTGCAACGTGAGCCGTCAGCCGCCGCCAGCCCTGCTCTTCGGCGCCGCCGGCGTGGGCGTCCTGGCGCTGATCGCCCTGGCGTCCCCGCCCGGCCGGAGTGCCGTCACCCGCGCCGTGGAGGCCGGCATGGAGTGGATGGACCGCGTGATCGCCCGCGTATCGAAGCACGAGGGCAAGCACGACTCGCTCAACCTCAACCTGGACGGCGCGGGGCTGTCCTTCGGCATCATCCAGTGGGCGCAGAAGGTCGGGAACCTGGGCGTGCTGCTGGCCGAGATGCACCGCACCGACCCCGAGCGCTTCGTCGCCACCTTCGGCCCCCACTGGCGCGAGCTGCTCCAGGTCACCGCGGCGTCGAGCCTGGCCCCCGTGGGCGGCACGGTGCTGTGGCGGGAGCCGTGGGTCGGCCGCTTCAAGGCCGCAGGCCGCGACCCGGTGTTCATCGAGGTGCAGAACCGCCTCGCCCGCCAGGGCCACCACTTTCAGGGCGCCGTCGAGGCGGCCAACGCGCTCGGCGTCGCCACCGAGCGGTCGATGGCCCTGCTCTACGACACCAGCGTCCAGCAGGGTCCGAAGTTCGCCAAGCGGCACGCAGCGCGGGTCCGGGCGATGTTCACCACCAACGGCGCCGCGCGGGTGCCCTACCTCGACCTGCTCACCACCTACGCCCGCCTCGCCCCGGCGCACTTCCGGCGGACCACGCCGCCCACCAAGCCCTACCCGGTGAGCCACATCGAGTGGCGCAAGACCGGGGACGAGTGGCACGCCTGGGCAGGCCAGTTCGACCTGTACGTCGGGATCATCCGGCGGCGGATGGCCATCGTGAACGACCCAAACCTCGCCGACGAGCCGGTGCGGCTCCCCAGCGCGGTGGTGGCGTGACCCAGCCGGCCGCCGACACCGGACGGGTGGGCCGGCTCGACGCCGACCTGGTGGCCGTGCGCGAGCGGCTCGCCCGCCTCGAAGCCCAGGCCGAGGCCCACGAGAGGGCGTCGGCCAAGCGGCACCGGGAGCTGATGGAGGCCGTCGAAGTCCTGGGCGAGCGCGTGGAGAAGGTCGAGACCCGCGCATGGAAGCTGGCCCTGGGGCTGACGGCGCTCGGGCTCGGGGGTGGTGCCGGGGCGGTGGAGCTGCTGCGCGCCGCCCTCGGGGGGTGATCGGTGCCTGTAGCTTGCCGATCTGGAGCGGTTCGTCGGCCTTCGGGCGCACGAACCACCACGAAGGACGCGAGAGCTGCGCCGTGGAGGCGCTCATGAAGCGCTGCCCCTGCCAGGTCGCCGAGCGGGCCGCCGTCCAGCACGAGCTGCTGCGCGCCGTCGCCACCGAGGCCCCCGCACGCCAGCGGGGCCGGCTTCGGCTCGACCACCGCGCTCTGCGGACCGCCCTCGGTGGACGCGACGAGCTCGTCGAGGCGTTGGAGGCCAAGGCCGTGGGTCGGCCGGGCGCCAACGTCGGCAAGCTCTGGCGGTTCCTCACCGCGTCCCTGTACCAGTCGGGCGACCTGCCGGTGCTCGCCACGCGCGAGGCCCTGCAGAACTCGGTCGACGCCATCAAGGCCGCCATCCGGTCGCGCAAGACGCGTGCTGGGACCGGCCGCTTCGCCGTCACCTGGGACGCGGAGCGCCGCGCCCTGTCCTGGGAAGACAACGGGGTGGGCATGAACGCGCAAGACATCCTGACCCGCTTCCTCACCATCGGGGAGTCGGGCAAGGCTGGCGCCGGCGACAGCGACGAGGCGGCCGGCGGCTTCGGTGTGGCCAAGGCCGTGATCCTGGGCGCGACCTTCCGCTGGGAGCTGCACAGCCTCGACAACCTCGCCGTGAGCAAGGGCGCCGACCAGGACGTTGAGGTGTTCGACGCGCCCCGGCTCCAGGGCACGCGGATCACGGTGTTCGACGTGGCCGACGAGTTCGACCTGGTGTGGGACTACGCCCGCCAGGAGCACGTCAGCCTCGAGGACCGGCTGCGCGAGCTGCTCGCCGCCAACGACCTGCGCGGGGTCGCCCTCGTCTTCAACGGCGAGGACGTGAAGCCGATGTTCAGCCGCCGAGGCGGCTCCCGGGTCGCCGTGGGGCAGCGCTGGTCCACCGGCACCGAGGCCAGCGTCAAGGCGTACCGCCGCCCGCCAGGCGACCGGCAGGGCGCCTACTACGTGCGGCTCGGCGGGCTGTTCCAGTTCAAGGCGGCCTCGCAGCGAGGCAACCTCAAGGCCGATGTCGTGGTGGACCTGGTCACCAAGGTCCGACCGGGCGCGTCCGGCTACCCGCTCAACGCCGCCCGCGACGCGCTCCAGGGGCCGGGCCGGTGGACCTTCCGCGACCTGGTCGACGAGGTCGAGCGCGAGAACGAGAGCGCCGGTCGCTCGATGGAGGACGAGGTCTACGACCCCGACAGCGACGACGCCGGCGAGCGCGAGGGCGCGCTGCGGCTGGCCGAGCTCACCGCCGAGGCCTTCGCCGACGACGACTTCCAGAAGGCGCTGGCCGATGCCGCTGGCGGGATCGCCGACTTCTACGCCGAGCGGGTCAAGGACCCGGGGGTGGAGGCGCCCGTCGCCAGCCTGGCCCCGGCCGGCACCCGCGCGGCGCGACCCGAGGACACACCGTCGAGGGGGCTGGTGCTGCCCGCCGGGCTGGAGCTCGCCGCGTCGGCGACGCCCGTGGAGCCCGACGTGGCGGCGCCCGGTGGCCCTGCCAGCGCCGCGCGCACCCTGCGGGCGGTGCTCGAGGCCGCCGACCGGGTAGCCGACGACGCCGGCGGTCACGACCCGGTGGTGATCCTCTCCGCCAGGGTCGAGCAGGCCCTCGGCAAGGCCGAGGCCGGCGAGGTCCTCGACGAGGGCGAGGTCGTGGCGCTCCAGCTCGCCGTGGACCAAGCCGCCGATACCGCCGTCGCCCCCTCGGGCGGGGGGCTGCTCCAGGCGGCGGCTGTGTCCCGCACCGGCGACAAGGCGCTCGGCGTCCTGCGGGTCGACGAGGCTGGGGAGCGAAGGCGCCGTCGCAAGCGCAACCCCTTCGGACGCCTGGCCGGGCTGCGGATCTCCAAGAAGAACTACGACCGCCGCCGCGCCTACCGCTTCAAGAAGGGCTTCCAGCGCTGGATACCCCACCTGACCGCGT
>CAYFKR010000045.1:0-3364 GCA_964343835.1 uncultured Fibrobacteraceae bacterium
CATGACCCCATCCTCTCAGGAAATGGAGTCTCCGGCAATCCCGGGGCGGTTCACCTGTTTCGTGAACGCTATGGGCCTGCCGGGCTTCCTTGTCAATAGCACGACCAGAGCGATCATGAAGCGCACCCAGATGGATTTCAACGAGACGAGCTGGCGTCCCCATGTGAAGCAAGTGACCGTGCCCACCTTGGTGATCCAGAACCGAAACGACGCATACCTGGACGAAGCCTTTGTCACGGGTGTTTATGACGATTTGCCCGTGGAGAAGGAGCTCATGTGGCTCGAACTGCCGAAGCAGAAGAACGACTTGAGGAACCGCATGGCGGCTTACGATTGGATTGGGACCGCGTCTGAACCGATTCTGGGCTGGTTCGAGAAGTTCATGGGGAGGGACTCTCAACCAGCGGTTTGATGGCCGGGAGGAGTTGGCTGTGCCTTCTATTATTCGTCCGCCCTGGAATCAAAGGAGTTACCGCGTTAACTAGACCTCTCAGAGAAGCACAGAATTCGAGAGTCTGAGAGAGGGTAGGGGCTGAATTCGCCGAAAGGTGCGTGATTCAGGAGCGAAACCGAGACTAGGGGCCGCGCTTCTAATAAGTGCAGCTCTAGCCCTACCCCAACCCGTCCGCCACATACGAAAAGCCCGGCCGCTGGGGCCGGGGCACATAACATGCTGTAATATTTGTGATTAGAAAAGCGTGGCTCCCCGAGTGGGACGCTGTACGAACCCCAAACAGAGATTAAGAGTCGCCCTCGCCCCCATCCCGGTCCGGCATGATCCGTCGCATGAACTCGTCGAAGATCGGCACCGTGAAGGCCGTGTCGCCATGGCTCGGACTCCAGACCATTCCCTTGCGGATGAGGAGGCTTCGAGTCGGTGCGACTCTCTGGACATCCTTCTGCATGACCCGGGCGATGTCTCCGGACCGGTGAGGTCCCGAGCCGAGCTCCGCCATGGCCCTCAGGTACCTCTTCTCCATAGGGGTCAGGCGATCGAATCGCACCCTGAAGAAGCTCTCGTCCAATGAAGCCGTGACGATCCGGGAGGCCTCGACGACATCGTCCGATGTGATGGTCGAGCCGTCCGCCACATTCCAGCAATAGTACCCCCACTCCTGCAGGAAGTACGGGTAGCCCAGGGTCCGCTCCACGATCCGGCTCAGGGCCGATTCTTCGAAGGTCACGCTCTCCCGCTCAGCGGGAGTCACGAGGGCCTCTCGTGCATCCTCCGGTGAAAGGGGACCGATGGTCTCGAAGTCGAACAGGCGCTCGGCATAGGACTTCGCTCGGCCGAACTGGCCCGGCAACTGGGGTAGCCCCGCACCGACCAGGGTCACCGGAAGCTGCATCTGGGAGGTCCTGTGCAGTGCGGTGATCAGAGCGGCGAGCTCGGATTCCTCGACGTACTGCAGTTCGTCGATGAAGAGCGCCACCACCGTTCCGGCCTTGGACGCCGCTTCTCCCACGACCTCGAAAAGATCCTGCAGGTCGTGCTCGAGATCACCGTTGTCGGCCAACCCGGGCTCCGGCTCGAGATCCAGCCCCACCTCGATATCGTTGTACTTGAGCTTCAGGGCGCCGACGAATCCCGCCAGGCCCCTGAGAGCCCGGCTCGCCAGGTCCTTGGCCTGATCGTTCTTCGACAGCTTCAATAGGGTCTGGCGCAGCTGGGGAGCGATGATGGCGGGCAGGGATCGGGACTCGGGGGCTTCGATCCGCATGGTCTGGATTCCGGAGGCCTCGGCATCCTTGCGGAGCTGGTCGAGAAGCACGGTCTTGCCGACGCCGCGCAAACCGACCATCAGGACGCTCTTCGCGGGCCTCCCCGCTTTGATCCGCTCCAGGGCGATATGGATCTTCTCGCGGAACTGGTCGCGTCCAGCGAGCTCTGGCGGCGGAGTCCCCGCACCGGGGGCATAGGGGTTTCTAATCGGGTCCATGGCGGAATTATAAGAACCTTAGCGAGTTTAGTCAAGATCGATAAACTTCGTAAACTCTTTATAACTTCACCTGACCGGTGGCTGGCAATCGGGTGTTCAGCGCCCCTAAGGCCTTGCCGCACAAGGACGATAGACTGATATCATGCTCAAACTCCTCCTGAACACCCTGCTCGACCTCCTCCGCCCCCACCTCTCCCTCGCTTTGGAGAACCTGGCCCTCCGCCAACAACTCCTGGTTCTCCAGAGGCGCAGCCCGAAACCGGCCTTCACGACCTCCGACCGCCTGTTCTGGGTCATCCTCAGCCGGATCTGGCCAGGCTGGCGACGTCCACTGCGGCTGGTCCGCCCGGAGACCGTCATCGCCTGGCACCGGTCGCTTTGGCGAGCTTGGTGGCGGCGGAAGAGCAGGCCGAAGGAGCCGGGGCGGCCACGCATCTCCCCCGAGTTGATCGAACTCATCAAGCGCATCTCCCGCGAGAACCCGACTTGGGGCGCTCCCCGCATCCACGGAGAACTCCTGATGCTTGGCTATGCAGTGAGCGAGGCGACCGTCTCCCGCTACATGCTCAAGCGACGGGGGCGCCCTACCCAGACCTGGAAGACGTTCCTGCGAAACCACCTCGACGAGACGGCGGCCATCGACTTCCTGACCGTGCCGACGGTGTGGTTCAAGACACTCTACGTGTTCGTGGTGCTGTCGCTGGATCGGCGGCGGATCATCCACGTGAATGTGACCACCTGGCCGACGGCGCGATGGACGGCGATGCAGCTCTACCAGGCGTTTCCGTTCGACGAGGCGCCGCGGTTCCTGGTGCGGGATCGGGATGGGGTGTACGGCGACGAGGTCAAGCAGGCGCTCGAGCAGATGGGGATCGAGGATCTGCCAATCAGTCCGCAGTCACCGTGGCAGAACGGGTATTGCGAGCGGGTGGTCGGGACGCTCAAGAGGGAGTGCCTGGATCACACGATCCTGCTCGGGGAGCGGCATGCTCGGCGGGTACTGCTCAGGTATCTCGAATACTACCATGAGGCGCGGACGCATCTTGGGTTGGGGAAGGATGCGCCGGATGGGAGGGTCGTCGAGCCGCCGGAGGACGGGCCGGTCAGGCGGCGGGCCATGGTTGGTGGGCTTCATAGTCGGTATTATCGCGAAGCTGCTTGATCACGCGACATGGCGAGTGCGGTTCTCGGCGATGGACCGGTCTGCCTGCTCGTGCTGATGGGCATCGCAGGCATCGCTTCTGCGAATCTTTCCTGAATGAATTCCACCGACAGCAGCGCGGGGAGGTTGGCTGAAGGCCATGACCAACGGCTCAGGCGAGCTCTCCCATCTCGGAAATACAGGCGGATGAGGTTTTGAGGAGGGACAGGCGCTGCGTGGGGGTCAGATCATCGGTGGTCGAACGGGTCATGGGTCGTCTCCG
>CAYFKR010000046.1:0-1921 GCA_964343835.1 uncultured Fibrobacteraceae bacterium
TCGCCGGGCCTGTCGCATCGCACGGTTGGCCTCGAGCAGCTCAGCCAGCGTGTGGTTGCGCACCAGCTCGCCGTCGCGCACCGCCTGGGCCACTGCCTCGGCGTCCTCGTAGCCGTAGCGCGTCGCCGCCTGCAGCCGGTGCACGGCCATCATCAGCGGAGCCGCCTTTCGTAGGGTCATCCCCATCTCGATCTCCTCGCGCTCACCGCACGTCCGCCCCGAGGGCGGCCACGACGAGGCGCCACGCGGCCTCGAAGGTGGCTCTGGCTCCTCGGGTGGAGGGCGCGTCGAGCTCCATCTCGAGGAGCGCGCGCCGGCCGTGGGTGAGCAGGTAGTGGCCAGCCAGGCGGTGCGCGGGCGTTCCGCGCTGGCGCCGGTGGCAGTTGATCAGGGTCTCGACGGCGCGGGGATCGACGTCCCCCACCCGCTCGTCGGTGTCAGCGCCGGGCTTGTCCCAGTCGATCAGGGAGCGTGTCGGCTCGCCGGCGCCGGCGACGTCGCCCTTGAAGACCTGGACGACGCTGACGGCCAGCTGCACGCCGTCCGCGTCGTACAGCAGCCGGAAGTTGCGGCCGCTCCCCAGCTCGACGTAGCCCTTGCCCGCCAGCGTCCGGACGTGGCTCCAGGCCGCGTAGGCCGAGCGCCAGCCGAAGTGGGCGGCCAGGTCGCGCGTCGAGGGTGTCCGCTGGTGCGCCTCGAGGTAGCCGATGCAGAAGCTGAGCACCTCGGCCTGGCGGTCGGTGAGCGGCTCGCCCGGGCCGCGGTATGGACTGCGACGGGGCGTCACCAACGCACCCTCGTCTGGCGCGAGTCGTCACTGATCAGGTTGTCGAACCGGGTGTACTCGCTGCGAAACCGCAGCCTGATCGTGCCCGTCGAGCCGGCCCGGTGCTTGCCGACGATGAGCTCGGCGATGCCGCGATCCTCGGAGTCCTCGCGGTAGTACTCGTCGCGGTAGACGAACATGACGATGTCGGCGTCCTGCTCGATGGCCCCCGACTCTCGCAGGTCGGACAGCTGGGGCCGCTTGTTGGGCCGGTTCTCGACACCACGGTTGAGCTGGGACAGCGCCAGCACCGGCACGTCGAGCTCCTTGGCCAGCGCCTTCAGGTTGCGGGAGATGTCGGAGATCTCCTGCTCCCGGCTGCGGATGTGGGCCGGGCCCTTCATCAGCTGCAGGTAGTCGATCACCACGAGGCACAAGGGCGGCAGCGCGCGATCGGCCGCCAGCCGCCGGCTCTTGGCCCTGACCTCCATCACCGATATCGCCGCGGTGTCGTCGATGTGGAGCGACCAGTCGTTCATCACCTTGACCGACTGCAGCATCCGGTCGATGTCGCCGCCCTGGAGGTGCCCGGTCTTCATGCGCTCGCCGCTGATCTGGGCCTCGCTGGCCAGCATGCGGCCGGCCAGCTGGGTGGTCGGCATCTCGAGGCTGAACACCGCGACGGTGCCTTCGCACTGGCGGGCGGCGTTGCTGGCGATGTTGAGGGCGAGGGCGGTCTTCCCCATGCCCGGGCGGGCAGCGAGCACGACCAGGTCGCCCGGCTGGAAGCCGGCGGTCTTCGCGTCCAGATCGGTGAAGCCCGTCGGCGTGCCGGTCACCACCTTCTTCACTTCGTAGGCCCGCTGGGCCTTCTCGACGGCAGCCCTCAGCGCCACCCGGGCCGGCGTGAACGTCTTGCTCGCCCGCTGAGCGCCAATCTCGTAGACGGCCTGCTGGGCCTCGTCGAAGAGGGTGCTCACGTCGTCGTAGTCGCCGCCGCGAGCCTTGTGCGACACGAAGTCGCAGGCACGGATCAGCCGCCGGACCTCTGCCGCGTCGTGCACGATGCGGGCGTGGTGCTCGATGTTGACCGCGGTCGCGGACGCCTCGGTGAGGCCCAGCAGGAAGTCCAGCCCGCCCACCTCGTCGAGGCGC
>CAYFKR010000046.1:1944-2779 GCA_964343835.1 uncultured Fibrobacteraceae bacterium
GACGACGTCCTCGAAGTGCTGCACCAGCGTGATGTGGTCGACGGGCTCGCCCAGCTCGGCCAGGCGCACCATCGCCCGGTAGATCTCCCCGTGGCGGTGGGCATGGAAGTCCTCGACCGAGATCACCGGGCGCACCTTGTCGAGGGCCGCGTTGTCGAGCAGCACCCCGCCGAGCACCGAGGTCTCGGCCTCTCGCGCCTCGAGGTGACGCGCGGTCATCACACCCGCGGTCATCGGCCACCTCGCAGGCGGTAGTCGGGCGCGTTGAGGGCCAGCGGCCGGCACAGCTCGAAGATGCGCGACGCCTGTCGCTCCCCGATGGCCTCGGCGAGCTCGGACACCGACACGTTGGTGGTGAGCACCAGGGGCGCCTCGACGGCCTCCTGCAAGCGCAGGTCGAGAAGCTTGTAGAGCTCGCCGTTCGCCCAGACGGTGCTCGAGGCCGCCTCACCCACCTCGTCGATGACCAGCAGGCCCTTGTAGGCGCCCAGCTCCGCGATGAGGGCGCGCCGGTCCTCCCCGCGGCTGTCGAACTGGGCCTTCAGCTCAGCGACCACCCGCGGCCACGAGACCCAGCGAGCCGGCCGGGCGTGGAGCACCTGGCGCAGCACCATGCCCCGGCCGATGTGGGTCTTGCCGACGCCCACACCCCCGACGAGCAGCAGACCCCCCTCCCCTTGCAGCGTCGACCAGATCGCCCGCTTCGGGTTGGTGGCGCCGAAGACCGCCCAGTCGATGGCCGTCAGCGTCTGGCGCCGTGCCCCGGCCGGCAGCCCCGAGCGGTTGAGCAGCCCGACCACCCGGCGCACCAGCCCGCAGATCGGACACCCGTCGC
>CAYFKR010000046.1:2807-3323 GCA_964343835.1 uncultured Fibrobacteraceae bacterium
GAACGCCCACGTAGTCGTAGTCGCCGTCTCGAACCCGCAGCTCGCCGCTGCCACGGCAGGCTCGGCACGTGGCCGCCGACTCAGGCAGATCCGCTCGCAGCTCGGACACCCGGCCGCTGGGGCGCTCGACGGCCTCCACTCGCAGCGACAGCAAGTCGAGTGGGACGCGGCCCTCCGCGATCGGCTTGGTCGGCACGTCGGCCTGTTCGCCGGCGGCCGGCCGCTGATCCCGCAGGGCCATGTCGAACCACGAGCCGGGCGCGACCGCCCGCATGGCATCGCTCAGTTGCTTCATCCGGTCTTGCTCCCCAGCAGAGAGGCCCAGGTCCCGTCACAGTCTTCGGCCATCCGCTGGTACACCTCGGGGCTGGCCACGTCCCCGGGGCGGCGCTTGCGAGGCCTCGGGGCAGACGTGCGCGGGCTGGCTCGCAGCTCCAAGATCCGGTCCTTGAGCCAGAAGAGCCTCACCGGCCGGCCATTGCGCTGCTCGTGCCACGCGGCGAGGGCGCCGATGGC
>CAYFKR010000047.1:0-2993 GCA_964343835.1 uncultured Fibrobacteraceae bacterium
CGAGCTGCGCCTCGATGGATCGCTCGTGGTTGGCGGCGAAGCGGCTGAAGGGAGGCCGGGCCGCGTGTGCGTTGTGCCCCAGCAGAAAGGTCACCTCGGACAGCGGGCGGTCGCACAGGTGCCGAGCGCCGTTGCACGCCAGCGGATCGGAGCCCTGGTCCGGCGGTGCGACCGCCGCGTCCGAGGTTCCCTCGTCGAGCGCCGCCGCGTCGGGTGGGCCGCCGTCCCGAGCGGCGGACGGTTCGTCCGTCGGGGCGCAAGCCGCGAGGGCCACGGCCAGCCCCGCCGAGCGCAGGATGTCGCAGGGGCGATTCATGCCCGTCACCTTGCAGGATGCCCTCGGGCGAGCACCAGCGCTTCCGGGAAGTCACTCTACGCAGAGGAACTGAGGAACGGCAGGGGCTACGGCCAATTGTGATCGCAGGGCTGTGATCAATTGCGACTGTCGGTGATACGCCAGGTCTGGCCCGCGCCCTCGTGAGAGCGGCACCGAACGGCCGGCAGCTGCGCTTGGTCGAGAGCCCAGAATTGCCCGCACCCCAACCTTCCGGGAGCCTGCCGACCTGAGCATTCGTTCAGAGGTCTCCCGATGCCGCACACCACCCCGCTGACCGGGCCCCTCCCGTCGGAGGCGTAGCCGATGGCCCGCCGCCGGAAGAAGAAGCGCAGGCCGAAGCCGGACGCAGAGGTGCTGCGGCACGGCGCCCTTGCCGAGGCCCAGCTCGGGCCTGCGCTCGCCTCCGCCATCGCCGACCTGGTGCAGCCCCGGACCACCGAGCACCTGGGCTCGAACGCCCGGATGCACGGCTCGATGCACCAGTGGCGCACCAAGCCGCCGGGGACGCTGTCGTTCGAGACCTGCCGGCGCATCGGCGAGAGCTCGATGATCAACGCGGCGATCCACCAGCGGCGGCGCGACGGCATCCGGGCGCTCACCCGGCGGCACGACGGCCGGCGGCACCAGCCGGGCTGGAAGGTGGTGCACGTCCGGCACCACGAGCCCGACTTCGACGCCAACCAGGTCGAGGGCCTCGACGCGCGCATCCGCCGGGCCGAGCGCATCCTGAAGTGCCCGCACCCGGTCTTCGCCCCGGCCCTCGACAGCGTGGTGATTCCGCTTCTGGACGATCACCTGAGCATCGACCGGGCGGCGCTGAACGTGGTGTGGGACAGCACGCGCACGCGGCCCTTGCAGATGGTGCCGGTGGACGGGGCGAGCATCTTGCCGGTCGACCTGTGGGCGGACCGGTGGGTGAAGGTCAACGGCGAGCGGCAGCTGGGCATCGGCTACGACCCGGCCGAGGCGAGCAGCGTCGAGAACTTCGACTTCGCCTACCGGCACCTCAGCGAGCGCGGCATCGACATCTCGACGTTGGCCTACGTGCAGATCGGCGACGAGAACTCGATGGAGCCGATCGCCTGGCTGGACCAGCGCGACGTCATCTTGGGGGTAGCCAACCCGTCGAGCCGGCTGGACCGGTGGGGCTTCGGGCGCTCGCCGGCCGAGGCGAGCTGGGTGGCGTCGGCCATCTACCTGTTCGGCATCGGCTACGTCCTCGACTTCTACCGCAACGGCCTGGCCAACCACATCGGGGTCATCGAGGGGTCGTTTCGCACCGAGGACCTCGTGTCGATGGTCAACGTGCTGCGCACCCAGCACAGCGGCGCGCAGAACCAGCACCGCATCCCGTTTCTGCCGCTGCCGACGGGCGCCCGCCTCAACGTGCTCCCCACCCGCGTGGGCGCCCAGCAGATGCAGTTCGCCGAGACCAACCACCACCTGGCGATGCTGGTGGCGTCGTTCTACTCGGAGGACGCCGGCAGTCTGAACCTGACTCAGCGCGGCCCCGGGCAGGGCTCGGCCCTCTCGGAGCCCAGCCGCGACGAAGAGCAGCGCGCGAAGCGCTCCGACGGGCTGCTCAACAACGGGCACTTCATCTGCGACCGGTTCCTCACCCCGGTGGTCCAGGCCGGCGACCCCGAGCTGATGTGCATCTGGGCGGGCATCGACGACGAGAAGGAAGAGCTCGAGGTCCGGCTTCGCCGCGAGCGGCTCGACGGGGGCTGGATCAGCCAGAACGAGGCCCGCCTCGAGGAGGGGCGCGACCCGTGGCCCTACCGGTGGGCGGAGCTGCCCAAGACCATCGGCCAGCCGATGGCGCAGGCCGAGCTGGCCCTTGAGCAGCAGGTGGCCCAGGCGAAGCTGCAGCAGGAGATGGCCGCGAGCGGGCTGGGCCAGCCGACCGAAGGCCCGGGCGAGCAGGACGGGGGCGAAGAACGGCCCAACGCCGAGCCCGAGACGGTCGACGACAGCCAGCCCAGTGAGGCCGGCGACCCCTCCCCCACCCCGCCGATGCCCGAGCACCTCCGCTGGCGCGAGGGCGAGGCCGCCAAGGCGATGCCGGCCGGCTTCGTCCGCATCTACCTGGAGGGCTGATGGGCGCCATCCTCGAGACCGATCTGGCCGCGGTCCCTGCCGGAGTCTTCCAGCAGACGATCGACGCCCTGCTGGGCGTGCGCGGCTACGCCCCCCACTTCGCGGCCGGCGCCGGCGAGGCCCTCAAGGCCGCCGGCGACGACAGCCACCAGGAGGACTTCCCGGAGCAGGCGCTGCGCGACCTCTGGCGAGACCTCGAGCTGCACCACTCGACCTACGTCCAGTCGGTGCTCGACGACATCGAGGGCATGCTGGCGCGCCGGGAGATCGCCTTCCCCCTGCTGCCCGAGCAGGCTGAGGCCGTGCTACAGCGGCTCACCCGACGCACTCAGGCCTTCCTGGCGTCCCTCGGGCTGGCCGCCAGACCGACGGCCGTCCAGGTGGCCAAGGCCGCCCCGTGGGGCGCGGATCTCATCGAGGCCGCCTATCGCTTCGGGCTGGTGCACCACGCAGTCGACGGCTTCCAGGTGCCCTGGAAGACGGCCTGGGCGGTCGCCGGCGAGCGCCCGCTGACCGACGTCGACCACAAGATGATCGGCCAGCTGCGCGCCAGCGC
>CAYFKR010000048.1:0-2882 GCA_964343835.1 uncultured Fibrobacteraceae bacterium
GGGGCGGGAGGTTTGGCGGGAGTTGGAGATGGTGAGGGGGAGGTTGGAGAGGCGGATGTCGCGGAGGATGACCAAGGAGATGGGGACGCTGCTGTTCAAGACGGCTCGTGATCGGACGGATCTCAGGCGGGACGTCGCCTTCTGCGTGCAGGACATCCTCGAGATGGAGTGATCGTCGGGAAGCCTCCGCCGATCCGGGGTGGGGGTGTTCCGTGGGGTCGGTCTCGGCGGGTCGTCGTCCTCCCTCCCCAAACACCCCCTCCGTCGACCCCGTCCAAGGCCCACGCCCCAGACTCGTCCAACGGAGCCACCATGACCACCACCCATCTCCTCACCGCCCTGGCCCTCACCACCGCCTTCCTCACCCTCGCCGCCCCCACGGCGGCCCAACCCACCTACGTCGAAGACTTCTCAACCACCACCTACCGCAGCAACACCACCACCGCCGACTGGAACACCACAGATCAACAGCTCCAGCACTACCCCTTCACCCCCACCCAACTCGGCCACCTCCTAACCCCCAACAAGGCCCAGAACATCGACCTCCACGGCGACCTGGCCTACATCGCCGACACCTACTCCGGCCTCCAGATCGTCGACATCTCCACCCCCACCGCCCCCACCCTCCTCGGCGGCATCGACACCCCCGGCGTCGCCTACCAGGTCCGGGTCCAGGGCCACACCGCCTACGTCGCCGACCACAACGCCGGCCTGCGCATCTACGACGTGTCCAACCCCGCCGCCCCCACGTCCCTGAGCTTCTTCCTCACCCTCGGCAACGCCGTGGGCCTGGACGTGGCCGGCGACCACGCCTACGTGTGCTTCGGCACCCACGGCCTGTACGCCATCGACGTGTCCGACCCCACGGCGCCGGTCCTGGCCGACTCCATGGTGGCGGCCCTCGACGAGCCCTTGGCCGCGGTGGTCGACGGCGACCTGCTTTACGTCGCCACCGGCGAGACCGGCCTCGCCGTCATCGACATCTCGGACCCGACCAACATGGTGCTGGAAGACATCGTCGACACGCCGGGGTTCGCCAACGGGGTCGCCGTCTCCGGCAACCGGGTCTTCGTGTCCGACGACGGCAACGGGCTGGTGGCGATCAACGCCTATACCTCCTACAACCCCTACATCGTTGGCACGGCAGTGGTGAGCAGCACCCTGGAAGACGTGAGCGTGCGCGGCGACCGGGCCTACCTGTCCGCCGGCGCCGACGGGCTCCACATCTTCGACATCGGCGACTACACCTCGCCCACCCTGCTCCACACCTACGACACCACGGGCGCCGTCTACGGAGCCGCCCCCACCGCCGACAAGGTCTTCGTAGCGGACTTCGGCGACGGTCTGCGGATCCTCGACGCGGCCGAGTGGATGGAGCCGACCCGCACCGCGAGCGGCTACTCCTACTACCATCCCGTCCACATCGACGTACGGGGCGACCGGGCCTACACGGCCCTCGGCTCCGGGGGCTTCGGCTTCATGTTTACCGCCGTCCCCGCCGTCAGCTATCCCAGCGGGACCACCCACGACACCCCCGGCTACTGCTACCAGGTGGTCGGGCGCGGCGATCACGCCTTCGTGGCCGACTACAGCGGCGGCCTGCGCATCTACCACACCATCAGCACGTCCTACGTGACCCTGCTCGGCACCTACGCCGGCACGACCTACGGGGTGGACGTCCAGGGCGACGTGGCCTGCGTCGCCGGCGGCCTGGCCATCCGCCTGATCGACGTGACCGACCTGAGCGCTCCCGCGCTGCTCGGCTCCGACACGACGACGAGCAGCATCTACGACGTGAAGATGTCCGGCGACCACTGCTGGGCCTCGGGCGGCACCCGGCTCCTCACCTTCGACGTCTCCGACCCCACCAACCCCGCCGAACTCGCCAGCCTGGACGTGGGCGCCACCATCCAATCCCTCGACGCCTCCGGCGACCTCGTTTTCCTGGGCACGTCGGACGGCGCCAAGGTCATCGACGTGTCCAATCCCGCCGCGCCGGTCCTGCTGTCCACCATGGCCTCCGGCCTCACCGTCCGCGACGCCCGGTTCACCGGCGATCACCTGGCCATCACCGGGGCCGACAGCACGCTGCAGGTCTGGGACGTCACCGACACGTCCGCGCCCGTCCTCGAGACCAGCGCCGACCTGGAGGGCTCGCCCAGGGCCATGGCCGTGGCGGGCAACGCGGCCCTCGTGTCCGTCGACTATCAGTACTACGACTACATCGAGTCCTGGGCCCTGGCCCAGGACCGCGCCCTGATCTCCGCCGGCAGCATCGGGCGCTCCCTCACCGTCGAGTCGGAGACGCTGCCCGTGGTGGCGGCCCGGGTCGTCGGATCGGCCCGTACCGGGATCGTGGACCTCGAGCTGAACAACACCACCTGGGGTACGTGGCCCGCCGCGAGCTGGACGGGATCGTGGCTCCACTTCGACACGCCCACCAACAGCTCGCTCTACTGGCGCGCCACCCTCGGGTACAGCGTCTCCGGGCTGTCGACCCTTTCCGAACTGTCCCTCGAATGGCTCAACGACTGCGCCCGCATCACCTCCATCTCCGACGTGCCCAACGACCAGGGCCGCCAGGTTCGCCTCCAGTGGCGCCGCAGCGGCTACGACTTCGTGGGGCAGGCGAACCAGATCGTCGAGTACGCAGTGTACCGTGAGTTCGGCACCAGTGCTAAAGCCGCCACGCCCCTGCCCGACACCGCCGGCCCCGCCCTCATCGAGAACGCCGCCGCCATGGCCGCCTCCGGCTGGGACTACGTGACCTCGGTGCCCGTGCTCGTCGAGGACGACTACGCCGTGGTGGTGCCCACCCTGGCCGACTCCACGGTCGCCGGCGCCGTCTGGAGCACCTTCAAGGTGGTGGCCCTGACCGCCAC
>CAYFKR010000049.1:0-2817 GCA_964343835.1 uncultured Fibrobacteraceae bacterium
CCCGGCTCCCCGACCTGGTGGAGCGCAAGGTCTGCGGCACCTGCGAGATCCAGGTCGACGAGCCCAAGTCCGGGCCGTCGCGGTCCCGCGCCGGGCTCACCCGCCAGGTCCAGGCCGACATCGCCGGGCTGGCGCCACACCTTGCCGCAGCCGTGACCCTCGGCCTGCGCGTCGACGCCTACCTCGCCGCACTGACCGCCGAGGACTCCCGCGAGCCCGCGATGCTCTGGCGTGAGCTCCACGACGCGCTGCTCGCCTGGAAGGAGGCCCACGGTTCGCCCTGGGCCGACGCCAAGCTCCGCAAGCTCGTGCAGAAGGGGCTCACCGGTGCCGAGCGCTTCCTCGCCGCCTTCAACAAGTCGGGCAAGCTCATCGAGGGCCTGGCCCACGAGCCCGTCTTCCAGCCCCGCTACACCGGCCGGCCCGACGACGTGGTCGCCCAGGCGGAGATGCTGTACCGGACCCACCGCAGCCTCACTGTCGCCGAGCTGCTCGCCTTCCACCGGGACAAGGGCGGCTCGCTCAAGACCCAGGACGCGGTCCTGGAGACGATGGTGGACGTGGGCTGGGCGGTCGACGGTGAGGACTGGGACCAGCTCCTGCCGACGGACGACTACCTCTCCGGGCACCTGTGGCCCCGCCACGACCGAGCCGCCGAGCGCGCGCGCAAGGGCGATGGGGTCGCCGCGGCCCAGGCGCGACGGCTGCTGGAGGCCATCGCCCCCGCCGTCTTCGACGACATCGACGGCGTCTCGCCGCGCCAGGGCTGGGTGGCGCTGGACATGGTCGAGGGCTGGCTCTCGGACACCCTGAACGCCCGCTATGGCGGCATCGCCCTGGAGCGCGCCGACGGGCTGGTGCGCGTCACCGGCGTCGAGTACGCCGACATCGGCCGGGCCCGCGCGGTGGCCCCCGAGACTCGATGGTGCCTGGGCTGGATCAACGACGAGATCCGCTTCAAGAAGGCCCGGGAGTGGGAGGCCAGCTTCCGTGCCTGGGTGGGCTCCGACGACGACCGGCGCGCTCGGGTCGAGGAGGCCTACAACCGGCACTTCAAGGGCTACGTCGCGCCGTCCTACTCCTCGGAGCCGCTGCGGGTGGCACGTTGGGTCAAGGACGGGATCCGCCTGCACCCCCACCAGGTCGCCGGAGCACGCCGCCTGCTTTCGAACCGGGGCGGCCTGCTGGCCTTCGACGTGGGGGTGGGCAAGACCTACACCGGCATCGCCGTGCTCGCTCGCGCCCGCCAGGAGGGCTGGGTGCGGCGCCCGGTCGTGCTCGTCCCCAACTCCATCGTCTGGAAGTGGGAGGCGGACATCCGCCGGGTGTTGCCCGACTACCGGATCGCGGTCATCGGCTCGAAGAAGAAGGTCGTCACGCGCGGCAAGCGCAAAGGCCTGGTCACCTCCACCACCGACACGCCCCAGGACCGGGCGCGCAAGTGGACCCGCTTCCAGGCGGGTGAGTTCGACGTGGTGCTGCTCACCTACACCGCGCTCGGGCGGACGCGAATGAACGAGGACGCGATCCGCGCCTACGCCGAGCGCACCGAGGCCATCCAGCGGGAGGTCAAGCTCCGGCAGCGCAACGCCCAGAAGTCCAAGAAGCTCTCCGAGCGCCAGGAGGCCGTCCTCAAGGAGGGGGTCGCCGCCTGGGTCGCCGAGATGATGGAGCTGCCGGAGTCGTGGCAGTACGACCCCGGCATCGCCTGGGACGACATCGGCGTCGATCTGCTGATCATCGACGAGGCGCAGAACTTCAAGAACCTGTACCTGCCCGAGGAGCGCGAAGGCGGCGTCCCTCGGTTCATGGGGTCCTCGGGCACCGGCTCCAAGCGGGCGTGGCAGCTCGACTTTCGGGCCGCGGCAGTCCGCAAGCACACCGGCGGCTCCGGCATCGTGCTCCTGTCGGCCACGCCGGCGAAGAACAGCCCGCTCGAGTTCTACAACCTCGTCCAGTTCATCGACCACGAGGCGTGGTCGCGCATGGGGATCCGCGACCCCGAGCAGTTCATCGACCGCTACCTGCGCATCGAGCTGCGGCCGGTCGTGGACACCAAGATGGAGGTCGTCGAGCGGTCGGCTGTGACCGGCTTCCAGAACCTCCACGAGCTCCGCGAGGTCATCTTCCGCTACAGCGAGTTCAAGACCGCCGAGGACGTGGGCCTGAAGCTGCCCGAGCCCACGGTCCAGGTCGTCGAGGTCGACATGAACGACGACCAGGACGACAAGTACGACCGCTACGTCCAGCAGATCGAGGACGCGCTCGACTCGACGGACCCGTCCGCCAAGGCCCAGATCCTCGGCCTGCTCGCCCGCATGGCGCTGGTCGCCATCCACCCCGAGCTCGACGAGGGCTACTCTTGGCGTACCGCCGACAACGCCAACGACGCCCACAGTCCCAAGTTCGACGCCCTGGCCGAGCGGGTGGCGGCCAACCGGACCTGCGGCCACATCGTCTTCGTCGACAACGTCGCCGCCCACCGTTGGGTCCGCACCGTGCTCGTCCAGGCGGGCATCCCCGAGGGGCGGATCGCCGTGCTCAACGCCCGGACGGCCAAGGCCGCCGCCGACCGGCAGCGCATCGCTCGGGCCTTCAACGGGGACCCCGAGGAGGGCGTGCAGCCAAAGTACGACGTGGTGATCGCCAACGCCATCGCCTACGAGGGCATCGATCTCCAGCGGCGGACCTGCGCGATCCACCACCTGGACCTGCCGTGGGAGCCCGCCACGCTCCAGCAGCGCAACGGGCGCGGGGTCCGGCAGGGCAACACGCTCGGTGCCATCGAGATCAACTACTACTTCGCGCGCCGGTCCC
>CAYFKR010000050.1:0-2658 GCA_964343835.1 uncultured Fibrobacteraceae bacterium
GTGCAGATTCCGACCGAAGGTGGACACCGATTCCGAGGCAAGGTGGACAGCGATTCCGAGCGAAGGTGGACGTGCATTCCTGCAATAGTGGACATGCATTCCGATCAACGTGGACACCCACGCAGCCGTGGGTGGGTTTGATCGGGCCAGGCTCAGAGAAAGGCACAGGCGGCGCTGGATAGCTCACGGCCGCAGGCAAAAGGTGCCCTCCCCAATCACCACAACCAGGGAGGACACCACATGCCTGCACGCAGGGTTAGCATGCGCCAGACACGCGAGATTCTACGGCTGCTTCACGGCCATCACCAATCGGCCCGTGCCGTGGCCGCCGCGGTGGGGGTGTCGCCGACGACGGTGACCAAGATCGAGCGCCGTGCGAGTGAGGCCGGGCTGGCCTGGCCGTTGCCCGCCGACATGGACGACGCCGAGCTCGAGGCTCGGCTGTTCGGTACGGGGGACAAGCCCAAGTCACGTCGGCTGCCGGACTTCGAGGCCGTCGACCGCGAGCTGCGCCGACGCGGCGTTACATTGATGCTGCTGTGGCTCGAGTATCGCTGCGAAGATGGTGACGGCTACTCCTACTCGCGGTTTTGCGAGCTGTACAACATCTGGAAGGGCAAGCTCGCGGTGTCCATGCGCCAGCACCACCGCGCCGGTGACAAGCTGTTCGTCGACTTCTCGGGCATGACCGTCGAGATCCTCGACCCCGAAAGCGGCGAGGTCAGCGAGGCCGAGATTTTCGTGGCCACACTGGGCGCCAGCGACTACATCTACGCCCAGGCGTGCCAGGGGCAGGACTCGCGCTCGTGGATCGGCGCTCACATCGGCACCTTCGAACACCTGGGAGGCGTACCGGCGGCCACAGTACCTGACAACCTGAAGTCTGGCGTGACCAAGCCGGACCGCTATGAGGCCGACATCAATCGCGCCTATCTCGATCTGGCCGAGCACTACGATTTTGCCGTCTTGCCCGCGCGGGTGCGCAAGCCCAAGGACAAGGCCAAGGTTGAAAACGCAGTCCAGCAAATCCAACGCTGGGTGCTGGCGCCGCTGCGCGATGAGGTCTTCACCAGCATCGCCGAATTGAACCGGGCGATGCGCCCGTTGTTGGCCAAGCTCAACGAGCGTCCGCTTACCGGCATGAAGGCCTCGCGCGCCGACCTGCTGCGCGACCTGGACCGCCCGGCCTTACGATCGTTGCCCACCTCTCGCTTTGAAATCGCCGAGTGGAAGCAAGACGTCGGCGTCAACATCGACTACCACATCGAGTTCGACAAGAACCTGTACAGCGTACCTTATCAGCTGGTCGGTGAGCGCGTCGACGTGCGCGCTACGCTGTCGACGGTCACCGTGTATCGCCGCGGTCGTCTGGTCACGACGCACGCGCGGCGACTGCGTGCCAGGTCGCGTCCAGCGACCAAGGACGAGCACATGCCGGCCGCGCATCGGCGCTATGCCCAGTGGACGCCGTCTCGCATCCTCGACTGGGCACGAACGATCGGCCCACGAACCGAGGCCGTGGCCGGCGACATCATGCGGCGCCGGCGCCATCCCGAGCAGGGCTTCCGTAGCTGTATGGGCATCATGAACCTGGCCAAGACCTACGGTGGCGCGCGCGTCGAGGCCGCGTGTGCTCGCGCCATCGCGATCCGCTCGATCAATTACCAATCAATCGCATCGATCCTGAAGACCGAGTTGGACAAGCAGCCGCTGCCGACGACTGTCCAGCTCGAACTGCCCGTGGACCACGTCAACGTGCGTGGCCCCGGTTACTACCACTGAGAGGAGAAGAACCAATGAGCCAACAAGTCATGGAACAACTGTCCGGCATGCGCATGCACGGCTTGGCCCGGGCGCTTGTCGAGCAGCTCGAGCGCCCCGACGACTTCGACGCGCTCGGCTTCGAGGAGCGCGTCGCGATGATGGTCGAGCGCGAGTGGACCGAACGAGAGTCGCGAGGCCTCACGCGCCGTCTTGCACTGGCACGGCTGCGTGACAAGGCGGCCTGCATCGAAGAGATCGACTACCGCAGCCGACGGGGATTGGATCGCGCAACGATCCAGAGGCTGGCCGAGTGCACGTGGATCGCCAAGCCTCGCAACGTACTGATCACCGGACCGACCGGTAGCGGTAAGACCTACTTGGCCAGCGCCCTGGGCAACAAGGCCTGTCGGCTCGGCCACTCGGTCCTGTATCGACGCGTTACACGGCTGGTCGGCGAGCTCGCCACCGCGCGCGCCGACGGCTCCTACCCGAGACTGCTCGCGCGTCTGGCCAAGGCTGACGTGTTCATAATCGACGACTGGGGCTTGGCGCCGATGGGCGACACCGAACGACGTGAGCTACTCGAGGTGATCGAAGACCGTCACGCCAACCGCCCCACGGTCATCGCCGGGCAACTGCCGGTCAAGCAGTGGCACGCCTATATCGGTGAGCCGACCGTGGCCGACTCGATCTGCGATCGCCTCGTACACGGCGCCCATCGCATTGAGCTCCAGGGAGAATCCATGAGAAAACGTCGCGCCGCCTTGACGAAGGGCGACATATCGGACAAGTGAGACCCAGCGTCGCCAACGCCTTCGTCGGGTGTCCACCTTCGTCGGAACGCCCGTCCAACTTCACCCGGAATGGGTGTCCAGCTTCGTCGGAATATGCACC